>NZ_MXPU01000019.1 GCF_002204185.1 Rhizobium esperanzae | reverse complement strand
GGCTGCCGGTCGTCTCCGGCAATCACGGCCTGTCCGCCTATGCCGGCAAGCCGGTGATCTTCGGCATCCGTCCCGAAGCCTTGACCGATCCCGACGGCGCCGACCGCAAGGCGCGCTCGCTGACCGAGGACGATTGCCTGATCGAGGTGGTCGAACCGGCCGGCTCCGACACCTTTGCCGTCACCAAGCTCGGCGGCAAATCCGTCGTCGCCCGCCTGCGCGCCGATGCCGGCATCGCCCCAGGCCAGAACACACGCCTCGCCTTCAATCTCGACAAGGCGGTGTTCTTCGATCCGGACAGCCAGGTGCGGATCGTGTGACGGGCAGGTGTTGACATGAGCAGTTCGCCAGACATCGTCATCATTGGCTCGGGCGTCGGCGGCGCCACAGTCGCTGCCGGCCTGGCTGTATCAGGCGCTGAGATATTGGTCCTCGAAGCCGGCGATCATATCGCCGATCTTCCCGTCAATCGCGATCAGCGTGCCATCTTCCAGCGTGGACATTTCCGGCCGAAAGAAACCTGGTACGAGGCGAACGGCAGGGGCTTCAACCCCGGGAACTACTACAATGTCGGCGGCAATTCGAAATTCTACGGCGCCGTCTTGTCGCGCTATCGCAGAGAAGATTTCGACGTCATCGAACATCGGGAAGGCGTGTCGCCGGCTTGGCCGTTTCCCTATGAAGAGATGGAGCCCTGGTATTCGCAAGCGGAGCTGATGTATCAAGTCCGCGGCAGTCTTGGCGAAGATCCGACCGAACCGCATCACTCGGTTGCCTACGAATTCCCGCCCGTGCCCGACGAGGCGCCGATCGCCGACATCAGGGCACGCCTCAAGGCGAAAGGACTGCATCCGTTTTCGCTGCCGCTCGGCCTGGATCTCGACGCCTGGCTCTCCAAGGCGCGCACGCCCTGGGATGCACATCCGAATTCACAAGACGGCAAGATGGATGCCGAAACCGCGGCACTCGCTGTGGCGCTGAAACACGAGAACGTGCGGCTCGAGATAAATGCACGGGTGATACGGCTCGACACCGGGGCGGGGAGCCGGATCGACGGTGTCACCTATGTCAAGGACGGACAGACGCTGACTGTCTCGCCCAGGATCGTCATCCTTTCCGCCGGCGCGGTTCAGTCATCCGTGCTTTTGCTGCGTTCGAAAAACGACCGCTTCCCGAGGGGGCTCGCCAACTCTTCCGATCAGGTGGGCCGCAACTTCATGAACCACAACGCCTCGGCTGTGATAGCAGTCTCGCCGCGCTTCAGGAACACCGCTGTCTACCAGAAGACCTTCGGCTTCAACGACTTCTATCTGTCGGACGGGGAGGGCGGACCGCCGCTCGGCAATGTGCAGTTGCTGGGACGCATTTCCGAAAAGGTCCTCAAAGGCTCTCTGCCGCAGGCGCCGGAATGGCTTCTGCGTTTCATGACGGACCATGCCATCGACTTCTATGCGATGAGCGAGGACGTTCCGAATCCTGAAAGCCGCGTGATGGTCGACGGCGATCGGATCGTCCTCAAATGGCAGAGGACCAACTGGGACGCGCATCTTGCCCTTGTCGCCAAGCTGAAGGCGATCCTTCGGTCGATCGGTTTTCCGATCGTGCTGTCGAGACCCTTCGACAAACGCACGCCGTCCCATCAGTGCGGAACGATCCGCATCGGAAACGACCCGGCAACGGCGCCACTGGATCCATACTGCCGGTCCTACGATCACGGCAACCTCTTCGTCGTCGACGCCGGTTTTCTGCCCACGTCGGCTGCGGTCAATCCCGCGCTGACCGTCGCCAGCCAAGCGCTCAGAGTTGCCCACCACATCGCGTCGACGGAATTGCAGACACAGGCAGGTCCATCGGTGCACGCCGGCTTCAAATAGGACAGTAAAATGGGATTCGATTATGTCATCACCGGTGCCGGCCCTGCAGGCTGCGTCCTCGCAAGCCGGCTCAGCGAAGATCCCGACGTCAAAGTGCTGCTTCTTGAAGCGGGCGGAGGCGACTGGAATCCTCTTTTCCACATGCCCGCCGGCTTCGCCAAGATGACCAAGGGCGTCGCCAGCTGGGGATGGGAAACCGTTCCCCAGAAGCACATGAAGGGCAGGGTGCTTCGCTACACCCAGGCAAAGATCATCGGCGGCGGCTCGTCGATCAATGCGCAGCTCTACACCCGCGGAAACGCGGCCGATTATGATCTCTGGGCCAGGGAAGACGGCTGCGAGGGCTGGGACTACCGCTCGATCCTGCCCTATTTCAAACGTGCCGAGGACAATCAACGTTTCGCCGACGATTACCACGCCTATGGCGGTCCGCTGGGGGTCTCGATGCCGGCTGCACCGTTGCCGATCTGCGACGCCTATATCCGCGCGGGACAGGAGCTCGGCATACCCTACAATCACGACTTCAACGGCCGCCAGCAGGCCGGCGTCGGATTTTACCAGCTCACCCAGCGCAACCGGCGCCGCTCATCGGCATCCTATGCCTATCTCTCGCCGATCAAAAACCGGAAGAATCTGACGATCCGGACGGGCGCGCGTGTCGTCCGCATCGTGCTGGAGGCAGGCCGCGCCATCGGCGTCGAGATCGCCACCGGACACGGTCTGGAGGTCGTGCGTGCTGAACGCGAAGTCTTGGTCTCGTCAGGCGCGATCGGATCGCCGAAGCTCCTCTTGCAGTCCGGCATAGGGCCGGCCGACCATTTGACCTCGGTCGGCGTCAAGCCCTTCCACGATCTGCCCGGCGTCGGCGGCAATCTTCAGGACCATCTCGATCTTTTCGTTATCGCCGAATGTACCGGCGATCATACTTATGACGGCGTTGCGAAGCTCCACCGCACGCTTTGGGCGGGGATACAATATGTCCTCTTCCGCACCGGTCCGGTCGCCTCGTCGCTCTTCGAGACCGGCGGCTTCTGGTATGCCGATCCCGACGCACGGTCTCCTGATATTCAGTTCCACCTCGGCCTGGGTTCCGGCATCGAAGCAGGCGTCGAGCGGCTCAAGAATGCCGGAGTGACGCTGAACTCGGCCTATCTGCATCCTCGCTCGCGAGGGACGGTGCGTCTCTCATCCGCCGATCCCGCTGCGGCTCCCTTGATCGATCCTAACTACTGGTCCGATCCTCACGACAGGAAGATGTCGCTGGAGGGGCTGAAGATCGCCCGCGAAATCATGCAGCAGGCGGCGCTGAAACCCTATGTCATGGCCGAAAGACTTCCCGGGCCCAACGTCATGACCGACGAGCAGCTTTTCGACTATGGCTGCGCCAACGCCAAGACCGACCATCATCCGGTCGGCACCTGCAAGATGGGAACGGGCTCTGACGCGGTTGTCGGGCTGGATCTCAAGGTTCGCGGCCTCGAAGGCCTGAGGGTCTGCGATTCCTCCGTCATGCCGCGTGTGCCGTCCTGCAACACCAACGCGCCGACGATCATGGTCGGTGAAAAAGGATCGGACCTCATCCGGGGCCTGCCGGCGCTGCCGTCGGCGATCTTCGCCTATGAACGCAATGATACCAGGCCGCGGGCCCGCGCCGAGATCCGCTAAGGAGTAATGGACAATGTCTGAAGTGAAAGTTGCAGTGCTTGGCGCCTCGGGCTGGATGGGAAAGGTCCACACGATGGCCTATCAAACCTTTCCGCATTTCTTCGGCGTGTCGGACGGAACGGCGCGGATCGTGGCGCTTGTCGACAGCAACCCTGACGTAGCGCAGGATATCGGCAACAGGGCGCCGGGGGCCAGGATCTACCAGGATTGGAAGCTGGCGGTTGCCGATCCCGAAGTCGATCTCATCGATATCTGCCTACCCGACCATCTGCATTATCCGGTGGCCAAGGCCGCTCTGCTGGCCGGCAAACATGTCTATTGCGAGAAGCCGCTGGCAAACACCGCCGATGAAGCGCGGGAGCTGGCCGAGATCGCCAGAGAAAAGGGTGTCGTTACGCGTGTCGGACACGCCTTTCCCCGAAACCCCGTTCATGATCTGGCGAAAGAGATCATCGAATCCGGTGAAATCGGCGAGATCAAGCTGTTTCGCGGCTGCCAGCACGTCGACATGTATGGCGATCCCATAGCACCGTTCATGTGGCGCGCCGATGGCAAGCTCGCGCCGACCGGGATCGTCGGCGACACCGGTTCGCACATCTTCAGCTTCATGGATTTCCTCGTCGGCCGCGTCAGCTCGTTGATCGCCGACAATCTCATTGTCACTCCGCGCCGGCCGATCGTCGCGGGCCTTGCCTATGGTGAGCAGGTGAAACTGTCAGGCAACGAGGCATGGGCCGATATCACCAATCCCGACGCGACGAACCTGCTCTGCCGGTTCGAAAACGGCGCCGCCGGCATCGTCGACTTCAGCCGCGTCGCCACCGGCCGCAAATTCATGCAGACCTACGAGGTCTATGGAACGAAAGGCAGCATCGCCTATACCTATGACGAGATAAACCGGCTGCGTTTCTACACCAACGACGACAGCACGGGACGGCGCGGCTTTCGCGAGATCGACGTCGGTCCTGAGAATGCGACCTTCAGGGCTTTCCTTCCGTTGCCGAACTTCGGCATAGGCTACAATGAAAGCAAGATCATCGAGGTGGCCGAGGTCATAAGATCGATCGTCGCAAACAGACCAATGTGGCCGACATTCGATACCGGCCACCACATCTGCCAGATCGTCGACGCCTGCATGGAGTCTTCCCGGCAGAGACGCTGGGTTGATATCCCGCTCAATTGATTGTGGTGCGCCGATGACGATAGATGTCCCGCAGGAAATTCTTGACGCACTGACCGATATCGATATGCCGCGCCTTCCAGCCGAAGGCGTCGCTTCGGAAGAGGTCCGGCTCGCTGGCATCGCGACGCCGATCTACCGAGCCGGCTGCGTCGTCGTGGGATCGGGCGCCGCAGGTCTGCGTGCGGCGGTGGAAATGAAGCGGCGCGGCGTCGATGTCGTCATCATCAGCCAAAGCGCATGGGGCGGAACCTCGGCCTGCTCTGGCTCCGACAAGCAAACCCTCCACACCGCGAACACGGCCGATCAGGGCGATAATTACCGGGCGATGGCCCGCGCCATCGGCAGCGGCGGCGCCATGGACGAGGACACGGCCTATGTCGAAGCGGTCGGCTCGTCACGGATGATGGCATCGCTGCAGTTCTTGGGGCTGCCGCTGCCCCAGGATCCGCTTGGCGGAACACTGAGATATCAGACCGACCATGACGAGGTCGGCCGCGCCACCAGCTGCGGCCCGCGCACCTCACGACTGATGGTCAAGGTGCTGGCGGAGGAGGCGATCCGACTGGGTGTGCCATTCTACAACCAGACCACCGCGGTGAAAATCCTCACCGAGGGCGAGGGGGCTGTGCGTAATATCGCCGGCATGCTCGTCATGCGCGCCGGCGACCGTACGCAGGAGAACCCGCTCGGCATCGCCTTGTTCGTGAGTGGCGTCATCGTGCTTGCCGCCGGCGGGCCTGGCGAACTCTATCGCGACAGCGTTTATCCCAACGGCTGCTTCGGCTCCCTCGGATTGGCGCTGGAGGCGGGCGTCGAACTCGTCAACCTGACCGAAAGCCAGTTCGGCATTGGAACGCGCAGAGAGGGATTCCCTTGGAATCTGTCCGGCACGTACGTCCAGGCGATTCCGCATATCTATTCGGTCGACGGCGAAGGCGCCGAATACCATTTTCTGGCGGGATATTATCGAAGTACCCAGGAGCTGGCGTCGAACATCTTCCGTAAGGGCTATCAATGGCCGTTCCACGCGACCCGCTTGCTTGATTTCGGCTCGAGCCTGGTCGATCTCGCCATTTACCGTGAGACCGCAGCCGGTCGGCGCGTCTTTATGGACTTCAATCGCAATCCTCTGCCCGTTCCCGGCGACCTGCCATTCAGCCTGGAGAGGCTGGACGAGGACGTTCGCCTCTATCTCGGCAAGGCTGGCGCCGATCAGCAAATGCCGATTCATCGATTGAAACATATGAACCCGCTCGCGATCGAGCTCTATCGCCGTTACAAGATCGATATTGCCGCAGGGCCGCTGGAGTTCGCGGTCAACAACCAGCACATGAACGGCGGCATCATGGTCGACAGCTGGGGCCGCACCAATCTGGGTGGCTGCTACGCGATCGGAGAGGCGGCTGGCACGCATGGGGTAACAAGGCCCGGTGGAGCGGCGCTGAATGCCGGGCAGGTCTTCGGAACCAGGGTGGCCGAACATATCGGCGCCGGCGGGGCAAAGCGGCCTGCCGCGGGACGTGTCCCGGAGGTCGCAGAGGCGGGCATTGCCGACCTCCTTTCCGCTCTGCGGGCCGAAAGCCCGCTCACTGTCAAAGCGGTCCGCTCGGCCGTGCAGGCGCGCATGAGCGAGAAGGCGGGCATCATCTGTGATCACAGGAGCGTCCGCCAGGCCTTGATCGAAGCCCGGGCGCTGAACGCCGAAATCCGCGCCAACGGTCTCGCCTACGAGCGCGCGGCCGAAGCGGTCCGAGGCGTGCAATGGCGGCACATGGCGCTCGCCTCGGAGGCGGTGCTGAGCGCCCTGGACTTCTTCATCGGCAGGGGCGGCGGCAGTCGGGGAGCACGCGCGATCTGCGATGCGGAGGGCGAATTCCTGCCGCTGGCGAGTGCCGGTCCGCTGGAGGACTATCGTTTCCGCAAGGAAACCGAAGCGCATCGCAAGGAGCAGATCGTCGTTCGGCTCGAAGGCGAAGAGGTCAGGCTTTCAACCCGTCCGAACCGCGAACTGGATAAAGATGCCAGATCCTTTTTCGAGCGCGACTGGCCCGCCTGGTTGACGGGCCGCATCTATGATCTGGACGGTGGCGAATGAGGCGATGCTGTCATCGTATCAATCAGGATTGGCGACCGCTGGCGGAACCCGGATGCGCTCCGTATCGTCAGAGCCTTCGGCAACGGATTCCTCGCTTTTGCGCACATGCCGGGGTGGATCTTTTCCTTCGACGGGTTTCGGCGACAATTGATCGTCGGCCTGGATTTCGTCGGTATTGAGATAACTCTTGCTCTCGCCCATGACGATCACTTCCGGTTGGAGAATTGCGGGGCAGGAATGCGCCCCTTCTGATCGACGCGGCCTGTCTCAGGATCGGAGCCGGGGACGCCGTCGCCTGCCTCGCGGCTGCTGCCCATGCTGACGGGAGGCTTGCGCTGGTCGTCGACACCTGCCTCGGGCAGCTCATCGTCCTGAGTATCCTCGTTCAACGACTTGGGCGGAAGCTTAACGGAATCGGGAATAGGTTTCATACGCATCGGACAATCTCCTTTGCAGAGCTAACTCCAGCAGGCATCGCAGGTTCCGTACTCTGCGGCCGATGCATTGCCGCTCACACGGCTTCAGCTGCCGGAAGATCGAGCTCGATCATGACGGGTGCGTGGTCGCTCGTATGCTCCCAACTCCGGGGCTTGCGCCGGACGGTTGCCGATCGGAGCCACGGCGCCACTGTCGGGCTGAGCAGAAAGTGGTCGATCCGAAGCCCGGCGTCGCGCTCGAAACTGTTCCGCCAATATTTCCAGAAGGTGTAGATGCGCTCGTCCGGATGCAGATGCCTGACGGCATCCGTCCAACCCTGGGAGACGAGCCGGGCGTAGGCTTTGCGGACTTCGGGCCTGAAAAGTGCATCGTCTCGCCAGCGCTCCGGCTTGTAGACGTCGATCTCCGTCGGCATGACGTTGAAATCGCCGGCAAGGATGGAAGGCACCTCGATTTCGAGCAGTTCGGCGGCATAGGCGTGCAAGCGCCCGAACCAGCGGAGCTTGTATTCGAACTTGGCGCTGGGAAAAGGGTTGCCATTCGGCAGATACAGGCATCCGATCAGCATGCCGTCGATGACGGCTTCGATATATCGGCTGTGGGTGTCGTCTGGGTCGCCCGGAAGACCGCGCCGTGTCAGGATCGGTGTCTTGTCCTTTGCCAGGATGGCGACGCCGTTCCAGGATCGCTGCCCGTGCCAGACGGCGCCGTAGCCGGCCCGTTCGATCTCTATTCGCGGAAACCTGGCGTCGTCGGTTTTCAATTCCTGAAGGCAGGCTACATCGGGGGCATCCTCTTTCAGCCAGCGCAGCAGGTTGGTCAGTCGCCCGTTGATCCCGTTCACGTTGTAGGATGCGATTTTCATGAGAGATCATGTCGAGGCGGTGCTGGCCAGATCCGAAAGCCCGCCGCGTTCTTCCAGGTTCTTTTGTCGCGCGCAGGATCCGTGCAGACAGCCAGTCCATCGACTCGCCATGATGCCGCCCTTTCAGCGCGTTGCGCCGTACACGAAGGCGATGGCGGCGACGATCGCTGCGGCAGTCAGCGGCTGCCGGCGTATCCTATCCTCCATATCCTGGACGAAACTCCTAGCTTCCGCCTTTGCCAGACGGGCCGTTCCGGACGCCAGCTCCGCCGCGGACTCAGCCATCCGACCGGCTTCTTTCTGAAGCGCGCGCAGTTCCTCGCGGTCGGCATCGAATCTGTCCGAGGCGTGCGAAGTCTGCAGGGCCTGATCGACCAGCGGATACTCTTGGTCAATGGCGGTCGGATCTGGCTCCCGCTTCACCCGCTCAGCCGCCTCGACATCGCTGCGGCCGACGGGAATGGAGGTATGGGTGGCGGAAACAGGATCAGACGCGGGAAACGTATCTTCGATCGCTTTGTCGAGTTCGCCCTTTCCGGACTGTTTTCGCTGCTCTGCCTGCTCTTTTCGCAGGGACTGGACGGCGGGTGAATCATTCGGGTTCGGCATCGCGGTTTCCTCTGTTGCAATTTGATAATCAAAGCGGTGACGAGGAAAGAAGTTCCAGAAAAATGCGTCTGCGCCTTGTCCAGCAACACCATGGCGACGATGTCGACAATATACGCGCCGAGGCAGTATTTGTGATGACATCGCTCGTATTTTTTGGGGGCGCATCCACTGCATGCCGGACCAAAGTCCTGCCTTTTCTTAGTACCTAGGTCCGGTTGCATTTAGCCCTCAGAAAGGCGAAAATTCTCAAGGCGTCCAATAGGCGTAGGAACGGCGAAGAACGGATGAACAAGGCAATGGCATTGACTATCTCGAAACGGGGTTTTTTGAGATTGGGCGGCTGCGCTGCCGTCGCCCTCGTGGTTGCCGCATCGCCTGTAACAATCAATCTCGATGGCTCCCTTCGCGTTCTGACGGTGAAACACGCAGCGGCAAAGGACGGCAATAACGGCGGCGGCAACGGCGGAGGAAATGGCAACGGCGGAGGGAATGGCAACGGGGGAGGCAATGGCGGCGGGGGCGGAAACGGCAGTAATGGTTCCGGCAGCAGCGCAGGTGGAAGCTCCAACAGCAACGCCGGATCCTCTTCATCCTCGGCCTCGTCGACGGGATCGAAGGCCAGAGCGACCGAAGGCATCGATGGGTCGATCAACGTTCGCCACGCCAACGGCATCACCGAAAGCCTGCGCAGTGGCCGCTATATCATGAAGGACTCGAAGGGCAGGACGATCATAAGCCGGCAGGCGACGGCCGGCGACGCAAACCGGCTGAGCAATTTCCTTCGCTGAGGCAGAATGCGGAAAACGGCGCCGTAGGGATCGAAGCTCGAGCGGGCGCTATCGCCGTTCGCGCCATTGCAGCGCCGCTTCGGTCCTGTTGGAGGCGCCGAGCTTGCTCAGGATCTGGGTCATATGGTGCTTCACGGTCTTTTCCTGCAGATTGAGGCGCAGGCCGATATGCTTGTTTGACAGACCTTGGGCGACGAGATCCATCACCTCGCGCTCCCTTGGCGTCAGACTGTTCTTGTCGGAGTTTCCGTTTTGTAGCGAATTTTCCATCGCCTTCGCCGACATCGTCGGCGAGACATATCGCGACCCGCCGAGGACGGTTTTAATCGCTTCGGCGAGGCCGCGTGAACCGACACCTTTGAGAACGTAGCCCATCGCGCCCTGCTGCAGGGCTCCGAGCAGCGTGTCCACCTCCTCGGATACCGTCAACATCAGCACTTTCGTCGTCGGGCTGAGCGCCAGGACGTCGGCGATCGCAGCCAATCCGCCGCCGGGCATCGAGACATCGAGAAGCATCACGTCGGGGAGGTTGTTCGATGCGATCATGGCGGCATCTTCGCTGCTGGCCCCTTCGCCAATGACCACGAAGTCGCTCATCTCCGACAAGCTGCGCGTTACACCCTCGCGAAAAAGCGGGTGGTCGTCCACCACGCCGACGGTGATGGGTTTCATCTCTATTCTCCAGCTTCCATTGGCTCGAAGGTCATGGTCACGGTCGTTCCTCCTTCACCCGTTTTGATATCGAAAGATCCCCCCAGGCTGTCGATGCGTTCGCGCAGCCCCACCAGGCCGAGGCTTGTCGGCCTCACCTCCGTCGGGTCGAACCCATCGCCACGATCACTGACCTCCACACAAACATGACCATTATGCGACACGGCTTTCACGGTCTGCAGAACGCCGCCGCCGTGGCGATAGGCATTGTTCAAGGCTTCCTGAACGAAGCGATAGATACAGATCTTTACGGCAGCAGCGAGCTCGGGTCCATCCTCGTCGATGATCGTTTCGACAACGGTTTCGGTCTTGTGCCGGTGCGCTTCGACGACCCGCAGCACGATATCGGTGATGGAGGACTTTTCGATCTGCGGGAGCACCAGTCCGCTGCAGATATTGCGGATTTCCGTCATGGCCTCCGCGAGGCTCGAGCGTATCCAGGCAAGTTCTTTTTCGCGTGCTTCGGGTTCGGTGGATGCGTTGATCAACAAGTCGCTGTCCAGTCGCAGTGAAGCATAGGCAATGTGCTGTGCCGGACCGTCGTGAAGATCGGCGCCGATGCTGCGCAGATATGTTTCGTTCAGCGCCGCCACGCGCTGCGAGGCGCGCTGCAGCCGCCGCTGCAGCCCGCGATTTTCCGCCAGCAGCGCAGACAATTCCTTGACCCGTTCCTTGAGATCCCTGCGCTGCGCTTCTATCGTGCGGCTTCCGCGAAACACCAGGGCGGAGAGAACGAGGAAAAAGACGCCTGTCAGGGCGGCGACTGCTCCCCAGCTCTGCAGCCTCGCGTGCGCCAGACTGTCGCCGAGGCCTTCCGCGGTCTCGTAGAATTCGAGCACAGCAACCGCCTGGCCGGACCACGGCTGGAGAACCGGATTGTAGATTTCCATCAGCGGCTTGCCGAGCGCGCGCTCGGCACCGCTTTCCGGGTCGTCGGCAATCTCGTAACGCGCAACGAGCGAGCCGGCGAATGCCTTCTGCAGCTTCGCGTTCAGGGGAAACTTCTGGCCCACCAGTTCCTTGTCGTTCGAATAGAGGATGGTGCCGTCGTTTCGCCACAACCTGAAGGAGACAAGGCGCCTGCCAAGCGCCCCTTGACCGAGTGTTTCGTCGAGAGCCTGAGCGCTGCCTTCGTCCAGCAGCGATTCCGTTTGCATGTCGGGAAGCAGCGGCGCCACCACACTGTCGACGTAAAGCGCCGTCGCCGCGCCGGAATTATGGATGACGGCTTCCTCGATCAGATGGGTGACAAGGACACCCACGAGAAACATGGCGGCGATCGAGACCAAGCCACCCGCGATGAAAAATTGCGAGGCGAGTGAGCGGGCATTCCAGCGGCGCAGCCAATTCATTTTGATACCGGCAAGAGACTTTGCCGACTAACCTACAGCGTCTTTAGAGTTTTTCCAGACTGTATCAGGGCAGATTCCTGGTATCGAAGACCTCAGCGCCTCTGATGCTCTCGGTCAAATGAATGCTATCGCCTGACATGGCTGCGCCGAAGACATAGAGGAGACCGGCCAGAACGATGACGAGGGCAATGACGGAGGCGTTCCAGGCATCGTTGACATGGGATCTGTTCCTTTGGGGCATAAGCGGATCTCCTTCCATACCGTTCAAACGACGCGGTCAGGCGACCGTTCCGATTCGCGGACTTCGGTCGAAGAGGCCTGGGACCAAGGTCCGTCCCCGTGGACAACATCCGATTCAGCCATATTTCAACTTCGATGGAGCTGCGTTTGGAGACGTGTGGTGACAGTTTCTGCGAACATCGATGACGGTGCGGATGCCGCATTTGTCGCGCCTCCCCCTCCTTTCGGGGCAGGCGTCGCCGATCTTTACCAAGCCCTTCTCGTGCCGATTCTCTTTGAGCCCTATGCGTTGGAAATGGCAATCGTGGCCGAACGGTCGAAGCCGGTCAGCGTGCTCGAAGTCGCGGCGGGGACCGGCGCCTTGACACGCCCTCTGCGGGCGAAGCTCGATCCGGCCGCCGAGATCGTTGCCACCGATCTCAGCCAGGCGATGATCGACGTCGGCGCACCATCGGTGACGATGTCGCGAACGCATTGGATGCACGCGGATGCGCAAGATCTGCCGTTCGCCCCTTTGATGTTCGATCTCGTCGTTTGCCAGTTCGGCGTCATGTTCTTTCCGGATAGGCCGAAGGCCTATGGCGAGGCGAAAAGAGTGTTGCGGAGCGGAGGCCATTTCCTGTTTTCGACGTGGGATTCGCTTGCTGCCAACGACTTCGCAAGATGTGTGGACGAATGTCTGACAAGCCTTTTCCCGTCAGATCCTCCCGATTTCCTCAGGCGCTTGCCATATTCTTACTTCGACCCCAGCCCGATCAAGGCTGAAGTATCATCGGCGGGATTCGAGGCGGTTTCCTGCGAACGGCTCGAACTGACCTCTATCGCGGCCACAGCACAGGATATCGCGACCGCTTTCTGCCGGGGCACGCCGCTCAGCGGAGAAATCGAATGGCGGGCGCCGGAGCGCATGTCGGAGATCATTGATGAGGTGGCCGAGCGGGTGGCGTCCCGCTATGGCGCCCGTCCTCGCGGCAGCATGAGCGCCCTGGTCGCCTCCGGCCGGGCCCCTTGACCGCTTCCGGCAATCTTCTCGCGCGCCGATTACCTGTGCTCGGGGCTCGTGCGGACAATCATTCCTGGCGCCCGGATTAAACCTGCGGTCGCCGATTACGGGATGAGGCAGTAGTGGGGGTAGTCAGGCGCGCGCATCGCGCCGATGACGTGCTGTTCGATCTCGACGCAGGTCTCGTCATATTCCCGCACCAGCTTCAAATTGAACCGTCGTCTTCGAAGCCGATCCCGCGCTTCGACTGCCATCTGGTAGGCCTCGAAAAGCTCGAGCTGCCACGGGTCGCGCGCCTGCATGATCAGCGCCCGCATTTGCGGCAGACGCATGGCCAGGCGCCTGCGTCCTGCTTCCCGACGGTTGGATCGTGTCATCTCCCTCGGTCTCCTGCCCAAGCCCGCGATGCGATGGCGTTCGGCTCGAGAATAGCGCGGCTGACGAATAATGAAATCCAGACTAAGGGCCGGGATGTCTCAGACCGAGGTCCGGGGCGTGGAACGACCTCGTTGCCAGCAAGTTGGTTTGGCAGCGGCAAGCAGGCCGCATTGAAAAGCAAGGAGGAAAAGATGCTCTTCAAGTTTATCGCAGGCGCCGCAACTGCCATGACCGTGATGTCGGGCGTCGCATTCGCCCAGTCCTCGACCGTCAATGGTGCGGCCGGTGGCGCAATCACCGGAGCTATCGTTGGTGGTCCGGCCGGTGCTGCCATCGGCGGCGTTGCCGGCGCAGTCGTCGGCACGGCGATCGATCCGCCGCCTGAAAAGGTCGTCACCTATGTCCGCGAGGCTCCGGCACCGTCGGCACGCGTCGTTGTGAAGGAAAAGGTGGTCGTCGGCCAGCCGCTACCGGAAACGGTCGTGGTGACCCCCGTTCCGGACGATCCGACATATGCCTACGCGGTGGTCAATGACGAGCGTGTCATTGTCGAACCGTCGTCGCGCAAGGTGATCCAGGTGATCAAGTGACCTGATCGTTCACGTGGCTCTGCCGCGTCTTCCTTTCTTAAATCATCTTCAGATCAGCCGCACGATGGACGGCAGCGTCGTCGTCGTGCGGCCGCACGGATCGAGGAGAGGGAACATGATCTACTCCGAAGAGAAATCCGTTGGTCTCGCCGTGCCGCTGATCGCCATTCTCTTGTCGATCGTCGGCATTATCGCCGTGCTCGTCGCCACCGGCGGTCACAGCGGCGCCGGGCCTCGTGTCTGGGTTCCCCAGGCACAACAGCAGGGAGCGGGCCAATGAATGCCATTGCGAGCGTCGCCTTCGGCATTGCCAGCTCGGTTGGCGCCTGCATGGCAGCGGCCTCCGTTGCCTCGCATGTGGTGGAGGATTCCGGACCACCCGCGCTCACGGATCTTGCCGCCCCCGACTTATGGACGACGAGTCCAGTGAAGGTCGATCCCCATCGGCAGCATTATGAACGAATTCCGCCCGTCTATTCCAGCTATGTCACCGAGGCTCCGGCGACAATCGCGTCAAGGATGGCTTCGCAACCCGCTCGTCCGTCGACAGAACTGCAGGCACCGCAGCCAAAATTCGCCGCC
The DNA here is from genome assembly GCF_002204185.1 of Rhizobium esperanzae. Classification (GTDB taxonomy): domain Bacteria; phylum Pseudomonadota; class Alphaproteobacteria; order Rhizobiales; family Rhizobiaceae; genus Rhizobium; species Rhizobium esperanzae. The sequence goes on along the minus strand of NZ_MXPU01000019.1, from coordinate 135,189 downwards.
GAGCACCTTGCCTGGTGCGCCAAACGCTACCGTTCCTTCGATCCTGCGACCAACAGCTACCGATCCTATGGGGGCGAGATCCGCGAATGCTCCTCTCCGTTCCAGCAGAATATTGCCGCAAGCCCTGAGGCAGGCGGCACGAAAGTCGGTGCCCAGGCGGCAGCCCGATGTGCCGCCCGATACAGATCGTATCGGCCGGAAGACAACACCTATCAGCCATGGGATGGTCCGCGCCGAAGCTGCGAGATGTCGGATCTGGTCGCGACGAGCAATTAACCGTGGCCGGGTGAGGCGTACAAAATCGTACCGTGCTGCTTAGCCAGACTAAAGTCCGTGTTGTAATCGCACCGGTTGTGATATCCGGTTGTATTTGAGGGGCGGAGAGCGGGGATGGCGACGACGCTGATAGCAGAAATCCACCAGGCGCAGACAAGGCTTCCGTTCTTGAGCAGGGCGGAGCGCGGAGCCCTTATCGTTCGCATTCTTCGCGAGTTGAAGATACTCCGTCGCGAAGTTCTCGGGAATGTGTCGGCCGATCGCTGCGTTTGGATCGATAAACTGATCGCGTCAGTTTCTTCGACAGTATCGGAAATCGTCACGATGCCGGACGCCGAGTTCAACCGTGTCTTGAATGAGTTCGAAAAGCTCATGGCAACGCTGCATAACATTTCGCACCCGCAGAAGCCGTCGGAGACAGTTCACTAGCGTCGTTAAGGCGACGTACGGGCGCGCCGGAAACCGATCCCGGCGCGGAAGCGTTCTTCTCCTATGACCGAAACAAAACCGCCCGCTGACCAGGACGAGATGTCGCCCCGTGACGATGAGCCGAAGCCAGGCGCAGAGGTTTCCTTCCCTTACGACAGGATGACTGTAGAGCAGTTCCGAAACCGCTTCCCGCGTGCCCGCTGGAACGACGTGCGAAGGGCCTGGTTCGTTCCCGGCCGAACCGCGTCCCGTCGCATCGGCCGATGGCTTGCCGAGCTGGAGGCCGAAGCCGACGCGCATGCGGATGCGAAGGGGCGCGATGCCTTTGCCTTCGATCCCATCGACAGTCCATATCTGGAACTCGGCAAGGCCGGCTTTCGAATCCGCACGCCCTATTCAAAAACCGTCGTCGACGAGCTTCGCGAGGTGCCGTTCTCGCGATGGGACGGCGATCTTCGAATATGGCACGTTCCCTTTCGATCCTATGAGGAACTGAGACGCAGATGGCCTGACATCGAAGCGGCGGCTCGCAGAAACGAACCGGAGGAGAGGCGACGGCGCGCCGAGGAGCGGAAGGGAACCGAACGGGAGATGCGCAGCAAGCTTCGCACAGCCGAACGCAAGCGCCGCCGTTACCCGCTTCCGGCCGACGCTCTGCCACCGACAGGGCGCCCGGTGGCCACGTCGTATGGGATCGTCGTCTTTACGGAAATTACCGGCGAACTGGTCGATCCGGCTCTCGTTTCGGATTTCTATCCCGGGGTCACGGAGGATTATCTCTGGGGGTACTGGCGGGCGCCGACATTCGACGAGCTTGTCCGTACCTGGCCCGCGAAAACGCCTCGCCGTCACGATGCGGAATGGTGGCAGCCGACGATCGAAGAACTGAGGCCCGCCCGCCGCGTGGCAAGAGCACGCGAAGTCAGGAAGCAAGCGAAGGCGCCGTGATCGGAGCCTGCCACCGGCCCTGCGGACTCGTAGCAGAGTGTGGGAACAAATTCCCACGTCGGCCATTTGTTGTCCATGAAAACAGCCCTGCCGATCTCGCTGCTCGCTCTGGCCCTTTCCGTTGGCGGCGCTTCCGCGGGGGAGCTTCGTCCCGAAGCGATCAATGCCGCTTCCCTTGCCGATATCGGGAAAGGGAAGCTGCCGCCCGCAGATCCGGACCCGGCGATCATCCGCCTTCAGGTCCTGCTCGACCGTGCGGGCTCGTCTCCCGGCGTGATCGACGGTCTCTCCGGCGAGAACGTCGACAAGGCGGTGGCCGGCTTCGAGGCGATGAACAAGCTTCCCGTAGACGGCAGGCCGGATCCGGATGTAGCCTCCCGGTTGGAAGACAATTCGCCCGTCATCGAGAGCTATGTCGTCTCGCCGGAGGACGCCACGGGGCTCGTTGACAGAATCCCTGAGGATTACGGCGAGAAGGCAAAGATGCAGAGCCTCGGCTATACCAGCGTTGCGGAGAAGCTGTCCGAGCGCTTTCACATGGATCTCGATCTCTTGAATGCGCTCAACCCGGGTTCGCAGTTCGCGCCCGGCGACAAGGTGTGGGTCGTTGATCCCGGCCCTCCCAGAGAAGGCAAGGTTAGGAGTATCGAGGTTGACAAGAAGACAGGGCAGGTGCTGGCCTATGGTGAGGATGGATCGCTGCTTGCCGTCTATCCCGCCACGATCGGCAGCGAGGACAATCCGACGCCCTCAGGAAAGCACAAGGTCAAGGGCGTCGCGCGAATGCCGGTCTACCGATATGATCCGAAGCGCAACTTCAAGCAGGGAAAGAACGACAAGGTCCTGACGATCCCGGAGGGGCCGAACGGTCCGGTCGGCACCGTCTGGATCGACCTGACCGAGCCGACCTATGGCATACACGGAACGCCGGAGCCGAAGCTCATCGACAAGGTCGGCTCGCATGGCTGCGTGCGGCTGACGAATTGGGACGCGGAGGAGCTGGCCGGCATGGTCAAGCCGGGCGTCCTGGTCGAATTCGTCAATCGCAGTCCCGCCGATCCGAAGTGAAACCCAGATCTGACGATCACTTGAACAAGGCGGCGGCCACAGCTGCCTTCCGGCGCGTCGCGATCAGGCGGCGTTAGACCCCTCCTAGTATATTCACCTCTTGCCCGGTAGCCGTTGACGTTGGCTTTCAATCACGAAGCCTTGGCTTCGAAAGCCGGGGCGAAATCCCCCAGCGATTTCGCCTTGAGGATCGCGCCGCCGATATCCTGCTCTACGATCGCCTCGAGATCGGCAAAGCTGTCGATAACATAGTAGATCGGCTGGAGGATATCGATGCGGTAGGGCGTCCGGAGCACGCTCAACAGATCGAACGGCCGGAATTCGCACCCCGTGCCTTCCGTTGCCGCCTTGGCTTCACTCGGAGAAGAGACGATGCCGGCGCCGAAACAGCGGCGGCCTTGCGGCGTGTTGATCAGACCGAATTCGACTGTGAACCAGAAAATCCGGAACAGATGCCATGAATAGCCCTTGCCGAGGCGCATGGCAGTTTCGCCGAAGTGCCGGACGAAATTGGCATAGCTCTGATTGGTCAGCAGCGGGCAATGGCCGAACACTTCGTGGAACAGGTCCGGTTCCTCGATATAATCGATATGCTCGCGGCGGCGCAGGAAGGTAGCCAGCGGGAACTTGCCCTGCGACAGAAGTTCATAGAAGCGCGAGGGCGGAATGAGCGCCGGCACGCCTTCCACGCCGAAACCGGTGGTCTCGTTCAGGCGTCTGTTCACATCGAGGAGCTGCGGCACTTTCTCCGGCCTGAGCCCCAGCAGTTTGACGCCGTCCAGATATTCCTGGCAAGCCTTATCGGCCAAGAGCTTCATCTGACGCCGGTAGAGTTCGCCCCAGATCGCATCTTCTTCGGGGGTATAGTCATAGAGGCCGTCCGGGCCGGGCAGTTTGGCAGTGTAGCTGCTTTCCTTGGTCATCGATTGATCCTCCCGGGAATGGCAATATCTCTGTCATTATGCTCCGTGTTTGACGGATTTTCTTTTCTTTCATGCCGGCTGTCGCCATAGTGGTGGGAGATATTCTCGAATGTGGTGGCGAAAATGAAAGAAACTGGGAATTTCCGCCGCAAGCTTCTGCAGCTGATCCAGGCCGACGGCACTCTGTCGTTGGCGGACCTGGCGGAAAAGGCCGGCATGTCGCAGAGCTCGGCCTGGCGAAAGATCCAGGAACTCGAAGCCGACGGCGTCATCCGCAAGCGCGTGACGCTGCTCGATCCCGGCAAACTCGATCTCAAGCTCTGCGTGATTGCGCACGTCACGCTGGAGGATCACCACGAGGAGGCGGTGGCTTCTTTCGCTTCAGTGGTGCTGGAGCGGCCGGAGATCATGGAGTGCTACGCCTTGTCGGGCGCCTTCGACTACATGCTGAAGATAAGGGCGAGGGACGTCGAAAGCTACGAGGCCTTCATGACCCGCTATCTGATGCGCAATCCGCATGTGCGCACCGTGGTCTCGAGCTTCGTGTTGCGCGAGCTGAAATTCTCCACCGAACTGCCGCTCTGACCGTTATCGCGCGCTGTCGCCATGGCGGCTGCCCGGCATCATCACCGGATAGCCTTCGAACGTCTTCAGCGTGTCGAGCACGATTGACGTTTTCACGTGCTGCACGGATTCGTGCGGCAGCAGAACGTCGTTGACGAACTTCGACAGATCGGCGAGCCCACGAGTCGCCACCTTCAGGTGATAGTCCATCTCGCCGGTCAACGCGTAGGCTTCGAGAACTTCGGGCAGGCCGTTGATTAGTTGCGAAAATCGGCGGGCATTGTCCCGGTTGTGGGTCGCAAGCGTGACGGAAATGACCACCAGCATATCGAGCCCCAGCTTCTCCCGATCGAGGTGGGCACGGTAGCTGCGAATATATCCCTCGGCCTCCAGTCTGGTGCGCCGGCGTGAGCATTGCGACGGTGAGAGCGCGATGCGCTCACCAAGCTCGTTGTTCGTGAGCCTGCCATCCTTTTGAAGTTCCAGGAGGAGGCGCAGGTCTAGTTTGTCGAGGGGCTCATCCATTGCGCAAAATCTCCAAAATGCTCACAGGTCGTGCATAAACTGTTCCTTGCGCATCAAGAACGCAAGAACTTTGCACGTGTTTTGAGCCATAGTTTGCATAGAGAATGCAATCTCCTCTGGAGGAAAGAAAATGGGTCCGTTCCCGCATGATGCGCCTCCGTCGGAAATCACCGCCGAAAATCCGGCCGGCACCGACGGCTTCGAATTCGTCGAGTTCGCTCACCCCGAGCCTGAGAAACTCAGCGAGCTCTTCACACGCATGGGCTATGTCGCGGTCGCCAGGCACAAGACGAAAGACATTACCGTCTGGCGCCAGGGCGACATCAATTATGTCCTCAATGCCGAGCCGGGCAGTCATGCCGCCCGTTTCGTCGCAAAGCATGGTCCCTGCGCCCCGTCGATGGCCTGGCGTGTGGTCGATGCCAGGCACGCCTTCGATCACGCCGTGTCGAAGGGTGCCGTTCCCTATGAAGGAAATGACAAGGTGCTCGATGTCCCGGCGATTGTCGGCATTGGCGGTTCGCTGCTCTATTTCGTCGAGACCTATGGGGCGAAAGGATCGGCTTACGAGGCCGAATTCAATTTGCTTGGCGAGCCCAATCCGAAGCCGCTCGGGATCGGCTTTTACTATCTCGACCATCTCACCCACAATGTCTTCCGCGGCAACATGGACAAGTGGTGGGATTTTTACCGCAACCTGTTCAATTTCAAACAGATTCACTTCTTCGATATTGACGGCCGCATCACCGGTCTGGTCAGCCGCGCCATCACCTCGCCCTGCGGCAAGATCCGCATTCCGCTGAATGAATCGAAGGACGACACCAGCCAGATCGAGGAATATCTGAAGAAGTATCGGGGCGAGGGCATTCAGCACATCGCCGTTGGCACGGAGGATATTTACGAGGCAACCGACCGGCTTGCCGATAACGGCCTGCGCTTCATGCCGGGGCCTCCCGAGACCTATTACGACATGTCCTATGAACGCGTGCATGGCCATGACGAACCGATCGACCGCATGAAGAAGCACGGCATCCTGATCGACGGCGAAGGTGTGGTGAACGGCGGCATGACAAAAATCCTGCTGCAGATATTCTCCAAAACGGTGATCGGTCCGATCTTCTTCGAATTCATCCAGCGCAAGGGCGACGAGGGTTTCGGCGAAGGCAACTTCCGTGCGCTGTTCGAGTCGATCGAAGCCGATCAGATCAAGCGTGGTGTCATCGGCACGGCAGCGGAGTAAACTCTACGGCGCAGTAGAGTTTTCGGGGAGGAGTTGAGCATGGACCAGACAGCGATCCAGGCCGCCGATGCGGAAGCGGCGACCGCAAACAGACTGAAATATATGCCGGGTTTCGGCAACGATTTCGAGACGGAGTCGCTGCCCGGCGCCTTGCCGCAGGGCCAGAACAGCCCGCAGAAATGCAATTACGGCCTTTATGCCGAGCAGCTTTCCGGCTCGCCCTTCACCGCGCCGCGCGGCACGAATGAACGGTCCTGGCTGTACCGCATTCGCCCGAGCGTGCGTCACACCCGCCGCTTTTCGAACGCGTCCTATCCGCTCTGGAAAACCGCGCCTTGTCTCGACGAGCATTCGCTGCCGCTTGGCCAGCTGCGCTGGGATCCGATCCCCGCGCCTGAGGAGAGGCTGAGCTTTCTGCAAGGGGTGCGGACGATGACGACGGCAGGCGATGCCGCGACCCAGGTCGGCATGTCGGCGCATGCCTATGTCTTCAATGAAGACATGGTCGACGATTACTTCTTCAACGCCGACGGCGAACTGCTGATCGTGCCGCAGCTCGGCGCCATCAGGGTGTTCACCGAAATGGGCATCATGGATGTCGAGCCGCTGGAGATATGCCTCATTCCCCGCGGCATGATGTTCAAGATCATGACAGTGGGCGAGCAGACGGTCTCGCGCGGCTATATCTGCGAGAACTATGGCGCCAAATTCACATTGCCGGACCGCGGGCCGATCGGCGCCAATTGCCTGGCAAACCCGCGCGACTTCAAGACGCCGGTCGCCGCCTTTGAAGACAAGGAAATACCCTGCCGCGTCCATGTGAAATGGTGCGGCAAATTCTATGTCACCGAGATCGGCCACTCGCCGCTTGATGTGGTTGCCTGGCACGGCAATTACGCGCCTTACAAATACGACTTGCGGACGTTTTCGCCGGTGGGCGCAATCAGCTTCGATCATCCCGACCCGTCGATCTTCTCGGTGCTGACGGCGCCGACCGAAGATGCCGGCACGGCGAATGTCGATTTCGTGATCTTTCCGCCGCGCTGGCTGGTCGCCGAACACACCTTCCGCCCGCCCTGGTATCACCGCAATATCATGAGCGAGTTCATGGGCCTGATCCATGGCCAGTACGACGCAAAGGAGGAGGGCTTCGTGCCTGGCGGGATCAGCCTGCACAATATGATGCTGCCCCACGGCCCGGATGCGCTCGCCTTCGAAAAGGCATCCAACAGCGAACTCAAACCAGTGAAGCTCGATCACACCATGGCCTTCATGTTCGAGACCCGCTACCCGCAGCAGCTGACCAAATATGCGGCCGAGCTCGAAACGCTGCAGGACGATTACCTCGAATGCTGGGATGGCCTCGAACGCAAGTTCGACGGAACCCCCGGCATCAAATGAAGATCGGCTCCTCCGGCAGTGGAATTGAGACATGAAACTAGCGACCTTGAAGGACTCCACCAGGGACGGCCGCCTGGTGGTCGTTTCCCGCGATCTGACCCGCTGTTCGGAAGTCGGCCACATCGCCCGCAGCCTGCAGGCGGCGCTCGACGACTGGGAGCATGTCGCTCCGAGGCTTCGGCTGGTTGCCGAAGGCATCGAGACTGGCGCCCAGCCGACGATGCGGTTTCACGAACATGACGCCGCATCGCCCCTGCCGCGTGCCTATCAATGGGCCGACGGCTCGGCCTACGTCAACCATGTGGAGCTGGTGCGCAAGGCGCGCGGCGCCGAGATGCCGGCGAGCTTCTGGACCGATCCGTTGATGTATCAAGGTGGCTCTGACGGTTTTCTCGCACCGCGCGATCCAATCCTGATGGCGGACGAGGCCTATGGGATCGACATGGAGGGCGAGGTTGCCGTTATCACCGGCGACGTTGCCATGGGTTCTAGCCCGGAAGCCGCCGTAGGCGCCATTCGTCTGGTGATGCTCGTCAACGACGTGTCGCTCCGCGCCCTCATCCCGGACGAGCTGGCGAAAGGCTTCGGTTTCTTCCAGTCCAAGCCGGCCTCGGCATTCTCGCCGGTCGCAGTGACGCCGGACGAGCTAGAAGAGGCGTGGGACGGCAGCAAGCTGCACCTGCCTCTGCTCGTGAGCCTGAATGGCAGACCATTCGGCAAGGCGAATGCCGGCATCGACATGACCTTCGACTTCGGCCGGCTGATTGCCCATGCCGCGAAAACCCGCCACCTGGTGGCTGGAACGATCATCGGTTCCGGCACGGTCTCCAACAAGCTCGATGGCGGCCCCGGCAAGCCGGTGGACGCGGGGGGAGATGGCTATTCCTGCATTGCCGAACTGAGGATGATCGAGGCGATCGAGAGCGGATCACCGAAGACGCCCTTTATGAGGTTCGGCGACCAAGTCCGAATCGAGATGAAGGACCATGCCGGCCATTCGATCTTCGGAGCGATCGAGCAGACGGTCGGACGATACGAGGGAGCCGACCGGCGATGAACGAGATCATTCTCTACGACTACTGGCGGTCATCGGCGAGTTATCGCGTGCGGATCGCGCTCAATCTTCTGGGCCTCGACTACCAGACCGTGCCGATCAACTTGCTCGACGGTGCGCACAGAATGCCGGACTATCTCGCGCTCAATCCGCAGGGGCTCGTGCCGACACTTGTGATCGATGGGAAAACGCTGACACAGTCGCTGGCCATCATCGAATATCTGGCCGAGTCTCGGCCGGAGTACGGGTTGCTGCCGTCCGATAGCTCCGATCGCCATAGAGTGCGCGCTCTCGCGTATGCAATTGCCATGGATATCCATCCGATCTGCAATCTGCATGTCGTCTCGCATCTTCTGACGCTGACCGACCAGGCGGAAGCTCGCGAGGAATGGATGAAGCATTTCATCGGCGATGGACTTCGCAAGGTGGAGATTATGCTCGGTGAATCCGACGGCGCGTTCAGCTTTGGCGGCACGCCGTCGATGGCCGATCTCTGCCTTGTTCCCCAGGTCTACAATGCCTGCCGCTGGGGAGTTGATATGACTGCTTTCAGACGCATCAGCGATATCGACGCCAGATGCGCCGACCTCCCCGCCTTCCAGGCAGCACATCCGGACCGCGTGAAGCCGTAGGAACTACGCATCCTGCCACGATGAAAATATCGCCGCCTGGCCCAACCGCTTTCCCGTCTCATCGATGAGCTGCCAGACAGTGAAATTTTCGACCCAGAAACGGCGCCCCGATTTCGCCACCCGGAGGCCGCGTCCGTTGTCGACAAACCCATCGCGCGTGACGGCGTCCAGCAGCCGCTGGCGTTCGGCGCGATCAGGCTGCTCGGCCGAAAGCCGCGACGGCAGCATGATGAATTCGTCCCAGCTATATTCGAAGCAGTTCTGCGCGGTCCGGTTTGCGTAGATGAAGCGCGGGTCGGGCAGGGTATTGTGGGCGAGGACGACGAAAGGAGCATGGCTGTAAAGCCAATCCGGCCCCTGCCCATCCTCGACGAGGGCGCGGCCGACGATGCGCTTGTAGCTGCCGGTAAGAAGGGCGAAGAAATCGGGATCATTCCTCAGGTCGAAGGCGTGATCGTCATAGGGAGAAGTCACGAACGGCCTCGCTGGTCAAATGTGTCGGTGCAGGCGACATAGCCGAAATCAATTGCACGCGTCTATGATGGCAGATCGAGTCCGAGACCGGAAAGGTGCTCGCCACGGACAAGGGTGCCAAGGCCCCGGACCGGTTGATCCGTCAGCGGACAGGACTGGACGACATCTGTCGCACGAGTCGATCGCTGGGCACCGAGACGCAAGTGGCGTGCAAACGGCGCGACGAACTCGGTTCGCTGCTCAATCGCGTCGACTGGTGCTACGGCCTGAAGGCGAAGCCGGAGTAAACTGGAGTGGCACAAATGCGATACCAACTCACGCACCATGCAGAATAGATATCACCGGTCCGCCGATAATGTGCGGCAGTTGTCTGAGCAAGCCGGCATCAACGTACACGTCCTGCTTTCCCGAAAATCGTTCCGATTTGCGGCCGATACGCTAGCAGCCGTCAAGCGCCTTGATCCTGGAGACCAGGGTCTTGCCAAACACGTAGGTGGTCAGGACAGCGGCGCGACCCTGGCAGCGACGGCCCTCATTGGTGACGTATTCGTAGGAAACCCGGACGTCATCAGTGCCGCGCAGCGCCGTGCCTGTGAGTTTGAGCGGCTGCGACATCGCGCCGAAGAAGGCGTGGATTGATGCTTCATTGAAGGGCCCCTGGCCACGCTTTTCCGGAATGACCAGCGCCGAGGCGGTTTCACCATCGGCTGCTGCGAGCGCCGAGTAGAAGGCCGTCACCGTGCGCATAGGATCGTGCGGAAACGCAGGCTGACGCGCACAAGGTGCCCGGCGGGGTCGCCGTGGCAAAGCCTCGAAGGCGGACGGCCCGCCCGATCTCGATCCCGGCTTTGAGATCCCCGCCCTCGCTGTTCAGAAACACAAGGGCCTTGCTGGAGGCGGCAGCCAGGTTTCTGAAGACGATTTCGTCACCGTCGTTCAAGACGCCCGTGACCGAGATCAAGTCCGTGTCACCTTCCAACGGCCCTCGCGTGATCTCTGCCGCAGACAGAGGAAACGCGCATAAAAACAACAACCCAGCCACGATGTGACGCATCGATTCCCCCACTTTCGCTGGTGTTATTGAACATCGCGAAGGATGTTTTGCAAGACTGATCGTGCAACCCTGCAGAGGGCTTGGCCTGTGGATCGAAGTGAAAGAGGACGGACGCCGATCTCGTGGTAAATCCGCTATGACATTTCTTCTGATATACAGCGAATGTCGCCACCCTTCTTAACGTGATACGACAGAGCATGTCAGCAGACGAGCATCCTGAGGAAAACAGCGTCCGCTCTGGATCTGACGACCCGGAGAAGCCGGCCGAGCGCTACCAACTCGGTCTTTGCCTTTCGGGCGGCGGCTACCGGGCCATGCTATTCCATGCGGGATCGCTGGCGAGGCTGAACGAGGCCGGCCTTCTCGCAAAGCTCGATATGATCTCCTCGGTCTCGGGCGGATCCATCGCCTCCGGCCTGCTCGCCTATATCTGGCCCCGGCTGATCTTCGAGAACGACATCGCCGTCAACTTCAGGACCGAATATCTGGATCGCGTTCTGGCCTTCAGTCAGCTATTCGCTGATGGGCCGAGCTTCCTGAAGGGCCTGTTAAATCCCTTTTCGAGCGCGGCGGCGGAAGCCGCGAAACTTTACGAGCGACATCTGTTCGATGGAAAATCGCCAAGCCTCAGAGATCTTCCGAGCTCGCCCTGGTTCGTATTTTGCGCCAGCAATCTCAGCACCGGTTCGCTCTTCCGCATGTCCAACCGCTATATCGCGGATTATCGGATCGGGGTGTCGTTCCATCCGGCACTTTCGCTCGCGACCGCGGTTGCCGCTTCGGCCGCATTCCCGCCGGTGCTGTCACCGCTGCGATTGGACCTGGCGCAGTTTTCATGGAAGAGGGAAAAACTCGATAACACCGTTGGCGAACCGGTTGCTCCGAGCCGGGCAATATTGAGCGACGGCGGCGTCTACGACAATCACGGCATCGAGCCGGCGCTGAAACGCTGCGACTTTCTACTTGTCAGCGATGCCGGCGCGCCTTGGCGCTCCTCGACCCGCGGATACTGGAACTATCTCTCGCAGCTCAAGCGCGTTCTCGATACGACGGACAACCAGGTGAGGTCGTTGCGGCGGCGAGACCTGATCGGCGGCTTCAAGGCTGCAAAACAGGCCGACAGGCTTGGCCTCGACGATCTCGCGAAATCGGCGCTGCGCGCAAGAACCCATGGTGTCTACTGGTCGATCGACAGCAAGGACGCCGAACTCAAACCCTACGCCTCTTACACGCTGCCGCCGTCGTCGGTCGTCCCGGCGCAGGTCGGCACCTATCTTCATTTTCTCGGCGGTGAGGAGACGGAGTATCTGGCGAACTGGGGGCACTACGTCTGCGACGCGATGCTCAACCGGTTCTATCAAACGTCGCTGCCGCCATCGTCCGGCCCGCCGTTGCTTGCCGGCACAGTGAAGCCGTATTGGGTGGCGAGATTGAGCAAGCGCCTGTTCGACTTTCTACCCTTCTAGGCGCAAAGTCGGCTTCAAGGTGATTTTTGTGCGTTTCCATTAGAATGTGCTTGAAACACTCTCGAAAGTGGTAATTCTCTGGCCGTGAAGGGTGGGGATTACATCATGCTGGATATTGTTCAAGCCAATGTGGCGATTGTCGCTGATATTGCGCCAAGTTTTACATACGCATCATTTCAGAACGCCATTCCTGTGCTAAGGTCGGTCAGAGTCGTGAACCCGACAAACGACAACCTTGAGGAATGCCAACTTCGTCTCGTAGCCAATCCCCAATTCGTGCGCGCCAAGACGTGGATGATCGATAGGATCGTCGCAGGAGACGAAATCTCTCTAACCGACCGAAAGGTAGATCTCGATTCGTCGTACCTCGCCGGATTGAATGAGGCCGAGCGCGGCGAGATCACCCTCACGCTGACATCGCGCGGATCCCTGCTTTCCGAGATCCACGTTCCGGTGCGCCTCCTCGCGCGTGACGAGTGGGGCGGTGTCAATGACATGGCTCAGATCCTGCCAGCCTTCGTCATGCCGAACGATCCTGCCGTGGCCAGAATTCTGAGGTCTGCCGCAGACCAGCTCGCAGCACATGGACATTCTTCAGGCTTGGACGGTTACCAGAGTGGCGACCCGAAAAGAACATTCATGCTCGCTGCCTCTGTGTACTCTGCAATTTCCGCACTCGGGCTGCACTATGCCGAAGCTCCGGCCAGTTTTGAGCAGAGGGGGCAGAAGATTCGACGGCCGACAGACATTCTCGAACAGCGGCTCGCGAACTGCTTGGATCTCACGCTCCTACTCGCATCGGCACTGGAGGCATCGGGTCTGCACGCCATCATTTTCACGTTCAACGGCCACGCGGCTGTCGGCGTATGGTTGACCCAGAGGACGCTGGCGAATGCAATTGAGACGGATCTCATGGAGGTTCGCAAGGCACTCGCGGCGCGCGAGCTGGTAGTGTTCGAAACCACGGGGCTCACCCATCGCCCCGCCATGATTCTAGACCATGCCCGACGACTGGTCGAGGCTCGTCTCGACGAGAGCCAGCGCCATTCTTTCGTGGCGGCGATCGACGTTCGACGTGCCCGGAGCGGCGGTGTAACGCCTCTTGCATCGCATCAACCGCTTCAGCGTTCGGCGGACGCGCCAGATGATGATCATCCGAGCGCGTTGCCGCTCCCTGAGATGCCGACATTCGAGGCCCTCCCGGCGGACGTCGTCGAAGAGAAGCCCACGACTGCGGCAGGCCGCATAGATCGCTGGCAGAAGAAGCTGCTCGACCTGACTTTGCGCAATCGCCTCCTAAACTTCCCGGATAGTCAGAAGACAATCCCATTTCTATGCAGCGATGTCTCCTTTCTGGAGGATCGCCTGGCCTCCGGATCTTCGATCCGGCTCATTTCCCTACCGGATCAGAATCCTGTCGGTGAACGTGATGAAGCGCTCTTCCGAGAGACCCGCGGTGAAGATCTGCAGCGCCAATTCGCGACCGAGGCCCTTCTGCGCGACGAACTGCCATCGAAGCTCCATGTAAAGGAGCTGGAAAAGCGGCTGATCGAGCTCCATCGTCAGGTCAAGAACGATTTCGCCGAGGGTGGAGCAAATACTCTCTTCCTCGCGGTGGGCTTCCTGCGTTGGAAGAAGAAACCCGAGGACGAACGAAGCTACCGTGCCCCTTTGCTTCTGGTTCCCGTCAAACTGGAGAGGAAGAGCGCCTCCTCCCGATTTGGCCTGCGCTTCCACGAGGACGAGCCCCGGTTCAATGCCACCCTTCTGCAGTTCCTTGAGCGGGACTTCGACTTGCGCCTGCCGCAGTTCGCTGGAGCTTTACCGCTGGATGAGCACGGTGTTGATGTTCCACGACTCCTGGCTACCATGCGCCAAGCCGTCAGAGATGTGCCGGGAATGGAGGTAGTGGACGAAGTTGCTCTGTCGACGTTCTCGTTCGCAAAGTTCCTGATGTGGAAGGATCTTGTCGAGCGTACGGACGCGCTTCGCCACAACAGGGTCGTAAAGCACCTTATCGACACGCCCGACCAGGTGTTCACATCGGACGACACTTTCGCCGACGAGCGCGAGATCGACCGCCGCTTCCAGCCCAAGGACATCATATGCCTCCTTCCGGCCGATTCCTCGCAGATCGCCGCTAGCATCGCCGCTGCCGAGGGGAGGGATTTCGTTGTGATCGGCCCTCCCGGAACAGGGAAGAGCCAAACGATCGCAAACATGATCGCGAACTGCCTCGCGATCGGCAGGACCGTGCTTTTCGTCGCAGAAAAAACCGCGGCGCTCGATGTCGTGTATCGCCGTCTCCGCGAACACGGCCTCGGCGACCACTGCCTTGAACTGCATTCGAACAAGGCGGACAGGAGGAGTTTTGTTTCCCAGTTGAAACGGTCCTGGGAGGCGTCGGTTCGTTCCGATGGACAGGAATGGATCAATGTAAACGAAAAGCTTAGGTTCCGCCGCGACCAACTCAACGCCTACGTGGAAGGCCTCCATCATCGCCACAACAACGGGCTGAGTGTCTATAAGGCTATCGGGGTGGCATCCAAAGGGGCAGATGCCTACGCGCCGACTCTCTCTTTCGACGCCCTCGATGCTCACGATGAAGCCGCTTACCGGAACCTGAGTGCTCTCGCCGCCGATCTGGGTCGTGTGTTTGGTGCCGTTGATCGGCAGCCGTCCCTGGAACTCGTTGACAGGCCGGAGTGGTCATCAAGCTGGCAGGAGCAGTTGTTATCCTCCGCATCTGCGCTGAAAGAGAAGATCATCCGATTGCAAGATGCCCATCAGGCCTTCGTGCGTGAGCTCGGACTATCTGCCGAGACCGACGCTCCGATCGCCGATCTGCAAAGGCTCGCGGGCTTGGCGGATACATTGTGCTCAACGGCAGGGACGGATGTCAGCATCGCATTCGACCGAGAGTTCGCCCAGCTTCAGGGTGCTCTGGCAGAGCTCAGCGGAGCGATCCAGGCGTACCGCGCCGCGGAAGGGAATTTGGCGGCACCCTTCGCACACGACACGCTCGCCTCTATCCCGCTCGAGCAGTTGGAGAACGAGTGGCGCGAAGCATCCGCATCTATATGGCCAAAAAGCTGGCTTGGAAAGCGGCGCGTGAGAAAGCTGCTGAAGTCCTATTCGAACGGCGGCACACCCGACCCGGAGAAGGACTTCACTCACCTTAAGCGAATGAAGCAACAATCCGCCGCGATTCAGGCAAACCTCCTTTCCGGCAAGCGATCGGGTTTCGCAGGGCTGCAAACGGACGTCGAGCACGTTGAGCGTAGGCTGTCCGGAGCGCAGCGCGTGCGTGACAGTCTTATACGGCTCGGTAGGGCCGCCGAGGAGGTGAGGGGGATTGCCCAGGCAATCGCGCCCGTCCTGGCGTCGGCATCCCCTGATGCATCGGTTCGCCTAACTGCCAGAGACTTCCTGGCGGCTTTTTCCAACTTCCTTGAGGCAGAGAAGGCGTTCGCTTCGGTGTCGGGCAAGGATATCACGTCGGTGTATCCCGACCAGGTATTCACGTCGTTGCCGCGTCGGCTGAACGATCTTGCCGCTGCCCGTCAGGTGCTTCGCGACTGGGTAGCTTGGTGCCGTGTTCGCCAGGAGGCGGGAGCGAAGGGGCTCTTCGGGCTGATCAAAGGCATTGAAGATGGCGCAGTCCCTTCTTCGGAAACGGAGGCCGCGTTTCATCTCGGGTACGCCCGGTGGTGGCTCCCTCTCGCGATCGATGCCAATCCAGTTCTTCGGGAGTTCCGCCGCTTCGAGCACGAGCATGCGGTGGCCGACTTCCGGGATATCGACGACATCGTAAGGAAGGCTGCTGCAGGGCGCGTCGCTTCTTCTCTGGCGCATGGGCTTCCCCCTGTGCAGGGCGTTCCCAGACAGTCTGAACTCGGTCTGCTCCGGCATCAGATGGAGCTTCAACGTCCGAGCCGTTCTATCCGGGAAATCATCGGCGGGATGCCCAACAGCTTCTCAAAGCTCGCGCCATGCATGTTGATGTCGCCGCTGTCGATCGCGCAGTATCTCCCTCCAGACCAAGCACTGTTCGATGTCGTGATCTTCGACGAGGCGTCGCAGATCACCACCTGGGATGCGGTAGGAGCGATCGCCCGCGGTCGCCAGACGATCATCGTAGGGGATCCCAAACAACTGCCGCCCACGAACTTCTTCGGGCGCAACGAAGAGGAGGAAGATGTCAGCGAACACGAACGGGATCTCGAGAGCATCCTCGACGAGGCTAAGACAGCGGGGATCCCCGTTCGCGACCTGAGATGGCACTATCGCAGCCGCAATGAGTCGCTCATCGCCTTCTCGAACCATCACTACTACCAAAACCGCCTCATCACTTTCCCTTCGCCGACGGTGGAGGACAGGGCGGTTAGCCTGAGGCCTGTACCGAACGGCATCTACGATCGCGGCAAGACCCGCACCAACAAGGTCGAAGCACGCGCCGTTGCAGACGAGGCGGTGGGGCGAATGCGTTCGTGGCTGAAGCTCTCAGAGGGCGAGCGGCCGACAATCGGGATAATTACATTCAACGCGCAGCAGCAGTCCCTGATTCAGGATTTCCTCGACGAGGCCCGCCGTGCAAGCCCGGAGCTGGAGTGGTTCTTCTCCGAAGAAAGGATTGAACCGGCCATCGTGAAGAACCTTGAGAACGTGCAGGGGGACGAGCGTGATACGATCCTCTTCTCAATCACCTTCACTGAAGACTCGGCCGGGAAAAGGAGCATGGATTTCGGCGCCCTGAACCGAGACGGCGGCGAGCGACGCCTGAACGTCGCGGTGACCCGTGCGCGGCAGGAACTGTCAGTCTTTTCGGGCTTCCGGGCAGATCAGATCGACACTGCGCGGACCAAGGCCGTAGGTGTCCATCATCTGAAGACGTTCCTGGATTTTGCAGACCGTGGTGCTATCGCTCTGCCCGCACAAGATCACGGGTCGGTCGGCGGCTTGGAGTCGCCGTTCGAGGAGGCTGTCGCCGAAGAGCTTTCCAAGCGTGGTTGGCATCTCGTGCCGCAGGTCGGCATATCCGGCTTCCGCATCGATATAGGCGTGAAGCACCCCGACAAGTCGGGAGCCTACCTTGCCGGGGTAGAGTGCGATGGCGCAACTTATCACAGCTCGGCGACGGCTCGGGATCGCGACAAGGTCCGCGAGCAAGTACTGCGGGGGCTCGGGTGGAATATCGTCCGGGTCTGGTCGACCGATTGGTGGTTCGACCGACAGGGCGCTGCCGATCGTCTGCATCACGCACTTAACGAGTTGCTAGATCAAAGTAGGCAGGCGGCCGAGCCGATTGAAACGGGGCCAACCGAGCTACTCGATAAGGTTTCGGATGGCGAGTCCATTGCGCTCAATGGTGTCGATTCGGCTGCCATCGAATCTCCGGCCGATCCTGATTATAACATCATTGTTCAAGATCTGTTCGCTGCCGCGCCAGAGGAGGTTTGCGCTGGCGGGCATTTGGAAGTTCCCATAGCCACGCACTCAAATGACTTAACGTATCGCATCGCAGACCTGACGGCGTTCAAGTCGCGTCCGAACGACTTCTTCGAGTTTTCCTACCGCGCCACACTTCAGGCCATGGTCGATGCTGTCATCGAAGCCGAAGCGCCGATGAAGGAAGATGTTCTGGCTCAGAGGATCGCACGTGCACACGGCTGGCTCCGGACTGGAGCACGGATCCGCGAGCGGATCGCCCTTCATCTGAAGCACCTCGACAGAACCTCTGAGTCCAGCGGGTACTTCGTTTGGAAGAGGGGTACGGTCACAGAAGTGTTGCCGTACCGTGTAGGTGCCGGTGAGAGCCGTCGGCCGGTGGCGGACATACCGTTGGCTGAGCTTGCAGCGCTGGTCACGTCTAATCCTGGGCTATTCGATGAAGCCGACCCCGCTCTCTCGCTTGCGAGATTGATGGGCGTCGAGCGCCTTGCAGGCACGTCTCGCGGGCGGCTGGAGGAGGCCATCGCCAAGGGGCGCGCGCTCCATTTCAGTTGACGTGTCGAGCCCAGAAGTTGCGGGTGATCGCCGGGCGGAGCATCGAATTCAAGCCCGGCTCCGCGATGGTGCCCGATCCTGATTGTCGGGTTTTGAGCATTGGCATCGACTAGTGACGCTCCCGTCAGAGTTCGCCGGATCCGAAGCAAGTCCAGGATAGAACTAGATGATCTCAGAAGATGCCTACTTCGAAATGATCGTCGCCGCCATGAACCGGAGCGCATGCCAACAGCTGATGTGGGCTGGAACGTGAAACTCGATGCCGCCAGTTCGATGTTGTCGTGATCATTCCGAACGGTCCACCCTGATGTTAGCGGTCGAAGTAAAGAATCACGCGCGGCGGGAAGCGGCGAACATTGAAGCGTTGATTACCAAGGGGTGTGATGAAACGCGATAATTCTAATCGGAGCGGTTGTTGACGATCGAACGAGCGAATATTCGCTGCGCTGCTGGAGGCTGCCTATCTTGTCCGAACATTGTGGGTTGTCCCTGAAATTCCCATCGAATGGGCAGTCAACGAGCCGATCGGCCGTGCGCTGCTTGAGGTAAGTACTGGCCGGACGAAAGCCGCGCGTTCGGAAACGGCGCGGACAGAATCAGGATCGTGGCCCATTCGCCAATTCAACCGGAAAGTGGCTTTATTATCCCAAAGATCCCGGCGTTACGAACCGCTCGAGATAACCGGTGCCCGCCGCAATCTCGTCCCATCCGTCGAGATCGAGGTCGATGACGGCGAGTCCCGCCGTCGGGAACTTCTCCCGCATGCGTCCCACGGCATCGGCATCACCGTCCGGCGCGATCAGCGAGGCCGCATTCTCCATGCCGGGATTGTGGCCGACGATGAGCAGCGTGCGGACACCAGGTTCGACGGTTCGGATCACATCGAGGATGCGATCGGCCGACACCTCGTAGATATCCGGCGCCTCGCGTTCGGAGACCTTTTTCGAAAGGGCCCGGCGGATGAGCTTCCATGTTTCCTGCGCCCGGCGGGCCGGCGAGACAAGGGCGAGATCGGGGATCAGCTTTTCGCGCACCATATAGGTGCCGATGACGGGTGCTGCCTTGCGCCCGCGATCCGCCAATGGCCGTTCACGGTCGGCCACACCGTCGGGCCAGGCGGATTTGGCATGGCGCAGAAGGATGAGGCGGTGTTTCGACAGCATTGGTTTCGGGGTCATTTTATTGCGAGGCCGATGTCCTCGGTTAAGCTTCGTTGCTGTTGCCTCCTGGGGCATGAAGGGCCTCGATACAGCTCGCAAACTAGGCGGATGTCACTGGGAGGTCAGTCGTTTCGTCCTGCCTTTGCGAACTTGAGCATCCTGCGGATTTCGGCATGACGCTGTTCAATCGAGCTTGGAACGCGTCTTGTCCGAAATCGAATTAAGCTCCACCTCGCAGACGAACTCTGGACGTCGTCCTGAGTTCCGATCTGCGAGGAGAACCGCAGCAGGTCTTCGGGCAGGCATCAACCCATTTCGATACCGCAGATCGCAGGCTGATGCAGGGAGGCTATTCGCTGCGAATTCGCAAAACGGGCCACCGTCCGCGCACTTTTTAGTGTCCGGACGGGTTGGCCATTTCTTCTGTCGGAAATGGCCAATTTCAGAGGCTTTTAGCCAGACCTAGCTTCGATTTCTCAACAGACACTGCAGAACCGCAAGCCTGCTCAGCTGCAGCCGCTCGTCGCACCGCACGTGTCGCACTTCTCGCAGGTGCCATTCCGCACCATCGTGAAGTTCTGGCATTCCGAGCACATGTTGCCGGTATAGCCCTGCATGATCGAGCGCTGGCGGCGTTCGGCTTCCACCTTCTTGGCTTCGGTCTTGGCGGTTGCCGCGTCGGCTGCCGCCTTGTCGGAGAAGAGGGCAGTGGCGTCGCTGGTGATTTCCTCGCTCACCTCTTCGGCGATCTCTTCGGCCAGTTCCTTGGCGCGTTCCTCGTAATCGCGCTTGAAGGCGACGATTTCGGAGGTGGAGACGGCAACCGTCGGCTCCAGCTTGCGGGCCGCGGCACCTGCAAAGGCGGTGACGGTGCCGGTGGAAGCGGCGCGGGCAGGGGCCGCGGTGGCCGCACCCTTGGGTTCGCCCGCCTGGCGTTCGCCGCCGGTGCCGGAAACCAGCGTCGGCTTGTAGCCACGGGTCCAGCCGGTGGAGAGCAGGTTGGTCTTGCCTTCCTGGATGCCCTTTCCGAGCGCCGTGTTCGAAAAATCCGACGTGTCTACATGGGCGAGGTCATGACGGCCGAGATAGGAGACGGCCAGTTCGCGGAAGACATAGTCGAGAATCGAGGTGGCGTTCTTGATCGCATCGTTACCGATGACCATGCCGGCCGGCTCGAACTTGGTGAAGGTGAAGGCCTCGACATATTCCTCGAGCGGCACGCCATATTGCAGGCCGAGCGAGATGGCGATGGCGAAGTTGTTCATCATCGCACGGAAGGCAGCCCCTTCCTTGTGCATGTCGATGAAGATCTCGCCGAGGCGGCCGTCGCCGAATTCGCCGGTTCTGAGATAGACCTTGTGTCCGCCGACGGCGGCCTTCTGGGTATAACCCTGACGGCGGTTCGGCAGCTTCTCACGTTCGCGCGAAACCCGTTCGATCACCCGCTCGATGATCTTCTCGGTGACGGTCACGGCCTGGGCTGCGACCGGCGCCTGCAGCAGTTCCTCCAGCGCATCCTCGTCGTCCTCGTCTTCGATCAGCGAGGCGTTGAGCGGCTGCGACAGCTTCGAGCCGTCGCGATAGAGGGCGTTGGCCTTGAGGCCGAGCTTCCAGGACAGCATGTAGGCGTTCTTGCAATCCTCGACGGTCGCCTCGTTCGGCATGTTGATCGTCTTGGAAATCGCGCCCGAGATGAAGGGCTGGGCAGCCGCCATCATGCGGATATGGCTTTCGACGGAGAGATAGCGTTTGCCGATCTTGCCGCAAGGATTGGCGCAATCGAAGACCGGCAGATGCTCTGCCTTGAGGAAGGGCGCGCCTTCCAGCGTCATCGCACCGCAGACATGGATGTTGGCGGCTTCGATGTCCTTCTTCGAGAAGCCGATGTGGTCGAGCAAGTTGAAGCTCATGTCGGCGAGCTGCTCGTCGGAAACCTTCAGCGTCTCCTTCAGGAAGTCGGCGCCGAGCGTCCACTGATTGAAGACGAACTTGATGTCGAAGGCGCTCTTCAGCGCAGCGTTGACGGCTTCCACCTTCTCATCGGTGAAGCCCTTCGCCTTCAGCGTCGACGGGTTGATTGCCGGCGCTTGGTTCAGATTGCCGTGGCCGACGGCATAGGCTTCGATTTCGGCGATCTGGCTTTCGGAATAGCCGAGCGTGCGCAGCGCTTCCGGCACGGCGCGGTTGATGATCTTGAAGTAGCCGCCGCCGGCGAGCTTCTTGAACTTGACGAGGGCGAAGTCCGGCTCGATGCCGGTCGTGTCGCAATCCATGACGAGGCCGATCGTGCCGGTCGGCGCGATCACCGAGACCTGGGCATTGCGATAGCCATGCTTCTCGCCGAGCTCGAGTGCCTTGTCCCAGGCCGATTTGGCATGGGCGGCAAGATCCTGATCCGGATTTTCCGAATGGATCAGCGCGACCGGGTCGATCGACAGGGCCTCATAGCCCGAGGTTTCGCCGTAAGCAGCGCGGCGATGGTTGCGGATGACCCGCAGCATGCTCTCGCGGTTCGGCGCGAAGTTCGGGAAGGGCCCGAGCTCGGCAGCCATTTCGGCCGAGGTTGCATAGCAGATGCCGGTCATGATCGCGGTCAGGGAACCGGCAATGGCACGGGCTTCGGCCGAGTCATAAGGGATGCCCGACGACATCAGCAGGCCGCCGATATTGGCGTAGCCGAGGCCGAGCGTTCGGTATTCGTAGGAGAGTTCGGCAATGCGCTTCGACGGGAACTGCGCCATCATCACCGATATTTCGAGCACGACGGTCCACAGGCGAACGGCGTGTTCGTAGTCGCCGATATTGATGCGCTTGGTGGCCTTGTCCTTGAACTGCAGGAGGTTCAGCGAGGCAAGGTTGCAGGCCGTGTCGTCGAGGAACATGTATTCCGAGCACGGGTTCGAGCCGCGGATCGGGCCGCCGGCCGGCGAGGTGTGCCAGTCGTTCATCGTCGTGTTGAAGTGGATGCCCGGATCGGCCGACGCCCAGGCGGCGTAGGAAATCGTTTCCCAGAGATCGCGAGCCTTCAGCGTTTTCATCACCTTGCCGTCCTTGCGGGCGGTCAGCTTCCATTCGCCGTCATTTTCCACGGCGCGCAGGAAGTCGTCCTTGATCGAGACGGAGTTGTTGGAGTTCTGGCCCGATACCGTGAGGTAGGCTTCCGAATCCCAGTCCGTGTCGTAGGTCTTGAATTCGAGGTCCTTGTAGCCCTGGCGGGCGAACTGGATGACGCGCTGGACGTAGTTTTCAGGAACCTGGTCCTTCTTGGCGGCGCGGATCTCGCGCTTCAGGGCAGGGTTCTTGGCCGGGTCGAAGCAATCGCCGTTATCGCCTTCGCAATTGAAGCAGGCCTTCATGATCGCCTTCAGGTGCTTGGCGACAATCTTGGAGCCGGTGACGAGAGCCGCAACCTTCTGCTCTTCCTTGACCTTCCAGTTGATGTATTCCTCGATATCGGGATGGTCGATGTCGACGACCACCATCTTGGCGGCGCGGCGCGTCGTGCCGCCCGATTTGATAGCGCCGGCGGCGCGGTCGCCGATCTTCAGGAAGCTCATCAGGCCGGAGGAGCGGCCGCCGCCGGAAAGCTTTTCGCCTTCGCCGCGCAGCATCGAGAAATTGGAGCCAGTGCCGGAGCCGTATTTGAACAGGCGCGCTTCACGCACCCAGAGATCCATGATGCCGCCTTCGTTGACGAGATCGTCCTCGACCGACTGGATGAAGCAGGCATGCGGCTGCGGATGTTCATAGGCCGACTTGGATTTGGTCAGCTTGCCGGTGAAGGGATCGACGTAGAAATGGCCCTGGCCGGGGCCATCGATGCCATAGGCCCAGTGCAGGCCGGTGTTGAACCATTGCGGCGAGTTCGGGGCGACGCGTTGGGTGGCGAGCATATAGGCAAGCTCGTCCTTGAAGGCGGCAGCATCTTCTTCCGAAGAGAAATAGCCGCCCTTCCAGCCCCAATAGGTCCAGGTGCCGGCGAGACGATCAAAGACCTGGCGCGCATCGATCTCGGAGCCGGTCTGCTCGTCCTTGGGCAGGGTTTTCAGCGCGGCATCGTCGGGAACGGAGCGCCACAGGAAGGAGGGAACGTCATTTTCCTCGACCTTCTTCAGCCGGGTGGGAACACCGGCCTTGCGGAAATACTTCTGCGCCAGAACGTCGGTCGCGACCTGGGAGAACTGCGCGGGAACGTCGATATTCTCGAGGCGGAAGACGATTGACCCGTCCGGGTTCTTGATCTCGCTCGTCGCCTTGCGGAATTCGATATCCGCATAGGCGCCTTGGCCGGCTTTCGTGAAACGACGTTCGATGCGCATAGTTCTTGACCTCGCGTTGGCGCCCGTCCCCAGGGCGCAAATTTCCTATCCGGCGGCACATTGTCGTCGTGCAGCCAGTCTCGTTTCCGTATTGTGACAGGGGTGTCATCCGGAGATGTCCTTCCTGTATCTTGTGGTGATGGTGGCTGCAAACACTAAATATAGTATTAACAGCTTATTATCGCCAGCCCTGATGTCACTTTTTTTGGAGGCAGAAAACCGCGCAGAAATCCTCTCTGGCCTGGGCCGGTTCCGGCACAACAGCCTCAATCTGCGTCTTGTTTTTCAAAGGGAACCGGGCTCGTACCTCCGGTCCGGTCGCCGCCGCAACACCAGGAACAGTAAAGTTGGAAACCGCTGATTCCGTCAAGGGCTGGTTTTTAATTGAATGGTAACCACAACATCTTGTGGATGCGCCTGTGGAGATTGGGGAAAGCCGGGGAGCGCTGAAAATACAATGACTTGCGGGCGTTCCCGGCTAAGGAAAATGCCGCAGCGGCAAAAAAGTGTCCTGCGGCAAATCTTGTGATGGCATTTCCGGCGCAAATGCGCATGCCGATTCGCGGAGGAAATCAGCGCTGCGGATTTTGCGGCGGTCAACGCGCGCCCTTGGCGATCGGCTCCTGGTAGGTGAAGCCCATATCCCAGGGGAAGTAGATCCAGGTGTCCTGGCTGACCTCGGTGATGAAGGTGTCGACGGTCGGCACACCCTTCGGCTTGGCATAGACGCAGGCGAAATGCGCCTTCGGCAGCATGGTGCGCACCTGTGCGGCTGTTTTGCCGGTATCCGTCAGATCGTCGACGACGAGCACGCCTTCGCCGCCGTTTTCGGCAAGCTCGGGCGCAATTCCCTTGAGCAGCACCATGTCGCCCTGGTTCACATAGTCATGATAGGAGGCGATGCAGACGGTCTCGATCAGCCGGATATTCAGCTCGCGCGAGATGATTGCGGCCGGAACGAGGCCGCCGCGGGTGATGCAGACGATCGCCTTGAAGGCCTGGTCGAGGCCGGCAAGCCGCCAGGCAAGGGCGCGCGCATCGCGGTGGAACTGATCCCAGGAAACGGGAAAGGCTTTATCGGGAAGGGACATCGGGCTGCTCCGCGGCATGAATAGAGACGAAACGCCGTTTACCGGCGACCGGACGGCTTCAGCGGCAAAACGCAAATCGCGCAGCCGGAACTGCGCGAGATCGCACGTGCTACTGCGCGAGGCGTGGCCGGGGCCGGAAGCCTTCACCGGTGGCAGCAATTAGCGGGATTTGCCGGTAAAACGCAAGAGCAGCCGCTCATCGCGACAACAGCGTCAGCGCCGTCATCGATTGCAGCAGGCTCTTCGTCGTGCCGCCGAAGATCGCCTGCCAGAGCCGGGAATGGGTATAGGCGCCCATGACGAGAAGATCGATGCTGCTGTCCGACAGCCGGTTTTCGATGACATGCGAGGCATTCCTGTCGACGCTGTGGCCCGCCGCAAGCGTCGTCTTCACGCCATGGCGGGCAAGTGCGGCGGCGATCTCGGCTCCTGATGTGAGCGGCGGTTGCAGGGCGGTATCGGCCGGGTCGACCGAAAAAATCTCCACCTCCTCGGCCGCTTTCAGGAAGGGCAGCGCATCGAAGGTCGCGCGCGCCGCCTCCTTCGAGCCGTTCCAGGCGATCAGCACGCGCTTAATCGGCTTCGGCTGGCGAATGACGTAAGGGATCATCAGCACCGGTCGCCCGGTCTCGAAGAGGAAGCTGTCGACGTCCACGTGACTGTCGGAGGGATTGGCCGGGTCCGCCTGCGATGCGATCAAAAGATCGGCGCTGCGAGCGCTTTCGATCAGCGGTGCGGAACCGTAGCCGGTGGAGGTGGCAAAGCTGCGCCATTCCGAGGAGGCGCCGGCAGCCTGCGCTTTCGCCTGAAAGATGCGTTCCACGGCGACCGTTTCACCATGCGCCATATCCTGCAGCGCCTGGACGGCGACCGGATCGGGAATTTCCATCGGTGCCACCAGCGGCACGGCCGATATGGTTTCGGCATGCAGGCCGATCACGTGAGCACCGCTTTCTGCGGCAATCGCAAAGGCGAAATCGGCAACGGCGGCGCTATTGTTTGCCGTATCGAGAATGGCGAGAATGGTTTTGTAAGACATATCAATTCTCCTTGCGCTGAAATGGCGGGCGCGAGAAAAGGAATGCACCGGACCGTTCTCCCGTTCCTTGACGGGGATCAAGTCCGGCCCCTCATGCCTCGGCGGAATGGTTTTCTGCGATGTCCTTGTTCCGGCGGATGGCGTCGATCATCGCGTGGACCTCGGCGCCGGCTGCATCGATTGCCGGTTGCGAGCGGCCGCGCACGACGATCTCGGTCGAGAATTTTTGGCCGATATAACGCGGATAGGAACCGATGCTGGTATCCGGATGCGCTTTCTGAATTGCGGCAAGCGGGGTGCCGATATCACCCTCGCCATAAGGGCAGGCGATGGCGAGCGAGAGCACCGGCATGCCGGTTCGAAGCGTCGGCAGCACATTGTCGACCATCGCCTGAAAGACCTGCGGCACGCCGGCCATGACATAGACGTTGCCGATGATGAAGCCGGGCGCCGTCGACACCGGATTGGGGATATGGGCGGCACCCTGCGGCATGCGGGCCATGCGCTGGCGCGCCTCGGTGAATTCCATCTCGCGGCGACGGTACATATCGGCCAGCAGGGTCATTGCCGCTTCGTCATATTCGCAGGGCAGACCGAAAGCCTTGGCAATCGCATCGGCAGTGATGTCGTCATGCGTCGGCCCGATACCGCCCGAGGTGAAGACGTAATCATATCGGGCGCGAAGCGCATTCAGCGCCTCGACGATCGCCTCCTCGTCGTCGGCGACGATTCGCACTTCCTTGAGATCGATGCCGGAGAGCGTGAGCAGATCGGCGAGGTGGCCGATGTTCTTGTCCTTGGTGCGGCCGGAAAGGAGTTCGTCGCCGATGGCGAGCATGGCGGCGGTGACAACGGTGTCATGGCTCATGGGATGTTCCGTGATGTGAGGCTGGTCAATAGGTAGCGTCCTTGGGCCGCTTTGCAAACACGCGCGCGTGACGCCGAAAAGTGTCAGCGGTTTTCGGACGATATCATGCTCGTTAGCACCGGCCGATGCGTCACTTTCGCGCCAAATCGGAACCGCAAGCGAATTTTCGTCTACGGATGTTGGACACTGAGTTCTCCCCCGCAGGGCTGCCTTCGGCTTGGGCGCTGGTAGAAATCCGCCGGTTACGAAATTCCCCCGCTGTTTCAAGGAAAATGGAAGACGGCGAAAGTTCTCGTTCTTTAATTACTCGGCCTACGGCCATATCGAAACCAGGCCTATGCCGCTGCTGAAGGCGCGAGGTCGGCTGGTGCCGACGTCACCGTCAAGCGCATCCCGGAACTGGTTCCGGAAGAGTCGCCAAGGCTTCCCTTGATCCCCATGCGTAAATGATGAAGGCGCGATGGGCGTGAGCCCGCCGCGCCTTTTCCAGTTTCTCGGGCCCGACGAAACGAGCGGCGCTGACGCTCGATTTCTCGTTGATATGCCTGCTGATTCATTCCGTGGCGGCGGCCGGCAGAGCCGAAATTATTTTTACGCCCTACGGCTCTTCCCATCGCCCATGACGCAAGATATTGAAAACGCCGCAAGCGGGCGTGGCGAAACTGGTAGACGCAAGGGACTTAAAATCCCTCGGCCTTAGGCTATACGGGTTCGATCCCCGTCGCCCGCACCAGCCTACGCTGTGTGAGCTTCGGCTCGGCGAGCCGAAGAGAGCAGCCAAGCGAAGGCTGTCGCGCCGTAGTTCTGTTGGGAACGAAGGCGGACTGGTTCGATAATGCTTCGGTTAGCCGCAACAATCTGCATAATCGTGTTTGAATATGCCTGTATATTGCGCGCAAAAGCGCGTTATTGCTTGACAATGACATTTTCGGTGCAAGGATTGCGCCGCGGCGAGTAAGTGTTGTCTTCTGGGAGTAAGACGATGGTTTACGATTGGAGCGGGACCAGGATTCGGCGCGTCCGGATATTCAAGACGAGCGTCGCCCTTGTTCTTGCAACTGTTGTGGCTGCGATACCGCTGTTTTTCTGGGCATCGGATTTGCCGGGTTTCTGATCCGCAATAATCAGCGTTCTGCGAAAGGCAGGCCGTTTGGAGCTCTGCTCTCGCGCCATCTATTGATCACCCAGCCGGCGACGAGGCCGAGGGCGGCGCCCATGGCCTTGATGCCCGCGTCATGCAGGCGCGGATGGCGGGTCGGCGCGAAATACTGCAGATATTCGATGCCAACGGCCCCAATGATCAGCAGCACGGCCACCAGTTTCCACTGTTTCGGATAGGCGAGCGCAAAGGCGAGGCCGAGAAGAACATAGGCGCCGCCGCGGTCCGTATCGACCGTCGTGACCGTATGCGGCCTCAGTCCGATCGGCGAAACCGTGACAAAGAGGATCAAGGCGAGCAGCAGCCAGGCGAGCGGTCTTGCGAATTTGAAGATCATCATCGCTCCATATAAGTGGCAGGCCTTTCCATTGACAGTTAAAATCAGTTCATCTGCCGCCGATTTTGCGATTGGCTTAAGAAAGGCTCTATGGGCTGAGCCGGCCGGTCAGTGAATCCTTTCCTTTGGCCGCCGGCCTGTGCCATAGCGGCGGTGACCAATCATGAGAATGGACCACGCCCGTGACGAGACTTGAAGTCGAAAGCGCCGAAGAGGCAATGCGTAGCCTCTTTCCGGCAACGCCGCTGCAGCTCAATGATCATCTCTCGGCCCGCTACGGCGCCGACATCTGGCTGAAGCGCGAGGATCTATCGCCGGTGCGCTCCTATAAGATCCGCGGCGCCTTCAATTTTTTCCGCAAGGCGATCGGGCAGGGGGCGGCCGGCAAGACCTTCGTCTGCGCCTCGGCCGGCAACCATGCCCAAGGCTTTGCCTATGTCTGCCGTCATTTCGGCGTGCCGGGCGTCGTCTTCATGCCGGTGACGACGCCGCAGCAGAAAATCGACAAGACCCGCATGTTCGGTGCGCAATTCATCACCATCCGGCTGTTCGGCGACTTTTTCGATCAGTGCTATCAGGCGGCGCGCGAGCATGTCGAGGCGGTCGGCGGCGTCATGGTGCCACCCTTCGACCATGCCGATATCATCGAGGGGCAGGCGACGGTCGCTGCCGAGATCATGCAGCAGCTGCCTGAGGGAACGGTGCCCGATATGGTGGTTCTGCCGGTCGGCGGCGGCGGACTGGCCGCCGGCATCACCGGTTATCTCGACGGCGTCGTGCCGAAATCGTCCTTTGTCTTCGCCGAACCGTCCGGCGCGCCGAGCCTCAGACGCAGCATCGAGGCAGGCAAGGTGACGACGCTTGCTAAGGTCGACAACTTCGTCGACGGCGCAGCGGTCGCCCGCATCGGCGATCTGAATTTCGCCGCTCTTCGCGATTTTCCGGCAAGCCAAGTGCAACTGATGCCGGAAAACGCCATCTGCGTCACCATCCAGGAGATGCTGAACGTCGAGGGCGTCGTGCTGGAGCCGGCCGGCGCCTTGTCGCTGACGGCAATCGCCGCGATGGATCGGCAGGCGATCCGCGGCAAGACCATCGTCGCCGTCGTCTCCGGCGGCAATTTCGACTTCGAGCGCCTGCCTGACGTAAAGGAAAGAGCCATGCGTTACGCAGGGCTGAAGAAATACTTCATCCTGAGGCTTGCCCAACGTCCCGGGGCGCTCAGGGATTTCCTCAATCTGCTCGGACCCGACGACGATATCGCCCGCTTCGAATATCTGAAAAAATCGGAGCGCAACTTCGGCTCGATCCTGATCGGCATCGAAACCAAGGCGCCCGAGAATTTCGCCCGGCTGATTGCTAATTTCGAAGCCTCCGGCATGGGTTACGAGGATATCACCGAAAACGAGATCCTCGCTAACCTGATCATTTGACTTGGCGATCGTAAGGCCGCCGTGCTAGAGACACGACATGGCTTCATTCATTTCCAATCTTTTTTCGATGTTCACCGGCGGGGCCAAACCGGCCTCGCAGGCGGCAGGCCCGTCCAGCGAGCCGCAGCTTTACGGCGATTGCACGATCTATGCGGAGCCGCGTAAGGAAGGCAGCCAGTATCGCCTGGCCGGCCGCATCGAAAAGAAGGTCGGCGACGAGGTGCTGGTGCGCAGTTTCATCCGCGCCGATATGTTTTCCTCCTCCGACGACGCAATCGAATGCACGGTGCGCAAGGCGCAGCAGATTATCGATCAGCATGGGTCGTCACTCTTCAGTGATGGCGAGAAGATCCGTCAGGTTTGAAATCGGAATCCGGTCCCGTTCGGCGATTGCCTTTCAATCGTATGTCCTCGGTTCTGATTCCGGTCAGGTGATCTTGCACACGCAATCTTAAAGGATTGCGGCGAAAGCTATCGTTTGCAGGATTTGCGGGGCCGCTCTTGTGCTTCAATTTTTCAGACGATCGATCAAAGTATCCGCTGTCGTGATCGCAGTGCCCGCCCGGCCGCGAAGACGCCTGCCGGACGTCTCGGTGCCGTGATGGAGGCACTCAACCTCGCGCTCTTCGTCGTCGAAGCCATCGCCTATTTCGTGCTGATGGTGACGCTTCTGCATTTCCGCCATCGGCTCGGCCTCGGGGTTTTCTTGACGGCGCTCGGCGTCATGCATTTCATGGAGACCTACCTAGCGGCGGTCTTTTACGTCTCGCTGCCGTTCGGCGATGTGTCCCCGGGCTCATCCGTCTTCTTCTCCGGCAAGCTGATGATGATCCTGATGCTGTATCTGTGGGAGGATGCCGCGACGGTGCGCCAGCCGATCTACGGCTTGTTTCTCGGCAATCTGCTTACCGTCGGCATCGCCTGGGTGCTGCAGTTGCATCAGCCGCTACAGCTGTCGTCGAACCACACGCCCGACGTCGATTTCCTTAAGGAGATGGGCTGGCTGATGATCTGGGGCACGGCGCTGCTCTTTGTCGATTCGCTCGGCATCATCCTGCTCTACGAAAAACTCGGCGATTTCTTCCGCAGGCGTGTCGTCCTGCGTTTCATGATCTCCGGCTTTGTGCTGCTGACTTTTGATCAGGTCGGCTTCTTCGCCGCGCTGCACTATTTCCTCGATGTTCCGGTCGCCGTATTCTGGGGTGGCTGGAAGGCGAAGATGCTCTCCGTCTGCCTCTATGGGGCGATGTTTGCCGCCTATGAATATCGGATCCGCCGCCTTGGCGCCGACGCCGCCGCGCGCTCCATCAGCGACGTCTTCGGTGATCTAACCTTTCGCGAACGCTATAACGACCTCCTGGAGCGCACCGGCCGCGATATGCTCACTGGCGTCTATGACCGTACGCGCATGGAACTCGAAGCGCCGCTAATGCTACGTGAGGCCTTGAGGCAGGGGCTGTTTGCCACCGTCCTCATTATCGACGCGGATCACTTCAAGAATGTCAACGATGGTCACGGCCATCTTCAGGGCGACGAGGTGCTGAAGGCGATCGCCGCCCGGCTCGGAACGACGCTGCGGTCCAGCGACCGCATCTTCCGCTTCGGCGGCGAGGAATTCGTCGCCGTCTGCCCCGGCACAAGCCATGAGGAGGGGCTGCTGCTTGCCGATCGCCTGCGCTGGACGATCGAGACCAGCGTCAAAACGCCGGATGACAAGCCGGTGACGGTCAGCATCGGCGTTGCGACAGCTGACGAGGACGGCATCAGCTTTACGACGGTGCTCACCGCCGCCGACGGCAGGCTCTACGCGGCAAAGAAAAGCGGCCGCAACTGCGTCGTCGGCCGCTCCGGTATGGTGCAACCGAGTTAGGCGGCGGGTCGCGTCACCCACCGCAGCGCGACGCTGCGGTGTTTGGGATGTTGCGAGAATCGAAACAGATTCCTTTAAACACATTATTTTTCAATATGTTGCGGAGCAAATAAAAACGACTTGTTAGCATGGTACAAACGTGATCTCCATTGCCGCAGTAGTCGGCTGAGCTTTTGCGACGGGCATGGGGATATGAGTGATTCAGTGACAATGGAGAAGGTCGATGGCGGCGAGTTTGCCGTTTTGTGTATCGGAGGATTTCTTCTTTCCATCGCCTATGGCGTGACCTTTCTCATCCCGGTGCTGGTGGGCCAGCGTGGCGGGAACGAGGCGCTTGCCGGCCTGATCATCTCGGCCGCGACGGTCAGCACCGTCGTTCTCGTGATCCTGTCCGGCCATATCGCGGACGCCATCGGCTCGGCGCGCGCAGTGGCTGTTGCCGGGCTGTTTCTTGCAGCATCGGGATTGGGATTTGCCACCGTCCCCTCGGTTGGGCTCAGCCTTATGACCGTCGGCCTCATTCTCGGTATCGGCTGGGGCACGTTCTATACGCTTGGGCCCATTCTGGTCGCCACACTGGTCGAGCCCCAAAACCGGATCACGTTCTTTGCCTTGCTTTCGGGGTCGATGATGTCGGGCATCGGCGCCGGACCGATCATCGGCCGCATAGCCACCGGCTGGTCCATGCCGATTGAGACGGCCTTCTCCTTTGCCTTCCTGTCCAGCCTCGCCGGCGGTGCTCTGTACTTTTGGCTCCATCTCCGGCTGACCAATGCCGGCAAGATTTTGCCCGAGGTCAACAAGATCTCGTTTGGCGCGGCGCGCCAGGTGATCG
This sequence comes from Rhizobium esperanzae, assembly GCF_002204185.1. Lineage (GTDB taxonomy): Bacteria > Pseudomonadota > Alphaproteobacteria > Rhizobiales > Rhizobiaceae > Rhizobium > Rhizobium esperanzae. The sequence continues at coordinate 103,018 of NZ_MXPU01000019.1, read as the reverse complement.
CTTCGCCGGCGATCTATTCCATCATCATGGTCGGCGTCGGTGGAGCGATTTTCGGGGGGCTTTCCAGCTTCCAGACCAGCTATGCCAAGGCGCACGGCTTCGACTATTCCCTGTTCTTCATCGGTTTTATGTCGTCCGCCATCCTGAGCCGGCTGTTCGTGGCGGCATATGTGGTCAGGAAGGATCCGTTCTATTCGCTTCTGGTCTTGACAAGCCTGACCCTGGCTTCCGTCCTGCTGTTCCTGGTGATGACATCAAGTCAGACAGTCTACCTCGGAGCCGCGGCGATGCTTGGACTGGGCTATGGGTTGACCTATTCCGTCATCAACGGGCTGGCTGCAAATGAGGCGCCTCAGGGCCTTATGCCGCAATCGCTTCTATTGTTCTCGCTGTCCTATTTCATCGGCGTCTTCGGCTTTCCGCTGATTGCCGGCAACCTGATCGTTTCCTCCGGAATTCAGGCCATGCTCTATGTCCTGCTCCTGCTTGCCATCCTCAATGTGGCAATCGTCCTGTTTCGTATTGCTCACCGCGCCGTGCGTAAGAGCTGAGACAAAGTAACCATAGCGAGGCTGGCTGCACAGGGAGCGGGGGCAGGTTTTGCCAGCCCCCATGCAGTCAGGCGAGCGGAAGATCTTGGCGCCGGATGGCGCGCCCGTCATACCGCCATCGACGGTGATTTCGATGCCGGTGACGTTGGCGGAATCGTCCGAGGCGAGATAGAGCGATGCCTTGGCGATTTCGTCGGCTTCGCTCATGCGGCCGAGCGGGCTCAGGCCGCCCATCCGAGCTTCAGCGCCAGCATTACCGCTCCCAAGCGCCTTTTCGGCAGCGGCAAGCGTTTCCGGGTTGCGGCCGGTGATCACCACTTTGGCACCCTCGTCGATGAAGACTTTGGCGGTCGCAAGACCGAATGAGGCTCTTTCGGGCGAAATCCTGGAGACGATCCGGGATTTCGTTGCCGATATCGACAAATGACGAACGGCCGGCACGTGCCGGCCGTTCAATGATGGTTGAAGGCCAATTAAGCTGCGAGTGCGATTTCCTCGACGCGCGACTTGGCGGCGCCGATGGCCTTTTCAGCGGCTTCCGGGCCGAAAGCCAGGCCTTCGACATAGATGATCTCGATATCGGTGATGCCGAGGAAGCCGAGAACCGATTTCAGGTAAGGCACGGCATGGTTCAGGGGAGCAGCCGGTCCCTGCGAGTAGACGCCGCCCGAAGCAAGCACGACATAGACCTTCTTGCCGGTCACGAGGCCGACCGGGCCGCTTTCCGTGTACTTGAAGGTCACACCGGCGCGGGCGACATTGTCGATCCAGGTCTTCAGCGACGAATAGATGTTGAAGTTGATCAGGCCGGTGCTGATGACGATCGTGTCGGCGGCAAACAGTTCGGCGACCAGTTCGTCCGAGGTCTTGATGGCGGCGATCTCTTCTGCTGTGCGGGCTTCCGCCGGCTTGCGGATCGCGCCGGTGAAGAGGTCGTCGATATGCGGCAGCGGGGTGGCGGCAAGGTCGCGCCGGACGACGACGCTGCCCGGCTTCTGGTTTTTCAGCTTCTCGGCGAGCTCGGCGGCGATCGGCGTCGAGAGTGATTCGGCACGCGGGCTGGACGTCAGAAGAAGAATGGAAGACATGGATCATTTCCTTTCGAATTGAACGGAACGGCTCGTTGCTGGGAGGTGAGCCGCGGTGTCGAACAGGAAAATAAGTCTGGCCCGCTATCGAAAAAACGGAGATAATGTCGATCGAAACTATCGATGGAATGGATGGAAGATGCTTCCGAACCCGACCCTGGATCAATTGCAGGTGTTTTTGACGGTTGCCGAGACCGGCAGCTTCTCGGCCGCGTCGCGGGCATTGAACCGGGCGCAATCGGTTATAAGCTATACGATCGCCAACCTCGAGGCGCAGCTGGAAGTGGCGCTTTTCGAGCGTTCAGGCGCGCGCCAGCCGAAGCTGACCGAGGCGGGCAAGGCGATGCTCGAGGATGCGCGCCGTATTCTGGGTGACCTGCAGGTCATGCGGGCGCGCGTCAAAAGCCTGAGGGAAGGGCTTGAAGCGGAGGTTTCCGTGGCCATTAGCGTCATGGTGCCCTCGCGGGCCGTGGTGGACGTGCTGCACGAATTCCGCGAAAGGTTTCCGACCGTTTCATTGAACCTCAATGTCGGCGAGCTTGGAATGGTCATGGATCTCATTCTGAGCGGCAAGGCGACGATCGGCATTGGCGGCGCTGTGCTGAAGCAGGATGATTCGATCATCACGGAGCGGATTGGCCATTCCTTCATGTTGCCCGTTGCCGCACCCGACCACCCGCTTGCCCGCATCGACCGGCCGTTGACACTCGGCGACGTGCGCGAGGAAGTGCAGCTCGTCGTCACCGACGCCTCAGGCCGCACGAAGGGACGGGATTTCAACGTCCTGTCCTACAAGACGTGGCGCGTCAGCGATATCGCGACGAAACACCAGCTTATCAAGGCCGGTCTTGGCTGGGGCGGTCTTCCGGCTCCCATTATGCATGATGATTTGCGCAGCGGCGCACTCGTCCATCTCGATCTCGATGCCTATGAACAGGGCGAGTACGCCATCTATTCGATGCGCCAGCTCGCCAACCCGCCCGGGCCTGCCGCCAGCTGGATGATCGACGCGTTTCGCACGCGGCTTTCCCATTGCCCGAACCAGGCCGATTTCCATGCGGAAATGGCGGAACTGCGTGACGCCATTCCGCCGCTGGCGGCCGAATGAGGAAGGCGTGGGGCCGCGCCTTCCTCCAAATTCCACCCCTAAAGAACCAGCCGGAACTTCGAGAAGCCGTCGGCACCGTCGCCGGCATCCTCAATCTTGACGCTCTTGACCGCAGTGAGGAACTGCTTTGCTTTCGGCCCGCTGTCGAAGGTAACGGTCGTGCCCGGCAGCGGCTTGAACGTCCAGTTCGCATCGGCCGACGGGTTGATCGTACCCTGGTCGTGGACATAGCGGACGATGACGTCGCGATTGGTATCAGGTGCCTGGAAGATCACCTTGTCCGCTGCAATCTCCGGGAAACTGCCGCCGCCGCCGGCGCGGTAATTGTTGGTGACGACGACGAACTTCTGAGCCGGATCGATCGGCTTGCCATCGAAGGCGAGGTTCTGGATGCGATTGGAGTCAGGGTTGATCACCTTTCCCGATGAATCATATTTCGGCGGTTGCGACAGATCTATCTGGTAGGTAACACCGTCGATCACGTCAAAATTGTAGGACGGAAAGTCGGTGTTGAGCAGTGGCGCATCCTTCGAACCTGCCTTGATATGGTTGAACATGCCGGCCGACATTTCCAGCCAGTTTTTCACCTGAGCGCCGGTGATCGCCACAGCCTGCACCGTGTTGGGATAGAGATAGAGATCGGCGACGTTCTTGATGGCGATATCGCCAGCCGGGACATCGGTATAGTAGTCGGCGCCGCCGCGGCCGCCCGCCTTGAAGGGGGCCGCCGCTGAAAGGACCGGCAGATCCTTGTACGCGGTGTCGGCGAGCATCTGCTTGATGTACCAGGTCTGGGCCTGGCTGACGACCTGCACGGAAGGATCGTCGGCAACCAGCGCAAAATAGGAATAGAGCGGCGCGGAGGTCTTGCCGACGGGCGTGCGGACATAGGCGAGTGTCGCCTCATGTTCTGTCCTGGCGGCCTCGACGACCTCCTTCTTGTCGGTATAATCGGCGATCACTTTCTTCTTGTCGTCGCGATGATAGATCGGCCGTGCTTCCGAGGTGAAGTCGACGATCTTCCAGCTGTTGCCGTCCTTTTCCAAGAGCAGGTCGATAAGGCCGAGATGCGAGCCCCAGAAGCCTGCCATGACGGCGGGCTTGCCGTGCAGTGTGCCCTTGACCGGGTCGGCATTGGCGATGCCGTCCCAGCTCTTGGGGCCGGGGAAGACGAGATGCTGGTGGCCGGTGAAGATCGCGTCGATCCCCTCAACGGCGGCCAGATGCAGCGATGCATTTTCCATCTTTTCGGACGGCGCGCTCCCGTCGATGCCGGAATGGGAGAGGGCGATGACGATATCGGCGCCGGCCTCCTTCATCGCCGGGACCCAGGCCTTGGCGGCCTCGACGATATCTCGCGTCTGCGCCTTGCCCTCAAGGTTCTTGATATCCCAGAGCATGATCTGCGGCGGGACGAAGCCGATGAAGCCGATCTTGACCGGGCTCTCATTTCCGGAGCCGTCCTTGATCTGCCTTTCGACAATGACGTAAGGCTTGAAGAAAAGGTCGTCCTGCTTCGGGTCCGAGGCGAGCTGGCCTTTGGTCAGGTTGGCGCAGACGAAGGGGAAGTTGGCGCCCGACAGCACCTTGAACATGAAGTCGAGGCCGTAATTGAACTCGTGATTCCCGAGCGTGCCGACGGTATAGCCGAGCGTGTTCATCGCCTTGATCACGGGATGGACGTCGCCGTCCTTCATGCCGTGCTGATAGGCCATGTAGTCGCCCATCGGATTGCCCTGCAGCACGTCGCCGTTGTCGATCAGCAGCGAGTTGACGGCTTCCGCACGGATATTGTCGATAATCGTGCCGGTGCGCGCCAGACCCATCGTATCGTTCGGCTTATCGGCATAATAGTCATAAGGGAAAACGTTGACGTGAATGTCCGTCGTTTCCATCAGCCGGAGATGCGCCTGGTTGGCGCTGGCACGCGCACTGAATGGGTGCAGCAGCACCAGGGCGGACGTGGCGGCAAGGCCGCCAAGCAGGGAACGACGGCTCATCAGGCCGACATCGAAAATGGAAGACATGGAAGCTCTCCTTCAAAGATCATGCATCGTCCGGCCCCTCAGCATTAGGACGATTTGGCGAGGAGTACACTGCGAAAATGACAGGACGGAAACAATCCGTGGCAAAGGCGAAGTGGCCTTAAAACGCAACTTATAGCGAGATCTTCCGACCGAATCCCTCGGGGAGGGGCGCGAGCAGGGTTGTCATTGGAAAGGGTCAAAGATTTCGGGCGCACCGCGCCCGGTGTGGTCGACAAAGCGCAGGCGCTTTACGGCGGCGATGTGCCTCGGCGCAAAAGCGGTGCGGCCTTACGATTTCAGCGTCGACGTCGCCAAATGAGGCGGGCGGTCGCCGCTGGTCGCGGCTCTCAGCTGACGAACCGCCAGCACCGGCCGTATTTCCTTATGGAAAAAGCGGAAATAGGAGGCGACCTGTGCCCGCGCATTCGAATTCACATCGAACTGCACGCCGATGCGGCCATTGTGCTTCCAGCGGATGATGCCTTCGAGCAGTCCGATATTTTCGGCTTCGATGCGCACCTTGCTGCCGGAAGCGGCATGGAGCGGCGTCTTCGTCTCCAGGGCGGCGCCGGTCACCGACAGGTTGAGAATGCGGACATCCACTTCGCTGTTCAGATATTTGACGCTGCCGAAGACACGGCAGTTTTGCCGATCGGCCTTTCTCGCCGTGATTTTCAAGTTGCGGGTCATACTGTCTCCCTGGGATACAGTCGGAGAGCATACCGCCCGAAAATTGAAATGGTTTTAGTGGCTTGGATAAAATTGCAATGAAACTGTCGGTTGGCGTTACTGCATGTCGCCGAGATGCGTGCAGCGATTCCGGAAAGCCAATGGTGTACGACCGGCTAGCGCAGGTCGCCTGATTCAAATGCGATGCCGCGGGCGGCGGCCGTTCTGCGCGCCACCACATGTTCGCGCCAGACCGTGAAGATGCCGGCGGCGACCACGATCGCCGAGCCGACGATCGTGTTGAGACTGAGCGTTTCGCCATAGATCGTCACGCCGATGATCGAAGCGTATACGAGGGACAGATAGGTCAGCGGCTGAACGGCGGCCGCATCGAGACTATCGTAGGCGCGGATCAGGAAATAATGGCTGGAAATGCTGGTCACGCAGACCAGCGCCATCCAGCCCCAGTCGCCTGATGACATCCAGCTCCAATAGAACGGCCCGATCAGCGTCATCGCGACGGCGCCGACGACACCGGTATAGAAGAAGCTGGTCGTCGAAGAATCGTCGCGGCTGACGAGCCGTGTGGCGATGACGTAGAAGGCGAAATTGAAGCAGGAAGCGACGGCGAGAAGCAGCTTCAGGTCGAAAAAATCGCCTTCCGGTTTCAGGATCAGCAGCACTCCGAAAAGCCCGGCGCCGATTGCCGTCCATCGCCGCCATCCGACTCGTTCGCCGAGGATCGGCATTGCCAGCAGTGCGATCAGGATTGGCGTCGCGGAGAAGATCGCCTGTGAACGGGCAAGGCCGATCACGGCAAAGCAGGTGATGGCCAGAACCACCTGAACCGCAAGCAGCAAGCCGCGCGCCACCTGCAAGGCGGGTCGTTTGGTGCGGGCCGTCGCCTTGAGACCGCCGCGCATCTTCGAAGCGAGAATGACTGTGAAAAGCCCGAAGGCCCAGTAGCGGATCATCGTCACGAAGATCGGCGGATAGGTGGATGCCAGGTGTTTGGAGATGGCGTCCTGCAACGAAAAGATGGTGAGCGCCAGTAGGGCGAAAATGTAACCGTGGGTCTTCGATTTCATGACATGCCAATAAGCGGGAGATGCCCGCGCGCGCCGAAAGTCTGGTCAGGCATTCGGAAAATAAGCAAGGCCTCAAAGCCCCACATTCGGCCTGTCGATGATTTCTCTGAGCGCGAAACTCGAATTGATCTTGACCACATGGGGGAGGGCCGACAGCCAGTCGCGATGGATGCGCTCATAGTCTTCGAGGTCGCGGGCGGCAACCCTGAGGATGTAGTCGTATTCGCCCGACATCAGGTAGCAGACGAGCACGTTGGGGCAGAGCTTCACCGCCGACTCGAACTCCGCCAACGTCTTGGCGAACTGGCCTGAGAGTGAAATATGCACGATGGCGATCATCTTGTAGTCGAGCGCCTTGTGCGAAAGCCGCGCATGGTAGCCGTCGATGACGCCGCTTCTTTCAAGAATATCGAGCCGGCGCGAACAGGCCGAAGGGGAAAGCCCGATCCTCTCGGCGAGCTCAGCATTGGTGATGCGGGCATCGGCCTGCAAAACCTTCAGAATCGCAAGATCGATGGTGTCAAGATCGGCCATTCGAAGAACCTTCGAAGATAGGAGTTGGAGACGCAATAATCACCGAAAAATCGCGCCTGCGCAAACCGTCTTTGCAAGGACATTTCGCAGCCTTGGTGGTTGGATCGGTCGCAGAGGAGATCCGCGACCGCGGAGACAAAAGGAGAGGAACGCGAGATGCGTGTCGGTTGCCCGAAGGAAATCAAGAATCATGAATATCGCGTCGGCCTAACGCCTGCTTCGGTGCGGGAATATGTGGCGCATGGCCACGAGGTCTGGGTCGAAACCAAGGCGGGCGCCGGCATCGGTGCCGATGATGCCGCCTATGCCGCGGCTGGCGCGAAGATCGCCGCCTCCGCCAAGGATATTTTCGAAAAGTGTGACATGATCGTCAAAGTCAAGGAGCCGCAGCCCTCCGAATGGGCGCAGCTTCGCGACGGTCAGCTGCTCTACACCTATCTGCATCTGGCGCCCGATCCCGATCAGACCAAGGGTCTTCTCGCCTCCGGCGTCACCGCAATTGCCTATGAGACGGTGACCGACGAGCGGGGCGGCCTGCCGCTGCTGGCGCCGATGTCCGAGGTCGCCGGCCGCCTGTCTATCCAGGCCGGAGCGACAGCCCTGCAGAAGGCCAACGGCGGTCTCGGTGTCCTGCTTGGCGGCGTGCCCGGCGTACTGCCGGCCAAAGTCGCGGTCATCGGCGGTGGTGTCGTCGGCCTGCATGCCGCCAGAATGGCCGCCGGACTTGGCGCCGATGTCAGCATCCTCGACAAATCCCTGCCGCGCCTGCGTCAGCTCGACGACATCTTCGCTGGCCGTGTTCACACCCGTTATTCCAGCATCCAGGCGCTGGAGGAGGAGGTCTTCTCGGCCGATCTGATCATCGGCGCCGTGTTGATCCCGGGTGCTGCCGCTCCGAAGCTCGTCACCCGCGAGATGCTGTCCGGCATGAAGAAGGGCGCCGTCATCGTCGACGTCGCCATCGACCAGGGCGGCTGCTTCGAAACCTCGCATGCGACGACGCATTCCGATCCGACTTATGAGGTCGAGGGCGTGGTGCATTATTGCGTCGCTAACATGCCCGGCGCCGTACCGGTCACGTCGGCGCATGCGCTGAACAACGCCACGCTGGTTCACGGGCTTGCGCTTGCCGACCGCGGCCTGCGCGCCATCACCGAAGACAAGCACTTGAGGAACGGCCTCAACGTGCACAAGGGCCGTATTACTAACAAGCCTGTCGCCGAGGCGCTCGGTTACGAGGCCTTCGCGCCGGAGAGCGTGCTCAACGTGGCGTAGGCTGCCTGACTCAAGGTCAACCATAGGCGCCGGTCTCCGCAAGGGCCGGCGCCTCTATCTTGTCGATCCGGCATTGATAGCAGTTGTTGCGTGCCGAGCGCACATGCACGTAGGCGATGTCAGGCCGCGCCAGCAATGTCTCGGCATAAGCCGGAATATCGGCGATATCGGTCACCGCGCCGGTGCCGTAGACGATGCGATCATTGGCGCTGTAGCCGCGAACGATGAAGTCCGGGCTCATCGTCAGCATCGGCGGCTGGATCTCTTCCGCGGCGTAACGCCGGCAGGGCCGTTTGTGGAGGAAAATCGGCCCGGTTTCGGCATAGGGCTGCAGCTCCGGGAAGGGCCGGTAGGAGAAAACCAGCATTTCCTCGCCCTCTTCGATGTTCTGCAGGCAATGGCGGCAAGGGTTGCCGTCACCGTCCGATATCATCGTCTCGGGCGGGTTGTCATAGGCGTCGCGGCCACCATTCCAGAGCGCTTCGGCATCGGTGGTCGGTATGGGGACAAAACGAATGGCGATCATGGCAAATCTCCTTTGTGATTGCCATGAAATGCACCCGCATCATCGCATATGCCACCCGTTTCTTGCGACCTGCAGCCGTGAAAGGAGAATGCCGTGGCCGAAGTCGATCTGGCGCTGCCGGCGCAGCAGAACACCGATTGAAAGAACTCAGGGCTTTGCGCCGGGAAGTGGCGGAACTGAAGGAGCAGTCGAGTCGTATGCTCGACTTCGAGCGCCGCAATGATCCACGCCGCCCAGGCAGCCTACGCAGCGTTAGCTGTTTCTGTTTGCGCGACCCATCTCCACGCTGAAGCCAGCCACGTCAGACTTGGGACTGCACAGGTTGCTGCTCTCCTATGGCCGGCATAGGAGCAGCGGCAAGCGCCCTGGTGATCAAAAGCGCGGTGACGATGACGGGGACCACCGCCCAATAGGAAAAGCGGATGCCGACATATTCGGCAATAAAACCAAGCAGGGGCGGGCCGGCAAAAAACACGAGGAAGATCGTCTGTCCAAGTGCTGCGACGTTGACCGGAGCCGGTCGGTCCGTACGGCGGGCAGCAGCCGAGATGGCAAGCGGATAGACCGACGAGCAGCCGATACCGGTGACGCCGAAGCCTACGAGCGCTATGACGGGGTGTGCCGCCGTTGCGACCATAAGAAGTCCGGCGACGACGATTGCGAGAAGGACTATTGCGACCGGGTGTGGATTGAAGCGGTCGATCACAGGGTCCATTGCAAGCCGTCCGATGGCGATGCACAGGGAGAATATCGTCACGCTGAGGCCGCCGACGAAGGGTTCGGCCGCAAAGACGTCACGCATATAGATCGCTGACCAATCGACGCTCGCGCCTTCAGCCAAAAGCGGCGCCGCGCCTATCAGGCAAAGGGGCAACAGCCCGATTGTGGGAAAGGCGATGAGGGGGATCTCTCCGGAGTGTGCGTCCTGCCGCGGGGGTGCGGTCTCGATCTTCGAGAAAACGATCGAGCCTGAAATGAGGACGGTCAGGAGGACGAGGAAGGTGTGCAGTTCGATAGAGATGGCGGCCTGGCGCATGCCGGCGGCGACAAGGGCAGTCATGCAGAAGCCGAGGCTCCACATGCCGTGTGCTCGGCTCATGATGCGGTTTCCAAGCAGCGCCTCGTGACGGTCGGTTTCAATATTGGCGTTGATCTCGAATGCGCCGGTGAAAAGACCGGCGATGAAGAACAATGGCATTGCCGGGAGAGCTGAAGGCATCCAGGAGATCATCGATAAAAACAGGGATGCACCGAACACTGTGACGAAGGCTGTGTTGCGGGCGCCGAGCCTCTCGATGATCCTCACCGAAAACGTCAACCCGCAGAGAACTCCCAATGACATGACCGCGAGCGAAAGTCCGAGCTCGCCCTCGGTGAGGCCGAACTTGTGCTGAAGATCAGGCAGACGCGAAAGAAAGGCGCCCACGGAAAGGGCGACTGCAAACTGGATGAAGAAGATGCGGTGGTGCGGCTTCATCTCGGGATCCTGTTCCGATCGCATATGGATTGAAGCCCAGCTAGCACCAGCATAGCGCGGCTTTCGGTGAGATGCTGACCGGCTCAGACACCGGCGGCTTCCTGATTATCCACACCGCTGCTGACAGCCACTGTCAGCATGACCACGTCGGCAACAACCGTCAGCTTTTCCGCGCAAGCTCCAGGAGCTCCTTGTCACTCAACGGCCGCACAATGCCGGTGCCTGTGGACACAGGGGAGAAGCCGTACATCTGATAGAGCTGCAACGCGCGCGGATGGTCGAGATTATTGGTTGTCGTGGTGACGCGCTTCGGATCGAGCGCCCAGATGGCATAGAGTGCCTGCAGCAGAAACCATTTGCCGATGCCGAGCCCGAGGGCATGTTCGATCAGGCCGAAATGGCTGAGTTCGATCGTATCCTCGTCCTCGCAGAAATACTCGTAGAAGCCGGCCGGTGCGCCGTTCACGTAGAGGACGCTGATATTGTTGCGCTTGTCGTTCAGCGTTTCGGTCAGCTGCTCGTCGCTCATGCGCAGCCGGTCCACCCATTGCCAGCGCGCGCCCACCTGTCGGTAGAGATAGCGGTAGAAGGGCAGTGGTATGCCTGGCGCACGCATGATCGCCGTCTGGATATTGACCGGCACCGGCATGCTGGCCTTCGGCGCCGCCGTCATTTCAAGGCGGGTGATATGGGTTTTGAGCGAAGCGGGCGTCTTTCCCATGGCGGTCAGGCTTTGACCGGCGTCGGCGGACCGGTGACGACAGGCGTATCGTCACGGCTGCCCCATTCGCTCCATGAACCATCATAAAGCTTGTTGTCGTGATGGCCGAGGGATTCCAGCGCCAGCGTGATGATTGCGGCCGTAATTCCCGAACCGCAGGAGGTGACGACCGGCTTGGAGAGATCGATCCCGGCAGCTTCGATCGTCTGCCTGAGTTCGGGCAGCGATTTGAACCGACCCTGGTTGGCGAAGACGCCGGAGGGCAGGCTTCGGGCGCCCGGCATATGGCCGGAGCGCATGCCGGCACGCGGCTCGGGTTCGGTGGCGGCGAAGCGGCCGGCGCTGCGGGCATCGGCGATTTGCATCGCGCCGCTCGAGACGATGTCGCGCATGGTATCCAGCATCACGACGCGGCTCTCGTCAAAGTTTGGCGTGAAAGTCGCCGGCGCATTGGTGGCAGCCGCTGTTTCGAGCGGACGGCCCTCGGCCTTCCAGCCATCGAGACCGCCGTCGAGGACGAAGACGTTCTTTGCCCCCATCACCCGGAACAGCCACCAGACGCGGGGCGAGGCAAACAGGCCGATACCGTCATAGACGACGATGCGATCGTTCTCGCTGATGCCGAGCTTGCCGACTTCGGCGGCGAAGTAATCGGGCGAGGGGATCGTGTGGGGCAGCGCCGTCGAGTGGTCGGCGATCTTGTCCTGATCGAAGCGGATGGCCCCGGGAATATGGCCGGCCGCATATTCGGCATCGGCGTTACGCTTCTGCGCCGGCAGGTAGAAGGAGGCGTCCAGCACGCGCAGATCCGGCTTGCCGAGCTCGGCCTGCAGCCATTCGGCCGAGACGACGAAACGGCTCTTGCTCTCAGTCATTATGGTCTCCCCTTATCAGGCTTCTACGCCGGGCGTGCCAAAGCGGATGCGGAAGCGCCGATTCTCCTTGCCCTTCTTTTCGATCTTGGCGATGTGGATCTGACCGACTTCCTGCGTCTCCGAGACATGTGTGCCGCCGCAGGGCTGGCTGTCAATCGAGGAGTTCTCGCCGATACAGACGAGACTGACCCGACCGAGCCCCACCGGCGGGCGCACGTTCTTCGACTTGACGATGTCTGGGTTGGCCGCCAGATCGTCGTCGGTGATCCATTGCAGATAGACCGGGTGGTTCTGGCCGACCAGTTCCATCAGCTTTGCCGTGACCTCGTCCTTGTCGATCGTCTCGCTCATGTCGAAGTCGACGCGGCTTTCCTCCTCGCCGACCGCGGCTCCGGTGATCGGATAGGAGCAGATGACCGAGAGCAGGTGGCAGGCCGTATGCATGCGCATCAGCCGATAGCGACGCGGCCAGTCGACATGCAGCACCAGCGTCTCGCCAACCTCCGGCCGTGGCTCGTTTTCGAGCGGCACGTGGATGATGACATCCTTGCTGATGCCGTGTTTCGTCTGGCCGAGTATGATCTTGGCACCATCGGCGCGTTCAAACTGGCCGGTGTCTCCGGGCTGGCCACCCGATGTGGCATAAAAGCAGGTCTGGTTGAGCTCGATGCCCCCGTCGTCGTGAACGGCGGTGACGACCGCCTCGCATGTCGAGAGATAGAAGTCGTCGCGATAGAGGGCATTGACGGGCATGACGTCTCACACGGGCTCGTAGGGAACGTGTATGTCGGACGAACCAGTCATCCAGGCCGGAACGGGCAGTCCTTTCGACTTCAGGAAATCCGGATTGAAGAGCTTCGACTGGTAGCGGTTGCCATAGTCGCAGAGGACTGTCACCACTGTGTGACCGGGCCCGATATCGCGGGCGAGATTGACCGCGCCGGCGATGTTGATCGCTGTCGAGCCGCCGAGGCACAGGCCCTCGTTTTCCACGAGGTCGAAGAGATAGGGAAGCGCTTCGGCATCGGAAATCCGATAGGCATAATCGGGCGTAAAACCCTCGAGATTCGCAGTGATGCGGCCCTGGCCGATGCCTTCGGTGATCGAGGATCCTTCGGATTTCAGCGTGCCGTTCTGATAGAACTCATAGAGCGCGGCGCCATCGGGATCGGCAATGCCGATCTTGATATCGGCCTTGAAAGCCTTCAGGCCGGCCGCCACACCCGCCAGCGTGCCGCCGGAGCCGACGGAGCAGATAAAGCCGTCGACCTTGCCATCGGTGTCTTTCCAGATTTCCGGGGCGGTCGTTTCGATATGCGCCTGGCGGTTGGCGACGTTGTCGAACTGGTTTGCCCAGATCGCCCCGTTCGGTTCGTTCCTCGCCATTTGTTCGGCGAGACGCCCGGACACTTTCACATAGTTGTTCGGGTTCTTGTAGGGAACGGCCGGCACTTCGACGAGTTCGGCGCCGAGCAGTTTCAGCGCGTCCTTCTTTTCCTGGCTCTGCGTTTCCGGGATGACGATGACGGTGCGGTAGCCGAGCGCCTTGGCGACCAGCGTCAGCCCGATGCCGGTATTGCCGGCCGTGCCTTCGACGATGACGCCGCCGGGCCGAAGCAGCCCCTTCCGCTCTGCGTCGCGGATGATGTAGAGCGCGGCACGGTCCTTGACCGACTGGCCGGGGTTCAGGAACTCCGCCTTGCCGAGAATGGTGCAGCCGGTTGCCGCCGAGGCGCCCTTGAGTTTGATCAGGGGCGTATTGCCGATGGCTTCGAGGACGGAGGGATGGAAGGTCATGGAATCTGCCTCTTTCGAACTCTTACTTTAGGAACGGTCTTTTCCCTTCACAAGGCTGTATTGGCAAGAAATGCTATTCCATGCCCCTGGCGGTCACGATAAAATTTCGCTTTCCTTGCCCGAAATGGCGCGCGACCGCGATCCCACCGTGCCGCGGTGATCCGGAGATTGACTTTCCCCGTACGGATGATGACAAAGCCACAACGGAACACGGGCAGTGGGGCGTGGCCGAAAACCGACATGGTTCACGAGCAGATCGACACGATTGACGCATTGATGGCGCACTATGTCGCCGGCTCCCTGCCCGAGCCGGCTCGCGTGCTCATACGCTCCCATCTGGAAATGAAGCTGGACAATCGCAGCCTGGTGAATGCCCTAGAGCTGCTGGCCGGAGAAGCGCTGGAAAACACGTCGGTAGCCGCCATTGCCGACCGCAAGCAGCGCCTTGCGGCAATCTTCTCCTCCACGTCTCCCGATTCTGAGCCGCAGGCCGTCAGGCGACCCGAAACTGCTCTGTTCCCCCGGGCATTGCGCGCTCTTGTCGGCTTCGAGGTCGAGGATGTCCCCTGGCGCAGGCGGCTGCCCGGATTTAAGGAATATTCGCTCGACATGGACGGCTGCGAGGTCCGTCTGATGTGGATCCGCCCTGGTCGCGCTTTGCCGGCGCACACTCATAAAGGCGTGGAGCTGATCCTCGTTCTCGACGGGGCTTTCAACGATGCGCGCGGCCATTTCGGCCCCGGCGACCTCTCGATTGCCGACGAAACTGTCGAGCACCGGCCGGTTGCCGAAAAGGACAGGCCTTGCATTGCCTTGGCTGTTTCGGACGGACCGATCCGGCTGACCGGGTCCTTTCGTCAGATGATCGGCGACCTGATCGGCTGAAAGCAGCCACAATGGTGTGATAGAGCCATAAATCCGGGAGGCGCAAAGAACTTCCGGACCTGTTTTCGTGCTGGTCAGGCTGAGCCGGAGGAGCATGTCATGAGTGATTTCATCGCCCGCCCCGAACATGGAATCGTCTGGATCTCAGGAGCGAGCTCGGGTATCGGCCGGGCGCTTGCGCTGAAGCTTGCCGGCGAAGGATACAAGGTCGCCGTCACCGCCAGAAGCCACGAAAAGCTGGTCGAGTTGCAGGCCGAAGCCAGCGGCCTTTCCGGTAATATTATCGTCCTCGACGGTGACGTCACCGATGCCGAGGACATGGAACATGTCCTGGCCTCCATTGAATATGAGCATGGCACGCTCGCCATGGCGATCCTCAATGCCGGCATCTATCTGCCGGTTCATGCCGAAGACCTGAACCGCGCCGATTTCGAAAACAGCTTTGCCGTCAATCTTTCCGGCGTCGTCAACTGTCTCGTGCCGGCGATCCGCCATATGAAGGCGAAAGGGCAGGGACAGATCGCCATCGTCTCTTCCGTCACCGCCTATGGCGGCCTGCCGACGGGGGCTGCTTATGGCGCCACCAAGGCGGCGTTGATCAACATGGCCGAAAGCCTGAAATTCGATCTCGACAAGATGGGCATCCGCATTCAGCTTATCAGCCCGGGCTTCGTTGACACGCCGACGGTGGGCAAGAGCGCCTTTCCTATGCCAGCGGCGCTGGTGTCGTCCCAAGAGGCTGCCCGCCAGATTGCCGCCGGGCTGAAATCGCCGGCTTTCGAGATCGCTTTCCCCAGACGCTTCACCACGATGTTGAAGCTGGCACGTCTGCTCCCTTATGGCGCTTATTTCCCGCTGATGAACTATCTGACTGGCTGGTGGCAACGGCCGCCGCTGGATGGTCACCATCCGGTGATGCCGCACCCTGCGGAATGACCAAGGGCGCGGGAATGGCCGGAACGCGCGGATCAAAAGCCTCTGCGGAGGCAGTCTTTATCTGCCACGACATGAAAAGGCCGGCATAAACCGGCCTTTTCCGAAGTGGTGCGCTTTTGCGTGACATGTTTCAAAGCGGGCGATTGCCTGCTCAGTTGTCGTATTCGCGGCAGGCTTCGCTGATCGATGCGCCGCTCTCACCGCCGCGCGTATCGACACCGGTCCCCTGCTGCGGCATGCCGGCGCATTCCATCGCCTGCGGCGGTTGGATGCTCTGGGTCGTGGTCGGATCGACGGGTGCGACTTGGACAGGGTGCATGCCATTGTCGCTGTTGGTGTAATCGGACGAATAGTTACCCGAACTTGGATCGGTCGAGCCGCCATTCGTCGGTCCGATGGGATCCGGATTCGACTGGGCAAAGGCTGACGATGCCATGCCGATCGCGAGCAGCGAAGCGGCAACAAGGGATTTGGTCATGAGGATATCCTCCTTTGATTTTCATCATGGATGACCTCTGGGTAACCACTTGCAGGAATCATTGTTCCGATCTTTTTGAAAAACCTGCACGCGCACTTTGCATGGTTACGCGTAAATCTTAACGGCCGACGCGGCAGCCTGACTTAGTGGCATGGGGAAACGCTGGAAATCAGTAGTACAGGCCTATCTGCGCGCCGATCCGGTCACGGCGCCGAAGAACTGTGCCGTGACCGGATCGGCTTGCGCCTCTCCTGCGACTTGATCACCACCTTGAGCACCACGGCTTTCTAAAGCATGCCGCGTCGCTGTCCTCCCCAGGCTTGCAAAACGCAGCGATTTGCCGTTTCATCGGCTCCAGCGACGACCATCCGACACTCCTCCTCAATGAGATACGCCCTTGTACCCGCCGATGCCCCACGGCTTCGAGAAATCTTATGCCGCCTTCCTCTTCGATATGGACGGCACCATCCTCAATTCGATCCTCGCCGCCGAGCGTGTATGGAGCGACGGGGCCAGACGCCATGGGCTCGATGTCGCCGCGTTCTTGCCGAAGATGCACGGATCGCGCGGCATTGACACAATCACCCGGCTGAACCTGCCGGGCGTCAATCCCGAACACGAGGCAAGGCTGGTGACCGAGGCCGAAATTGCCGATGTCGGCGATATCGTTGCCATCCCAGGCGCAGCCGCCTTCCTGGCTTCGTTGCCGCCGGATCGCTGGGCGATCGTCACCTCTTCGCCCTTGCGTCTTGCCCGCCGCCGGCTGGAAGCGGCTGGCCTGCCTCTGCCGAGATTCATGGTGACGGCGGAGGACGTGACGGTCGGAAAGCCCGATCCGCAATGTTATATTCTCGGTGCCGAACGCCTCGGCGTCAGCACGCGGGATTGTTTGGTGTTTGAGGACGTCGCAGCCGGCATCAAGGCCGGCGAGGCGGCGGGCGCCGATGTCATGGTCATTACGGCAACCCATCACCATAAAATTGAGACGCCGCATCCGACCATCTCTTCCTATGACGAGATCGCGGTCAGCATCTCAGCCGACCATAAAATGCTTGTCGTCCCGACCGCAGCCTGACATCCGACCCGCGCTTGCGCATTCACTCCGCGGCTGCGGCGAGACAGCGATCGATGATCCTGCCGATCTCGCTGCGGCAGGAGCCGCAATTGGTTCCGGCACTCGTTTCCTTGCCGACCGCTTCGACGCTGTGGCATCCGCCGCGCACCGCGGCAGCGATCTGGTTGACCCCGACACTGAAGCAGGAGCAGACGGTAGCGCCGGGATCCGGTCTGCCGGCCCCTGGGCGGCCTGCGACCAGCGCAAAGCGCTTCCTCAGATCGCCGTGGACGGCAGAGAGTTGCGAGATTGCCCAGTTGCGTGCGACGGCAACCGGTTCGCCCGCAAGAAACAGCGCGGCAAGCAGGACCTCGCCATCGAAGAAGGCGAGCCTGAGATCGCCCGATTGCCGGTCGGCGTAACCCAGGGGTTCGATCTCGGCCGGAATGGCGAACACCCTCCGGCACCAGGCCGTCCAGTCTTCGACAGCCTCGGTGAAGGCAAGTTCCAGCCGCCAGCCGCCGGCAGCCTTCGCCACCGCCCAATAGGCCGCATCGGGTTTGTCCGGTTTGATGGCCGAGACCGCGAAACCGTAATGGCTGGCGCGGAAGGGCCGAACGGCGACGGCAACGTTCTTCGACGCCGGCTGGCCGGAAAGAGGGTCGGTGATCGGCGCGACCACGGCGTCGATCCGCGCTTTTGCTGCGAACTGGTCGTTCCAGTGCATGGGTGCGAAAACACCGCCGCGCGCCTGGCGGTCGGTCACCAGCGCTCGCACGATCGCTTTGCCATGGGGGCTCTCGATCTCGACGAGGCCGGCGCTCGATATGCCGTTCTCGATCGCATCGCGCGGATGGATCTCGGCAAAGGGTTCGGCGATATGGGCGGAAAGCCGCGCGCTCTTCCCGGTTCTTGTCATCGTGTGCCACTGGTCGCGGATGCGGCCGGTGTTCAGCGTGAAGGGGAAATCGGCATTGGTGCGATCGGTTGCCGGCGGTTTGACCGCGACGAAGCGCGCCTTGCCATCGGGATGGAAGAAGCCGCCCTCGGCGAAGAAGCGGGTGACGCCGGGCACGACGCCTGCCGGCTGCGGCCATTGAAAGGGCGACAGCTCGTCGTAGGCGCCGCCGCTGATGCCGGCGCGAGCGCCGATATCGAAATCGCGGCTGCCGTCATTTTCGAAGGCGGACAGGGCGGCATGTTCCGCAAAGATCTCGACCGGCGCCTCGAAATCGAAGGCCTCTGCAAATCCCATGCGGCGGGCGACTTCCGCAAGCTGCCACCAATCGGCCTTTGCATCGCCGGGGACGTCAAGGAATGGCCGCTGCCGCGAGATGCGCCGCTCGGAATTGGTGACGGTGCCGTTTTTCTCGCCCCAGCCGAGCGAGGGCAAAAGCACGTGCGCGTGCCGAGTCGTATCGGTCTCTCTCAGAATGTCCGATACGACGACGAAGGGGCAGGCGGCGATCGCGCTTTCGACGTTGTCGGCATCCGGCATCGAAACGACCGGATTGGTGGCCATGACCCAGAGCGCCTTGATGCGCCCGTCTGCCACCGCGCGGAACATGTCGACCGCTTTCAAGCCGGGCTTTGCGGCGATGACCGGCGAATTCCAAAAGCGCTGCACGCGGTCACGGTCATCCGCATTCTCGATCGCCATATGGGCGGCAAGCATATTGGCGAGGCCGCCGACCTCACGCCCGCCCATGGCGTTGGGCTGGCCGGTCAGCGAAAACGGCCCCATTCCGGCGCGGCCGATGCGGCCGGTCGCCAGGTGGCAATTGAGAATGGCATTGACCTTGTCGGTGCCGGAAGAGGATTGGTTGACGCCCTGGCTGTAGCAGGTGACGACTTTCTCAGTCGTCTCGAACAGGCGGAAGAACTCCCGGATCTGCATGGCCGGCAGGCCGGTCCGTTCCAGGAGATCATTGATGTCAAGCTCGGCTGCTGCCGCGAAAGCGTCGCCGAAGCCTTCCGTATGGGTAGCGATATAATTCTGATCGATCGCCGGGCTCGTGGCGAGATGGGCAAGCAGCCCCATGAACAGCGCGATGTCGCCGTCCGGGCGAATTGCGAGGTGCAGGTCGGCGATATCGCACGTCATCGTCCGGCGCGGATCGATGACAACGATGCGCATGTTGGGTCGCGCCGCCTTTGCGGCGGCAAGCCGCTGGTAGATGACGGGATGACACCAGGCGAGGTTGGAGCCGGTCAGAACCACCAGGTCGGCAAGCTCGATATCCTCATAGGTCCCAGGCACCGTATCGGCACCGAAGGCACGGCGATGCCCCGCGACGGACGAGGACATGCAGAGCCTGGAATTGGTGTCGATATTGCCTGAGCCAACAAAACCTTTCATCAGCTTGTTGGCGATGTAATAATCTTCGGTCAGCAGTTGCCCCGAGACGTAGAAGGCAACCGAATCCGGCCCGTGTTCGGCGATCGTTTCGGAAAAACGCCGGGCGACGAGGTCGAGCGCCTCCTCCCAGCCGCTGCGTTCGCCCGAGATTTCGGGATAGAGGAGCCGGCCGTCGAGATCGATGGTTTCGGCAAGGGCCGAACCCTTCGAGCAGAGCCGGCCGAAATTCGACGGATGGTCGGGATCGCCTTTGACGCTGACGGCGCCCGCCTCGTCGATCGTGGCGATGACGCCGCAGCCGACGCCGCAGTAGGGACAAATGGTCTTGACCTCTGACGTCATCTATTCCGCCGCCATCATCAGGCTTTCGAGCGCGATGAAGAGGGCTCCGCCCTCGTTGCGGACCGGTATGGTCCGCACCTCTCCCTCGTCGGCACCGAGCGCCTTGCCGGTTTCGAGAGAGATCACCCAATTGTGTAGCGGGCAGGTGACGGCCTTGGCATGCACGATGCCCTGGGAGAGCGGACCACCCTTGTGCGGGCAGTGATCCTCGATGGCGAAGACCTCGTTTTCGGCCGTGCGGAAGACGGCGATCTTGCCCTGCGGAGTCTTTACGCAGCGTGCACCGCGTAGAGGGATATCGGAGATGTCACCAATTGGGTGCCAGTTTTCATTGGACCAGGTCATATCAATCTCCTCACTCGGCTGCCTGCGGATAGCCGATCGTCGCCATCGGCTTGAATTCATGCTTGTCCTTGCCGGAGACACGCTCCGACCACGGATCGACCTGGGCGAATTTCTGGGAGAAGACAAAGCGGTCGTAATAGGCCTTGCGCTTTTCGGCGTCGCCCATGATCTGCCGGCGGATTTCCTCCAGGCCGATGCGCTTGGCCCATTTGTAGATGCGCTCGAGGTAGCGGGCCTGCTCGCGGTACATCTGCGTCAGCGCCACGATATGCTCCAGCGCCTCGTCTTCGGTCTTCACAAGCCCGAGCACCTCGGTGCCCTTGATATCGAGACCGGCCGCACCGGCGAAGTGGATCTCGAAACCGGAATCCACGCAGATCACGCCGATGTCCTTGCAGGTTGCTTCCGCGCAATTGCGCGGGCAACCGGACACCGCCATTTTCAGCTTGGCCGGCGTCCAGGAGCCCCACATGAACTTCTCGATGCGGATGCCAAGACCGGTCGAATCCTGAGTGCCGAAGCGGCACCAGTCCGACCCGACGCAGGTTTTGACCGTACGCAGGCCCTTGGCATAGGCCTGGCCGGAGACGAAACCGGCCTTGCCGAGATCGGCCCAGACGGCGGGCAGGTCTTCCTTCTCGATGCCGAGCAGGTCGATGCGCTGGCCGCCCGTCACCTTGACCATCGGGATCTCGAACTTGTCGACGACATCTGCGATGGCGCGCAACTCGTTCGAATTGGTGACACCGCCCCACATGCGCGGCACGACGGAGTAGGTGCCGTCCTTCTGGATATTGGCGTGGACGCGCTCGTTGATGAAACGCGACTGATAGTCGTCGGCATATTCATCCGGCCAGTCGCAAACGAGATAATAGTTGAGCGCCGGCCGACATTTCGCGCAGCCGCATGAAGTTTTCCATTCGAGCTCCTGCATGACGGCAGGGATGCTCTTCAGGCCCTTGGCCTTGATCAGGCGGCGAACGTCGTCATGGCCAAGATCGGTGCAGGTGCACATCGGCTGCACGGCAGCCGGATTGTAGCTGTCGCCGAGCGTCAGCGCCATGAGTTGCTCGACGAGACCGGTGCAGGAGCCGCACGAGGCGGATGCCTTTGTATGGGCGCGCACATCGTCGAGCGACGTCAACCCCTTCGACGTGATCGTCGAGGTGATCTTACCCTTGCATACGCCGTTGCAGCCACAGATCTCCGCGTCATCCGGCAAGGCTGCAACGGCCGCCATAGGGTCCAGCGGCGACCCTCCCTGATAGGCCTGTCCGAAGATCAGCGTATCGCGCATCTCCGAAATGTCGGTCGCTTTCTTCTTCAGGTCGTTGAACCAGGCGCCGTCGGCAGTCTCGCCGTAAAGCACGGTGCCGATGATCTTGTTGTCCTTCAGCACCAGGCGCTTGTAGACGCCGGCGCTGGCATCGCGCAGCACGATCTCTTCGCGATCGTCGCCGTCGGCGAAATCGCCGAGCGAATAAAGCTCGATGCCGGTGACCTTGAGCTTGGTCGGCGTATCGGCGTGAACGAAGGCAGGCGAGCGATCGTCGCTAAGATGTGCTGCCGCGATCCGGGCCATTTCATAAAGCGGCGCAACGAGGCCGTAGACCATGCCGCCCACCTCGGCACATTCGCCGAGCGCGAAGATATCGCCGTCCGAGGTCTGCATGCCGGCATCGACGACGATGCCGCGATTGACAGCCAGGCCGGCGTCCTTAGCCAGGCCGACATTCGGACGAATGCCGACGGCCATCACGACGAGGGTTGCCGGGATGATGCGGCCGTCGTCGAGCTCGATGCCCTCGACCTTGCCGTTGCCGATAATCGCCTTGGTATTGGCCTTGCAGATGACCTTGATGCCGCGTTCCTCGACCGCCTTCTGCAAGAGATAACCGGCGGCAGGATCGAGCTGGCGCTCCATGAGCGTCGGCATGACGTGCAGGACGGTGACGTCCATGCCGCGCTGGGCAAGGCCGGCCGCCGCTTCCAGGCCAAGCAGGCCGCCGCCGATGACGACGGCCTTTTCGCGCGACTGGGCGGCAAGCAGCATGGCCTGCACGTCATCGAGGTCGCGATAGGTGATGACGCCAGGCAGATCTTTGCCGGGAACCGGGATGATGAAGGGTACCGAACCGGTTGCGATCACCAGCTTGTCGTAGCTTTCGGTGACGCCATGGTCTGACGTGACGGTTTTGGCGGCGCGATCGATATTGACGATCCTGTGGCCCTTGTAGAGCGTGATGCCGTGCTTGATATACCAGCCGTCACCATGAATGATGATCTGCTCGTAATCCTTTTCGCCGGAGAGAACCGGCGACAGCATGATGCGGTCATAATTGACGCGCGGCTCGGCATTGAAGATCGTGACTTCATAGCGTCCGGGCGCCTGTTCGAAGAGGTGCTCCAGCATGCGCCCGGGCGCCATGCCATTGCCGATGATAACCAGTTTCTCAGTCATATTTACAGTCCTCGGATCAGGTTGCAGCCACGGGCGCAGGGTGCCCTTGGCGCGACAATTGCTTGACGGACAGGTGCATCCAGATGAGCGAGATCGCGACGATCGCGAAAAGCAGCAGGAAACAGCTGGACCAAAGGCCGGTCATATCCTTGAGGAGGCCGAAGGCGATCGGCAGGATGAAGCCGCCGAGACCGCCCATCATGCCGACGATACCGCCGACGGCGCCGACGCTGTCGGGATAGTAGGCCGGAATGTGCTTGTAGACGGCGGCCTTGCCGAGGCTCATGAAGAAGCCGAGCACGAAGATGACGACGATGAAAATGACCGGAGTGATCGCTGTGGCCGGCAGCGAAAGGATGAGGGTGGCCACAGCCGACACGGCAAACATCGCGTACATGACGCTGCGCGCGCCTTTCTTGTCCGACAGTACGCCGCCGAAGGCGCGGAAGATACTGCCTGGGATGGAGTAGGCGGCCGCGATCATGCCGGCCGTTTCCAGGTTGAAGCCGTAGACGCCGACGAGATAGCGCGGCAGCCACAAGGACAGGGCGACGAAGCCGCCGAAGGCGAAGAAATAGTAGAGCGAGAAGCGCCAGACCTGGACGTTCTGCAGCGGCGCGAATTCCTGAACGAGGCTCTTGGAGGCGACGCCGCGCTCGCGGCGAAGACGGAAGGCCGGGTCATCTGTCGTGGTGAACCAGAAGACGATTGCCATCAGCGCCAGACAGACGGCCCAGATCTCGGCAACCGCCTGCCAGCCCCAGGCGAGCAGAACGAAGGGAGCCGCGAATTTGGTGACGGCCGCACCGACGTTACCGGCGCCGAAGATGCCGAGCGCCGTGCCCTGCTTCTCGGCCGGAAAGAAAGGCGAGACATAGGCGATGCCGACTGCGAAGGAGCCGCCGGCAAGGCCAACACCGAGGCCGGCGATCAGCATCTGCGTGTAGGTGTGGGCGTAGGAAAGCAGGAACGTCGCCACTGCCGCGGCAAGCATCGTCAGCGTGTAGACGAGACGACCGCCGTAACGCCCAGTCCAGATGCCAAGAACGATGCGCACGATCGAACCGGTGAGCACGGGCGTGCCGATCAGCAGGCCGAACTCGGCCTCGTTCAGCCCGAGTTCCTGTTTGATGCGGATGCCGATGATCGCGAAGATCGTCCACACCGCAAAACAGAGGGTGAAGGCCACAGTGGAGATCCACAGTGCTTTGGCTGGTTCGCCGGCTGACATGGGCTGCACTTTCTCAATGGCAGACATAGCTTCTCCGTGGCCCGACAAGGTCGTGCCGATCCATTGCTGGGGGTTAAAACAAAAAAGCCGCTGGTCAGGACGCGCTTGCACGAGGCGCGCGAATATCCTGATCAGCGGCTTTGCTGGTGGCGCCCGCCGTTGGACGCCCAATCATTGGCCTTCCGGCCTATCTACCTCAAAGCAATCCGAACACCGGGTTGCTGAATTTGATCGACTACCGTTTGCTTTGCATGTCGCAACGTAGCCCGTGTCTTGATGAGCGCCTGCGTGTGCCCATTTTGCCCCGATCGCCGTTGATCTGTGCAATACAAACAATGCAAACCGCGTGCCAATTTTGTACGTGTTGCTCAAGTCTTTGAAATAAAAGCTTTTCGAGGGAGATTTTAGCATTGCCTGTTTTTCGAGCAGCTGCAGAGGTGCAAATCTTTTGTGCGTTGCGATAGGGTGAGTGCCGATCCGTGCTGGCGTTTTGTGCAGCCGGCATGACATCAGGTTTCGTCGTTGCCGGAGAAGAAGGGCAGGGTGCTCCTGACGGCAAAGCCCGCGACATAATCCGGCAGCTCTGCGGGATCGAAGATCCGACCATCCATGAAGCGATCATTCTCTTCGCCGCCTTCGACGCGGATATCGGCGTCAACGGGCGCGTTGTTGTCGCCCAGAGCTGCGCGATAGAGATCCGGGCGATAGGCGGAGGTGGCGGCCCGTGCCTTGTTGAGGCTGGTCTGCGCCTGTCCCCAGCGGATCATCTGGCTGTAAATCCAGAGGGCATGGCTCGGCCTCGGATAGTTGGCGAAACCGGAATGGAATTGGAAATAATCGGGGATGACGCGGCGGTTGCTCCTGGCATCGAGGTTGAATTCGCCGGCGAGAACGCTGCGGATGATGTTTACCGGCGCGGCGATGTAACGGGGATCGGCAAGGGCGGCCGCCAACGCGTCGTGATTGTCCGGGCGGTCGCACCAGCGCGCTGCAGCGTCGAGCGCCACGATCAATCGGGAAACGGTCTCGGGATGGCTTTCGGCCCAATCCGGCCGCATGCCCATCACCTTTTCAGGAGCCGAGGGCCAGATATCCTGCTTGGCGGCGACGATGCGGCCGAGCCCACGCTCCGAGGCAACCATATTCCACGGGGCGCCTACACAGAACCCGTCGATGGCACCGGCCGCCAGCGCGTCTGATGTCATCGGCGGCGGCACGACGACGAGCTTCACGTCCTTGTCGGGATCGATGCCGCCCGCCGCCAGCCAGTAACGAAATTCGTAATTGTGGGAAGAGAAAGGATAGGTAACGCCAAAGGTCGGCAGCGGCTCTTCGCGCGCCTTCATTGCCGCCAATGTCTTTGCCAGGGCGCGGGCATTGTCGAGCGCGCCTGCAGTTTCCGGCAGCCGAGCGTCCTCGCGCATCCTCTCGAAGAGCCGGGCCGATAGGGTGATGGCGTTGCCGCCGCGCCCCAACGAAAAAGGCGTGATCGTCGGCGACGGGTTGGAGCCGAGGCCGATCATCGAGGCGACCGGCATCGGCGAAAGCATATGGGCGATGTCGAACTGGCGAAACGCCAGGCGGTCGCGAACATTCGCCCAGGAAACGTCCTTGACGAGATCGAGGGTCAGTCCTTCTTTCCGTGCAAACCCGAATTCTGCCGCCGCAATCAGCACCGATGCGTCGACCAACGGAATGAATCCGGCTCGCAGCACCTTGGGGCCTTCGTTGTTCACGCGTGCGGGCAAGGGCAGCCCGCCGGAATTGGCGGTCTTCGTCATCATATCCACTCCGGTTTCCTCCGGAAATTCGCAATATCGGCCATTACATCAAAAGCCCCGCGGCAGTGACGACGCTCTGGGCGATCTCCGACATCTTCTTCTTTTCGTTCATTGCCGTCTGGCGCAGCAGGGCGAAGGCCTCTTCCTCGGAGAGGCCGCGCATCTTCATGAGTATGCCCTTGGCGCGCTCGATGAGCTTGCGTTCTTCAAGCGCCGAGCGGGCATCGGCGAGCTCGCGCCGCAGCCGGCTGAAGGCATTGAAGCGGCTGACGGCCATGTCGAGGATCGGCTTAACCCGCTCCTTCTTCAATCCGTCGACGATATAGGCCGAGACGCCGGCGTCGACGGCGGCCTCGATCGAGGCCGTATCGGAGCGATCGACGAACATGGCGATTGGGCGGCTGACCGTGCGCGTCAGCTGGAACAGGTGTTCCATCATGTCGCGGTTGGGATTCTCGATATCGATGATGATCACGTCGGGCATCAGCGTTTCGATCGTTCGCGCGATGCCGTTGACCTCATGCACGACGGTGACGCGCGCATGCCCTGCCTCGCGCAGTCCTTCCTCGATGATGGAGGCGCGTATGGCATTTTCGTCGATCACCAGAATTGTCAGATCGCGATGCGTCATTCATATAATTATGACGCGCTGCAGCAATTTTTGCAAGGTGTTCGCCTGAAAAATGTGCATAAAATGGTCTGCATAAAAAATAATCAAATGCCGCAGTTTCGGGCTCGCGACGAGGTCGATCGTCACCGTACGGTCAGCGCTGGTCGTGTGCTTTGGCGGCGGCGATCGTTTCGCCCCGCGTCTCTTTCGTCGCGCATCTCTGCCGGAAAAATAATGCCGCAGCAGACCGGAAATCGAAAGAGCATGCCTTCGGTTATCGTGGTATATGACTTACTTAAAATCCTGGGCTGGGAATAAGTTGCCTTCGGCGGGTGCGATCAAAGAGTCGCAATCTCACGGCCGCTTCCGGCGGACAGATCCTATGGCCTCGATTTGAGATGAATAAGATTGGACACAAGGCTTTGGAGGGCCGACCATGAGCTTACGTATCAACGATATTGCCCCCGATTTTACCGCCGACACCACACAGGGACCGATCAGCTTCCATGATTGGATCGGCAGCGGCTGGGCCGTCTTGTTCTCGCACCCGAAGAATTTCACGCCTGTCTGCACGACGGAGCTCGGCGCGATGGCCGGCCTCGCAGACGAGTTTTCCAAGCGCGGCGTCAAGATCATCGGCATCTCCGTCGATCCGGTCGAAAGCCACGCCAAGTGGAAGGGTGACATCAAGACCGCAACCGGCTTCGACGTCGATTATCCCCTGATCGGCGACAAGGATCTGAAGGTCGCCAAGCTCTATGACATGCTGCCGGCCGGCGCCGGCGACAGTTCCGAAGGCCGCACGCCTGCCGACAATGCGACGGTGCGCTCGGTCTTCGTCATCGGCCCGGACAAGAAGATCAAGCTGATCCTGACCTATCCGATGACGACGGGCCGCAATTTCAATGAGATCCTGCGCGCCATCGACTCCATCCAACTGACGGCCAAGCACCAGGTGGCGACGCCGGCAAACTGGAATCAGGGCGAAGATGTCATCATCACCGCCGCCGTTTCCAACGACGACGCGATCGCGCGTTTCGGCTCCTTCGATACGGTTCTGCCCTATCTCAGGAAGACGAAGCAGCCATCAGCCTGAAAACGGCTTTCAAATCCGTTCCCGAAGCCGCCGCGGCGATTGCCCGGCGGCTTTTTTCATGCCAGCATTGCCAAATGGGGAAGCTTCGCGCCCTGATCGATGTTATCTAACATGAGCGTCGCGATGGAAGTTAACCTGCTGAGATCCGATGATAGGGCGAAAGCGTCAGTCCGGCATTTTGAGGAGATCGGCGAAGGCCCTGCTTTCGCTCTGTTTTCTATTTTCCGTCATCGATACGCCGAAAGCTCAGCCGGAAGAGAGTGCTGCCGAGCCGGCCTGTCTCTATTCGGGACCCTCGGCCTCGGGATCGGGCGAGAGGCTCTGCATCCGCAAAGAGAGTTTCAATCGTGATCTCTGCACTGCGATTGAGCATTTTGCTGAGGCCAATCGGTTGCCGCCAGCTTATTTCGCTCGGCTCATCTGGCGCGAAAGCACCTTTCGCCCCGACGCGGTCAGCTTCAAGGGAGCGCAGGGCATTGCGCAGTTCATGCCTGGAACGGCGAAACTTCGCGGCCTCGAAGACAGCTATCAGGCGCTGGAAGCCTTGAGGAAATCGGCGCAATATCTCGACGAACTGCGCAACCGTTTTGGCAATCTCGGCCTTGCCGCTGCCGCCTATAATGCCGGCGAAAACGGTGTTGCGACTTATCTTACGTCAGGGAGGTTACCCTACGAGACGCGCGGCTACGTGATGGCGATCACCGCACACACAGTCGAGGAGTGGAAGGACAATCCGCCTGAGGATGCGGCCGTCCCGCTCGACAAGGACAAGACCTTCCTTGACGGCTGCGTGGCGCTTGCCGAAAGCCGAATATTGAAGGACACGCCTTGGCGTCAGGAGGGCACTTGGGCTCCCTGGGGCATTCAGCTGGCGGCGAATGCCGATATAGCGGTGGCCCGGCGGATGTTTCGCGATGCCGTGCAGGATCTACCGGCGCCATTGAATGCGGAGCAGCCGTTGATCTTGCGCCAGCGCGATCGCAGCTTCGGTTTTCGACCGCGTTATGCCGCCCGTATCGCCCGGCAGACACGCATGGAGGCCAACGACCTCTGCGATCAGATCCGCAAGCATGGCGGCACCTGCCTTGTTTTCAGGAACCAATAGCGGGCCTGCCCCATTCGCAGCGAAAAGTCTGCTTGCAGGATCGCTCGACGGCGCAGCATAGTCGCAGCGCATCATGCCATCGGGAGGGAAGACAATGCGCGTTTTGGTCATCGGGGCAACGGGCCACGTCGGAACCTATCTCATTCCCCGTCTGGTGGAGGCGGGTCACGACGTCGTCACCATCAGCCGCGGCGCGGCAAAGCCTTATACGGCAAACCGCGCCTGGGCCTCCGTCGATCAGCGACAGATGGATCGGGTAGAGATGGAGCGGAAGGGTGATTTCGGTCCGGCCGTGCGGGGAATGAAAGCCGATATCGTCATCGACATGATCTGCTTCACGCTGGAAAGCGCCGAGCAGCTGGTGACGGCGCTGTCAGGGCATGTCGGCCATTTTCTGCATACCGGCACGATCTGGACACATGGATATCCGGTAGCCGTGCCGACACGGGAGGAAGCGCCGAAGTCTCCGTTCGGCGACTATGGCATCCAAAAGGCGGCGATCGAGACCTATCTGCTGCAGCAAGCAAGACTCCGGGGCTTTCCGGCGACCGTCATCCATCCCGGCCACATTGTCGGCACCGGATGGGCGCCGCTCAATCCGGCCGGCAATTTCAATCTGCAGGTCTTTTCGACCCTTGCCCGCGGAGAGGCTCTGGCGCTGCCCAATTTCGGTCTGGAGACCGTCCATCATGTCCATGCCGATGATGTCGCAGCGATGTTCATGGGTGCGATCACCCATTGGAACGCATCGATCGGCGAGAGTTTCCATGCGGTTTCGGAACAGGCGTTGACGCTTCGCGGCTATGCGGAGGCGATGTCGCGATGGTTCGGGCATGAGCCGAAGCTCACCTTCTCGCCCTTCGACCGCTGGGCCGAAGGCCAGACGGTCGAGGATGCGGAAGCGACATGGGAGCATATCGCCCGCAGCCCGAATTGCTCGACTGCCAAAGCCGGGCGCCTGTTGGGCTACGCACCGAGATATACCTCCCTACAGGCGGTGCAGGAATCAGTCGGCTGGCTGGTCGGGCAGGGGCGGATCAAGACCTGATCGCCGGTTAATCGTTCATGGGCTCTAACGGATGAGGATCGCTCGGAAATCGTTGACGTTGGTTCCGGTCGGACCGGTCTCGAAGAGATCGCCGATCGCCTTGAACGCTGAGTAGCTATCATTGCCGTCGAGCAGCCGGCGCGGATCGAGCCCGGCGGCGCGAAGACGTTTCACCGTGCCGCCATCGGCAAAGGCGCCGGCATTGTCTTCCGAGCCGTCGATCCCGTCCGTGTCGGCAGCCAGCACATCGATGTCGTCCTGTCCGTCGATCGCAAGCGCCATGGCAAGGGTGAATTCGCCATTGCGTCCGCCCTTGCCGCCCTTGGCTCTCAGCGTCACCGTCGTCTCGCCGCCGGACAGGATGACGACCGGCTTTGAAAATGGCCTGTTCCGCCCCAGGACCTCGCGGGCGATGGCCGCATGCACCAACGCCACGTCACGCGATTCGCCTTCGATGGCATCTGAAAGGATTGCCGGCGTGATCCCTTGCGATGTCGCCTCGGCGGCGGCCGCCGCCAGCGAAACGCCGGCAGAGGCGATGATGTGATGCTCGTGCCGCAGGAATACCGGGTCGTCCGGCCGCGGCGCATCGGCTTTCGGCGAGTTCAGGTGGTCGAGCGCGGCCTGCGGCAGCTGCAATCCATATTGCCTGATAATCTCCAGCGCTTCGTGCCGTGTTGAACCGTCAGGCACCGTCGGCCCGGACGCGACATGGGCCGGATTGTCACCTGGAATGTCGGAAACAATCAGGCTGACGACTCTCGCTTTCGTCGCCGCCGCCAGCCTTCCGCCCTTGATGGTGGAGAGATGTTTGCGCACCACATTCATCGTCGAGATCGGCGCGCCCGAAGCAAGCAGCATTTCGTTGAGCGCAATTTCGTCCTCGAGCGTCAACCCTTCCGGCGGGGCGGGCAGCAGTGCCGAGCCGCCGCCGCAGATCAGCGCGATCACCAGATCGTCTTCCGTCAGCCGGTTCACCGTTTCCATCAACCGTCTCGCGGCAGCAAACCCCGCAGCATCGGGCACCGGGTGGGCTGCCTCGATGATCTCGATGAAGCGCGTTTCGCAGCCATAGCCGTATCGGGTGACCACCAGGCCCTCGACCGGTCCCTCCCATGCGCT
Organism: Rhizobium esperanzae; assembly: GCF_002204185.1. Taxonomy (GTDB): domain Bacteria; phylum Pseudomonadota; class Alphaproteobacteria; order Rhizobiales; family Rhizobiaceae; genus Rhizobium; species Rhizobium esperanzae. The sequence goes on along the minus strand of NZ_MXPU01000019.1, from coordinate 72,429 downwards.
TTCGAGTGCCCGCGCCATCTGCGCCGCGCCCTTGCCGGCGCCAATCACGATGGTTCTTCCCTTCGGTTTCTCCGGCAGGTGCGATTTGATGCCGGTCAGCGGATCGGCGGCGCGAACCGCCGCGTCGAACAGGCTTTTCAGGAAATCGCGGGGAGCGGTTATCGTCATCGTTGGTCTCTGCTGCCTCAATGTGTCGATCATGATGGGGACTGTCGGCGCATCGGCGTAGCGACGTCAAGGCCGAAGATGCGGTGATCTGACGGCAGTGACGCAGAGTCTCGCCATTTAAACAGGCGAACGAATAGAAAGCATTAACCATCCTCCCGTAGACAACATATAGGATCAAAGGAAACCTGTGTTCGATGGCCACTGAAACGACCCGCCGCCCCGCCGCCTCCCACGATGGCAAGGTTATTGCCTTTCCCTCCGCAACCGGAACCGCCAATATCGAGCGCTGTGCCCGGGAACTCAGCCGCCGGCATGGCGCGGACGCGATGGAATTCTGGAAGGCCGAGTGCCGCAGGCTTGCCGATCAGCTTCTAGCCGCGGGAATGCCGGAGAGCGATGTCGGTCAGCGGGTGATGGAGTTTCAACAAGATGTCCAGATCGAACTGGTCCTCAGCCACCAGAAGCAGGCCGTTGCCAAATCGCGGAAACGCTGATTCGTCAGGTTGAATTCGACGCGTCCGACCTGCAATCTCATGCATTGAGCAGACGGTCCGGATCGACCTCGACGGCATGAGGAACTTCCGCCCGGATCTGGAGTTGATGTTGTCGATTGACAGCATTGATGCTGCGGGAGCCTTCTCGAATGTCGAACAAATCCAATTTCTTCTCTTCTTTCGCAACCGCCGTCGCCGAGCTGTCGGGAAGGCCGTTCACCTTTGTCGCAGCTCTGATGCTCGTCCTCCTCTGGGCGATATCAGGCCCTTATTTCGATTATTCCGAAACGTGGCAGCTTGTGATAAACACGACTACCACCATCATCACCTTCCTGATGGTGTTTGTGTTGCAGAACAGCCAGAACCGTGACGGAAAGGCTCTGCAGGCCAAGCTTGACGAGCTCATCCTGACGAGCCAAGCCGCCAACAAGTTCGTCGGCATCGAAAAGCTGGACGAGGGCGAGCTCAGGGAAATGAGCAAGACGCTTTCAGAAAAGGCTGAAAGCGTCGAGGAAAAGGCCGAGGAGAAATCCGCCGCAGAGGCGTCCGGCTAGCGTATCGGCCCGTCCGAAAGGGCGCACGGCGCTCTAAACACGGTGCACTGCTTCAGGTGCGCTTCTGCGAAATCTGGTCTTGATGCTGCTGGCGCATGGCTTCAATGGCGCCGACATCTTTCTTCTCCGCCGCAATCCAATGGTTCCCCGCCTCACTCGATCGGATCAGTTCGTCGAGCTTGGTGTGGAGTGCCTTCATGTCCCGATTTTGGGAGTGCTGCACCAGCAGCAAAATGAAAAATGTAATGAGTGTCCCCACCATGTTGGTCAGCAAGAACCACTGCCGGGGAAAGGAAAAGCTCAAACCCACCGCGATCCATATAGCTGTGAATACGATCAGCGCGGCAAGAAGCACACGATGCCCTGCCCATGCTACGGCGAGGTCGGAAATCAGTCGAAAGCGCCAGCGCATACGGCTCTCCACAGCCCGTACCAGGGAAGATGGAGCAGATCGGAGCCGTTTCCATTACCAGGCGTACCGCGATTTTTGAGATGGGCTTGTGGCACTTCAGGTCTCAAATACGCGGTCTCTTCCAGGGTTAGCGTGACGCGTATTCTTACTTCTATCTTAGGCTCATTGCAGAGCCGAGGTCTTCAAGTAAGGGGGGCGCAGCAAAGCCAGCGCCCCGCTTAATTAAAGGCGGGAAGTGACGACGAGATCTTCCTCTGCGTCGCGTTGCGACCCTCCCAGAGCCGCGGCCGCAGCGGCTATGAAAGCGCCGACCAGAAGCGACAAGGATCCAAGCAATGCCGTGGTCGAGGCGGCTTTTCGTGCCTCGTCGGCAGCCTTCTGGGTGGCGACCTTGGCGTCGTCGATACGCTTCAGCACCGTATCGACCCGAGTGCGTGCATCGGCTTCGGAAAGACCGGTCCGCGCAGAGACGATTGTCGCAAGATAGGCCTTGTCGTCATCTGGAATTTGCCCTTCGGCAGCGCCATTGAGGAGGATGCGGGAGACTTCCGATGTTGCCGCGGCATCGTTGGATGTCGCTGCAGCACGCGCCTGGTCAGGTCGCAGCAAGGCGTCGGTAAAATAAGCGGTGGAAAGATCCAGTGGCGAAGTTGCCGACGATGCTGCTGCCGTACCGGCGGCCGCGGCGGTCGAGCCTACCGCTGACGCGGCCGATCCCACAGCCTGTGCACCGGCGCCAGCGAGCGCTGTCAGCGACGATGCCAGGAATCCGGCGACAAAGATCGTCGCCAGAGCCCAGCTTATGAAACCATGCGCGGTGTCGCGGAAGAAAACCTCATCGGTGTGGACGGCCGCCCATTTTGTGCGCAGGCGGCCGGTAACATAGCCTCCGAGCGCGGAGGAGAGCCATTGCACGAGGACGAGCCAGATCGCCGCCGTGATTCCGAGTGTGCCGAGCGAACTGCTTTGTCCTGACCAGGGCGACACCATCGTCAGCCCAAGCCCGGATCCCAGAAGCAGAAGGATGAGGGTCACTCCGATCGCGGCGGCTGCGCCACCGAAAATGGGGCCCCATGTCATGGCTGATTTGGAGGATTCGACCGGAGCAGCAACCTCTCCGGACTCTGTCATTGAAACCGACATGATCCGTTCCTATCGCATAAACAGAGCCAGAAGGATGATGATAGGCAGTGGAACGCCGAGCAGCCAAAGTAGAATACCGCGACCCATGAGAGACCTCCTGTCAAAGGCGACGTTACGTGGTTGATGCCACACAACTTTTAAGCACGGCATTTGTTCCCGGCCGGTGGGAGCGGTCGGTTTGAAGTGGGCGATTTCCTGTCAGTCGCGCGGCAGCATTTGAAGGAGCAGCAGATTGCCGGAGCGGTTGCCGCATCCTTGGCATTGAAGGCGTTTGGCCAGACTGGCGAGAGACAGGTCCTGGCCGCAGCGCCGAGCAATATCCCGCCGGTCGATAAACATCTGGCGGCGACATGCGTGGCAACGGGCATAAATGACGAACCACTCCGGTAACGTCGCCAATGTTGCCTTTTCGATTTCGACGGCGTGGCGGTCAGGGGGCGCGAGGCCGATACCGCGACGATGTCTCATGGCCTCTCAAAACGTGTAGTCCGTTCACATGACATGCCGCGGCTCACGTCCTTATCTCTCAGAGCAAGCTGAAGTCGCAAATGATGGCAATCTAGCAACAGCGTCGTAATGGCGGCACGGCTGTCCCCTTGATGAAAAGCGACAACTGCGTCTACTTCTCCTCTCAACGTTTCTTCTGCCAATTTCTCGGCTGCCTGCAAACGCACGACCTCGATCTCCTTCAGAGCTTTCAATCCGATTTTCACCAACCGCCTCGCCGATGTTCCTATTATGTTCCAATCGGCGTCCAAGTCAAGAATGAAGGCTTTTCCGCGGACCGTTCGGTCATCAACCGAGGCGGCGCAACGCAGGGACGTTCCTGTACGCTTTCGAACTGAAACAATCTCCAGAGGCTTTTGTTTGCTGCCTATCGGCAATGAAGCAGCGAGGAGGATATCCAATGCTTCTGAGAATGATGGCAGTAGCAGCAATCACGATTGGCCTGGCAACGTCGGCAATGGCGCAATCAGGTGCCGGCTCGGGATCGGGCAGCAGCGGCGGAGCTTCAGGTTCCGGCAGCGGCACCATGTCTGGTTCGGATGCTAGCGGTTCCGGCAACGCCAACTCCAGCGGTGCCGGCGTAAATACGACTACCGGCGCCGGTGCGACCGGCGCGAACGGATCCGGTGGCGATCCGAACGACTGCCAGCGCCAGCAGGCCGGCGGCACCGGCAACCCGGCTCCCACCTCCGGCAATAACTCGACACAACCCGATGCGGCAAATGCATGCCGTTGAACGTTGGCGTCGCTTCGTCAATTTGCCCCGGAAATCAGTATCGCTTCCGGGGCGTCGTTTGCGTCGTGGTATCTTGTAATATCGGGGAACGTCCAGCGATATCAGCGTATTGCACCAAATTTATCCGACTGGCACGAATTTTGGCGGCTGGGGCTGACGTCCGTTGAAAGGCGCGCCTATATCTTCAGGCGCAGAGCGATTTCGGAAAAGATGACCCGGGAAACACGTCCGTGGTTCTCGAAGGAGCGGTCTCGCTAATCGAGCGCAGCGGAATGGGAGAAGCATCCATGAGCAGATTTCGAGCATTTTTAGCAGCCGGAGCAATTGGCCTGTCGGTCATTGCCTCAGCTTGCTCGACACCGCCAAATTCATATGGCTCGGCATCGGGATACCAGCCGGGCGATTCCATGAACCCCGCCTGCGCCGACGGCTTCCGACCCGGCGACGGCCGTTCGTGCAGCTATTAAAAACGGCGCCGCTCGAATCCGATGTCAGGGAGCGGAGGACGAAGCGCTCGATTTGACATGCTGAACGCCCAATCGGAGCCTCCGGCCGCGCGAGCGATCGAGGCAGAATCTTGTCACTCGCTGCCCAAATGAAGAATGTTGGTTCCGTACTGGTTGGCGGCTCGTGAACGCGGAACCCTTATCGCTCGTGTCCGTTCCTCTTTCCTAACGACAGGAGGAATAAGCCATGGATTGGAACCGCGTCGAAGGTAATTGGAAGCAGGTGAAAGGCAAGGTCAAGGAGCAGTGGGGTAAGCTGACGGACGACGATCTCGACGTCATCAACGGTAAGCGCGATCAGCTCGAAGGCAAGATCCAGGAGCGCTACGGCTACGAGAAAGACCGCACCCGGCGAGACATTGATGATTGGTACAATCGCCAGACCTGGTAATTCGCATCATCGGGGAACGGATCGGTCAATCGGCACGCCCAATTTGATGGGCGTGTCCACACCAGCGGCGCATCGGCTGGTGTTTTTTGTGAGCCGGCCGTCGTTCATCGGAGGTTAATGCTTATTAACCCAGAATCGCAGCTTGAAAGGATGCGCCGATGAAGATGCTTTTTGCCTCGCTTGCAGCCATTGTCTTGTCTGCATCTTTCGCCCTTCCGCTAAACGCCGCGCCGATTGTCATGTCGAAAGCGGTAGCTATGCACACCGCCGACGTCGAGCAGGTCAAACACCGTCGCCACGGTAATGGACATGCGTATGGTCACTGGAAGAAACACCGGTACGCTTACCGCGACTGCCGGTATTACGGCTCGTGCTATCGCCCGCGGTATTACGGCAGCCGCGACTATTACGGCTATCGCGACTATTATCCCGATCGTCATCGGTCGGGTGTGACCGTGTATTTCGATTTTTAGTCGGCAATGCCACGGAAGCGCGCCGCCGGTCTCAGCGGCCGGCGGCTTTGCCGATTCTCGCTCTTGCAATAAAGGGGACAGATGAAGGCACCTCCATCCATCTCCGACAGATAGCTGCCGCCAATGAGAATGCCCTGTTCGCGCTTGATCCGGGCCCCAAATTAGTTCGTTGATGCTTTCGCCCGCCTCAGCGATAACCGCTGATAGCCGGTTCCTCATCCGCACGCCATCAGGCAACAATTCGCTTCGCTTGACGTGATCAACGAAAAACAGCTGGCAAAAGTGGGTAGGGAAAGCGAGGGAAGTAAGTGCCTGCCTTCGGATTGCTCAACAAACAGGCACTTATTTCTAGAATTGGCTCCCCGGGCCGGATTCGAACCGGCGACCTGTCGATTAACAGTCGAATGCTCTACCGCTGAGCTACCAGGGATCACTGCTTGGCGCGGTGTGAGTGGGCTAATACAAATGCTTGCCCGATTTGCCAAGCGGTTTTTTCAAAAAAATGAAATGAACTTGTATTTGGACGGCCTGTGCCCATCTCTGGGAAATGACAATTAGGAATGATCGCCAAGAGACAATGGGCAACGAAAAGCGCAGAAGACGGGCAGGGCGCTTCGGTATCGACCACGTAAACCACAGGCTTGTGCTAGGTTCTTTCAGCATCGGCATGCCGCGCTCACGCATCGGGCGGATGGCAATCGGCACGGCCCTCGTTTTCTGTGGATTGCTGGGTTTCCTGCCGGTCCTCGGTTTCTGGATGCTGCCGCTCGGCCTCCTGGTGCTCTCGCATGATCTTTCCATTGCCCGCCGGCTTCGGCGCCGGCTGGCAGTCTGGTGGCACAGGCGGCGAAAGCCGGCCAGGTAGCGGCGGTCGCCGGAGACTCCTGCGGGAACCGTGGATCGTTTTCTGCATTGGTGGTTTATGGAGCTGAAACGCACCACGATGATCCGGGTGAGGATATGAAGCCGTTGTTTATTGCAGTTTTCTCGGTGGCAGCGATCGTCTCAGCCACATCAGCCGAGGCCCAGGCCGTCGACAGTCGCGGTTTCGACGCAAGCGGTATCTGCCGCCGCCCCGAAGGCTGCGTCATCGATCAAGGCCAAGGCGGCTATAACGGGCCTCGCAACTATCGCAATTTTAACGGCCGCAACGAGCGCGACGGCAGCAATGATCGTGGTCGGGACGATCGCCGCTTCCGTTCCCAGAACAGGACCTCGCTTGAGAGCGTCGGTATCATCGTTGCCTGATCACGCAGGTCCGGTTGTCGAGTTCGATCTGTATACATCCGGATGAATGCGATTCTAATTCGATCGCAGTTCGCTTTCCTCGAAAATTCCGCCATGGCCCTGATCGAGCTCGGTTGCCATCAAGAGACTGCAGGCGGCAAGAAGCAGAACGAGCTTCAGTCCGTGGACTGCCATCGAGACCGGTTGTCGACGGGCCGGTGAGACGCGCGATGGCGCGATATAATACCGGTAATAGAAGTGTGGATCGTCCGTTTCCAGAAGGTTCTGGTAGACATGTGGCGGAATGTTCGCATGTCTCACCGGCGCGGAACCAGCGAACTTTACGTGGAGATCCCGGGTCTCGACATCATATGCCGCACGTCCCTGCCTTTCTCTGAGGGCAGCCCATTCCATCGCAGCTCCTATCCCTCCCACGGCGATAACATGGCGGGCAGGCGCTCTAAGTCAAGTTGGGAATTTGTTCAAATGCCGCCGGTGGTTCTTCGTGTCCCGAGTGGCAGCCAATTCACCAGGATCGGCCGGCGTCGAAATCTTCGCACTCTTCCTCTGTCATCTGGCGGTGGACAAACTTGCCGTCGACGACCTTCCGCATCACGTGGCCGGTAATCGGCATCTTCGTGTTGATGTCGGTGACAGGTTCGGTAACGAGGGCATAGCCCCACTCGTCTTCCTTGCCTCCGTTCACATAGATCATCGAGATGCGTTTGAGCGTGGCAAGCAGTGAAAAGAAGATGTCTTTGGCGGTCCCGCCGAATGTCGCGTCGTGCATGATTTCTCCCCAGGTAATGGGGATCAACCAAATCGGTTCGCGTTACAATCCTAACTATTTGGGGTGATGCCGAAAGGCCGGACTTTTATTGGTAATAGTTAATCGGCTATCATCATCCAAGCATCGAGCCGGTCACGCAGGATTGTCCGCAAACGCCTATTTGGAATGAAAAAAGGATCACATTCAGAATGAAAGGTCTTGCGCTCATTCTAGAGCTGGTCTAAATCGCGGCCACCACACGATATTTTTCGATGTCGGTCACAGGTGAGGCCTCGTGGCGGAGTGGTGACGCAGAGGACTGCAAATCCTTGTACCCCGGTTCAATTCCGGGCGAGGCCTCCAAAAAATTCCCTGAAAAGCAGCGGCTTAGCCAAAGGCTCCGGGCTTCCGTGGCCTTTCATGTGCCGTTCATATGTGCCACAAAATTTTACCAACAATTAAAACGAATTTTCCGCGAGGCCCATTTGGCTCCCGGCAGCTCCACGGCACATGCCTGAGGGTGATGTTCAGCGGCGCGGTCCACCGTCAAAATCTACGAACGAACGGGGAGGAGATCGGGAAGAAGCTGCTGGCGGAAGGCATTGCTCGCAGCTGGAACCCGAGACGACGCAACGATTGGTGTGGCTGAGATCGAAAAGGGATGGCCGCCCACCCCGCTAAGCTGCGGCGGGGCTTTTTTTGTCCAGCTCCGGAACCGCATCGGGACAATAATGGTTAACTCCCCGGATCGCGGGAGAAAGCCAGTACCTTCAGATCGCATAATGCCTTCCTCTTAGCGATCCACCCCATCCTAGAGTTGGGTCGTGCGGAGGCAATTTTCCGGTCAGCTCCCAAAGCGACGCTCCGCGCGACCCGGCACTTTCGATATTTTCACACACCTTGTTTTTCGCCAGCGACGCGATGATGGCGTCGAGCTGTCGGGTCGTTCCTTCGGCCGCGCGCTAGAAATCGACCCGAAAGCGTTAAGGAAGCGCTATCGCCGCGAGCTGGTCATCGGCGCCCGGAAACTGGAAGCTGCTCTGATCGGCCACCTTCTCCGCCTTGCCGACGACAAAGGTGATGTTGCCTTGGAATGTCGATGCTATCGACCGTGTTCGGCCGAAACGCCAATGCCAAAAAAAGCCCCGCCTTAGGTAGGGCGGGGCCGGTTATGGGTTGCGATGGGCCGCACATCGAAGTGTCGAGCGGCTGCTGTGGAACAAATCTCAGCACGGCCCGAGGTCTTACGATCGGCGGTGCCTATTGTAGTTCTTTTTATAAGCCTTTCGGCCGGCCATGTAATTCCAGCAGCTTTTGGTAGTGCTCCTCGACCCTCCTACATGCCTCCGGGACTGCACTTCCACCGCCGGTAATACATCAAAAGGACGCCCCGATCGTCCTTTGAGCAATCTGGCAAAAGCGCATCGTCAGAACTAAGCTGTACGGGTTCGTGTTTGGAGCAGGGCCATGGAGCTGGTCGAATACTGCCTGCACAAGCTTGGAAGCTTTTTTTACGGCACTTACTATCTGAATGGTAGGGCAATGGCGCTCAGTTTCGCCATTTCCATTGGCCTGGTCCTGACGGTTTTCGCGGTGGAACTCACCTGTGTGGGGTTCGGCAATTCCGGGTTCCGTCGGGTTTTCTTCGAACGCAGCAAATCCACAATCACCGACATCGTCTATTTCGTCCTTCAGGCGACGGGAATGATTACGCTATTCGCGGCGCTCGCATCATTTGGTCTGTCCTATGCCATCACCCGCGCGGCTCAGGATGCCCCCCACCTGGACCTTGCCCGGAGGCTGCCAGGCTGGGCACATGTTCTCTTGTTCCTAGTGCTGTCAGACTTCTTGAGCTACTGGCAGCATCGGTTGATGCACCGGCTGCCGGTACTATGGCGGCTGCACGAATTTCACCACGCAGCCGAAGAGTTCAACGCGCTGACTTCGTCACGGGAGCATCCGCTGGAGAAGGCCATAAACATGGCCATTATGGTCGTTCCGGCGCTGCTTATCGGCCTGCCAACGGCCGAATTCGCCATTGTGACCATCACCTTTGGCGCCATTGGTCTGGTCAAGCACAGTGCCATTCCCTGGCATGGCTGGTTTGGCAAATACGTGATCCAGTCACCACGCGACCACTTCATCCATCACTCCCGAGTGCCGGAACATCACGACAAGAATTTCGCCAATTATTTCCCGATCTGGGATCATTTGTTCGGCACCTATTACGAGGGCGATGCAGGCGGTGCAAAGCTCGGTCTGGACCGCGACTACTTCAACCAAACCGATCCGTTCCGCGAAAGCATCGCCACAGAAATCCGTTTCTTCCAACGCGCGGGCCAAGCTGCCAAGGCCAAGTGCGGCATAAGTCCCATAAGCGGAAAACCTGCCTCGCCGCCGGGGCTGTCGGGCCCGGAACAGCGCCGATAGCGCGAAGCTGACATCGCTCTGTTTTGATAAACGGCAGCTCTCCGGAATCCACGAACCAGTTCCGATTGACAGAAATGGGTCGATTCCAGCCGCCGCTTCCGCTCCAACAAACCCGGGTTTAAATGCGTTGATGTGGAGCCGATCGCAAATCCGTTGAAAAAGGCCGCCGAATTCATAAACCCGTGCACCTCTAGCCGATAAACTGTCGCCCTCGGGCAAACATATCAACATGCTCGATCGATACGTATTCACACTGCCGGATTTTGTCGCCAGCGGGGAACTCCGACCGCTGGGCGATCCATCAATCCCCGATGGGCATGACGCGTGAAATCCTTATGTGGGTTATCTGCTCCGTTGCTACGCGGATCCCTTATCGTCTTAGCCGAAGTCAATAACACGTATTAGGCAATTGCTTTTTAAGAGTACACGGGCTTGCACGCGCTCCGCCATTTCTGTGCGCTGGCTGATCAACCGCAAAGAGGATGGCGGTCTCGGCCTGCCGGCGAAGATGGTGCAGGAGCGGCTAGGGCATGCTTCGATCGTCATGACGACGGATGTCTATGGGCATCTGTTCCCGCGTTCTAATGACGGGAAAGAAATGGAGCAAGCGGCAAACACCTTGTTCAGTGCGACACAGCAGTGCGACATAACTGCGACATAGCGGCAAAAAACGCTTTGAAAACAATGGCGGAATAAATTCTGCAAATCCTTGTGTTCCGGTTCAATTCCGGGCGAGGCCTCCAATTTCTCCTCATCGCTGCTAAAGAGTTGCGAAACCTCGCTGATTTTCGAGGCGATTGTTCGGCCGCACGCTATTTTACGGGCAAGCGCACGCAACCGCGTAGCCCGCCTCGGATTGTCGCGGGCTCTCGGCGCTCGATCTCCTCAGGTCGTTTCACCGTCCAGCAGCCCGCAGCAGAATATGCCGATGAGCGCTGCGACGATAAGGAAATCGAACAGCGTGAAATATTCGAAAATCGCAGACGTGGCCTGCTCCTCCTAATTTCCTCCGCTGCAAATCATAACACGAAGGGGCAGGGCGTTCCACGCTTGCGTTGCAGCCCGTGCCCTCCTGTGGCGCGAAAGAGCCGCCTGGCGGATTCTTTTCCCCGACCGCTGCCAAGCCTTGAAAGCATCCGTGGCGGAGATTAAGAGACGAGGGACAGGAACCGCTTTTCAAGAGCGAGAGGACATGATGGATTTCGAAGCAGCGCGCGCAAAGATGGTCGACACCCAAATCCGCACCACGGATGTTACCTCGCATTCCGTGCTGACGGCTTTTCTCACGGTGCCGCGCGAGGCTTTCGTGCCGGAGAAGTCAAAGCTTCTCGCCTATATCGACAACGACGTCGAAATATCGGCCGCCGCACCGGGCAAGCCGGCCCGCTTCCTGATGGAGGCCTCGCCGCTCGCCAAGCTGCTGCAGCTGGCCGCCATCGGCAAAGACGATTTCGTGCTCGAGGTCGGGTGCGGCACGGGATATACATCGGCGCTGCTGTCGATCATCGCTGGCTCGGTGATTGCACTCGAATGCGACGAGGCGCTGGCTGCCGAAGCGAAGGCAAAGCTTGCCGGCTATGGCAAGGTCGAGGTTGTGACCGGTCCTCTCGAAAAGGGCTACGCCGCCGGCGCCCCTTATGATCTGATCTTCGTCAACGGCGCGGTCGAGGAGGTTCCGGCCGCTCTTCTCGGTCAGTTGCGCGATGGCGGCCGTCTGGTCACCGTCGAAGGCCACGGCAATGCCGCTCGTGCCAAGGTCTTCGTCGCCGAGCGCGGCGCCATCTCGGAGAACGTCTTCTTCAACGCTTCGGTCAAGCCGCTGCCGGGTTTCGCCAAGGCGCGCGAATTCGTTTTCTGACACTCTTCTCCCAGTTGGATTCGAGCGACGGGCGCCATTGGCGCCCGTTTTTGTCAGTACTGCGGAAAAGCCTTCACAAACATCATTTATTCTGACGCTGTCGGCTCCGAATGCCGGCGGCAGGCATTGGTAACAAAACTGTGCATGGCGGCATTCAATTGATTCGCGATGATTTTTTTCGCGTCTGGGGTATTCTAAAGTCGTGGTGATTCGGATGAACGCTCCACACCGTCCGATCGTTGTGTTGGGATAACGGGGATAGATATGGCTCAGCCAAGTGTAGCGCGTGAACCGTCCATGGAAGAAATTCTGGCCTCCATCCGCCAGATCATCGAAAGCAATGAGCCCGGCGCCGGCAAGGCGATTTCAGCTTCCGTGCCCCCGGTTTACGGCGCCGACGACGACGAAAACGGCTCCGAAATCCATCTGACGGTGGATGACACCTATGCCGGCGTGGAGTTTCCCGAACCGGCCATGCGCTCTTCCGATCCGCGTTTCGTCGCCGCCAATTCGGCCGGCACCGCCCCTGAGGCCGAAGCTCCGGCCCACGCGCTGTCGCTTGCCGATGTCGCAGCCCGCGTGCGCGCCGCCTCCGAGCGCAGCGCCGTGCAGGCCAGTCAAGCCTTGCGAGAAATTCCGGGCGGCTTCCGCCAGCCGGAGCCGCAGCCGGCCGTGATGCCGGAGCCGCCGCGCGCTACAAGTCCACAGCCGCAGCCGACACAGCCCGTTTTTGCCGCTGCCGCAGCCCCCGTTTCCTCTGATCCCGTCCAACAGCCGGCAGAACCGACGCTTGCCGAAACACCGCGTGTCGCCGTCGCCGAGCAAGCCGCTGCTGCCGCCGAAACTGCGCCGCCGGCTTTGGAGCCCGCTCCTTCGTCGACCGAGCGTTTCCTGCCGAGCGTTGTCGAGGAGGTCCAGCCGGCCCTGCTTTCGGAAGATGCCGGTCTGCAGATCAGCCGCTCCTTCGAGGAGCTTGCCGCGGCGATCGACGGTGCCGAGCGCCGCTCGCTGGACGAGATTGCCGAGGACATGCTGCGACCGATGCTGCGTGAATGGCTTGATGACAATCTGCCGACTCTGGTCGAACGGCTGGTGCGCGAGGAAATCGAGCGCGTGGCGCGCGGCCCGCGCCGCTGATCGGATTGATTTTTCCTGGAAAAGCCGCTCCGGTTTCCGGGCGGCTTTTTTATTGACTTGGCCGTGGCCATCCTATTTACAAACGCCCATCCTCGAACCTCGAAATTGGTCAGAAAATGCTCGACAAGACCTATGATTCCGCTGCCGTCGAACCGAAAATCGCCGCGAAATGGGATGAGGCGGATGCCTTCCGCGCCGGCGCGAACGCCAAACCGGGGGCCGAGACCTTCACCATCGTGATCCCGCCGCCAAACGTCACCGGTTCGCTGCATATGGGGCACGCGCTCAACAATACGCTACAGGACATCATGGTGCGCTTCGAGCGCATGCGCGGCAAGGACGTGCTCTGGCAGCCGGGCATGGATCACGCCGGCATCGCAACCCAGATGGTCGTCGAGCGCAAGCTGATGGAGCAGCAACTGCCGGGCCGCCGCGAGATGGGCCGCGAGGCCTTCATCGACAAGATTTGGGAGTGGAAGGCAGAATCGGGCGGCCTGATCTTCAACCAGCTGAAGCGCCTCGGCGCGTCCTGCGACTGGTCACGCGAGCGCTTCACCATGGACGAAGGCCTGTCGCAGGCCGTTCTCGAGGTTTTCGTCACACTCTATAAGGAAGGCTTGATTTACAAGGACAAGCGCCTCGTCAATTGGGACCCAAAACTCCTGACGGCGATTTCCGACATGGAGGTGGAACAACACGAGGTGAAGGGCCATCTCTGGCATCTGCGTTATCCGCTCGAGCCGGGCGTCACCTATCAATATCCAATCGCCTTCGACGAGGAAGGCAAGCCGACTGAGTTCGAGACGCGTGACTATATCGTCGTCGCCACGACGCGGCCGGAGACGATGCTCGGCGATACCGGCGTTGCCGTGAACCCCGAAGACGGGCGTTACAAGCCGATCATCGGCAAGCACGTCATCCTGCCGATCGTCGGCCGCAGGATTCCGATCGTCGCCGATTCCTATGCTGATCCGACGGCCGGCACAGGCGCGGTGAAGATCACACCTGCCCATGATTTCAACGACTTTGAAGTCGGCAAGCGCGCGAAGCTGCGGGCGATCAACGTCATGAACGTCGATGGCACCATTGCCATCAAGGACAATGAAGATTTCCTTGAAGGTCTCGACAATCCTGCGGCGCTGCATGGCGCCTGGGACCGTCTGGAAGGGCAGGACCGTTTCTATGCGCGCAAGGTGATCGTCGAGATCTTCGAAGAGGCCGGCCTTGTCGACAAGATCGAGCCGCACAAGCATATGGTCCCGCATGGCGACCGCGGCGGCGTGCCGATCGAGCCGCGGCTGACGGAACAATGGTTTGTCGACAATAAGACATTGGGGCAGCCTGCCCTGGAGTCCGTTCGGGAGGGAAGAACCAGGTTTATCCCCAGGAACTGGGAAAACACTTATTTCAACTGGCTGGAGAACATCGAGCCCTGGTGCATTTCCCGCCAGCTCTGGTGGGGCCATCAGATTCCCGCATGGTATGGTCCCGACGGTCAGGTCTTCGTCGAAAAGACCGAGGAAGAGGCGCTGCAGGCTGCGATCCAGCATTACCTCTCGCACGAAGGCCCGATGAAGGCCTATGTCGAAGACCTGCTCGAAAACTTCAAGCCTGGTGAAATCCTGACGCGTGACGAGGACGTGCTCGACACCTGGTTCTCTTCTGCACTCTGGCCTTTCTCGACGCTCGGCTGGCCCGACGAGACGCCGGAACTTGCGCGTTACTACCCGACGAATGTCCTCGTCACCGGTTTCGATATCATCCCGTTCTGGGTCGTTCGCATGATGCAGATGGGCCTGCATTTCATGAAGGACGAGAATGGCGACCCCGTCGAACCCTTCCATACAATCTATATTCACGCACTGGTGCGGGATAAGAACGGGCAAAAGATGTCGAAGTCGAAGGGCAACGTCATCGACCCCCTGGAACTGATCGACGAATACGGCGCCGACGCGCTGCGCTTCACCCTGGCGATCATGGCCGCGCAGGGCCGCGACGTGAAGCTCGATCCTGCCCGCATCGCCGGCTACCGCAATTTCGGCACCAAGCTCTGGAACGCCACGCGCTTTGCCGAGATGAACGGTGCCAAGAGCGATCCACACTTCGTGCCGGAGGCCGCCGAGCTCACCATCAACCGCTGGATCCTGACAGAGCTTGCCCGTACGGAACGTGACGTTACGGAAGCCCTTGAAGCCTTCCGCTTCAACGATGCCGCCGGCGCGCTCTATCGTTTCGTCTGGAACGAAGTCTGCGACTGGTATCTCGAGCTTCTGAAGCCGGTCTTCAGTGGCGATGACGCGGGCGCCAAGGCCGAAGCCCAGGCCTGCAGCGCCTATATTCTCGAAGAGATCTACAAGCTCTTGCATCCCTTCATGCCCTTCATGACCGAAGAGCTTTGGGCGCATACCGCAGGCGAAGGCAAGGAACGCGACACGCTGGTCTGCCATGCCGAATGGCCGGCGCCGTCCTATGCCGATAACGCAGCCGCTGACGAGATCAACTGGCTGATCGATCTCGTCTCCGGCATCCGCTCCGTGCGCGCCGAAATGAACGTGCCGCCGTCGGCGACCGCACCGCTGGTCGTCGTCAAGGCCAACAATCTCACGCGCGAAAGGCTGTTCCGCCACGACGCCGCCATCAAGCGGCTTGCCCGCGTGGAAGCGATATCGCTCTCCGACGATGTGCCGAAGGGCGCAGCCCAGATCGTCGTCGCCGAAGCCACCGTCTGCCTGCCGCTCGGCAATCTGATCGACCTTGCTGCCGAAAAGGCCCGCCTGGAAAAGGCGATTGCCAAGATGGACGGAGAAATCGCCCGCATCAATGGCAAGCTTTCCAACGAGAAGTTCGTCGCCAACGCCAATCCCGAGGTGGTCAAGGCGGAGCGCGAGCGTCTCGATGAGCTGAAGGGGCAGATCGCCAGCTTGAAAACCGCGCTTTCCAGGGTCAGCGAAGCCGGATAAGTTTCATTGCGATTTTGGTAAGTTATTTCAAAGGCGCGCCCGCTTCGGGCGCGCCTTTTGTCGTGTGGGGCACGCCTGATTCGGTCTTGAGCGCGGCTGATTTGAGGCGCTGAGCCTGTGGATTTTGGCTTTACGACTATCCATTTGGTGAAAACTGCCACTGTTGTCGGATTGATACAGCTTCTGCAATGTTTGGAATGAAAACCCAAAAGCCCACCTCAAAGTTGATAGCTCTAGAATAAGATTTTATTAACCAGATTGTTTGACGTGTCCGTCAATTTCTTTACGTAAGTTAGCCACTGCAATGCCTGGGAGTGCCGCCGTGGGGCGCGTTGCCATGTCGAGTGAACGCTTACTAAAGTGGCGTACATCAATTGCTGGAGTGGGGGAGACACAATGGCATCGCGTATGTTTTCCAAGGGCGTAACGTCGCTCGTTCTTCTTTCGTCGCTTGCCTCGCCGTCCTTTGCTGGCGGCCTGGAGCGCGGCGGCTATAACATCGATCAGCTGTTCGATACGTCGCCTTTCTCGTTTCAGTCGGGCGTGACCTACGTCACGCCGCAGCGCAAGCTGAAGGATGTCCGAGACACGAATACGTCGATACTGACAGGAGGCGGCAATCTGAACAGCCGTCCAGACACGGCTGACGATACCTCAAATTACACCATCCCCTATATTGGTTTTAAGGCTGGTTTTGGCGATGCAGTCGACTGCCTCGTTGACTATTCGGAGCCCTTCGGCGCGCATACCGACCCCGGCGTGAACTGGGCCGGTGCCAACGATAACATTGAGACAGAGATCAAAACCCGCAACTATGGCGGCACCTGCTCCTACCGTTTTGATGTCGGCCCTGGGCAGCTTCGCTTCATTGGCGGCGCTTTTTATCAGGAAGTCGAAGGCTTCAAGGAACGTCTGGTTTCAACGCTTCCGCTTCTGCTCGGGACTGGCACCGGCGTCGGTCGCCTGGATATCGACGATAGCGGCTGGGGCTGGCGCGCCGGCATCGCTTACGAGATCCCGGAATATGCGATGCGTGCGAGCCTCGTCTATAACAGTCGCGTCAAGTACGATGACCTGTCCGGGACTGTTGATCTCCGTCAGGTTCCGGTTGTGCCGCTATATGGGGGCCTCGTCACACCTGTTTCCGGTTCCGCCGAAGCGCCGGATTCGCTGGAGCTGAAGCTGCAAAGCGGTATTGCTCCGGATTGGCTTGCATTCGGATCGGTTAAATGGACGAATTGGAGCGTCCTGCAGTCGGTAGCATTCTGCCCGACCAACGGCTTGCCTTGCCCCGCCGGTGGTCTAACCTCGCTCGACCTTCTTTATCGTGATGGTTGGACGATCTCCGGCGGTGTCGGCCACAAATTCAATGAGCAGTGGGCCGGTGCAGTCAGCCTGACATGGGATCGCGGCACCAGCCAAGGCTATGGCGCGCAGACAGACAGCTGGACGCTCGGTCTCGGTGCGGCCTATACGCCGACCGAACATATCGAATGGCGCTTTGCAGGTGCCGTGGGCGTGTTGACGAGCGGTTCGTCTGGTGCTGTGACCCGGAATGGCGTCACATACGGAGATGATGTCTCCTATTCCTTTGACGATGATCTGGTCGCTGCACTGTCGACAAGCATAAAGATCAAGTTCTAATTCCACGTTTTGAAGAATTGAGGAGCCCGGCACTGCCGGGCTCTTCTTTATGTGCGCCCATTAATCATGTTATTTTCCGGTCTCGTTTTGTGACGATTCAGCAACAGTTTTTTACGATGAATGACGTATGGTGGCGATGGGGTGAATTTGTCCATTTCCCGCCACAAAGAGAGCGCAGCGGTATTAGCGGGCGAGGTGATGGCAGACTACGGTGCGTGTAATCAGTAGCATGAGTCGATTTTTTTCCGGTAACAGCAGATCGTACGGCGCAAGTGGCGACAGCCGCGTGATTGCGGCCGTTTTTCTTTCCGGACAAGGCTATTGCGACCATAAATTCGACCTCACGATCATGCCATCTATCCATCCATTGCCGCCGTTCTCTGCCCGTTCGAACAGGCAGGCGAGCTTAACGGCAGATGCCGATACCGGTTTGGTCACATTTGGTAATTACGAATGCGATAAAGGCGGGAAGGCGGATGGCGCGCCCGTCGAAAGAGCGCCGAGAAGGTTGCAGGCGGACCGTGCCGGGAGCCGGGTGGTCCTGAATGATGTGCTGAAAATTCGGCCTTTTAGAAAAGGCCTATGGGCTGGATGCGACGCGGGTAAAGGGGCCATGGAGCTCGCCGCGGGATCGCTCGCCTTGAAAGAACACATCCGCAGTATGCCCGGCCTCAGCGCCGGCTGCGCGCGATGAACGAAAGAAATCGGTTGAAATGGTAACGTCCGAGTTCAAACTGTTCAAATTCATGCTGGTGAGCATGTGGGTGGCAATCTCGCTGTCCGGCCCGGTTCACGCTTTCGACATCAAGAGCGACGTCAGCAAGGAGTCCGGTCCTTTCGATCTGTTCAAGTTCGGCTTCAAGGCCTACAAAAACGGACAGAAAGAGGAGGCGGTCGAAGCCTACAAATACGCCGCCGAAAAGGGCCATACCGGCTCGCGCTGGGCGCTCGCCAACATGTACGCCGACGGTGACGGTGTTACCCAGGACGATTTTGAAGCCTTCAAGATCTACAGTGAGATCGCCCAGCAGGGTGTCGAACCCGGCTCGGAAGATACCGGCTTCTTCGTCAACGCGCTCCTCTCGCTCGCCAATTACTACAAGCATGGTATTGCCGGCAGCCCCGTCAAGATCGATCTCACTCAGGCGCGCCAGCTCTATTTCCAGGTGGCCTCCACCTTTGGCGTCCCCGAAGCACAGTTCCAGCTGGCGCAGATGATGCTGGCCGGCGAGGGCGGCAACGCTAGTCCGCAGCAGGCGAAAAAATGGCTGAACCAGGCTCGTAAGAGTGGCCATCCCGGCGCCATGGCGATTTTCGGAAATATCCTATTCGACGAAGGCCAGACGGCCCGCGGTCTCGCGCTGATGACCGCCGCTCTCGACCGCTGCAAGCCGAAGGATTGCAGCTGGATGGAAGCGCTGCAGGAGCAGGCCTTCTCGGTTGCCAATGAGGCCGACCGCCGCACGGCAGTTTCGCTGTCGCACGCCATCGCGAGCGGTTCCGATTGACGCTTTGCGTTAAGCGCCGGCATTCAACCCGTGCATCATCTCCATCGCACCCCTGAAATGAGGCGCTGCCATGGGCTCGGAATGTCAGGCCGCGAAATCAAAATAGGCGATCACAGGCACGTGGTCGGACGGCTTTTCCCAGGCCCTCACATGTTTTTCGATTGCCGCCGACGTCATCCGGTCGGCAGCTTCCGGTGAGAGCAGTAGGTGGTCGATGCGGATGCCGTTGTTCTTCGGCCACGCACCTGCCTGATAGTCCCAGAAGGAATAGAGCTGTGTCGCATCCGTCGTCGCGCGCACCGCATCGGTGAGCCCGAGATTTTCGAGCCTGCGGAATGCCTCCCGCGTCTGCGGCAGGAACAGCGCATCGTTTTCCCAGACCTTGGGGTCGAAGCAGTCGTGCGGTTCGGGGATGACGTTGTAATCGCCGGCAAGCACCAGCATCTCTTCATAGGCCAGCCGTTCGGCCGCAAAGCTCCTCAGCCGCTCCATCCAGGCGAGTTTGTAGGGATACTTCTCTGTGTCGACGGGATTGCCGTTCGGGAGATAGATGCAGCAGACGCGCAGGATGCGCGTGTCGGGCAGCGTGAACACCGCTTCCAGGAAACGCGCCTGTTCGTCTAGCGGGTCGCCGGGCAGGCCGCGGTTGACTTCAAAAGGTGAGGTCTTGGAGAGGATCGCGACGCCGTTGAATCCCTTCTGGCCGTGCGTCTCGACATGATAGCCGAGCGCTTCGATCTCCAGCCGGGGAAAACCTTCGTCGATCGTCTTGATCTCCTGCAGACAGACGATATCGGGATTCGAATCCTTGAGCCATTGTGTGAGATTGTCGATACGCGCCTTGACGCCGTTGATGTTCCAGGTCGCGATCTTCATGGCACTGTCCCGTTCGCTAGGGCATGTCGCGCAAAACTGTGCGGCTGTTTTTGCGATTCACGACACGCGGAAAATCAAAGAGCTAAAGCGTGGGCCAAGCGAATCTGAAAGATCGTGACGCGCTTCAGTGCGCTCCTTTTATCGCGGTCTTTCGCCGCTGGACAAGCCGATAAACCGGCTGGAAGCAATTCTTCCGCCGGTCGTTGGGGACAACGCTGTATGTTCGGATATTCAGATCGAGAAGCTGGTGCCGCAGCCGCAGCTTGCCACCGCATTGGGGTTCTTGATCTGAAAGGATTGGCCAAGCAGGTTGTCGACGAAGTCGATCTCGGACCCTGCCATATAGACGAGCGACAGGCTGTCGATCAGCACCTTCGCGTCGTTTTTTTCGACGACGACGTCATCATCCTCAGCGCTGTCGGCAAGGTCGAACTTGTAGGAAAAGCCCGAACAGCCGCCGCCTTCCACGGAAACGCGCAGCGCGCTCTTGCCGGCCTCAGCACTGATGATGGCGGCGATACGCTTTGCCGCGGCATCCGAAAGAGTTACACTCGTATCCGTCATATTTCCTCCTGCCGGGGTCAAGATCCGGAGAGAATGGGTTTTGGCACTCGAATGTTCAAATGCCTGATATCAAAGGAACTTACCATGATCTTCGCGAAAAGGCCATGATGCGCCGAAGCGGTCGGCGAACACCGCTTTGCCGTTTCGTCGGGCTATAGGTATGAAGAGGGCAAAGCGGCGTCAATGGGCAGATGCGGCAATAGGCAGAATGACGGTGAAGAATGACGGTTGACAGGCGAGCTTTAGGTTTCGGCGGCAGCGAGAGGGCGGTCTATGCGGCCGACCCGTGGACGACGCGTGGGCGTCTCTATCCGGAAGACAGCAGTCCGACTCGCTCCGATTTCCAACGCGACCGCGACCGCATTGTCCATACCACCGCCTTCCGCCGGCTGAAGCACAAGACCCAGGTCTTCATCGCCCAGGACGGCGATCACTACCGCACTCGGCTGACGCATACGATCGAGGTGGCGCAGATTGCCCGTGCGCTTGCCCGCGCCCTGAAACTCGACGAGGATCTGGCCGAGGGCGTGGCGCTGGTGCACGATTTCGGCCACACGCCGTTCGGCCATACCGGCGAGGACGCGCTGCACGAGGTGCTGCTGCCCTATGGTGGCTTCGACCACAATGCCCAATCGCTGCGCATTGTGACCAAGCTGGAGCGGCGATATGCCGAATTCGACGGCATCAATCTGACATGGGAAAGCCTCGAAGGCCTCGTCAAGCACAATGGTCCGTTGCTGACGCCGGAAGGGGCCGGCACGCGCGGCCCGGTTCCGCAGCCGATCCTTGATTATTGCGAATTGCACGATCTCGAGCTCGCGACCTATGCCAGCCTGGAAGCCCAGGTCGCGGCGATCGCCGACGACATCGCCTATAACACCCATGATATCGACGACGGCCTGCGCTCCGGCTATCTGAGTTTCGACATGCTGGAGGAAATTCCCTTTCTTGCCGGGTTGATGGCGGAGGTGAGAGGGCGCTATCCGCATCTGGAACCGAGCCGATTCACCCACGAGATCATGCGCCGCCAGATCACCCGCATGGTCGAGGACGTCATCGGCGTCGCGCAGCAGCGCCTTGCCCTTCTTCGTCCCGAGAGTGCTGCCGACATCCGCGGCGCCGACCGGGTTATCGCCACCTTTTCCGAAGAGATGGCCGAAACCGACAGGCAGATTAAGGCGATGCTCTTCAAGCGCATCTACCGCAATCCCGATATCATGCGCATCCGCGCCGGTGCTGCCCAGATCGTCACGGACCTCTTTGCCGCCTACATGGCCAGTCCCAAGGAGATGCAGAGCCATTACTGGGTCGATCATATGGCGGGGCTCGCCGATGCGCCGAAGGCTCGCCATGTCGGCGACTACCTCGCCGGCATGACCGACACCTATGCGATCAGTGCCCACAGGCGATTGTTTGACCACACTCCGGATTTGCGATAGGCAGCGGTCGCCCGCCGAAGGCCGATTAGCGCCTTTGGCACAGCCTATGCATGGAAGAGTGCGATGAACCTTTTTACCGACTTCGAAGCCAGGATCAAAACCGCCCTTGAACAGATCGATCTGGTCAGGGAAAAGCGATCTGAGCTCGATTTCGGCCGCATCGCAGTCGAACCGCCGCGCGATGCGAGTCACGGCGACGTTGCGACCAACGCCGCGATGGTGCTGGCAAAGCCGCTCGGCACCAATCCTCGCGCCCTTGCCGACGTCATCATCGCCAAGCTCAAGGAGGATGCCGACGTCGCCGATGTTTCAGCGGCAGGCCCCGGTTTCATCAACATCCGTCTCGCCGTCGGCTATTGGCAGCGGCTGCTGGCTTCCATCATCGGCGCCGGCATCGACTATGGCCGCTCGACCCTCGGCGAAGGCCGCAAGGTCAACGTCGAGTATGTCTCGGCCAATCCGACCGGCCCGATGCATGTCGGTCATTGCCGCGGCGCCGTCGTCGGCGATGCGCTCGCCAACCTGCTGGCCTTTGCCGGTTACGGCGTCGAAAAGGAATATTACATCAACGACGCCGGCTCGCAGATCGACGTGCTGGCCCGCTCGGTCTTCCTGCGTTATCGCGAAGCGCTCGGTGAGCGGATCGGCGAAATCCCGTCGGGTCTCTATCCGGGCGACTATCTCGTGCCCGTCGGCCAGTCGCTTGCCGCCGATTACGGCGTCCGGCTGCACAATATGCCGGAAGAGGAATGGATGCCGCTCATCAAGGATCGCACCATCGACGCGATGATGGTCATGATCCGCGAAGATCTGGCGGCGCTGAACGTCCATCACGACATCTTCTTTTCCGAGCGCACCCTGCATGCCAATGGAGCGGCGGCGATCCGCACGGCGATCAACGACCTGACCTTCAAGGGTTACGTCTACAAGGGCACGCTGCCGCCGCCGAAGGGCCAGCTTCCTGAAGACTGGGAAGATCGCGAGCAAACACTGTTCCGCTCGACCGAGGTTGGCGACGACATGGACCGGCCGCTGATCAAGTCGGACGGCTCCTACACCTATTTCGCCGCCGACGTCGCCTATTTCAAGAACAAGTTCGATCGTGGTTTCGACGAGATGATCTATGTGCTTGGCGCCGATCATGGCGGCTACGTCAAGCGCCTGGAAGCGGTTGCACGCGCCGTTTCGGAGGGTAAGGCGAAGCTGACGGTGCTGCTCTGCCAACTCGTCAAGCTCTATCGCAACGGTGAGCCGGTGAAGATGTCGAAACGTTCGGGCGATTTCGTCACGCTTCGGGACGTCGTCGAGGAAGTCGGCCGTGATTCGGTGCGCTTCATGATGCTCTATCGCAAGAATTCCGAGCCGCTCGACTTCGATTTCGCCAAGGTGACGGAGCAGTCGAAGGATAATCCTGTTTTTTACGTGCAGTATGCGCATGCCCGCTGCATGTCGGTCTTCCGGCAGGCAAGAGAGGCTTTTCCCGGCCTCGATGTTTCGCCCGAGGATCTTGCGAAAGCCGTTGCTGGCGTTGGCGATCCGGCCGAATTGCAGCTGGTCGCCAAGCTTGCCGAATTCCCGCGTGTCGTCGAGGCGGCCGCCCAGTCGCAGGAGCCGCATCGCATCGCATTTTATCTCTACGACCTCGCCAGTGCGTTCCACGCGCACTGGAACAAAGGTAAAGATCAGCCGGAATTACGATTTGTTAATGATAAAAACCGAGAATCAAGTATTGCCAGACTTGGGCTGGTGTACGCCGTCGCGTCGGTTTTGAAGTCGGGACTTGCCATTACAGGCACTGCCGCACCTGACGAAATGCGATAACGTCACCATTTACCCACAATGCGCTGGCATTTGAGCGTTGGCGTTTGCGAGTGGGATAGGCATGGCTGAGAAACAATTTGCGTATGATACGCGCGGAAAAGACGATCTGTTTGCCGACGACGATCCGTTGGCCGAACTTGCTCGGATCGTCGGTTTCGAGCCGCGTGTTGCAGCGAATACCGTAAGCGACGCCGCCCGGCGCGAACCTGCCTTCGATCTGGAGGACGAGCTCGGGCGGGAATTCGATCGCTACGATTCACCGCGTCCGCTGGCCGAACTCGATCGGCCGGCCGAGCCGATCTCCGACGGCGTCGCTTCCGAAGACTATGTCGAGCCCATTCTCGATGCTTCTCCCGCTGCCGTAAGCGTGGATGTTCCGGAGCCCGTCTCCGTTGGTCCCGTCGCCGCAGAAGAAGCTGCCCAGCCTTCGGCAAGGAACTGGGACGTAGCCGCTGCCGACTGGGCGGCCGGTCCGCAGCAGCTGTCCGTCGATCCTGTTTCCGAGGTGCCAGCTCAAACCGCTTTCGGCGGCGCCCGCGACCTGATCGAGGAACTCGAATTGTCGATCGGTGCAGCGCCGGTCTCTTCGCTGGCGCAGTCCGCCAAAGCCCCGCAATGGTCGGCCGCCAGCATCAGGCTGCCGCTCGCCAATTTCCACGCCCCGAAACGTGAGGAGCCGGTGACAGTTGTCGAGCCGGCCGCTGAAGCAGTCGCTGCGCCTGCGACTGAAGCAGTCGCTGAACCGATGGCTGAAGCAGCGGTTGCCGATCTTGCCTCGGCGGAGCCGGAGCCCGTTATCGAGCAGTCGGCGCCCGTCGCCGCTGTCGAACCTCCCGAGGAGTTCGAATCCGCGGCGCCGTCGTTCGGCTTTCCCGCTGAGATCGATCGCCACGATGAGGCAATTGCGCCGCAAGAAACTGCTGAAGCCGAGGAATTCGTTGAAGTCGAGGATGATCTGGAAGAGTTCGGCTCCGACGCCGGTTTCGATCTTGCAGCCGCCATCGACGGCGAGATCCAGGCCGATGCCGCGCTGACCGAGGTCGGACCTGAAGTTCCGCATACCGCCGGCACCTTCGATGTCGACGACCTGCTGGCCGACGTCTCGCGCTATCCTGTGCCCCGCCCGGTATTACAGCGCGCCAATCTGGCGCCGGTTGCGCCGGAGCCCGCTCCCGTCGAAGTCGCCCCGGTTGCTGCCGCACCGGTTCAGCCCGAGGCGATCGCGCCCGCGCCGATCCTGTCCGCTCCGATCGAAATGACGCCTGCCTATGCCGCCGAAGCCGCAAGGCCGGTCGCGCCACAGCCTGCCGCGGTCACGCAGCCCCGACCTGTCGCAACGGCCTATTCACGGGCGCCGCAGCCCGCGCCGGAAGCCGATGATCCCTTCGCGGGCCATGATTTCGAACTGGACCTCGCCGGTATCGAGCTGGAACTTGCCGATCTCGATTTCTCCGAAGCAGCCGAACCTGCGCCGCAGCCAGAGGCGCAGCCGGCGCCCGCCGCGCCCCAGCAGGCAACGCCTGAGTACCCACAGGCCACTATCCCGGCTCAGCCCGCGCCGGCTCCGGTTTCCGAGCAGCCGGCCCCAGCTCCGGCTCCGGCTTTCAACTGGGCACCTGCCGCAGAGGCGTCCGCCGCTGAATCGACCGAAGATCTGCCCTTCGATCCGGCGATGATCTCCGATCCGGAGGATCGTCCCGAGACGGTGGAGGACATGCATGTGCCGGCGCTGCCACCGGTCGAGCAGCCCGCTCCGGTCGCGAAAACCGCGGATTTCGATTTCGATCTCGATGCAGAGATTGCGAGCTTTTTCGAGCCGGCCAAACCGCGCCAAACGGCGGCGTCCGCCCGTAATATGGTTGCCGCTGCGGCAACGCCGGTCAAGCCGACCATTGCCGACGGTCTCGACGATTTCGAACGGGCGCTGGAGGAGGATTTCCGCCGCAGCGTGCGCGAGCCGGTCGAACGCCGGGAGACCTCCGAGGTCCACATCGAGTCGGCAAGCCAGGCCGCTGATTTCAGCCGCGCCCGGTCGATGCGCCGGCTGTTGGCCGGGGCCGTCGTGCTGGTGGTCTTCGCTGGCGTCGGTTATGGCGTCTATTCCTCCGTCTGGAACGGCGAAGGGCTTGGCATTGTCTCGTCCGGCGAGCCGCGTGTGATTGCGGCCGACAAGGAGCCGGTCAAGGTCGTTCCGGAAAATCCCGGCGGTAAGACGGTGCCGAACCAGGATAAGGCCGTCTACGACCGCGTTGCGGGTTCTGCCGAGGAGCCGAAGCAGAAGGCGCTCGTCTCCTCGGACGAGGCGCCGGTCGATGTTGTCCAGCGCACCTTGACGCCGGAGGCATTGCCGGAAGATGACGAGAACGCCGGCGCTGACGATCGGGTCACGCCGACCGCCGTTGGCGAGACGGAGGATCCGCGTCTGTTGCCGAACCACGCCAACGCCGATGACGCTTCTGCAAGTGACGCCGACAAGACGCCATCCGTTTCGCCGCGCAAGGTCCGCACGATGATCGTCAAGCCTGACGGCACACTGGTCGCCCGCGAGGAGTCCGCGCCGGTCGACCAGCCGGCGCCGCCTCCTCAGCCGATGCCGTCAGTGACGGCGCAGTCGGCCCCGTCTGCGCCGCCGGCTGCCGGATCGGCTGCGAGCTTCCCGGCAAGCGCCGAGATTGCTTCCGCCGATGCGCGTTCTGCAGCACCAGTTCAAACCGCGCCGGCACAGCCGTCGCCTGCCGCAAGTGCCGATGGGCAGGCGGCAAATCCCGCACCGGTCGATGCGCCGGTACGGCCGGTCAAGACGGCAACGATCGCCGATACGGCCCCGGTTCCGATCGCCCGCCCGGCCGATCAGCCTGTCAACGTCGTTAGCACTGTTACCGATAAGGGCAATGTCCGCACGCCCGCGCAGCAGCCGAAGCCGACGCAGGTCGCCTCGGCAACGCCGGCCGCCGCCCAGCCGCAGCAAGCCGCATCCGCAGGTGGCTACGGCCTCCAGATCGCTTCGCTGCCGTCGGAGGACGAGGCGAATAAATCTTATGCAAACCTGTCGAAGAAATTCGCCGGCGTGCTTGGCGGCCGCGCCCATGAGATCCGCAGGGCCGATATCGCCGGTAAGGGCACTTTCTACCGTGTTCGCATCCCGGTCGGCTCCAAGGATGAGGCCGCAGCGCTCTGCGAACAGTATCGCGCAGCGGGCGGAAGCTGCCTGATCTCCAAATAACATCGGCCATTGAGTTATGAGAGCGGCGAGCCGGATCGGCCCGCCGCTCTTTTTTGTGCATCACGCCCGCGCTTGCTCGCATTTGGCCAGCCGCTGTTTATGATTCTTCTATGACCGAATCAAAAGCGATGATCCTTGGCTGCAGTGGCCTTGCCCTCACATCCGAAGAAAAGGCCTTTTACCGGGACGAACGGCCCTGGGGCTTCATCCTCTTCGGGCGCAATATCTCCGAAGCGGGCCAGATCACCGATCTCGTCGCCGAACTGCGTGACAGCGTCGGCTGGCATGCGCCGGTGCTGATCGATCAGGAGGGCGGTCGCGTCCAGCGCATCCGTCCGCCGGTTCTGCCGCGTTATCCTTCAGGCCAGGCGCTCGGCGATGTCTATCGCCGCGACCCGGCGCTCGGGCTGCGCGCCGCCTGGGTGATGTCGCGCCTGCATGCCTTCGACCTGTCGAACCTTGGCATCAATGTCGATTGCCTGCCGGTTCTCGACGTGCCGGTCGAAGGCAGCAGCAACGTCATCGGCGACCGCGCCTATAGTGGCGATCCAAAGACGGTTATCGCAATGGGACGGGCGGCCGGCGAGGGGCTGAAGGCCGGCGGCTTGCTGCCTGTTATGAAGCATATGCCCGGCCACGGTCGCGGCTTTGCCGATTCACATCTGGAGCTGCCTGTCGTCACCGTCTCGCGCGATGAGCTGGAGGCCCATGATTTCTCGCCTTTCATCGCGATGAAGGACGAGTTGATGGCAATGACCTGCCATCTCGTCTTCACATCAATCGACCCTGACAATCCGGCGACGACCTCGCGCAAGGTCATCGACGGCGTTATCCGCGAGCACATCGGTTTTGGCGGTCTGCTGCTTTCCGACGACAGTTCGATGAATGCTCTTTCCGGTACAATCGGTGAACGGGCGGCGAATATCATTGCAGGAGGATGCGATATCGTGCTGCATTGCAATGGCCATATGGACGAGATGCGGGATGTCGTGGCAAATGTTCCGCCGCTCACCGGTCTTTCGCTTGCCCGCGCAAAAGCGGTAGAAGCAGGCTTTGCCGCTCCGGATAC
This sequence comes from Rhizobium esperanzae, assembly GCF_002204185.1. Classification (GTDB taxonomy): domain Bacteria; phylum Pseudomonadota; class Alphaproteobacteria; order Rhizobiales; family Rhizobiaceae; genus Rhizobium; species Rhizobium esperanzae. The sequence goes on along the minus strand of NZ_MXPU01000019.1, from coordinate 44,520 downwards.
TGCCGATGAGGCGGAGTTGAGGGCGGAATTCGAGGCGATGTTTGTGTCGGTGTGATCGCAGGAGAGCAGGGTGGTGAGCACGGTCAAGGGCTCGGAACGTCCGCAGGCGGCAACGCCAATGGACAAGCTGTGGCAGGAGAACGGCGCCGAGCGCGCCAGCCACGAGCCGGCGCTGGTGATCGACGTCGCCGGCTTCGAAGGCCCGCTCGACCTGCTGCTCTATCTCGCCCGCAACCAGAAGGTCGATCTGTCGCGCATTTCTGTATTGGCGCTCGCCGAACAATATCTGCAGTTCGTCGAAAGCGCCCGGCGCATCCGCATCGAGCTTGCCGCCGATTATCTCGTCATGGCGGCTTGGCTTGCCTATCTGAAGTCGCGGCTGCTCATTCCCCAGCGGGTCAAGGATGACGGCCCCTCCGGCGAGGAGATGGCCGCAACCCTTGCCTTCCGCCTGAAGCGTCTCGAAGCCATGCGCCAGGCGGCGGAGGGCCTCGTCAACCGCAACCGCCTCGGCCGCGATATCTTCGCCCGCGGTGCGCCGGAGCATATTCCCGACCGGCAGCAATCCGCTTATGCGGCAAGCCTCTACGATCTCCTGAGCGCCTATGCGGCGCTGCGCCAGCGCCATGCTGTTACCCAGGTGACGATCGAGAGGCGTAATGTCTGGTCGCTGACCGACGCCCGCGAACTGCTGACCCAGATGATCGGCGAGGTCGGTGACTGGATGGCGATGGAGCATTATCTGCTGCGTTATCTCGCAGCGCCCGAGGAACGCGTCACGGCGATCGCCAGCGCCTTTGCCGCCTCGCTGGAGCTGGTGCGCGAGGGTAAGCTTGAGATCCGTCAGGACGGCGCCTTTCAGCCGATCTACATGCGCCGCGGTCCGAAACATGCGACGCTGCAGGTGGTGGAACAGGAGCGGCCGGCTTGATCGATCTGAAGGACGGCGAGGATTTCGAGGAGGAGGGCCGCGACCTGCAGGCCGAGATCGAGGCCGAACGCATCGCCGAGGCGCTGGTCTTTGCCTCATCGCAGCCGGTCTCCGAGGGCTTCATTTCTGAGCGGCTGCCGAGGAACTTCAATGTGCATGCGATCATGCTGCGGCTGAAGGAGCAATATGCGCCGCGGGGCGTCAATCTTGTCCAGGTCGAAGGCGCCTGGGCCTTCCGCACCGCCGCCGATCTTTCCTTCGTCATCCGCCGCGACGACAACGAGGTGAAGAAGCTTTCGCGCGCTGCCCTGGAAGTGCTGGCGATCATCGCCTATCACCAGCCGGTGACGCGTGCCGAGATCGAGGATATCCGCGGCGTTCAGACCTCGCGCGGCACGCTCGACGTGCTGATGGAAGCCGGTTGGGTGCGGTTTCGCGGCCGCCGGCGCACGCCCGGCCGGCCGGTGACTTTGGGCACGACGCGCGATTTTCTCGACCATTTCGGCCTGGAAGAATTGCGCGATCTGCCGGGTCTCGAAGAATTGAAGGGAGCGGGCCTGCTGTCTGGCCGTATCCCGGCGAACTTCAATATTCCCTCGCCGTCGATGAACGACGAATTGACCGAGGACGAAGATCCGATCACCCAGATGGATCTCGAAGAACTGGGGTTGCTTGCCCCACGTTCTACCTCCGAAGATTGAAGGACTTCGTCTTGCTTTTTCCATGCATGACGAAAAGAATGGCGCTCACGATTTTTCGACGCCTCAGTGGCTTGTCATAAAGGGCGATACCGTGACATTAAGCGCAGTTCAAAGGGCTTGATGTTGGAAACGGTGTTAGAAATCCTTACATCGTGGGAACATCGAAACAGGGAGTTAGAGTGATGGGTTCTCTTAGCATGTGGCACTGGCTGATCGTTCTGGTCATCGTGCTGTTGTTGTTCGGTCGCGGCAAGATTCCGGAACTGATGGGCGATGTCGCCAAGGGCATCAAAAGCTTCAAGAAGGGCATGACGGACGAGGACGCGCCGGAAACGGCAAAGACCGTCGATCACAAGGCCGACGAAACGAAGTAATCAAGTCCGGGAAAAAGCGCAGCCCCCGCGCTTCCCGTCCAGGAGCCTTGCATGTTCGATATTGGTTGGACCGAGCTTTTGGTCATCGCGGTCGTGCTGATCGTCGTTGTCGGTCCCAAGGATTTGCCGCCGATGCTGCGCGCGTTCGGCAAGATGACGCAGCGCGCCCGCAAGGTCGCCGGTGAGTTTCGGGCGCAGTTCGACGAAGCGTTGCGCGAAGCCGAGCTTGACGATGTGCGCCAGACGATCAGCGACGCCCAGAAGCTCAACCCGGTTAACAGCCTGCGCGAGGCGATGAACCCGCTTCGCCAGATGGGCAACGAGATCAAGGCCGACTTGCAGAAGACGACTGCGGCTCCGGAAAACAAGACCGAAGTGCCGCCGGCTGCCGTCTCGGCCCCGTCGCCGTCGATGAGCCTCCCGGAAACGCCCCCGGTGCCGGCACCTGCGCAGCCTGAGCCGGTCGCAGCAGCGATTGCCCAGGCCGATACCGTCGCCGACAAGCCGAAGGCCGTGCGCAAGCCACGCGTCAAGGCTGCCGACAAGATCGATGCTGCCACAGCCGTTGCCGTACCTGTGGAAAAGCCGAAGCGGGCCGCGGCCGTCAGGAAGCCTGCAACGCCGAAGAAGCCGGCGCAGACGAAGAAGAAGGACGAGGCATGAGCGGTGACATCGAAGACAAGCCGCAGCCGCTGATCGAGCACCTGATGGAGCTGCGCACGCGGCTGATCTGGTCGATCGGGGCGTTCTTCATCGCCTTCATTGTATGCTTCTTTTTTGCCAAGCATCTCTTCAATTATCTGGTCATCCCCTACAAGACGGCCGTGGAATGGGCGCATCTCGACGTCGAGAAGGCCCAACTGATTTATACCGCGCCCCAGGAGTTCTTCTTTACCCAGGTCAAGGTGGCGATGTTCGGCGGCCTGGTGGTCGCTTTCCCGATCATTGCCGCCCAGGTCTATAAGTTCGTGGCGCCCGGCCTCTACAAGAACGAGCGCCAGGCCTTCCTGCCGTTCCTGATCGCGTCGCCGGTCCTGTTCCTGATGGGGGCTGCGCTCGTCTATTTCTTCTTCACGCCGATGGTCATGTGGTTCTTCCTGTCGATGCAGCAGGCGCCGGGTCATGACGAGGTGGCGATCTCGCTGATGCCGAAGGTCTCGGAATATCTGAGCCTCATCATGACGCTGGTCTTCTCCTTCGGCCTCGTCTTCCAACTGCCTGTCATCACGACCCTGCTTGCCCGCGTCGGTCTGCTGACGTCGCAATGGCTCGCCGAGAAGCGCAAGTTCGCCATCGTGCTCGCCTTCGTCGTCGCCGCCGTGCTGACGCCGCCGGATCCGATGTCCCAGATCGGTCTTGCGCTACCAACGATCCTTCTCTACGAGATTTCCATCTATGCGGCGCGACTCGTGGAGCGCCAGCGTGCCCGGCAGGCGCTCGAAAAGGAAACCGGATCCGCGGACGTTGCCAAGACTGACAGCGTCTGAGGCGATCCGGAAGCTCTTTTACGACGCCGTCTCATCCGGTCGAGGCCCGGTCAGGCTTTGGCCGGGTCATTTCTGTTGCAACGACCTGGAACGACGATGCTCGATATCAAATGGATCCGTGAGAATCCCGAAGCGCTCGATGCCGCCCTTGCCAAGCGCGGCGCGGAGCCTCTGGCCCAAAGTCTCGTCGCCCTCGATGAAAAGCGCCGCTCCGCCGTGCAAAAGGCGCAGGATCTGCTCTCCCGCCGCAATCTCGCCTCCAAGGAGATCGGTGCGGCGATGGCCCAGAAGAACGGCGAGCTCGCCGAGAAGCTGAAGGCCGAGGTCGCCGAACTGAAGACGCTGCTGCCGGCGATCGAGGAAGAAGACCGGCAGCTGACGGCCGAGCTCAACGATGCGCTCTCGCGCATCCCGAACATACCTTTCGACGATGTCCCGGTCGGCAAGGACGAGCATGACAATGTCGTCAGCCGCATCATCGGCGAAAAGCCGCGGTGGAACCACACGCCGAAGGAGCACTTCGAAATCGGCGAAGCGCTCGGCTACATGGACTTCGAGCGCGCTGCCAAGCTCTCCGGCTCGCGCTTCACCGTGCTGACCGGACCGCTCGCCAGGCTCGAGCGCGCGCTCGGCCAGTTCATGATCGATCTCCACACCCGCGAACACGGTTATACCGAAGTCAGCTCGCCGCTGATGGTGCGCGCCGAAGCGCTGTTCGGCACCGGCAATCTGCCGAAGTTCGAAGAGGATCTCTTCAAGACGACGGACGGCCGCTATCTCATTCCGACGGCCGAGGTGACGCTCACCAATCTGGTGCGTGAGGAAATCCTCGACCAGGAGAAACTGCCGCTGCGCTTCACCGCCTTGACGCCGTCCTTCCGCTCGGAAGCGGGCTCGGCCGGCCGCGACACGCGCGGCATGCTGCGCCAGCACCAGTTCTGGAAATGCGAGCTCGTTTCGATCACCGATGCCGAGAGCTCCATTGCCGAGCATGAACGGATGACCGCCTGTGCGGAGGAGGTGCTGAAGCGCCTCGGTCTGCATTTCCGCACCATGACGCTTTGCACCGGCGACATGGGCTTCGGCTCGCGAAAGACCTACGATCTGGAAGTCTGGCTGCCGGGGCAGAATGCCTTCCGCGAAATCTCCTCCTGCTCGGTCTGCGGTGATTTCCAGGCCCGCCGGATGAATGCCCGCTATCGCGGCAAGGACGACAAGAGCAACAGGTTCGTCCACACGCTGAACGGCTCCGGCACTGCCGTCGGCCGCTGCCTGATCGCCATCCTCGAAAATTATCTGAATGACGACGGCTCCGTCACGATTCCGGACGTTTTGCTGCCTTATATGGGCGGATTGACCAAGATCGAACGGGCGGCCTGAGGCGATGCGCATCCTGCTCACGAATGACGATGGCATCCATGCCGAAGGCCTTGCCGCGCTGGAGCGGATCGCCCGCACACTATCCGACGACGTCTGGATCGTCGCGCCCGAGACCGATCAGAGCGGTCTTGCCCATTCGCTGAGCCTGTCCGAGCCGTTGCGACTGCGCAAGATTTCCGACAAGCATTTCGCCTTGCGCGGCACGCCGACGGATTGCGTCATCATGGGCATCCGCCAGGTGATGGACATCAAGCCCGATCTCGTTCTCTCCGGCGTCAATTCGGGTTCGAACGTCGCAGACGACGTGACCTATTCCGGCACGATCGCCGGCGCCATCGAAGGCACGATGCAGGGTGTGCGCTCCTTCGCGCTCAGCCAGGCCTATCTCTATGAAGATGGCGCACGCATCGTGCCCTGGGAAGTCTGCGAGGCGCATGCCCCGGCTCTTCTGGAAAAGCTGCTGGATCTGGACCTGCCGGAGGGCACGTTCCTCAATCTCAACTTCCCGAACTGCCGTCCCGGCGAGGTCGACGGCGCCGAAGTGACCATGCAGGGCAAGCTCGCCTTCAATCTGCAGGTCGATGCCCGCTCCGACGGCCGCGGCTTTCCCTATTACTGGCTGAAGTTCGGCGAACGCGCCGGCGCCTTCATCGAAGGCACCGATATTCACGCTCTAAAGCATAACAAGATTTCGGTAACGCCTTTGAAACTGGATTTGACCGATTATTCCGTGACGGACCGCGTGGCGCGGGCCCTGGGATACGGAGCACAGGTTTGACGGCAAGACTGGCGGAGAAGGAGGGCTTTGCGGCGCTCGTCCTCAGATTGCGTGCCGAAGGCATCTCTGACCTCGATCTGCTGACGGCGGTTGAGCAGACGCAGCGCTCGCTATTCGTGCCGGCGCAATTTGCCGACGACGCCTATTCGAGCCGGACGATTCCGATCGAATGCGGTTCCTTTCTCGAAGGCATCGATTTTGTCGTCCGCATCCTCCATCACCTGAAGCTCAAGCCGGGGCAGCGCGTCCTGGAAATCGGCACCGGCAGCGGTTTCACTGCCGCCGTTATGGGGCGCCTGGCCGAGCGTGTGCTGTCCATCGACCGCTACAAGACACTGACATCGGCAGCGCAGCGGCGCATGGAATCGCTTGGCCTGCGCAACGTCGTCATCCGCCATGCCGACGGCAGCGCCGGCATGCAGGGGGAGGGCACCTTCGATCGTATCCTGGTGACGGCGGCTTTCAATGCGATGCCGCGCTTTTATACCGACCAGCTCGTTTCCGGTGGTTCGATGATTGCGCCGCTGATGATTTCCGAGAACGAGTGCCGCATGGTTCGGCTGACGAAAACCGGCAGCCGCTTCGAACGCGAGGAATTGTTCGAAGCGCCTTATCTGCCGATCATTCCGCGGCTTGCCTCGCTGCTGTAGGCACTGCGATTTTTCACCCGTAAGCTATGGTCATCAACTTCCCAAAAATATCGCACTGATTCCAGCATCTTAACCGCGTGGTAATACTAACGCGTTTTAATAGACTCACAAATGGTTGCGTTCTCAGTGGGTCGAGTCAATGCGTTTCAGTCTTTCGCCGAAGTTCGGTAAGTCGGCCGGTAATCTTCTGGTTGTGGGCCTGCTGGCGAGTGCCGCAACAGGCTGCAGTTCCGATGTGACACGGTTTGGCGGTCTGTTTTCCTCCTCCGGGCAGGACCAGATCACCACAAGTTCCATTCCGCGCCGGGGCGGCGTTCAGGGCGATCCGGTGCCGCGCGCCGATCTCGGCGGTTCGGCTGTCGCCAGCCAGTCCGGTTACGGTGGCAACAATGCGCCGAACCAGCCGTATCCGGCGAACCCGGGTTACGAGCCGGTCCGTCCGTCGAGCGCACGCCTGGCTTCCTCGCCGGTCTCGATCCAGCGTTCCGAGCTTGCCGCGCCGACGGCTGTCGCGCCATCTCGCCAGCGGGAAAAGGACGTGGCGCTCGCCCAGCCGTTCCCGGCTTCGCCGCAGGCTCAAAAGCCGCGGCTCGTGGCGCCGATGACACCAAAGGCAGCGCCCGATTCGCTGACAACAGGCACCACGCCGAAGATTTCCGGCTGGTCCTCGACCAACGCGCCTTCCGTGACACTGCGCCCGGGTGAGAATATCGCAACGCTGTCCCGGCGCTTTGGCGTTCCGGAAAAGGAAATCCTGCGCATCAACAATCTGAAAACCGCCTCTGCCGCCCAGCCCGGCCAGGCGATCCTGATCCCGACGTTGAATGGCGGCAATGCCGCCAAGGCGGCGTCGCAGGCGGCCGATCTTGCCAAGCCCGGCAATATGCCGGAGCCGGCCAAGGGGCCGGAGCAGAAGGTCGCCGTTGTCCCTGGCGCCAATTCCGCCCGCGACAAGACCATGGCGAGCGCCGATCCGGCCGCAAAGGTTCCCGCCGGCGCCGGCAAGGATCCGAAGGCGCCTGCCGGCACCTATGTCGTCAAACAGGGCGATTCGCTGGCAAAGATCGCCAAGGCGACCGGCGCCAATATCGACGACCTCAAGGCCGCCAACAATATTTCGGCGAGCTCGCTGCGTGTCGGCCAGGCCCTGAAGATCCCGACCGGCAAAGCCGACACGATCAAGACCGCCTCGATCCCGGCTGAAAAGGTCGAGTCGAAGCCGGCTGATCCGGCGCCAGCCCAGCAGACGGCTTCCGTTCAGCCCGCGCCTTATAAGGCGCCGGCCGCGACCCAGACCGTCGACGAGGTCGAGAAGAAGGCCGACGTCAGCTCCGACGCGCCGGAATCGACCGGCATCGGCAAATACCGCTGGCCGGTGCGTGGCCAGGTCATTGCCGCCTATGGCGCCAACGTCAACGGCAGCCGCAATGACGGCATCGATATCTCGGTACCGCAGGGCACGCCGATCAAGGCCGCCGAAAACGGCGTCGTGATCTATGCCGGCAACGGCCTGAAGGAACTCGGCAACACGGTTCTCGTCCGTCACGACGACGGCACCGTCACCGTCTATGGCAATGCCGACACGCTGAGCGTTGCCCGCGGCCAGAAGATCCAGCGCGGGCAGACCGTCGCCGTCTCCGGCATGAGCGGCGACGTCAAGCAGCCGCAGGTCCATTTCGAGGTGCGCAAGGACGCATCCCCGGTCAACCCGATGACTTTCCTGGAATAGGTAGAGCGTACCAGGAAGCGCAAAAGCCCGGCCGCCAGCCGGGCTTTTGTCATTTTGGACGGTCTTGCATCGGGCCGGAGGCCTGTCTACGCCCGGTCGATATGAACGCGCATGCGCCCCGCCAGATCCTGAATGTATTGCCAGGCAACGCGGCCCGAGCGCGCACCGCGCGTTGTTGCCCATTCCAACGCCTCGGCATGCAGCGTGTCGCGCGCGAGCCCGAGCTTGAAGTGATCGGCATAGCCGTCGATCATGCCGAGATAGTCTTCCTGGCTGCATTTATGGAAGCCGAGCCAGAGACCGAAACGATCGGACAGCGAAACCTTCTCTTCGACGGCTTCGGACGGATTAATCGCTGTCGACTGTTCATTTTCCATCATGTGACGCGGCAGCAGATGACGCCGGTTCGAGGTGGCGTAGAAGAGCACATTGTCCGGCCGGCCTTCGACACCGCCGTCGAGCGCCGCCTTGAGCGACTTATAGGCGGTGTCGTCGTGATCGAAGGAGAGATCGTCGCAGAAGACGATGACGCGGTACGGCGTGTCTTTCAGGAGGTCGAGCAGGTTGGGGAGGCTGGCAATATCCTCGCGGTGAACTTCGACGAGCTTCAGCGCGACGCCGCTTTCGCGCATGACATCCTCATGCACGGCCTTGACCAGCGACGATTTGCCCATGCCGCGCGCACCCCAGAGCAAAACGTTATTGGCCGCATAACCTTCGGCGAAACGCACCGTATTTTCGTGCAGGATATCGCGCACATGATCGACGCCGCGGATGAGCTTCAGCGCCACCCGGTTGGGTTTCTTAACGGGTTGCAGATACTGGCGCTGCGGCACCCAGACGAAACAGTCGGCGGCGTCCCAGTCGTTGACGGCGGGTGCCGGTCCGGCAAGACGCTGGACGGCATCGGCGAGCCGCTTCAGCTCGGCAAGCAGGGCGGTGTTGATTTCCTCTGTCATCGCAAGCTCCTGATTTCTTGCTGCGGCAATCCGCATTATCTTTCGATGCGGGGTAGCATGGCGTTTTGCCGCCGGAAAGGTTATGAGGCAGCGGAATCGGTACTGTTTCCGGCTGTTTCTGTTGCATTCATCGAAGCGGCAACTATAGTCCGGCAACCTGAAAAATGAGGCGGAGTTCCGCCGCCAAGCCTGAGGAGTTTAGCATGTTCATCACCCCGGCATTCGCCCAGAGTGCGACCGATACCGCAACCGGTTTCGGCGGCTCCGGTTTCGAAATGATCATTCTGTTCGTGCCGCTGATGGTCGTCTGGTACTTCCTGCTGATCCGTCCGCAGCGTGCGCAGGCCAAGAAGCGTGAGGAAACCCTGAAGGCGATCCGTCGCGGCGACCAGGTCGTGACCGGCGGCGGTCTCGTCGGCAAGGTGACGAAGGTCGTCGACGACAAGGAAGTCGAAGTCGAGATTGCCGAAGGTGTGCGCGTGCGCATCGTCCGCAGTGGCATTTCGGAAGTTCGCGTCAAGGGTGAACCTGTTAAGGCCGACGCGGCGTAACAAGCGATAGCGGCAAACCGCCGGATCGGAAGATCGTCGAGAGAATGTTGCATTTTTCCCGCTGGAAAACACTTCTGATTTGGCTGGTTGCGTTTGCGGCCGTCGTCATCGCTGCGCCCAATCTGCTGAGCGAGGCACAGCGTGCCTCGCTGCCGGACTGGCTGCGACACGATCGGGTAATGCTCGGCCTCGATCTGCAGGGCGGTTCGCATATCGTTCTGAAGGTCGAGCGTTCCGATATCGTCAAGGATCGTCTGGAAGAGGCAGTCGCGAATGTGCGCAACGCGCTGCGCGGCGCCGGCATCCGCTATACCGGGCTGACCGGCAACGACCGGACCGTTAGTGTCCGGATCACCGATCCTGCTGAGACGCAGAAAGCGGTCGATCGTCTGAAATCCCTGATGACGACCGGCAGAGATTCCGCGCCCGAGCTTGCGCTGCAGCAGGGCGGCGAAGGGCAGCTTTCGCTGCAGATTTCCGACGCCGACATTACCGCTGATGTTGCCTCCGCCCGGACCCGCTCGCTCGATATTGTCGGCCGCCGCATTGCCGGATTCGGCTATGGGAATTTCCTCGTTGGTCCCGAGGGCGACGACCGGATCACCGTGCAGGTGCTGGGATCGGTCGATGCCGAGCGGCTGAAGAATCTCCTCAACCAGCCGGCCAAGCTTTCTTTTCATTTGATCGATGAAAGCATGTCGGGGCAGGAGGCGCTGAACGGCCGCTGGCCGGCGACATCGCAGGTGCTCTATTCGCTGGACGATCCGCCGGTTCCCTATCTCGTCGATCGCACGGCTTTCGCAAGCGCCGGCAACATGGTCGATATCCAGCCGGTCGTCGATCCGCAGACGCAGGATACCTCCATCGCCTATCGTCTCGATGCCGAAGGCACCAAGCGGTTGGCTGAGGTGACGGGACAGAATATTGGCAAGCACCTTGCCATCGTCTTCGACGATCAGGTCATGTCGGCGCCCGTCATCGATGCCGCGATCACCAACGGCGAGGGCCGGATTTCTGCGAATTTCTCCGAAGACGGTGTTCGCGACCTTGCCGTGATGCTGCGCGCCGGCGCCTTGCCGGCGACGCTGACGAGCGTCGAGGAGCGCAGCGTCAGCCCGACCTTCGGCGGCGAATCCATCGTCTCCGGCCTTGTTGCCGGCCTCGTCGCTGTCCTGCTGGTTGCAGCGCTGATGATCGCGCTCTACCGCATTCTCGGCGTTATTGCTGTCGTTTCGCTCTTCTTCAATCTGATCCTCATTATCGCGGCACTCAGCCTTGCCGGCGCGACGCTCACCTTGCCCGGCATTGCCGGCATCGTGCTTATCGTCGGTATGGCGGTCGATTCGAACGTGCTGATTTACGAGCGCATCCGCGAAGAAGAAAAAACCGCCCATTCCTTTGCCGAGGCTGTCGGTCGCGGTTTCTCGCGTGCCTTTGCGACGATCGTCGATGCGAATGTCACGATCTTCATCGCCGCCGTCATTCTCTTTTTCCTCGGCAGCGAATCCATTCGTGGTTTCGCCGTGACGCTGGCGGTCGGCATTTTGACGACCGTCTTCACGGCATTCACGCTGACGCGCTCGATCGTCGCCGTCTGGCTGACGCGACGCCACCCCCGGCACCTGCCGAAAAGCGTCCTCACCCATCTTTTCGAGCACGCCAATATCCGGTTCATGGGAATCCGTCGCTATGTCTTCACGGCGTCGGCTGCGATCTCGCTGATCGCCATGGCGGCTTTTGCCACCATCGGCCTGCAGCTCGGCATCGACTTCACCGGCGGCTCGCTCATCGAGGTGACGGCGAAACAGGGCAATGCCGACATCGCCGATCTCAGATCGCGCCTTAACGACCTCAATCTCGGCGAGGTCGGAGTCGAACGCACCGGCGGCCCGGCGAACGCGCGGATCCGTATCGCGTCCCAGGGTGGCGGAGAGAATGCCGAGCAATCGGCAGCGACGCTGGTGCGCGGCGAGCTCGAGGCGGATTATGATTTCCGCCGCGTCGAAGTCGTCGGCCCCGCCATCTCGGGCGAATTGACGATGATGGCGACGCTCGGTGTCGTTGCCGCGCTCGCGGCAATCCTGCTGTACATCTGGATCCGCTTCGAGTGGCAGTTTGCCGTCGGCGCCATCGTCGCAACGCTGCACGACGTCATCATCATGCTGGGGCTTTTCGTGCTGACCGGCATCGAATTCAATCTGACGAGTATCGCCGCGGTCCTGACGATTGTCGGCTATTCCCTGAACGACACTGTCGTCGTCTATGACCGGATGCGCGAGAACCTGAAGCGGTACACGAAGATGCCGCTGCCGATCCTGATCGATGCCTCGATCAACCAGACGCTGTCGCGTACCGTCCTCACGGCGGCGACGACGCTCCTTGCCTTGCTGGCGCTCTACCTGTTCGGCGGCGACGTCATGCGCTCATTTGCCTTTGCGATGCTCTTCGGCGTCGCTCTCGGCACTTTCTCTTCGATCTATATCGCCGCTCCCGTGCTGATCGTCTTCCGGCTGCGGCCGGAGAGCCCCGACGGGAAGCAGAGCAACAAGACGGATGCCGGTGTAAAATCCGGCACGGTGGTTTGAAAACATGGCCAAAGGCATAGAAATCCGCGCCGCGCATTTTCCCGGCCGCGCTCCGATCGACACCTACGGCAATGGCGGTTTCCGTTTTGCTGACATGTCGCATCGCGGCTCGATCCTTTGCCTGCCCTCCGGCATTCACGGCTGGGACATGGACATGTCGAAGCCGCTGTCGCCTGAAAATTTCCGCCGCGTGCTGGACGAGGCCGCCGACATCGAGGTTCTGCTCGTCGGCACGGGAACCGAGCTTCGCCGTCTGCCCGAGGAATTGAAGCAGGCACTGAAGGCACGCGGCATCGCCTCCGATCCGATGAGCACGGGTGCGGCGGTGCGCACCTTCAACATCATGCTCGCCGAGCAGCGCGCCGTCGCGGCGGCATTGATTGCGGTCTGACAATGGCGGAAGCAAATATTGCAACGAACCAGGATATCTGCCTGGCGATGTTGCGCGACAATGATCGCGACCGTTATCTCGCCTGCCTTTTGTCACCGCAGGACAAGCGCGGCGCGCTTGCGGCGCTTTACGCATTCAATGCCGAGCTTGCCCGCATCCGCGACCTGGTACACGAGCCGCTGCCAGGCGAGGTGCGCATGCAATACTGGCGTGACCTGCTGGAAGGCAGCGCGCATGGCTCGACGGCGGCCAATCCCGTCGCCGCCGGCCTTCTGAACGCGATCGAAACTCATCGCCTGCCGCGCAAGACGCTGGTCGACATGATCGAGGCTCGCACCTTCGACCTCTACGACGATCCGATGGAGACGCGGGTCTCGCTTGAAGGTTATGCCGGCGAAACGGCATCCGCGCTGATCCAACTCGCAAGCCTCGTGCTTTCGCCGGAGGAGGCCCCGCGATCGGCGGATGCCGCCGGCCATGCCGGCGTCGCACAGGCGATTGCCGGGCTGTTGCTGCTGATGCCGCTGCATCGCCGCCGCGGCCAGCTCTATATTCCGCTGCAGATCCTTTCCGCCACCGGGCTCGACCGCGACGCCTTCCTCGCTGGCGAAGACCGGTCGCGCGTCTCCGCCGCCATCGAGGCCTTCGCTGGCCTTGGCCTTGAGCATCTGGCGAAGGCGAGGGGAGCGGGGTCGATTGCGCCGGCCGTGTTCCCTGCCTTCCTTCCCGCGACCCTGGCCGAACCGGTGCTCCGCAAGGCGCAGAGGCAGGGCGCTCTCCTGTTCGACCGGCCGCTGCAGTCGCCGCAATGGCGCCGCCAGCTCAGAATGGCGCTGGCAGCGAGCCGCCGGAAAATCTGATATCGGTCAAATTCGCGCAAGTCTCGCGCGCTACAAGAGCCTCACCACTATGCTTTGAACGGAGACTCGGCGTGGGCATTATCGTCTGGTGCGTCCTTTTCGCCATCGTCATCTTCTTTGCTTTCGCAGCCACACGCATGGCTGCGCAGAACAAGGAAGACAGTCTGCACGACACGGGTCTGGCCATCATCGAGTTTGGCCGCGCCTTTCCCAACGAGGCGATCCGCCAGCTGCAGGCGACGGAAAACGGTCAGGCGATCTTCGTGCGCCTGCACGACAACAAGGCCGGCCTCATGCGCAACATGACACGCCATTTCTCCTGCCATCTGATCGAGCCCGGCCGTGTGCGTGCCGTAAGCACGGAGACGGGCAGGGGGTTGACGATCGAATTTCTGGATGCGCCCAGCCATAACGGCAGATTCGAGTTTGCTTCGCCGAAGGAGGCTTCCGAAGTGGCGCTCTGGCTGCTCGGCAATTACATCGCCGAGCCGGATAGGGATCTGCCGTCCGACAGTATTTCCGCGACCAACAAGCAGTAGACCGGCGGCTTAGGCTCTTTCGGAAAAGGTCGGTGTCTGACCGAGCCAGGCGGCGCAGTCTGCAAGCGCGCGACCTGCGATCAACTGCCGTTTCATGATCGTTTTGTCCTTGCCGCGAAAGCGCTTGACGCCCTCGGGCTTGACGATCGAGCCCGGCTCAAGCTCGGGAAACAGCCCGAAATTGATGTTCATCGGCTGGAACGACCTCTTGCCCGGCTCCTCGTCGGTGACGATATGCCCGCCGGTGATGTGACCGAGTAGCGAGCCCAGCGCCGTCGTCGCCGGCGGCAGCGAGATTGCCTCACCCTTGCGTTCGGCGGCGGCGAAGCGCCCGGCCATCAGCCCGACGCTGGCGCTTTCCACATAACCCTCGCAGCCGGTGATCTGGCCGGCGAAGCGCAAGCCCGGCCGTGATTTCAGCGTCAGCGACGGATCGAGCAGGGTGGGGGAATTGATGTAGGTATTGCGGTGCAGGCCGCCGAGCCGGGCAAATTCGGCATTTTCCAGGCCGGGAATCATCCGAAAGATTTCCGCCTGCGCGCCATATTTCAGCTTCGTCTGGAAACCGACCATGTTGTAGAGGGTGCCGAGCGCATTGTCCTGCCGCAGTTGCACAACGGCATAGGCCTTGACGGTCGGGTTATGCGCGTTCGTCAAACCCATCGGCTTCATCGGCCCGTGGCGCAGCGTCTCGCGGCCGCGCTCGGCCATCACCTCGATAGGCAGGCAGCCGTCGAAATAGGGGGTGCCTTCCCATTCCTTGAAACCGACTGTGTCGCCTGCGATCAACGCGTCGACGAAGGCGTTGTACTGCGCCTCGTCCATCGGGCAGTTGATGTAGTCCTTGCCGGTGCCGCCGGGGCCGACCTTGTCGTAGCGTGACTGATACCAGCAGATATCCATGTCGATGCTCTCTCGGTAGACGATCGGCGCGATAGCGTCGAAGAATGCAAGCGAATCCTCGCCTGTCTCCGCCTGGATGGCGGCTGCGAGCGACGGCGCTGTCAGTGGTCCGGTGGCGACGACGGCGAGGTCCCAGTCGCGCGGCGGCAGGCCAGTAATTTCCTCGCGCACGACGGTGATCAGCGGGTGATCGTGGATTGCCTTGGTCACAGCTTCGGAAAAGCCGTCGCGATCGACGGCCAGCGCGCCGCCGGCCGGCACTTGATGGCGATCGGCGGCAGCCATGATGAGCGAGCCTGCCATGCGCATCTCCGCATGGATGACGCCGACGGCATTGCTGGTCGCATCGTCGGAGCGGAAGGAATTGGAGCAGACGAGTTCGGCGAGGCCGTCGGTCTTGTGCGCATCCGTGCCGCGCACGCCACGCATCTCATGCAGAATGACGGGAACGCCCGCACTGGCGATCTGCCACGCGGCTTCCGAACCGGCAAGCCCACCGCCGACGACGTGGATAGGGGAGTAGGAGGAGATCGTGTTCATGCCGGGCTGATATCATGTCGGCAGGTGCGATCCAACACCCCGGAATCAAAAACGGCGCCCCTGATGGCGCCGTCTTGAAGCATCGTGCCCGTTACCAGGTCCGCGATTAGCGGAACGAGCGGGATGCGATGTTGCGGATGTCGTAGCGGCTGACGCCGATATCGGACAGGGTCTGGTTCGACAGGCTGCCGAGTTCGTTGAGTGTACGGCGGTAGCTGAGCCAGCTCTTTGCAATGCGGATCGGGTTCATTGTCATCTTCCTCGAACAAATGTCCGCTGGACGGCGGGATCGCCTGTCTCTCTGCGGTTGATGTTTATATAGGCGAAAACCCTCTCATTGTGCAGTGCAAATAAAAGGCGTCTGCCATGCAAATGTGCAATATGATGCTTGAGAAATAAGCGGTGAACATTTTTTGAGCGGGCCAAGGAACCGGAAAGATCCTGCAACCGCGACGACCTGCAATCGCCGTAAACGAAAACGCCCGCTGCGGTACAGCGGGCGTTTTAAGCTTGGGCGGATCTGCTTGGGAGGAAGCAGAAACCTTTGAATTAACGCGAAGAAGCTTCGCGGGCGACGCGATGGATGTCCGAACGGTCGATGCCGAGGTCATGCAATTCGCGGTTGGTCATGCGGCCGAGTTCGGTGACCGTCTGACGATACTTGCGCCAGTTGTTGAAAGAGCGAGTGATGTTCATGTTAAGCCCCTTTCCGAGGGTTTGATCTGCCAGCAGCCACCCATCGGCGCTGACCTCTATTTGATGACCGGAATATATGTTGCGGTGCGAAGAAGGAAAACAGCCAAGTTTTCAGGTCACCTATGCGGCATATGCAATGCTTTACACAATCTTACCGCAGTCTGGCCAACGAATAGGCAATGTGACTTGAGGGAGTACTCGACCTTTGAAGCGGCGTGAGGTTGCGATGAGGAAATACCCCAGCCTCTGGCGGGTTATGCGCTGGACAGGCGGTTCGTCGCCGGTTCGACAAGCTGTCAGTCATTGCGAGGGCCCCGCAAAGCGGCGCGATCACGACGCGGCGCCGCGGCTTGAGGTGAAGAAAAATCCGGTCGACCTTGCTTTCCCGGTGGCACGGCGCAGCCCGCCCCGCATGTGCTAACGCCTTGAACTTTTGTATTATATTGTCATCAAATAAAACGCCCGCCGGGGGAGGATCCGGCGGGCGCATTATAGTGACTGGCAACTGGGAGGAGGAGTGTTGCCAGTCCATCGCAGCGCGCTTGGGAGGAGGAGTGCGCGGCTGCGAATCTCGTCACGGACAAACAATCCGCGGGCGTCCGGCCGTGCCGGGCCGGGGCGCCATCCCCGTGCTTCGATATCTCGGTAAATAGTATGACTAATTGATATTTTGCAGTGCGATAAACACATGATTGGTATGCGAAATACGCATACCTGTTCCTTCGTATGCTCATATTAGCGGTTTCGACGTTAGCGCCCGGTTAACATCTGACCCAAATTAGACCAATGAGGAATTCGCATATTTAGTCCCGAGGCGTTGCGAAGCCGCCTGCTGCGTCTATAAGTGTCAGAAGCCGCAGCGCCGGAGCTAGCGTCGCGGAACTGAGGGGTGCAAGCATGTATCGCGGCAGATTGGAGCGGGATCTCTCGCTCTGGGTGGGCAAGGGTCTGCTTGGAGAGGAAACGGCCGGCGCGCTTCTCGCCGAATATGACAGTCGTCCGGCCAGCTTCAGCCTCGGCCGGGTGCTGATGGCGCTGGCGGCGGTGCTGCTTGCGGCTGCCGTTCTGCTGGTCGTCGCCTCCAATTGGGAGGCCATTCCGCGCCTCGTTCGCGTCGGCGCCATCCTCGCTCTGATCTGGGCGGTGCATATTGCCGCCGCCCTGATGCTCGCCCGCGGTGCGGCAGCCGCCCCAAGCGGGCTGCTGGTCATCGGCGCGATGAGCTTCGGTGGCGCGATTTCGCTGGTCGGGCAGATGTATCATCTCTCCGGCGACGAGCAGACGGTGATGTATCTCTGGTTCGTGATTGCGACGATCTCGGCAATTCTGTTCCGTTCGGGCGCGGTCGTCGTCGTCGCGGGCTTTCTCTCCTGGGCGTCCTTCGCCGTCTATCTCGAGAACAACGACACGCACTGGATCGGATTTGATCCCTGGATGGCGCCGGTCATGGCGGCGATCACAGTCGCACTGGTGCGTTATACCGGTGCCGAGCGCGCCCGTCATCTCGCCTATCTGCTGCTTATCGGCTGGCTCGCTTGGCTCTACACTCTTTATGAGGAGGTCGCCGTGGCGCTCGCCTTCGCGATCGGCGGCATGGCGGTGTTCTCGCTGACGGCTTTGCCGCACCCCCGTATCGCTTCCCTCGTCAGGAGTGCCGGCGCAGCGCCGGCCTTCTACAGCTTTCTCGTCGCCGCGATCGGCTTGCTGCTGCTGCATATCGAGATCGAGCAAGGTTGGCGGCTGGTGGTGCTCGGGGTGGCGACGCTCGCCGCTGCCGTGCTGGCGATCGCTCTGCATGGCAGGGATAACGGCGCGGTGCGTTATCTCGCTTATACGACCTTTGCCGCGGAGATGCTCTATCTCGCCTCCGTCACCGTCGGCTCGATCCTCGGCACGTCGAGCCTCTTCCTGTTCTCCGGTCTCGTAGTGGCGCTCGTCGCCTGGATCGTCATCCGTCTCGAGCGACGCTTTTCACAGGAGGCACGCGCATGAGCTCGTTGATGGCTAGGCTGCAATCCGGCAAAAGATATCTCATTTCGGCCATCATCGTCGCCGGCTTGCAGACCATGATCCTTGGCACGATCATCCAGAGCCGCGCATCGATCCTCAGCAACGGCGCTGAAGTCCTGCTGAAAACGACGCCGGTCGATCCACGCGATTTCCTGCGGGGCGATTATGTCGTCTTGAATTACGACATTTCGACCGTGCCGGTGGAGACGGTCTCCGGCGGCATTTCCGCCGAACCCGGGGAACGCACGTTGTGGGTTCGGTTGAAGAAGCAGGCGGACGGTTTCTGGACGGTGAGCGAATCGTCCTTCCAGACGCTGTCGCCGCAGCCGGAGACGGTGATCCTGCGCAGCAGGCCTTTCTATAGCGGCGGGCTGGCCGCGGGCGATAGCATCCGGGTCGAATACGGCATCGAGCGCTATTACATTCCGGAAGGTCAGGGCAAACCGATCGAGGAAGCCCGCAACGATGGCAACGTCGCCATAGCGGTGCGAGTCTCGCCGGATGGACGCGCGCAGATTCGCAGCCTGCTCGTCGACGGCAAGCCGGTTTACGACGAACCGCTTTACTGATCTCCGGAGCCCTCGGGACAGGGCGGCTTTTGGGCCTTGAATAGCCTGTCATTGGACGTTCATTTTTCCTTTGCCTCGACCAAATCGGGTGATATAGAGACGCCGCGCTCCGGAAGGCCTCATGCGCAGGCATAGGCATGCGGTTCTGTGAACGCGGGTATGGTGAAATTGGTAGACACGCCAGATTTAGGTTCTGGTGCCGCAAGGCGTGGGAGTTCAAGTCTCTCTACCCGCACCAGGCTGTTTGCAGGGGGAGGCTAAGAAATTTTAGTCCCCCGATACCCGGAAGCGAATGCCGTTCCCCCTTGGGTGGAATGATGCAGGAATTGGGAAAAGCCACGCGCGGCACGCTGCCGGCGTCGTGCTCATAGAAACGAACGGCGTCTGGGCACGGCCGCCACGACATGAAGGTAGGAAGACATGCAGGTTATCGAAACGCTCGCTGAAGGGCTGAAGCGCGAAATCAAGGTCGTTATCCCGGCCAAGGACATGGAAGACAAGATGAATGAGCGTCTTGCCGATGTGAAGGACAAGGTCCGCATCAACGGCTTCCGTCCGGGCAAGGTCCCCGCTGCTCACCTGAAGAAGGTATACGGCAAGTCGATCATGGCCGATCTCGTCAACGAGATCGTCCGCGAACAGCCCGCCGCCATCCTGTCCAGCCGCGGCGAAAAGTCGGCCACGCAGCCGGAAATCGCGATGACCGAGGACAAGGACGAGGCCGACAAGATCCTCACCGCCCAGCAGGATTTTGAATTCACGCTCTCCTACGAAGTGCTGCCGCCGATCGAGCTGAAGTCCGTCAAGGGCATCAAAGTCACGCGCGAAGTCATCGACATCTCCGATGACGAAGTCAATGAGCAGGTCCTGAAGGTTGCCGAAAGCGCCCGTTCCTACGAGAGCAAGACCGGCAAGGCCGCCAACGGCGACCGCGTCACCATGGATTATGTCGGCAAGGTTGACGGCGAAGCCTTCGAAGGCGGCACCGATCAGGGTGCCGAACTGGTGATCGGCTCCGGCCGCTTCATCCCGGGCTTCGAAGACCAACTCGTCGGGGTCAAGGCCGGCGAAGAGAAGACCATCACCGTGACCTTCCCGGCCGACTATCCGGCCAAGAACCTCGCCGGCAAGGAAGCGACCTTCGACATCACGGTCAAGGATGTCGCAGCCCCCGGCGCTGTCGAAATCAACGACGAACTCGCCTCCAAGCTCGGCATCGAATCCGCCGATCGCCTGAAGGAGATCGTCCGCGGCCAGATCGAATCGCAGTACGGTTCGCTGACCCGCCAGAAGCTGAAGCGCCAGATCCTCGACCAGCTCGACGAGATGTACAAGTTCGACACTCCGTCTTCGCTCGTCGATGCCGAATATAACGGCATCTGGAGCCAGGTGAACAACGACCTCGCCCAGTCCGGCAAGACCTTCGAGGACGAAGACACGACCGAAGAGAAGGCCCGTGAGGAATACAAGACGCTTGCCGAGCGTCGCGTCCGCCTCGGCCTCGTCCTCTCCGAAATCGGTGAAAAGGCCGGCGTCGAAGTCACCGAAGACGAGATGCAGCGCGCCATCTACGACCAGCTGCGCCAGTATCCCGGCCAGGAAAAGCAGATCCTCGAATTCTTCCGCAGCCAGCCGGGTGCCGCCGCTTCGATCCGCGCACCGATCTTCGAAGAGAAGGTCATCGATCACCTGCTGACCGAAATCGATGTCACCGACAAGAAGGTGACGAAGGAAGAGCTGCTCGCCGAGGAAGAAGGTGAAGCCAAGGCCGAGACCAAGAAGGCCGCTCCGAAGAAGAAGGCTGCCGCCAAGACCGAAGCCGCCGAGGCTGGCGAAGGCGAGGAAGCCGCTCCGAAAAAGAAGGCTGCTCCGAAGAAGAAGGCTTCCGAGGACAGCGCCGAATAATCGTTTCCCGGTTCTGAAGTTTGGAAGGCCCCGCCATCGTGCGGGGCCTTTTCTTTTTAGGCTGTCTGGCCTTTCATGGTTTATCCGCAGCAACAAAGAGTTGAAATGAAGTATAATTCGATGCAGATTTGTTTTTGGTGGGAGGGACCTGAAAATAACTGCAAAACACGACATGAAGAAAGTGGTGGAGGAAATCTATGCTGTGCGCGACCGAGGCGATATCGAGGGCACGCTGGCGCTGATCGGAGAGGATTGCACTTTCCGAATGGCTGGCAATACACGGCTGGCGCCTTTTTCGACTGAATTGGGTGGCCATGCCTTTCGCCAGGTGATAGCGCAGCTCATCACTGCTTGGGATCTGTCGAAGATCAGTACGGCCTGCATCCATGTGGACGAGGATGAGCAGGTCGTCTTCGCCCACCGCGAAGGGGAGGTCACACATATCCCGTCAGGCGTGAGCTTCCATACGGAATTCGTCGACAAGATCCATTTCAGGGACGGGAAACCGGTCAAGATTGTCGAATTTGTCGACACGCTACAGGTGGCCGAGACAACGCGGATAATCCAGGTCGCTTAAGCTGCCACCAGAGCGCCTCGCATCAACCTTGTTCAAGCGAGGCGCTTGAGCGGGAACTGTGGCTCAATGCCGTGTCAGCTCCGCGACTTTCCGGACATGGCTGACGGCCGCGGCTCCACCGGCGGTTTTGGTGAAGAGGCTGAGAGTCTCTTCCTCATCGTCCGCGACGGGTGTCAGAGCCTGATCCATATAGCTCTTCGACTTCGCATCCCGCGAAATCAGGAATGCCGAAATCGTCAGGCCGATAATTGTGCCGGCGAGAGACACATGTTTGCTCAAAGTTTCCCAGGCAAAGCGCGGCCAGAAGACCAGCGGATTTTCGCGCGGCAGTTCCGGACGCCGCTCCGACGGCGTCTTCAGGCGAAAGAGGCCGCTCTGCAGCGGATGCACGTTTTCCAGCGGCACGGTGGTTGCGAAGGAGACGAGAACCTTGACGAGCCTTGCCAGCGGCACCCCAGTTGCCACGGCCCGGCGCAGCAGCGTCTTCATATGATGAGGCGAATAATAGAGCGACCAGGCCTCATGGTAGATGTCTTCCCATTGCTGCTTGCTCATCTTGGGATGGGCAGTGCAGACATGCTCGACATCGTAGATGTTGAGATCGCCGTCCATCTCGACACCCTTCTTCCACAGAACCTGATGGTCCTCGGAACCGGGCAGCGGCGTCAGGATGAAGAATTCGATCACGTCGAGCGGCAGCTCTTCCTGGATGATCGCGACGTCGCGGCGGATCGATTCCGGCGTATCGGCAGGAAAGCCCAGAATATAGCCGGCGAGCGTCATGATGCCTTGCGCCTTCCAGGCGAGCAGCATCTTGCGATATTCGGTGATCTTGTTCTGGTTCTTTTTGGCGGCGGTCAGATTGTCCGGATTGACGTTTTCGAGGCCGATGAACACGCGGGTGACGCCGGCGCGCCGGGATTTCTCGATGAAGCTCGGGATCTTGTGGCAGAGCGTGTCGACCTGGATCATCAGGCCGAGCGGAATGCCGTCGCGCTCCTTGAGCTCGATCAGCCGATCGAAGATCGCCTCCCAATCCTTGTTGCGGGCGAAATTATCGTCGGTGATGAAGAATTTGTGGATGCCCTGCGCCCAATTCATCCGCACCAGCTTCTCGACATCGTCGGCCGAGCGGAAGCGCGACTTGCGCCCCTGCACGTTGATAATGGTGCAGAACGAGCACTGGTAGGGACAGCCGCGTCCGGCATCGAAGCTGGTGCTGAGGCCGAGTGTGCGCTGGATATTGTCCTTCGGCAGGAACGGAACCGGCGTGCCGCCGATGCCGGGAAGGTCGTTCATGAAATTATAGAGGGGCTTCAGCTCGCCGGCGGCAGCATCGCGCAGCACCATGTCCAGCCGCCCCTCGGCCTCGCCGGCGAACATCGAGATGCCCATCTCGCGGCAGGCATCGAGCCCGACCGCCGTGCCGTCGAGCATCGACAGGCAGCCGGACACATGAAAGCCGCCCATCGAGACCGGCAGGCCGGCATTGCGGAAGGGGCGGGCGACGTCGAGGGCGCGCGGATATTGGTTGGACTGGACGCCGACCAGTGCGACCATGCCGAAATTGCCGTGGCGCCTGAACTGGGCGAGCAGCCCGGCAAAATCGATTCGCGTATTGGTTTCATCGATTACGGTAATGTCGATCGCGGTATCCGGCCCGAGGACCTTGCGCTCGGCGCATTCGGCAGCGATGCCGTAAAGGGCCGCGAGCGAATTGGAGGGGATCATCGCCCGCCACCAGCGGATGACGTAGCCGTCATCGTCATAATGCGACGGCTTGATCAGGATGAGCTGAAAACGTCTGCGCACGGATTCCGAAGCATGGGGCAAGAGTATCTATCTTTCTTTAGAAACGTCTGCCCGGAGGCAAAATGGAGGTGAAGGCACAAATCAGGCACGGCGTATCAATGCGATTTATCGGGGTTCAAACTAAGGCGTAAAAACAGGAAACTGCGCGCAGAAGTTTCGTACAGCGCATCCCTCAATATACTACGCGATATCGAGCAGCAATGCGCGATGGTCGGAGACCTCGGGCGCCTCGACCACGTCGAACCTGGCAACCTCTACGCCAGGCGTAATCAGCATGTAGTCCGCGAAGCGGCCCTGCTTCAGATAGTGGGAGGTTCGCGTGTCGACAAGGCCGCTTCCGGTGACGAGATCGGAAAGGCCAAGCCGGGCAAGGACCCGAAAGGTCGCGCTGTCGGGCAGCACATTGAAATCGCCGCAGACCACGAGCCCTTCGTCGCCGGGCCAGATCCGCCCGATGAGGCCGGCCAACGCCAGAGCCTGCTGTTGGCGCTGCGCCGTATCGCCCTTGCCGGCGGGATCGCGCAGGCCATGCATATGGGCGATCGTCACGGCGCGGCCGTGCGCGCTGCTGAAGAGGCGGATGCAATGGGCGTTGCGCGGTCTGGGATGCTCACCCCAGCCATCGGCGGAAAAACTGCCATGCACGAAGTCCAGCGCCTGGGCGATAACGGAATGTGATTTGCGGACGAGGGTCGCCAGCCCGAAATCCGCGACAATAGCGGCGTCGCCATCGAAAAGTTCACCTCGCGATGCCGGGCAGAAGAAGGCGTCGTGGCCGGGCAGGGCGGCGCTGATCTCCTGAAACAGATTGGCACGCTGCGGCAGTTCCAGCCCGGCATCCCGGTATATCGACCATCCGCTATCCGCATTCCGCGCCCGCAGCACCTCCTGCAGGCACAGCACGTCAGGGTCGGCCTGCTTGACATAGGCGATCAGGGCCTCGTGAAGCCTGCCGCCCCATGCATTCAGCGAAATGATGCGCAAGCTCTCGGCTCCGTCTTAGCTGGCGGAATCAGATGGTGGCGCTGCCATCGGGGTTTTCACAGTTCCGATTTGATGTCGCCCATCCGGTTCCAGGCGTCGAGGCCGGCGATCTTGTAGGCTTCGGCGAGCGTTGGATAGTTGAAGGTGTTTTCGACGAAATACTCGACCGTGCCTTTGAGATTGAGCACCGCCTGGCCGATATGCACCAGCTCGGTGGCGCCTTCGCCGACGATATGCACCCCGAGCAGGCGGCGTGTCTTCAGCGAGAAGATCAACTTCAGAAGCCCGGTGTCGAGGCCCATGATGTGGCCGCGCGAGGTTTCGCGGAAGCGGGCAATGCCGCATTCATAGGCAATGCCGCGCTCCTTCATTTCCTCTTCGGTCAGACCGCAGGTCGAGATCTCCGGCACCGCATAGATGCCGTAGGGGAAATATTTCTGCGGCTCCTTGGCGACCGCGCCGATCGCCACGCGCGCGGCGATGCGGCCCTGTTCCATTGAGGTCGAGGCAAGGCTTGGAAAGCCGACCACGTCGCCGGCGGCGTAGATGTTGGCAACCGATGTCTGGAAGGTCTCCGGATTGACCTTGAGACGGCCACGGCTGTCGGCCTCCAGTCCGATGGCCGGAAGGTTCAGCGCGTCGGTCGCTCCCATGCGTCCGGCGGCAAAGAGCACCATGTCGGTCACAAGATGGCGGCCGTTGTCGAGCGTCAGCTGAACCTTGCCGCTATCCAGCCGCTCGACCTTATCGGCCTTCGTGCCGAGCAGCAGCTTCATATTGCGGTCGCGCAGCTGATAGGTGAAATCCTCTACGATTTCCTTGTCGATAAAGTCGAGCATCGTCGACTTTGGATCGATCACGGTCACGGCAGTATCAAGCGCCGAGAAGATCGTCGCATATTCGATGCCGATAACGCCGGCGCCGATGACAACCATGGTGCGCGGCAGTTCTTCGATGTCAAGCAATTCATCGCTGTCGAGCACGGTCCTGCCATCGAATGGCATATAGTCCGGCCGGAAAGGCTTCGTGCCTACCGCAAGCAGAATGCTGGCGCCGCTCACCGTCAGCGCTTCGCCGTCATCCTTGATGACCTGCAAGGTGGTGGAATCGACGAAACTCGCCTTGCCGCGCATGTGGTGGACACGGTTGCGGGCGAACTGATGCTCGAGCACTTCGACTTCATGGTTGAGCGTAATCAGCAGGCGGCGACGCAGGTCTTCCGCACTGATCTCCTGCTTGACGCGGTAGGATCGCCCGTAGAAGCCGCGCTCGCGCCAGCCAGAGAGATTGAGCGCGGTCTCGCGCAGCGTCTTCGAAGGGATTGTGCCGGTATGGACGGACACGCCGCCGACGCGCTTGCCCTGTTCGATGACAAGCACTTTCTTGCCGAGTTTCGCAGCCTGGATCGCGCCGCGGCGCCCTGCGGGACCGCTACCCACCACAACGAGATCGTACTGAAACATCCTCTAGCCTCGGATTGGAAATGGAATCATTTTGCGACAAAAATGTCGCTCCTCTATCGGTAGCCGGTCAATGTTACAGATTGTTTTACGGCTCCCGATTCAGCCGGACTGTGTCTTTCTGATCAGCTTCGGCCCTTTCAGGCTGACATAGCCGTCCTTGCCGATGATGATGGGGTCGTGGACAGTGATATCAAGTGCCTTCGCCGCGTCGATGATCACCTTCGTCATATCGATGTCAGCGCGCGACGGTTGTTCATGCGCGAGTGATGTAGTCCGCGGAAATATCGCTCACCCCAGTGACCCCGAGCAGCGCCATATTGCTATGCAGTTCCGTCTTCAGGATATCCGCTGCTCTCAGCACGCCCGGTAGCCCCGCGACGGCTGCAGCATAAAGGAATGGCCTGCCCACGAACACGAAACAGGCGCCAAGCGCGAGGGCCTTCATGATATCCGTTCCACGCCGGATACCGCCGTCGATCATGACGGCAATGCTGTCTCCAACACGTGCGGCAATCTCCGGAAGGACCTGAAGGGGAGATGCGGTGCCGTCGAGCTGACGACCGCCATGATTGGAGACGATCACCCCATCCGCCCCGGTATCTGCAGCCCGTGCCGCGTCGTCAGGGTGCATGATCCCCTTGACCACGAGCTTGCCGGACCACCGCTTGCGTATCCGCTCCAGATGGCTCCAGTTGAGATGGTCACGCTTCCCGAAATCGCGCGTGACGTTCGAGGAGATGATCGGCGCGCCTCTTGTGGCGTAGGAATTTTCAAAATGCGGAATGCCGTGCCGAACGATCGTGCGCAGGAATGTGCCGGTGGTCCAGCGAGGATGCGAGATGCCCTGCCATGCCAGGCGGAGCCCGGGACGCAAAGGCGTCGAAAACCCCGCCCTTACATTGTTTTCGCGATTGGGCAGCGTGGCTGTATCCACGGTCAGCAGAAGGGTAGCGATGCCGGCCGCAGCGACCCGATCGATGAGAGCGTCGATACGGTCGGGTTCTCCGGGAAGATAGGCCTGAAACCATGCCTGCGGCGAAACTGCGACGATCTCCTCCAGCGGGATGAGCGATGAACCGCTGATGATCATCGGGATCCCCGATTGGTCGGCTCCTTGCGCGAGCACGATGTCGCCGCGATAGGCCATCAGCGCGCTGATCCCCATCGGCGCGATGCCGAATGGTGCGGCATGGGTCTTGCCGAAGAGGCTTGTCTCGGTGCTGCGCCTCGAGACGTCCCGAAGTACACGAGGCCGAAAGGCATAGGCCTGGAAGGCCTCTGCGTTATGCCGCAGCGACGCATTGGTCTCGGTCGCGCCGGCGATATAACCGAACAGAGGCTTCGGCAGATGTCGCCGCGCCCTCATTTCAAAGTCATCGAGGCAGAGCGCATCGCGGCAGAGCCGGGTCGATCGATCAGTGTTACCGCTGGAGATCGTCATGAAGCTTTATCTTCTCGGTATTTCGGGCGGGTATTATTCAGCGTAGCGGGATTAGATCAACTTCAGGCCCTTCAGGCTGACATGGCCGTCCTTGCCGATGATGATGTGGTCATGGACGGTGATGTCGAGCGCCTTGGCTGCCTCGATGATCACCTTCGTCATGTCGATGTCGGCGCGCGAGGGCGTCGGGTCGCCGGAGGGATGATTGTGCACGAGGATGATCGCCGTTGCCGAAAGCTCAAGCGCGCGTTTGACTACCTCGCGGGGATAGACCGGCGTATGGTCGACCGTGCCGCGGCCCTGCACCTCGTCGGCGATCAGCACGTTGCGCTTGTCGAGGAAGAGGATGCGGAATTGTTCTCGTGTTTCATGTGCCATCGCGGCGTGGCAGTACTGGATGACCGAGGACCAGGAGGAGAGAACCTGCTTGCTTCTGATCTCGCTCTTCAGTGTCCGGTGCGCGACGGTGGCGATCAGTTTCAGGTCGAGGGCGACATTCTCGCCGACGCCCTTCACCTCCGTCAGCAGCGCCGCCGGCGCGCCAAAGACGCCGGCGAGAGAGCCGAATCGTTCGATGAGCGCCTTGGCGATGGGCTTGGTGTCGCGTCGCGGGATCAGCCGGAAGAGCAAGAGCTCGAGGATTTCGTAATCGGCAAGCGCGGTATCGCCCAATTCGCGGAAGCGGTCACGCAGCCGCTCACGATGACCGTGATAATGTTCCGGCCCGGAGAGCGAGGCGGGCAGGGCGGTCGGCGCGGATGGTTTTTGCGGCCGGCCGCCGAAGAACGAGCGTTCGTCGACAACAGGCTCTTCGGTCTCGAAAGGCAGCTTGTCGTCGGAAGATGTCGCAACAGGCCGCTTTGCCATCAGATCGTCACCTGGCAAGCGACGGCAGTCCCGGCCGGTCGAGGCCACCCGGTGACAGCGTGAAGATTTCGCAGCCGTCGGCGGTGACGCCGACCGTATGTTCGTATTGCGCCGAAAGCGAGCGGTCGCGGGTCACCGCCGTCCAGCCGTCGGCCAGCACCTTCACATGCGGCCGGCCGAGATTGATCATCGGTTCGATGGTGAAGATCATGCCCTCGCGCAGCTCCGGCCCTTCATTGGCGCGGCCATAATGCAGGATGTTCGGCGAATCGTGAAACAGCCGGCCGACGCCATGGCCGCAGAAATCGCGCACCACCGAACAGCGCTCGGCCTCCGCATAGGCCTGGATCGCCTCGCCGATCGCGCCGGTGCGGGCACCGGGCCTGACGGCTGATATGCCGCGCATCAGGGATTCATAGGTGACCTCGAGCAGCCGCTCGGCGGCGCGCTTGATCGTGCCGACCGGATACATCCGGCTCGAATCGCCATGCCAGCCGTCGAGCACGAAGGTAACGTCGATATTGACGATATCGCCCTCGCGCAGCGGCTTGTCGTTTGGAATGCCGTGGCAGACGACGTGATTGATCGAGGTGCAGGTGGATTTGGTATAGCCGCGATAATTCAGTGTCGCCGGATACGCGCCGTGGTCCATGCCGAAATCGAATACGAATCGGTCGATCTCGTCGGTAAGCAGGCCGGGCCTGACGATATCGGCAAGCGCATCGAGGCAGCGCGCAGTCAGCTGGCACGCCCTGCGCATGCCTTCGAACGCCTGCTCATCGTAAAGCCGGATGGCGCCCGTATTCTTCGGCGGCGCGGAGGAGGCTTCGATATAATTCACCATTGCAGGGCCTTAGCGGAGATTGTTAGATTTGTTCATAATGCAGCTATGCCGGGTTCGTCCATCGCGATCAACCGTCGGGACGAGATTTCTGAAAGGATTCACGCCGTCTTCCGCGCCCATCCGACGCCGGATTCTGAGTGCTGGAAGAAATATCCACAATCTTCCCAAGAGGATAGGATTGATCGGATAAGGTCTCCCCGCTACTCACCGATTGGTGACAGCGGGGAAGGGTCGGTCATGCTGAGTGAAGCTGAAAATCTTGATAATTCGCCCGGGGTTGGTGCGGAGCCCGAGCGGCGCGTGCGCGATCGCGGCGCCACCGAGCGCGCCATCCTTGCCGCCGCCAAGAGCCTGCTGGTGCAGGAGGGCTTCCAGAATTTCGGCATCAATGCGGTCGCCCGCCGCGCCGGCTGCGACAAGCAGTTGATCTACCGCTACTATGGCGGCCTTGACGGTTTGGTCGAGGCGATCGGCGCGGATCTCGGCACATGGGTGAGGGATCGCATTCCGGAAGATGCCGGCGGCATGTTCATGCTCACCTACGGCGATCTGATGGAGCGGCTGGCGCTTCTGCTGCTCGACGCCTTGAGAAATGATCCGCTGATGCGCCGCATCCTCGCCTGGGAAGTATCGGAAAATACCGAGCAGGTGAGGCGGCTGTCCGAGGCCCGTTCGAAGGCTCTTGCCCTTTGGCTGGATCGCATGCGCGGTTCACTGGCGCCGCCGAAGGGCGTGGATGCGGCAGCCGTCAATGCCGTCGTGATCGCGGCGATCCAGCACCTGGTGCTTTCCGGCGCAGCCGGCGGCCAGTGCGCCGGCCTATCGCTGAAGACGTCGAAGGACTGGGAGAAGGCGGCGACGGCACTGAAGCGTCTCGTGCGCGGCGTCTACGGCTGACACTCTTTCATCCACAGGGAGGAGGCGCGGCGTTAACCTTAACGAATGGTTTACGTTGCGTGGGGCTGGTTAAGCCGACAGTGTGGCGGGGAGCAGAGATGGTACGAGTGAGAGTCCCGAGTTGACGCCCATGGGAAGCAAGATCGCCAAAGCCGCAATTCTGGTGACGGCAATGATGTTCTTCGCAGTCCTGGCGCTGGATATTGCGATTCCCACGCTGGTGCTTTGCATTATGGCATTGTCGACCCGGCTGATTTCCCTCGATCTGCCCGTTGCCCGCAAGCAGGGAGGAGAAGCCGCATGAAGTGGTTTCTAGTCTTCTGGGCCGGTCCCATCGTCTTTCTGGGCGCATGGTACTGGCTCTCCTATTACGACATGAATTTCGGCATCTTCATGCTGACACGGCAGGTCCATGACCTGACTTTCGAGATCTATGGCGAAGCCCTCGGTATTCCGCCGGAAACCATTCCGCCGCTCGTTGCCCGCGCCATTGCGGTGGACAGTCTCGTCGTCTTCGCCATCCTGGGCTTCAGAAAGCGTAAGTTGATCGCCGCTTGGTGGAAGGCGCGTCAGGCGCTGAACTCGTCCCCCGCAGACCTTGCGAGCGAGGACAGCCTGTCGAGGGCCCCCTGAAGGATGAAACTTGCCGCGGCCGAATCAATCCGTTCGGCTCGCTTGGCACGAGAGACGTCCATTTCGATGAGCGTCCGTTCAGCCGCGACCGTCGAAAGCCGTTCGTCCCAATAGACGAAGGGCAGCACCGTTTTCTGCTCCATGTTGCGCACGAAAGCGCGCGTCGCCTGTACGCGCGGCCCCGCCGATCCGTCCATATTCATCGGCAGGCCGATGATGAAGCCGGCAATCTTTTCAGCCGTCGCGAAGTCCAGCAGCGCCTGCGCATCGATTGTGAACTTGACGCGGCGGATCACCGGTCGCGGCGTGGCGAAACGCCGGCCGAGATCGGACATCGAAAGCCCGATCGTTTTGGTGCCGAGATCGAGCCCGGCGATCGCCTGCCCGGGAGCAAGGATTTCGGCCATTTCCTCGATCGTCAGCACCGTCATTGCCGTTTCATCCCGTCAAAAGAAATTGAAGCCGCCGCCGCTTTCCTTTGCCGGGGCATGAGATATGTCCTTACCATCGAAATCAGATTTTGCATCACGTAAGGAGAGATTTCATGAAGATCACTTGGCTTGGCCATTCCGCCTTCCGCATCGAGACATCAAAGGCGAAGATCCTGCTCGATCCCTTCCTCAGCCATAACGCTTCCTTTTCCGGCCAGGACATCAAGGATGTGTCCGCAGGCATCACCCATATCCTGCTGACCCATGGCCATGGCGACCATGTCGGCGATACCGTGGCGCTTGCCAAGGAAACCGGCGCTGTCGTTCTTGCGAATGCCGATCTCGCCGCGTGGCTCGGCTCCAAGGGCGTCGACAGGATCGAGATGGGCAATACCGGCGGGACGGTCACGTTCGGCGGCTTCTCCGCGACGTTCACCAATGCGCTGCATTCCTCGGCCCAGATCACCGAGGACGGCGTCTCACATGCGCTCGGCAGCGCCAATGGTCTGATGCTGCATTTCGACGACGAAGCCTCGATCTTTGCCATGGGCGACACCGACATCTTCTCCGACATGGCGCTGATCAACGAGTTGCACCAGCCCGACATCGGCTTCGTGCCGATCGGCGACCGCTTCACCATGGGTGGCGCGGTGGCGGCACTCGCCTGCCAGCGCTATTTCAGCTTCAAGACCGCGATCCCCTGCCATTTCGGCACCTTCCCGATCATCGACCAGACGCCCGATAAATTCGTTGCCGGCATGGAGGGATCGAAGACTGAGGCGAGGGCGCTGAAGCCTGCCGAGAGCCTGTCGATCTGACGAAACCCCGTTGCACCGGGCGGACATGGCCTTTATAGCGGGTAGGAAAAATCCTATCCGGAGAATGCCATGTCCGTCGATCTTGCCACCGTGAAGCGCGTCGCCAAACTTGCCCGTATTGCCGTCTCTGAGGATGAGGCAAATCGCATGGTCGGCGAGCTGAACGGCATTTTGGGCTTCGTCGAGCAGCTTTCCGAAGTCAATGTCGATGGCGTCGAGGCGATGACATCGGTGACGCCGATGGCGATGAAGAAGCGGACCGACGAGGTGACCGACGGCAACAAGGCCGTCGATATCGTCGCCAATGCGCCCGTCACCGACCATAATTTCTTCCTGGTGCCGAAAGTCGTCGAATAAGGCTTCGAAAGCCTCTTTCCGACCCTGTTGCCATTTTCAAGATCTGAAGCGAAAACACGATGAGCGAACTCACCAGCCTGACTATTGCCGAAGCCCGCGAGAAGCTGCGCGCCAAGGAAATAACCGCAATCGAGCTGACCGAAGCCTATATTTCGGCGATCGATGCGGCCAATGAGCGGCTGAACGCCTATGTGAAGGTCACGCCTGATCTGGCCCGCGTCATGGCGAGAAAATCGGACGAGCGCATCGCCGCCGGCACGGCCGGCGAGCTGGAAGGCATTCCGCTTGGCATTAAGGATCTCTTCGCCACCGTCGGCGTCCATACCCAGGCCTGCAGCCACATTCTCGACGGTTTCGAGCCGCGTTACGAATCGACCGTGACGCAGAACCTCTGGGATGATGGCGCCGTCATGCTCGGCAAGCTGAACATGGACGAGTTCGCCATGGGCTCGTCCAACGAGACGTCTTATTACGGCCCGGTGATCAATCCCTGGCGGGCAGAGGGCTCCAATCAGCAGCTCGTGCCAGGCGGCTCCTCCGGCGGGTCGGCCGCTGCTGTTGCCGCCCATCTTTGCGCCGGCGCCACCGCGACCGATACCGGCGGCTCGATCCGTCAGCCGGCCGCCTTCACCGGCACCGTCGGCATCAAGCCGACCTATGGCCGCTGCTCGCGCTGGGGCACCGTCGCCTTTGCCTCCTCGCTAGACCAGGCAGGCCCGATCGCCCGTGATGTGCGTGATGCCGCTATCCTGCTGAAGTCGATGGCAAGCGTCGACGCGAAGGACACCACGTCCGTCGATCTGCCGGTACCGGATTATGAAGCCGTCCTCGGCCAGTCGCTGAAGGGCATGAAGATCGGCATTCCGAATGAATACCGCGTCGATGGCATGCCCGAGGAAATCGAGACCCTCTGGCGCCAGGGCATCGCCTGGCTGAAGGATGCCGGCGCCGAAATCGTCGATATCTCCCTGCCGCACACCAAATATGCGCTTCCGGCCTATTATATCGTCGCGCCTGCCGAGGCGTCCTCGAATCTCGCGCGATATGACGGCGTGCGCTACGGCCTGCGCGTCGACGGCAAGGATATCGTCGACATGTACGAAAAGACGCGCGCCGCCGGCTTCGGCAAGGAAGTCAAGCGCCGCATCATGATCGGCACCTATGTGCTGTCGGCCGGCTACTACGACGCCTATTACATCCGCGCCCAGAAGGTCCGCACGCTGATCAAGCGCGATTTCGAACTGGCCTTCGACGCCGGCGTCGACGCCATCCTGACGCCGGCAACGCCGTCCTCCGCCTTCGGCGTTGCTGACGAAAACCTCGCCGCCGATCCGGTGAAGATGTATCTGAACGACATCTTCACGGTCACGGTCAACATGGCGGGCCTGCCCGGCATCGCCGTGCCCGCCGGCCTCGACCAGAAGGGCCTGCCGCTCGGCCTGCAGCTGATCGGCAAGGCCTTCGACGAGGAAACCCTCTTCAAGACCGCTTACGTCATCGAGCAGGCCGCCGGCAAGTTTACGCCGGCCAGGTGGTGGTAACGGGTCTCACAATCCGAACGATAACCTCCGCCGACCACGAAACGGTCGGCGCCGTCGGCTTCGCCGCATGGGCCGCAGCCGAAGCCTTCGACGAGAGTTATCGCGACCCTGAGGTGATTGCCAAAGTCAGGCACGAATTCACCGTTTTCCCGCGAGAGACAAAGGGTGAGATCTTCGTGGCCGCGCTCGACGCGGAGATCGTTGGCTGAGGCGCTCGTGAAGGCGAACCCAACTATGTGTCCGATCTCTGGGTGCATCCCACTCATCAGGGCAAGGGGGTGGGCGGGGCTCTGCTGTTGCATCTGTGCGAGCTGATGGCGGCCGAAGGACTGACGACCGCCCGGATCGACACGCATGCCAGAAACCTGGGCGCTATCCGGCTTTACAAACGCTGTGGTTTCACCATCATCTGGCACGGCATCGAATTCTCCAGGAGCATGGGCGTCCCGCTCGAAAAGGTGCATCTGGAGAAGCTGCTAGGCTGAACAATAGCCGAAACTGAAGGGCTTCATGGCAGGCAATGATCTTGTGCGTCTGATCGAGGCAATCGATCGCCTTGCCGCCGGCGGCTTCGCCATGGGCGCGGATTGGCAGGCGGTCCACGATATCTGTCAGCGCCACGAAGGCGAACAGCCGTTCGACTGGGGCCACGCCCTCTGCCACCGCATCGAGGGTGACGACTGGAATGCCGACTACTGGTATCTCCGCGCCGGCAAGACGCGCGGCTCGGGCGCAATGGTCGACGAGTGGGCGGCGATGCGAGCGGAATTGTCTACCAAGGGTTGAGTTTTGCCCTGCCCGCGCCGGTGCAGTCAGGGTGAGTTGGTCGACTGACCCTATCTATTTGTCCAGCCGCGACCTGACTGCAAGAGCTCGAAGGCTACAGCGCGGAGCCGGCCGAGGTCAAAACCTCGATTGTTGCCGATGTAGAAAACAACGCGCTGCTGATTTCCACAACCGTCAGGAATATGAGCGTAAGCGCTGTTTTCAGGCCACGGCTTTGAGTTCGTGCTTTGCGGCATAGGCCCAAGGCAGCAGGTCGTCGATCTGGTTATTTGGATGCCCGTTGACGATCTTGGTGAGGACGTCTGAGAGATAGGCCAGTGGCTCGACATTGTTAAGCTTGGCAGTCTCGATGAGCGAGGCGATGGTCGCCCAGTGTTCGGCCCCGGCGTCCGACCCTGCGAAGAGTGCATTCTTCCGATTGAGGGCAATTGGCCTGATTGACCGTTCGACGACGTTGGAGTCGATCTCGATCCGGCCATCGTCGATGAAGCGGGTCAAGCCGTCCCAGCGTGACAAGGCATAGCGGATTGCTTCGGCGAGCTTTGTCTTCTGGCTGATGTAGCCGAGTTGTTCACGCAGCCAGGGAGCGAGGCTGTCGGTCATCGGACGACTTTTTTCCTGACGGGCGACACGACGCTCCTCTTGGGTCCGGCCACGTATCTCTTCTTCGATCCTGTAAAGTTCGGCGATGCGTCGCAGCGCCTCGCTGGCGATGGGTGCCGGACCGGCCGCAGCCAGCTCATAGAAGCGGCGTCGAACGTGGGACCAGCAGAAGGCTAGCGACACGGTGTTCTTTGCCGCGAGCGGGCGATATCCACTGTAGCCGTCTACCTGCAGGATGCCGACGAAGCCGTCGAGATGGGCCATCGGTCGTTCGCCTTTGCGATCTAGCGCATAGACATAGGCGACACCGGGCGAGTCATCGCCCTGCCACGGCCGGTCATCTCGTGCATAAGCCCAAAGCTGGCCGGTCTTGGTTTTGCCCCGTCCCGGATCGAGCACCGGGGCTGTCGTCTCGTCGGCGAAGAGCTTGCGCGACGACTTCAGATGATCAAGCAGCCGCTGATGGACCGGGCGTAGATGCCAAGCGGCGCGACCGACCCAGTCGGCGAGCGTCGAACGGTCGAGGTCGATGCCCTGACGCTTGTAGATTTGCGCCTGGCGATACAGCGGCAGGTGGTCAGCATATTTAGAGACCAGCACCTGGGCGACGGTTGCCTCTGTCGGCATGCCGCCTTCGATCAGCCTTGCCGGGGCCGGAGCCTGGACAACGACTTCTTCACAGGCCCGGCAGGCATACTTCGGGCGGCGCAGCACAAGCACCCGGAATTGGGCGGGCACAAGATCGAGCTTCTCGCTGACATCCTCGCCGATCCGATGCAGGTCGTTGCGGCAGCAGGGGCAGGCATGGTCATCGATATCGACCACGATCTCGACGCGCGGCAGATGCGCTGGCAGCGAACCCCGGTTGGTGCGCCGTTTGGCGGCCTGCGCCTGGCGCAGAGCAGTCGAGCCCTGGTCCGTCTCCTCCAGCCCGGCAGCCTCGATCTGTTCGGCTTCTTCAAGCCCAAGCAGAAGCTGGTCCTCGGGAAGCGTCTCCGCCCGTCGACCAAAGCGGTGACGCTGTAATTCCTTGATGATCTGCCGCAGGCGGGCATTCTCCGCCTCACGCGAAAGCACCATTGCTTTCAGCGCGTTCAGGTCATCCGGAAGCTCGTCTGCCGTCATCGTCATGGATCGAGAACAGCATATTTTGCCGCTCGGAACGAGAGGCTGAATGGCTCTGATTCAATTGGTCGCGCCCGTTATCCGGCCTTTATCGGCGTGCGCGTTTCGCTCGGCGCATGCACGCGTTTCCAGTCCAATCCTTCGAACAGAGCCGAGAACTGGGCGGCCGTCAGATGCATCGCACCGTCCTGCATTCGAGGCCAATGGAACTCGCCATCCTCGATCCGCTTGGCGACCAGGCACACGCCGCTGCCGTCCCAGAAGATCAGCTTGATCCGGTCCGTTCGTTTGGCCCGGAACACGTAGATCGTGCCCGAGAACGGGTCGGCATCCATCTGGGCCTTTACCAGTGCCGCCAATCGCGGCTTTCGGGCGAGCCGTCGCCATGTGAACAACTGCTGCGGCGTCAACCCATGCCGCCGCGCCACAGAGCACACCGTGACGCCGGGCTCGCAACTCTCCGCAATAATCTGCGCCTTCTGATCGTCGCTCCATTCGCGACGACGGCCATTGCCTGTGAAAACCTCAAACCGGCGTATCGGCTCATCCTTAGTTTTAAGCGTAAGTTCTGAAATCGACATATGTCCAAGCCCTCTTTCGAGGTTGAACATCAATGATCAAGCGATGATCCGGAAGGTGGGAGCAGGACAGCGCTTACGGACAAGGGAGAGCGGCTCTCGGCAAGAGCGCGGACTGCTCCTTGCGTCAGATGAATGACCGGCCTGTCTGAGACGGCGAGGGAGATGCCACCGATCTCTATTTGGGCAGCGATGAGAGCCGAAACGACCGGATCGCGCAAGGGTTCTTTACAATGGCGTAGGTCGTGTCTTCGGAGGCGTCGCCTGTGATCGGCGTGAGGTAAACGTCGTCGTGACCAAATGGAGTTGCTGTGACTAAGTCGCTATGTCCCTGGCCCTTGAATAGGGAAGCAGGGAACCATTTCAATCTCTCCAAGAGAGACTGCTTCCGCTCGCTAGCCATCAGGCCAGATAACAAAAACTCCCCGGTCGTCCTACCTCGACGATGGGGTAGTGCTTGCTTCTGGGTCGCAGGAATAAGACGCGCCAAACTTCAGTGTACACCTGTCCCGGAAATCAAGCTATCGACTATCATGGTTCCACGAATTTATGAGGACCGAATCACTGGTTTTGTACTTAACACAGTAATGAGAACTACCAAGCGTTGCAGGATTCGAGCGCGTTGCGGCACGCTATCCACAGGCTTTCGGAGCGTTGCAGAAGTGAGTGCCGAACGTTGGACGATTACTGATCTCGGATGCTTCTGCAATTGTCGTTAGTTGCATTTATTTTGCATTTCGACGTGAGCACTACTTGCATTTGAAAGTGATTGCGACTTTAGAATGCGGAAATTTCAGTACGTTGTGATTCATCTGGGGGCTTCATGCGTAAATTTCCGTCTGCCGTTGCAGCTTTTGCTGCAGCGGTTTCTTTTTCTTTGTTCTTTGCGCCGAGTATAAACCAATCTGTCATCGGGACTGCGGTTGCTGCCGATGCCGATAAAACCATCGGCGGTGGCCTTGGTAATGGAGGTTCAGGACTGGGCGGTGAAACCCAGAATGTTCCCCCAAGGTCTGAGGCCGGCGCCGATCCTACAGCGGTGGCTCCTAAGCCCGACAAGGCGGTCGACCGAACCGGTCTCGGCAAGGCTGGCGTGGCGCCGGCTGATGATACCGCCGAGGATGCAACCAAAAGCGAAGCGCCGACCACCAGCGTAAAAGCAAAAGCTGCGACATCGACTGCTACAGCGGTTGCCGCTGCAGCGGCGGTCGATCCGGATGCGCCGCCTGCCGGCACATCGGCGCGTTCGACGACGCCGATACCGGAGGTTTCCGGGTCCGGCACGTTCAACGAGGAAATAGGAATAGAAACCCCGGCCTTTCATGGCATTCAGCCGGAAATCGCGCTTCAGTATGTCTCGTCGCGCAAGACGAAGCTCGGCGGGCTCTACCAGGGCTGGCTGGGTCACGGTTGGGGGCTCAAAGGCTTCGATGTGATCGAGCGCGCCAGCATCGGCCAAGGTCTGCCGGCATTCAATTCGAGTGATATTTACCTGTTGAATGGCGAGGAACTCGTCCCTTGCGGGACAAACACGGTTTCCCCGTCATGCTCGACCGGCGGCACCCATGCCACCGAGGTTGAAAGCAATCGCCGCATCGCTCGCGATTCTTCTTCCGCCAACGAATGGATCGTCACCAATCCCGATGGCATCAGACTGACATTCAAGTCACTAACTGCCATAACAAGTGCAAACCCTGCTCCGGGGGCGCTGTCTGATCTCTATAATAGTTCTCGCTGGTTGCTCACTTCCGTCAGCGACACGAATGGCAATACGGTTGCATATGCTTACACGTGCCCCGACCTGTTTGTCTGCTATCCCGGTACTATTTCATATGGCAATACCGTCATTCGGTTCCGCTATGAAGCTCGGCCTGACCAAATCATCATGGCTAACGGCCATCGTTTCTCCTATACCAAAAACCGGATCAAGACGATTGCGGTCGAGGTCAATGGCCAGCTGAAGGTGGCCTATGCGCTTTCCTACAATCAAGCGCCATTCTCCAACAGATCCCGGTTGGTCCAGGTCGAACGCTACGGCAGCGACGCCGTCATCGCTTCTGATGGCACTATTTCGGGGCCAACGCATAAGCCAATCCGCAAGATGGCCTATCACAATCTAAGCTATAGCTACGATTATGCGCCAAATCTTACCGCGCCTCCGACCAATGGTGATCCTTCCAAATATGAAACATTCACAAACGTCGAGACATTTGCCACGACAGACATGAATCTGGACGCCAGGGATGAGCTGTTAATAAATCGGGCAACCAGAAGGGCGATTAAGGAGCAGGACAGCTCGGGATTTTCCTACACTTATTCCTGGACGATGACTGTAAATTCGTTCGGTACGGATGGGCGTGCAGTCTATCCCAGAAGCATCACTCGAGCAGATTACGGCAGTACGGTTCATCTTCTCGCGTACCCCGGAAGATATTTTCCGAGTGTTAAGGACATCCCTTATAGCTCAATAACCGCCAGCAGTTCGGGTTATCGGACATTGAATGACGTGGTCGGCACGGCATGGGATCAGTCCATATCCGATGGAAGGTGCTCCTCTTCCTCCTACACCGCAATGTGCGCGGCGTTGCCTTCCATTTCTAGCCCGTCTACCGACCCATTTTCTCAGAGCCAATCATTCGTGGCCGATCCTGATGGGAATGGCGTTGATCAACTTTTCAAATTCACTTCCTCGTTCTTGGGGGGCAGCGGTGGATACATTGTGGGGGCCGCCGACCTGCTCGGGAATGGTCGGCAGGGCGCCGTCATCGGCGGCGCATCCTCGATTACGAAGGTCCTGAATTATACCGGCAGCAGCTGGGTCAACATCCGGGATGCGTCGATCGATTGCCGCAATAGAGTTTGCGCTCTCGCCGACGTCAACGGCGATGGGGCCACGGATCTGGTGCAGAACACGTCTTTCTCGAATGGGAAATACAGTGGTCTATCGATCTGGCTATGGACAGGACGCGACTACGAAGCGTTTATACAGAACGCGTCATTTTCAGGTTCGCCGCTGCTACGCGATTTCGATAATGACGGCATGACCGACATCCTGGTTGCTGACGGCGCGACCCAGGCAAATCCTTATAGAACGACCTATGCCTGGGGAGTTTGGTACGAGCCATCCGGTGCCCGGTTGGTTAAATCTCCGTTGGCGATCTCAGGGTCTAATATTTCCGGCGATTTCAACGGCGACGGTTTGCCGGATTTCTTGAATTCGCGGACCGGTGTGTTGCTCTCCATCTCCGGTACCGGCAATCCAAACCTTCTGCGCAGCATGACTCTCGAAACCGGGGCTACGGTTTCGGTCGATTATAAGCCGTCGTCAGCGCTGCCTGGTGCTGATATGCCACTGATGCATACTGTCAGCAGGATCAGCGCCAACGACGGAAAGGGGAACGTAAGCAATACCGACTACGCCTTCTCAGATGCTCTCTATAGCTTCGATCTGCGCAGGTTTTATACTTTTGGCGCTATGGTCAAAACCCTGCCACCGGCTTCAGGAGAGGCAGCTCGTCCTACCATAAAAACATCTTATCGCAGAGATCGTGCAAGTTACGGGCGGCCTTGGGTTGTGTTGAGAAGTGACGCTAAGGGAAACTCCCTGCAAATTACCGAGGACTATTCGTTCCAGATCGATAAGAAGCCGTATTCGTTTAGAAATATTGCGACAACGACGAAGCTGACAGAAGGGGGCACGACGGCGTACCTGCGGACGGAGCGCAGTTTCGATGCTTACGGCAATGTGACCGAGGTCAGAGATCGCGGCCGCACGGTCGATGCCGCCGGCACCGAGAATGTCAACACCGCCGGCGACGAGAAGACGACGACGTTCACCTTTGCGCCGAACACCTCCGCCTATATCGTCTCGCTGCCGACTTCGAAGACGGTTCGTGTTGGTATCGATGCCGCCTCACCGATCGGCAGCAAAGAGGAATATCTCTATGACGACGCGACGGCGGTTGCGACGCCGCCGGTCAAGGGTAACCTGACGCAGAAGCTCGCCTCTATGAGCGTCGGCAGCACGCCACGGGTGTCGCCGACCACCTATGCCTATGATGCCTATGGCAACCGAATTGCCGAGACCGATGCGCTCGGCAATCGCAGCGAATGGGACTACGACGACACCTACCATCTCTATCCGGTGGCGGAGCGGGCGCCGCGTTACTTCGCCAATGGCACCCTGACGGGTGACAACCGCTTCGTCAGCTCGACCACCTATGATCTGGTCTGCGGCCTGCCGGCCACCAAGACCGACTGGAACGGCATCGTCGAGACCTTCACCTATGACGCCTACTGCCGGCCTTATGGTTATGTGAATGCCGGATCGGGCAATTACCTCAACACCCGCTATGAGAACGAGGGCAACCCGACGACGCAGGCGATGGTGACTTATTCGCCGCGGACCAACGGGACAGGTGAGGTCTTCAGCCGCACCTATTATGACGGGCTCGGCCGGCCCTGGGAGGTGGAGACGCCCGGCGCCTCGGCCACTGGCCCGACCCGGATCACCGATACCGTCTATGATGCGCGTGGAAACGTGAAGCAGACCTCGCTTGTGCGTTTCAAAGGCGAGACGCCGCAATGGACGGTCAACAGCTATGACTGGCAGGACCGGGTGATCAAGACGGTCAATCCGGACAGCAGCCAGAAGCTCTACCAATATGCGGCGCAGTCGGCACTCGTTGCCGACGTCACCAGGCTGCCGGTTTCCATGACGGTGATGACCGACGAGGAAAACCATCCGCACCGCAGCTATGCTGACGCCGATGGCAATGTCATTGCCCTGCAGTCGCAACTCGGCACGGCATGGGTGACGGAGAACCGCAGCTATGATCCGCTCGGCCGTCTGCTGGGGGTTCGCGATCCCAAGGGGGCGCAATGGAGCTACAGCTACGATCTGCTTGGCAACCGGTTGACCGCAAGCGATCCGGATCTCGGCAACTGGTCCTATGACTATGACGATGCCAGCCGGCTGATCCGCCAGACGGATGCCCGCGGCGCGGTGACGACGATAGCCTACGACCAGATGGGCCGGGTGCTCCGCAAGGAAGTAACCGAGCCGGGTGCGACGGCGCCGACGCTGCTCGCCCAGAACAGCTATGACGAGCCCGCCAGCACTGGCCAGTCGCACAATGTCGGCATGTTGACCAAGGCAGAGAATGCGAATGCGACGGTGACCTATAGCCGCTTCTACAACGGCGCCGGCGACAAGAGCATCACCAGCGCGACGATCGACGGGGTGACGAGCACGACCACGGTCGAGCACGGACCGAGCGGCAAGACCACGGCGATGAGCTATTCACCGACGACCGTCGCCGTCGGTGAGACGACGTCGCCCTGGCTCTATAATGATGCCGACCTGCTTTCGAGCATTCCCGGGCTGATCGATTCCACAAGCTACGAGGCCGACGGCCAGACGACGTCGATCACCTACACCAATGGCGTGACGACGACCTTCAGCTATTCGCCGACCCGGCGCTGGCTGAACCGGTTGACGACGGCGAAGGGGACGACGGTGCTGATGGACAATCAGTACAGCCGCGACAAACTCGGCCGCATCAAGACGATCACCGGGCTGACGGCAAACGACAACTGGACCTACACCTATGACGATCTCTCCCGTCTGACCGGCGCCGACAACGGCGGCGACAACAGCCTCGACGAGACCTACAGCTACGACACCAATCACAATCTTCTCTCCCGCACGCGCATCGGCGCCTATGTCTATCCGACGACGGCAACGGCGGTGCGTCCGCATGCGGCAACGCAGATCGGCGCCAAGGCGATCGGCTACGACGCCAACGGCAACATGATCTCGGACGGAACCCGCACGCTTGCCTGGGACGGCGCCAACCGGCTGTCGACGGTGACCCAGAACGGCGCCACGGTGACGCTGTCCTACGGACCGGACGGCGCACGGGTGAAGAAGAGCTGGGCCTTCGGCACCATTCTTTATCCCGAGGCCAATGTCGAGATCGATCGGACGACGCCGGGCACGGACATCTACACGCTCTATCCGCATCCCGACGCCAAGATCGTCGTCACCGCTGGCAGCATGGTACAGGAGAAGTTCTTCCTGCACCGCGATCATCTCGCCTCGGTGCGGCAGGTGACCGACGAGAGCGGCACCCAAGTCGAGCAAACCGGCTATGCCGCCTATGGCGAAGCCACCAACACCAGCTTCCAGACCAAGAAGAGCTATATC
The DNA here is from genome assembly GCF_002204185.1 of Rhizobium esperanzae. Taxonomy (GTDB): domain Bacteria; phylum Pseudomonadota; class Alphaproteobacteria; order Rhizobiales; family Rhizobiaceae; genus Rhizobium; species Rhizobium esperanzae. The sequence continues at coordinate 2,017 of NZ_MXPU01000019.1, read as the reverse complement.
GGCGAACGCTTCGATCCCGAAACCGGGCTGATGTACCTTCATGCCCGGTACTACGACCCGGCCTTCGGGCGGTTCATCTCGCCGGATGATTGGGACCCGACCAAGGAAGGGGTCGGCACAAACCGCTACGCTTATGCCGAGAATGATCCCGTCAATAAGTCCGATCCGAATGGGCATATCTCAATGGGATGGGGCCAACTCAGCAAAGCGATAAGCGATTTTATAGGCAGTTTAACTGGTGGCGGAAGAGCCACAGCGGGAGACGATAGTCCCCGGGGTAGTTATTTGGGAAATGGTGGTTCCACAAGCCCATCAGCATCCATCACTGCTTCCGGTGTTAAGAGGTCTGCCGAGGCCAATGAGAAGGGCGAACGAAACTCAAAGAAAGGCAATGGCCCCAATCTTCGGCATGACGCGGGGGTGGCGGCGGCAATCCAAGAAGCGCGCAACGATGGCTATACAATTTTGAGTGAAGCCCAGGTGAAGGTAACTGGCAACTTTCTAGGAACCAGAAACTACGACTTCTTGGGGCGCGACTCTTTCGGAAACATTGTCGGTTTCGAGGTGAAAACATCAATGTCTGATACGGTGAAGCTTGATCGCAGCCAGGTTTTGAAAGATATCTCTGTAATGCAATTTGGTGGCGCTTCGAAATTCGGCCCAGTTAACAGTGTTGCTTACAAAACCATGTGTGATGGCTGTGCTCCAGTCGATGCCCGAAGCGCCGTTCTTCGTTCACTCTTATCTGAGAGCAAGATACCGTTCGACGAGATTGTGAAGTGATATGAGAGCAGCGCCTGAATGTTTCTAAAAGAAATCACATCTGCGCTAGACGAAAAAATGGCACAGATAGGCTTCATCAAAGTATCAAAATTCTTATATTGCCATAGCAATGATGGTGAGGCAGAGAGTTTTGTCGAGTGGAATTTATTTGGGCGACCCGTCAACAATTTCGCATGTGACTTTGGACTGCGGAACATTGCCGCGTTTAGTTTTGCAGAAAAGTGCTTGAAACTCTACGGCGGGAGAAACAGTAGGGTGGAAGGCCGATTTAATGAGCGGTGTCAATTGGGGCAATACTACTCATGGGGAGAGCGGTCATCGTTGCGGTTGAGTGACCATGGCGGGAATTTGAAGTTAGTGCTTGAGAAGGCTCAAGCCGACATTCACCGCTTCGACCGAGAGCTGGGAGAGTTTTTGATCTCGAAGGACAAGCTTTGCGATCTTCTGATAAGTGATTACAAATGGATGCCGTGGGATTGGTGTAATGGCGCGGCAAGGGCTGCGGAATATGCCTACCTCGCTTCAAGCATCGACGGCACAAGCCCAGATGTAATACGTGCTGCTCTTAGGCCGTACGAGAATGTAAACATAAGATCCGGCCTAGATCGCTCTGTTGAAGTTCGCGAGTATTTGGATAACGTATTCAGGGACCTGGGCGCGATATCAACGTGATTAAATGGTATCGCGAAGTCTAGGCTCAGGACTCATTGATCAAAGCCAAAAGACAACGGCGGCTGCGATGCAGATTGCCGAGAAAAAGGTGTGAGCACACCGGTCGTAGCGCGTCGCGATGCGCCGCTAGTCCTTGAGCTTGGCGAACAGGTTTTCGACCTTGTGGCGCTGGCGGTAGAGGACCTTATCGTAGGCGAAGGGTATCTTGCGGCTCTTCGATGATGGGATGCACGGCTCGATGCCTCTAGCCTCGAGTTCCTCGCAGAACCAGGTGCTGTCATATCCGCGATCGGCAATCAGGTGATCGGCGGGAGGCAAGGCGTCGAGCACGAGACGTGCGCCCTTATGGTCGCTCATCTGACCCTCTGACAGAAGCAGGATAATCGGCCGTCCGTCTACGTCGCATACGGTGTGGAGCTTTGAATTCAGCCCGCCCTTGGTTCGCCCAACACGACGGGGAACATCCCCTTTTTAAGCAGGCTCGCCGCCGTGCGGTGGGCTTTGAGATGGGTCGCGTCGATCATGATGCGCTCCGGCTTCGGCCCCTCGCCGGCGAGCCCGG
>NZ_MXPU01000018.1 GCF_002204185.1 Rhizobium esperanzae | reverse complement strand
TCGGCAAGGGCGGCAGGGAAATCTGGATCGAAGCCTCCTACAATCCCGTCTTCAGTGGCGGAAAGCCGTATAAGGTGGTGAAATTCGCGACCGATATCACCAGGCAGAAAATGCAAAGCGCCGAAGATGCCGGCAAGATAAGCGCGCTGTCGCGCGCCCAGGCGGTTATCGAATTCACGCCGAAAGGAGAGATTCTGACGGCGAACGAAAATTTCCTGTCGGCGCTCGGCTATCAGCTTGCCGAGATCCAGGGCCGCCACCATTCCATGTTCTGCGAAAGCGCCTACGTCAACAGTGACGATTATCGACGCTTCTGGGAGCGCCTGTCAGCTGGTGAATTCGTGGCTGATGAATTTCTGCGCCTCGGCAAGGGCGGCAAAAGGATCTATATCCAGGCCACCTACAATCCGATCCTCGACATGAACGGCAAGGTGTTCAAGGTCGTCAAATTCGCGACCGACGTTACCGCCCGCGTCAACAATGTCGATCAGCTGGCATCGTCCTTGATGGCGCTGTCCGGCGGCGATTTGACCCAGGAAGTCGCAACACCATTCATTCCGACACTGGAAAAGCTCCGCACCGATTTCAACGCTGCGGTCAGCAAGCTGCGCACAGCGATGCAGGTCGTGGCGCAAAACGCAACGGGCATCGCTGCCGGAGCCCAGCAGGTTCGCGCCGCTTCGGACGATTTGTCGAAGCGTACGGAACAGCAGGCGGCCTCCGTCGAGGAAACCGCAGCCGCCCTCGAAGAGATCACCACGACGGTCTCCGATTCCAGCAACCGTGCCCAGGAGGCCGGTCAACTGGTGCGAAGGACGCGCGAGAACGCCGAGCGTTCCGGGGAGGTGGTCCGCAGCGCCGTCGATGCGATGGGGAAGATCGAGACATCGTCCGCAGAGATCGGCAATATCATCGGCGTCATCGACGAAATCGCCTTCCAGACCAATCTCCTGGCACTGAACGCTGGCGTCGAGGCGGCGCGCGCGGGCGATGCCGGCAAGGGTTTTGCGGTGGTCGCGCAAGAGGTTCGCGAGCTTGCTCAGCGGTCGGCCAAAGCGGCAAAGGAGATCAAGGAGCTGATCGGGGCCTCCAACGAGCATGTGAAGAGCGGAGTGACGCTAGTCGGCGAAACCGGCAAGGCTCTCGAAGAGATCGTCGCCCAGGTTCAGCAGGTCAACAGCAATGTTCTTGCGATCGTCGAGAGTTCAAAGGAGCAGGCGACGGGGTTGAAGGAAATCAACACCGCGGTAAACACCATGGACCAGGGCACGCAGCAGAACGCCGCTATGGTCGAGGAATCGACGGCTGCCGCACATAGCCTCGCCAAGGAAGCCGACGCTCTTTTCCAGCTGCTGGGCCAGTTCAATATCGGCGGCCCAGCCTCACGCCAGCAGCGCCCCGCCGTGGCAACTGCCGCTTCCAGGCCGGTCGCATCGGCGCCGCGGGCAATGGCTGCAAAAGTGGGCGCAGCCTTCCATGGCAACGCGGCAGTCGCCGTTGGTGACTGGCAGGAATTTTGAACTGCGAGCTGCCGCAATTGGCTGGCTGGTGCGTGAAAAGCGCTGGGTTGTCGCAAACAATAGGAAATTCTCGTGCCCTGGCAAGTCTTGATCGGAAACGTGGCCGCGGTCTCGCTCGTTATATCCGATGCACCTGCACTACAAGCTCTACCGCCTCTCCAAGGTCCAATCGAAACTGGGCTTCGGCTTGATGATGGGCCTTGGCGCAGTCTTGTCGATGATGCTGTCCGTCGAGGTCGGCAGCGGCTACTATCTCGATCTCCGTTCAACCCTGCTGGCGGTCTCGCCTGTCTACGGCGGTCCGCTGGCGGTTCTCGTGACCGTAGCCCTCACGTCCGCGCCGAGGATTTCCATGGGTGGCGCCGGTGTCGAGCCGGCGTTGATCTCGATCGTGCTGGTGTCTGTGTCTGGACTGGCGGTCCATTTCCTGTTTGGCAGAGGCTCGGCGGATGGTAAAAAAGCTGTTGCCTGTGCCGTCACGGTGGCTGCCGTCTCCTTGACGATGAGCATTGTGCATGGAACCGGCAGCGCGCCCATGACGACGCTGGGCCTTGCCATGATAGGCGTGAAGTTCGTCGCGACTTTCGCTGCGGCATCCGTCATCACCTATTTCCAAGCGTTTACCCTCGAGCGGGATATTAAGGAATCGTCAGGCATCCCGCGACAGGCTTCAGTAGTCTCACGGCTCTTGAGCCAGATCATTGATGAGCTCGGCGAGGAACCGTTTTGCGGTTCCATAAATTGTCTTACGCCGCAAACGGTGATCTTAGGATTTCGCGAACTTCGCTGACAGCCGAGAGGAGTGTGCGCACCTTGACCCCGCCTTTCGCCGAATAATCCTCAGCACCTGCGCCAACGACGATCCTGTTTTCTATTTCGAGATCGTCGCAGGCCACAAAGAAGCCGCGCTCAGCTTGCGGAGCGCTGGCGCGCTTGACTTCGATCGCCACCTTTGGCTTGCCAGCCTGTTCAATGACAAGGTCGATCTCGGCACCATCGGCTGTCCTGTAATAGAAAGGAGCCACGTCGGGACCAACTGCGACGATAAGCGTCTCTAGTACAAAACCTTCCCAACTTGGTCCGACTACGGGGTGACCTAACAATTGATGAAGTGTACCGATTTCCGGGAGGGCATGAACGAGCCCGCTGTCGCGAACATAGATCTTCGGCGACTTCACAAGACGCTTGGCCAGATTGCCGCTCCATGGCTGGAGACGGCGAACCAGCATGAGATCAACAAGGAGATCGATATACCGGCCAATCATAGGCGCAGATACTCCCAAACCCTGGGCAAGCCGCGCGCTGTTAAGTGTATTTCCTTGTCCGGCCAGCGTTTCGGATACCTGTTGGATCAAGTCCAACGACGCCGATCCCAGTAACAGGAATTGCATTGACCGCTCGCCGCGAGCGCGCCGATCGTCAACGATCCCCCGCAGCTCTGCAAACAGCGCCGGCAATCGCTGTACCTCATCGAGCACCGTTAAATGCCCGACTTGAGCTTGGAGGAACGCTTCCGCATCGTCCAGTTTGCGTCGGTCACCTACGCGTTCCAGGTCCAGATAAATTGTGCCTTGTACCCGATCCGCAAGTTTGCGAGCGAGCGTGGTCTTGCCAACCTGACGCGCGCCGATCAGCGCGACTACGGGTGCGCGCGCCAAGGCTCGTTCAATACCGGTCTCGATGGAGGGTCGGGGTATTACCGTAAATCATAAATCAGAGTTTCGATATACGGTCAATCTTCTTTTGCCTAGATGGTGTATGGCATGCCATAGTACCCATATCGCGATTTCGCACGTCTTCATTCGCGAACTATTGCGGACGGCTTTTGAGCCCAATTATGGGCCTCATAGCGCTCCCGATCGCCGCCGGCGGTCGACAATAAAGTCATCAAATGCAAAAGCATCGGTTTTAAACACCCTGACGTTCTTATGTGTCGGAAGTGAGTGATGCAAAGTAGAATTTTGCCCGCTGAACTGCGGTTCGATTCCGTTCAAGGAGGTAAGTCTTTGTGCGATCGCCACGACAGGCTCGTAGCTTCAGATCGCGTCAAGCAATGCTGTTGACCGTTCGCGGCTCGGGCCGCGACCAATGCCATCGGACCATTGGTCCTAAGATTCTTCCGGCAGCCATTTTCTTTGCCAGTTCACCTATTAGCGAGCAACTATGTCGGCGCAACAGAGCTGGGTCGACAAAATAGCGGGTCGCTTGGGTTCGCGCGGCGCTTTGCACCAATTGCCATTCTGACAACCGCTTGATCCACGGCTGCAGCGCCTCGATTGAAGGAAGCTCAAGCTGTGCGGCAAGCTCGCGAGCCGTCAGTGCATCATGTTCTGCAAGCAGACCGAGAGCAATGCGCTCGCGTTGTGCACTATAGATCGATCAGTCGACAGGCTGGTGTAGTTCTGGTACAGTTCCTTATCGTTCGCTGATCTTTAGGGCGCGGACGGCAGGGAGATCACAGCTCTTGCCCCAAGTTAAGAGCTGCCTCTGTGCCCCAGTTCCCCCGTTTTGAAAATCAGTTACTCGCTCGCCTCCCTGCCGACGAGTTGTCCGCAGTCATCCCCCACCTTGAGCCAATCGAGCTTCCCCTCGCCTTCCTTATCGTTTCCGCGCGTCAGAAAATCGAGCACGTCTACTTCCTTGAAAGCGGCCTGGGCTCGATCGTTACCGTTTCCCGCAAGGGTCGAAAGGCGGAAGCGGGGATGTTTGGTCGCGAAGGATTTGCGCCCACGCCTCCCGCTGTCGGATTTGGTTTAAGCCTGAATGAGGTGGTCGTACAGTCTCCAGGAAAGGGCTACCGCATCGAGATTGGATCCTTCGGCAAGCTACGGCACGACTGCATTATCTTCGCGAGCTTGCTTAACCGCTGCTCGCATAACCTGTCTACGCAGGTTTCCTACACGGCACTGTCGAACGGAATTCACAAGGTTGACGTTCGGCTGGCCCGCTGGCTCCTGATGTGCAACGATCGCCTCGGCGGCCACGAGATTGTCATTACCCACGACTACATTGCGCTGATGCTTGCCGTCAGACGTCCAAGCGTCACCGATGCTCTTCACGTTCTTGAGGGCAAGGGCTTTATTAAGTCAGAGCGAAAACGCATTACGGTGCGCAACCGCCGCGCTATGGAAGAGTTCGCTTCGGATGCCTACGGCGGACCTGAAGAAGAATACCGGCTCCTTTTCGGCGCTCCGTTAGCCCACCACGCGTGGACGATTGTGGAACACCGAGCAGAATCGAGGCTCCCCATATCATCGCGCTAAGCAGACAGAAGCAGGCCTGGTTGATGCCAGGAAGATTTCAAGGCGGATACAACGCACAAAAGTTTTCATCAACAGCATCTCGTTTAAGCTTTCGTAAAACTGAAGGATACCGGCGTCGCGTTTAACCTTCTCGACGCCCGGTATTACCGACACCGAGTGGCTTCGACACGGGCGGAGGGATAGCCGCGGGCTAAGCGACGAAAACGATCAGCCTTCGTTACGAAGGTTAGTTTCGACGCGCGGATGAATGGTGAGGCGACGTCCTGGCTGGAAAAAAGATCATGATCTCGGCCGTTGCAAATGTCACGCCCGCCGGTGTCCTTTTTCGGTTCCATCGGAAAGTATCGGAGGTAGATGCCGGCTTTTCGAGCTGAGGCAGTCATTCACAGCCTTGACCAAGCGAGCAGGGTCTGAAGGTTTAGGCACCCAGGTTCCGTTTAGGAAAACCTGATGACTTTCCCTCTCCACGCCTCTTCGGGCACTGTGGACTACAAATGGAACACCCCGCTCTACGAGTATCTCAGCAACCTCAATGCACTCGCCATCTCGCAGGAAAATGTCAATGATCGCCGCATCGGGAGTATAATTTGCCAGCCATGCGAGCGCGGCAGCGCAGGATGCAAGACTAGTCGAAGTTCCTGCCTGAGCATCGTCAAGCGTTCTCTCGACATCCATCGCAATCAGCGCTTCGTCTTCCAGAAGCAGAATAGCCGGAGTACGCATTGGCGGCACCTGTTGTGCAGGAAGTTACCATGCTTATACACCTTATCCCAGGGTACGTCCTGATCCGTCAGGAAACGGACCATCATAGAAGGGGTCTGCAGGATTTAAGGTTAAGCGCGATTTTCCGCGCATCAACGTAGGCTGCATCGATAACCCGGGCCCATTCTGGGGTAGCGACATCCGGCTCTATCAGGCGGCGGAGGTCTTGGAGAAGTTGAACGGTGGCAGGTCTGCGGCGATATCGTTTTCACGTCGATTAAATAATGAAGCCACCACACACATGCCGTCCGGCCGCCGAATGAAGTCGGTACACTGGAAATCGCTCGGTGGAGCAATGCTGCCCGACAGGCATGCGGGCAATCACGCCTGCGATGGCGTGATTGCTGCAGCTCTTTGCAATGAGCCACTGGGCGGAATCTCAGCATCACCAAAGACTAAGATGGAATGGGCTTTCGAGCAGCGAGCCCTGATCGCCAATTCGGCATTCCTTGCTCAATTGCCTCGCGGGTCATCAATTCTTCTTGTCCGCAGGCGCGTCCGCAGCTCGCGTGGCGCCTCCTTCGTTTTCCCATGATGCCAAAGCCTCAGGATCGGCATGCAGCTTCTGCCGTCTCAAAAAGGGTTAGGCGGGCGCGGGAATCGCCGCCTTGATGCGCCTTATCACCATCACCCCTTCGCGATGGTCGCCAGTTCTGAAGCAACGAGATCTGTCGTGGCGCGAGTGAAGGTCCCTGACACCAATGCTCTTGTCATCGAACTCAGTGCTTTAGCGCTTTGTGAAGCTATGCCGCGGCTTCTTTGCTTAACGGCGTTCGTCAACTGCGCGAGCTTCCTCCTCCGGCGAGGTGGAGAGGGTAAAATCCTGGCGTAGCGAATGAGCACTCCAAAAATCGATCATTATGCTACCGCTGAGCAACCGACGCCGCGCGAGGCGTTCGGCGCCCATTGGGCCAGAAAGCGATGCATTGATTCTGATACTTGCGGACCGGCCTGGCGAAAGCGGCGAGATACCTCCGCACCGGTTTAACAATCTCTGTTTTCGACGCCGTCCAAGCCACGCAAAGGCGGGGGATTTGCGCTTACTATTGCGGCCCTCCGTGACCTGCCTCGGACGCCGCATCCAGGTTGTTCTGACCGAAGACGAGGAAATTGGGAGTCCTTTTAAGTAAAGAGCTAGGCGATCCGAACCACGACTCGCGCGTCAAAAGCTGCTGCAAGGAATGCGGACTGGGCTTCCCCTTCGGTTACTATGCCCTCTAGCGTGCCCGCACAGGCCTCCATTGCCATGAAGAAAGCGCTACCGCTCGTCACCGGCCAATTCTTAAAAAGCATGTCAAGGGCTTCATCTGCGGACGCAATAGTATGCCGCACCTGATTGCGTTCAACCACTAAGAGCAGCCACGCCGATGTCGACACACAGTCTCCGATTCCTCATTTGAGAAATAGTGGATCTCACAGTTTGCCGGAGTACGACATGAGGGAGAAACGTTCCTCACCCGTGCAATCCACGCCCCCAACCACCGCCTTGACGCGTTGTTCCATCTATCGCCTCATACACTGGGAGGACCGATAACTACGGTTGTCGGAGGTTACCGAACAGGCCCTCCCTGAATGGAGGCGCGTGTCCGCTCAAAGCTTGGCGGAGACTTCGACGAAATTGGCTCGCCAAAACACCTTTCCAGCTCCCTGGAAAGGTCGTCGGCGGAGGTCATCCCATATTGGAAACGTTGGATAAGCAATTTCGCTGCCGCGCTGTATCGCTCAGGATGGGCGACGCTTCTGGTTGAATTGTATCCAGCCGAATCCAAAACGCCTCGCAGCATTGCGAGGTCTCTGGAATTTAAGATATGCACGTGTTCGGAAGACATTTCCGGTCCTCCTTCAATTTGGGGCGAGGGCTCTGAGCCCTGATGCAGCAGCGCCCGTAACATTGGCTGCTGACGAAGTGACCATGCCTGAGCGCGGCTCCGGATGCAATGTGAAACACGCAATTTCAATTTTTATAAGATATCTATAACAAAACCGAAAATTGCGGTTGCGTTTCCTGCAGCCAGTGCCTATATGGCAGCCATCGGCATTGCTGATGAGCGCTGGAAAACATCTGTCGTTCGCAATTGCCGCAATCGCTTTCTGCTTTTGACCACGGATGTACTGGCACTGGTACGGCAGCGATGTGAGGAAGGTCGGCGCGGTCTCGCCCCGGCCTTTTTTGTTGGCCGGCCCGCTGGCCGAGAACTTCGTTTAAACACAATGGCGGCCCACGTTGCCACATCGAGTTTGCTAGTCGAGCTTCGTTTCGCGCCGATTGGCGTCAAGCAAACCTTTTCTCTCAAAATCGAACTTCGGTCTTCCGGGCGCCGTCCGGCAGCGATCACTCATGCGACGAAAAGGAATTGAAAATGAGCAAAACCAACGCGGCTGAGATCCGGCGCAGAACCGAACGCCAGGTTGCGAACACGAGCGGTGGCGGGCACTTGGGGGGAACAAACTTCGGGCAAGCTGCCGACGCCAAGACCGCAGGCGGAACAGGTGCCAAATCCCGTCCTAGTGGTGGACGCAGATAGACGTCTGATAGTAGCAACTCGGAAGGCTCGCTTTGAGAAGCTGAAAGCGAGCCCGCTTTCAAAGCAGACAACTGTAATTCCGGCGGTATCGCCTTCGCCGCGGCAAAGTCCTTAGCACCGCGCTTTTGTAGGCTGAATGCAGGGGGATGGTCATCATCAGGGCCAGCGCCCTGGGATATGATTGCCACATAAGTTGTCTCCAAAGGCCTGCATCTGCGATCTCCTGGTCCTAATTCAAAGATATAACGCTGATGGGCAGTAAAGAGGGAAGGACAGATACCGTGCGACGCTACCAGAGCCTTCGCTTTTTCTCGGGAGCTTTCTCAGGAAAAATAGGCGCGCCGGCCCACATCTCACGACCGACAGGTGACGAGCCATGAAGCTGTCCTCTGTTGCGGACCATGAGAAAGCTCCTGTGGACTTTCCGATTGCCTGGTGTGTGCTTGCTTTCGCCGTTGGCGTTCAGGAGCATTTTCTGGAAGTAGAGCAGGAAGCAGGCATGCGAGGACCGGGAGGTCGTCGCGTCCTCCTCTTGTCGGGGCTAGGGCGCGCTCTTGTCCCTCAGGCGGCAGCGCCCTGACCAGTTGCAGCCGACATCGCACCCTGGACTTCATTTCCGCCTTTGGCAAGCAAGCTTTTGCTATTCATGTGGTGCCTTGAATGAGGCTGATTAAAACGTTACATACAGGGCACGTTTTCAGCCTTTCGGCTACCTGATCCTCCCGGCTGCGTCGGTTGCTTGGCAAACCCTGATTTTGCGAACGTTGCGAACTCCGCCATACTGGCTGGAGCGGTTTGTTCCGGATGTATTCGTCCAGCAGCCACCCTGAGGATGCCATAATGACCAACACCACCCGCCATGCCGCCGAAAGCATGTTCAAGCGCTCCAAGCCAGAACAGGGATCGGATGCAGCAAAGCTGCAGGATTTCCTCAGCAGGCAAGTTCCCCGGAGGCGAGCGATGAAGCTTGCCGAGATGCAGCAGCGTCTCGAAAAACGGACCGCTGGAACAGTTGGACTGACTTCTTTTTTCCGTTGATACCGCAAGATGGGAGGGCAAAGATCGACGTCCTCGACGATCGCTCACGCCGCAAGGATTAGGTTATGACCGTTTTCGACTATAATGCCGGCGCGGGGCTTTACCCGTGCAAGACAATCAACAGAAGAGGCAGCCTCGGCTACAAGAGGTTCGATTCCGTCGCCGAAGCTCTTCGCTTTGCGATCGAGGACATGCCGGCTTCTCTCCTTCGTGGATCCGTGCTCGAAGTCGAGGAGGCGCGCTTCGATGGTTTGCAGATGCGCAAACTCTATGAAGCCGACGCTTATCCGCTGACGCGCCGACCTGAAACGCATCACGTGATTGCCCGCAAAAGTGGAAATTGCGAGAAGCTGAAAACAAAAGGTTGACAGGGAAGGATCTCCAGTCTATCCCTGCGGACATCGATACTTTGTTTGCCGATATTTGCTTGGCTGCGCTCTGCGCCTCTTGATCAACTCTCCCTTCAAAAGTCGAAACACCGCCGCGCGCCGCTCGGCGGGCAATTAAATGTATGCCGATGAAAGGGTTTATCATGACCACTGGCACAGTAAAATGGTTCAACGCCACCAAAGGCTTTGGCTTCATACAGCCTGACGACGGGAGTGCCGACGTCTTCGTTCACATCTCTGCCGTTGAACGCGCGGGTATGAGTTCAATCGCTGAAGGTCAGAAGCTCGGCTTTCAATTGGAGCATGACCGTAAGTCCGGCAAAATGTCTGCGGGGCAGCTCCAAGCGGCCTAAAAAGCTCCTATAGCCGCTGCGACCACAGACGTACTGGCGTGGCTGGCAAGGGCAGTTGAAGGCCAGGCAGATGTCTGGCCTTTTTCATTCAAGAAGACCGAACAGCGCCCGCCGCTCGTACCGAGACTTGAAGCGCAGCGGCATGCGCTATCCTGTTGGGCAAGGACACCGATTGAAACACCAAAGTGACAACAGCTTTTCAGAACGTCGTAAGTCCGCCGAAAGCGCCAGACGTCAGCTAATTGCAAAATTTGAGTCGGCTCCAAAGCCGACAGACCCTGTAATGCAAGAACGCTTGGCGGCGCGCGAAGCAGTTGCTTCGGCCAGGACCGCGCGTCGCGCCGAGCGCGATGCGATGAAGGCGGTGGAAAATGACCGCCTCCTTCGGGAAGCTGCCGCATTAGCCGAGGTTGCCGAGGCTCATCACAGAGCAGAGGCGGAGGCTCGCCAATTGGAAGCCAATAACCGAGTCACCGATGAAGCGGCACGCAAGGCCGAGCGCGACCGGCGCTATGCCGCACGTAAGGCTCGTCGCGCTTGAGGCCGGAACATCCGATCGTGGCTCCTGCAAATTTGCATCGTCGTCCAAAAGGAATCTGAAAACCTATGAGAAGCCAAGCCGGCCAGTTGCACGAGCCGTTTGAAGACTCCGCCGGTGCGTGGCTGAGGATCCTCGCGAAGTACCGGCAACCGCGCTTTTGGCGCAGCGCGTTCGAGTTGTCTGTGACAGCTGTCCCGTTCGCGCTGCTATGGGTCGGCGCGTATGCCTCTTTGCTGCAAGACTTTTGGCCCGGCTACATACTGATCCTGCCAGCCGCCGCCTTCTTGCTCCGGTTATTCATGATCCAGCACGATTGCGGGCACGGTTCATTCTTCGCCCGGCGAAAGCTCGATACGTGGACAGGAAGGGCACTCGGCGTTTTGACACTAACGCCTTACGATTATTGGCGGCAAACACATGCGGAACATCATGCATCTGCTGGCAATCTTGATAAACGTGGCATCGGCGACATCACGACCTTGACGCTCGAGGAATATCGCGCCCGTTCTCGAATCGGGCGACTCGCCTACCGACTTTACAGGCATCCGATCGTCATGTTGGGCATTGGACCCGCCTGGCTCTTTATCTTCAAGCAACGCCTGCCGATCGGGATGATGCAGGCGGGAGCCCTGCCTTGGGTTTCCACGATGGCCACGAATGTAGCGATCGCGATCGTAGGCGGCCTTGTAGTATGGGCGATTGGACCTATCCCCTTCCTGCTGGTTCATCTGCCCGTCGTTCTGCTGGCAGGGGCAGCCGGCGTCTGGCTATTTTATGTCCAACATCAGTTCGAGGAAACGCACTGGTCGAAGACCGGAGAATGGAAATTTCCGCAGGCCGCTCTTCACGGCGCGTCACATTATGATCTTCCGCTCGTGCTTAGATGGCTGACCGCTAATATCGGCATCCACCATATCCACCATCTTTCAAGCCGCATTCCGTATTACCGGCTTCCGGAAGTCCTGCGCAATCACCCGGAGTTGGTGGCCATTGGCCGCATCACCCTTTGGCAAAGCCTTGAATGTGTCCAGCTTGCTTTATGGGATGAACAGAGCGGCAGGCTCATCTCCTTCCCGGAGGCCGAGAACCCCGGCCTGTCGAAATCTGACCGCTTTATGCGGATCGTTTGAATAGCATGTTTAGGATCCAAGTTGAGCACGACCGCCAGAACAAGTCCCAATACGGCCGCTTTGATGGTCGCTTTGACGCCTCCCCAGATCAGGGGCCTGAAACTTGCAAGGGATGGGGACCTGTACCTTCAGCAGAGCAAGAAGTGGACGCATCTCGATGCGACGATTACCTTCGCCAAGGCCGATCGCTTTCAGGAGCGGCCGATCAAAATCAAGTTCGTGACAACGGCGACAGTAGGCGAATTGAGAACCAGCGGTCTTCTCAAGACCCTCGATCCCGGCGCCGACCCAGACATCTCGCCGCACGGCATCACGATGGCCGGAAAGATGTGGCTGCTGAAGCATAAATAGACCCAATCAGTTGCAGCGCCGGCGACAGGAGAACCCGTCAGGACAATGCTGCTCCACCGGAGCGGTGTCCCAGTCGTCGTCCCTGATCGTCCCGGTATGCAGTCCACAAACTAGTAGTCGCCAGCCGCCGACACACTGACGGGCAGGGGCTGGCGGAGCGCGAGGGGAACGTACGTCAAGCTGCGCTGCTCTTTGAAGTCCTGCAGCAGACAAGGCGATCTGCCGACTTGGCGTTCGTCCACAATGAAGCATAGAAGCGCGGGCTCGCGTGACAAGAAAGTATTCGAACCCGGGTGGGAATGCTGGCGGCAAAAGATGCCGTGCGGTTCAGCACGATCCTGATCGTGGGCAAAAAACCGATGGACTTCGGGAGCGACACGAACCATCATCTTCCCAGAAGAGGGGCGCTGAGGCCCTTTGCCGATTTTCCTGCAGGTCTCGAGGTAGTCATCGACTGCCTCATGGAAGGCTTTCTTGAGACCGTGAAAGCCGAATACATCGGAGATACCTGCAATCTTGCCGAAAAACACATCGTCCTCAGCGTCGAATCCGATGCAAGCGTGAGACCCGTTGTAGGTCATGGTGTTCATGGCGTTATTCGAATCTGCATCAGGAACTCGCGAGCATCGCGCACCTGATAACTCTTTGCTTCCTTGTCCGGATGAGGTCGATGGAAGCTCGCAATGATCCCGTCTTTTTCAAACTTAATGCGGGAACCGTTCCTCTCAATGACGTCGGCTCCGGCAGCCACAAGCAGATTCTCTGTAGGGGCCCATCAATGGTTCCCGAGACCGGGTCCTTGAATACGCCGCAAGGGTCTTTCTGCTTGCTGTTAACGCTAGCAAATATAAAGACGCTTGCTGGTTATGCAGGCAAAAACTCAACAGCGTCTTGAATTCATCCCAAAGATCGAATGCGGGGCGCGGGCCGGGCAACAATAATCACGGGTAGGCTCGGTTCTCGATGCCGACAATTAACGGGTCGCCGGCTCGAACAGGTTCAACTGCTCAGGCTTTGTCATTCCAGGCAAGCGCCGTTGTGAGACCGTCTTTCGTGCATCAGTCAAGCCGCCGGCATTGAGCAGACGCGATCTAGGAACTCAAGCACTCGGAATTGCTTGCTTGACGCATTTCAAATGTTATCCAGGCATTGGCACGAGGAAGGGCGCTGGAACGAAATCCGGCACGCACAGGTTCGGGGCTTCTGAGTGCGAAGGTCGTCCGTATGAAAATCCTTGTTACCGGCGCAACAGGACTTGTTGGCAGTGCCGTTTGCGCCCGGCTAGTGGCATGCGGACATGATATCATCTGTGTGGTGCGTCCTGGAAAACGGCCGGTTGAAGACACCGGCAGTTGGGTCGAAGTCGATGTGGCCAAAGCAGTGGCGCCGTCTGCCTGGCTGCATCATCTCGGGGGAATGGACGCCGTCGTCAATTGCGCCGGGGCACTGCAGGACGGAGTGACCCACAACATGGCGGGCGTCCACGCGCAGGGACCGGAAGCGCTGTTTCGTGCATGCGAGCAATCCGGTGTACGTCGAGTTATCCATTTCTCGGCAATTGGAGTGGATCGGCAGCAGCCATCGACGTTCTCGCGGACGAAATTTTCCGGCGATATTGCTTTGATGGAGACGGATCTCGACTGGGTAATACTGCGTCCCGCCGTGATCCTTGGTGATGCGGCCTTCGGCTCTAGTGCATTGTTTCGCGGACTTGCGGCGCTGCCGTTTCTGCCAGTGATGCCGTCGACCGGGAAACTTCAGGTGGTGCAGCTCGAAGACGTCGCCGAAACCGTCATTCGGCTGCTCGACAAAACAGCCCCGTCGAAAATCTCGTTCGAAATCGTCGGCCCGCAGGCGCTCGAGTTTGAAGAGATTGTGGCGCAATACCGCAGATGGCTTGGCTGGCGTCCGGCCAAGCGTTATCTGCTGCCCCGCCCGCTCGCCAGCCTTCTCTATCGGTTGGGCGATATTGCGGGATTGCTGGGCTGGCGGCCGCCGGTTCGAAGCACGGCCGCACGGGAGATCGTCCGCGGCGCCGTCGGTGATCCCAGCGAATGGATAGCCGCCACCGGTATCCGGCCATCGTCGTTGGACGAAGCTCTGGCGCGTCGGCCTGTTTCGGTGCAGGAGCGTTGGTTTGCCAAGCTTTACTTCCTGAAGCCGGTCACGTTTGTGCTGCTGCCCCTCTTCTGGATATCGACGGGAATAATCTCGCTAACATCGGGTTTCGAGCAGGGTGTCGAACTGATGATGGGGGGCGGGGCAGTCAGTTTGGCCGCACCAACTGTTATTGCCGGGGCACTTACGGACATCGCGATTGGATGCGCTATCGCCATACGCCGCACTGCGCGATGGGGCCTTTACACAGCTGTCCTGCTGTCACTCTTCTATGCGGCGGCCGCCACCGCGATATTGCCGGAGTTATGGAATGAGCCGCTCGGCCCGTTGACAAAGATATGGCCGATCCTCGTGTTGCACCTGGTTGCTCTCGCAATCTTGGAGGAGCGATGACCTATTTCGTGCTGAAATTCCTGCATATCATCGGCGCCACCGTTCTCCTCGGCACCGGCGCGGGCATCGCCTTTTTCATGTTGGTCGCGCATCGCACCGGCAATGCAAAGACTGTGGCCGCGGTCGCGCGGATCGTGGTCTTTGCGGATTTCGTCTTCACCACAACCGCCGTGATCGCTCAGCCGGTCACCGGCATAGCGCTCGCCTGGTATGTCGGTTATTCCCTTTGGGAGCGCTGGGTCGTTTGGTCGATCGTTCTTTATCTCATCACGGGTGCTTTTTGGCTGCCGGTCGTTTGGATGCAGATGGAGATGCGCAAGATTGCGAAAGAAGCAGCTGCAAATGGTGAGCCGCTGCCGGCGCGATACCATCGGCTGTTCTGGACCTGGTTTTGTTTTGGCTTTCCGGCCTTTGCTTCAGTGCTGGGAATTCTCTGGCTGATGATCACGCGCCCGGTTGCATAGTCAGGGTGCGCATTTGTTGAAGCTCACCAATGCAATCGCGGTGAGATGCACCTTAAGTCCAGCCGTTTATGCGGGTTTGACTCCCTTTTTCGATTTTGCACCCTCCGCACGCCTCGGCCCGCCTGTCCGACCGGGAGATGTAGACCGGCCCCGCTTACTCGGCGTCAGCCAGCTCCACCGCCGCTGCACGAACTTTGCGTCATCGCGGGCGCCGTCGAAATATGCTCAGATTGCAAACTCCAACGAATCCTTCAGTATCGACGCTCGTGTAAGATCATTAACGATCGCGTCCTTCTCCCTATGTTCTCGCTGTCCGATAACGGACCAACCATTATGGCTTGGGAACTCGGACAGCTGAAGGCGGTTGTCGGGGAAAACTGGCAATGAGGTCTGCAATGGAAAAGGTTATCAACATCGACTTCCATGTCATTTGGAAGCCACCGGTATACGTCCGGATCGGCCACGGCATGCGTGAGCGCATTGAGGGTCCGGACGCGGCGCTTGCGGCGCTTCTCCATCGCTGGCCGTCGACCAATTCTCGTGAGTTCGGCGTCGCCAAGCGCAGATGCGTCGATGCCATCGCTCGTCGTGGAAGTGCCGAGGGAGCCCGCAGGGCGTTCATGGAGGCGGCGCTCGCCGCAAGGGTATTCGCATGACCGTGCTTTCAATCGACGCACCGCACTGGGCGATACTTTTGGGGACGTTGACGCTTACATGCTGGATTGCTGCCGGCCTGGCGGCCGTTCTCGGGACCGCTGAGGAGATCAGGCACGGCAAGGCCGGGGGAATTGCCGGCTATATGACAACGGGCCTCGCTGGGGCCGGCGTTGGCTCCGCACTAACGATGATCGCCATCTTGATATCCGCGTGACGGGCAAAGGACGCCGGACGCCCTCCGATTCCGCGGAGCGGTCTGCCTCGTCGATGCGGGCGATGTCAGTTATTCCAACATCGCCTAAGCGGCTGCGGACCAAGCCTTGCCTATTTATGACTGAAGCTCCATGCGTTGAGTTCCGGGGATGGCATCGATCTTGAAGCAAGATGGCCTGCTCCGGCATCGGCGCCAGCTTTATCGAGGGAAACCGTTGAGGAACCGACTTAACCGCCCGCGAGCAGCTATTGGGCGTGCCCAGGGAAATCAGAATGCTACCCGGTAAGTGGCGCCTTACGACATCTTAAGCGGCGACGGTCTGGAGACATGATGCGCGACTGCATTATCATAGGAGGTGGACCTGCTGGCTTGACTGCGGCCATTTATCTTGCGCGCTACCACCTCTCAACAACCGTATTCGATGACCATAGCAGTCGTGCCGCCACCATTCCGATTTCCCATAACCTCGCAGGGTTCCCGGAGGGCATCAGCGGAAGGGAGCTTCTCGCCAGGATGCGCACACAGCTTCAAAGGTACAAAGTTCAGATCCTGGCTGAGGGCGTTAGCCAGCTTCGGAAGGAGCAGGTCGGCTTTCGAGTTCTCTCCAGCAGCGGCAGCATGCGGGCCCGAACAGTCCTTCTCGCCACCGGTGTCACCGACCGCAAGCCACCGATGTTGGCCGAACGTCATGACGAGGCTGTTGCAGGCGGCCTTATCCGCTACTGCCCTGTCTGTGACGGGTTCGAGGTGACCGACAAGCGTGTGGCTGTTATCGGTTGCGGATCGAGAGCGTTTGCGGAGGCGCTGTTCCTGCGGAGTTATACGACACACGTGACAATCATCACACCGCAAGAGGAACACGAGCTCTCGGAGATTGAGGTCGATCGGCTGCGGGACTTGCAGATCGGCCTCCAGAAAGGTCCGGTAAAATCCATCGACCCCGGGCGCGATGCAATCAGAGTCGCGACAGCTTCCGGTATCGGCGAGTTTTCGTCTATATACCCGGCGCTTGGATCGGACGCTCGGTCGAAACTGGCAGCCGTTGCCGGTGCAGAATTGTCGGAGAACGGCTGCGTAATCGTCGACAGTCACCAAAGGTCAACCCTACCTGGGCTGTATGCAGCTGGAGATGTGGTCATTGGCTTGGATCAGATCGGGACCGCGATGGGGCAGGCGGGCATAGCGGCCACCGCGATCCGGAATGATTTGAATGAGGCTAGACCTCTAGCGCGCTAAGGGATGTCGTCGCTGAGCCCCACCCCCGCATTTCCGGAAAAGCTTGCGGACCGGGTGAGCCTGAGCCTTGCTCTACGTATTGCTCAGTGCGCAGCAACCTTGCTCTAGGGGCCGAGTTAATCGAATCGGACTGCACGAGGCGCCTTTTCGGGAAAAGTCGCTGCCAACAGTTTCCACATCTCAGGATTAGGCAATGAATGACGACCATCCGGACCTCACAAGCCCAACAACACCGGCCGCGGCAGGACTAACACCCGCCTTAACCCGCAACATAGAAGCTATCATGCAGCGCCGCCGGCAGAGCCAGAACGCAGCATCTGCTCAGGAGCGTGCCGCTGCTGCGGTCAGCAAGTTTGCTGGTTCAATGATGTTCGTCTACATTCACATCGTTTTTTATGGCGTCTGGATCATCGCAAATGTGGGTTGGATCCCACAGGTGCAACTCTGGGACCCCTCTCTGGTTATCCTCGCGATGGAGGCGTCGGTCGAGGCGATCTTTCTCTCGACGTTTGTCCTGATCAACCAGAACCGAATGGCTGCACAGGACAATGTCCGCGCCGACCTCGACCTCCAGATCAGCTTATTAAACGAACATGAAACGACACGCCTGATTGCGATGGTCGAAGCCATTGCAAAGAAACTTGAAGTTCCGACCGAGGCGGACCATGAGGTCGAAGAGCTAAAGAAAGACATTGCGCCGGAAGCAGTGCTGGATCGCATCCAGGCGGAAGGGGAAGACAAGTAGAAGTTTTCGTGTTGGCTGCGAAGTGGGACTCCCGGGCTGATGTCAGCGGGATCCGGCACATAGCCGCGCGATCCGTAACATGCCGCCTTCCACCTTGTTGCCCTCCGGTGAAACCACAACGATCGGACCAAGCCCGGAATCCGGGAAGTAGACATGCTCGATAGCGCCACCCGCGGCGGCGATCATAAAGTCCTTTGGAAGTAGTGACCGATGCCACTCCGTAGAATTCGGCCCCTTGAGGACGGCCATACCATCGCGCCAATTAAAGCGTACGGTACTCTAGTCGGCGGATTTTAGCAGGGCGAGGCCGATTGGGAGATGACGTGCTCCTGCCTTGGGTCGGGCCGCAGTGATGTCTCTAAACCTCTTAAATCTTCCGGAACTCTCCGAGCGGCAGATAGAGATGCTCGCGAAGGTAATAGCCGACTGGTGTGGCGCGAACTCCATCGACGCTAGCGAGAATTGCGCGGAAGCCGCATACGCTGCCGCCATTGATCTTCTAAGTGCAGACCCGGACCTGTCAGCAGACCAGTTGCGACAGGCGCTGGACCTCAGGATGGCTGAAAACAAGCCTGGGGAACCTTCGTCGTAGACGCAAGTTGGGGCGAAGCGGGCGCTCCGTTGGGCGGGTTCCACGCCGGCGATGGAGCTCGTGTCTTGTGGAAGAGTGTCGTTATTCTACATCTGCGAAAGTCGATCACCGTAAGATCGGCAAAACAGGCGTTCGATCTCCTATCGGCCCGTTGGCCAGTCTCGGACGGAAAGGCTTACATCGCGGCTCTTGAAGCTTGTGAAGGCGTCGATGACGGGCTTGTTTCAGACGAAAGCGCTCAGGAGTTGTTCTTATTGGCGTTGAAGGAAGCTGAAATCCCCTACTCGGCCGAAAACGAACGCTAGGACACCTAGTGGACTGAAAATGGAGGCCTGCAGCCCAGGAGGTTTAGAGACAGTGCTGCGCATAGAAAGACCGAGGCAGAGCACGCTTGGAATTCATCCGAGCGTGTGATCCACGTCCGTTCAGGCGCTGGTAACCTCTTCTATTCACAACAAGCCGCTTTTCAAGCTAAGCTCGCAACGGGGCTCCGAGAGTATCCGCGCCGCTACAACGCGTCCGATGAGACCTTGTGCGGCTTGCAGGGGGCGGTCTTTTCCGCACGCTGCCTCGCCGGTCCCCCCGCGCTAACAAGATTATGCGCGGTGTTGATCAGGCCAATGTGCGAGAAGGCTTGAGGGAAATTGCCGAGCAGGCGCCGGCCGATGGTGTCGAACTCCTCCGCGAGCAAACCTAGTTCGTTGCGAAGGCTCAGCAAGTGGCCAAACAACTGGTACGCATCCTGTCGCCGCCCCGTAAGCACATACGCATCAGCCAGCCAGAAGCTGCACGCCAGGAATGCTCCTTCTCCGCCACCGACCCCGTCGTCGGTATCGTTTGTCGAATAGCGCATGACCAGTCCGCCATGCATGAGCTCCCGCTCTACCGCCGCGATGGTGCCAACGACGCGAGGGTCGTCGGCAGGCAGAAAACCGACCTGCGGCATCAGCAGCAGGCTCGCGTCGAGGGTGTTGCCACCGTAGTATTGGACGAAGCTGTTCTTCTTCTCGTCGAAGCCTTTGGTGCAGATTTCATCATGAATTTGTTGTCGCACCTCACGCCACTTCGCCACCGGGCCTTCAAGACCGTACCGGTCGGTGCAGATGACAGCTCGGTCGAATGCCACCCAGGCCATCATGCGAGAGTGCGTGAACGCCCGCGCCGGCCCGCGCACTTCCCAGATGCCGCGATCCGGCGTCTGCCAAGCGGCCACCAGGTGAGCGAGCAGCACCTTTTGCAGCCGCCAAGCCTCCTCCTGCGGCTGCAGCTCCGCCTGACGCGCGGCGTTGAGCGTGTCGATCAGTTCGCCATAAACGTCGATCTGCATCTGGCCGGCGGCATCGTTGCCGATCCTGACCGGGACGCTTCGTTCATAGCCTTTCAGCCACGGAACCTCGAACTCGGGCAGCCATCGCTCACCCGCGATCCCGTACATGATCTGGAGTTGGTCCGGAGCGCCCGCCACTGCGCGCAGCAACCATTGCCGCCAATCGTCCGCCTCCTGGCGATATCCCGAATTCAGAAGCGCATAGAGCGTCAGTGCCGAGTCGCGCAGCCAGCAATAGCGATAGTCCCAGTTGCGCGGCCCCCCTATCTTTTCTGGAAGCGAGGTCGTGGGGGCCGCGACGATCCCACCTGTCGGCGCGTAAATCAGCATCTTGAGCGTGATTAACGAGCGAACTACCGGCGCGCGCCAGGCATCGGGCATATCTTCAAAGCTCCCGTGCTTTACCCATTCGCGCCACCATGTCGTCGCTCGATCGAGTTCCTCTGAACGGTCGCGGACAAAATGCGGCTGCTCGTTGGAGGGATGGTACGACATCGTCATCGGCACGCTGTCGCCGGCTGCCACCGAGAAACGTGCGAACGTCTTCATGTTGCGCCCTTTGAGCTCCAGGGCGGTGTGGAGTTCGACGGCGTTGGGCCCGGCGATCGCGCTCAGTCCATAATCCTTGCGCCGCACCCAAGGCACCGCTTGGCCGTTTTCGAACCTCAGCACGAGCTCCATATCCATTTCGACGGTGCCTGAAACGCCCGTCACGATGCGGATCAGATCCACGTGGCGATCGCCTTCATTGATCGGCATGAAATCGACGAGCGTAACGACGCCGGTCGCCGTCTCGAACAGGGTTTCCAGGATTGCAGTGTCGGGAAGGTAGCGCCGCCTGGTTCTGACAACCTTGTCGACCGGTGCGATCTTCCAGCGGCCGTTGTCCGGAGTTCCGAGCAGCGCCGCAAAGCAGGCGGGTGAATCGAACCGCGGCAGGCACAGCCAATCGATCGATCCATTCTTGCCCACGAGCGCTGCGGACAGCATATTGCCGATCAGTCCGTAATCCTCGATCCGCAACGCCATCATCACCCACCATGCGCAAAAGAGGGATAATCGGTCATGCCTCCATCGACGAAGACCGTCGTCCCGGTCATGTAGCCGGCGGCATCTGACGCCAGCATGACGACGACGTTTGCGACGTCCTCGGGCTCGCCAATACGGCCCAGCGGAATCTTCGTCAGCAAATCCCTGTAGCCCTCCGCATCTTGCCAGACCGCCTGGTTGATCGGGGTGCGGATAGCGCCCGGCGCGATGCATAGAACGCGAACGCCATGCGGCGCCGCCTCCTGTGCCAGCGACTTGGACATCATCGATACGGCC
This sequence comes from Rhizobium esperanzae, assembly GCF_002204185.1. GTDB lineage: Bacteria > Pseudomonadota > Alphaproteobacteria > Rhizobiales > Rhizobiaceae > Rhizobium > Rhizobium esperanzae. Next base: position 121,161 of record NZ_MXPU01000018.1, on the reverse strand, counting down.
GCCTTGCTAGCGGCATAGGCGCTGTAGCCGCTCCAGGCGATCACCTCGTGAACGCTGGTGGTATTCAGTACAACGCCTGACCTCTGGACCACCATGCGTTTGAGTGCTTCGCGCGCACACAGATATGTTCCCTTCAGGTTGATGTCGACTACCCTGCCCCAGGCATCTGGATCGGCTTCCCAGCCGAGCGCATATCCGCCGTCGATGCCGGCGTTGTTGACCAGTATGTCGATGCCGCCCCATGCGCTGTCCATTGCACCGAACATCGTCTCGACAGCCTCGGGGTCACTGATGTCGGCCATCAGACCAAGGGCTTCGCCGCCGGCGGCGGTGAATTCCTCAACCAGCCTCTCGGCTTCTGTTGGATTTAGCAGATAGTTGATTGCAACTCGTGCACCCTCGGCGGCGAAGGCCTTCGATATTGCGGCTCCGAGACCAGAGTTGCCGCCCGTCACGAGAACACGTCTGTTGCTAAGTCCGAGGTTCATCGTAATGTCCGAGCATCAACCAAAGGGGAAGCGTCATCGCCACGACCAATAACGCCAATCGGAAGCGCGTTGTTCCTGGCAAGCGATTTGCGTCAGCGACCGCAAATCGGAGCGCCCTATGATCAATCTTGATGGTCGGCCGGATTCCAAAGAGCTTTGCTGATGTCTTCAGCATGTTGAGCGGCCGTTCCCGTCGGCAAGCCGCCCTTGTCTCTCATGCGCGTGGTTACCCAATCTCTGTGACAATGCGGTAAAGTTTGCCCAGCCTCTCGGGTTGAAACTTGAACCGAAATCGGATTCCTTCCTCCCATCAGGAGGCGTCAGCATGGGCCTGAACGAGTTTTCTTATGTAGGTTTGGAGCGAAATCGAACCGCGAACAGGATTATCGGGATACTCGGGACCGTCCGCGGTGAGGGCCGTCATAGGAGCGGGCCGCGGCGTCGGAGAAGCCAAAACTGCGAAATGCGTCTTCCCAGCTTTCGCGCGGGAATACGTCGACGCGAACGGGCCGAGCGAGGGCGGCAGCGAAGGCTGCGGCGACATCATTGGGGAATAGCGTTGCGGCCCCTCTGCGGGATATGTACCGACCTGCTCGATCGGCGCCTGCAACAGCCGCGCGGCCACCTTTCCTAGATCCTCCGGTGCGACCATCGGCAGCTCGAGGCTGGCGGGGACGCACCCGTCCCGCCGAGGCAAGCGCCATTGTTCTTGGCTTCCCACATGATTTCCTCTCCAAGCCCCTGACGCGAGGAGTTATGTTCGGAGAGGTGACTGTGGAACCTCGCCGCAATTACTGACGCTGTCGGAGGGGCCGGAGAAGATGGCGCCGCAGTAGGCGCCGTCGAGGTTGGGATTTGCATTAGCCAAGCTGAGTTTCCGCTCGCTCTCTGAGGATCGATCCAATGTGTCAGAGACTTCGGCCGCAAGGGGACTCCGAATGATCTGCGCCGATCATAGAGCTGTCGGGCCGCGCGGAGCATCGCTTGATCGGGAGCGGGCCAAAACTTGCCTCCGCACGACCCACTGTAGGGATCAGGTGGATTGCCAAGTCGAAAGGCATCGACGTCCAAGCGAATAGCCACTTTTTCTGCGACCCGATGAGCAAACCTTGTTGCTGCGCCGAAGTCCCATTCGATTTCGGCAAAAGCCCGGCGGAGACGGCAAGTTACGTGCCGTGCGGCATCGACAGAGAATATGCGGGCTACCCGCACCCAGTTTTCCACTGCTCTGATTTCATGTCCTGGCAAAGCCACCTCGGCAACTGGAACGTTGCCAGCAGACAAGATTCCGACGCCATCAAAGCACTGCTGGACCATAAAGATGCTTGTGATACTTTTGAGCCAAACCGCCCTTTTTCACTGCCGATGGTAGAAGATGACCTCATCCACGTATCTGCCTGCCGAGCGACTTCAGCAGATCCTCGACAGTGCAGTTGATACCGGCATCATCATCTTAGACCCGCACGGAATCGTCGTCAGCTGGAGCAAGGGGGCTAGCAATCTGCTTGGCTGGACTGAAGATGAGATGCTGGGAAAGACTCTGCTCGAGATTTTCCCGGCTGATAAGGACGCCGCAGGTTTGCTGGCCACCGAGCTTGCCGACGCAAAGGCAAACGGCAGAGGCGGCGGCGAGGGGTGGCGATTTCGCAAGGACGGGAGCAAGATTTGGGCGGTAGGCGAAACCACGCCGCTGTTTGCCAATGGCCAAGGCCTGACCGGTTTCGTAAAAATCCTCAGAGATCGCACCAAGCAACGGCGCACGGAATCCGCGCTGCGCGAGCGCACGCGCGCATTGGAGGTCTTCAATCGTGCAGGAGCTATCCTTGCGCGCGAAAATGACCTTGAACGGCTCGTTCAGGCGGTGACTGACGCAGGTGTCGAACTGACAAGGGCGCAGTTCGGCGCGTTTTTCTACAACCTCGTCGATCATGCGGGCGATAGCTACATGCTCTATTCGCTCGCAGGCGCGCCGCAAGAAGCTTCCTCAAGTTTTCCCGTGCCGCGTAACACGGCCATGTTTGCGGCAACATTCAGCGGGGAAGGCATCGTTCGGTCGGATGATATCACGAAGGATCCTCGTTATGGACAAAACGCTCCTTATGCCGGGATGCCGGAAGGGCATCTTCCCGTCAGGAGCTATCTCGCGGTGCCTGTCATTTCCCGCACAGGAGAGGTGATCGGCGGCTTGTTCTTCGGCCATGCCGATACCGGCATGTTCAGCGAGGAGTCGGAGCGGGGACTCCTTGGCCTTGCGGGTGAGGCCGCTGTTGCCATCGACAACTCTCGCCTGTTTGAGGCCGCGCAACGTGAACTGGAGGAGCGACGACGCGCGGAAGAGGCTCTCAAGGAATTGAATGCTCACCTGGAAGATCTTGTCGCCCAGAAGACGGATGAGTTGACCCGCAATGCCGAGGCTCTGCGGCAAGCCCAAAAGATGGAGGCGGTCGGTCAGCTGACCGGCGGCGTCGCACATGACTTCAACAACCTGCTGCAGATCATCGTTGGAAATCTCGACACGCTTTTGCGGACGCTGCCAGCTGATGCAGGCCGGCTTCGCCGCGCTGCTTCGCAGGCGATGAGCGGCGCCGAAAGAGCGGCGGTGTTGACACAACGGCTCCTCGCCTTCGCCAGGCGTCAGCCGCTCGATCCGAAGCCCGTCGACGCCAATGGTCTCATTCGGGGGATGTCCGATCTTTTGCATCGAACGCTGGGAGAAATTTACGAGATCGAGATCGTTCTTGCCGGCGGCCTCTGGAAGACGGAAGCAGATCCGAATGCGCTGGAGAGTGCGCTCCTCAATCTGGCCATCAATGCACGGGACGCGATGTCGAGTGGCGGGAAGCTCACGATCGAAACCTTCAACGCTCACCTGGATGAGGCCTATTCAGTAAATCACGCCGAAGTGGTGCCGGGGCAATATGTTGCAATATCGGTTTCCGACACCGGAGCGGGGATGGACGCAGAAACGGTCGCTCGTGCTTTCGAGCCGTTTTTCACGACCAAGGACCAGGGCAAAGGGACCGGGCTCGGGCTTAGCCAGGTCTACGGTTTCGCCAAGCAGTCGAAGGGGCATGTGAAAATCTATTCCGAGGTAGGACAGGGAACGACGGTTAAGATTTACCTGCCGAGGCTCCTGTCGGGCCAAGTTGATGAGGCAACCGTCGACCCCATGCCACTGCCCGAAGCAGGTTCAGGGGAGATCGTCCTGGTGGTCGAGGATGACCCCGATGTGCTTGCCTATTCCGTGGAGTCGTTGACGGAGCTCGGTTATCGCGTGCTGGAAGCAAAGGACGGCCCGACAGCTCTGCAGGTCCTGAAGTTTAACCTGCCGGTGGATCTTATTTTTACCGATGTTGTGTTACCCGGGGGCATGAGCGGCGCCGACCTGGTCGCAAAAGCGAGGGAGCTGCAGCCCGCTGTCAAGGCGCTGTTCACCACTGGCTACTCGCGCAACGCCATCGTGCATCACGGCCGCCTCGACAAAGGGGTCCACCTCCTGCAGAAACCTTTTTCGATCAAAGATCTCGCCGTCCGCGTCCGAAGCGTTCTGGATCTCTGAGATCAATGTGCGCACGAGAAACTGAACAGCCTCGGTATCTGCTGCTGTTGAATCCAAGCGTCCAATCCCGGCCAAACGTCGAATTCGGCCGCAAGCTGCCGTCGTCTGTCCCTCCGCGAAACTCGATCTCGGCTGTAAAAGTCGGCTGGGCGAAGACCAGCTCTTGCCCTTGAGCGACACGGCCGGCCGACTGGTCTTCAGCGAGCGTACTTGGCATTGACCTCGGTTCGGACGGAGACGAGATAGACTTCGGCATGCCCCTGGCGACAGCGCAGTCTGGCCGATCCCGCTGCAACAAGAACATCCAGTGACCCCAAGACACGACGGAGTCGAATGCCTGCTTTGCCCAGATCCGCGAGCCTTGCGAATCCGACGCTGATGACGGCAATCGCCAGCGCTCCGCACCTAAAGACGAGACGCGGACGCCAGAGAGCAAACGATCCCCAGATACGGGAACGGCGGAGCAAGTTGAACCGCCACGATCAGGGCGGACCGGCAGGTCTCGATCCGGCGTGTGCTATCAATGTTAAGAGCAGAGCCCAGGTCGTGATGTTACACGGTCGTGACGATCCGGATATCGCCTTGACGGTCAATGACATCGACCACGACCTGACGGCCGGAGCGGCGCAACGCGATATCCACAGAGCCGGCGCCGATCCGCAGGCGCCGCAACACGACTTCGTTAAGAAATGTGGGAAGCTGCGGCTCATGAAAGCTGATCTGCAACGTTCTCGGATCGAAATCGAGGCCGAGGCATGATTGTAGGAGCAACAGCGGTGCTGCCGCCGCCCAGGCTTGAGGGGAGCAGGCCACTGGATAAAAAGTTGGACCTTGCGCTCGGTGACGCGACAGCCCGCAGAAAAGTTCAGGAAGCCGCCGCAGATCGATATAGGTAGACGCGGCAAAGAGACCATCGAATATCCTCGCCGCTGCGGTTCGATAGCCATAGGCGGCGAGACCCTTGGCGATCAAGGCATTGTCGTGCGGCCAGATCGAGCCGTTGTGGTAGCTCATTGGGTTATAGCGTGCCTCGGTTGAGGCGACGGTGCGAATGCCCCAACCGCAGAATGATGACGCACTCATCAGCGTATGCGCAACCTGTTCGGCCCGTTCCTGATAGGCGATGCCCGTAAATAGCGCGTGGCCCGCATTTGACGATCGAACTCTGCAAGGTCGCTTATCTCCGTCGAGTGCCAGGACATAGGTGCCAAGCTCCTCATCGAAAAAGTGCTCGTCGAAGGCAAGACGTAATCGGTCGGCGCTCGCAAGGAGAGCCGCTGCACGGCCCGGTTTACCGCAGCGCTCGAATATTTCTGCTGCAGCCTTCCAGGCCCCGTAAACATAGGCCTGGACTTCGGCAATTGCGATCGGCCCCTTGGCTAGACGCCCGTCGGCATGGAAAACAGAATCATGACTGTCTTTCCAGGCCTGATTGATCAGGCCTTCTTCAGTCAGTCGGCCATACTCGACGAAGCCGTCGCCGTCACGGTCGCCGTAATCCTCAATCCATGACAATGCCGCCTCGATTTGGGGCAGAAGACGTTTGATGGTTACAAGGTCGCCGGTCCGTTTGAGATACTCGCCCGCCAGCATGACGAACAGTGGCGTGGAATCGATGCTGCCGTAGTAGCGACGAAACGGAACCTCGCCCAGCTCGGCCATTTCTCCACAGCGGACCTCGTGCAGAATTTTCCCAGGCTCCGCGTCGCAGGCCGGATCTAGTTCCTTCGCTTGGTTTGCCGCCAGATAACCCAGAACGCCACCGGCAATCTCCGGTTCGAGCCAAAGCGTCTGAATGGCGGTGATGAGTGCGTCCCGGCCGAAGACGGTGCTGAACCACGGAATGCCTGCATAGGGATAAGGCCCCTCCGGCGTCTCGGTCACCAGCATGTGCAGATCCGCCGCGCATCGCCGTGCTGCCTCGTTGAAGATCTCGTTCGAGGTAATTATCGAAGCGGTTTTCGACGATAAGTTGCGAAGGGCACGCCGGGCGTCACGCAAAGCGAAAAAGAAGGACCAGTGACCCGATTTTTCATCTTCTCCCGGATCGCATGCAATCTCGATGAACAATGAGCGGGTTTCGTGCGGCGCAAGTCGCAGGTCATATCGGACGAGCCCATTGCCTGATTCGTCCGGCGGAGGATCGAAAGACAGTCTCGTCGACCGCCTGCGATGGTCGAGACCTTCATAGGAAAGAAGGATTGCCTCACCATTGACGATTGGCGTCAGATGGTGACCCCGCTTGGCTCTCGTCGTTCCGCGTACCTCGAAGAGGTCGGCGAAGTCTGCTGCAAATGCAATCTCGATGCGGACGTGCTGCGGAGCTTCGTCATAGTTGCGTACTGTCAGCCGCTCGTGACAACGCGAGTTCCACAGGAAGCGGGTGCGTCTCAGATGCACCTGATCGTGGCCAATAATGAGCTTTCCGGCTCTGTCGAAAAGATCAGGATTGGTCAGGTCGCAGGTGAGCGAGGCATTGTCGTCGCGCAATGTCGAAGACAACAGCATCGGCCTCTGGCAATTTATCGCCAAGGTGAGGTGGGAGAGATAGCGCGTGTCGCGATGGAAAATTCCCTCCGGGCTGTCCGGTCCGGAAAGGACGTCACCATTGTGATCGAAAACACCGAATGTATCGCCGTGTTTCAGGATTAGTGGCTGCCGCTCCTGAAGGGAAGCGGTTGCCGGTATCATGAACTGGGCGATCGGCGTACCCGAGGCCGCCGGCGCCGGGAGACTGTCGGAGGAATCGATCGGCATTTTCCCGTCCTCTGATCAAGCGATGAGCTCCGTACCGACGGCATAGCTGTCGGAATGGCGCAGTCGCGGCATGTTTGAGCGAACACCAGGCAACAGCCGATATTTGTCCAGATAATCCGTTGCCATTCGTTCAGCAGTGAAGCGCTTCTCGAAAGCTCCGCGCACTCCGCGGCGGTCAAGCTTTAGCGCCCATTCGACATTCGCCGCGGCTTCGGCGACGTTATCCACCAGAATGCCGGAAACATCATTGTCGATTACCTCGGGCACCGAACCCCGGCGGAAGGCGATAACGGGCGTGCCGCATGCCATCGCCTCGATCATGACCAGCCCGAAGGGTTCCGGCCAGTCTATCGGAAACAGCAGTGCACCGGCGTTACCGAGAAAATCCGCCTTCTGGTCATCGTTGATCTCGCCGATGAATTCGACATTCTGATGACCTTTTATCATCGGTTCGATCACCGTCTCCCAATAGGTTTTGTCCGCCGCGTCGATTTTCGCCGCGATCTTCAAGGGCATTCCGGCTCGCTTGGCGATCTCGATTGCGCGGTCTGGACGTTTCTCGGGCGCAATGCGGCCGAGAAAGGCGAGGTAATTGCCGTTCGGTTTGTCGGTAAACGGCAGCAGGTTGGGCGGTAAACCGTGATAGACCGTTCCCGACCAATTAACCGGTGGCATCGGTCTGCGCTGATCGTTGGAGACTGACACCAGCGGAACGTCTGCGAAAACTTGGTAGAAAGAACGCAGGTCGGGCAAATCCAGGCGCCCGTGCAGGGTAGTGATCGCTCGGTCGGTGAACTCGTGAATCAGCGGGAAGTGCAGCAGGTCGGTGTGGAAATGCAGGACGTCGAACTCACCGGCCCGGCGGCGAACCTGCTCCAGCATTACTATGTGATGCGGCAGTTGATCCTTGACCGCGGGATTGAGCCTCAGGGCAGCATCCGAACACGGTATCAGTTTGGCGCTGGTGACGGAATCACCGCTGGCAAAGAGGGTCACTTCGTGGTTCTTGGCGACGAGTTCGTCACAGAGAAAAGAAACAATGCGTTCAGTTCCGCCATAACGCTTGGGCGGAACACTTTCTGTGAGCGGCGCAATCTGAGCGATCTTCATCGGTAAATCTCCTCAAAATAGCAACGAACCGTTGGCAGGAAACACACCCGCCGGCCGAAACGCCAAACGGGCAAGTTGAAACCGAGCGGGCGGCAAGCTTTGAAGAGACTGACAGAACAATTCGATTTTGCGGCGTGAAGACGTCACCGTCGTTACTGTGTGGCCTCAATGCTTCCAAAGTTTCGTCACGGGACATTGTGGACTTCATCACCGGATAACGGCGCAACGCTTTCAAAGTTCGATTACATCTAGATCATTGTAGGAACAATGGCGTGTAATGCCCGTTATCTGGGAAGAAGAGGGCAAGGTCATGCCAAGAATTGTAAATTCGCGCCAAATTGTTGTCTCGTCCGATCGTCTTCACGACTGCAAGGAGTATCTCGAAAGTGAATTTCACCTGATGATTGATCATGCTCTCAGTGTCGGCTGGTCTCTCGACGAGGTGGCCGTCGCGCTCGATGACCTCGTTGCGGATGAGGTCGCTGTGCCGAAGCGAGCGATTACCCTTCATTGAAGTCGACAGAGTACGGAGGGCAGGTCTTGGGCCAGGTCTTAGAACCCCGGCAATCGCCTATGTTCACTTCAGAAATATGGTATGGGTGTCTGCCGCGGGGACCCAGCGCCTGAGCACTGCGCGCTCGCTGACGCGAACCGCGGAAATCATGCGTGTTTCACATTGGAAATGGCGCCGAAAGCTGCGCGGAGATAAAAGCGTCCTCAGGCACTCGTGAAGATATTGTATCGCTCAACGGACTGCCTTATGTCGTCGTGGCTCTCCCGCGAAGAACCTGGTCCAGAATGCATCCTTTGTGAAGACAAGGATGCGCCATCAAAGCCCGGGATCAAAGATCTAGCCTATCTCGAAGAGGCTTACGACTCCATAGGAGGCATGCAGTTAAAGCTGGACGTCGTCTTCCTCGAGCAGCCAACGACACCGTCCAACAAGACATGAAGTTGGCGAAGTTTGCCCTGAAGCTTGAGGGAAGTTTCTTGCAGTTCGAATCCTGAAAAGCTGAAGCGGGTTGGCAGCCCACACTTTTCCGTGCGCACGAACTGACTGCGACGGACGCTCGGCCAGCGATGAGCCGGGCGTAGCACTAACGCCACCGAGGCTTTCGCTGAGCGTTATAAAGGAGTTCGGATGCTGTAGCAAAGGGGCCGAATAGCTGCAGCAGGCGGGCTTTCTCGATGTCAGCGAGATGGTGGCGCTTGGCGAAATCCTTTACCGACCACACCGGTTTTGTTTCGACGTTCTCCAGAGATTTAATGCGCTGCATGCTTAATCAGTCCTCCTGCTGCCAAGTGGATGATTTATGTATTTGCTAAATTAGAATGATATTAATTAAGACATGTCGAAACGCTTGGTACGTTCTCGAACACTTGCCCGGGATCTAATGGACTTCCCTCACATCGTAGACGCGGCCGGCCGTCTCCTGAAGCTTCCCTCGTCTTTCCTTCGCGCTATCGATCGCGACATCATCTTCACACACATTGAAGCAAAAATCAGGTCAGCCGCCATTCTGGTCGACGAACGGATCGTTGCTGCCGTCCGTCGGTTGTAGATTTTCCCGCGAGCGGTCGTCTCGGAAGATTTGCAGGCACCCGCGAACTCGTGATTAACGGGACGCCATATGTCGCGGCATATGCAATTACCGAAACAACGGTTCGTATTCTTCGCGGGCTCCATGGCGCGCAGGAATGGCAAGACACTTTGCCAACGAGCTTGCTCTCGATGCTCAGAATCAAGGGTCGGTGGTTCGAACTGGTTCAAGGGAACAGCGTTACAGATCGACGCGGGCATCAATCGCGTTGCAGCCTCTTTATCGCACCACAGGCGATTTGCATCGCGGCGGGTTGCTTGCGCGTGACGGCGGGCTTCGCAATCACAGATGCTACCGCTTCACGTCGTCATAGCGCATTCCCGCCTCAACCCTGCGGGAAATGTTATCTATTTCGCCGACTGTGCTGCACCCGGGCATACTGCCGTGGCGAACGCGCCATTACGCGCCTGAAGGCGGTGCTGAAGGCGGCTTCCGACTCGTAGCCAAGCGAAAGCGCGATCGTGCTGATCGGCCCGGATTCATTCGCGAGCCGATCACAGGCCAGCATCATGCGCCACCGCGTCAGGTAATCCATCGGAGCTGCTCCGACCTTTTTCTTGAAGCGCTCGGCGAAGGAGGAGCGTGACATGCCGGTGATGCCAGCAAGCTGTTGCAGCGTCCAGCGCCGCGCCGGCTCGGCATGCATGGCGACGATCGCTTTACCGATCTGCCGGTCGGCGAGCGCAAAAAGCCAGCCGGTGGCTTGCGTATTTGGAGCTGTGAGATAGAGCCGCAGGATCTGCATCAGCATGATATGCGCCAGATGCTCGGCCATCAGAAAGCCTCCCGGATGCTGTTCGCGCAGCTCGCGCGCCATTTGGTCAATGGCAAAACGCAGGATCGAAGCCTGATCCGATTTTTCGCGGATATGGACGACGGGCGGCAATATGCTGACGAGCAGATCCGAACCAGCTCCGGAAAAAGCGAAGCGGCTGCCGACGAGGAAGAACTCGCCTCCGCCGTTGCAGATGGCAACGCCATCTTTCGCGTGCGCATAAATGTCGTTCGCCGGGATCGTCGGCAGGCTGCGATCGCTCATCATGCGGAACGGCCGGCCCTGCGTCAGCAGGAAGCAATCACCTTTCTCGAGCAGGATTGGCTCGGCACCGTTTAGTTCCAGCCAGCACGTGCCCGACAGAACGGCGTTGAACTTGATGCCTTCCGGCGGGGGGAAATCAATTGCCCAGTCAAGCCCGGCATCAAGCCCCACCGAAACATAGCTGCGCGGTTTAAGCAACGCCAGCACGTCGGAGAGCGGATCCGTGGAAAAGGAAGACATGTAAAATCCGGACGATTGCGAAATTATCGCGGATTCTAACGCATAGATCGTAGGCACGCTACCGCATACTCTACCGTCGCGCCACAAAGGAGAATTCGATGGAAAATGCGCAACACCTGATCGGGTCCGGCTTCAACGCTCGCTCGACAGCCGATGACGTACTTTCAGGCATTGATTTGACGGGCAAACTGGCAATCATCACGGGCGGACATTCCGGTCTCGGGCTAGAAACGACAAAGGCGCTGTCGAGGGCAGGTGCCTATGTCCTGATCGGCTCCCGACAGCCCGAGACGGCCGCCAAGGCGCTTTCGGGTATTGATAACGCCGAGGTCGACAGGCTCGACCTTTCCGACCTCGAAAGTGTCAGGCAATTTGCCGAGCGCTTCCTTGCATCGGGCCGGAAAGCCAATATCATTATAAACAATGCCGGCGTCATGGCCTGCCCGGAAACGCGGGTGGGACCGGGTTGGGAGTCGCAATTTGCCACGAACCATGTCGGTCATTTCGCGCTCGTCAACCGCCTGTGGCCTGCAATCGCGATTGGAGCGCGCGTAGTCGCAGTCTCGTCGGCCGCTCATGGCATTACTCCTATCGATGGGACGACATCCAGTTTCTCAATGGTTACGACCGCTGGCAGGCCTATGGCCAAGCAAAGACGGCTAACGCGCTCTTTGCGTTTCAGCTTGATCGGTTTGGCAAGGACGCAGGAGTCCGCGCCTTTTCTTTGCACCCCGGCAAGATTCTGACGCCGTTGCAGCGCCATCTGGAGAAGCGAGACATGATCGCCGCAGGCTGGATCGACGCCGATGGCAATCTCGCTGACCACACCTTCAAGACGCCGGAACAGGGAGCCGCAACGCAGGTCTGGGCAGCCACGTCGCCGCAACTTGAAGGACTTGGGGGCCTCTATTGCGCAGACTGTGACGTCGCCGTCCTCTCCGACGATGGCGCGGAAACCAGCGTGCGCGCTTATGCTGTCGATCCGGACGAGGCGGCTCGTCTATGGGCGCTCTCTGAGGACTTGACCGAAACAAATGCATTCAGCCGTTAAGCCAAAATGCCAGCCTGGTAGCGGGCACGCGCGAAAAACCAGAATATTCGCCGCAATATTGGCGCTGCTAGCAGGCGTCGGTTTTCAGCCCGGGGTGGAAAGGGTTCTTAGTAAGAGCGACCAGCGATAAAAAAGCATTTCGTAGTGTGGAGTCTACGGCCGAACCTGCGCCGGTAGCGATCGCGAGCGGCAGTACGCCGAGTATAAAGGCGAAGAGGTCAGCAGGATAGGTCGCAGACGTCGCTGCGAGGTTTCCACCGTCGCTTCCAGCAGCCTCTTGCCCGTCTGCTGCTGCGCAAAGTCAATGATCAAAATCGCGTTCTTTGCAGCAAGGCCGATCGTTGTGAGTAATCCCACCTGGAACTAGACCGCCGCGCCGCCCTTCTAGTGCGGAACGTCGGCTCGATCACCTCGATGAGGAGATGGAAGAGGGAATCCGAAATTTGTGCAGCGAGCTGGTGCTGACCGCGAAGATGCGATCAGATATGTCCTTCGGGAATGGATGGAGCAGAATACCTATCTGTCGGTCCATGTTCTCGAGAAGACGGAGACGTGGACGGCACGGCTTAAAGTAACGGCAGTGTGGCGCAACGGTCTAGCTCTTGCCGAGGCCTCAAGCATCTCGTGAAAAAGCGCCTCCACTCCGCGCGAACATCCGCTGATCTGATTACGGACTCTCCCGCGGCGATTTCCAGATCCTGCTTTGCCGAGCGGCGCTAGGGCTTTGCTCCCAGCTTGAACCCTACGCGGCGCAATAATTGGTGTGACTGATGAAAAGCCGGATGGCCGCCCGACAAACAGGAGACACATGCTGGGGTTAGCAAATAATCGCCGGGCGGCACTAATATCATAGGGGCAGTTATTTCGGTTTCTAGTTGACTTCTCCTATTGTACGGAAACGCACAACACGTTACTTTACATCTGGAAACATAACTCGAAATGAGTGCAGTACTACTTATTGCTCCATAATAGAACATCGCGCAAAATAGTTGTGAGCGCCTCGGTGCGCAATGCTTACAAAATAACCCCCTCACCCTAAGCCCGCCGGTGCGGGGTTTTTTCGTCCGGCATCGTACGGGAACCATAAACTGACAATCAGGTTAGCTCACTGGATCGCGGGAGAAAGCAATTATCTTTTTGTTCGCAAAGGCTTCCTCCTAGTGATTCATCGACCCTGGATGTTGGGTCGTGCGGAGGTAAGTTTCCCGGTCTGCTCCCAAAGCGACGCTCCGCGCGGCCCGACGCCTTTTGTGTAGGCCAAACACAAGTCGTGATATCCTGTCGTGTTAGCATCGCGCTCGCGCCCTGCGGTTATCATCGGGAGCGACGGCGTTATGATCCTGTCTACTGTATTCCAAACTCAAAGCGTGCTGAACGATGACGAGGTTGCCCTTTGCCAAAGGGTCTTTGACCACGTCAGCTCGGCGCGGCAGATCGTGACCACGGCCGATCGGGAAGAACTGGCAATGCGAGTAATCCAGTCGTTCCAGCATGGAGTGAAAGACGAGGATTCTTTAGTTCGGCTCCTGATCTGATTGACCCTCGCGTCTTATAGCCCGTTGTGTTTGGACGGTTCCACGCTTAAATTAGTTAATGGGAATGAAGATCCATCGCTTGGTATTATGAGAGCTTGTATCCCGTCGCAACGGAGAGGCTCGATGTTACAAAAAGTCCCGCCGATGTTCCGCAATGAATTGTTGAACTCGTTCTCAGACGAACTGCGATGGCTGGAGGCCGATCTTCAACCGGTCAAGCTCGACGTCGGAGATATCCTTGTTGAGCCTGATGCTCCCATTCAGCATGTCCACTTCATCGAGCGCGGGATCGTCGCCGCGGTTACGACAACACAAGGCGGCCGAAGCCTCGAACTCTTCAGTGTGGGCCGGGAAGGCATGACCGGTGTCTCTGTTCTCCTGGGGGCCGACAGAACGTCATGGCGGAGCTTTGTTCAAGAAGCCGGTTCTGCCATCCGCATTCCTACATGGGCTATTCGGGAGGCGGCGGAGCGTAGCCCTTCACTGCGCGAGAGGCTTCTCCGATACGCTCACTCGGTGATGGTGCAATTGGCGGAGACAGCCCTTGCCTTGGGCCACTACTCTTTAAACCAACGTTTGGCCCGCCTCATCCTGATGAGCCATGACCGTGCCGGAAGCGACGAACTTCTTATGACGCACGAGTTCGTGGCTATGATGCTTGGAGTCCGGCGCGCTGGAGTTTCCACGGCGTTGGCCTTTCTTGAAGGCGAAGGCATGATCAGGTCGACGCGCGGCAAAGTCAGCATCCGTAATCGTAGCGAACTCGTCGCCATGGCAGCTGGGAGCTACAACCGCTTCGGGACCGCCTCGACCAACTTCTATGAGGCTGCGCGCACCGTGCCGACGGAAAACGCTTTTCAGGCGGGAACAAATCAGCAGCACTAATAGTAATTTGGTCAGCCGCGCGGAGCTTGAATGGCAGCCAACTCTTCATGATGCCTCCGCCCGGCTCGTCGCAAGTCCCCAACTTGAGCCCCCCTCCGCGGGGCTCTCCTTTTTTTGGTTGCGTCTTCTTTCCTGGTGGCTTGGTCATGCTGCCAATGCATCAGAGTGGATCTGAAGAGTCGACTCCTTCAGTTGAGTGATCGCAAGAGATTACTCACGCGATGCCGGTGCGACGAGACTCGAATCGATGGTGCCAGGACTTGGTCTCTCTGGGGACGTTGTGAAAACGGCAAGCAAACCGTTTTGCTGCGAGACGGAGCGAGGCAATATTGCTGCCGCGCCGGGATTACCCGACCTGTTCTACAGCGAGGGTGCCCGCGGAAAGCGGCCTGATCAGCGACTTCGCAGAAACCGATGGATCGAGCCAGTCGGCCCAGGAGCCGCGTTCCAGGATAACAATCTGCCGATCGTGGTAGGGCGCGATGTCTGGATCCGGTTCCATCGTCAGCATGGTGAAGGCCTGACCGACGTCCGGCGTGTCGCGCCAGATGCCGGCAATGCAGAAGATCGGCTCGTCCTTTTTCGTGAACAGCCATTTGTCCTTGCGCTTCTTTTTAGGGTCCTTCGGATCGGTGAACTCGTAAAAGCCATCGGCAATGATCAGGCACCGATTGGAGGTGAACTCCCGTCCTTCCGAGCGGAAATTATAGACCGGCCGCTTGTTCGGTCCCGGCCAGCTCCAGCGCCGCTGCACGAGCTCTCCCTCGTCACGGCTTCCGTCGATCGTTCTGACGATCGGGCCGATATCGGTAATCTTGATGTCCTCGCGCGCTTCGAGGTTCGGCGCGCCTTCGCCGAAGCGGATCTTGATCTTGAGGTCGGCGAAATCCTCGACAACCGAGGCGACATCCACCATCAGGCGATAGTCATTGCACATCGCTCTTCCCTTCGCGGGGGGTCCCATTACCGCACCACCGAGGCGCTGCAGGTGCAATATATGCCCGGATTGAATGTCTTCCAGCAGGACGAGGAGTTCCTCGGCTTGCCTTGTTGGCAGGCGGAGCGCGACCGGCCTTTTGATAAGTAAAGTTTGCCGCGCGACGCGGCGCCATCTAGAACGTGTCGCATGACCATCTGAAGTTCGGTCTCGCCGGCGCGCATGCACGGAGTTTAGCAGTTCAGCGAACCGAACAGGATTATCCATCAGCCTTGTCTAATGTGCGTGTTCCTGATATGTTCCATCCATAATGAACGCGACCGCTTTCCAGTCCGATGCCCCGCTCGACGACCGCGGTGTCATCAGGCGCCATGACGGCGATGTGGAGATGGTGGAGCTGCCATGGGGGCTGCGACCCCGCGACGGCGGCCCGCGCGCCGTTAACGTCGTCCGCTCGGAAGGGCGAACGTTTCCGAGCCACCGCTGCCTGGTCCCGGCCTCGGAATTTCGCCACAAGAGCTTCAGCTTTTCGCTCGCCAACGGCGACTGGTTCTATCTCGCGGGGATCTGGCGGCCGGCGACTGAGGATTGGCCGGAAGCTTATGCCATCCTGACCATCGAGGCGAATGCCGACATCGCGCCTATTCACGATCGGCAGATGGCGGTGCTGACACGCGACCAGCGCATAGACTGGCTCGATGGAGTTGTCCCCGAAGAGGAAATCCTGCGGCCGCTGCCGGCGGGCACCTTCCGGGTCAAGCGCCGCGCCTGCGAGCCTACCCAGCCGATGCTCGCGATCTAAAGCGCCAACCGCAGTTGCGGTTCCGTTCCGGCCGCGCGCCTTTCGAGCGACGACAGCGAGACGCCAAGCAGACGAATGCCCTTTCGGGGCGGAAAGATCGGCGCCAGCAGCAGGCCGACGATCTCCTCCAGATCGGCGATCGCGGCTAGAGGAATGGGAACGGTCTTGCTGCGGGTGATCTGGTTGAAATCGGCATATTTGACCTTGAGCGTCACCGTCTTGGCGCCGATCCCATTGGCCTCGCAATAACCCCACACCTTTTCGATCAGCGGCTGAAGCGCCTCGCGGGCCGGCTCGTAAGCGTGGAGGTCCTGCGAGAAGGTATCTTCGGCTCCGACGGATTTGCGCACCCGATTCGGCTTGACCTGGCGCTCATCGATGCCGCGGGCAATGCCGTAAAAATAGGGACCGGGCTTCCCGAAATGCTCGACCAGGAATTCGAGCGTCTTTCCCTTGAGGTCGGCGCCGGTATCTATCCCGAGCCGGTGCATCTTTTCCGCCGTCGCCGGGCCGATGCCATGGAATTTCTTAACGGGAAGGGCCTCGACGAAAGCCGGCCCATTTCGCGGCGTAATGACCGCTTGGCCGTTGGGCTTGTTGAGATCGCTCGCCATCTTGGCGAGGAACTTGTTGTAGGAGACGCCGGCCGAGGCGTTGAGGCCGGTGACCGCTTTGATCCTGGCGCGGATCTCCAGCGCAATCTCGGTGGCGATCTCCATGCCCTTGAGATTGTGCGTGACATCGAGATAGGCCTCATCGAGTGACAATGGCTCGATCATTGGCGTGTATTCGGCAAATATCTCGCGGATCTGCTGCGACACCGCCTTGTAGACATCAAAGCGCGGCGGCACGAAGATGAGGTCCGGGCATTTGCGCTTGGCGGTGACCGATGGCATGGCGGAGTGAACGCCGAATTTGCGCGCCTCGTAGCTCGCCGCCGCGACCACGCCGCGAGCGGCAGATCCACCGACGGCAATCGGCTTGCCGCGCAACTCGGGATTATCGCGCTGCTCGACCGACGCGTAATAGGCATCCATATCGACATGGATGATCTTGCGCGGACGCTCCTGACCTTCATCGTTTGTCATGCCTGGCTTCCATCAGGACCATCTGTGTCCCCCAGACATGGGAAGCGCGCGCCGCATTTGTCACTCTCCGGCGCTTGCATGCGCTCGCAGCCCATGGCCATCCGCCGGCGGAGTACCGCGAAGCTCACATCGGCGCCAAACGCTTTCACCAACAGCTTGCGCTCGAGCGAGCCATGGCGGTCACATCGCCGGCAGCTGAATTCGATAACCGGCTCACGATAATCCTTCAGTGTCAGATCACTCAACCGGCCTGGTCGGACCATGTGAAATAATTCCCAATTCAGCCATCGAATTGAATCCGTTTATGGAATCCGTCAGGTCCGCGCCCCGCTCAACTTGGGCGCGCTTGCTGTGCATTGACTCGTTTTGGCTTTGAGAACAAATAAAGAACATACCGCATTTTCTCAAGTCAAAACGGGTGCCATCAAGGAGATCATGACTACATCAGTCGCCACTTCGAATGCCGTTCTCGACGAGTTGCGCGAGAAAATCGCCAGCCTGGAAGGAGCGGGCTCGCGCCGCCGCAGTGTTCTGCCGTTCGGGGTGAGCGAGATCGATGCGCAGCTGCCAGGAGGCGGCCTGGCCTTTGGTGCCCTGCATGAAGTCGCCGGCGGCGGGAACGGTGCGATCGACGGCGCGGCCGCGGCTCTCTTCATCGGCGGTATCGCGGCCCGGACCACCGGCAAGGTGGTCTGGTGCCCCACCCGCTTCGATCTTTTCTTTCCAGCACTTGCCCAGGTCGGCCTTCACCCCGATCGCGTGATCCCGTGCCGGGCGTCGGCCGCGCGCGCTGGCTGGCAGAACTGATGGGGGTCAGGGCAGGCGAGGGAGGAGAATTCATTATCGGAGCATGTGATGGCCAGGGTCGTATCTGTCTTTCTTCCGACACTGCCGACCGACCGGATCAGGCGGGCCGATCCTTCGCTATCACCTGACACGCCGCTGGTGGTGATCGCCAGGAGCGGGTCGAAGCGATGGGTGGCGGCGGCCGACGGGGCAGCGCACAAACTGGGCTTGCGGGTTGGCATGCCGGCCGCCAAGGCGCAGGCGCTGGTTCAGGGATTGACGATGGTGGATGCCGATCCGGCGGCCGACCTCGCGACACTGGAACGGCTGACGCTTTGGGCCTTGTCGCAATATTCTCCCGTGGTTGCCATGGATCCTCCCGCCGGTATCGTCATGGATACCGAAGGCGCCGATCACCTGCAGGGCGGCGAGGACCTGATGCTCTCCGGTCTCGTCAACCGCTTCCGTGCCCGGGGTCTCGCGGCGCGCGCGGCGATCGCCGACACTTGGGGCGCGGCGCACGCGCTCGCCCGATCCACGGATCACGAGACCGTCATTATCCCGCGCGGCGACACCGCCAAGGCGGTCAACCGTCTGCCACTATCCTCACTGCGGCTGCCCGCCAAGATCGTCGGGAGCCTCCGCACCCTCGGCTTTGCCACCGTCGGTGATCTGGCGGTCGCGCCGCGGGCACCGCTGACGCTGCGGTTCGGGCCGGAGGTCGGGCGCCGCCTCGACCAGATGTTCGGCCGGCTCGCCGAGCCCATCGATCCGATCCGGCCGGCGGACCTTGTCGAGGTCCAAAGATCCTTTGCCGAACCGATCGGCGCACCGGAGACGATCGAGAAATATGTGAGCCGCCTGGTGCGGCAGCTCTGTCTGGAGCTGGAGAAGCGAGGACTTGGCGTGCGGCGCGCCGACCTGATCGTCCACCGTGTCGACAGCACAATCCAGCCGCTGCGGGCCGGCACGGCCAAGCCCGTCCGAGATATCGCCTGGCTGACAAAACTCTTCCGCGACCGGATCGAGAAGATCGAGCCGGGCTTCGGCATCGAGAAGCTGAGCCTCGCGGCAATCGCCGCCGAGCCGCTCGTCGAGATGCAGTCAGCCTCCTCCCTGATCGAAGAACAGGTGACCGATGTGACGCCGCTGATCGACGTGCTGGGAAACCGCGGCGGTCAGCGGATTTTTCGCGTTGCGCCGGTGGCAAGCGACGTGCCTGAGCGCAGTGTCCAGCGGATCGCACCGACGGCCGAAGAGTGCGGCGCCACCTGGCCGCTCCATTGGCCGCGGCCGTCGCGGCTCTTGCCAAATCCGGAAGCGATCGAGGTGATTGCCCTGCTGCCTTATCCGCCGGTCTCCTTCACCTGGCGCGGAAAGCGGCGCCGGGTAAAGCGCGCCGACGGCCCGGAGCGGATATTCGGGGAATGGTGGCAGCGCAGCTCCGAATGGGTCGCGGTCCGCGACTATTTCGTGGTCGAGGATGAGGCCGGCGAGCGCTTCTGGATTTTCCGCTCCGGCGATGGCGTCGACGTCGACACCGGATCGCGCAAATGGTTCCTGCACGGGGTGTTTGCGTGATGCGTTACGCCGAACTGCAGGTCACCACGCATTTTTCGTTCCTTCGCGGCGCAAGCTCGGCGGAAGAACTCTTCGCGACCGCCAAGCTCATGGGCATCGAGGCGCTCGGCATCGTCGACCGCAACACCGAGGGACCTTTAGAGTGTCAGCGCCCTCTATCGTCCTCCCGTCACAGTCTATAGGACGAGGGGTCGGCTGGATGGCAATCGAACAGTTACTGTCGTCTTTGATCGTGGTGCTCCCTCTGGGCGGGCGCAAGGATAGCATGGGATTCTGCACGGTTCAGCGTGTTGACCAATTCTTCGGCCTCGTCGGCGGTAAGCATGTCCATAACGAAGCCATTGACGAGAGCCTTTCGGTCTGAAACCGTATCGATTACCGTCCAGTAGATGTTGAGGTTCTTCTGCAGGGCGTATCTCTGGTTTTGCATGAATGATACCTTTCCTTGGTCTTTCGGTTACTCGCGTTGCGTCAACATGATGAGCGTCCGTCCAATGGTAGGTACCCGCGGACCGGTGCAAATTCTTTGCACCTAGACCCGATAACGTCCGTCCTGTCTCTGCAAGTTTTTCAGCTGGTAAGAGGATAAAGCCGGGGGCCTTCGGAGCGTATTGCCCAATTTGATAAGCGACTCGCCGAATTGGCGCCCCGACTATCCATCCATGGCGGACGCCCGATACTTTGGTCTAGATGCGTGAGCCTACCTGACCCACGACGGCTTCGTCGACAATCCGAGGCCGTCCGCCATCCGGACCAGGTCAACGAGAGATCTCGCCTGCATCTTCTGCATGACGTGGCCGCGATGAACCTTGACGGTCACCTCGCTCAGGCCCACTTGAGCAGCGATTTGCTTGTTGACGCTGCCCGCGACCACCAGGTTCATGATCTCGCGCTCGCGCGGCGTCAACGAATCATAGCGGGACCGAAGCTCGGCAATGAGCGCGACTTCCTGCCTGCGAGCGCAATCGCGCTCGATCCCGGCATAGGCGGCATCGAGCAATTCCTGCTCGCGCAGCGGCTTCGTCAGGAATTCGATAGCGCCGGCTTTCATCGCCCGCACAGAGATCGGAATGTCGCTGTGGGCACTGATGAAAATGACCGGAAGCTCAATTCCAAGGGAAGTGAGCATGCTCTGAAATTCCAGGCCGCTCCGCCCCGGCAGCCTTACATCGAGAATGATGCAGCCCGGAACGTCAGGTCGCTTGCTATCCAAAAACTCCTGGCTGGAAGCGAATGTCAGTACCTCAAGTCCAACCGAGCGCAGGAGATCGCCGAGGCCTTCGCGGACAGATGCGTCATCATCAATGATGTAGACAATCTCCTTCATCCATGTCCCCAAATTTTGCGCCGGTCAGGCGGCGCCCCGGACATGGATCCATTATTTCTCCTCGGTTGGTAATGTAAACTGAAAAATGGCACCGTGGGGCGCGTTTGGCGTGGCCCAGAGTTGGCCCTTGTGAGCCTCTATGATCGAACGACTGATCGTCAGGCCCATGCCCATACCCTTGGGTTTGGTACTGTAGAACGCCTCGAATATATCGCCGATCTTCGCCAGGTCGAGAATAGGGCCGCTGTCGCGGACTGCCACTAAAACGGTATTGGGAGCTGCCTTTTCAGTGCTTACGATGAGTTCGCGCGCTCCTTTTGGCATCGCCGCCATGGCGTCGTTGGCGTTCATGATAAGGTTCAGGATCACCTGCTGGATTTGCACTTGGTCCCCTACGATCGGGGGCAAGCCGTCGGAGAGGTTTGTGCGAAGCGACACCGCACTGCGTTCGAGGTCCGTGGACACCAGCGCAATCGTCTCGGACACGATATCGTTGACGTTCAGCCGGTCCCTGCGTTCGGGTGATTTCCTCGCCATTGCCCGAATCCGATCGATGACCTCGGATGCGCGAAAAGCGTCGCTGATCATGCGCTCGATGGCACG
This sequence comes from Rhizobium esperanzae, assembly GCF_002204185.1. Lineage (GTDB taxonomy): Bacteria > Pseudomonadota > Alphaproteobacteria > Rhizobiales > Rhizobiaceae > Rhizobium > Rhizobium esperanzae. The sequence goes on along the minus strand of NZ_MXPU01000018.1, from coordinate 99,772 downwards.
ACGGGCGGAGACGATGTCACGGGGATCCGCGCCGAGATAACGAAGGCAGGCATTGCCGCTGCTGACCAGTCCGGTGAGCGGCTGTCTGACCTCGTGGGCGATGGAGGCTACAAGTTCACCCATCGTGGTCAGCCTGCTTACATGAGCAAGTTCTGCTCGCGCAAGCTGAATAGCATCCTCGGCCTGCCTGCGGTCGGTGATGTCACGCGCCAGCGAAAGACGAAACCATTGCTCGTCCTGTCGGAATTTGCCGACCCGAACCTCGACCGGAAACGTTGTTCCGTCCTTACGCCGGTGGAGCGTTTCGAAAGTCATTGGCTGTCCTGCGTCGACGCGATCCACCAAGGTCGCAAGCGCCCTTTCGTCGATAGCTCCGTCAAAGTCGCGCGGGTGCATGCCAATCAATTCCTCCCGGCTGTAACCGAGGCTTTCACAGGCTTGGCGGTTGACGTCTATGACGGTTAGATCGTCGGTATGGAGGAAAAAGGCATCGGTGGCATGGTCGACGAAGGTCCGAAAGCGAGTTTCGCCTGCTCGCAGCCTCTCCTCTGCTTTCTTGCTCTCGGACAGGTCGAGCACGAATGCCACGGCCTCGCTCCCGGCCCCCTCGAAGCTTGCCTCACCGATCATCACAGGTACGTGACCGCCGTCCTTTCGCTGGTACACCTTTTCAAAGGGGCGGACGCTGCCCGTCACTCTCAACTCGGCTTCGGCTTCGGCGTCACGTTCGCGCCATTCCGGCGGTGTCAGCTCTTTATCGAGGAGCTGACCCGCCAAGAGTTCGTCACGGCGGTAGCCCAGCATTTGCAGGAACGCCTCGTTGGCTTCGATTATCCGGCCGCCGATATCTCGGATAAAAATTCCGATGATGTTCGCTTCGACAAGCCGGCCTATTCGCGCTTCACGTTCTGCCAGGTCGCGGTAAAGTCCGGTGATTTCGAGCGTGCTGGCGGCTTGCGAGGCGATCAGCTTCAACACCGGAATACGCCCCGGCGCGAAGACATGGCCCGCCAGTGTGTTTTCCAGATACAGCGCACCGATCAGCTTCGCATGATTGATCAGCGGCAAACAGAGAATGGATCTGGCCGCGCGATGGCGGATATAGGGATCGGCCGCAAAGGCGTTTTCAGCCGACGCATCATCGAGGCTGACGGTTTCCCGCATACGCAGGACGTAATTGAGAACTGCTTCCGGCATCACGCCGGTGATGGCCTCATTGCGCAGCTCTATGAGGACCGCTTCGCCGCGGATCGTTGCCTCAGCGGCAATCCGCGGTTCGCCGTCACGCGACAGTATCAGAAGGCCACGTTCGGCTCCCGCCTGCTCGACGGCCATCCGCAGCACCGTATCGATCAGCTTCTCGACGACGATTTCGCTGGAGACCGCTTGCGACACCTTGATGACGGTGGCGAGGTCGAGATGCTCGATCGGCGCTTCGATCGTGCTTGTTGCAGCCGGTGCCGATTGTCCATCCCGCAGTTGGGGATAGGTTTCCTCGAGCTGCCGCACCTTGCCGTCGGCTCCCCACCTGAGATAACAGCGACGGGCGTTTTGAAGATAGAGGCGAGCAATCTGATCAAAGCCGCGCGCCCGGTAAAAGGCGGAAGCGCGCTCATACGCGATCGCTTCATCGTGTGGGAGCGCGTGCGCATTCGCCAACTGGATCGCCTGTTCATAGAGGCGCTCGGCATGCAACTCACGGCTTCCCAAGCGGGCGATCTCTGCGCCAAGCAATGTTGCGCGGCTTGCGAAATTCTCCGGACAGTGCGCGGCCCAAGTGTCGAGCTGCCGGCGGTGAGCGCGTATGGCCCTGCGATAAAGAGCTGTTTCGGTAGTCGATCCTTCTAAAGCAGAGGCCAAAGAAAGGCCGGTGTAGAAGTGATATTCCGCCCGCTCGAAAATAGCGGGAGTCATCCAGAGGAGGCTTTCTGCTTTCGCCGCTGCCGAAAGTGCTGTGGAGGTATCCCCTGCAAATACACATGCCTGTAGTTTTCGGATCCAGTACAGGCAACTACCCGGCTTGCCGTCGGTCTTAAGTTCGAATTGCTGCTCGTCGAATCCTTCATCGTTGAAGCATCCGAAGATTGGCGTCAGCCCGCGAAGCGTTCGGATGAGTTGGAGCTGCCCGCTGATGAAACCGACGGCGACTCCGAAGCCGGCCTGACGCGCGAATTCCAGACCGGCTTCCGCATCGCGCTGAACCTGCGAGAGGGGCTCGCCAGCGGCCAGAAGATAAGTCACAAGGTTATTCCGGCTCAAGACGGCGTAGGTGAGATCGCCGACCTGCTGTGCCGTTTCGAATACGCGCTGCGCAAGCGCACGGCCGGTGCGGACGTGACGCGACGACGATTTCGCAAGGTTGCCGAAGGCGAGGTAGACCCGTGCCTTCAGGCGTTCCATTCCAGGCTGTTCCGTCAGGTCCAGACCGAGCAGGCCGAACCGAAAACCGGCTTCATAGTTGCCAAAATAGGGCCCGAGCACCGTGCCCACAGCAGTGAAGGCATAAGGCGAGGTGTCGCTGTTGCCGTGCTTAAGGCTGATGTTGCCCATTCGCCCGATAACGAGGCAGCGCAGATTCTCGTTGGTAAACAGGGCCGGAGTAACAAGTGAAGTCAGAACGTCCATGGTCGCGAGCGCGACCGGGTCCGCCATAGGGGGCGAGTTAAGCAGCGCTTCGATAGGGCGGCCCCCGAGTTGTCGCCAAAGCCGCGCGTATTCCTGGCGCACCTGGCTCCTGGTCGGGTGGGACGACCACGAAATGCCGACCCGGTGCAGGTAGTCGAGGCCGAATATGATGGCTTGATCGCTTCGACCAAGGCTCATGAAAAGGTCGACGCGCAGGCGCGTGACGCGGGCCAGATCGGCGAGGCTGGTGGCTCGGCTTGCCAGTTCCGCGAGGCGGGCCTGCGCCTCCGCCGGTGAGCCGGTCAAGAATTCGCATTCAGCCCTGTGGAGTTCGAGCGTGAAAGCGAGTTCGTATCGGCGCTCCCAGGCATCGTCCGGCAGGTAAGCCGCACCCGTGCGGGCATAGGCAAGCGCCGATTCGTATGCAGCCGACGCCTTGGCGCGGCGAGTGGCAAGCAGGTTCAAGTTCGCGAGACGCTCGCGCTCTTCACCGGGCGCAATGAGCGCGCCGCCGCAGTTGAGTTGGCCGACAATCTCGAAAATATTCTCCTCGAGTGCCTCCGGCGGTGTATGCATGAGCAGAAGGCGGCCAATCGAAAGATGCGATGCCGCCCGCTCATCTTCAGGGATCAGCCCATACGCGGCCTCCTGAACACGATCGTGCAGGAAGCGGTATGATGACCCCTCTTCAAGCAGCACGAGTCCGGCCCGCGCCGCAGCCCAAAAGGCCGCATGAACCGCGTCGTGATTTTCGCTCCTGATCATAGCCAGGGTGTCAACCGCCGCGTGATTGCCGAGGCATGCTAGCGTGTTCAGGGCAGTCTGCGTGGTATCGGGCAGGCGCCGCAGCTTGCTTAGCATAAGATCCACGACGTTATCGGTATAGCCTTTGGCTCGTATGCGATCGAGATCCCAATCCCAGTGCGTCTGTTCGCGATTGAATTCGAGCAGGCCTTCGTCCGGCAGCGTGCTCAGGAACTGGAGCGCGAAGAAGGGATTGCCTCCGCTCTTCTTGTGCACTAGCCGTGCAAGCGGCTGGGCACGCTTGCTTCCGCAATGAAGAGCGTCGGCCACCATCCGGGTCAGATCTTCGAGCCTAAGCGGTGTCAGTACGATTTCATGCACTTGGGCACCGGCCTCCCGGATCGCTGTCAGCCGGCGGATCAGCGGATGGGTGGACGATACTTCGTTGTCGCGATAGGCGCCAATGAGCAGCAGGTGATGCATATCCTGCTGGGTGCACAAATCTTCAAGCAGATCGAGCGTTGCTGCGTCCAGCCATTGGAGATCGTCTAGAAACAGCGTGAGCGGATGTTCTGCTGTGGCAAACACTCGCAGTAGGCGCCTGATGTTCAAGTGAAAGCGGCGTTTGGCGTCCTGAGGCGGCAGATCCGCGACCGCTGGAAGTCGGCCGATGAGAGATTCAAGTTCCGGAATAAGCGTTACTATCAGCCGACCGCTCGCGCCCAGTTCCTCAGTTAAAGCAGCGCGCCAGGGCGCGAGTTCCGCTTCACTCTTGCCCAGCAGCACTCGGACGAGGCCTTGCAGGGCCTGCGCTACGCTCGCATAAGGAATGTGACGCTGGTTCTGGTCGAATTTGCCGGAGGCAAACAGCCCACGCGGCGGCACGAGCGCGCGGTGGAGCTCATTCACGACCATGGATTTGCCTACGCCGGCATGACCCGAAACCAGCACCAGCGTCGGCCCAGCGCCTGCGACGACCCCGTCGAATGCGGAGGTTAGGGCGGCGATCTCGCGTTCGCGACCGTAAGGCCGCTCGGGAATCACCAGTCTGTCCGGCACATCGCGCGTGCCGAGCGGAAAATCTGCGATCCGCCCATACTTCTCGCTCTCGACGAGGGCACGTCGCAAATCCGCCTCTAGGCCGGCGGCCGTCTGGTAGCGTTCCTCTGCGTTCTTGGCGAGCAGCTTCATCACCATTGCCGAGATAACGCCTGGCAGCTCTCTTACACGCTCGGACGGCGGCACCGGTCGCCTGGCAACGTGGCAGTGCACCCATTCCATCGGCTCCGAAGCAGTGAACGGCAACTGGCCGGTGATCATTTCGTAGAGCGTGATGCCGATGGCGTAGAGGTCACTACGCGAGTCAGCCGATCGGTTCATGCGCCCGGTCTGTTCGGGCGCCATATATGCGAGGCTGCCAGCAATGACCTCAGGGGGCTCGGCGGCCTGGCGCTCACGAGAAAGATGCGAGGCCACTCCGAAGCCCGTGAGACGGACTCGCCCTTCCGCCTCGTCCGCCAGTATATTCGCCGGCTTGATGTCCCTGTGAATGAGGCCGCATCCGTGAGCCTTGCCGACTGCCGCCGCAATGCCCTTGGCAAGACGCAAAAAGACAGTGAGTTCGCCGGCCATGCCACGGCTGTGCCGTCCCATCAACTGCGGAAGGGGCACGCCGCCGCAATCTTCGAGGACGAGCACGGTACGACCATTTTCGGTTTTGAAATCCAGCGGTTTGGCTGCCCACTCCCGGTCGAGTTCGTCTTTCAGGCGATATTCGTGGGCCAGTCTGTCGAGGCTGGTTCGACCGGGATGTTCGGCTGCGAGCTGCACCCTCAGAACGGCTTTTGATGCGCCGTTGTCGCTCCGGATCAGCTCTCGTGCAAAGATGCGATCGCCGTCACTCCAGGAGGATTGTGGATCGTGGTACCGAAGGTCAGTCGAAGTCTGCTGGCCGATGGAAGCGAGAGCGCGCTTCCGTCCGAACATCTTCCTGGTCTTCTGCGCATCTTTGACCGTGTCGTCCATGGCACACCGCTCGCTTCGATGCTGCCCGAATACCATCTGAGGTGCAGGCATCGCAGATCCAATCAAGCTTCACCGACTTTCCTCTCATGTCAACGAGCCTATGCTTCGGATTATTGAGGCGGTCGCATCTCTGCGGATCTTCCTCCGACTGAGGTTCCAGCGCATGTTGTCAGGGCAGTTCCGCGAAGAGCAAAGCTCGGCAATGCGGTTTCATGCTTTAAGAGGCGCCGCGCCGGCAGGGGTGAAGGTCTTGCGGTCAAGCAAAACGCCGGCGCGGCAAGTCGGCCCGTGATGGGAGGGCGTTTCTTTTAGGGCCGTTGCGAGGTTAACTCTGCCTGGGGCACCCTCGCTATTATGCCGAAGTATATTTGCTTAGCCCTTTCGCCCGATTTCCTAAACCAGATCAATTATGCCGGAAGTATCAGATCGCCCCTGCCTTGAGAGCAGCACCGTCTCGATCCCGAGTTTTGACATCTTCTCCGGTCGCCGGCCCGACGCCGTGGAACCGGAGAGTGGCGGTGAGAAGGCGTTTGCCTGCCTACCGGCATGGAACCAAGGATACCGCCGTCGGCCGGCCGAACGGGAGCTCAACGCGCTTCAGATGGCGCGCATTATGCTCGAACGCGTCGGGGAAAGGCGCCGCAGCATCTTCCTGGTGCTAGCTCGATTTTTACCACTCGCGCCTCCGTCAATCTGCCGATCTGCGGGGCGCTCAAGGCTTCCTATACTGATGAACTCACGGCCATCATCAACGGTCGTCGCCGTGGGCGCGAAAACGCTTCACTCGGCTGTGTACCCCGCAACTTGCCTCCGAGCACCATCGCCGCCGACCACCCTTTGAACGATCAACGAAGAGCCAACCGCAGTTATCGCCCTTGCACTCACGCACGCGACGGCGACCGCTCCGTTTGGTCAATAGATCAGTAGCAGCGATAGCGAATAGGTGAAAAATATCGGACAGATCGTCAAAGGGGAGTGCCCAGACGAAGTTCTGATTTGACTTTAGGAGGGTCTGTCTTGCGCGGCCTGCTCTCGCCATTTCTACCACTGTACTCAATGCTGGCTCGGGATAAGGAGCATCGGTATCCTCGGCAATGAATAGGGTGTAGATAGTTTCTCTAAGCCTTATCAAATTCGCCAGAGCGTCTTCTGCCTTGCCGGGATCGACCGCTGCGCGTTCCCTCAAACTTGCCAATCCCCTTGCATCGATGAGCTGAAGCCTTTCAACGAACGCCAGCACGTCATCGAACGACCGCAGGAAATCGGGCCCCCAACGGCCGCGGCGGCTGTCGACGGTATTTACCAGTTCAAGGGCAGGATGGCCGCCGCTCAGACGCATGTCGAATATTGATGAGGCCATGGTTCGGAACAAAAAGCAGGTCGCCAGATTGTAACGGTATAAATATTGTTTACTCGTTACAGAGCAAGGGCCCCTCTATGTCTCCTCGCAATAACGTGATCAAGTTCCTCATTCTTTGCCTCGTCTGGGGTCTGACGTGGATCGCCGTCAAGACCGGTATCGAAACCGTGCCGCCGATGATGTTCGCGGCGACCAGGTTTCTTTGCGCCGGCCTTCTGCTCTCAGGCTGGTCGCTGCGGTCCTGTCGCATACCGTTTGCGGCCGGTGAAGATTTGGTCAGGCTTGTCTTTGCAAGCCTGTTGATGATCACACTCTGCTACGGTCCGCTGGTTTGGGGTATGCAGTTCGTTGCATCCGGGACAGCCGCCGTGATCGAAATGTCACTGACGCCTCTGGCTCTTCTCGGGTTCGGAATATTGCTGGGCGAGGAACGCTGGAGTGGCGCCCGGGCCTTTGCGATGATCATCGGCATGATCGGCCTCTCATGCCTGTTTTCACCCACACTCGAATTTACCAGCCTTTCCGGCACCGCCGGCATTGTTGGACTTCTTGCGATCAGCTGGAGTGCAGTATCGTCGGCCTGGGGATCCGTCTTGGCCAGGCCGCTTATCACCCGTTACGGCAGCACCTTCGTATCCGGCTGCACGACACTCATCGGAGGTGGAGGTCTGTTTTTGAGTTCACTGGTCTTCGAGCCCGAAGCAACCGCAAGTCTGCAGGCACCGTGGAATTGGCAGGCAGTCGCGAGTTGGCTGTTCCTCGTCCTCTTCGGATCGCTGATCGGTTACAGCATCTATCTTCAGCTTATCCGTGACATCGGACCCGCCCGGGCGGGCAGCTTTGCGTTCGTCTCACCCATCGTTGCTGTCGCCGTCGGCGTTATGATCGCTGGCGAGGCTTTGTCTGCGGCGGGGATGTTCGGCATGATCCTGATGCTGCTGGCAGCGGCCATTTGTCTCTATGGCTACCAAGATTCGTCGAGAAGCAGCCGACACGATGATGCAGAGGCGGACGAGGGGTGCGCCTTAGAAGTCGCCGTCGAACTTCGATGCAATGGGCGGCAAGGAGAAGCAGCCCGCCGGATCCGCTGAGTGATCGGTCAGAATGAAACGCTGTGGCAGGGCCAAGGCGTTCCGGGGGCCGAGCTTGATTTCGACGATTCAATCCCCATGTTCAACTTATCATGAATATTGTCGTGACACGGCGAGAGCCCCAACGCCTCAAAGCAGGCCTCTGACCCGGACGCGAGCTCCACTGGCGCCGCGTCCGGGTAGCCAGTTTTCAATCAAAATGCGAGACCCGGATGCAGTGAATGCACTGCGATCGTGCTCGCATGCTCGGCTAAGAGGCGACGATGATGATGTTCGAAAACCTTCCGGCAGAAAATGTGAGTCTTGACCTTGTGACCAAGGGCAAGCATTCCGCGCTCTCCAAGATCGCTGCAAAAATTGCGCGGCGAACCGCACTTGACCCGCGGATGGTTCTTCGCGCCATTTGGCTGCGAGAGAGGCTCGGCTCAACCGCGATTGGCCGCGGCATCGCTGTCCCACACGCGTTCGTGCAACCCATCTCGTCGCCTGTGACCTGGTTTACGCGATTGGCTCCTCCGATAAATTTCAAAAGTCCCGACCTCGACCCCGTCGATCTTGTCTTCACAATCCTTTGGCCGCGCTCGAAGGTCCACACGTTTCTGCCGGCGCTGTCCCAACTGTTTCGTCTCGTCCGGGTGCCTCTCTTCCGAGAGGAACTTCGGCTGGCGCGATCCCCCGACGAGGTGATTGCGATCCTGCAGGGCGAGGCGTGGGCAAACAACCAGATACCGCCGGCCGCCGCCGCTCCACGGGTCGCGGTAAACTGAATCAGGAGAAGCAAAGAATGAAAGCACAAAGCCAGACCCTACGAAAGCCTCCAATCGCAATTGGCGACACGGATTACCGGCGATTGAACAAACTTGCGCTCGCCGTGGCTGATCGCCTTCCCGAAATTTCAGATGGCCTTCTTCTTGAGCTCGAACGCGCACGCGTGGTTCCGGACGGCTCAATCCCTGAAAAGGTCGCCCGGATGGGCTCGACGATCGAATATGAATCCGATGCCGGGACTCAGCGCACAGTAACGCTTGTGTTTCCGGAAGATGCCGACATTTCCGAGGGAAAGATATCCGTACTGACGCCCATAGGCACTGCCCTTATCGGCTTATCCGAGGGCCAAAGAATAAGCTGGACCGCACGAGATGATAGTCAGCACACGCTAACGGTGTTGGCAATTTGCGGACATAGGGTGGGCGCTAAGGGGTGCCGGTTGCTCCGCAGCGTCAAAAGGTCTTGCGGCAAGCCATGATCATCGCTGACTTTTGAACCCGTTCTCGTCGGCTTAAGCGCGGTCGCCAAACCGTGCGAGAGCAGCGGCAGCAGATTCCGGGCGATCTGCTGTTCGCGAGGAGGTAGGCATGCGGCAAGCGCCTGCCGCTGACGCATCGGCCCTTTACCGTCAGGCCGCCGCGTCCCAGATTCTAGGAGTGGAAAGATGTTGAATCCTTCACCGATAGCACCGAGCTGGGACAACAGACTTCCGAGTCACATTTCAACCAATTCCACGGCTCGATGCGCTCCTGCGCGTGATCGCGCGGTGTACATTTCGCCTGCGCCAACTGATGGTGAGCATGTTTCCGCAGCTCTCTGACGTCGAGATTGAATATTGCTGGGGCCTCGTCGGGTGGACCAGCTCAGGCGGGAGACTCCCTCACCATGCCTGATCTGGCTTCGTCTGATCGGACGCGCAGACATCCCGGCTCCTGAACGCCGCCCCAGCCAAAGAGTTTCGCTAGACTAGCAGATCGGCGATCTCGGACAGAAGATCTTTTGCGGCTTGACGCCAAATCAAAGTTACTTAATCTAAGTGTCGACAGGACCTGATGGGAGGAGGGGCCTGCATTCGAGATCCTATCGCATCACTTCATCTCCCAAAGCCATGATTTTCGATCGCGCGCCGCCGATTTTTGAACAGGATAAGCCATGCCGCTCACCATCGCCCAACGCCTCGACAGTCTGAAGGTCCGGATCGCCGAGCTCGCGCATTGGCGGGACCGGCATAGCAGCACGATCGATGGCTGGACCTTCGAGGGCGAGCCGATCGCCCATCACCAGCACTGGCCGCATCGTGACGGTGTCGTGAATTTTGCTGCGAGCGCCGAAGCGCCGGCGAACTGGCGGCTCGAAGATATTCGCCTGCAGCTCGATCTCGGTGGCGAGAGCCTGATCACGCTCAGCTATCCCGATGGCCAGAGCGAAACATTCGGCCTCGATCCTTATCACCAGGAGTTCCCGGTGAAAGGGCGCCGCTTCTCGATTGCGACGGAAAGCGTCGCTCGCTTTCCCTTCGGCGAGCCCAACCGCGCTCCGAGGCTCAACAAAGCCCGGCTGATCTGGCTCGACGGTCCCGTTCACCGCCTGCATCTTCTCCTGAAGCAGATCGCCGAGGCGATTGGCGCGCTCGGCGAGCATGAGGTTGTGCCGCATCTGCTCGGCGCCGCGGAGCAGGCCTTGCGCAGCCTTGACTGGCCGTCGGATACGGCGGCCTACATCTCCCGCACGTCGGGCGCCGTCATGCAGCAGAAGATCTGGGAGCTGCCGGAGCTTGTATCCGATCCGGCTGGTCTCTCCGACGAGCAGAGCGCTTCGGCGGCTTCTGCCTTCGAGACCCTGACGGTGCGGTTGAAGGAGCTACAGAAGCGCTTCCCACCGAATGGCGAACTGGTGCTGACCGGCCATGCTCATATCGATCTCGCCTGGCTCTGGCCCTATCGCGAAACGCGGCGGAAGATGCGGCGCACCTTCAACACGGCGCTGTCGCTGATGGAGCGCTCCGAGGATTTCCGCTTCAATCAGTCGACCGCCCATTATTACGCGCAGATGGAAGAAGAAGATCCCGAGCTTCTCGAGCGTATCAAGAAGAAGGTCGCCGAGGGCAAATGGGAAACCGTCGGCGGCATGTGGGTCGAGCCCGACACCAATATGCCGACCGGCGAAAGCCTCGCCCGCCAGGTGCTCTACGGCCAGCGTTATTTCGAAAAAACTTTCGGCGCGCGCCACACCGTCTGCTGGCTGCCGGATTGCTTCGGCTTCTCCGGCGCGCTGCCGCAGATCCTGAGACAGGGCGGCATCGACAGCTTCTTCACCATCAAGGTCAATTGGAGCGAGACCAACCATATCCCCTCCGATCTCTTCTGGTGGAAGGGCCTCGACGGCAGCCAGGTGCTGACCCACACCTTCGACAATCCGATGCAGGGCTATAACGGCTTCGTCCAGCCCGATTGCTACTTGCCGACCTGGAAGAATTTCCGCGGTAAGACGCAGCATCACGCTTCGCTTCTCGCCGTCGGATACGGCGACGGCGGCGGCGGCGTGACGCCCGAGATGGTGGAGCGCGAAGTGCAACTGCGCGATTTTCCCGCCATTCCGCAGGCCCGCTGGGGTACGGTCAAGGGCTTCTACGAGCAGGCCCATCGCAGCGCTTCAGAGAAGAAGCTTCCCGTCTGGGACGGCGAAATCTATCTCGAACTGCACCGCGCCACGCTGACGACGCAAAGCGGCGTCAAGCGCAAGCACCGCCAGGCCGAACGCGCGCTGATCACCGCCGAAACGCTCGCTTCGCTCGCCCATATGCTCGGCGCCGAAAAGCCGAAAAGCCTGGAGGCGGATTGGCGCGTAGTGCTGAAGAACGAGTTCCACGACATCCTGCCAGGGTCGAGCATCCGCGAAGTCTATCAGGATGCGGAGCAGGAACTCGGCGGCGTCATCGACCATGCCAAGGCCGAGCAGGCCAAGGCCTTGCAGGCGCTTTCGGCCAATCTGCCGAAAGGCGGGGTCACTGACGCGCTCATCGTCGTCAATCCCTCACTTGCGCCGCGGCCCGTGAGCGCGACACTTGCCGGCGGCACGACGCTTTCGGCCGCCGAGATCGTCGCTCCCTTGTCGGTCGCCGTCTTCGACAGGCAGGCACTGACGCCGGCGGGTGGGCTGAAGGCCGGCACCGATCGCCTCGAGAACGATCATCTCTCGGTCGTCATCGGCAAGGACGGAGCCGTTGCCAGTCTCATCCACAAGGCGAGCGGCCGCGAAGCGGTCGATGGCTCCGCCAACCAGCTCTGGATCTATCCGGCCGATAAGCCGCGCAACTGGGATGCCTGGGATGTCGACGCCGATTATGCGGAAAAGGGCGTCCGGCTCGAGGCGCCCGAAAGCATCAGCCTCGTCGAAAGCGGCCCGCACCGCGCGGCAATCCGCGTCGTTCACCGCTACCGGCATTCGAGTGTCACGCAGACCTACGTCTTGACGGCCAATTCGAAGCGGCTCGACATCGAAACAACCATCGACTGGCACGACCGCCGCACCCTGCTGCGCACCCTGAACCCGGTCGACGTCAAGGCCCGCAAGGCGACCTTCGAATGCGCCTTCGGCGTGGTTGAGCGGGCGACGCATACGAATACCTCCTGGGAGCAGGCGATGTTCGAGGCCGCCGCCCATCGCTTCGTCGACCTCAGCGAGCCGGGCTTCGGCGTGGCGCTTCTCAACAATGCCAAATACGGCCACAGCGCCCGCGGCAATGTGATCGGCATGAGCCTGGTGCGCGGTCCGATCTATCCCGATCCGCTGGCCGATGAAGGCGAGCAGAGCTTCACCTATGCGCTGATGCCGCATGAGGGCGCCTGGCATGACGGCGGGGTGCTCGACGAGGCGCTCGACCTGAACCAGCCGCTTGTCACGGCGGAAGCCAGCGGCCTCTTGGCCGGCACCTTCGCCCCGCTCGCCGTTGACGGTATTCCCGTCGCCTTCTCAGGCCTGAAGCCGGCGGAAGAGGGCGAGGGCCTGATCCTGCGCCTCTACGAACCGGCGGGCCGCCGCGGCCGGCTTTCCATCGGCCTGCCTTCCGGATGGAGCGCATCGCAGCCGCTCAACATTCTAGAAGAGCCGATGGAGCGCAAGGGCCCCGCCGACATCATGCCCTTTGAGATCCGGACCTGGAGGCTGCACAGGGCCTGACTCTGATTTACGAGATGACGCACCGCCGCGCGATGCGGCGGGCGTTTGTCAGCGAGGTCCGATGACTCCGGATAACGGTCAGCAAGCGGAAAGACCTGATTCGATCCTTATCGTCTTATCCGCAGCATCTTAAGTAGACGGCAATCAGTTCGGCGATGTGAGCGGCAGCTTTCAACCCGCCCGGCTTGGCTCTCGTGAACGTGGCTATCACCGGCTCACGGCCTTTGAGCACCGCTCGTGGCAACATAGACCGAATAAAGCGAGCGCGTTGCGGCTATGAACAGACGGTTGCGTCCGGGGCCGCCAAAGGTGAGATTGGCGACGGTCTGAGGGATGCGGATCTTGCCGATCAGTTTGCCTGCCGGATCGAAGCAGTGCACGCCGTCACCGGCGCTCGACCAGAGATTCCCATTGACGTCGGTCCGGATGCCGTCCGGAATGCCGTTGTCGATGTGGCAGAAGACGCGGCCGTTTTCGAGCCTGCTGCCATCGATCACGTCGAAGGCGCGGATGTGACGTGGCAGGCTTTCGTCGTGGCTTGCTGCCGAGTCCGCGATGTAGAGGATCATCTCGTCAGGCGAGAAAGCGAGACCGTTCGGCTGGATGAAATCCGTGACGACGGCCGCAAGTTTACCGGTCGCCGGATCGAGCCGATAGACGTTGCGCGTCGCCTGCTCGGGCTCGGCTTGATAGCCCTCATAATTCGACATGATGCCGTAGGTCGGATCGGTGAACCAGATCGTGCCGTCTGATTTCACCACCACGTCATTCGGCGAATTGAGCCGTGCGCCTTCGAAACGGTCGGCGAGCACGCTGATCGAGCCGTCGGTCTCGGTGCGCGTGACGCGGCGCCCGCCGTGTTCGCAGGAGACGAGCCGGCCCTGGCGGTCGCGCGTGTGGCCGTTGGTGAAGTTGGATGGCTGCCGGTAGAGGGAGACGCCGCCCTCGGGCGTCCATCGCAGTATGCGCTGGTTTGGAATGTCGCTCCACAGAAGCTGGTTGGCATCGTTGAACCAGACAGGACCCTCCGCCCAGCGGCAGCCCGAATAGAGTTCGTCGAGGCCGGCGCTGGTGACGATCAACTGCCGGAAGCGCGCGTCGTGGATTTCGTAGATGCTGGCCTCGGCCATGGCGGTCTTCCTGATTATCGCATGCCGGCCCGGCGACCGCCGGCGAACATGATCACGCTGATGATGATGAGGCCGGTCATGATGAGGCGGACGCCTGCGCCGAACCCATAGGTATTGAGCATGGAGACGACCAGGAACATGAAGAGCGACGCGCCCCAGATGCCCGGTACGTTGGAATCGCCGCCGGCCACCGCCGTGCCGCCGATCACGACGACGGCAATCGAGGTCAGCAGATATTCCGAGCCCATGTTGAGTGCTGCGCCGCCGGAGAAGCAAGCTAGCAGGTAGCCCGCGACGGATGCAAGCACGGCGCAGAAGAGGTAGGTGACGAAGCGCGTGCCGTCGACCGGAATGCCGGCCATGCGTGAGGCGGGCATGCTCTGGCCGATCGCCGAGATCCATCGCCCGTAGATCGTCTTATGGAGCAGGAACCAGGCGAGAAGCGAGATGAGGAGCGCCACGATCGCCACGTTCGGCACGCCGAGCGTGTTCGAGGTGGTGAATTCCGCAAGCATGCTCGGCGGCTTGATGCGCAAGCCGCGGTTCGTCCAGATCGCCGCGGACTGCACGATGAAGCTCACGGAAAGCGTGGCGATGATCGGCGGAATGCGCAGCGCCTTGATCAGCGCATAGTTGCCGAGGCCGACGACGAGGCCGATGAGGATGGCGACAAGAAGACCGGGCAGGATCAAGCCGTTTTCGACATTCATCAGCTTCAGCGCCACCGTGCCGGCAAGTGTCATGGTGGCGGGAACCGACAGATCGATATTGCCGGGACCGAGCGTGATGACGAACATCTGGCCGATGCCGACGATCGCCGAGAAGGCGGCGAAGGTGAGTGCCGCCTGCGACAGGCCGAGCGTACTGGCGCCAAGCGTCACCATGATCGTCAGGAACCAGACGATGAAAGCGGCAAGCCATGACCAGATCCAGGGTTTGCCGAAAAGGCTGAGAAGGGGAGTCATCGGCGGCGTTTCTCCCGTTTCTCCAGGCGGTTCAGCATCAGGCGCAGCGCGAGCACGATGATCAGGATCGCGCCCTGGGCTCCGATCTGCCAATCCGGCGAGATGCGCAGGAAGGACAGGAATGAGCCGGCGAGCGTCAGCGTCAGCGCACCGATGACGGCGCCGACAGGGGAGACGCGGCCGCCGATGAACTCGCCGCCGCCGAGGATCACGCCGGCGATCGACAGCAGCGTATAACGCAGCGCGATATTGGCATCGGCCGAGGTGGTGAGGCCGACGAGAGCGATGCCGGCAAGCACCGCGAAGAAGCCGGCAAGCCCATAGGCGATGGCCCGCGCCCCGACAATCGACCAGCCGGCCCGCTCGACTGAGCGCTGGTTGCCGCCGATGCCGCGGATCAGCACGCCCAGGGAAGACCGCATGACGAGAAGATGGGCGACGGCGGCGATGATGATGCTGGCGACGATCGCCATCGGCGCCAGCGGCGGCTTGACGGTCATCAGAGAGCGCACCCAATCCGGCGCCTGCCCGCCCGGCGCCGGCAGCAATAGAACGGCAAGGCCACCCCAGGCGAAGCTCATGCCGAGAGTGACGACGATGGACGGCAGGTCGCGCAGGTAGATGATGACGCCGAGGCCCGCATAGGCCGCGATCGCTCCCGCAAGGATCAGGATGCCGGTCGCCGGGTCATCGCGCAGAAAGGTCGCGCTCACACAGGCGACGAAGCTGACGAAGGTGCCCATCGACAGATCGAGATCGTTCACCGCCATGACAAGCATCTGCGCGATCGTCGCAAGTGCGATCGGCACGGCCAGATTGAACAGCAGGTTGAGCCCGACATAGCTCATGGCGCGCGGCTGCAGCCAGAAGACGGCGGCGAGCAGCAGGGTCAGCGACAAAGCGGGAATGGCAAGACGCATGGCGTCGGACGAGAGCCGGGCCGTCATGCGGCGACCCCTTCGAAGGAGGCGGCGATGATATTCGTCTCGTTGACGGCGTCGCCGGCGAGTTCGGCGGTGATGCGGCCTTCGCGGAAGACATAGACGCGGTCGCAGAGGCGCACCTCGTCCATTTCGGTCGAATACCAGATAAAGGTGCGGCCGTGCGAAGCTTCGTCGCGAATAATGGCGTAAACCTCCTGCTTGGTCCCGACGTCGACACCGCGCATCGGATCGTCCATCAGGACGATGGGCGCGCGTGTGGCAAGGGCGCGGGCGAAGAGCACCTTCTGCTGGTTGCCGCCGGAAAGCGACAGGATGCGGTTTTCCATATCGGGCGTGCGGATCTCGATCCGCCGCTTCCAGTCCGCACCCTTGGCCTCCTCTTCGTCCGCGAGAATGAGGCCGCGTCGCGACAGGTCACCGAGCGAGGCGACGGAGAAGTTGCGCAGAATACTCCACAGTTCGAAGACGCCGTTCAGGCGGCGGTCGCCGGCGACGAAGGTGACGAGCGGATCTCGCTCAGGCAGCCAATTTCCGGATTGGGCTGCATGCAGGGCAAGCAGGAGCTCAGTCTGCCCGTGGCCGGCGAGCCCCGCCAACCCAATGATCTCGCCCTTGCGGGCTGAAAAGGTGCGGCCCACCGTCTGATGGGACAGAATGAGCGGAGCGGTGGTTTGCTCGCGCACCGGGCGCTGGCCCATCTCCTCCTTCGCAACCGTGCCCATGGCCTCAACAAGGCCGTGATGGTCAAAACCGTAGGCGGGACGTTCGGCAACGACGCGGCCGTCCTTCATGACGACGATGCGGTCGGAGGTTTCCAGAATCTCGTGCAGGATATGCGAGATGAAGATGACGGAGCCGCCGGCTGCGACGAAGCGGCGGACATGGTCGAGCATCTGGCGGGCGAGGCTCGCATCGAGCGAGGAGGTCGGCTCGTCGAGAATCACCAGCCGCGGCGCAATGCCGGCGTCGGAAAAGGCCATCGCTATCTCGACCATCTGCCGCTCGGCGATCGAGAGATCACCGACGGCCCGGTCGCTGTCGATGCCGTGGCCAGGAAAGACCGCATCGAGGCTCTTCTCGATAATTCTTGCGGCGCGTCTGCGCCAGCCGAAGCCGCCGAGATCGCGATGCATGATGCGTGTATTCTCGACGATGGAGAGATTGGGGCAGAGCGACAGCTCCTGGAAGACGCAGCGTACGCCGCGGGCGCGCGCCGCATTAATGCCGTAACGCTCCAGCCGCTCGCCATCGCTGGCCACACTTCCTTCATGAGGCGTGAGGCCGCCGTTGATGACGCTGACGATGGTGGACTTGCCGGCTCCATTGTGCCCGACCAGCCCGACGCATTCGCCCGGCATGACCCGGAGCGTGACGCCGTCAAGCGCCCTGACCGCGCCGAAACTCACCTTGGCGCCATCGACGGCGATCACCGCCTTCAAAACCTCATCCATGCTACCCGCCACATCTGCTCGGAAGGACTGCCGCGCGGCGTTTTCGCCCACGGCAGTCGCCGGGAGAGTTATTTTGCCGACTCGATGACCTTGATCGCGTCTGCCTGCGTGTATTCCACATTAGCGACGCCGCCGGCCTGGGTGTTGGCGAGGTTCGTTTCCAGATTGTCCTGGTCGATGCGCAGGAAGGGCACGACGAGATCCTTCTTGACCTGCTTGCCGTCGAGGATCTGCTGGGCGACCCAGAAGGCGAGGGTGGAGACGCCAGGCGCGATGGACACCGACATCGTCTCGTAGCCCTTGGCGTCCTTCTGCTCCTTCCACCACTTCAGCTCGTCTTCGCGGTTGCCCATGATGATGGTCGGCATCTTCCGGTCGGTCGCGGCAATCGCCTGCGCGGCGCCATAACCGTCACCGCCCTGCGTCACCACGCCGACAATATCGGGTAGGCTCGGCAGGATACCGGCAACGGCCTTCTGCGCCACGTCCTGCGCCCAGTCTCCGTGCACGGAGCCGACGATCTTGAACTGCGGGAACTGCTTGACGCCGTCATGGATGCCGGCCGAGATCTCGTCGTCGACGAAGACGCCGGCAAGGCCGCGGATCTCGAGCAGGTTGCCGCCAGCGGGCAGCTTCTTCGACAAATACTCGACCTCGCTGCGGCCCATTTCCTTGAAATTGACGGCGATACGCCAGGCGCAGGGTTCCGTCACGATGCCGTCGAAGGAAACGACTGTAATGCCGGCGTCGCAGGCTTCCTTGACGGCGCCGTTCAGCGCCGTCGGCGAGGCGGCGTTCAGCACGATCGCGTCATAGCCCTGCAGGATCATGTTCTGGATCTGCGCCGCCTGTTCTGTCGCCTGGTTCTCGGCGGTGGTGAAAGGGTCGGCGGCGGCAACGACGCCAGCCTTTACGGCCTCGCTCGTCACCTTGCCCCAGCTCGTCAGCATGGCCTGACGCCAGGAGTTTCCGGCGTAGTTGTTGGAAAGGGCGATCTTCTTGGCCGACGTGTCGGCAAAGGCGGAAACGGGCATGGCGGCGCAAGCAATAGCGGCCGATGCCAGAAGCATCTTACGGATTGTCATCTCTTCCTCCCTCATGATCGCGCCGGTCGGCGGATCGCTTCACTCCTGCCGGCTCAAGCGGGCCTCGAGTGAAAATTGTTCTTGAACTGAGCTTCCTCCTCTCAGTAAGGGCAGGATGCGGGAGATCGGCCGACCTGTACAGGGGCAAGGCAGCAACTCGTTTGCGGGTTTTGCGCGACAAGCTGCGGGTTTACGCAAGACGGCGGCCCACTTGCGGGCGCTTACTGGGATATGATCTCGACAGGTTGAGGAGTCTGTCGTGGCGGGAGGAACTGACAATGCTGCATCTTGCACCGGCAGCCCTGTTCGACCACTATCTCGGCATTTCGCGGCTGCTCGCGGGCCAGCTCGACTTCCGCTCGGCCATCCGTTCCGTCGCCGCCGAGGTCGCCCACATTATCCCGCACGACCATCTCGACGTCTGCGTGCTGCTCGAAGGCGGCAACTATCACACGGCCTATGAGACGGGCATCGAGACCGCCTGGGGCGAGATTGCCGGTGCGCCCGTTATCAACAGCCCCATCCGCTCTCTCCTGCGGGGTGAGGTCGACTTTCTGCTCTCGGACGACGCCATGAAAGATCCGCGCTTTCATTTCGAGGGCGCCTTCAAGCGGCCGATTGTCGAGCAATCGCTGAGGAGCCGGCTGCATGTTCCCATGAAGGTGCAGGGCACGATCATCGCAGCACTTTCCTGCTCTTCTCACAGAGCGGGCGTCTATACGATGGAAGATGTCGAGCGCGCCCGCATCATCGCCGATCTGCTGACGCCCTATTTCTTCGCGCTGCAGGCGGCCGAGCAGGCGCAACGCTCGGCGATCGTGGAGGCCGAAGCTCGCGCCCGCGAGGAGGGGCTGCGTCAGGGCGCCCTGAAGCTGACCGAAGCCCTGGAGCAGGAACGCCAGCGGATCGGCATGGACCTTCACGACCAGACGCTTGCCGACCTGACGCGGCTCGCCCGGCGGATCGATCGGTTGTCGCGTAACGGCGAGGTGACGCCCGAGGCGCTCGAACCCGTTTCGCGTTCCCTGCAGCATTGCATGCAGGATCTGCGGCAGATCATCGAACAGGCAAAACCCTCCGTGCTCCAGCTGTTCGGCCTCGCGCAGGCGATCGAGCATCATCTCGACCGATCGACCCGCGATACCGGATCGGGCATCGAATGGGGCCTTGTCGACGAGACGAACGGCGCGCTGGAAAGGCTGGAGCCGACCGTCAGCGTCGCCTTGTTCCGCATCGCGCAGGAAGCGATCAACAATGCCGTGCGCCATGCCGCCCCGCTGGCGATCATGGTGGGGCTCGAAGCCGACGACGAGCAACTGTCGATTGAAATCTCCGACGATGGGGCTGGCCTTGCCAAGACGCGAGGACGGATCGGCGGCGGCATCGACAATATGAAGACCCGCGCGCGGCTTATCTCGGCGCGCTTCACGATCGGCCCCGGCCATAACAATCGCGGGACCGCGGTGCGCGTCGTGCTGCCGCTGGCGCCGAACGGCACGGCGCGCGAGCCAGACTGAGGAGAAAGACACGATGAAAGTTCTGATCGTCGAGGACGACCCGCTGCACCGGTCCTACCTGCACGAGGCTGTTAACGCCGCCCTGCCGGAATGCGACACGGTGATCGAGGCGGAGAACGGAACCGTCGGTGAGAAGCTCGCCCGCGACCACAAGTCTGCGCATATCGTCATGGATCTGCAGATGGCGAGCCGCAACGGCATCGAGGCGGCGCGCACGATCTGGAAGGAGCGGCCGGAGACCCGCATCCTGTTCTGGTCGAACTATTCGGATGAGGCTTATGTGCGCGGTGTCTCGCGCATCGTGCCGGATGGCGCCGCCTATGGCTATGTGCTGAAATCCGCCTCCGACGAGCGGTTGAAGCTTGCGCTGCGCTCGATCTTCATCGAGAGCCAGTGTGTCATCGACCGCGAAGTGCGTGGTCTGCAGCAGAAGAGCCTCGGTCAGACCAACGGCTTCACCGATTCCGAATACGAGATCCTCGTCGACATAGCCCTCGGTCTGACTGACCGGGCGATCGCCAAACGCCGGAGCCTGTCGCTGCGCAGCGTGCAGAACCGCCTGCAGCAGCTCTACGACAAGCTCGACGTCTATCAGACGGCTGGCGACGACCACGAGGACGGCCGCTTCAATCTCCGCGCCCGCGCTGTCACGATTGCTTTCTTGCGTAAACTTCTGAATTACAGCGCTCTAGAACGCGCTGAGGCGGAGCTGCAGGAATGGCTTGATGGAAAGTAATTTCCCGAAGAGATCGGCGACATAGGCGAGCTTTTCTTTTGGGGCGCAGCCGTTTCAGGGCTCCTGCTTGACGCTGGATACACTCGACATCAAAATCGCGGTTTCGAAGGTGAGCCAGCTGTAGCGCTTTCACATCATTGCTCGCCTCAAAGGATTGGCCACGGGGATTGACCAGGCGCCGACCGACGCCGCTGGTCGCAAGCTTGCGAGGCAACGCAGTGAATAAATTATTCTCAGCCGGTTCTTCCAGCGACGGCCCATCCCCGCGCTGGAAGTTCCCGTTGCTGAGCAACCGGCGCTCGTTACGTCGGTCAGCACTGTTGGTACTCGCCATGGTTGTTGCAACCATTGCCGTTTCTTACATGGACATCCGCCGATCCGAAGCTCCGACCGAAGATTTTGAAGATCGAGCGTCCAACAAGGCTGCCCCTTCCGCACGCTTAGCCGTCCGCTCTGATCCGGCTGCTTCTTCTCCTCGTCCGACGATATCGATATCGCGGCATCTGATGGAGCTCCCAAAGCTCGACCTGGCAAGTCAGTTTCTGCGGATGTGGTTGGTCTCGGGCGCCAATATTTGCGGCGCTCTTCGAGAGGCGGGCATAGAGGTGAGCGAATGGAAAGCCGCATCGATGCGCAATCGCGATTATGAGTGTTATTTTCAGCGCATCTATGAACGGGACGAGGCGCGGCCGCTCAGCTCGACCTTCCTCAGGGTTCGTGGAGATGAGACCGGTAATATTGTTGAGATCCGCGCCAAGATCGTCGGACCCAAGATTGATGCTGAGGGACTTCTCGCCCCTGAAGTGCTGCGCATTTTCGAG
Source organism: Rhizobium esperanzae (assembly GCF_002204185.1). Lineage (GTDB taxonomy): Bacteria > Pseudomonadota > Alphaproteobacteria > Rhizobiales > Rhizobiaceae > Rhizobium > Rhizobium esperanzae. The sequence goes on along the minus strand of NZ_MXPU01000018.1, from coordinate 78,331 downwards.
ATCATTGTAAAGCAGGTGTGCTGGCGAGATTTTGAAGATGCGCTTGCGTCGATCCAAAGCCTTCGCGATGTCGAAGCCGATCGATTCGGCTCTTATCTCAGCTTCACGCGCGAAGCCGGCAGCGAAAACAGATTTAGTTTTGCTCTAGGCCTCAAGGCAGCACCAGGATCGCAGGCAAGAACCAGGGCGTATTTTTCGGCAGACCGCTGGCTGGCCACGACGGATGCGCGCATCCCGCGGACATCATCCGCATCGATCGCAACGGCGCGTTCAGATCGGCCAATGGCACTCAATGGCGGAGCAAGTGCCGGCTCCGATTCAAAACCAAGCCGGAACTGCGGCTGAGCTTCAAAGCCCCCAGCCTTGTGAGTAGGGAAAGTGCACCCGCTTCGGATATGGCGCGCCAGCGGATCAGCGCGACAGGCTGGCTGCCGGTCGAAAAGCGTCGGCTCGGGCGGCACAGTTCTCGACGACGAAATCCACGAAAGCGCGGACTTTGGGCGAAAGCTGGCGATTGGACGGCCAGACGAGCGAGAGTGAACCGAAGGGCACCATGAAGGAGGTGAGGACGGGGATCAGCCTTCCCGCTCGCATGTGCGATGCCGCGACATAAACGGGCAGGTGGGCGAGGCCCAAACCATCCTGTGCTGCCCGCAGCCCTGCATCCGTGTTGTTGAATGTTAGGCTTTTCGGCAGAAGCAGTCGCTCGTACGGCGCGCTGAATGCCCAGGGCGCGACGCGGCCGCTGGATGGATATTTGAAGTGAATGCAGGCATGCCTGAAGAGATCGCCTGGCGTCTCAGGCCGTCCACGGCGCTCGAAATAATCGGGACTGCCGCACACGACGAAATGCTGCTCGCCGAGATGGCGGGCGATCAGCCGCGCATCGGCAAGTTCGCCGCTGCGCACCACGACATCGAGACCTTCCGCAACCAGGTCTATGACCCTATCTTCGAAATCCACATCGAGCTCGATCTCCGGGAAGCGCTCGGCAAAGGCCGGCAGCATCGGCATCACGAGATGATGCCCGACGATATGTGGGACGCTGACGCGCAGGCGCCCCCTCGGGCTTTCCCGGCTTTTCGACAGGGTTGCCTCTACGTCCTGCATATCGTCGATGATGCGTTTGTAGCGCTCGTAGAGAACAGCCCCTTCATCCGTCAGGCTGATGCTGCGGGTCGTTCGGTTGAAGAGCCGCACGCCGAGCCGGCTTTCCAGACGCGCCACCGCCTTTCCAATCGCAGACGGCGAGACGCCGGCAATGCGGGCGGCTGCGACATAACTCTGCTGTTCGGCCGCATAAACGAAGGCGAAGACGCTCGCGAGACTATCCATGGCAAAATCCGATTGGAGACATTTTGTCCTTTATGTAAGTCCACGCACCGGAATTGACCAATATTGCATAACAAATATCCTTTGTCTCGAAAGCCGGAAGGATGCGCCTGCCGAGATCAAGGAGTGGATGGCATGCGGGACTACGCGAAAGAATTACCGGAGCACAGGACAAGATACATTGGCGAGAACGACCTGTTCCTTGAAATCTTTCCTGGGAGCAACCGCCTGGATGAGGCCGATCGACCGCCCTTGCTTTTCATTCATGGCGCCTTCACCGGCAGCTGGATGTGGAGCAAATATATTCCGCACTTCATGGCGGCTGGATGGGACTCCTACTGCATCAATCTGCGAGGTCATTACAAAAGCCGGTCGGTGGATTTCACGAAGGTCGAATTCGAGCACTATCTGGACGACATTCGTGAGGCGATTTCCGCAATCGCTGGGGAATGTGCCGTCGCTCCTGTTGTGATCGGTTTCAGCATGGGTGGAATCCTCAGTCAGAAACTGGCGGAAAGCGTTGGCATTGCCGGGCTGGTACTGATCGATTCCAGCATCTCCAGGCAGGTGCATGACAAAGTACCCTACCAGGATCTTGCGCCTGAGATACCTGGCGTCGTTATTCCCGCGCCGGTGCGTGACGAGCAATCCAGCCCCGACGAAACACCCGACGATATCGCCTTCCAGCGGAAGTACCTGTCCATGGAATCCGCCAGAGCCTTCGGTGCCTTTTCCTTCCATTTCGGAGCCGAGGGGATTTCCGTCGACGGGGGCAAGATAACCTGCCCCAGCCTGGTCATCTCGGCTGTCAACGACGCCGCCGCCGACCGGCGAGGGCAGGCGATGGCACGGCACATCGGCGGCGAGTATCTTTGTCTCTGGGGCACGACGCATACAGGCTTGCTGGTCGGGCAAAGATACCACGAAGCCGTCAGCCGCATCATGATCTGGCTTGCGCGCTTCGATGAAGAGGGGCTTCAGCCCTCCAAGCCGAGGCTCGCCAGCAGGCGGCCGACATAGGCCTCCAGGCCGCCGATCATGTCGAAGCGATCGGGATCGCGCAGCCACAGCATCTGCAGGCCGTCCATCACCGCGATCAGTTCGGCGGCCATCGTTTTGCTGTCGATCCTCTTGTCGATCGAGCCATCGGCGATCGCCCGCTCGAAGGTCGCGGCGATATCGTTCTGCATCTCAGTGGTGCGAGCGAGAAACCACGCCTTGGCGGGGTGGTCCTTCATCAGGCTCTCGGCATTCAGAATGGCGAAGGCTCGGATGACCTCGATCATTCCGGCGTTGCGGCGGAAGATTTCGACCATGCCTTTCAGCAGGCCGCTGACATCCGAGCGATAGTGCCCGATAAAATCGGCGCTATCGACATCGCGCTTGGCGAGGATGGCGAGCAGCAGATCGACCTTTGTCGGGAAATGGTGCAGCAGGCCGGGCAGTGACAGGCCGATGTCCCGGGCGATATCGCCGATCGCGGCATTCTGATAGCCGTCCTCGGCAAAGCGCCGCATCGCCGCCGCTAGGATTTCCGCGCGGCGCTCTTCTCCCTTGCGGGAACGGCGCCGTCGTTTCTCTTGCTGTTCCACCTTCTGTTCTGCCATCGTTTCTCCGGTCGGCTCTTTTAACGGCGATGCGCCGATCCGCAATGCTCTGGCCGATATCTCCTCTGCTTCTTTCTTACATCAGGTCCGTCAGCTTGACATCTTAAAAATACCGAGTAATCGGTAGGTTTAACAGGCGCGATGCTGGCAGTCTTTGAACGAACGGGAGGTTTGCATGATCGATTCCATTCTCGACAGGATGACGCTCGAAGAACAGGTCTCCTTGCTGTCAGGTGCCGATTTCTGGACGACTGTGCCTGTCGAGCGTCTCGGCGTGCCGAAGATCAAGGTGACGGACGGTCCGAACGGCGCCCGCGGCGCGGGCTCGCTTGTCGCCGGCGTCAAGGCGACCTGCTTTCCCGTCGCCATCGCGCTCGGCGCCAGCTGGAATCCCGATCTCGTCAAGCAGATGGGGGTTGCCCTCGCGCGCCAGGCAAAGAGCAAGGGAGCGGCCGTGCTGCTCGCGCCAACAGTCAATATCCATCGATCCGGCCTCAACGGCCGCAATTTCGAATGCTATTCCGAAGATCCGATGCTGACGTCAGAACTCGCCGTCGCCTATATCGAAGGCGTGCAGGGTGAGGGGATCGCGGCGACCATAAAACACTTCGCCGGCAATGAATCCGAGATCGAGCGGCAGACCATGTCGTCCGATATCGACGAGCGGACGTTGCGCGAAATCTATCTGCCGCCCTTCGAGCAGGCGGTGCGCCGCGCCGGCGTCATGGCGGTCATGTCATCCTACAATCGCCTCAACGGCACCTATACGAGTGAGCATCACTGGCTGCTGACCAAGGTGCTGCGCGAGGAATGGCGCTTCGACGGCATCGTCATGTCCGATTGGTTCGGCTCGCATTCGACAGCCGAGACGATCAATGCCGGCCTCGATCTCGAAATGCCCGGCCCGGCGCGCGACCGCGGCGAGAAATTGGTTGCAGCCGTGCGCGAGGGCAAGGTGGAAGCAGCGACGGTGCGTGCGGCAGCACGGCGCATGTTGCTGCTGCTCGAGAGGGTCGGCGCATTTAAGAGCAAACCCGATCTTGCCGAGCGGGCGGTTGACTTGCCGGAAGATCGGGCGCTGATCCGGCGTCTCGGCGCCGAAGGCGCGGTGCTCCTCAAGAACGACGGCATGCTGCCGCTTGCCAAGACGTCGCTCGACCGGATCGCCGTCATCGGACCGAATGCCGCCACCGCCCGTGTCATGGGCGGCGGCAGCGCGCAGATCGCAGCGCATTACACGGTGAGCCCGCTCGAAGGCATTCGCGCCGCCCTTTCCAATGCCAACAGCATCAGCCACGCGGTCGGCTGCCGCCATAACCGGCTGATCGACGTGTTCAAGGGAAAGATCACCGTCGAATATTTCAAGGGGCGCGGCTGCAGCGGCGATCCGCTTCATGTCGAGACCGTCGACAAGGGCGAATTCTTCTGGTTCGAGCTGCCGTCGGAAGAACTCGACCCCGCCGATTTCTCCGCTCGGATGGTGATGCAGTATGCACCGGAGGAGAGTGGCGAACATGTCTTCGGCATGACCAATGCTGGGCTGGCGCGGCTCTTCGTCGATGGCAGGCTCATGGTCGACGGCCATGAGGGCTGGACGCGCGGCGAGAATTATTTTCGGCACCGCCAATGATGAACAGCGCGGCGCGGCGACGCTCGAAGCGGGCCGTTCCTACGAAATCACCGTCGAATATGAACCGTCCATGGCGAGCGAGGAAGGCATCAACCTCATCGCCGTCCGTTTCGGTGTCGAAAAGCCGCTCGGCGACGCCGATATCGCGGCCGCCGTCGAATGCGCCCGCAATGCCGATGTGGCACTGCTCTTCGTCGGCCGCGATGGCGAGTGGGACACGGAAGGGCTTGATCTGCCCGATATGCGGCTGCCGGGCCGGCAGGAAGAACTGATCGAGAAGGTCGCAGCCGCCAACGCCAACACCGTGATCGTGCTGCAGACCGGCGGCCCCATTGAGATGCCTTGGCTCGGCAAGGTCCGCGCCGTGCTGCAAATGTGGTATCCCGGTCAGGAACTCGGCAACGCCGTCGCCGATGTGTTGTTCGGCGACGCCGAGCCGGGCGGCCGCCTGCCGCAGACCTTCCCGAAAGCGCTTGCCGACAATTCCGCCATCACAGGCGATCCTGCCGTTTATCCCGGTAAGGACGGGCATGTGCATTATGCCGAAGGCGTCTTCGTCGGCTACCGCCATCACGATATCAGCGCCGTCGAACCTCTCTTCCCCTTCGGCTTCGGCCTTAGCTATACCCGCTTCCGTTGGGGCGAACCGCGACTCTCCGCAGGAGAAATGGATCCTGAAGGCATAACCGTCAGCATTGACGTCACCAATACAGGCGACCGGCCAGGCTCGGAGCTGGTTCAGCTCTATGTGCGCTCGCCGAAGGCGAAAGTGGCACGGCCGGACAAGGAACTGCGCGCCTTCGCAAAGCTCTCGCTGCAACCCGGCGAAACAGGCACGGCCGTCATGAAGGTTCTGCCGCGCGATCTGGCCTATTTCGATATTGAGGTCGGCGCCTTCCGGGCCGAACCGGGTGGTTATCAGCTGGTCCTGGCGGCGAATGCCGCCGACACAAGATCCGTGATCCACCTGCCGTCGCCAGCCGGCTATGTGCTGCCGCCGTCGATCGCATGACCCACGTCGAAACGGTCAGGCGCAATCGATTAGTGAATGAAAACAGTGCTCAACAGCCTTTCCGGCCTGCCATATGAAGCAGGCTGAAAATTTTTAAATTCTCCTCTTGAATCGAAAATCGTGCGAAACCAGATCATTTTCGTCGGTAGCGCAAAAGCGGGCCGATGAGTAGTGCGGAGACGCAGGTTTCCGAAGCGTCTCCATCCCATGTTGCTTTACGGAGGATATGGCTATGAGAAACGAACTTGACTTCGCCCCCCTTTATCGATCCAGCATCGGTTTCGACCGTGTCTTCAATCTCCTGAACAATGCGCAGCGCCTGCAGGCGATCGATGCCTGGCCGCCCTACGACATCGTTAAGACGGGCGAAGACGACTATCGCATTCAGATGGCAGTGGCCGGCTTCGCCGAAGGCGACCTCGACATCACCCAGGAGCGGAACGTCCTTCTGGTGAAGGGGCAAAAGGCGGCCGACGGAAAGGACGGCGAATATCTGCATCGCGGCATCGCCGGGCGCGCATTTGAACGGCGCTTCGAACTCGCCGATCACGTCAGGGTCGAGAATGCCTCGCTGAGGCATGGTATTCTCTCGATTGCGCTGAAGCGTGAAGTGCCCGAAGCCATGAAGCCGCGCAAGATCGTTATCGGTGACGGCTCCTTTCAGCAGGCGCCTCTTCAGATCGAATCCGAGCGTCAGGTGGCTTAAGGAGAGCCTCTCCATGAAGTCCCGGATAAAGCCGTTCATCGTAGAGATCAGGAAACGTCGCGGAAGCAGCGCAAAAAACGCGGCAAAGTCTCTGTTTTCGAAATCGTTAGGCAAGCTCCGCAGCGCGGACGCGGTTTCTGAAGCGCGATCCTGAACAGGGCTTTCATGTCAATGGGGCCGGCGCCATGTGGCCGGCCCTTGTGCACGAACGAGGTGGACTGAGTTTGTCTCCCCTCGAACTCTCTTGCCGCAAATCCCGGCCTAACAAGCTTGGCCCTCCGTTCGGCCCTCCTGCAGGTCCACCTGCAATCAGACTGCATCCGGCTGGGTGCGCAGATTGGTGACGACGCGCCGGTTCTGCACCTTGCAGGAGCGCTCTGTGCAGTCGCGGACTTCGCGGTCTTTGCCGTAGCCCTTGGCCCACATGCGCTTGGGGTCCACGCCCTTCGAGGCCAGATAGGCCATCGCCGCATCGGCACGTTTCTGCGAGAGCGTCTGCATTTTGGAGACTGAGCCGGAATCGTCGGCAAATCCCTGAAGCTTGAGCAGCCAGGTCGGGTTCTTGTTGAGCCAGGCCGCCTGGTTATCCAGGGTGGCCATGGCGACGGAATCGAGCGCGGCGGAGTCCTGCTTGAAGTAGATTCGTCGGCCGACACTAAGAATGAAATCTTCCTCGCTGCCCAGCGCGACGTTCTCGAAACCGGGGGCGGGGTCGTTGGTCTGGCCGGTCATCGGCGCCGCCGCCGGTTCTTCCAGCGAGGCGACCTCGGTGGTGGAGCAGGCGGCGAGCGCCAAGAGCATGGCTGCGCCGGCGAGGCGCTTGGTGTATCCGATCATCGCAGACATAGGGGTGATATTCCTCATTCGACCGGAGTTGTTTCGCTAACCTGCGTGGCGCCCTCAGCCTGGTCGGCAATATGCGGCAGAACCTGTACAGCAGTGCCGATGGGGCAGCGCTGATAGAGATCGATGGCGTCTTCATTGAACATGCGGATACAGCCGCTGGAGGCATCTTTGCCGATGCTCCATGGCTCCAGCGTGCCGTGAAACCGATAGCCGGTGTCGACGCCGTCGCGATGCAGATACATGGCGCGGGGGCCAAGCGGGTTCTTCGGTGAGCCACCCGCGACGAATTCCGGCAGTTCGGGATGGCGCTTGCGCATCTCCGGCGGCGGCGTCCAACGCGGCCAGAGCGATTTAGCGTCGATGGTGGCGCGGCCAAACCATTTGAAGCCTTCGCGGCCGACCCCGACGCCATAACGGATGGCGGTCTTGTTCTCCATGATCAGATAGAGAAAATGGTGCCTTGTATCGACGACAACGGTGCCGATCGGCTCGCTGCTGAAATATTTGACGACCTGGCGATGCCAGCGCCTGTCGATTTTGGCGAAATTGGTGCTGCGAAACGTCACGCCGTTGTCGACCGCAGCGCCGTCGAAATAAGAAGATGCCGCGGCGGCTGCCGGTTTGCTGACGGCGCCGGTCCCAAGCAACGCCAATCCACCGAGCATAATACTCCTGCGGGTCCACACCATCGGCTAAATCCCCCCTGAAAGCCAACATGCGAAGTGCAGTAAACCAGATTTTTTATTTGCCTCAATAGAAAACTCCTCTCCCTACCAAGAACGATGGAGAATCTAGGGTCGCCTGACGCTGTATTGCTTCGGTCGTTACTCCGGGCGGGAGAATGTTATGCCGACTGCGTACGGATCCGGATATTGACAGGAGGCGCGGCCGGAGCGTGCATCGCAGGTGTCCCGTGCCGGCGTTCCAGTGTCGATGCTGGATGCAACCTCTTCGCGAACGGCCGTCACCGCCAGATCATCGAATAAAAGATGACAAAATTAATCACCTTATGTTGACAAGCTCTATTTCGCTCCATAGGTTCCGCCCGCATCGGTGACGTAGGGACCAAGCAATGGCGCATGTTTTTTTGAATGTTTCTAACAATGTATCGCGAATTTACAGAGGCAGCCTTTTTGCGACGACCGCGATCGTCCTGATCGGCATTGCAGCATCGCCGGCCGCCGCCCAGAGTGCCTCGGCAGGTGACACCGCGACGACACTGGAGCCGATCGTCATTCAAGGTGCAGCCTCTGATAGCAAGACCGACCGGACATCGGTCACCGCCAAGAACAGCGCTGGCGCGTCCAAGATCAGCACGCCGCTCGTCGAGACGCCGCGTTCGATTTCCGTCACCACCGAGAAGGAAATCGAGCAGCGCGGCGTGCAGTCGGTCATCGAGGCGGTGCGTTATACGGCCGGCGTGACGACCGGACCGAACGGCTTCGATCCGCGTTTCGACCAAATCTACATTCGCGGCTTCAACATCACGACAGTCGGAGACTTTCGTGACAGCCTGCGTCAGCCCTACATGAATTACGGCATGTTCCGCACCGATCCCTATCAGCTGCAGCGCGTCGAGGTGATCAAGGGGCCGGTTTCCGTTCTCTACGGCGCGGGATCGCCGGGCGGCCTCGTCAACAAGATCTCGAAGCTTCCGACCGACGAGCCGATCCGCGAAGTCGGCATCAGCTACGGCACCCAGGATCGCCTGCAGGGAATGTTCGATTTCGGCGGGCCGATCAGCGAAGACAACGACGATTTTCTCTATCGCATCGTCGGCCTTGCCCGCCGCGGCGACACCAATTTCGACATTGCCGACGACCGCTATTTTCTGGCGCCGTCCTTCACCTGGAAGCCTGACGAGGGCACGACATTCACGGTGTACGGTCTGGCGCAGTCGGACGAGACCGACTCCAACGTCGGCGCGATCACGACCTTGGACGGCAAGATCCACGAGCTCAGGGAGAGCGATCCCGACTACGACTACCAGAAGGTCAAGCAGCAGCAGGTCGGCTATCAGTTCGAGCATGAATTCGACAACGGCCTGACCTTCCGGCAGAACCTGCGCTATTCGCATCTCGATCTGGAGGCTCGCTATCTCGGCGTGACCAGCTGGACCGGAACTGTCGCGCATCGTGGCACAAATGCGATCCGCGACGAAATGAACGTTTTCCAGGTCGACAACCAGCTCGAAGCGAAGTTCGACACGGGCCCGTTGGCCCATACGATGCTGTTCGGGCTCGACTACACCAATCTCCAGTCGAGCTTTGGCTACGGCGCCGGCGCTGCCGATCCGGCGTTCGACTTCGATATCGCCAATCCGACCTATGGTGTCTCGGGCGCCACGCCGGACTACAGCATCCTGGCTTCCGACGCCGACATGCGGCAGGTCGGCATTTATGCGCTGGACCAGATCGAGGTCGGAAATTGGCGGTTCAACCTCGGCGGCCGGCAGACCTGGGTGAACCAGACGCGCGATGCGACTTTGCCCGCGGTCAGCTCGGAGGAGGTCGATAAGAACGCCTTCTCCTGGCAAGCCGGTGCCCTCTATCTCTTCGACAACGGCATTGCTCCCTTCGTCTCCTACGCCACCTCGTTCGATCCGGTGACCAACCGTTCGACCTCAGGCAAGATCCTGGCGCCGACAGAGGGTGAACAGTACGAGGTAGGTGTGAAATACCAGCCGCCGGGCTCCGACATCCTGCTGTCGGCCGTTGCCTATCACATCGTCGAAAAGAACAAGCCGGTGCTGGTCGACCCGCTGTTGTTTGCCTATGGATCGATCGGTGAGGTGACCGGAAAGGGTATCGAACTGGAAGCCCGCGCGGCGGTAGCCGATGGCTGGGATCTCATTGCGGCCTACACCTACAACCATTCAGAAGTGACGGGAGGCGGCGAAAACGAGGGCAATACGCCAGCCCTCACACCTTCACATGTCGCCAGCCTCTGGGCCAACTACACGTTCCAGGAAACCAACCCCTTCCATGGCCTTTCCGTCGGCGCGGGTGTCCGTTATGTCAGCGAGAATTGGACGGATACGGCGAATACGTCAAAGAATCCCTCGAGCTTCTACATCGACGCGTCCGCCGCTTATGACTTCGGCGCGGTCGACAAGAAATACGAAGGCCTGACTGCAGCCTTCAATATCCGCAACATCGCCGATGAACGCGATACCGTTTGCAACGAGGGCTTCTGCTACCTCGGCCAGGGTCGCAACATGACCGGCACCCTGAAGTATCGGTGGTAGCACCATGGCGGCGGAGATGAACGGGGCGGCCTCACGCCCTTCGATCGCCGATCATCCTGTCGCCCACCAGGCGGTCGACCTCGACGGCCTGGTGGGCAATGGCCCGTTCGCCTATTGCCGCGGCAAGCTGCTTGCCTTTCCGCCGCCGGCCGGGATTGTCATTCCCTGCAGGGATCTTGGCGACCGGGACGTCTTTGACGGCATCATCGCGCGCTATGCGCAAAAATTTCCGGGCAGCGACCGCCGTGCGATCGTCTCCATGTGGACGCTCTATTATTTCAGCATGCTGACGATCGCGCCGACCGTCCATATGTTCGTGAACCGCATCGCGCTGCCGCTGGAGATGGACCGGCTGTCGCTGGTCTGCAATGGTGAGACAGGCGAGCCGGAAGCATTCGTGATGTCCGATCGGCCGGAGGCTGCGGCCGATCCGGCTGCCGAGCTTCACCGGCTGATGCTCGGCCATGCCGCACCGGTCATCGCGGCGATTGCGGCCAATGCCGGCGTGGCGCCGAAGCTTCTCTGGAACAATGCCGCGGCATATCTTTCCTGGATCCTGAAAGAGATCGCCCACCGCCACGAGCCCGCTCTCGTCGAAGGCGGTCTGGCGCTGCTTGACGAAGCCGCATGGCCGTGCGGCCGGCGCAATCCGATGTTCGGCATGATCCGCATCGCGCGCCAGCAATGCGGCCTCGAATTTGCTCGCCGCAAAGTCTGCTGCCTGCGCTATAACCTGCCTGATGTCGGCGGCTGCGGCGAAGCCTGTCCGCTGCCGGATGGGCGGCATTGACGCCGCTCGGAGTCATGCGGCGGCGTTTGAAATGGTTTTTGACTGCTCGGCATATCTTGAGGGCGGCAATCCGGCAAAGCGCGTAAATGCCGTGCTGAACGCGCTTGCGGAGCCATAGCCGACGCGCTCGGCGATCTCCTGAATGCCGAGATCCTCCTGCCTTAGCAGGTTTTTGGCGAGCGCCATGCGCCACGATATCAGATATTCCATCGGCGCTAGGCCCACAGCGCGACGAAAGCGATTGAAAAACGCCGACCGCGACAGGGCAGCCTCGCCGGCAAGCTGCTGCACCGTCCATGCATTGGAGGGATTTTCATGCAGCCGACGGATAGCCACGGCAAGGCGTGGATCGCCTAGACCACGCAGAATTCCAAGCGGCGCCTTCTCCCCAGCATTCGAGCGCAGCGCCTCGACAAGCAATACTTCGAGCAGCCGCGCCAGGATCATGTTCTTTCCCGGCCGCTCGGCGCGGGCTTCGTCAGTGACGAGCTGAACGATGGCCGACAGTCTGCTGTCTTCGCGAATATGGATGATCCGCGGCAGCAGGGAAACCAGCAAAGCCGCATCGGGCGAGCCGAAAGCGAAGTGGCCGACCAGCAATCGTGCATTCGGAGCCCCTTCGGGATCGCCGTGACGCGTTTCTACAGGAAGCATGGTGACGGTGAGGGGATCGATGCTGGGCGACAATCCGTCGTCGAGGCTCGACATCGTGAAAGCATGGGCGGCCGGGATCAGGATGAAGTCGCCTTCGCGCAGTGTGATCTGCTCATTCTCCGCGCTCAGCTGCGAAGAACCTTCCAGGACGACGCAGTAGAAAGGTTGGCCCGTCTCCTGGCGCTCCAGGCGCCACGTCCCTGCGCCGCTGACGAGCTTCGAATGGCGCGCCGCCGGCTGCAGCAGCGTGACCATTTCAGCCAGAGGGTCGCTCATCGATACGCCTGATAATGAAACGTGGACGATGCATGATATTCAGTAGCGATATCGCCGTCTACATCTATCGCTGTCAGCATGGATAGGAGACAGATATGAAGACGGTTCTTGTTACAGGATGTTCGTCGGGGTTCGGGCTGGAAATTGCCAGGTTCTTTCTCGCGCAGGGCTGGAAGGTGATCGCCACCATGCGAACGCCGCGCCAAGACCTTCTGCCGATCTCGGACCATCTCAAGATTATTGCGCTGGATGTCACGAGCCCCGAAAGCATCCGCGCTGCGGTTGAGACCGCTGGTCCTGTGGATGTGCTGGTCAACAACGCCGGCATCGGTTGGCTCAACGCCGTTGAGGGAACGCCTATCGAGATCGCTCGCGATGTATTTGAGACGAACACTCTCGGAACGATCGCGATGACGCAAGCGGTTCTGCCGCAGATGCGGGAGCGGCAGAAGGGGGTCATCGTCAACATCACGTCGAGCGTGACGGTCAAGCCGCTCCCGCTCCTCTCAGTCTATACGGCCAGCAAAGCCGCGGTGAACGCCTTCACCGAGTCTGCCGCGCTCGAGCTCGAGCCCTTCAATGTGCGCGTGAGGATCGTGCTCCCGGGGCGCGCGCCGGAGACGCGGTTCGGCGATACGGCGCGCTCACGGATTCAACAACAGGGCGGCTTCCCGAAAGCTTATTCGTCTGTCGTCGCAGACGTATTCGCGTCGTGGGAGCAGCAGTCGGAGACCGCTCTGACACAGCCCGTAGACGTCGTCGAGGCAGTATGGCACGCTGCGACCGATCCTTCCTCTCCGTTGCGCATCCCTGCAGGCGTCGACGCCGAAGCATTGGCGGTATGAAGGCGGCGGCCCCTTAAGGTCGCCGGCGCAGAACGAACAGCAGCATCGGCGCCCCAACCAGGGCCGAGATCAAACCCGCAGGGACCTGGTAGGGAAAGGCGATCGTGCGGCCGGCCCAGTCGGCGATGACGAGCAGGGTCGCGCCGATCAGCGCGGCGGCGAGGAGCTGGATGGAGGGACGGCGAAGTCCGAGGCCATGGGCGAGGTGGGGCGCCATCAGTCCGACGAAGCTCAAGGGGCCGACGACGAGCGTGGCGGCGGCCGTCATGATCGCCGAAAGCCCAAAGAGGGCGCCGCGTGCCGGAGCGATCCTGAGGCCAAGTTCGCTCGCCGTTTCCGAGCCGAGCTGCAGCAGGGCGAGCCATCGGCTGGCGAGAAAGGCCGCGATGAGGCAGGCAAGCGCAATGATGAGGGCGCTTGCGGCAACGTTGTTGTCGACGAAATAGGTCGAGCCCGACATCCAGCGGATCAGCGCCAGACCGCGCGGATCGCCGCTGGCCGCCAGCACGCCGATCCCGGCGTCGAGGATCGCGCCGAAGGCGATGCCGGCGAGCAGCACGCGGTTCGGGCCGAAGCCCGAACGGGCGCTCAAGAGGAAGATCAGCAGTAGAACCGCAAGCGCGCCGCCGCCGGCAAAGGCAAGCTGCACCGTCAGTCCTGGCGCGGCAAAGGCGAACATGGCGGCCGCGACGCCGAGCGTCGCTCCGGCCGAAACCCCGAGCACTTCGGGGCTTGCCATTTCGTTTCCGGTCAGCCGCTGCAGGATCAGCCCGGTCACGCCGAGCACGGTTCCGGCGCCGAAGGCGGCGGCGACGCGCGGCAGGCGAAGGGGAAGGATGTCATCCCACGCGGCGGCCGGCAGCCACGCCCAGGCGCCGTCCGGCGCGCGTCCGAAGAAGATCGCTGCCGCTGCCAGCGCGGCGACACCGAGCAGCAGCAGGCCAAGGGATACCGTTCTGTTGGCGACGGCAACTCTTGGCGAAGCCATGCCTGGCAGCGTGCGGCTGGCGGTGGCAAGGCGCGGCAGCAGAGCGATCAGGATCGGTCCGCCGAGCAGCGCGGTTACTGCCCCTGTCGGCACGAAGTCGCCGGGAGCAAGGAGCTTGATCGTCTCGTCGGTCAGAAGAAGAAGGCCGGCGCCGGCAACGGGCGACCAGATCAATTGACTGACGACGCGGCGTGCGCCGGCCAGCCGGACGATCTGCGGGGCGACCAGCCCGATGAAGCCGATGACGCCGACGGCGCTGGTGACGAGGGCGCTCAGCGCAATTGCGATCGCCAGGATGACGCCGCGCGACCATTTGATCGGCAGGCCGAGGCTTGTGGCGCCGGCATCGCCGAGCTGGCTGAGCGTCAGCGGCCGCGTGGCGAGAAGGGCGAGAGCGGCGAGCAGCGCCACCTTCGGCAGCAGCGATATCGGGATCGCCCAGCTTTGCTGCGAGAGCGACCCGGCGCCCCAGATGAAGATCCCGGAGAGATATTGATCGTTCATCAGGATGAGGATGGCCGCCGCCGCTCCGCACCAGAGGCCGACGATCATGCCCGACAGGATGAGGGAAAAGGGCGAGAGGCCGTGCCGGGCGCTGATCGAGAAGATGGCTAAGGCGGCAGCGGCAGTTCCGCCGAGCGCGACCGCGTCGCGGCCCCACCCCGTCAGCGACGGGAAGGCGAGCATGACGGAGACCAGCGCCAGATTGGCGCCGGCCGAGACGCCGAGCGTCGTCGGCGAAGCCAGCGGATTGCGCAGCACCTGCTGCAGGATCGTGCCGGACAGCGCGAGGGCGGCGCCGGTGATCAAGGCCGTCGCCATGCGCGGAAGCGTCGAATAGAGAAGGAGAAGGTGCTGCGCGTCGTATCCGCCTGATGCCTCCAGATGCGGCAGCGCCGGCAGCAGGTCGAGGAGAGCCAGGCCGAGGCCCGAAAACAGCAGCAGCGCCGCGAGCGCGGGCGCGCCAAAGCCGGAAGTTTGCGCTGTCATCGGGCGGCAGCCTCCAGAACATCGACCACCAAAGTCGAAAAGCGCAGCGCCTCCTGGACCATTCCAAACATCAGGACGCCTGGAACGACCGAGATCCGCTGCCGCCGGACGAAGGGAAGGCTGGTCCAGAGCGGGCTTTCGGAAAGCCGGGTCAGGACATCGGGCGGAAGCAGCGGCGAAACGACGACAAGATGCGCCTCTTCATCGAGTTCGGCGAGCTGTTCCAGGCCGATCGTCTGAAATCCCCAGTAGTTCGCCTCGCCTTTCCAGGCGTTCTCGAGACCGATCCGGCGCATCGCGCCGCCGTAAAGTCCGGGGCCGCCATAGATGCGCGCATGCCTCTGGTCGATGAAGTTGATGACGGCGACCGGGCGCGTGGACAGGCTTTTCATCCGATCGCGCAGCCGGCCGAAGGTGGCGTCGGCGCGGGCGAGATATGCCTCCGCTTCCCTCTGCCGCCCGATCATGGCGCCGAGACGCAGTGTTTCGGCGTAGGAGCGGTCGAGCGCTTCGCCATTCTCGGCATAGACGGTGAAGATTTCCACGGGCGCGATCCGAGATAGTTTTTCGTCCAGCGCCGCAAGGAAAGGCGTACTGAGGATGAGCGATGGCCTGAGGCTTGTCAGGACTTCGAGATTGATCTCGGCGGTCGTGCCGATATCGACAACGCCTGATGGCATCGCCGGCTCGATCACCCATTCCGACCAGTTCCTGAGGGAAGCGATTGCGCGCGGCACGCTGCCGAGCGCCAGCATCGTCGACGCCAGCCCATAATCCAGCGAAACGATGTTGGCATCGTCGGCACGCGCGATGGCGGGGCCGCCGGTCATTGCCAGCGCGCCAAGAAGAAAGTCTCGTCGTCTCAAAGCGCGGTCCTGCTCAGTTGCGTCTCGATGAGCGGTTTCACCATGAACAGGCACGGATGATCCTCATGCCAGAGTTTTGCAAAGACTTCGGCCCTGACGAAGCCGGCCCGGTCATAGAAGCGCCGCGTCGCCTCGAATTGCGGCTCGTCGCGGCCGCGCGGCGCGAGCGTTTTGACCGTCAGCAGCCGGGCGCCCGATTTATGGGCGAAGCGTTCGGCCGCATCGACGAGATGACGCCCGGCGCCGCGGCCGTGATAGTCGGGCCGGGTCGCGATCAGCGCGATCTCGATGGCATCAGGCAGGTGCGGCTTCAAGGCGATCATGGCGGTGACGACATCCGCTTCGATGTAGCCGAACACCGGCAGTTCCTCGACCGCCTCAGCGCTCGCCTCGATGACTTCGGGTTCCGAAAACCAGTCGGGCAAGGCCCCCATGATCGATCGGCAGAGCTCCGCCTTGCCGCTCAGGATCTCGACTGTCCGTCCCATTTTTTTCCGCTTCCGCTCGGTCGATTTAAACTTGACTCCTGTTATCACCTTAAATTAGACACTGCAATCACATCGTGTAGCTTCCCTCGATTAAGGAACGCCAAGACCGCACCGACCAGCAACGACAGAGCCTGATTTTCCATTTGTAAAAAAGGTACAGGACAATGCGCGCATCGCATCGTGATGTGAACGGAAATGCCGTGGTCAACGCCATGATCGAAAACAAGGACAAGCTCCTCAAAACGATCGAAAGCGTTGTCAAATCAAGGTCATATTCTGAGGATATATTTCAGGACGGAGTGATAAAAGCGTACGGCGTCAAAACCGACGACATCCGGTGCCCGATCGGTTACGCATTTCGGATGGTGTATAATCTCGCCCTCGACGAGAGCCGCCGACAACGCCAGCAGGTAAACAACTATAGGTCGGTCGACCAGGTCCAGGAAATGAAGGCGCCCATCCCCACCGTGCTCGATCAGCTGGTCGCCGCAGAGACCCTGCGTGATGTGCTGGCCTCGCTCGAGGCGCTGCCGAAGCGTACCAACGACGCCTTCATCCGCCATCGTTTGAACGGCGTGCCGCAGAAGGATATCGCGGCCGAACTCGGTGTCTCCCGAACGCTTGTCAACTTCATGATCAAGGCGGCGGAAGAGCATTGCCATCTGGCAATCACCGAGCCTGCCCGCCCCGATCACGACCGCCCGCGCGATATCACCGCTTCGCGGCGTGCAGCGCCTGCTGCAAATCGCTCCACAGCAATTCCGGTTCTTCCAGCCCAACAGCAAAACGGATCGTCTGCTCGCTCACGCCGAACCGGATGAAGGTGGTCATTCGGTCAGGAATCTGCAGCGCGACCTTGGCCGGAACGACCAGCGTTTCCGGTCCTCCCCAGCTGACCCCGAGACGGATCTCGCGAAGCGCGTTGACGAAGCGCGCGACATCGATATCGGGCATGAGATCAAAGGCGAAGAGACCGGCGTAACCCGAGAGCGTCGCGCGCCCGGGATGATCCTGAAAGGCCGGGTGGCGAACGCGCGCGATGTCGGGATGCTGCTTCAGCCGGTCGGCGAGCAGAAGCCCGCTGCGCTCGTGCTCCTTGAGGCGCACCCGCAGCGTGCGCATGCCGCGCAGCAGCAGCCAGGCCTCGAAGGGCGAGAGCTTGGCGCCGACATAGGGATAGGAGGTCGAGTTGATCTTCGCGATCGCCTCCTTCGAGCCGACGACGACGCCGGCCACCGTATCGCTATGGCCGCCGAGATATTTCGAGGCGGCGTGAATGACGATATCGACGCCATGCTGGATCGGCTTCTGGAAGAGCGGTGTCGCCCAGCTATTATCGATGATTGTCGTCACACCAGCCTCTTTCGCCATGGCCGACAGGGCGACGATGTCCTGAAGCTCGAAGATGAAGGAAGACGGGTTTTCGAGATAGAGCAGCTTGGCTCCCGGCAGCGCTTTGCGCACCTCGTCATGGTCGGAGGGATCGACGAAATCGACGGTGACGCCGAGCCTGGCGAGCAGCTTCACCAAAAGGCGGTAGACGTCATTATAGAGGTGGCGAACGGCGACGACACGGTCGCCCGCTTCCACCAGGCTGAGAATGGTCGAGGTAATGGCGGCCGTTCCGCTGGAAAAGGCGCGCCCGTCTTCGGCACCCTCGAGGCGGGCGACCAGAAGCTCGGATTCACGGACGGTCGGATTGTCGCCGCGCGAATAGATGAAGTTGCGCGTCCGGCCGGCGAAGACATCCTCCATCGCCTCATAGCTGTCATAGGTGAAGAGCGAGGTCTGGAAGATCGGCGGCGAGACGGCGTTGAAGGCGGCCGGATCGACGGGCGTGAAGAGATCGTCGACGGCCGCATGGGCGCCAAGGTCGCGGGGGCTGAAGGACTGGTTCATGATAATCCTCTCATGGACAAAAGCGGGGATGGGGACGGATTGATGTCAGAGTTCGTCCGAGCGCTGCCGGAGCGCGCCGAGGGATCGGGCGAGGCAGAAGCATGACAACAGGCCGGTGAGCGCCGAGGCCAGGAACATGGCCCAGAGCAGCCCGGAAAAGCCGAAGAGGAGCGGGAGAACAGCAAGCAGCGGAAAGAGGAAATATCCGTTCTGCGCCAGGCCGACGGCAAGGGCGGCTTTCGGCCTGCCCTGCGCCTGGAAGAGGATCAGCACGGTCTGCCGGAGGCCGAACAGCAGGAAGGGAAGATGGGTTGCAACGATCGCCTGGCCGGCGATCGTAAGCACGGAAGCTTCGTCGGTGAAGAACGCGGCGAGGCGCACGGAAAAAATGATCGCTGCCAGCCCGTAGACGCCGCCGACCGCGCTCGTGACGACGGTTAGCATGCGGGTCGCTGACAGTACCCGTGATATATCCCCACGGCCCCAGGCGAAGCTCAGGATGGACTGGGCCCCGAGCGAAATGCCGATGACCGGCAGTGCGCCGACCGCAAGCAGGCGCAAGGCGATCCCGACGCCGGCGATGCCGTCTTCACCCTGATAGGTCCCGGCGGCCGACAGCATCGCAGCGATTGCGCCAGCCGTTGCGAGGCTCGTCAGCGTCGGCGGTGCGCCCACAGCAAGGACCGCCTTGAGATGCCTGAGGTCGCCGAATGGCCAGCCGAACGTCAGCCGGATCGTCCCGAGCCGCCTCGCATGATAGGCGCCGTAGATTGAGAGCGCCACGAGCTGGGAGAGGATGGTCGCCATCGCCACGCCCTGCAGGCCGAGGCCGAAGCCGAAGATCATGATCGGGTCGAGGATGATGTTCAGCGCGAAGCAGGCGACGAGCGTCCACATGCTGAAGCGGGCATTGCCCTCGGCGATCGCCAGAAAGTCGAGAATGATCTGCGCCATCGTCAGTGGAATCGAGACCGCGATGATGAGGAGATAATGCTGTGCCAGCGGCTCGATCGCAGGCGTGGCGCCGAACAGCAGAACCGAGGGAAAGGCTGCGATCGCAACCGCGCTTGCCGCGCCGAAGGCGACGCCGGCGGCAAGGCTGACCGAGGCAAGGGTGCTGGCTCTCGACCGGTTGCCGGCGCCGAGTGCGCGCCCGACCTCGGTCGCCACACCGACGCCGATGCCTTCGCCGAAAGCGGCGACGAGCATCAGGACCGGCAGCACGATCATGATCGCGGCGATCTGGTCTTCGCCGATCATGCCGACGAAGATCATGTTGATCGTGTGATGCGCTGCGTTGATCGACAGGCCGAACATGGCGGGTAGCCCGAGCCGCAGCAGCAGCCTGAAAAGCTGCGGGCTGGCAAGATCTTCCGGCGCAAGCCGCCGTTTCCGCAGGCTGCCGCTCATCTCGCTCATGTCGTTCATGATGCCGGCACCCAGAGATGATCGCCGAAGAAACGCTCGCGGCTCAGCATCACGAGCAGCGCCCGCTTATGCGGAAAATCGAAATGCTTGACCTTGGCGAAGCCCGAGCGGTCGAGATTGCGGATCTGCTGCTCGTGGCTGGCGCGCGGCTCGCCGACGATGCGCTGCGTGCGGGGATCGTCGAGGAAGATGAAATGCATCAGCGAAGGGAGCCAGGCGCTGATCCATTTTTTGCCGCGGTAATCCGGCTCCCCGATCGCCACATGCCAGCCGCGATCGTAATCGTCGGCATCGTAGAAGGGGCCGAGCCGGTTCTCCTTGGCCCAATAGACCTCGAAATAGCCGAAGGGGATATCCGCGAAACTGCCGATCAGCGGCAGCACATGCGGATCGGCGAGCCGCTCCTCCAGGATCTCGCGGTGCTTTTCGGGCGAGCCCCCATCCTCCCAGATCGTGTTGACCTGCTCGTCGTTCATCCAGCGGTGGAAGGCCGCAAGATCGGTCTGGGGATCGGCGACCCGGAAGCTGATGTCCCGCTCCAGCCAGGGAATGAAACGCTGGTAGACGGTGCCCTCCGGCTTTGCCGGCCGGCGCGGATGATAGCGGCCGGCGGTCATCTCGCGTACCGGCGGCAGCGGATAGGTTAGCTGCGGCAGCCACAGCGACGGCCATTGCCAGAGGACCGCGGAATCGAGCTTCCCCGTGTTTGAAATATGCTGGGGAGGGCTTGCCTGATGGCCTTCGAAGACGACCGACTTGATCGAGCGATCCTCCGCCGTCACCGCTTCGGCCGCCGCCATCAGAAGCTCCGCCGATTGCGGCGGCTCGCCGTGATAGAAGGTGATCGTTGCGACGCCGGCCTCGGGCTCGAAGGCGGCTTCGTGCTGTCCGTGCGCGGTCTTCAGGTGGACGATGTTGGGGGCGAGCCTGATGTAGCTCCGCGACTGCAGAGCCCGCCTCTGTCTGGCGGCATCGAAATCCATGATGTTCTCCTTGATCGGCAGGACATTTGACGCTGCGAGCATGAAGCCCGCTCCGGTGCCGATTTGGTAGAATGACGATCCACGTTCGGCCCGATTTAGGGTGGAGCGAAGAAAAAAATTCTCATCAATTTTCTAAACCGCGGCCATCAGGATCCGTCATTTGCGCATGACATCCATCTCTGCAGGAGTTTCGAATGGACAATCTTGAGCCCCGCGACGATCTCTGGATCGTCGTCATCGACACCGAGCACCACTACTCGGTCTGGCCGCAGGACAAGCGGATTCCGGTGAGCTGGAAGGCCGCGGGCTTTGCCGGTTCGCGCCAGGAATGCCTGGCCCATATCCGCGAGATCTGGACCGATCCCCGCCCACTCTCCCTGCGCTCGGCCTTGGCCGCTGACGCTCGTCTCTGAAACCGTCTGGATGGCAAGATGAACAAGCAGATCACCAATTTCGCCGATGCCCGCCCGACCGACGCAGTGGACGCCGTCTTCGAGAGCTTTCCGCTGACCATCGCGCAGAAGCGCATCTGGTCGCTTGAGCAGATCGGCAATTACACGGTCTTTCCCGATCAGGTCATCGGGCTGCGATTGAGTGCCGCGATCGACATCGAGACGATTGCCGGAGCCTGCCGTGCGCTCGTGGCTGAGAATCCGTCGCTTGCTACCCGCTTCCGCCGGCTGGCGGGCGGCCGCGTCGAGCAGTATCGCGGCGCATCGAACGCCGTGCCGACGGAAATCCTCGGCAAGGAGGGAGCCGCTCTTTCCGAGGCTGAAGCCCTGGTCGCGCGAAAAGCCTTCCGCGACAAGCGCTTCGATCTTCTGGAAGGACCGGGCGCGCGTATCCAGATCATCCGGCTTGCCGATGGCCAGTCGCTGCTGACGATCGTGTTGCATCCGATCATCGCAGACGACCACGAAAAATCCGTTCTTGCCGGCTCGCTGGCGCGCATTCTCGACGGCGCGCCGGCCGGCGACATGCGCTCGGCGGACATCTCGGCCGGAACGCGGGAGGAAGAATGGCTGGAGACCGATGAAGCGCGCGAAGCGCTGGCCTATTGGCGCGACACGATTGGTCTCGACTATGCGGCCTCGACCTTCCCCACTCGCTTCAACAGCGGTGGGCTTGCCGGCGTGGCGCGCGCTGAGCATCGGTTCGCGATCGAGCCCGACCTCTGGGGCAGGCTCGAACGGCATGGGGGGAATAAGGGATTTCAGGTCGAGCGTGTGCTTCACGCCGCCTTCTGCGCGCTGCTGGCGCGCTACAGCGGCAACTATGCTTTGCTGACCGGCCTGCTGATCGCGCGGCCGCGCACGGAACACTTCGCCACCCGCGGCCGCGCCGAACAGGTGCTTCCTCTCGTCCTGCCGCTCGCCTCCCGGCATTCCCTCGACGACGTCGTCGCGGCGATCTCCTCGGTGACGGAGGGGGGGCTTGCCCGCCTCGTGCCGCTGGAGCGCATCACGCAGGAATTGGTGGTCGACGAAGCGGCCGCCCAGGAAGCCGTGGTCAAGGCGCTGTTCGAATTCCGCGAACCCTATCCGCTGCCGAGAGATGCGACGAACCTGGAACCATTAGGCGCGCGCGCCGACAGCGAGCTTTCTCTGGTCGTCGAGGCGCATTCGGACGGCGGCGCATTCGGGCTGATCGATTACGCCCAGGATCTTTACGACGGCGCGCTGATCGCCCGCGTCGCCAAGCATTTCCGCCTGGTGCTCGAACAGATCGTCGCGCAGCCAAATCTCCGGATCAAAGATATCGAACTCGTCGGCAGCGACGAGCTCGACTGGTTGTCGGCGCCTTATGAGGACGACGTCGTCAACGATGACCGGCCGGTCCACGAGCTGATATCGGCCCATTCGCGCCGGACGCCCGAGAAGACTGCGATCGTCTATGGCGACGAGGAGTGGAGCCATGGCTGGCTCGAGGGGAGCACCAACCGCCTCGGGCATCGGCTGCGTCAGCTCGGCGTTCGCGCCGAGGTGACGGTCGCGATCTTCATCAAGCGCTCGCCGGAGGCGATCGTCGGGATCCTCGCGACGTTAAAGGCTGGCGGCGCCTATATCCCCGTCGAGCCAGACCATCCGCCGGTGCGCAACCATCACATTCTGCGCGACGGCGGCGTCAAGATCGTTCTCACCCATAGCTGGCTGCGCCATCGGCTGCCGGACGAACTCGATGCCATTATCGTCGAACTCGACAAGCTCGATCTCGACGGCGAGCCGGATACGCCGCTCTATATTCCCACGCACAAGGATCAACTCGCCTATGTCATGTACACGTCGGGATCGACCGGATTGCCGAAGGGTGTCGCCGTCGAGCACGGGCCGCTGACCCACCATCTGCAGAATACCTCGCGCGTCTACGGCATGAGCTCGGAATCCCGCGAACTTCCCTTCCTGCCCTTCAGTTCGGATGGCGGCCATGAGCGGTGGATGAACCCGCTGATGGAAGGCGGCAGCATCATTCTGCCCGACCAGCCGCTCTGGACGCCGGAAGAGACGCTGACGGCGATGCGCAAGCATGGCGCCAACAATGCGAGCATTCCGACAACCTATCTGCAGCAGCTGGCGGAATGGGCCGACATTACCGACGGCGCGCCGCCGATGCGGCTTTACTCCTTCGGCGGCGAGGGACTGGCGCAATCGACTTTCGACCTCTTGTCGCGGGCGCTGAAATCGGAATGGCTGATCAACGGTTACGGCCCGACGGAAACCATCATGACGCCGATGGTGTGGAAGGTGAAGGCCGGCACCAAGTTCCAGGGTGTCTATGCCCCGCTTGGCCGCGCGGTTGGGCTCCGGCGTGTCTATGTGCTCGACCCCGACCTCAATTTGTGCCCGATCGGCGTGACCGGCGAACTTTATATCGGCGGCGAGGGCATCGCCCGCGGCTATCTCGGCAAGCCGGATACGACGGCGGACCGCTTCATCCCCGATCCCTTCTCGCAAGAGGGCGGCCGGCTTTACCGCTCCGGTGACCTGACGCGCTGGCGCGAGGACGGAACCGTCGAATTCGTCGGTCGCGTCGATCATCAGGTGAAGCTGCGCGGCTACCGCATCGAGCTCGGCGAAATCGAAGCGGCGCTACTGCAGCAGCCCGGCGTCGGCGAAGCCTTGGTCGTGCTGCGCGACGACGATGCCGGTGAAAAGGCGCTGGTCGCCTATGTCGTTCTGAAGAAAGACGAGAGGCTTGACGTCGAGACTGTTCGGTCCGGCCTCGAACGTAGCCTGCCGTCCTATATGGTGCCGGCGGCCGTGGTCGAACTCGAAAAGATGCCGACCAATCCGAACAGCAAGCTCGACCGCTTCGCGCTGCCCGCACCTCAGCCGGTCAAGCGCGAAATCGTCGAGCCGGCGACCGCGCTCGAAGAAGAGGTGCTGTATGTCTGGCGCCAGGTTCTGAAGCTGGAAGCGATCAGCGTCGAGGATAATTTCTTCGCGATCGGCGGCAATTCGCTGGGCGCAATCCGCATCCTTTCGCAGATCCGGCAGCGCCGGCCGAAGATCCCGCTCACTGTCGCCGATATCTTCAACAACCCGACCATCCGCGCCTTTGCCGGTGTGATGGAGCAGGGGGAGGAGCGGGATCTCTCCGAGGTGATCGTGCTGCGGGAATCAGGCACTAAGCCGCGGCTCTATTGCTTCCCGGGGCTCCTCGTCAGTACCCGCGAATATGTGAAGCTCGTCGACTATCTCGGCGCCGATCAGCCGGCGACCGGCTTCATTTGCCACTCGCTGTCCGAGAAGAAGGAAGTCGGGGCGCCTGTTGAAGAGATCATCCAGAGCTATGTCGACTATATCAGGAAGCACGGCGGCGGCGCGCCCTGCACTTTCCTCGGCTGGTCCTGGGGCGGGCTCCTGGCTTACGAGGCCGCCCGCACACTTGCCAACGAGGTCGACATCAGGATGATGGCGATGGTCGATGTCTGCGACCTCGGATCGGAATTTGCCATCGGCGCCAAGCCGAGGTTCCGGCCCGGCGAACGCGACACGCTGCACCGGGACGTGCAGGCATGGCTGCAAAAGACGGCGATGCGGCCCGAATGGGACCGGCTGCTGTCGACGATGGACGCCGATACCTACGAGCAGTTCCTGCGCTTCGTCGGCGACGAGAAGGACCCGCTTCCCACCGACGGGCCTGACATCAGCAGCCGCGAGCACACCTTCTGGGTGCTGATCGACAATGCTCTGATCTTCCGCAAGCATCGGCTCATTCCTCATGATGTGCCGATCTATCCCTGGGCGGCCGATGACAGCCTCAATCGCGGCCTCAACCTGATCGATTGGCGCCGCCTGTCGCCGCGGGCGCGCGCGGCCGAAATCATCACCGGCACCAACCATCTGCACATGATCGGGTCTCCCGCCTTCCACTCAAGGCTTGCCCTGCGTCTCAAGGAAACAGAGAAGGATAACGCATGACTGTCGCTTTTACCCGCAGGGATGCTCTCACCGAGCCGCTCGATCTGGCCGGCATCGGTATCGGTCCCTCCAATCTGAGCCTTGCCTGCCTGCTGGAATCCGTGCCCGAAGTGCGCAGCCGCTTTTTCGAGCGGCGAGCCTCGTTCGATTGGCATCCCGGCATGATGATGCCGGGCGTCGAGCTGCAATCATCCTTCCTGAAGGACCTCGTCACCCCGGTCCTGCCGACAAGCCGCTGGTCCTTCGTCTCCTATCTGGTGGCGCATAAGCGGCTCTATGCCTTTCTGAACGCCAATTACGAGGCCGTTCCCCGGCAGGAATTTGCGCGCTATCTCGCCTGGGTCGCGAACGGCGTTGACGGCTTGCGTTACGGAACTGACATTCGCGATGTCGAGCACCGCGACGACCGTTTCGTCCTGCGCTTCGACAACGGCCAGGAAGAAGCGAAGAACCTGGTGATCGGCACAGGATCTTCGCCCTTCGTGCCCGATTGGGCGAAACCCTTCCTGGGCGCCGATTGCTTCCACAACAGCGAGGCCAAGTCGCGTCTCAAGGACCTTCGCGCCGCCCGCATCGTCGTGGTCGGCGGCGGCCAGAGCGGCGGCGAGGTGGTCGAAGCGCTGCTTGGCAATCCCGATGCGATGAAGGAGCTGACCTGGATCAGCCGGCGCCACAATTTCGAGCCGATCAACGACACGCCGTTTTCGAACCAAGTCTTCTCGCCGGAATATGTGCAGGCCTATCTGAAGCTCAGCGGCGAGCAGAAACAGGCGGCGCTGAAGAACTCGATCCTGACCAGCGACGGCCTGTCGATTTCGACGATCCACTCGATCTATCGCCGCCTCTATGCGCTGCGTTATCTCGAACCGGGCACGCTCAACGCGTCTCTGTCGCCGAACCGCGACGTGATCCAGATGGAGCGGAACGGCAATGCCTATCGTCTGATCGTCCGGAACCATTTCGACGGCGGGATCGAGGTGCTGCATGCCGATGCTGTGGTGCTGGCAACCGGCTACAGGTTCCGTTTGCCGGATGCGCTCGGATCGCTCGGGGAAAGGATCAGCCTCGACAGAAACGGTTATCCCACCCTGAACGACGACTACACGATGCAGTGGACGGGCCCGAGGACCAACCGGTTGTTTGCCCAGAATGCCGGCCGATACTCACACGGCATCGCAGACTCGCAGCTCAGCCTCATGGCCTGGCGCAGCGCAGCCATCGTCAACTCGCTTCTCGGCCGGCAGCATTTCGATGCCGAGCCCGACAATGCGCAGCTGGTCTGGGCGACGGAGGCCGCTTCCGCCATGCCGCATCAGCTGCGCGCAGGCTATTCGGACGGCATGCTCTCGTCCTGAAACATCCGGAGATGAATGCGGGGAAGCCCGGACTGGGAGCGGGCGGCCAGCGCGACGACGTGCTGGCTGCCGCTTTCGAGCAGACGGTGATGCCATTGCCGGTCTGGTTCGCCGCTCTGAGCCATGACAGGAATGCCGTCCTGCCAGGAAAAGGCGACGCTGCGGGGATCCTGGCGGAGGCCCACCCCGAGCGCCTTGAGATGGCTCTCCTTGAGCGTCCAAAGGGCAACGGCCGCACGCAGCCGTTCGCCTGCTGGCATTTGATCGAGGCAACGCCGTTCGTCCAGGCTGCAATAGCTCTCCAACGCCGCCGCTTCGATTTCGGCGTCGGCGCCTTCACAGTCGATCCCGAGGCGCTCGCATTCTGAAGTGACGGCGACCGCCACCAGCCCGTCGGCATTGGAAAGGCTGAACTGCAGCCTGTCGCGGCCCTCGACCGTCAGCTTGCCGGATGCATCCGCCAGCAACACGACCTTGTCAGGCGGAGTTTCCGTATGCGTGCTCAGCCGCTGCCGCAGCAGATACCGGCCAGCGATGAACGAGGTACGGTCTCGTTCGAACCGATAGGTCGCGGCACGCTCCCGCTCATTCGGTGAAAGCAAGCGCATCCAGCGTTCCCCATCGCTCCCGTTCTTCGGATATTGCCAGAGCACGACATTTATGGTGGCCGGTTGATTGTCTGATTGCTGCATCAGGCCAGTATGCGTACCGCTGCCCCGTTGGCAATCGGGCAGCGGGTTATGTCGGCAAACGCCGCGGGTCTATTCCGCGGCTTCGATGAAGCGGTGGCGTTCGTAGAGGAACTTCAGCACGGCTTCACGGCATTTGAGATATGTCCTGCTGGAGGCGAGTTCGATGCGGTTGCGGGGACGCGGCATGGTGACGTCGAGCACTTCGCCAATGCGGGCCGCCGGGCCGTTGGTCATCATCACGATGCGGTCGGAGAGCAGCACCGCTTCATCGACATCATGGGTGATCATCACCATCGTATTGCCGAGCCGGCTATGGATCTCCATCACCGCATCCTGAAGATGGGCGCGCGTCAAGGCGTCGAGCGCGCCGAAGGGCTCATCGAGCAGCAAGATCTTCGGCTCCATGGCAAGCGCGCGGGCAATGCCGACGCGCTGCTTCATGCCGCCGGAGATTTCCGCGGGCCGCTTGTCCCTGGCATGCGCCATCTGCACGAGGTCGAGATTGGCCATGACCCAGTCATGCCGCTCGGCCTTGGTCTTCGTTCGGCTGAAGACCTTGGAGACGGCGAGATTTACGTTCTCATAGACCGTCAGCCAGGGCAGCAGCGAATGGTTCTGAAAGACGACGGCGCGTTCCGGACCCGGTTCGTTGACTTCGCGATTTTCCAGAAGCACGGCGCCTGAAGAAACCGGGGTCAGGCCGGCGATGAGATTGAGCAGGGTGGACTTGCCGCAGCCGGAATGGCCGATGATCGAGACGAATTCGCCCTCCGATATCGTCAGGTTGATGTCCTTCAGGACTTCGGCGCGCACGCCGCCGCGATCGAAATGCTTGGCGATATGATCGAGCTTGAGATAGGCGTTCATCGTACGGTCCTCAGTTGGGCATGGCGCCGCGGGTGACGAGTTTGCCGAGCGCGGCCACCAGCTTGTCGAGGGCAAAACCGACGATGCCGATATAGGCGAGCGCGACGATGATGTCGGGAAGGCGCGAGGAGTTCCATGCGTCCCAGATGAAGAATCCGATGCCGACGCCGCCGGTCAGCATTTCGGCCGCGACGATGGCGAGCCAGGAAAGCCCGACGCCGATCCTGAGGCCGGTGAAGATGTAAGGGGCTGCCGACGGCAGCATGATCTTCCAGAAGAATTCGAGCTGGTTGAGCCGCAGCACCTCGGCGACGTTGCGATAATCCTGCGGAATATTGCGGACGCCGACGGCGGTGTTGATGATGACAGGCCAGATTGAGGTGATGAAGATGACGAAGATCGCCGAAGGGTTGGAATCCTGGAAAGCGGCGAGCGACAGCGGCAGCCAGGCGAGCGGCGGCACCGTGCGCAGCACCTGGAAGATCGGATCGAGGCCACGCATCGCCCACACCGATTGGCCGATGATCGCCCCGACGATGACGCCGGCCACCGCGGCGAGCCCGAAGCCATAGGCCACGCGCTGCAGCGAAACCAGCACGCGCCAGCCGAGCCCGATATCCTGGGAGCCGTAGTTGAAAAACGGGTAGGCGATGAGATCGTAGCTATCCTGCCAGACCTGATGCGGCGAAGGCAGAGAGGCGTCGGCCGATGAACAGAGCGCCTGCCAGAGGATGAGGACGAGCGCCAGCACGACGACCGGCGGGACGATATTTTGAAGTGCGGCCAGCGCCGCACGGCGAAAATCGAGCCGCGATCCTTGCTTGCCGGAGAATGACAGAACCTTCGCCGCCGGCTTGGCAGGGGCGGCTATCGAGGGAGTTTCTTTATTTGCCAGGGCGGACATCAGCGCGCTCCTCACGGGAATGGAAGGCCGGCGCGGCGCGCGCGCCGGAGGCGGGATCAGGAAACGGCCTTGATCGACAGGCTGTCGAGATAGGCGGAGGGATTTTCAGGATCGAAGACCTTGCCGTCGAAGAAGGTCTCCTTGCCGCGCGACGAGGAGGCGGGAATGTCGGCCGCGGCGACGCCCAGATCCTTGGCGGCCTCGCGCCAGATGTCCTCGCGGTTCACCTGGTTGACCAGAGCCTTGATGTCGGTTGTACCGGGCAGATTTCCCCAGCGGACGTTTTCCGTCATGAACCAGGTGTCGTGGCTCTTGAACGGATAGGATGCGCCGTCCTTCCAGAACTTCATGTAGAGGTCGGTGGCCTTGGCCTCGCGGCCGTTGCCGTAGTTGATGTCGCCCTTCAGGCGGCCGAGCACGTCCTTGGTCGGAACGTTGAACCATTGGCGCTTGCCGAGGATCTCGGCCATCTCGGCCTTGTTGTCCATGCTTTCGCACCATTGCTGCGCCTCCATGACGGCCATCAGCAAGGCCTTGGCGGCGTTCGGATTCTTTTCGATCCAGTCGGCGCGCAGGCCGAGCGCCTTTTCGGGATGCCCCTTCCAGAGCTCGCCGGTGGTCGCCGCGGTGAAGCCGATGCCCTGGTTGACGAGCTGCTCGTTCCACGGCTCGCCAACACAGAAGACGTCCATGTTGCCGACCTTCATGTTGGCGACCATCTGCGGCGGCGGCACGACGATTGTGGAAACATCCTTGTTCGGATCGATACCGCCGGCGGCGAGCCAGTAGCGGATCCAGAGGTCGTGGGTGCCGCCCGGGAAGGTCATGGCGGCCTTGACCTCCTTGCCCTCCGCCTTCTTTTTCTCGAAAGCGGCTTTCAGTTTGGAAGCATCGAGCTGCACGCCGGTTTCGGCATATTCCTTGGCGACCGAGATGCCCTGGCTGTCGAGATTGAGCCGGGCAAGGATCGCCATCGGTACCGGCTTGTTGTTCTGCGTCACCTTGCCTGTCTGCATGAGGTAGGGAAGCGGCGAGAGGATGTGGGCGCCGTCAATGCCGTTGGCCGCGCCGCCGAGCACCAGGTTGTCGCGCGTCGCGCCCCAGGAGGCCTGCTTGGCGACATCGGTTTCCGGCAGGCCATGCTTGTCGAAAAGGCCTTTTTCCTTGGCGATGATCAACGGCGCGGAGTCCGTCAGGGCAATAAACCCGAGCTTGACGCCCTTCACTTCAGGACCCGTCCCGGCTGCAAAGGCGCCGGAGGGAAAGGCAGTCTTGACGGCGCCGATCAGGGCGGCTGCCGCAGTCGTCTTGAGCATGCTGCGGCGAGTGATGCCGGATGTCGTAATGCCAGTCGTCGAAATCTTTTTCATCTGCAGGTTCCCCTCTGCTTGCTGAGTTCGGACGCAAAAAAACGCCGCCGGCATCTGCGTTCGGGATTGGAGATCCCGGACAGCAAAAACCTTGCGACGTCGGTGTCGAAATCGGCGCCTATGCCGCGCCTCTCTGCCTCAGTCGCCGTTGACCGGGCGTTTGGGAACTTGCAACCAGCGTGCCAATTCAACGGAGGGCAGGTAACAGCAGGAAGCGAAACAAGAAAATCGGAAATTTCAGAAATGATTATTTAATGTGCATAAGTAGAATGTGGTCACGATTTGTGCGAATGCGAATGCGGGACGCACGCCCCAAGCGCCAAATTTGTGCAGCGCACATAAAGTAGCCACGCGAATTGAGCCCTCCAGATCCGATCGAAGGCTGCACCGTGCGGTCGACTGCCGAAGGCATCAAACGGACCGTTCTCATGTTGGCGGTCTGACGAATCGCAACGCGGCGGCAGTCTGGCGGGGCCCGCAGTACTGAATTTCCGCGTCCGGCAAAGTCCTAATTCTGCTTATTTTCCAGTAACTTTGAGTGGAGGCGGCGTCGAATTGATCGCGGAAGTAATTGCGCCCACCAGAGATTTTGAAAACCGAACGACTCTCCTCGTTTAGTTAATACTAAATTATCGAATCCGATGGGAGATTTCGCATTAACCGGCAGCGACCGTCCCAAGAGGAGACCCGCATGAAGCGCCCGAGTATCAAGCAAGCTCTCATCCTGAACCTGTCCATCATCAGCATGTTCATAGTTGGTCTGTCCTATGTCTCGCTGGACACCATTTCCTCGCTTCGCGCAAATGCTGAACAGGTCGGTACCTTCTGGGTGCATCGGCTGGTGACGGCGCGTGAGATCAAAGCCAACTTTCTTGATCTGAAACTTGCCCACGCCCGGTATTTGCTCGAAGACACCGCGGAGAACGACAAAACCGAAAAGCAGGCTATCGCAGCTGCAGCCGCTGGGCTCGAGACGGTCGTCGGCGAATACGAAAAGGGCGTGCGCACCGAGCGCGGGCGCCAGCTGATCAATCAGATAAAGCCGGAACTCGACAAATATCGCGCACTGGCGGAGCAAATGATTGCGCTCGAAGATAGCGGCAAGACAGCTGAGGCAGTCCGGCTGTTCAAGGAGAAGATGGAGCCGCAGGCCGAGTTGGTGAACAATGGGGTAGCGGATCTGGTGGCATTCATTCTCAGCCAGACCGAAAGCTTCGTAGCGGCAAGTGATGCTTCCGCGAAATCCGCTTTCATGCTGACTGCTGCGATCGCCTCGCTGGCCTTGCTCGTGGCTATCGCTGGTATCGTCTTTGCGATTTCCGGCATTGCCAATCCGATCCGCAATACAGCGTCCGCCATGAAGCGGTTGTCGGCTGGAGATCTCGACAGCGATATTCCATATGCCGGCCGCGCGGACGAAATCGGTGAAATGGCCGGCGCGGTTGAAGTGTTTCGCCAGAATGCCCTCAACGTTGTCAGGCTTGAGAAGGAGGCTGCCGAATCCCGCAGTGAGAGCGAGGCGGCGCGCGCCGCAGCCCAGCAGCGCGCTGAACGCGAAGCAGAGCAATTGCGCTTTGCGACCACGACGTTGGGCGGAGGTCTCCAGCGCCTTGCCGCGGGTGACATATCGTTCCAGCTCTCGGAGCGATTTGCCGCCGAATATGAAACACTCCGCGACGACTTCAATATTTCACTCCGGCAATTGGGTGCGACCATTGGCGCAGTTCTGCAGACGGTCCACAGCATAGACAATGGCACCGCCGAAATAGCATCCGGTGCCCAGGACCTGTCAAAGCGCACGGAGCAACAGGCGGCTTCGCTCGAGGAGACCGCCGCCGCGTTGGACGAGATTACGTCGAATGTCGCAATGGCGACGAAGCGCACCGAGGAGGCGCGCAACATCTCCGTGGAAGCCAATGTCAGCGCCCAGCGCTCGGCAACGGTCGTGTCGGAGGCGGAGCAGGCCATGCGACGCATCGAGGACAGTTCGCAGCAGATTTCAAACATCATTGGCGTGATCGATGAAATTGCTTTCCAGACGAACCTGCTGGCGCTTAATGCCGGTGTCGAGGCGGCGCGCGCAGGTGAGGCAGGAAAGGGCTTCGCGGTGGTCGCACAAGAAGTCCGCGAACTCGCTCAGCGTGCTGCGCAAGCCGCCAAGGAAATCAAAGGTCTTATTCAGAAGTCGTCGACCGAAGTGGAACACGGGGTCAGGCTTGTTCTCGAAACCGGGACGTCACTGAAATCGATCGGCGAACGCGTCGCCGAGATCAATCGAGCCATGGACGCGATCGCCACCTCGGCGCGCGAGCAGGCCACCGGACTTTCCGAGATCAATACCGCCATCAATCAGATGGATCAGGCAACCCAGCAAAATGCGGCAATGGTCGAACAGTCCACGGCCGCCGCCTCTTCACTGTCTTCCGAGGCAAGCCGTCTGCGGGAGCTGGTCAACCAGTTCCAGTTGGACGGTGACAGGAGCCCGGCGCATAGCCGGAACAATACGCGGTCCCTGGAAAGTAGCATGCAGTCGCAGGTGATCGCTCTGCGGCCTGCGATGCAAAGGTGATTTGCGGCGCCGTCAGTCCCGCTGACGAGACGAATGTTGCAGCTTCGGTCTAAGAGAGGGAGCGGAACGGCCTCAGCTTGCCCTCGATTAGCACTCTATCAAATATTCAGTGCGACATTCGGGCGAACGAAACAGCGAGAGCGCCTTGAGCAGCAAACGATCCAGAACAAACGTCGAGCTTGAGAACCTGCTTCGCCAGCTTGGCCTGGCTCTCGAGGCATCCGGGATTGGAATCTGGCAGCACAATATCGCAAAAAACCAGACGCGTTGGGACGAGCAGCTCAAGCTGATCTATGGTGTTCCGAAAGCGCCGCTCGATGTCGTCTGGCTCGACAGCATCCATCCCGACGACCTGGCGCCGACCAATGAAATATTTCTGCGCGCGATCGAAACCAAATCGGATTATGCATCGGAATTTCGCATTGTTCGACCGGACGGAGCGATCCGCTATCTGCGTTCGCGGGCTCGCTATTTCGTCGATGCGGCCGGCGATCCTTGCTTTGTCGGCGCCGAATGGGATGTGACGGACGACGTCCTCCTCAACAAGGAGCTGGAGAGGAGCCGGGCGGAAGCTCGGTTTGCCGCCGATCACGATCACCTCACCGGTCTCTTGAACCGGCGCAGCTTCGATTTCGCCCTGTCCGAGCTTGCCAGGCAGGAGAGCGTCAAGATTGCGCTTCTCCATATAGACGTGGACCATTTCAAGGAGATCAATGACCGTTTCGGGCATGCGGTCGGCGACCTCGTTCTCTGTCATGTCAGCAGGATTCTTTTGGAGGCCATTTCCGCGGGTGACGTCGCGGCACGGCTCGGCGGCGATGAGTTCGCGGTGGTCATCACCGAGGACGAGCGGGACAAGACGAAGGCCGTGCTCGATCATATTCAGCGACGTCTGGAGAGCCCGCTTCCTGGTGGCGACCAGATGCTGAGCGTGCAGTGCTCCATTGGCGTGGCCAGCGCCATGAGCGCAGACTTCTCCAAGCTGCTTTCCCAGTCCGACCTGGCTTTGTACCACGCCAAGCGGAACGGCCGGAATCGCGCCGAGATATTCTCGGACGAGATGGCTTCGAGCCTCGCGAACGAAAGGCAGCTCGCCCAGGATCTGCGATCCGGACTGGCGCTCGGCCAGATCCGTCCATTTTACCAGGTGCAGGTCGACGCCAGGTCATTGCGGGTAAACGGCGTCGAAGCGTTGGCGAGATGGCACCACCCGACGAGAGGAATTCTCGCGCCGGCGCATTTCCTGTCTCTCGCCTCGTCGAACGGATTGGTCGCAGAACTTGACGAAGTCGTCCTGAAGGCTGTCCTTTCGGATATGAAATCCTCGGCATCCCTGCTGGAGGGCATCCGGCTATCCATCAACCTTTCCGCCGATCGTCTCGATGATCCGGAATTGGCAACGAAGCTCGGCGGCTATGACATCCCGCCCGGCCGGTTGAGCTTCGAGCTGATAGAGACGATATTCCTGGACAGCCTGAGCGATCGGGTGCGCCAGAACATCCAGGCCATCAAGTCCTTCGGTATCGACATCGAGATCGATGATCTCGGATCGGGACATGCCTCCTTGCTGGGCCTGCTCGAATTGAGACCGGACCGCGTCAAGATCGATCGCCAGCTTGTGATGCCGATCCTGCAATCGGTGCCCAGTCGCCGGCTGGTGAGCTCACTGGTCGACATTGCACGGGCGCTCGACATGGAAGTGATTGCGGAAGGGGTGGAAACGCTCGACCATGCCAAAGTGCTCGCCGATCTCGGCGTCCACACTCTCCAGGGTTATGCTTTTGGACGGCCGCAATCGTTTGCCGATCTGGCGGCGCGACTGGAGCAGGAGGCACTGGAGCTCGGGCACGCCGATGTCCTGTGCGCGGGTTGATACGGCGGATCACGCCGCGCCTGCGCGCCGGAAGCTGACCGTCGCGACGACGAGCGAAGCGGTCGCCAAGGCGACGGCGCTCGAACTGATATAAGCCTGCCCGGTCCCTGCTCAGCGTTTGCCCCTGCCGCGCGTCGCCAGAACGTTTCGGATCGAGAAGCTGGAGTGAATCCTGAGGACGCCTGGCAAGGCCGACAATATTTCCTTGTGGATCCGTTCGAACTCGCCGGCATTGGCGACTTCCACGCGCAGCAGGTAGTCGGATCCACCCGTCATCAGGAAACATTCGCGGATTTCCGGATGGCGGCGGACGGCCGCCTCGAAACGGTCGAGATAGTCTTCCGTCTGCCGTTCGAGGGTGATGTTGATGATGACGGCAATCATCGCATCCGCATTGCTCGTATCGAGAAGCGCGGTATAGCCGCGGATCACGCCCGTCTTTTCCATGATCTTGATGCGTCTGAGGCAGGCCGATGGCGAGAGGCCGACCTCGGCGGCCAGCTTGGCATTGCTCATGCGGGCGTCAAGGCGCAGCAGCCTGAGGATGTTGCGATCTGTCGTGTCAAGGGCGGGCATGATCGATTGTTCCAAAAGTTCGCCGATTATGCGTGTAATATGCAAATCTTGCAATAATCGAAGACGAATTAACCGGCAATATCGCTCATTCTTTCATACATTGCGTGGAATAGAGGGTGAACATGGATAGCGATATTTTGGTTTCCCATGCCCGTACTGCCGCGATCACGCAGGGAGCCACAGGCTATCTCGGAATCGATCTTGCTGCACTCGGCCGCAATTATCGCAAGCTGGTGTCGATGCTGGCCCCGGTTTGCGCAGGCGCCGTCGTCAAGGCCGATGCCTATGGTCTCGGCGCGGAACAGGTGGCGAAAGCGCTCTACGCCCAAGGTTGCCGGCATTTCTTCGTTGCTCAATTCGTCGAAGCCGTGAGGCTCCGGCCGATGCTTGCGCAGGACGCGCAGATTTTCGTGCTGAACGGCCTGCAGCCGGGTAATGAAATTGCCTGCGCCGACATGAATATTGTTCCGGTTCTGAATTCGCTCGCCCAGTGGCAGCAATGGTCGGCGGCGGCGCGCGCGCTGAAGCGCTGCCTGCCGGCTGTCCTGCAATTCGACACCGGCATGTCGCGGCTGGGCTTTCCCCCGGAGGAAAGGGCGGATCTGGCGACAGCCCTTCGCAATGGCGCCAATATCGAAGGCCTGTTCATCATGAGCCATCTGGCTTCGGCCGATGAGACCGATGGCGAGCAG
Organism: Rhizobium esperanzae; assembly: GCF_002204185.1. GTDB lineage: Bacteria > Pseudomonadota > Alphaproteobacteria > Rhizobiales > Rhizobiaceae > Rhizobium > Rhizobium esperanzae. The sequence continues at coordinate 42,425 of NZ_MXPU01000018.1, read as the reverse complement.
AATAGCGATCAGCTGGCGGAAATGTCCTGCATCGCCGAGGAATTTCCAGGCTTCGACGTTTCCTTCGCCAATTCCGGCGGCGTCTTCCTCGGCAAAGCCTATCATGGCGTGCTCGCTCGGCCGGGCATCGCCCTTTACGGGGGCGCTCCGACCGCCGCCACCGTGAACCCGATGGAGCCGGTCGTCAGCCTCGATGCAGCTGTCATACAGACGCGGTGCGTATCACCGGGCACGAAGGTCGGTTACGGCGGCGCGCATGTCGCGCAACGGGAAATGCGTCTCGCCACCATTGCCGCCGGCTATGCCGACGGCCTGCCGCGCAGCCTCAGCGACCGCGGCGCCGTCTATTACAAGGGTACGCGCCTGCCGATCGTCGGCCGCGTTTCGATGGACAGCATCACAGTCGATATGTCGGCGCTGCCCGAAGGCGCGCTGACGCTCGGCAGTCTTGTCGAAGTGCTCGGTCCGCACCAGACGCTTGAGGATATTGCGCGCGATGCCGACACCATATCTTATGAATTCCTGACCGGTCTCGGCGATCGGTATCACAGGCAATATCGCTGAGTGCCGGCTGGCTTCATTCTTGGGGACATCATGAAAGTCATCGTTTTGGGTGCCGGCATCGTCGGTGTCACATCCGCCTATCAGCTGGCCAAAGCAGGCCATGAGGTTACCGTCGTCGACCGGCAATCGGGGCCGGCGCTGGAGACGAGCTTTGCCAATGCAGGCGAAGTCTCCTTCGGCTATTGCTCGCCATGGGCGGCACCCGGCATTCCGATGAAGGCCATAAAATGGCTGTTCATGAAACATGCGCCGCTCATTCTGCGACCGAAATTGGACATGGCCATGCTCGCCTGGATGGCGAGGATGCTGTCGAACTGCACCTCCGAGCGCTACGCGATCAACAAAAGCCGCATGCTGCGCCTTGCCGATTACAGCCGCATCGCGCTCGCCGAGCTTCGCGCCGAAACCGGCATCGCCTATGACGAACGCATGCAGGGAACCCTGCAGCTGTTCCGCACGCAGCAGCAGCTCGATGCTTCGGCCAAGGACGTCAAGCCGCTCGCCGCCGACGGCATTCCCTATGAGGTACTGGATCGCGACGGCTGTATTCGCGTCGAACCGGCGCTTAGGCACGTGCGCGACAAGATCGTCGGCGGGCTGCTGACGCCGAAGGACGAAACCGGCGACTGTTTCAAGTTCACCAATGCGCTCGCCGCCAAAGCCGAGGCGCTCGGCGTCCGCTTCGCCTATGGGACGACGATCAAGGCGCTGGACGTCGAAGGCGGCCGCGTGCGCGGGATTGTCACCGCTCGCGATCCCGATCGCGACCACGAGCGGATGAGCGCGGAGGCTGTGGTGGTTGCGCTCGGCAGCTATTCGCCGCTGTTGCTCAAGCCCTTTGGCATCAGCCTGCCGGTCTATCCGGTCAAGGGCTACTCCCTCACCATCCCGATCACCGATGCGTCACGCGCACCGGAATCGACCGTCATGGACGAAACCTATAAGATCGCGATCACCCGGCTCGGCGACCGCATTCGCGTGGGCGGTATGGCAGAAATATCAGGTTACACCAACGATCTTGGTCTCGCCCGCCGCAGCACGCTCGAACATTCCGTCACCGATCTCTTCCCCGGCGGCGATGTTTCCAAGGCTTCCTTCTGGTCCGGCCTGCGCCCGATGACGCCCGATGGCACGCCGGTCATCGGCCCGACCAAGGTCGCCGGCCTGTTCCTCAATACCGGTCACGGCACGCTCGGTTGGACCATGAGCACCGGTTCGGCGCGGCTGATCGGCGATCTCGTCAGCAGCCGTTCGCCTGAAATCGACGCCAAGGACCTTGCAGTCAGCCGATATGGCTGAGCAGGGCAGGACAAAAAGGAATTTGTATTACAATTTAAATCGGCTATGCCAAGCGTAGATCGTCTTGCGGGGGGCACGCATGTCCGTTGATTCCGATAGGCATATTGCCGGCAGTTCAACCCGGCAGCCGGTTCTACAGAGCATGACGGTTCGAGAAACTGCGCGGAGCGGAACGGACGTGGACGAGCTCTCGGACGCATTGTCCACGCCGAAAGCCATGATCAAGATGACGGCGCAAGGCGATGCGCCCATTGCATATCGCTGCAATTTCATCTCGGTGGACGATGTCAGCGTTGCCGATTGCTCTTATGAAGGCACGATCGTCGGAAAGCGGGACGGGGTCGTCGACAGGATGGCTATATTCCTGCCGACGGAGGGGAATATGACCTTCGGAGGGAAATGGGAGCCGATATATTCGGTGCCCGGTCGAGGTGTGATCCTGGAGCCGGGCGATGCCAGGGGCACCAGCATGTTCGGTCCTCGCAGTCACCTCTGCATGTTCATCGATCAGGCGAGGATCACCAAGCGCCTCACGCATATGTTCGAGCGGACGATCGGCGGCGACCTCGATATTCATCCCGATATCGATCTTACATCAGGTGCGGGGCTGGTACTGCAGCAGATCGTGGCAAATCTTCATGGCGGTCTTTCCGAAAACGGACCGCTGCGACGATCGCCGCTGGCTTTCAACTCGCTCTGTGACGCGGCGATCTATCTGCTCCTGGAAGCCTGTCCCAATCGCTATTCGAACGAGCTGGCGCAGGCGGCCGCGGCGCCGGCCCCGCGCCATGTGAAATGGGCCATCGACTACATGCAGGAACACATTGCCGAGCCGATTTCGCTCGACGACATTGCGGCGGCAGCCAAGGTAAGCGTTCGGACTTTGCAGCAGGGCTTCCGTCAGTTCAGGAACACCACTCCGATCGCCTATCTGCATGAAATCAGGATGATTGCCGCCCATCGTGATCTGCTGGACGCCGACTCGACGCAGGCCGTCGCCGATATCGCGCTCAGATGGGGGTTTACGCATCTCGGACGCTTTGCCGCCGAATACAAGAAGCGTTTCGGTCAGCTGCCGTCACAGACCTTGAGGGCCTGATCGAAGCAGACTGAAGCGCGTCGCCTGCCGCGCTTCAGGTCCTGTTTTTATGCATGTCGTTATCGAAAAACCGCGGGCACTTTTGCGCAACACGCTCTGGCCCATAACCAGCCGCGGTCCGCGGACGGTCATGGGCACAGCTGAGCTCAGTGTTCGGTCAGAGGTGACGGTCTTCGGCGTGCCTGCGGTCGACCCCATCTGCCCCCGACTCCTGCTGCGTTAACGATTAACCACCACTTTGGGGTCACGGGGTTAATAAAGATTTACTTCCTTTCAGCGCCGCGCCGAACGTAGTTTCCTTCCCCATGCGTGTGCCGCAGCCGCCCGAGCTTGTCATGTCGATGTTTCCCATCGGCAGGCCTGTTGCAGCCGAATGAAAGGCGTTCGGTCAATTGCCGTCGCAGATCTTCAGACGCCGAGCTTCACAACCTTCGCGGATCAGCTTGATGGAAGCCGCCGGCGTGCAATTCCGGCATGGAAGTTCGCGCCGTGCAGGAGGCCGCCGTCGTTGAAATCATAGGTCGGGTTATGGAGCGGTGGCGAGTGCTCACCATTACCAAGGAAGACGAAGCAGCCCGGCACCTTCGCGAGGAACCGCGCGAAGTCTTCCGATCCCGTCATCGGCTTGCTCGCGATGGCGACATTCGACGCGCCGTAGAGATCGCGCGCGACGGTAAGCGCTTCCTCCGTCAGGGCAGGGTCGTTCATCAGGGGGACGAATTCCCTGGTATAGACGACGTCGGCCTTGACATTATAGGTCGCGGCCGTGCCCTCGGCGATCACCCGCATCTGCTTTTCGATCTGCTCGCTGATCTCGGAGCGGAAGCTGCGGGCATCGCCGAGAATGCGGGCGAGACCGGGAAGCGCATTGCGCGTGCCGTCGGTGATCAGTTCGGTGACGGAGACGACGCCGATATCGGCCGGATCGAGCCTCCTGGAGACGATGGTCTGCAGGTTGGTCACCAGCGCGCAGGCGGCGACGAGCACCTCATTGCCCCAATGAGGCCGCGCGGCGTGGCCGCCGATGCCGGTCAAGGTGATCTCGAAATTGTCCTCGGCCGACATGATCGCTTCCGGGCGCGTGCGGAAATTGCCGACGCCGAGCCCCGGCATGTTGTGGATTCCGTAGATCTCGTCGAAGGGGAACCGTTCGAAGAGCCCGTCGGCGATCATCGCCAGCGCCCCCTTGCCCCATTCTTCGGCCGGCTGGAAGATGAAGCGCACGGCACCGTCGAAACCGCCTTCCTCAGCCAGGATCTTTGCCGCGCCGAGCAGCATCGTGGTGTGGCCGTCGTGGCCGCAGGCATGCATGATGTCCGGGTTTCGCGAGCGGTGCGGCAGGTCCGATTGTTCGTTAATCCTCAGCGCATCCATATCCGCGCGCAGCGCAATGGCGCGATTGCTGTTGCCGCGCTTCAGCGTTGCGACGACGCCGGTGCCGCCGACGCCTTCGGCGACCTCGTCGAAGCCGAATTCCCGCAGCTTGGCCGCAACGAAGGAGGATGTCCGCTGCTCCTCGAAACCGAATTCGGGATGGGCGTGGAGATCGCGTCTCCACGCCGTCATCTCGGCATGAAGCGTGTTCCTGTCGATGCTCATGCCGGCGCTCCTTCCGTGGCGAGGCGACGGACGACGTCGAGCAGGATGTTGGCGCCTGCGACGAGATCTTCGTCGGCCGTATATTCCCTAGGGTTATGGCTGATGCCGCCGGCGCTCGGGACGAAGATCATTGCCGACGGGGCAATCCTTGCGATCATCTGCGCATCGTGGCCGGCGCCCGATGTCATTCGCCGGCAGGCAAGACCCCGTTCCCGCGCGGCCTTTTCGATGAGCTGTACGATGCTCTGATCGAATTTTACAGGCTCGAAGCGAGCAAGTCTTTCCACGGATATACCGACCTGCTCCTCGGTCGATAGCGTGTCGAGGAAGGTTGCAAGTGCCGCTTCCTCTTCTCTCAGCCGATCTTCGTCGGGATCGCGGAGATCGACCGTGAAGATCGCCCGCGACGGGATCACATTGATCGCGTTCGGTTCGAAACTCATGCAGCCGACCGTGGCAACGGTCGGCGTATTGGACGCTTTCGCCCGCTCACGCAGGAAGGTGACGACCCGAGCTGCGGCATGACCCGCATCGCGGCGCATGGAGATCGGTGTCGTTCCCGCGTGGTTGGCGTCGCCGGTAATGGTCACCCGCTGCCAGGAAATGCCTTGAAGATCTTCGACGGCGCCGACCGGAATGCCCTCGCGCTCAAGGACCGGTCCCTGCTCGATATGCAGCTCGATATAAGCGTGCGGCTTAAGGAAACCCGGTTGATGCTCGCCGGCGTAGCCGATCCGCTCGAGTTCGCGGCCAAGGATCGTTCCATCGGTGCCAATGGTGGCAAGCGCCGCATCGATATCAAGGCCTCCCGCATAGACCAGAGATCCCATCATATCGGGCGCGTAGCGCACGCCTTCCTCGTTGGTGAAGGCGGCCACGGCGATCGGCCGGGATGGCGCCAGGCCCTCCGCTTTCATCATCTCGATGACCTCGAGCCCCGAAAGCGTGCCGTAACAGCCGTCATAGATGCCGGCGCCGATGACGGTGTCGATGTGCGAGCCGAGCAGAATGGGGGCTTTGTTCGCCACGCCGTCAGGCTTCCAGATGCCGAAAATGTTGCCGATGCGATCGACGGCGACCTCGAGCCCTGCCTCCCTGATCCATGCCACGAATTGGTCGCGGCCGAGCTTTTCCGTATCGGAAGCCGCCAGCCGCACGAGCCGGCCGTCGCTATCCCGGCCGATTTCGCCGAGCGTTCTGATACGTCCGAGAAGACGCGCGGCGTCGATGGATGGCCTGGTCATATCAAGGCTCCTTCGCGGTTCTCGGCGGCGACTGCCGCGGGCGGCAGTCCGGTGATCTCTTCATATTTGCCGGGGTCGGTCGCGCCTTCCGTGTTGACGACGAAGATGCGGGAGCGGCTCTCGATTGAGAGCGCCGCCTTGATCGCGGGATCGGCGGCGGCCTTGATAGCGGCTGCGAGGCCGACGCCGCCGCTTTCGCCGGCGACGATGGCAGGATCACCGGCAACGGGACGGGCAAGGCGGTTCATCATCGCGGTCGCATCCGTCTCGTCCACCGTCATGAAAGCGTCGGCGTCGCGGGAAAGGATCCGCCACGCGGCGAGGGAGGGCTCGTAACATTCGAGCATCGCCATGACGGTTGGCTCGCCACGGGCGATCGTCACGGGATGTCCGGCACGGGCCGTCTCGAAGAGGCATGCCGCGCGGGCGGGATCGACGACGGTGAAGACGGGACGCCGCTCGCCGAGCGCGATCGCCAGATGTCCGGCGACCGCCGCGGCAATGCCGCCGACGCCGGATTGAATGAACACATGTGTCGGCGGCTCCGGCATCTGCCGGAGCGCTTCCCGGACGAGCGCGGTATAACCCTGCATCACCAAGCCAGGGATGCGTTCGTAGCGCGGCCAGGAAGTGTCGGAAACAATAGTCCAGCCCTTCGCCTCGGCCACGCGGGCCGCCTCGCGGACCGAGTCGTCATAGGTTCCCGCAACCCGGATCATCTCGGCTCCGAAGCGGGCGATGGCGGCGACCCGCTCGTCGCTGACGCCGGAGTGGACGAAGATTGCGGCTCGCGACCCGACGAGCTGCGCTCCCTGCGCAACGGAGCGGCCATGATTACCGTCGGTGGCGCAGGCGACGGTCATTCCGCGCGCAATGGCGCGGACTTCTTCCGCATGCAGCTCGGCCATATCGACTGCGCGCCCAAGCCGCCGCTCCGCCTCTTGAAGAACGAGGCGGATCACCGCATAGGCGCCGCCGAGCGCCTTGAAGCTTCCGAGACCGAGGCGATGGCCTTCATCCTTGACGTGGATTGCGGCAACGCCGATCTCGCGTGCCAATCCCGGCAGGGCGACGAGCGGTGTTATCGCATGGTCTTCACGGAAGCTGAGGTAGCGCTCCACCTCCTCGGCGGCGGCGATGCCGAGCGTCTTCTCATCGCGTGGATCAAGCGGCAGACGATAGTCGGCGGTTGTGTTCAACAGAAACATGGCAAACCTCGATTTCGTGCGGTTGCTGAACTCTATTGCATCGCTCACGAAAAAGGCGCTGATATCAGGCCGTCGGCTTGCAATTTTGTTTCGTGGGAGCCCCCGTTTGAACAAGCGCGTTCAGCACTCGCCGCTCGATGTCTTTGATCGCAAGATCCTCGCCATTCTCCAGCGGGACAATATGACCCCGCAGCGTACGATCGGAGATGCGGTGAACCTGTCCGCGCCGGCCGTTCAGCGCCGGATCAAGCGGATGCGGGAGGAGGGAGTGATCCGAGCGGATGTCTCGGTTGTCGCGCCGGAGGCTGTCGGGCAGTCGATCACGATCTTCGTCGAGGTGGAGGTGATCAGCGAAACCGCCGATCAGATCGAGCGGGCGAAGACGGAGTTCGCAGCCGCGCCGGAAATCCAGCAATGTTATTACGTCACGGGCGAAGCGGATTTCATCCTTGTCATCGTCGTGCCGTCGATGGCCGATTACGAGGCACTCACCCGGCGGCTCTTCTTCGGCAACAACAATGTCAAGCGCTTCCGCACCTTTGTTGCGATGGACCGGGTCAAGGTCGGGCTTGGCGTGCCTCTGGAGTAAGCCGATGCGGCGGCCGGGTCGCCACCGCATCGGCAGGAAACGGAGGGATTATGCCGCGCGCTTCAGTGCATCGCCGATCGTCGAGACGATCGTGTCGATCTGGTCTTTCTCGACGATCAGCGGCGGAGAAAGCGCGATGATATCGCCGGTCACGCGGATCAGCAGGCCCTTCTTGAAGCAATCGACGAAGACGTCGTAGGCGCGGGTTCCCGGTGCCCCGTCACGCGGAGCGAGTTCGATTGCGCCGACCAGTCCGAGATTGCGGATGTCGACCACACCAGGCAGCCCCTTCAGCGAATGGAGGGCGTCCTGCCAATACTCGGCCAGGTCGGATGCACGCGTCAGCAGCCCTTCTTCCTCGTAGATTTCGAGGGTCGCGAGCCCCGCGGCGCAGGCAACCGGATGGCCGGAATAGGTATAGCCGTGGAAGAGTTCGATCGCATTGTCAGGTCCGACCATAAGTCCGTCATGGACCTTACGGCTGGCAAAGACTGCGCCCATGGGGATGGCGCCGTTGGTCAGGCCCTTCGCCGTGGTGACCAGATCGGGCACGACGCCGAAATAATCCACCGCGAAAGCTGTGCCGAGACGCCCGAAGCCGGTGATGACTTCATCGAAGATCAGCAGGATGCCGTGCTTGTCGGCGATCGCGCGCAGCTTCTCCAGATAGCCCTTCGGCGGCAGGATAACGCCTGCCGATCCCGCCATCGGCTCGACGATGACGGCGGCGATGGTTTCGGCGCCGTGCAGCTGCACCAGGCGTTCGAGATCGTCGGCCAGTTCGACGCCATGGGCGGGAAGCCCCTTCGAAAACGCGTTGCGCTCGACGTCGAGCGTATGGCGCATGTGGTCGGCCGGTATCTGCGGGAAGACCCGCCGATTATTGACGAGACCGCCGACGGAAATGCCGCCGAAGCCGACGCCGTGATAGCCTTTTTCCCGGCCGATGATCCGGGTGCGCGTACCCTGGCCGATCGCGCGCTGATAGGCGATGGCGATCTTCAACGCCGTGTCGACCGATTCCGAGCCCGAGCCGGTGAAGAAGACCCGGTCGAGCTTGGCGTCAGCCCCGCCCGGTGCGGTTGCCGCGAGCTTCGCGGCGAAGTCGAAGGCGATCGGATGCCCCATCTGGAATGTCGGCGCGTAGTCGAGGGTGGCAAGCTGCCGCTCGACCGCCTGGGCGATCTTCTTGCGGCCGTGGCCGGCGTTGCAGCACCAGAGCCCGGCCGTGCCGTCCAGCACCCGGTTTCCATCGACGTCGGTGTAATACATCCCTTCGGCAGCGGCCAGGAGGCGCGGCGCGATCTTGAATTGCCGATTGGCGGTGAACGGCATCCAGAAGTTTTCGAGTACGGGCGCGTTCGTCTTGCTGATCTGGTCCATCCTGGCCTCCTTTGAAATCGCCCGGAGAATGGCAATTTCCATCCTTCAAACAAGTCCTTTTCTTTGTGTGTGCAAGTCATTGAAATTGAACAACGAAGGAGATAGATTTTCGGATATTCTGGACAACGCAAACGGATCCATCATGTCAGTCGACATCGGCAGCCGCCTTCGCCACCTGCGCATCGCCCATAAGCTTTCCCAGCGTGAGCTCGCCAAACGCACCGGTGTACCGAACTCGACGATCTCGCTGATCGAATCGAATGCCTCCAATCCTTCGGTCGGAGCTCTGAAGCGAATCCTCGACGGCATTCCGATCGGGCTGGCGGAATTCTTCGCCTTCGAACCGGAGCGTCCGAAAAAGGCCTTTTACGCCGCCGAAGAACTGGTGGAGATCGGCAAGGGTGCCATTTCCTACAAGCAAGTCGGCGAAACCCTGTTCGGGCGCAGCCTGCAGATGCTCAGGGAATGCTACCAGCCGGGTGCCGACACCGGAAAAATTCCCCTTGTTCACGAAGGGGAGGAGGGCGGGATCGTGCTCTCGGGAAGACTCGAGGTCACGGTCGACGACGAGCGGCGGATCCTTGGACCGGGAGACGCTTATTATTTCGAAAGCCGGCGTCCGCATCGGTTCCGCTGCGTCGGACCGGTGCCCTGCGAGGTTATCAGCGCCTGCACGCCGCCGACGTTTTAACGCAATTCAGAAAATGCTCGCAGTGGTTTCGGAAGGATGATCCCGAAGGCGGATCGGTAAAGATACGCCTTCGGCGGTTGATCTTGACCTAGTCGTTCGCCGATACCTTGACGCCGAGCACCGTAGGAATGGTGTTCGGCGCACCCATGGCTGCTCCGACGATCATCGGCACGGGAACGGGCTTTTCCGGAGCGGCGCTGATCGTCAGGCTCTTCGGCCCGTCGAGATAGGTGTTGAGGGCTGCCGATATCTGGCTTTGCAGTTCCGGCACGTTGAGTTGCGCCATCATCATCGGAACCAGCGCCTTCAGCGATTGTGCCAGTTCGTCGCCTGTGACGCCCTGCTTCGCGCCGGCATAATCGAGCGCCTTTTTGGTGATTGAGGCGTCGTCGAAGCGGATCGAGGCGCTGTTGAACGTCAGCTGCTGCATCAGCCCCATCATCGCAAGTCCGGCCGCCTGGTTGGCCTCTTCCTTGTTCGGATTGGCTTCGGCTGTCTTGACCGCCTCCTGCAGCGACTTGATGAAGCCGAGCGTATAACCGGAGAAGTCGACGGCGAAGTTCAGCCGGCCGACATTCTTGAAATCGAAAGCATATTCGTCGAGGACAACCTTGCCGCTTTCGACTTCCCAGCTTCCCTTCATCGTCATGGTGCCGTCGAGCGTCGTCAGTCCGAGCTTCTCGATGGCCTCCTTCGCAGCCGCGTCCTCGACTTGCGACAGGTCGGCCTTGAAGCCGGCGACGTTGGCGTCGTAGGCAAAGCCGCCGTCCTGGCGTCCCATATTTGCCTCGACGCCTTCGATCGCAAGCACATCCTTGCCCTTGATGTTGAGCGCGATCGGCCCGGTGCTGGCGGTTTCATAGAGGAGGATATCGTCCAGCGTCTCGCCGGTCGCATTGGCGGGAATCGTCAGGCCGGTGAACAGAATCTCCTTGGCGGAAAAGCGTCCGCCGTCCTGGCTGATATCGACATCCGGGAAGGAAAGTGTCTTGGCGTAATAGGCGCCGCCTTCTTTTTCCTCGACGCCCTCGAAGGTGAGGTCGCCGATCTTCAGCGTGTCGCCGGGCAGGTTCGCAAATCCCACCTGGACGCCTGTTGCCTTCACCGTGTCGCCGTCGACTTCAGCCTTCTCGAAGGTGATGACCGTGCCGCCGGCGTTGGTTGCGGCGCTAAGCTTCTTCATCATATCCGTGCCGTCGAGGGCCAGCGCCGGGCCAGCCAGTGTCAGGAACGCGGTGCTTGCCATCATCAGGTGAAAATTGCGCAGATGCTTCATGGAGATGTCCTTGTGTTGAAAGTAGATGCGGGGGAATACATGGAATATGCGCCGGCGCCGCTCTGCTCGCAGAGCGGCGGGGACGTCACGGTTCGTCAGATCAGCTAATTGGAGGGAATGCGATCGCGATCGGCCGGAACCGGCAGGCCGGAGAAATTCGGCCACCCTGCCGCCGGCGGCCGGGCGAGGATATTTTCTCTAGCAAAAGTAGTTTCGTGACTCATCGTCAGAGGTAAATTGCATTTCTTCGATTATTGCAACCGCGATTTTTGATGGCGGAGCGGAAATCAGTCAGGCTTGCCGGCGACGCCGACGCATTCGAGGATCGTGGTGCGGCAAACACCCGCCTCCCGCTGTGGGCGAGGCTGGGCGCGCCAGTTCTGGTAGGCGATACGGAATTCGATATCTTTGTAAAAATAGGTCCTGGCTTTCTGTCGCGAGCGGCTCCTGTTCAACGCATCCGCCGTCACTACGACATGGGTGGCAAGCCGTTTGAATTGCCATGGCGGCGTGCGTCGCTCCTTCTCGATCACCTCGACGTGGTAATAGGGATCGTCTTCCCCGGGATCGGGAGCCGTGTGGACGGTGGCCCAACGGACGGTCCGAGGTGAGACGGAGAGAATAATGGCGGAAATGGTCGGTCGCTCCACCGGTTCGGCGCGGGCTAAAATCGCCTGGCCCAAAATCGAGGCGACTGTGAACAGGACGGTAAGGGATATTCGCTTAGGGTGCATGCGCTTCAGTCGCTGCGGCCCTCGATGCGGGCGAGCACACCGTCGAGTGCCGCGGTCAGCGCAGCAAGGCCGCCCTTCTTGTCGACGTCGGAGAGAACCTGCTCGTTCAATCCGCCCTTGGTGGCGAATTCGCGGCTTAGCGCGCTGAACGGCTCGGTGCCTGGGCTGTTGGCCTTCTGCGCCAGGCTTGCGAAAAGCGGCGCGATGTAGGCATTTGCTTTCGGCCTTTCCAGGCCGCTTTTTTCCAGCCAGACGGCTGTGGTTTCCATGATGCCGAAATAGGTCGACATCAGTGCGCTCGCCGCCGCGAGCAGATCATATTCCTTTTTCGACTGGCACTGGACGGCGGTTCCGAGCGTATCGAACAGCGCCGCGACGGCGGCATCGGGCGGGAGAATGGCGGTGACGCCTTGCCGCTGTGCGACGAAGGGCAGGGGGATGGCCTGGACGAGGTGGACGTCGGTGCCGATCCAATCGAGAAGAGCCTGGCGCTCGGTCGCTGCGACGAGGCTGACAACCACCTGGCCGGTTCTGAACGAAAGCGCCCGTACGACCTCCTCGGCGATCTGCGGTCGAATCGCCAGGAACACCATGTCGCTGCGATCGACGACAGTCTGGTTGTCCCCGGCAATCCTGACGGCGTCGAACTCCTGGGCCAATGTCGCGGCAATGTGTGCGCTCCGCGGCGACACGTGGATCTCGGATGCGTAGGCCGGTGCGGCCAGAAGCCCGCGAACCATCGCTTCGGTGATCGCGCCGGTGCCGACGAATCCAATGCTGTTGATCATCACGTCGTTACTCCGCAGCTCGCAGCGGTCCCAGCGCGACATCCGTCGTGTAGTTCTCGCGCATGAAGTTGATGAAATTATCCTGGAATTGGCGCGTATGGGCGTGGGCGAGTTCGTCGGCCAGATCGACGTTCTTGTCCCTGATGGCGTCGAGCATCAGCGTGTGCTCGTCGGTCAGCAGATGGCCTTCGTGCGTCCGCTCCAGATATTCAAAATGCAGGTGCAGCATGCGCTGGCCCTGCGACAGAAGCTTCTCGTAGAATGAGGCCAAATACTGATTTTTTCCGGCATGGGCGATCGCCATGTGGAATTCCTTGTTGGCTTCCGACATGGCGAGGTGATTGCCTGTCTTGACCGCAGCCTCGAACGACTTCAGCCGCTTGGCGATGATCTTCAGATCGGCCTCCGTCCGGAGCGCCGCGGCAAGCCGCGTATTCATCCGCTGGGCGATGTCGAGCGCCTCGACATATTTCGGAAAGGTCGCGACTTCGATCGGCGCGACGATCGTGCTGCGGTTGGAAAGCGTCACCACCAGCTCGTCGGCGCCGAGCCTGATCAGCGCTTCGCGCACCGGCGAGCGCGACATGTCGAAACGTTCGGCCAGCGTCATCTCGTCGAGAAGCTGACCGGGCGGCAGAGCGAGCGACAGGATCTCGTTGCGCAGCGTTTCATAGACGCTTTTCCAGCCGGTCCCGCGGATGCGTTTCACTTCCGATTCTTCAGACACTTAAGTCCCTTTCTCTCGACGACAGATCCATTGGGCCAGAAAAACAGCGTGTCGGCAATGTAATTTTTCGGCTTGACTTTGTCGACACGCTGTTGACATATTTGTGCTAGTCGACACGCAGCCGACAAGAAAACAGCAGAAACGGCCACAGCCGACGAGTGGAACCGCGCGCTTCGCGCACAACAAAAGAGGAATGCCCAATGCTTTCTTTGATAACGTCCCCCTGCGGGCGCTGCCCGCGCTCGCCCTGATGGCAGGTCTTTCCGCAACCGCCGCCCACGCCCAGACCGCCGAGAGATATTGGCAGGGCGTGCAGAAGGCAGGCGCTTTGCGCTGCGGCGCGGCTGTCGCGCCGCCCTATGTCATGCGCGATCCGGCGACGGGCGAGTACACCGGCTTCTTCGCCGATCTCTGCAAGGAGTTTGCCGACGTCCTCAAGGTGAAGCCTGAATTCGTCGATACGACCTGGGACAATATCGTCGCCGGTCTGCAGGCGGGCAAATGGGATCTGTCGCTCGCGCTTAACCGGACGCCGGCGCGCGCCATGGCCGTGCAGTTCTCGATCCCGGCGATGGAGTATCAGATCTCGCTCGCCTACAATAAAAACAATCCGAAGATCGCGGCCGGCGCCGCTTCGGTGGCCGATATAGACAAGGCGGGCGTAACTCTTGCGGTCATGTCAGGCACGGCCCAGGACAAGGCCATTTCCGCGGCGGTCAAGAACGCCACGATCATGCGCCTGCCCGGCAACGACGAGACCCGCCTGGCGGTCACCTCGAGGCGCGCCGACATCCTGATACCCACGCGGGCACGCCGATGCGGGTGGTCACTGGCGGCATTCCGCATATTCCCGGCAATTCTGTCTATGAGAAGATGAAATGGCTGGAGAGCAACGACGATCAGCTGCGCAAGCTGATGCTGCGCGAGCCGCGCGGCTATCCCGCCCATTGCTGCAACATCATCGTGCCGCCCTGTCACGCGGAAGCCGATGCCGGCTATATCATTCTCGAGCAGGTCGAATATCCGATGATGTCCGGCGGCAATACCATTTCGGTCGTGACCGTGCTTTTGGAAATGGGCATGCTTCCGATGAGGGAGCCGATCACCGAGCTGGTGCTCGAGGCGCCCGCCGGCCTGATCCGCGTCAAAGCGGAATGCAGCAACGGCACGGTCAAGAACGTCACCTTCAAGAACGTCCAGGCCTTTGCCGCCCATCTCGATGCCGTCATCGATGTGCCGCATCTTGGAAAGGTGACCGTCGATGTCGGCTGGGGCGGGATGTTCTATGTTATCGCGGATGTCAGACAGTTCAAAGGCCTCGAACTGATCCCGGCGCACGGGCGGGAGATCGCGCGTGTTTCCGCGATGATCCGGCAGGCGGCCATCGAACAGTTGCCGGTTGCCCATCCGCATTATCCCGGTGTCGGCATCACGATCTCGCAGCTGTCGGGACCAACGGATGATCCGAACGCCGACTGGAAGAACACGGTGACGATGGCGACGGGTGATCTTTCCTGGGACGATCCCGCAACCTGGACGGGAGCGCTCGATCGCTGCCCCTGCGGCACTGGCACATGCGCGAAGATGGCCGTTCTGCATGCGAAGGGCGAGTTGCCGCTCAATCAGGATTTCCGGCATCAGGGGATCCTCGGCAATATCTACACCGGCAGGCTGGTCGAAGAAGCAAGGATCGGCGATAGATCCGCCGTCGTCCCGACCCTGACCGGCACCAGCTGGATCTTCGGCCTGAACACCCTCGTTCTGGACAATGACGATCCCTTCACCGAAGGGTTCACCCCAGGGGACATCTGGGCCTGAGCTAAGGGGCGCGACGCATCGCCTGGGCGATGATCCCGCTTTCGTTTCGGACGTCATGTGTTTACAAGCGCAAGCTGTAAAGATTCGACCGAACGGAGGCATCGCTCTTGCATATCCTGCGTCGCGCGCTGTTGGGGTCCCTATGGGCCATGATCGGCTGGAAACCGTCTTTCGCTGCGCAAGCCAGCCCGGAAACGATCACCCAGGAGGAGGCGTCGTCGGTGACGCCCCGGCATGTCCTCTGTTTTCTCGGGAGGGATCGCGACCTCAGCCGCTTGTCCGTAGCGGCAGCCCAAGCGATCCGTGATTTCGCCACCGGGTTCAGCGTCGATGAGGATTATTCGCAGGCAGAGCCGGATGACCGCATGAGCCGGTCATTCGATGTCTGCTGGGACCGGGTCGAACCCGATGCATGGAACGAGGCGGACGAGAAAGCCGTCGCCGATCATCAATCCGTCCTCTATGTCCTCGGGCCGAGCATGGCGCGAGCAGACACCGTCGAGGTGTCGATGACGGCCCTGCGCCTCGTCGAGCGGTTGATCGAGGCGGGAGCGGTTGCCGTCAAGGGCGAAAGCGCCGGCATCGCACATGGATTGGATCGATGGAGAGAGCTGATCGGCCAAGGCGTCGAAGCGCAGAACGCCGGTGATCCGCTCGCCCAGCAGCGCGTCGGTCGTCTGGCCTTCGCAAAGCGGCCGCTCTCGGCGCGCGGTTATCTGGAAAGCGTCGGCTTCCATCTCGTGGGGCTGCCGGAGGTCTATGTGCCGGAGACGGCGGGCAGCGAAAGGCAGGTCGTCGCCATCATCGATGCAGTTGCCGACGAGATCGGCAAGCAGGGTCTCGATCGGACGCTCAAGGCGCGGGGCGCAAGCCTCTCCTTCGATTCAACCTATGAAATGGACGAGTTCAAGTTCAATCCCTACGGCATCGTCAAGGTCGCCGGGTGAGCCGGCTCGATCTCGGGTAATTGGCCTGCGACAGGGCCAAGCGCTGGATCGCCTCTGAAGCGACTCGCGCATATGCACTAGTTGTAACTGATCGTGTCGCTCACGCGTGGGCGATTGAAGAAATGGTGGTCGAAGCTGTAG
Organism: Rhizobium esperanzae; assembly: GCF_002204185.1. GTDB lineage: Bacteria > Pseudomonadota > Alphaproteobacteria > Rhizobiales > Rhizobiaceae > Rhizobium > Rhizobium esperanzae. Next base: position 26,318 of record NZ_MXPU01000018.1, on the reverse strand, counting down.
CCGTTCTGTCCGGTGAAGTTCGAGAAAAACGCCGACACCGGTGTCGTCAATGTGTATTGTACCCGCGTCAGCACCACCTGGACGCCGGTCTCCTGGATCTTCGCCGGTATGTCGATCGCGCTTGCCGTGCCAGAAGCGAGCGACGTGGTGTTGAACGCGGCGGACCAGTTGACCGTCGCTTTGCCGCTGTTGTCGATATCGTTGACCGTGACCGTGATTGTCAGCCCAGTGGTCTCATAGGGCTGCAGGATGAAGCTCGCGCCGGAAAGAAGCTTGGTGACGTCGGTCTTCGTCCAGGTGCTCTGCTGCGCGATCATGTCGCCTGTACTGGAAGCGATCTCGTCTATTTTGCGGCTGACGGTGAGGGCATGGCCGAGATCGACGGTGCCGAACAGCAACACGATCAGGATCGGCAGCACCAGTGCGAATTCCACGCCCGAAGCGGCCGTGCGGTCGCATGCGAGGTGAACGATGCAGGACCGGGTGAGGCTGAGAAGGGCGAGGTTCCGTTTCGTGATCATGTCAGAAGGGCTCATTACGAAACAGAGCGGAGGACCCAAGGAGATAGCGGCCGTCCGAAAGCTTGGCGCTCGACAGGCTGAAGAAATTGACGGAAGCTTCCCAAGGCAGAAACGCCTGCACCAGAATGTAATCGCTGCCCTTGCCGATATCAAAAGTCTCGGTGACGGCGAGATTGCCGCTGTTGTCGATCGGATCGGCGCCGGTGGCGGACGACAGGTCGGAAAGCACGTTGACTTTGACGACGAGACCGCTGGAGCAACTGAAGGACAGAAGCATGTCGTCGCAAATTTTGCTCTTGAAAGTGGCCAGTGTGATGTTCGATGACGCCACCTCGCCGGTGCGGATCATCCGGGAGATTTTATGAACGGAAGCGTCCAGCGAGGAGTTGACGAAGAACATCAATGACACTTCGATGATGCCGAAGATCATGATGAAGAGCGGCAGGGCCAGGATCGCAAATTCGATCGCAGCCACCCCCTTGCGATCGCCGAGCAGGCGGCGAAGCAGTGCAAAGCGGTTTCGTGCGGTCATTGGGTCAGCCGGACGGAAGAGAGATATTGAGTGAAGAGCGTCGACAGGCCTGCTGTGATTTCCGTCGACGACGATGCCGATATGAACAGGCTCTTCGACGATGCGCAGTCGGCAAGCGCGTAGGGAATATAATCGCGTCTCGTAATGCTGGTCGACACGCCGCTGTCCATGGTGCCGCCCCAGGTACTCTTCCAATTGGCGCTCGCCATGGTCGAGCCGACGGTTGCGTTATAGCCCCAGTCCGTGGTGATCGGCAGATATTCGGTATAAAGCACGGCCATCGTATTGGATTGATTTTTCAGATAGCCGCACCAATCGGGGTTGAGCGGCGCCACCTTGTTCCAATACGAGCCGGAGATCGCTTTCCCGCTCGACCATACTACTCCGTCGGTCACCCATTCGCGCTTCGACTGAACGCCGTCCGTCAGCAGGAGAACCAGCTTGAGCGGCGAGCCCGAGGAGGTTCCGTCTCCTCCGGCACCGACTTTCTGTTTGAGGGTCGCAAGGGAAACGTCGAAATAGGTGGCGGCCTTCGAGGTCGCGCTGGTGAGGCCGTAGCTGCTGTCCGCGAGGCGGGTGCGCGCCGTATCCGTGCTCAGCGTGGGGGCGAGAACCTCCGAAAGCGTATCTCCCAGGCTGTATAATCCGACTTTGATCCGTTCATGATTCTCGTCGGATTCGTCGATCATGTCGAGCACTTCACGGACGGCGTCGCCAGCTACGTCGGCGCGCAGCTTTATCTTCTTTGCCGTGCTGTACGCGTAGTTGTTGGCGTATTTCGTCTTTCCGACAGTGTGCGCATCACCCGTGTGGCAGGCGAACTGGCATCCGATACCGGAATACATGGTTGACTGGCCGGACGTCGTTGCCGCCAGCAGCATCGACGGCGATGTGTCGATGACGATATAGACATTGAGATAGGACGTGGCAGGGCCCTTGACGGCGCTTGCCACGCTGACGGGAACGGTCTCGATATTGGCGATCTTCATGAATGTCGTCGGAACGGTGCCGTTCGCCGTCGCCGTGATGTTGTGGTTCACGGTGTCGATGTCGATATCGCCAAGTGTGTAGCTATTGTCCACCTGTGCGTGGAACCAGTCGGCAACCTTCTCTTTGAGAGCGTCGGTATCCTCGGTGTTGTTGATCTGCTTGACCGCTGCGATCAGGGCCGCGTCAAGGTCGCTCTGCATCCTCTGCCGGACATTGTAGCTGCGGATATAGTCGAAGCTCGCACCGACTGCGACGAGCATCGGAACGAGGCTGAGGGCGACGACGATCGCGACGTTGCCGCCCCTGTCCCTTCCGAGACTGCGGAGGGCGCTCGTAATTCGAGCAAGTGAGTATGAAAAAGCCGACTGCAAAACACACCGTGATGCAAGAGAAAAAATAGCAAAAGCAAGATGTAGCTAGAAAACTTGAGGGTTTGTTAAATTCCCAATTTCCGATAGAAGATGCTCTGCCGACATACCGTTTGTTGCGCTTATTGGACATGGTTGCGAATTATGGATATTCGCTGCGCTGTCGCGTGTGCGGAGTGAGCCTCTCTCAGCGCTGCATCAGCAGATCGTGCAAGCGTCTTTGAACCTCTTGCGAAGACATGTTCCTGTTGTTGAAAAAGTCTCCCACCACGGCAATCCAGCCTTCCGACATCTGGGTCGGCATGGCTTGGGATTGAGCACTGACTTCACCCTTCGTGGCCTTGATCATCTCCAGTCCGAGCTTGCCGCAACTGTCGAGTCCGGACTTCTGATAGACATGTCGTTGAAGATGAGAGACACCTCCCATCGCGCACCGCCGAGCGCGGGCACGCGTCCTGCAGCCTTGTTCCTTTTGGCGGCCTCGACGATCTCGTCCCAGGACTGCGGCACCGAGCGGGCGGGATTTTGCCGACAAAGCTATCCACTTTGCGCTGGGATGATCCGTATCGCGCGCTGAAAATTGCAGCGCCGCCGCAGGCGGAGCGATCTCTTAATTTTCTGACCGCAGTGTTCCGGGTCGAGCGACGTGCTTGATGTAGCGGATCCGCGCCCCTCAAATGACTTGGGCGGCTTTCTTGGAAGAACACGCAGCCGGTGGATGAGATATCCGGTTGTTACTCATAGTGAGTAAACGCATGACGAAGTCCTCGTTCCAGTCGCCTCGGCAGCCCGTCAGTCTTATGCAAGATGGAGAGGGCCAGGGAAAAGGAATGCAAGATCAGTACGTTGCAATTGACCGGGAAGCGCTTCTCGAGGCTTTGCTGGGGCCATTCCCCCTTCCGCTTTTTTACAAGAACCCACTTGGCCACTATCTCGGCTGCAACAAGGCTTTCGAAGATTTTTGCGGCTACCGACGCGAAGAGATCATCGGGAAAACCGATTTCGATCTCAGTTCGAAACACCTGGCTGAACTCCATTTCTTCGATAATGACGCGCTCTGCGAAAGAGGTGGAGCTCAGCGTTCCGAACGAAAGATGCTGACCGCGAACGGTGCGGTGCGGAATGTCGTTTTCAACAAGGCGGTGTTGCCAGGGGAAAACGGCGCTCCGGCCGGCCTGATCGGCGCCGTTGTCGATATTACCGAGCACAAGCAGGCGGAGCAGGAACTCAAGAAGGCGCTTGAATTCGCGGAAGGTATCCTCATCGCCATCCCGGATGTTCTTTTCGAGATGGATGAGGACGGCCGCTATCTCCAGGTCTGGACAAGAAGCCCGGAACTGCTGGCTCAGCAGAAGGAGATGCTGCTCGGCAAGACGGTCAACGAGATTCTTGCGCCCGATCAGGCAGCCATCGCGATGGAGGCTCTTCGCACCGCTGGCCAGGAGGGCGTTGCCTACGGCCGATGCATCTGCATCGCCCTGCCGAACGGCGAAACGCGGTGGTTCGAGCTTTCCGTGGCGAGACGACCGAGCGCCGATCCGATCGCTGCCACCACGCTCCTGGCATTCTCGCGAGATATCACCGAGCGAAAACAGGCTGAAGACGCCATCAATTCCGTGCGGACGCAGTTGCTCAGCGTGCTTCAAACCATGCCCGACATGATCTGGGTCAAGGACATGGATGGGTTCTATCTCCTGTGCAACCACACCTTCGAGCGGCTGACCGGATTGGCGGAAGCCGAGGTTGTCGGGAAGACGGATTTCGACCTCTTCGATATCGAAAGGGCTCGGTTTTTTCGGGAGTCGGACAAGGCGGCGATCAGGGCCGGCGAGTGCATCCTCAGCGATGAGGAGTGGGTGGTTTCGCAGGAGAATGGCCAATCCATTCTTCTTGAAACACGCAAGGTGCCGGTCATGGATGCGGCGGGAGAGGTCGTCGGGGTTCTTGGCGTGGCGCGTGACGTGACCGAGCTGAATGCCTCGCGCCAAAAGATCCACCAGATGGCCTTCTACGACCCCTTGACCGCGCTGCCGAACCGGTCGCTGTTCAACGATCGGCTGCGGCAGATGATCACCTCGGCCGGATCGCGGGGCGAGCGCGCCGGCGTGATGCTGATCGACATCGACCATTTCAAGGTGGTCAACGACACGATGGGCCATCCTGTCGGCGACGAGCTGCTCTGCCAGGCGGCCGCACGCCTCAATGCGAGTGTGCGCGATTACGACACCGTCGCCCGTCTTGGCGGCGACGAGTTCGCAATCCTGCTGCCGGATCTCAGGCAAGGCGATGATCTCGGCCGCATCGCCAGCAGCATTCTCGAGAAGTTCAAGGACGGCTTCCTGCTGGATGGCAAGGAGGTCTTCATTTCCTGCAGTGTCGGCATTGCGCTCTATCCCGGTGACAGCGCCGACGCCAATGACCTGGTGAAATACGCGGATTCGGCGATGTATCTCGCCAAGCGCTCGGGACGAAACAATTTTCGCTTCTATTCCAAGGACCTGACGGCGAACGCCGAGGAACGCATGCGGCTGGAATCGGAATTGCGCCGAGCGATCGAGCGCGGAGAGCTGGAACTGCATTACCAGCCGAAGGTGCTTCTGGACAGCGGCGCGATGGTCGGATCCGAAGCCCTGCTGAGATGGCGCCACGCCGAGATGGGCATGATCCCGCCCGACCGCTTCATTCCGGTCGCGGAAGATACGGGACTGATCGTCGAGCTTGGGCGATGGGTGCTGCGCGAGGCCTGCCAGGCCGCGGTCGAATTGAATGCCGGCAGCCAGGCGCCGCACAAGGTGGCGATTAACCTGTCGGTCAAACAATTCCAATCCGCCGGACTGGTAAAGTCGATCGCCGAGATTCTCGGCGAGACCGGTTGCCGCGCCGAATGGATCGAAATCGAAATCACCGAAAGCCTTCTCCTCGATCAGAAGGACGAGACGCTGCAGACGCTCTCCGAACTTCGCAGCATGGGATTTTCGATCGCCATCGACGATTTCGGCACCGGCTATTCGGCGCTGAATTACCTCGCGCGCTTTCCGATCGACACGCTGAAGATCGACCGGTCCTTCATCAACAGCGCCGACAGGCGCAATGAGGAACTGGTGAAGGCGATCCTCTCGATCGCGCGCTGTCTCGGCCAGAATGTCGTGGCGGAAGGCGTCGAAACCGCCGAGCAGGCTGCCTTTCTCGCCGCAAACGGATGCGGCTCGGCGCAAGGGTTCCTTTACAGCAAGGCAGTGCCGAAAGCGGATATCATCGCCCTGCGGCGGCACTCTCCGGTGGGCGGCTCCAGTCCCAACGAGATGTGGCCTCGCGGGTGAGCGCCCGTCCATCGACTATTCATCGCGGCGGCGCCGGATCGAGTCATCCTCCTGATTCCGCAGGCCCGGCCCCGGTCGGCAAGCCGAGCCTGCAGTCGTCGGTTGCGCTATCCGATTGTCGCAGCTCTGTCCGGTTGGCACAGCAAAGCCGCAAAGTGAGGTGCGAGACGCGCGAAATTAAGGATTTGTTAAGGCCGATCCGGCGTTTACTGCCATACGAACAATACGCAACTCATTGAAATACATGGCGAACTGTTCCGGTTGACCGGCGATGAAGCAGCCCGCAGCCCTTGAGCCATCGGATACGGAGACATGAGCGTTTCCCGTCCTCCAGAATATGAAATAATGAAATGCAAATTGCCGAAATCATTCCCTTTCCAAATTCAGTTTCCAAACTCTCGATAGGCTCCAACGAGTCGCAGACCACAGGTGAGCCGTCCGGCGCTGCAGACATCGATCAGATGCTTCAGGCACATTCGGAAGGTGTTGGATGAACTCGATAGATTGAACGGCGAGCTAAGCAATCTGATCATCGAAGGTTGATAGCGGGCGGCGGAATTCACCGGTCCCGCCCTTGCCTCATGCACGGCAGAAACTCGCCGTCGGCGCGGGCAAGGTCGAGGCAGTCAGCGCCGCCGTCTGGAATGCCTGATGATTTCGAGAAGGCATACGGCCTGCCTGCCTCGCGGTGCAGCGTCGAAGCAAGCGCGTGCTGATGCCGGATGTCACGATGTCTGGCGAAGGGCTGCGACGACGCGATCGCCCATGGAGGCGCAACGAGCGCCGTCGAAGGGAAACAGCGCAGAGAATGCGCCGGAGAGCTGTTTCTCGATCGACTGGCGCATCAGCTTGCGCGCCCGATGCAGCCGGGTCTTGGCGGTTTCAGGCTTGATGCCGAGATAGGATGCGGCCTCCTCGGTGCTCATGCCCTCGACCTCGCGCAGCACGAAGATGGCTCGAAATTCGTCCGGAAGGTCGTCGACGGCCTGTTCGAGAAGATGCCGCGCCTGGCTTCGCGACAGCTCGCTTTCCGGATCGGTCGCGGAGAGCGAGGAGGGGAACTGGAGGACTTCGCCGCCCCGCGATGTCGTCTGCATGTCGATTTCCTCAAGCCCGGTGGTGTTCTTTCGTGCGCGCACGCGGCCCAGCGCCTCGTTAAGCGTTATCCGGGTCAGCCATGTCGAAAGCTCGGCCTCGCCCCGGAATGTCGCCAGATTGGTGAAGGCCTTGACATAGGCCGCCTGCACGACGTCTTCCGCTTCCCAATCGTTGCGGATGACGGCGCGCGCGGTGCGGAACAGGCGCTGATTGTGACGCTGGACAATGGCGCGGATGGCGGGCTCGTCACCCTGCTTTGCAAGGGACACGAGCTCGGCATCGGGGAGCGCTGATATATTCTGCCGGCGTTGCGCGACCGGAACCGCAATGGCTGTCATGCAAATCTCCGCATTGCTTTGGATCGGAGCCCGGCCTTACGGCCGGACGTCCAGTTTGCCCGTCATGGCGGGATGAAAGCGGCAATAGAAATCGACCGCTCCCGCCCGGCCGACCGTCATCCGCGCCTCCGATTTTGGCGGCAGATCGACGTCGAAGCTCTTGTCGCGAGCCGTCGCCGTATGCCGGAATATATCATCGTTTCGCCAGACGATCACATCGCCGACATGCAGCTCGGCAGGCGGTGCGCCGAATTTCATGCCTGCGATGGTGACCTGATATTCCGCCGCTGAGGCGACTCCGCTGCTTGCCCAGAGCAGCGCCAACAACAGCGGCGGCAATGTCATCAGCAATCGCATCACGACCCTACTTGATCATCGAAGCGAGATGCTCGGCATGCGTCTGGTGTTGCTTGAACAGGGTCAAGCCCGTTTCCAGCAGCGATTTCAGTTCCTTGTTCTGAGCCGAAGGGATCAGCACCTTGGCAAGGGCATCGTTGACTGACTTGTGATAAGCGACTTCGTTTTCGACGTAGGCCTTGTCGAAGGCTGCACCGTCGAGGGCATCAAGCGTCTTCAGTTCCTTGCTCGCCTGGGTCGAGAGCGACTGGCTGATCTTGTTGTCCTCAGGCGTCACCTTCAGCTTCTTAACGAGGGCGAGCGCCTGGTCGTTGACGGCCTTGTGGTCGCGCTCCATGGTTTTGGCGAATTCGATGACTTCTGCGTTTTTGCTCTTCTTCAACGCCTGCTCGGCGGCGGTGACGTCGATCTGCCCCGCCGTATAGGCGATGTGGGCGATCTGAGGGTCGGTCGGCTTGGCGTCGGCGGCGATCGAGACCGTGCCGATCAATGCCGCGATGAAGGTTGCGCCGAGAATTCGTTTGAACATGATCTGTCTCCTATGTCGGATGAATGCGAGCATTGGATGCAGATCGATCGAAAAGGTTCCCGGAAATTTTCGCAGAGGGAAATGGTTGTCGGGCCGCTTCAGTTGTCGCCGATGAAGCGCTGGAGCACGATCGCGTGGTTGTGGTGTGGATCTTTTGCCGCATAGAGAAGTGTGACGTCGTCCGATTCGCCGATTCGGCGTCCGAGCTCCTCCACAGCTGACGAGTTCTTTTTGAGCTCGTCGCAATAGCGGCGCTGGAACTCGCTCCATTTGGCGGGATCGTGGCCGAACCATCGGCGCAGCGCCGGGCTTGGCGCGATCTCCTTCAACCAGACATCGACGGCCGCCTCCTGCTTCTTCAACCCGCGCGGCCACAACCTGTCGACCAGAATACGCGTGCCGTCCCGGTCTTCTTTCGGCTCGTAGACTCGTTTGATGTGCAAGGCCATTTGCTCATCCGCTGTGAAGGTAATTCCGAACGACGCGCGGATGCAGGATTTGGTTCCACTCATGGCCTATGGTTGCCAATTAGTCACACTGCACTGCCTCTGAGCTGTCACAATTGATTTTTCGCGTGCAACTGCGTCAACCGCCGCCGTTTCCAAGTACGTTTAGGTCAGCGCGCCCTATGACTCACCGACAGGCGCATCACCTCGCATCAGGCCAAGCGATTTCAGGTCCTCCCACAGCTCGTGAGGGATATGTGTGTTCCGCGCGCGTTCGTTTGACGCCACTTGATCGATCGACTGGCCACCCGGGATGACGGAAACGACAGCCGGATGGAAGAGCGGAAAGTTGAGAGCCGCGTCTGAGAGGGCGACATTGTATTTCAGACAGACGTGCTCGATGCGCCCGACTTTATCGAGGATGTGTGACGGGGCGTCAGAGTAATTATACTGCGCGCCGGCAACCGGGCCTGTCGCGAGTATGCCGGAATTATAGGGCCCGCCGAGCACGATGCCGATATTGCGGGCGACGCACAGGGGGAGAAAGGATTCCAACGCCTCCTGCTCGAGCAAAGTATATCGTCCAGCAAGAAGAAACAGATCGAAGTCGCCACGCTCGGCAAGCGTCTGGCACATCTCCCACTCGTTTATCCCGCCACCAATGGCTTTCACCACTCCCTGGTCGCGTAGTGAGGTCATCGCCTGATACCCACCGCTCATGAATTGATCGACATAATGGTCGCAGGCCGCCGGGGTGCCGTGATTGAAGACATCCAGATCGTGCACGAATAGGATATCGAAGCTGTCGAGCCCGGTGCGCTCGAAAGAGGCTTCGAAAGATCGCATGATGCCATCGTAGCTATAGTCAAATACCTCTCGGCGATTGGGAGTATCGAAGAATTTGCCGATGCCGGTCCGCTGTTCGGGTCGGCAGACCTTGAGGAGCCGGCCGACTTTTGTCGACACGACGAAGTCTTTACGCTGTTTCGTTGCGAGGAAGCGGCCAACCCGCCTCTCTGCCAGCCAAGTCCATAGAGCGGCGCGGTGTCGAAGTAGCGGATGCCGTCTTGCCAGGCTGCATCCAATACCGCTGCCGCCTCCTCATCGGTTATCGCCTGATAAAGATTCCCGAGCGGCGCGGTGCCGAACCCCAATTCCGTAAAGGTAAGCCCGCCGTCTCCCCTGCGATCCCAATGTCGCGTCTTCATGTCAAGTACCCGCATCCCATTCGTTTACCGTTCGTGGCCGACACTGCATTCTAACCAATAACGCTTCTGGGTGGAAACGAAGCTAAAATGACAAACCTTGGTCTGCGATGGCCCGGGCAAGGGTACCAACCCAGCGAGCATCCGTAGAAGAGCGCGATATCCGGTGCATTAGCCGGTGAATGGCGCATCCAGCTGCCCGATTTAACGAAGCTCAAACCAGTTCGTCGTATAACAGGTTCGTGACATGGTTTGGGAAGGTGGATCCAACGCAGTGAATGGCATCTGGACGCAATTCGGCGGCAACCTTTCCTTCGTATCCCTGGCAATGTCGCTCTGGGCGCTCTTTTCGATTCAGTTTCAGCGCCGGTCCTTCATGCAGGAGAGGATCGCCTTCGGAATCATAGCCGGCGGCGCCTCCATCGGATCGATATTGCTGGCCGTTGAGTTTCATCCGGGCATCTATATCGATCTGCGATTTTCGCCGCTTGCATTGGCCGGCATGTTCGGTGGGCCGATCGCGGCGGCTGTTGCGGCATCGCTGGCGATGGCCTTTCGCTTTGCCGTCGGCGGCACGGCCATGCTCGACGGGATCGTCACGATGGCCGCTGCCGCAGGCATCGGCGTGGCCGGCCATTTCTGGACCCGCAAGAGATCTCCGGTGCTCATGGACGTTGCGTTGCTGAGCCTCGCCCTTGGCGGCGCGCTGGTCGCATCGATGGCTCTGCTTCCCACTCTGGTGACCGCTCATGTGCTGGCCGGCGTCGGTTTTCCCCTGACGGCTTTGAATTGTCTGGCCACCGTGCTGGGCGGCTTCGTGCTCTTGAAAACGCAGCAATGGGAGCTGGAACGCAGCATTTTGGTGACGGCATTTTCGCAGTCGCCCGACTATCTCTATGTGAAGGACCGAAACAGCCGGTTCATCACCGTCAATGAAAACATGACGCGCCTCTTCCGTTTCAGAACGACGGCGGAGATGACCGGATTGTCGGATTTCAATCTGATGTCGCAGCCGCTCGCTGAAGAATTGTATCATCTTGAGCAGCAGGTGATGGAGACAGGGACGCCGCTGATCGACTCCAACGAGCGGATCGAAGGCCGCTTCCTGCTTGCTTCCAAGGTGCCGCTCAGGGACAAGCAGGGACGGATCATCGGTCTTGCCGGCGTGACACGCGACGTGACCGAGCGCACGGCGCTGGAGCGGGAGCTGCGCGAAAGCAAGAACCTGCTGTCGCACGCGATGGCGAACATGTCCGATGGCATCGCCATGTACGACAGCAAAGGCTTTCTTGTCTTTTGCAACGAACAGTACCGCGACGCCTTTCCGCTCTCCGGAGATGCCCGCGTGGTCGGCGCGCATATCGGCGACATCCTGCGCCGCGTCGTCGAAACCGGCGAGCGGCCTGCTATCGCAGAGGGTGATCTGGAAGAGTGGATCAAGACCGCCAGCGCGACTCTGCACAGCAATAAGGATGAGGAGGTTCAGCTTCACAACGGTGATTGGCGCAGCATCCGCACAAGGATTGCCGGAGACGGCACGGCGATGGCCGTCGTCTCGGACATCACGGCGACGAAACAGGCGGAGATCGCGCTCAGGCTGTCGGCGGAGCAATTGAGGAATCTTGCCGAGACCGACGGGCTCACCGGCATTGTCAATCGCCGCGCTTTCGACGAGGCCTTCGCGCGTGAGACGGCGGGCAGCGCCACGAAGAATACGCCTTTCAGCCTTCTGATGGTCGATATCGACCGCTTCAAAGCCTATAACGATACCTATGGCCATCCCGCCGGCGACCAATGCCTGCGCGTCGTCAGCAAGTGTCTGCGCCAGTCCGTCAGTCGGCCGGCGGACATCGTTGCGCGCTACGGCGGAGAGGAATTCGCCGTGTTCCTTCCCGACACCAGCGCCAAGGGGGCGATGATCGTCGCCGAACAATTCGCGCGTCGCCTGGCCCAGGAGAATATCACTCATTCCGGCAGCGAATTCGCGCGGGTCACCGCCAGCATCGGCATATCCTGCGCCACAGGCGCGACCCTGCGGACCAGCCCGAACCGGCTGCTGGCCGAGGCCGACGCCGCGCTCTATGAGGCCAAGACGCAAGGCCGAAACCGTATTCTGGCGCATTCCCGCGAGAACGGGCATGCCCTTAGGGAAACCGGCTAGGTCCGCATCCGATAGGTTTCTTCTATCGAGCCATCGTTCGTACGCCCTTGATGTTTAGCGCCCTTTATCAATACAGGGCGCATGGACACAAAATTTATCGGCAAGAAATCGGCGGCAGCCGGCGGCTGGGGCGCTCTGAAAAGCTGCGGCAAACAATTGCTGCAAAGCGGCATGCCGGTCTCGGGGGCGCGGACGATGCTGAAGGCGAACCAGCCGGACGGCTTCGATTGCCCGGGCTGCGCCTGGGGCGATCCGGAACACGCATCGTCGTTCGAATTTTGTGAGAACGGCGTGAAGGCCGTCGCCTGGGAGGCCACGGAAAAGCGGGCGACACCCGCCTTCTTTGCGACGAATACGGTCTCTGAGCTTCGCCGGTTGTCGGATTACGAACTGGAACTCAATGGCCGCCTCACGCATCCGATGCGTTACGATACTGCGAGCGACCGTTACCTGCCGGTGGCGTGGGAGGATGCCTTTGCCGAGATCGGCAGCATTCTGAAGGGCCTCGATAATCCCAATCGGGCGGAGTTCTATACGTCCGGCCGCGCCAGCAACGAGGCTGGCTTCCTCTATCAGCTGTTCGTGCGCATCTACGGCACCAACAATTTTCCCGATTGTTCCAACATGTGTCACGAGGCAAGTGGAATCGCGCTGAACCAGGCGATCGGCGTCGGCAAGGGCACCGTGCTTCTGGAGGACTTCGAGGAGGCCGATGCGATCTTTGTGATCGGCCAGAATCCCGGCACCAATCATCCCCGAATGCTCGGCGACCTGCGCCGGGCGGCGATGCGCGGCGCGCGGATCGTCGTTTTCAATCCGATCCGCGAGCGCGGGCTGGAGCGTTTCTCCGATCCGCAGGACAAGATCGAGATGCTGCGCGGCGGCGCGACCGATATCGCCGGCCTCTATCTGCAACCGCAGCTCGGCGGCGACATGGCCGCTGTGCGGGGAATGGCAAAGGCGGTGCTGGCCGCGGAAGACGCTGCGGTTGCCGCCGGTCTGCCGCCGGTTCTCGATCATGCGTTTCTGGCCGACCATTGCGCCGGGTTTGCGCAATACCGGGCATTAGTCGAGGCGACGGCCTGGGCTGATATCGAAGACCAATCGGGACTGAGCCGACAGGAAATCGAACAGGCCGCCGATGTCTATATCAGGGCCGAACGGGTCATCTGCACCTGGGCAATGGGAGTGACCCAGCACCTGCATTCGGTGGCGACGATCCAGGAGATCGCCAACTTCATGTTCCTGCGTGGCAATATTGGCAAGCCTGGCGCCGGTCTTTGCCCGGTTCGCGGCCATTCCAACGTCCAGGGTGACCGGACCGTCGGCATCAATGAAAAGCCTTCGGACGATTTCCTCGACACGCTGGAAAAGCATTTCGGCTTCTCCGTGCCTCGTGACCATGGCCACAATGTTCTTGCCGCGATCGGGGCGATGCTCGACGGCTCGGCCGAGGCCTTCATCGGGCTTGGCGGCAATTTTGCCCGTGCGACGCCCGACAGCGCACTGGTCGAAAAAGCGCTTCGCCAGCTGAAGCTGACAGTGCACATCGCCACCAAACCCAATCATTCACATCTGATGCCCGGCGAGGCGTCCTTCATTCTGCCCTGCCTCGGGCGTACCGAGATGGATCTGAACGCTGCCGGCAATTCTCAACTCGTCAGTGTCGAAGATTCGATGAGCATGGTGCATGGATCAGCCGGCATCAACCGTCCGGCCTCGCCGCATCTCCTCTCGGAAGTCGCCATCATTGCCGGCATTGCGCAGGCAACGGTCGGCTCCTCCGTGGCCGACTGGGCAGAACTGACCGACGACTACGACCGCATCCGTGATCATATCGAGGCGACCATTCCCGGCTTTGAAAACTATAATGCCCGCCTGCGCAAGCCGCGCGGTTTCCATCTGCGCAATCCGGCCGCCCATCGGGAGTGGCAGACGCCGGCAGGCAGGGCATCATTCTCTTGCCAGCCGTTTCCTGCGGAAACCGTGCACCAGCGTGCGCGCAGGGGCGAGGGGCGTTTCGCTCTGCAGACGTTCCGGTCGCACGACCAATACAATACGACGGTCTATGGTCTCGATGACCGATATCGCGGTGTCTACGGAGAGCGGCAGGTCATCTTCATTCATCCGGCGGATCTGAGGGCGATGAATGCCGAGGCCGGTGACCGTGTCGACGTGATCGGCGAGTACGATGACGGCATCGAGCGTATCGCGCGGGATTTCCGCTTCGTGCCCTATGATATTCCGCAGGGCAGCATTGCCGGTTATTACCCGGAGCTGAACGTGCTCGTGCCGCTTGGCAGCGCCGGCGAGGAAAGCGATACGCCGACCTCGAAATCGATCATGGTTTCCTTGCGCAAGCGAGACGCCGCGTGAGTAATGAGGCTATCGGCGCAGACCGGTTTCTTGCCCTTGTCGCTGCGGCGCAGGATAGGGACATCGGATTGACCTCCATACAGGCTGGTCTGCTCGTCGCCGCCGAGCTCGGCATCGCCTCCGACAGCCGCTCCTTTGCGCGCATGCTGGGGATCGGGCATGCCCTTGTGTTGCGGGATCTCAGCGGGTTGGCGGAGCGTGGTGATATGCTTGAAATCGTCAAGCGGGATCCGAGGACGATGCGAGTGCACTACAAGTTGGCCGTGCTTTAAAGACAGAGGGCGCAAAGAGCGAAGCTGAAAGATCGCTGTGCGCTTCAGATGCAAGTTACCGGCGGCCCATGCGCTTTCTCGTATCGGAGGGGTATTCGCCATATGTCGCCTTGTAGACCGCGGAAAAGCGGCCGAAATGAAAAAATCCCCATTTGAGACAGATGGCCTTCATCGTCTCCCTGCACTCGGGATCCAGCAGATCCCGGCGCGCCGCGCGCAGACGAAGCGTCAGCAGGTAAGCGGCGGGGGACGTTCCCTTGAATGCGCGGAAACCGGTTTCGAGCGCTCTGCTGGAGACGCCGGCCGCTTCCGCCACCTTCGGCTTGGTGATCGGCTGATCGATATTGGCCTGCATGAACTCGATCGCCCTGCGCACATGCTTCGGAGCAATCAGAGCGGTTCCCTTTTCAAGGAAATGCGACAGCCGGTGCGGCACCATGCGCACGACGAGATCGGCGAGCGCCTGTGTCATGTGCGCCATGGCGATCGGCGACTGCAGCAGCGGGCCGTTGTCGCGCATCCCCGATATGATCGTTTCGGTGAGGTTGCCGATCGTCCGGCCGGCCGGCGTCGACAGATCCAGTTCGGGCAGAAGGTCGAGCGAGCCGCTGAACGGCATTTCGAACGTCTGGCCGATCGTCTGGAGGATGACGGGCCAGTTGATCAGCAATTCGTCGATGACGTTCCCCTGCCCGTGCATGAGAACGCTGTCGGGTTCGAAATTATTGTAGAGAAGCAGTTTGCCTTGCCCGGCCTCGGCCTTGCGCGCCCCATAGGTAACTCCCATGCCGCCACGACGCGGCACCACGAGCGACAGATACTCTGCCGTGTTGACCGTCGGCTCGACGTTGAATTGGAACTCCGCCTCATGATAGCCCGTCAGCAGGACGGCGCTCTCGGCCACGGAAAAATCCAATCCCCAATGAAAATCCTTGGCGCGGCCGACAGGCTCGGCATCAAACGCGCCGAAGGCACCGCCGAGAGTTTCCACCATGTTGTCGAAAGACGAACCGTGGAATCGGAAGGAGAATGGCTGAGCGCTGTTTTCCGTCATGCTGTCCCCGTTATTTCATCTGGCGTCGCGCACGGTGTGACACCTCGGCCACCTCAACATCAGAATGAAGTACGTCCCTCTTTTTGTTCCCACGTCACCGAGCGTCATCTTTCTCCTCACGCTTGCCAGGGCATGACGAACAAGGCTTGGCCATATATTAGCGGATAACAAGCCGGAGCGCAGTAAGCGGCAGCCAGACGGGTAAGTTTCAACGTGATCCGGGCGTCGGTATTGCTGGCCGGGGCAAGCCGATCCAGGCAGAGCTCGCGCGTGGGGTGCGTCGGAAACGCAAGCCTTTTAAATGATTTATCGATAATTCTCATCCGTCGGATCTTCCTGGCCAGGTGGCAGGAACTGACAGAACCGGCTGCACTTGGCAAGGCCTTGGAACTGCTGCCTTGATGGTGATCCGGTGATGAAACGATTAGCCAGCGTGCGCATAGGGCATATTCAAGGCGCCATCCAAAAGTCGCCTGCCGAAGGTTCTGAAGTGGACCGCTCGAGATAGCCTTCGGCAGGCTGACAGGCAGTTGGCATACGCACGGGATGGAGTGCGTATGGATATAATCCCCGTCCATCATATGGGGTGATCGATGGAGCGGTGGCTTGCAGACCATGGACCATCATGGTCCCGGTCGGCCTGAGTTTAGTGTTCCCCGGCGATGGAGCAATTGGCGCGTGCCGATATTCTGTGGCAATCGGCTTTTCGTGACGCAGTCTGGACTGGACCTGCGCAATATGTATAGGTTGACGCTTCCCGCACCACCTTTTCGGCGCCGGCATCAGACCTCCAGTCCGACTCGCCGCCCCTCGTAGAAGGCATAGGGGGCTTGGCGCGGCGCGGCGCAGTCGCCGATCTCGACGACGTCGATACCCTGCGAGCGCAATTCCTCGCCCAGCGCGCTGGCCGCCGCATTGGTGGTGGAGAGCACCAAGCTGTCGCCTTCCTCGAAAAAGCGTTCACCTGTACTGTGATCCAGCAGCGTGACCCCACTGCCGTGCCATTCCAGCACCCTGACCTCCAGAAGCCATTTGACGCCCAGCCTCTTCAGGGTCCGGCGCAGCGGTACGTCGGCGGTCGTGCGCTGAAGCTCCTTGCCGATGAAGGGATCGGGTGAAAGCATCGTCACCAGGTGCCCATCCTCAGCCAGCTTCCAGGCGGTGCCGCAGCCGCGCCATCCGCCTCCTTCGTCCAGCAAGAAAACCCGTTTGCCGGGCCTTGCCTGCCGGGCCATGACCGCCTCGACCGTAAAGACATTTCCCTTTTCGATGCCTGGTAGAGTCTCCACAGCCGGCAGAGCCTTCTGGAAGCCGGTTTCGGGGGAATAGGAACCGGTGGCGAGGATGATGGCATCCGCGCCGAAGGCTTCGACATCCGATGCCTCGACATAGGAGTTAAGCCTGATATCGACTCCGAGCTTTGTCAGCTGCCGTTCGTACCAGCCGATGAGGTCGAGGACCTGTGCCCGGCGGGGCTGCATTCCGGCAAGCAGGAAATTGCCGCCAAGGCGGCTCGACGCTTCCGCCAGAATGACTTTGTGACCTCGCTCGGCAGCGGTGCGGGCGGCTTCCAGGCCGGCCGGCCCGGCACCACCACCAGCACCGTCTTCGGCTCGGCCGCCGCCGTGAAGCGGTCGCCGCCCCATTGGTATTCGCGCCCGGCCGAAGGGTTGATCAGACAGCTTATCCAATAATCGCGCGAACGCCGGCCCCAGCACATCTGGTTGCACGAAATGCAGCCGCGAACATCCTCCGGGCGGTCCTCTCCGGCTTTTCGGGCGAGGTGAGGATCGGCGATCTGGCCACGCACGATCGAGACGAGGTCGGCCGCACCTTCTCCAAGAACAGTTTCGCCGTTTTCCGGGGTTCTGATGTGGCTTTCGACGATGACGAGCGCATGCTTGACGGATCGTTTGATCGTCGCGGCGAGATCTGCGCCGAGCTTCTCCTGGTAGAGGAACGTCGGCATCAGCTTCTCGAAGTCGAGATAGCCGCCAGAACCGCAGGTCACATAGTCGACAAGGCCAAGATCGTCATGCAATGCGACGATTTCGGCAAGTTCGTCCCGCCCGAGTGCGACGCTTTGGTCGGCGGCATCGCTGATTGCCAGCCCGATGATGAAGTCCTGACCGCATACCAAGCGGATACGGCTCATGATTTCTCGGGAAAAGCGGGTCCGATTTTCCAGCGAACCGCCCCATCGATCCTCGCGCCGGTTCGACCAGGGGGTCCAGAATTGTTCGATGAGCCCGAGATAGGCCGCCCAGACTTCCACGCCGTCGAAGCCGGCCTCGCGACAGCGGCGCGCGGCATGTACGAAACCGTCGATGGTTTCTGAGACCTCGGCCTCGCTCATCGAATGCGAGCCATCGCTGTCGTGATAGCTCGCCATGCCGGAGGGAGACCAATGCGGGTGGTACGAATTGTCGGAATCGCCATGTGCGCCGACATGGTAGAGCTGCTGGATCGCGATCGCACCATTTTGCTTGATTGCGGCCGTCACCTTTTTGAAATGAGGAACGACGCTATCGTCGCCGGGACGAAAGTTTCCGCGTGTGAGTACGGCGGCGGGATGAACCGGCATCGGCTCGACCACGATCATCCCGGCGCCGCCGATGGCGCGCTCGGCATAATAGGCGACGTGCTGGTCACCCGGCACGCAGTCCCTAGCCATGTTTGCCGTATGCGCCCCGAAGAATGGCGCGGTAACACCTTCAGTCGGTGTCGCCGGCCAAGCCGCGAGAGGCCGCGCGGAGCTTCAGAGCGCGACCGAAAGAGGGCTATCGTGCCGGGTGGCCACCTCCTGCGAGTTCACCATCGCGCCGGCGAGCTGGCGGAAGGTGACGAGCCCCAAGGTTTCCCCCGAAGGCGACACCACCCTGGCATTGTCGTCCGGCGTCGAGGCCAGCATCCGGACGGCCTCTTCGACCGTCGTGCCGGCTGCGATCGTAGGCCCGTTTGCCGCCGCGGCGGAATGGAGGGGCGTCATGACGGCTTCGACGTGGACGACCCGGCCGCGATTGACCTCCTTGACGAAGTTGGCGATGTAGTCGTCCGCAGGGCGCAGCACGATATCCTGGCTGGTGCCCTGCTGGATGACCTCGCCGTCGCGCAGGATCGCGATCTGATCGCCCAGCCGCAAAGCCTCGTCGAGATCGTGGGTGATGAAGACGATGGTCTTCTTGATCTCCTTCTGAATGTCGAGAAGGACCGTCTGCATATCGGTGCGGATCAAAGGGTCGAGGGCCGAATAGGCCTCGTCCATCAGAAGCACCGGTGCGTCGTTGGAGAGCGCCCGCGCCAGACCGACGCGCTGCTGCATGCCGCCGGAAAGCTGATTGGGGTATTTCTGCTCGAAGCCCTTCAGCCCGACGCGCTCGATCCAGCGCATGGCGACGTCGACGGCCTTCGCGCGCTCCATACCCTGCACTTCGAGACCGAACATGGTGTTGTCGAGAACGTTGCGGTGCGGCAGAAGCGCGAACTTCTGGAAGACCATAGCCGTCTGCTGCCGGCGGAACGTCCGCAATTCTGTTTCGTTCATCTTTACGACATCGACGCCGTCGACGAGCACCTCGCCGGCAGTTGGGTCGATCAGCCGGTTGATATGGCGGATCAGCGTCGACTTGCCCGATCCCGAAAGGCCCATGACGACCTGGATGCAGCCGGAGGGCATCTCGAGATTGATATCCCGGAGGCCGAGCACGTGGCCGTACTTCTGATTGAGCTCGGTCTTCGTCAGGCCCTTCTGCACCGCATCGACATGGGCGGCGGGGTTGGGCCCAAAGATCTTGTAGAGGTTGCGGATCTTGATACCGCCGAAATGATTCTCAGCCATGGACAGTCTCCCGATGCTTCTGGAGCCTTTTGCCATATGCCTGGCTGACCCGGTCAAAGATGATGGCGATGCCGACAATGGCAAGGCCGTTGAAAATGCCCAGCGTGAAGTACTGGTTGGCGATTGCTTTCAGCACCGGCTGGCCGAGGCCCTGGACGCCGATCATGGAAGCGATGACTACCATGGCGAGCGCCATCATGATCGTCTGGTTGATGCCGGCCATGATGGTGGGAAGCGCCAGTGGCAGCTGCACCTTGAAAAGCTTCTGCGCTCTGGAGGTGCCGAAGGCATCTGCGGCCTCGAGCACGTCCTTGTCGACGAGCCGGATGCCGAGATCGGTGAGCCGGATCATCGGCGGAATGGCGTAGATGACGACGGCGATCAGACCGGGCACCTTGCCGATGCCGAGCAGCATGACGACCGGGATAAGATAAACGAAGCTCGGCATCGTCTGCATGACGTCGAGGATCGGATTGACGATGCGCTGCAGCCGGTCGGAGCGGGCCATCAGGATCCCGATCGGAATGCCGATAGCGATGGAAAGCACCGTGCAGACGAAGATCATCGAGACCGTCCGCATCGTGTCGTCCCACATGTCGAAATAGCCGATCAGCATCAGGGTCACCAGACAGCCGGCAACGATCTTCAAGCTGCGGCTGGCAAACCAGGCAATGACCAGGATGATCAGGGTAATGATCGGCCACGGCGTTTGCGTCATGAATCGCTCGGCAGCGATGAGGAAGTGCTGCAGCGGGACGAACAGGCTTTCGATGCCGTCGCCATAGCTGCGGGTAAATCCGCGAAAGCCGTCATCGATCGCTTTCTTCAGGTTGCGAAGCGCGTCGTCGTTCATGTGCGGGAATTTATAAAACCATTCCATCTCGGTTCCCCTTTCGTCAAACAGCCGTGGCAGTCTTTTGATTTTGTCGGCGCGTGAGAAGCGGTGCGCTTTTGGCGCACCGCAATTTTGGCTTAGAGAGCAGCTTCGATCTTCTTGGCTGCCTCAGGCGAGACCCACTTGGTCCAAATGTCCTTGTTTTCTTCCAGGAAGTGCTTGGCGCCGTCTTCGCCGGTCGCCTGATTGTCCGTCATCCAGGCCATCAGCTTGTTGACGGTGTCGTTGCTCCAGGAGCGCTTCTTCAGATAGTCCATGACCTCAGGTCCAACCTTTTCGGAGAAAGGCTTGGCAACGAGAGTCACGACGTGATCGACTGGCCATGCCGCCGGCTTCGGATCGGGGCAGTCGGCGACGGTGATGCAGCGCTTCCATTCGGCAGCATCTTCCGGCACGCCGGCTTCGAGCTTGACCATCTGATACTTGCCGAGTAGCGCGGTCGGCGCCCAGTAGTAACCGACCCAGCCTTCCTTGCGTTCGTAGGCCTTGGCGATCGAACCGTCGAGGCCGGCAGCAGAGCCGGTGTCGACGAGGGTGAAGCCCGCCTTCTCGGCTCCGAACGCCTTATATAGCTGCGAGGTGACGACCGTGCCGCCCCAGCCCTGCGGGCCGTTGACGATGGCGCCCTTCTTCGCGTCCTCTGGATCAGGGAAGAGTTCCGGATGCTTCAGCACGTCGCCGATGGTCTTGATGTCGGGATGAGCATCGGCGAGATATTTCGGTATCCACCAGCCCTGTACGCCGCCATCCGGCAGCGGCGAGCCGACCTGGACGATGCGGCCTTCTTCCGTGCCCTTCTTGACGACATCCGGCAGCAGATCGATCCAGGCTTCCGGGGCGATATCAGGCTGACCCTTTTCGGCCATGGAGGTGATCGTCGGGACGGTGTCGCCAACGGTGATGTCGGCGCTGCAGCCGTAACCTTCGTTCAGGATGAACTTGTCCAGGTTGGAGAGAACTTCGGCGCTCTGCCAGTTCATGCTGGCGATGGTGACGCTGCCGCATTCGGCGGCGCTGGCGAAGGACGCGCCGCCGAGCAGGCCGAACGTCAAACATGTCGATGCAAGTAGTTTCTTCATTCTCGTTCCCTCTATTTAGCGGCTGATCTAGCTAGACGGGGTGCCGCAGTACCCGCCCTCAACGGTCGTCAGGAAACAGCTCCCATACTCACCGATTTCTTGAATGCTGCCGATAGTCCTTCTGTCACCGCAGCGTCGAACCCGGCGGCGCGCATGCCTTCGATGGCTGCCGCCGTGGTGCCGCGATAGTCGAGAAAGGCCCCAACGGTATCGTCAGGAGATTCGCCGCGACGTTCCAGCAGGTGGCCGGCGCCGATCAGCACCGTATTGACGGCGCGGCGTGCAGTCTCGGCCGAAAGGCCATGGGCGACGGCGTCGCTCATCATGGCGGCAGCGAGCAGCGCCGGAAATGCCGGACCGGATCCGGAAAGGCCCGTGAGGTAGTCGATGTCGCTTTCGCTCGCGACTTCGTCCTGTGATCCGCAAGCCTCGAAAATGGCGCCGACAATGGCCCGGTCGTCTGCCGTGACACCGCCAGCGCCGATCCAGGGGGTATAGGATCTCCCCACTTCGGCAGCGGCATTCGGCAGAGCGCGGACAACGCGGCCTGTCTTGTGGCGCTCCGAGAGGACGCCCAGGCGAATGCCGGCCATGACCGAAATCACGAGCTTGTCGGAAGCATCGAGCGCGAGCGGATACCAGTCATCGGGGCGGATGGAGAGAAGGATCACATCCGAGCGGTCGGCAAGTTCCTGGCTGTCGGTGGTCCAGAAGGAATCCGGGAAACGGTCGGGCTGCCGGCTGCGATAGGAGAGGCAGAGATTTCGAGGGTCGATCAGGCCGGATTCGAGGATCGAGCCGGCAATGGCCCCGCCGAGCCAGCCGCCACCACCAATTATACCGATCCTCAAGGAAACGCTCATCTCGGCTTCCTCAGCCGGGCCTATAGCTATGCCGCGCGAAGAAGCGATCGAGCTCCCTCTGCTGCGGCACTTCGCCCGTGTAGATCGCAATATATTCCGGAATCCGTTTCATGCGGATGGCGAGTTCCTCCTTCGACTGCATGGAGATATAGCCGATCTGAACGAGATAAGTTGTCCGCGCTCTGACATCTGATGTCGTTTCTGGTACCCCGAACCGCATAAACATTCGTTTAAGCGCCTCCAGCCGGATCTGATCGGCCTTGTGGACCTCGGCCAGAAGCTCGTCCGACTGCAGGGCCCAACTGCGCACGGCAAATTCGAACTTGGCGTCGAAGAGATCGGTGTTCAGCCAGCAATCGAAAACGTTGAGCATCGCTTCGGCCAGCGACTCCGCATAGGCTTCGGACTGCTTGACGATATTGCCGGTGTTTTTATCGCGCCAACGCGCCACCAGCGCGCTCAACAGTTCCTCTCGATCCTTGAAAAACCAGTAAAAACTCGTTCGCGAGAGATTGAGCTTCTTTGCGAGCGGCAGAATTTTCACCGATTCCACGCCAGATTCCAACAGTGACTGGTAGGCTGCTTCCAGCCAACCCTCCTGCGATCCGCGCCAGCCGGTGTCGTTCAAAGCCTGGTCCATGCATCATCTCCTATCAACTTCCGCAGCTTGGCACAAGAAAAAATGTACATTAGTGTCGTCAACAATGACTTTCATGTTTTCAATGTTGACACATATGTACATTGCCCTTAGCGTTTGCTTCGATATTTTAATCCGGAACCACGGCCCATGTCGAACGATCCTCTTCTTCAGCCTTACCAGCTCAAGCATCTGATGCTGCGTAACCGTATCATCGTAACCTCGCACGAGCCGGCCTATCCCGAGGACGGCATGCCGAAGGAGAGGTATCGGGCCTATACGGTGGAGCGGGCAAAAGGCGGGGTGGCC
Organism: Rhizobium esperanzae; assembly: GCF_002204185.1. Lineage (GTDB taxonomy): Bacteria > Pseudomonadota > Alphaproteobacteria > Rhizobiales > Rhizobiaceae > Rhizobium > Rhizobium esperanzae. The sequence goes on along the minus strand of NZ_MXPU01000018.1, from coordinate 3,130 downwards.
TTGACGATGACGGCAGGCTCAGCCGCGGTTTCCAGGGATAGTCCGCCTGTTTTCAACAACCTGCTGGCCTATAAGGACGAGATCGTACCCTGGATCAGGGAAATGACGGACGCCGTCCACGAAGAGGGGGCGGCGATCATGATCCAGCTCACCCATCTCGGCCGGCGCACGCGCTGGGACAAGGGCGACTGGCTGCCGGTCGTGGCGCCGTCGCACCATCGCGAGGCTTCGCACCGCGCCTTCCCGAAGAAGATGGAAGACTGGGATATCGAGCGCATCATCAAGGATTTCGCCGACGCGGCCGAGCGCATGAAGGCGGGCGGCATGGACGGTGTCGAGCTCGAGGCCTACGGCCACCTGATCGACCAGTTCGTGTCTCCGCTCACCAATGAGCTCGATGGCCCCTATGGCGGTTCGCTCGACAATCGTCTGCGCTTCTGTTTCGACGTGTTCAAGGCGATCCGGAAAAGGGTGGGCGACGAGTTCATTCTCGGCCTGCGCTATACGGCCGACGAGTGTCTTCCCGGCGGCACGGGCAAGGCCGAAGGCATCGAATTCTCCAAGCGCCTGAAGGAGAGCGGCCTCATCGATTACCTGAATGTGATCCGTGGCCATATCGATACCGACGCCGGTCTGACAGACGTGATCCCGATCCAGGGCATGGCGAATTCCCCGCATCTCGATTTCGCCGGCGAAATCCGCGCCGCGACCGATTTTCCGACCTTCCATGCGGCGAAGATCCCTGACGTCGCCACGGCGCGCCACGCGATCGCCGCCGGCAAGGTCGACATGGTCGGCATGACCCGCGCCCACATGACCGACCCGCACATCGTGCGCAAGATTATCGAGAAGCGGGAAGAGGATATCCGCCCCTGCGTCGGCGCCAATTACTGTCTTGACCGCATCTATCAGGGCGGCGCCGCCTATTGCATCCACAATGCCGCCACCGGTCGCGAACTGACCATGCCGCATATCCTTGATAAGGCCGATGTGAAGAAGAAGGTCGTTATCGTCGGCGCCGGTCCGGCCGGTCTTGAGGCGGCGCGGGTGGCCGGGGAACGCGGCCACAAGGTCGTCGTTTTCGAAGCGGCGAACAATCCCGGCGGCCAGATCCGCCTCACCGCCCAGAGCGAACGCCGCAGGGAGATGATCAGCATCATCGACTGGCGCATGAGCCAGTGCGAGAAATACGACGTGACCTTCCACTTCAACACCTGGGCGGAAGCCGACACGATCGAAGCCGAAAATCCCGATGTCGTCATTATCGCGACCGGCGGCCTGCCGCATACCGAAGTTCTCTCGAGAGGCAATGAGTTGGTGGTCTCCTCATGGGACATCATCTCCGGTGACGTGAAGCCTGGCACCAACGTCCTGATTTTCGACGATGCCGGCGACCATGCCGGCCTTCAGGCGGCGGAATTTCTCGCCAAGGCGGGCGCCAAGGTCGAGATCATGACGCCCGACCGGTCCTTCGCGCCGGAGGTCATGGCGATGAACCTCGTGCCCTATATGCGCTCCCTTCAGAAGCATGACGTGACCTTCACCGTCACCTATCGCCTGGAGGCGGTCGAGAAGAGCGGCAATCAACTCGTCGCTCATGTCGGCAGCGATTACGGCGGGATTGCCAGGCAGAGCAGCTACGACCAGATCATCGTCAATCACGGGACCATTGCGCTCGATGAGCTCTATTTCGAGCTGAAGCCCAATTCGAGCAACCTCGGCGAGATATCGCACGACCAGCTTCTGGCCGGTGAACCGCAGTCGGTCGTTCGCAATCCCGAGGGCAAATTCCAGCTGTTCCGGATCGGCGACGCTGTCGCTGCGCGCAACACGCATGCCGCCGTCTATGACGGCCTGCGTCTCGCGAAAGATATATGATTGCAGGAGAGGCCACTGGCTGGCCGGGCTAAAATCGTCCAGTTCTAGGGAGGGGATGGCATGAGTTTACGCGGGGAGAGCCTGCAGCTTTTCTTGGACGCTGCGTCTCAGGCTTTCCAGACATTTGCGACAGCCCCGCAGGCCCGGCGCTCGCTCCGACAGTTTCTCGCAAGGCTGGAGCAGCCGGGGACCGCACGGGCGGGGGACGGGAGCCGGTTGCCGGTCTGCGCTCACCTTGATGTGGCGCTCGCGATTGATACCTCCTATGATCCTTCGCTGGGGCGATTGGTCGAGGCGTTCAAAGGCATCGAGCCAATGCTTGAATGGCGTCGGCGCACCAAGTATGACCACTCGGCGAGCGACAATTTTGCCGATGGGCATGCCAATGCGATGATCATCGGCCCCGGCGGACTGGAGGAGCGGAGCGACCTGTGGCTCGGTGTGACGTTGATGGCGCCGCATGTGCGCTATCCCGATCATGATCATGCGCCGGAGGAGATCTATCTCGTGCTTTCCGAGGGGGAGTTCAAGCAGGGGGAGGGGAACTGGTTTTCGCCTGGCATCGGCGGATCGTTCTATAATATCCCGGGTATCAAACACGCCATGAGGTCGGTCGACACACCGCTCTTTGCCTTCTGGGCATTGCTTTCTGATCGGCCGCACTAGCGCAAGGCACAGGTCTCGCGGTGTCCTTAGCTTGTCTGGCAAGACGCCGGCGCTGTAAGGGCCCAACATTCGGAATAACAAAGGGGATTGCAAATGAAGATTCTCGTGCCCGTCAAGCGGGTTGTCGACTACAACGTGAAGATCCGGGTGAAGCCGGATGGTTCGGGTGTCGAGCTTGCCAATGTGAAGATGTCGATGAACCCGTTCGACGAGATCTCGGTGGAAGAGGCGCTGCGGCTGAAGGAGGCCGGCAAGGCGGAAGAAGTGGTGGTGGTGTCGATCGGTCCTGCCAAGGCCGAGGAGACGCTGCGGACGGCGCTCGCCATGGGCGCCGACCGGGCGATCCTGGTCGAGACCGACGAGCAAGTCGAGCCGCTCGCCGTCGCCAAGATCCTCAAGGGTGTGGCCGATGCCGAACAGCCGGGGCTTGTCATCGTCGGCAAGCAGGCGATCGACGACGACAGCAATCAGACCGGCCAGATGCTGGCGGCACTGCTCGGTTCGGCCCAGGCGACCTTCGCCTCGAAGATCGAGATCGGGGATGGCAAGGCGCAGGTCACTCGCGAGGTCGATGGCGGCCTGCAGA
>NZ_MXPU01000017.1 GCF_002204185.1 Rhizobium esperanzae | reverse complement strand
GCGCACCAACTGCCGCTCGGAGCGGATGCCGAACAGGTAGCCGATGAACAACGCCTTGAACATCAAGGTTGGATCGAGCGGTGGTCGGCCGTTGTCGGCGCAATACAATCCCGCAACGCGGTCGTGGATGAAGGAGAAGTCAATCACCGCCTCGATCTTGCGAAGCAGGTGATCCTTTGGCACCAGACTATCGAGCGTCACCATCTCGAGAGCTGTCTGTTCAGGGCTGGGTTTCTTCAACATGTCCCAGTGAATCACAAACCCCCAGCTCTCGCCAGGGGTTTGTCAGCAATCTGACTCCGCCGGAAAGGCGGAGTTCGTGTCTTCGTCAGCCTCTATGAGATGGGATCAGTTCGGCAGGACGGTCGAGCCCATCAACGCCTCGTCGATGGCGCGCGCTGCCTGGCGGCCTTCGCGGATCGCCCAGACCACCAGCGACTGGCCGCGGCGCACGTCGCCCGCCGTCCAGAGCTTGTCGACCGAGGTCTTGTAGTCGCGGTCGTTGGCGACGACGTTGGTCGAGCCGCGCTTGTCGGTGTTGAGCGTCAGCTTGCCTTCGAGCTCCTTCAGCACGCTTGTCGTGAACGGGCCGCGGAAACCGATGGCGATGAAGGCGAGATCGGCGCGAATGACGAATTCCGTGCCTGCGACCGGCCGCCGGCGCTCGTCGACCTCGCAGCACTTGACGCCGGTCAGCACGCCGTCTTCGCCGATGAATTCGAGCGTCGCAACCTGGAATTCGCGCACGGCGCCCTCGGCCTGCGAGGAAGACGTGCGCATCTTCGTCGCCCAGAAGGGCCAGACAGCGAGCTTGTCTTCCTTCTCGGGCGGCTGCGGCCGGATGTCGAGCTGGGTGACCTTGACGGCCCCCTGGCGGAAGGCTGTGCCGACACAGTCCGACGCCGTATCGCCGCCGCCGACGACGACGACATGTTTGGCGCCGGCAAGAATTGGATCCGACGGCCAGCCGACGCTGTCAATGTTCTCGCGCCCGACGCGGCGGTTCTGCTGCACCAGATAGGGCATGGCATCATGCACGCCGGCAAGGTCAATGCCCGGAATGCCCGCCTCACGCGGCGTCTCGGAGCCGCCGCAGTAAAGGACGGCGTCGTGATCGGCGAGCAGCTGCTCGACCTTGACGTCGACACCGACATTGACGCCGCAATGAAAGGTGACGCCCTCGCCCTTCATCTGCTCGACGCGGCGATCGATGAAGTTCTTCTCCATCTTGAAGTCCGGAATGCCGTAGCGCAGCAAGCCGCCGGGCTTGGTCTCACGTTCATAGACATGCACCTCGTGACCGGCGCGGCCGAGCTGCTGGGCGGCCGCCATGCCGGCGGGACCCGAACCGATGACGGCGACCTTCTTGCCGGTATGGACGGTGGCCGGCTGCGGCCGGATGAAGCCGAGCTCATAGGCCTTGTCGGCAATCGCCTGCTCGACCGTCTTGATGGCAACCGGCGCATCTTCGAGATTCAAAGTGCAGGCTTCCTCGCAGGGGGCGGGGCAGACGCGGCCGGTGAACTCCGGGAAGTTGTTGGTCGAATGCAGGTTCTGGATCGCTGCTTCCCAGTTGTTGTTGTAGACGAGGTCGTTCCAGTCGGGAATCTGGTTGTGCACAGGGCAGCCGGTGGGGCCGTGGCAATAGGGGATGCCACAGTCCATGCAGCGCGCAGCCTGTTTCTGCACTTCCGGATCCGACATCGGGATCGTGAATTCGCGGAAATGGCGGATACGATCCGACGCCGGCTGGTACTTCGCCACCTGCCGGTCGATTTCCAGAAACCCTGTTACCTTACCCATCTCTTCGTCCCTTACCCTCATGACCGCCTCATCCGCGGCCAAATCTCTGTCGTCAGTCCCGGCAATCCGGGCGGGTTGCTTCTCTTGACCGTCATTGGAACATATCCCCTGAAACTTCCGGGCGATCTCGATGGCCGTCGGCCGTCGGCATGATCGTCACGGATCATCGAGACGTTTCCGATATCCGCCACCCGCAATCAGCACGTGGCGAATATCCCGGTGCAATCACTCCGCGGCGATGCCCATCCGGCTGCGTTCCATTTCCTCGAGCGCACGGCGGTACTCGACCGGCATGACTTTGCGGAACTTCGGACGGTAGTCGGCCCAGTGATCAAGGATCTGCTTGGCGCGGGTGGAGCCCGTATAGTGCAGATGGTTGGAGATCAGCTGGTAGAGGCGCTCCTCGTCATGGCGGGTCATGTCACCCGAGACGTCGACGCGTCCCTTGTGCATGAGATCGCCGCCGTGATGATGCAGCTTCTCCAGCATGTCGTCCTCTTCCGGCACCGGCTCCAGCTCGACCATCGCCATGTTGCAGCGGCTGGCGAAATCGCCGGCTTCATCGAGCACATAGGCAACGCCGCCCGACATGCCCGCCGCAAAGTTGCGGCCGGTGGCGCCGAGCACGACGACGACACCGCCGGTCATATATTCGCAGCCATGGTCGCCCACGCCCTCGACGATGGCGATCGCACCCGAGTTGCGGACGGCGAAACGTTCGCCCGCCACGCCGCGGAAATAGCATTCGCCCTCGGTGGCGCCGTAAAGCACGGTGTTGCCGACGATGATCGAGTCTTCGGCGACGATCTGAGAGTTTTCCGGCGGCCTGATGATGATCTTGCCGCCCGAAAGTCCCTTGCCGACATAGTCGTTGCCGTCGCCGATCAGGTTGAAGGTGACCCCGCGCGCCAGGAAGGCACCGAAGCTCTGGCCTGCCGTGCCGCGAAGCGTCACGTTGATCGTATCTTCCTTTAGCCCGCGATGCCGGTAACGCTTGGCGACCTCGCCGGAGAGCATCGCGCCGGCCGAACGGTCGACGTTCTTGATGTCGACCTCGAAGGCAACGGGCGTCTTGTCCGTCAGCGCCGGCTGCGCCTGCTCGATCAGCACGCGGTCGAGAATGTCATCGATCGGGTGCTGCTGCCGGCTCGTCCAGAAGGTTTCTTCCTTGGCGGCATCGACCTTGTGGAAGATGCGGCTGAAGTCGAGACCCTTGGCCTTCCAATGCGCCAGCATCTCGTCTTTCTCCAGGAGCTCCGAAGCGCCGATGATGTCGTCAAGCCGGGTAAAGCCGAGCGAGGCGAGGATTTCGCGCACTTCGTTGGCAACGAAGAAGAAGTAGTTGATGACATGCTCCGGCGTGCCCTTGAAGCGCTTGCGCAGCACCGGATCCTGTGTCGCCACACCGACCGGACAGGTGTTGAGATGGCACTTGCGCATCATGATGCAGCCGGCGGCAATCAGCGGCGCGGTGGCGAAACCGAACTCGTCGGCGCCGAGGAGCGCTCCAATGATAACGTCGCGGCCGGTCTTGAGGCCGCCGTCCACCTGCAGCGCGACGCGCGAACGCAGGCCGTTCAGCACCAGCGTCTGCTGGGTTTCGGCAAGACCGATTTCCCAGGGGCTGCCGGCATGCTTGAGCGAGGTCAGCGGCGACGCACCCGTGCCGCCGTCGAAGCCGGCGACGGTGATATGGTCGGCGCGCGCCTTCGCGACACCGGCGGCAACCGTGCCGACGCCGACTTCGGAGACGAGCTTGACCGAAACGTCGGAGGTCGGGTTGACGTTCTTCAGGTCGTAGATCAGCTGCGCCAGATCCTCGATCGAATAGATGTCGTGGTGCGGCGGCGGCGAGATCAGGCCGACACCCGGAGTCGAGTGGCGGGTCTTGGCAACGGTCGCGTCAACCTTGTGGCCGGGCAACTGGCCGCCTTCGCCGGGCTTGGCGCCCTGCGCCACCTTGATTTGCAACACGTCGGCATTGACCAGATATTCGGTGGTGACGCCGAAACGGCCCGAGGCGATCTGCTTGATCGCCGAACGCTCCGGGTTCATCGAACCGTCGGAGAGCGGCATGTAGCGGTCGGACTCCTCGCCGCCCTCGCCGGTGTTCGACTTGCCGCCGATCCGGTTCATGGCGATCGCCAGTGTCGTATGCGCCTCACGGGAGATCGAGCCGAAGGACATTGCCCCCGTCGAGAAACGCCTGACGATATCGGCGGCCGGCTCGACCTCGTCGATCGATACCGGCTTGCGGCCGAGCGCCTCGGCGCTCTTGATCTTGAAGAGCCCGCGGATCGTGTTCATGCGTAGCGCCGAATTGTTCACCATCTCGGCGAATTCGCGGTAACGATCCTCGGCATTGCCGCGCACGGCGTGCTGAAGAGCGGCAACCGCATCCGGCGTCCAGGCATGGCTTTCGCCGCGCATCCGGTAGGCGTATTCGCCACCGATATCGAGCGTCGTCGCAAGCAGCGGATCCTTGCCGAAGGCGGCGTTGTGGCGGGCGACGGTCTCTTCGGCGATTGCTTCGAGGCCGATACCTTCGATCATCGTCGCGGTTCCGAAGAAATACTTGTCGACCAGTTCCGACGACAGGCCGATCGCATCGAAGATCTGCGCGCCGCAATAGGACTGATAGGTCGAAATGCCCATCTTCGACATGACCTTGAGAATGCCTTTGCCGACCGCCTTTATGTAACGGTAGACGACTTCCGAGGCATCGACTTCCTTGGGGAACTCGCCCTTGGCATGCATGTCGAGCAGCGTGTCGAAGGCGAGATAGGGGTTGATCGCCTCGGCGCCGTAGCCGGCGAGCAGGCAGAAATGATGCACTTCGCGCGGCTCACCGGTCTCGACGACGAGGCCGACCGAGGTGCGAAGCCCCTTGCGGATCAGATGATGATGGACGGCGGCCGTAGCCAGCAGCGCCGGAATGGCGATGCGGTCGGGTCCGATCTGCCGGTCGGAGAGCACGATGATGTTGTAGCCGCCCTTGACGGCTGCCTCGGCGCGCTCGCAGAGTCGGTCGAGCATTTCGGGCATGCCGGCAGCGCCACGCTCGATATCATAAGTGAAATCGAGCGTCTTGGTGTCGAACCGGTCTTCCGTATGGCCGATCGAGCGGATCTTTTCGAGATCGCCATTGGTCAGGATCGGCTGACGCACTTCGAGGCGCTTGGCATTCGCCATGCCCTCATGGTCAAGAATGTTCGGACGCGGACCGATGAACGAGACGAGGCTCATGACGAGCTCTTCGCGGATCGGATCGATCGGCGGGTTCGTCACCTGCGCGAAGTTCTGCTTGAAATAGGTGTAGAGCAGCTTCGGCTTTTCCGACATCGCCGAGATCGGCGTATCGGTGCCCATCGAACCGATCGCTTCCTGACCGGTCGTCGCCATCGGCGACATCAGGATCTTGGTGTCCTCGGTCGTGTAGCCAAAGGCCTGCTGGCGATCGAGCAACGATACGTCGCGGCGCAGCGCCCGCGGCTCCACCGGCTTCAGCTCTTCGAGGATGAGCTGGGTGCGGTCGAGCCAGCTGCGATAGGGATGCGCCGTCGCAAGCTGCGACTTCACCTCGTCATCGGAGATGATACGGCCTTCCTCCATGTCGATCAGCAGCATCTTGCCCGGCTGCAGGCGCCACTTCTGGATGATCTTTTCTTCCGGAACCGGCAGCACGCCGGCCTCAGACGCCATAATGACGCGATCGTCGTCGGTGACGAGGTAGCGCGCCGGCCTGAGGCCGTTGCGGTCGAGCGTCGCGCCGATCTGCCTGCCGTCGGTGAAGGCGACCGCAGCCGGCCCGTCCCACGGCTCCATCAGTGCGGCATGATATTCGTAGAAGGCCTTGCGTTCGGCCGCCATCGACTGGTTGCCGGCCCAGGCTTCCGGGATCAGCATCATCACGGCATGCGCCAGCGAGTAGCCGCCGCGCACCAGGAATTCCAGCGCATTGTCGAAACAGGCCGTGTCCGACTGCCCCTCGTAGGAAATCGGCCAGAGCTTGGAGATGTCCTCGCCGAACAGCGGCGAAGAGACCGAGGCCTGCCGCGCCGCCATCCAGTTGACGTTGCCGCGCAGCGTGTTGATCTCGCCGTTATGGGCGACCATGCGATAGGGGTGCGCGAGTTTCCACGACGGGAAGGTGTTGGTCGAGAAACGTTGATGCACGAGGGCGACCGCGCTTTCGAAACGCGGGTCCGACAGGTCCTTATAATAGGCGCCGACCTGATAGGCCAGGAACATGCCCTTGTAGACCACCGTCGTCGACGACAGGGAAACGGGGTAGAAATTGCTCTCCTCGCCCTCGAACTCGTCATAGATACGGTTGGAAATCACCTTTCGCAGGGTGAACAGCCGTCGCTCGAATTCGTCGTTGTTCTCGGCATCCTCGCCGGCGCCGATGAAGACCTGCACGTGATGCGGCTCGGTCGCGGCAATATCAGGCGCCTTGGAGAGCGAGGAATTGTCGACCGGCACGTCGCGGAAACCGATGAAGACCTGACCTTCTTCGACGATGACGTCCTTGATTACCTTCTTGAAGTGCTCGATCTGCTTTTCGTCGCGCGGCATGAAGATATGGCCGACGCCATATTCGCCGGCAGGCGGCAGGGTGATCCCCTGCCCGGCCATCTCCTCACGGAAGAAGCGGTCGGGAATCTGCACGAGGATGCCGGCGCCGTCACCCATCAGCGGATCGGCGCCGACGGCGCCGCGATGCGTCAGGTTCTCAAGAATGAACAAGCCGTCCTTGACGATCTGGTGCGACTTCTCGCCCTTCATATGCGCGACAAAGCCGACGCCGCAGGCATCATGCTCGTTGCGGGGATCGTAGAGGCCCTGTTTCTTCGGCAGGCCGGAGGCGGATTTGGACATATTGGCCGTCGCGCGCGTGTCAGCAGCGGCAAACCGGTCAAATTCCATGGATGGCGTCATCGTCATCGTCTTTCCTCCTGTCGAAACCCGCGGGCCGCGGGCGGCTTTTCGTCATGCGCCGCAACCCGAAGATAGGGTCGGCGCATGACAGCGCTGTTGCATTGTGAAGATCGCCGCAGACATCTGCTTCTAGGGATAGCAAACCGTCGCGTTCCGCGCCTGCCATTCGCCTCCGTGCGCCGCCGTCCTAGGGCTTGGCGCTCGGAAGAACTATAGCGTGAAAGCCCGCCTGTTCCAGGGCTTTCGGCGCCTCTTCGGCCGCAATGGCCAAAATAGGACAGCAACACTGTCCTAATTCACCTGCTCTATGCCAGAAAGCATTTGGCTTCGCAAGAGCGCCGCGCCAAAAATCGTCATTTTGCGAAGGAAGATTACCAAATCAGTCGCAATCACGAAATAAAATTACGCCAGAGCGGGACATTTTATTTATTGATTGCGCAGTTCAATTTTCGTGATGGATTATCGGCATTAGCCTTGATCCCGTAAAGGATTGACGTAATGTCCGCTGCGAACCTCCCCAACCTGTTTCGCTCCGGTCTACGCTATGTTCTTTGCATCCGACAATTGGGCCGGCGCCCATCGATCCATTGCCGAACGCCTGCTGGCGGAATCGGCCGGTTTTGCTCCGGCCTATGGCGCCGGCGATCTCGATAAAAAGGTCGAGGCCCGCTTCTGCGAGATCTTCGAACGGGAGGTTTCCGTTTTCTTCGTCGCCACCGGCACGGCCGCCAACTCCCTGGCGCTGGCGAGCGTCCAGCGCCCCGGCGGGATCACCTTCTGCCATTCGGAAGCCCATGTGATCGAAGATGAATGCGGCGCGCCGGAATTCTTCTCCGGCGCCGCTCGCCTCATGGCCGTTGACGGCGAAGCCGGCAAGATCGATCCGGCCAGGCTTTCGGCAAAAATCGCCCACTTCCCCGAGGACGCCCTCCGTCATGGCCGCGCCAACGCTGTGACCATCACCCAGTCGACCGAGATCGGCACCGTCTATTCACTGCCGGAGATCGGCGAGATCGCCGCCATATCGAGAAAGCGCAATCTGCCGCTCCACATGGATGGCGCCCGCTTCACAAATGCGCTGATCGCACTCGATACCACCCCGGCGGAGATGACCTGGAAGCGCGGCGTCGACATGCTGTCCTTCGGCGGCACCAAGAACGGCTGCTGGTGCGCGGAGGCGATCATCTTTTTCGATCCGGAGCGGGCGCGCGAAATGCCCTTCATCCGCAAGCGCGCCGCCCAGCTCTTCTCCAAGTCGCGTTTCATCGCCGCCCAGTTCGACGCCTATTTCGAAAATGGCCTCTGGCTCGATCTCGCCCGCCATTCGAACGCCATGGCAGACCGGCTGCGCGCCGGTATTGCCGCCAGTAGCGCCGGGCGCCTCGCCTGGAGGACCGCGACCAACGAGGTCTTTGCGGTCATCAGCAAGAGTGCTGCAAGAACCGCAGAGGAAAAGGGCGCGAAATTCTACGAATGGCCGGTGCCTGCGGCAACGTCGGAACTCGTTTCCGAAAGTGAAACCCTGATCCGCCTCGTCACCAGCTTCGCGACGACAGTGGCCGACGTGGATGGTTTCCTGAGGTGCCTGACCGCCTGATCGCCGACCGGAAGGATTTCCAGCCGGCTCCTCCGTGACGGCGATGTCATGCCGACCTCAGCCCCCTCACCTTTTGCAGAATATCATCGGAGAGTGCCGAGACCAGCGCCTGATCCGCACCCTTGCGCGGCACCAATACGAATTCCACATCCTCGAGCACCGGCAATTTTCCCGCAGCAATTTCTTTCAGTCCGGAGGGAGCCATACTGCGCGGCTGCACCAGCACCCCCATTCCGGCCCGCGCCGCCGCCGTCAGTCCGCTCAGGCTGCCGCAAGTGCAGACGATCCGCCACGGCACCCCATTGCTCCCAAGTGTTTCCAGGGCGATCGCCCGCGTCACGCTCGGCGGTGGAAAAGCGATCAGTGGCAATGGGCCGGAGGCGAGCACTCGCTCAGGATCGCGCGCCAGCCAGACGAGCGGCTCGCGGTAGACCAGTTTCCCCCGCGCATCGCCAAGACGGCGCTTGGCGAGCACCAGATCGATTTCGCCATTGTCCTGCATCTCATAAAGCATGCCTGAAAGCGCCACCGTCAGTTCCAGGTCGACGGATGGATGCGAGCGAACGAAATCCTCCAGCACCGCCGGCAGCTGGCTGGTGACGAAATCCTCCGACACGCCGAGCCGGAGGCTGCCGCGCAGGCTGTTGCTCTTGAACAGCGCCTGCACTTGCCCCTCGATCGAAAGCATGGCGCGCGCATGCGAAAGCAGCGCCTCGCCGTCACCGGTGAGCATCACCTTGTGCGTGTCGCGCGCGAGCAGCTTGCGTCCGAGCGCCGCCTCCAGCCGCTGAATATGCTGGCTGACCGTCGATTGCCCGAGGCCCAGCCTTTCCGCGGCAAGCGTGAAGCTACCCATCTGTTCGACGGCGACGAAACTGCGCAACTGCGAGAGGTCCAGCATAGAAAATCCAGTATCTCGATAACTGTTATTTCTTGCATCCTGGATCATAATGGAGGACAGAACAATGGTTGCCTTATTGCTGCGAGACCGTCATGCGCCGCTTTCTGCCAGATACGTTCACGATCCTGCTCGTCTGCACCGTCATCCTCGCCTCCCTGTTTCCGGCGAGCGGCAGTTTTGCGGATTATTTCGGCATCGCCACCGATATTGCCATCGCGGCTTTGTTTTTCCTGCACGGCGCGCGCCTTTCCCGTGACGTCGTCATTGCTGGTCTGCTGCACTGGCGGCTGCATCTGATCATCCTGCTGACGACCTTCGGCATCTTCCCGCTGCTCGGGCTCGGGCTCGGCTTCATCCCCGAAGCGATCCTGCCACGGCCGCTTTATCTCGGCATTCTCTTCCTCTGCGTGCTGCCGTCGACGGTGCAGTCGTCGATCGCCTTCACCTCGATGGCCGGCGGCAACGTGCCCGCCGCGATCTGCTCGGCCTCGGCCTCGAACATTTTCGGCATGTTCCTGACGCCACTGCTGGTCGGTCTGCTCTTTTCCGTCGGCGGCCATGGCGGCTTCTCCTTCGACGCGCTTCAGCAGATCCTGCTGCAGCTGCTTGCCCCCTTTATCGTTGGCCAGATCCTGCAGCCCTGGATCGGCGACTGGATTCGCGCCAAGAAGAAGATTCTGATGCCGGTCGACCGCGGTTCGATCCTGATGGTGGTCTATCTCGCCTTCTCGACGGCGATCGTCGAAGGACTGTGGCACACTTTCTCGATTGCCGACATTGCCGTTGTCGTCGTCGCCGACGTCGTGCTTCTGGCGTTTGTGCTTGTTTTGACGATGTTCGGCAGCCGCTGGCTGGCCTTCGACAAGTCTGACGAGATCACCATCACCTTCTGCGGCTCGAAGAAGAGCCTGGCAAGCGGCGTGCCGATGGCAAACGTCATCTTCGCCGGTCAATCGATTGGTGCGATCGTGCTTCCCCTGATGCTCTTCCACCAGATTCAGCTGATGGTCTGCGCCGTCATCGCCCAGAAATATGCCGCAGCGGCAGCCCGGCGCGTAACGGAACAGCAGATGAAGGATGCCGCCAGCCCGGCCTGAACAATAAGATGAACGGCAATAAAAAACGGCGCCCCGGCCGGAGCGCCGTCCATTGTCCCTGAGGAACAGCTGTTAATCGTTGATGACCTGCGCCTCGATCGCCTTCGGAGCCTCGACCGGCTCGGCGGCAATCGTGATCTTGCGGGGCTTCATAGCCTCGGGAATGTTGCGCAGAAGATCGATGTGAAGCAGGCCATTCTTCAGCGAAGCGGCTGACACCTCGACGTGATCGGCAAGCTGGAAGCGGCGCTCGAAGGCGCGCTTGGCAATGCCGCGATAGAGGAATTCGCCGCCTTCAGCAGTTTCCTCGTTCTTTTCACCCTTCACGGCCAACACATGGGCATGAGCTTCGATCGAAAGCTCGGTCTCGTCGAAACCGGCGACCGCCATGGTGATGCGATAGGTATTTTCACCGGTGCGCTCGATATTATAGGGCGGATAGGTCTGCGCCTGCTCCGGCTGAGCAAGGCTGTCGAGCATGGTGAAGAGCCGGTCGAAACCGACCGTCGAACGATAAAGGGGAGAGAAGTCTACGTGACGCATGATGTCCTCCTAGGGAAGCGACGTGTTGCGATAAAATGCCCTTGAAACCCCATCTTGGCGGTCTCGGGACGGTTGCGCGGGCCCTTTTGGCACCCGCAGGATGGAGATGGTGATGCGATTCGGGGAGTTCAAGACCTTTTCGAAATCCCCTCGACCGGCCGTGAACCGCGCGTGAACGACCGGTTCGGTAGGCGTTCAGACATGCCTGCGTAGAAATGACGATGTCGGGTGACACTGGCCCCGATGGCTGAAGTGCATCGTCCCTTCTTCTTCAGTCTAAACTTGGGCCGGCCGCGAGCGCCCTCACGCTCCCGCCGGCCCTTTTTCCCCCGCTTTCCAAGCCGGGCGCCATGCGCTATCCCTGATAGGGAAGCATTCAGCAGCGGCGCATTGGCAAGTCATGGATCAGGTTCTCTATTCGACGCCCGACAATCCTGCCCCGGAAAACCGCACCGAAGGGTTCTTCGAAACCCATGACGGCCACCGGCTGCGTTACGCCGTTTTCCGTTCTGGCGCCCAGGTCGCCAAGGGCACGGTCGTCGTCATCCATGGCCGCAACGAATATATCGAAAAATATTTCGAGACGATCCGCGACCTGACAAGCAAGGGCCTCTGGGTCGCGACCTTCGACCTGCGTGGTCAGGGCGGTTCGTCGCGGCTCCTGAAGCGCCGCAATCACGGCCATATCCGCCGCTTTTCCGATTACGAGCGCGACCTCGACACCTTCCTCGAAAAGATAGTGCTGCCGGACACCCGACTGCCCTTCTACCTGCTCGGTCATTCCACCGGCGGACTGATCGCGCTGTCGGCCGCCCCCTATCTCACCACCCGCATCGACCGCATGGTGCTATCGGCTCCCTTCATCGGTCTGACCGGCCAGTCGGCCTCGCCCCGCGTCATCCGCACCCTCGCCGGCGCGCTGACGGCCGCCGGCCTCGGCTTCATGCCGCTGACCTCGAAGCTGAAGGAGCCGGATTTCCGCGACAATCCGTTGACCTCGGACGAAACCCGCTTCGAGCGCAATGTTGCGATGATGAAGGCCCATCCGGAACTGACGCTCGGGCCGCCGACGGCCCGCTGGCTGAGCGAAGCCTTCCGGACCATGGACCGGGTCACCTCGCCCAACCACCTCTTCTCGATCACCATCCCGACCATCGTCATCGCCCCGACACGTGACGGCGTCGTGCCCTACACGGCACAGGAGCGGCTCTCGCGTTATTTCCGCGCCGGCCAGCTGGTGCCGATCAACGGCGCCCGCCATGAGATCTTCCAGGAACGGGATATCTATCGTGCCGCGGCGCTGGCGGCCTTCCACGCCTTCATTCCCGGCAGTGATGCCGAGGAAAACCATGATGTCGCTGCCCTCGGCACCTGAGCCGGATCAACCGAGCCGCCAGCAAAATCGGCCTTGCCGACCCGGGGCATCGGCTTTGCCGAGCCCGGGTTCAGCGCTGCAGGATGGCGATTGCCTGCTCGTAGACCGGGCGGCTGCCGGCGGCGATGATCGAGCCGCCGTTTTCAGGGCGTCCGCCGTCCCAGGTGGTGATGATGCCGCCCGCCCCCTCGATGACGGGAATGATGCCGCCGACGTCATAGGGTTTCAGTCCGTTTTCGATGACGAGATCGATATGGCCGGCGGCAAGCAGCGCATAGGCATAGCAGTCGCATCCATAGCGGAAGAGCCGCACCTGACCCTCGATCTCGCGGTATTTCTCCATCTCCCCGCCGGCGAAGAGATGTGGCGAGGTCGTGAACAGAATGGCGCTCGAAAGCGCCTCGCACTGGCGGGTCACCAGCCGCCTTTCACCCTCCGGGCCGGTATAAATCGAGCCGTTCTCGTCGGCGAAATAACGTTCGCCGGTAAAGGGCTGCTCGATCATGCCCATGATCGCCCGGCCTTCCCTATGCAGACCGATCAGCGTTCCCCAAACCGGCACGCCCGATATGAAGGCGCGCGTGCCGTCGATCGGATCGATCACCCAGACATAGTCCCGGTCGAGCCCGACATCGCCGTGCTCCTCGCCGAGAATGCCGTGGTCGGGGAAATTCTCCTCGATCAGCGCCCGGATGGCGAGCTCGGCCGCCCGATCGCCTTCCGTCACCGGATCGAAGCCGGAAGAAAGTTTGTTCGTGACGTCGAGGCCGGATCGGAAGCGGGGCAGCGTCTCGGCGCGGGCGACCTCCGCCAGACGATTGAAGAATGAACGGTCAGGAAGCATGGTGACACCGTTTGGCTGGCGGGAACGGGCTTTCATAGCGAAAACGAGCGGGAATGCAAACGACGCGGGCAACTTCAGGCGAATTGCCCAAAGATATCGCAGTGCAATATATTGCTTGACATTTGTGCAACGCAATAGTAGCGTCGTCATTACAGTCTTCTGACTGTAAATACCCTCCTTGGGTGTTTCCTCCCTAGACTTAGCCGCGCTGACAAGCGCGGTTTTTTTTGGCCTGGGGAGGCAAGCGGAGAATCGGGAAATTGCAGATTTACTCGGCGGCCAGCGCCCGATCGCCGGCGAATTTTTCGACATAATCTGCCATCTGCCTCATGAAGGCCGCGACCGCGTCGGCCACCGCGGCGAAATCCTCGCGCTTCTCCAGCGTCACCTCGTCGACGTAGATCGCCCGGTTCACTTCGATCTGCAGCGCGTGCAGACCGCGCGAGGGACGGCCGTAATGCTCGGTGATGAAGCCGCCGGCATAAGGCTTGTTACGGATCGCCGCGAAGCCCATTTCCTCGAGGATGGCGATGGCGGCGCGCGAAAGTTCGGCCGAAGCGCTGGTGCCGTAGCGATCGCCGATGATGAAATCGGGCCGCTCGGTGCAACCCGCGACCCGCACATTGCCGGGCATCGAGTGGCAGTCGATCAGAACGCCGAAGCCGAACTGCACATGAGTGCGGGCAATCAGCCGGCGCAGCGCCGCATGATAAGGTTTGTAGACCGCCTCAACCCGATCGAGCCCCTCCTGCACCGGCAGCCGCCGTGCGTAGATCTCCATGTTCTCGGCAACTATGCGCGGAATGGTGCCGAGCCCGCCGGCGACCCTCAGCGAATTGATGTTGGCATAGGGCGGCAGCAGCCCGTCGAACATCCTGGGATCGAGCTCGTAGGGCTCACGATTGACGTCAAGATAGGCCCGCGGAAAATTGGCGGCGAGCAGTGGCGCGCCCAGTTCGACCGCCGAGCCGAACAGCTCGTCGACGTAATGGTCCTCCGAACGGCGGATCGCTATGCCTTCCAGCCTCGATTGGGCGATGAATTCCGGTGGATAAATTCGGCCGCTATGGGGAGAGTTGTAGACGAAGGGAATGGTCTGCGACACGGGCTCATGGACCTCAAAAAGCTCGTATTCGCGGATTTCCGGCACTTTCGGCCCTCTTTACCATGTCATGAACTGACTGCTTCGTTCATGTTGCCAGTTGCCCGCCCTCAAGTCCATACTATGTAGAAGGGATGACCATCACGCACAGGCAATTCACCGGTTGTTTACCGGGCAAAGACTAGTGTAGACGGCTGGCAGCCCACCCAAAACCTATTGATTAGCGGTCTGGATTGATGACTCAGAAGATACTTCTCGCCGAAGACGACAATGATATGCGCCGTTTCCTGGTGAAAGCGCTCGAAAAGGCCGGCTACAAGGTCCTTTCTTACGACAATGGCGCCAGCGCCTACGACCGGCTGCGCGAGGAGCCGTTTTCCCTCCTGCTGACCGATATCGTCATGCCCGAAATGGATGGCATCGAGCTGGCGCGCCGCGCCACCGAACTCGATCCCGATCTGAAGGTCATGTTCATCACCGGTTTTGCCGCCGTCGCACTGAACCCCGATTCGAAGGCGCCGAAGGATGCCAAGGTCCTTTCCAAGCCTTTCCACCTGCGCGACCTCGTCGACGAGGTCAATAAAATGCTTGCCGCGTAAGGCTTGTCGGGCGGCGCGTCACAAAACTGAAAAAAGCCTATTGACGGCTCTGAAGGTTTTGTGATCTATGCGCCGCCATCGGATGGGCGTGTAGCTCAGCGGGAGAGCACTACGTTGACATCGTAGGGGTCACAGGTTCAATCCCTGTCACGCCCACCATCCTAATTCGCTGAAAAGCAAAGGCCTTTCGAGAAATCGAGAGGCCTTTTTACATGGTGGCCCGCAGGTTCGATAAACCTGCCAATAGGAGTTCTCAGCGTGGCGCAGGTCATTAAACGACGCAAAACTCTCGTGGTGTCCAGCGACAAGATTTCGCTGGCAAAAGGTGTCAGCCTTCCCCAGGGACGCTACCCCGTCACTGCCGAATATGTCGTATCTCACCTGCGAGGCAGGCCGGTCGAGCAGGCTGGCCGGGTGATGCTCCATCTGACGCGGCAAAACCTCCTGGACTACGGCGTTGATCTGACCGGCAGCGCGATGCTGGGCAGCGACATCGATGTGAGCGGCAATGTGGCGCGCAAGGAAGCTATTCTGGAGTGATTTGCAGGGTATGGATGGTTGACCACTGTCCTTGCCCCACAGGGATGCACCTCCTGAGAGTGGCCAAGCCAAATTCGGTCACAAAACCATGTGAATTTTTGCCGATCCGGCGTATGGGGCATTCGCCTCTCGCAAACGGGTTGGATCAAGGGCAGGAATTAAATCTCGACCGGCAGCGCCGCAGTTTTTCTGCCCTCGCCTCGCCGGCTTCCACGGCACCTGCGACCACGAAGGGCTGCACGAACGAACCTGCAAGCCGTCCCCCCACTTCCATCTTCACCGGCAGCAACCGGTGAAAAAGTCATGCAGATGGCGGCCGCAGCTTACCCGCATATAAGGATATGCTCACGCCAGCATCAATTGCATGCCCTCACCGGCGGCTCAGCCCCTCGTTGCCGAACCGGCCGGAACCTCATTTTTGTGACGAACAGATGACGAGTTTGTGACAAAACGCGTGCTATTTCAGCAACATAGCAGCGCCGGCCTGCTGTCATGATCGATATCGTTATTGCGGCGCAACATCCCCCATGTAACTACCGCGGCGAGGCAGGCACCTGGTCAAAAAGGTGCCGCTTCGCTCACACGGGTTGAAGACACGTAGGGACTGCCGATGGCAACGGTCTTCAGCCTCTCGCATCTGAACTGGAGGTTATTCCATGAACATCAAGAGCCTTCTTCTCGGCTCCGCTGCTGCTCTCGCAGCAGTATCCGGCGCTCGGGCGGCTGACGCAATCGTTGCTGCCGAGCCGGAACCGGTTGAATACGTCCGCGTCTGCGACGCTTACGGCACCGGCTACTTCTATATTCCGGGCACCGAAACCTGCCTCAAGATCAACGGCTACATCCGTTTCCAGGTTGACGTTGCCCCGAACGCCAGCTCGATTGGCGCCGGCGGCGGCGGTTCTGTTGCCAACGACTCGGACTGGGACGCCCGCACGCGCGGCCAGGTTCAGTTCACCGCCAAGAGCGACACCGAATACGGTCCGCTGACCGGCGTTATCGTCATGCAGTTCAATGCTGACAACGCTTCGGCCCAGAAGGCCCAGCTCGACTCCGCGTACCTCGACATCGCAGGCTTCCGCGCTGGTCTGTTCTACAGCTGGTGGGACGATGGCCTCTCGGGCGAAACCGACGATATCGGTTCTCCGGTCACGCTGCATAACTCGCTGCGTTATCAGTACGAAACCGACGCTTTCTACGCTGGCATCAGCGTTGACGAACTGGAAGACAGCCCGTTCTACAACGGCGAAACCGCCAACAACGTCGGCGTTGCTGTTGGTCTTGGCGGCAAGGCCGGTGCCTTCAGCTACCAGATCACGGCTGGTTACGATACCGACAACGAAGAAGGCGCCGTCCGCGCCATGGGTACGGTTGCCGTCGGCCCGGGCACGCTCGGCCTCGCAGTCGTCTATGCATCCAACCCGAACGCCTACTACAACAAGGCTGAATGGGCGATCGCTGCTGAATACGCCATCAAGGCGACTGACAAGCTGAAGATCACCCCGGCTGTTCAGTACTACAACAACTACGGCGTCACGGCTGGCGAGTTCAACGACGATGTTGACGCCTGGAAGGCCGGCGTGACGATCGACTACCAGATCGTCGACAACCTCTCGGCAAAGGTTTCGGTTCAGTATCTCGATCCGGACAATGCTGAAGACGTAACCTCGGGCTACTTCCGCCTGCAGCGCGCGTTCTAATCAAGGCTGCCGGCCAGACCGGCAGCTATAAATTCCTGATCCGACTGACCTCCGATCGGGAAAGAATGGGCCTGGACTTCCCTGCCTGGGCCCATTCCCCTTGACCAGACATGCGTCCAAGACGGCAGGCGCTCGACCAGCGCCGCCATTGGAGCGCCGTGCGTCCTACCGGACGCACGTTGGACACTCTAACAGTACAATCTCGCACGTCACATCACTACCTTGCCGATGTCCGGCAAATTATGCCCGTTGCCGGCTTTTTGCGGCAAGCCCAACCGATGTTCGCCTCGCCCTTCGGCGGGCCGGCCCGGCGGCCGGCGGAATCTTTATGCTGGACGGAACCAAATTTCGGACACAGAGCAATGCCATGGCGAATCGAAAGTGAAGCGGTGATTCGCCTCGCCAGGACATGGGACTTGAGATCGAAATGAAGTTATCCGCGCTTGTTGCCGCCGGCTTTGTTGCCGCCGTCCTCGCCTTGCCGGCCTCCGCCGCGCCGGCCTCCCCGCCTGAGACATTTCCCGGCGCTCCTGGCGTCATTACGCTTTCCGGCAAATGCGCCAGACTGGTCGTCGCCAAGTTCGACGCCACCAAGGGCTGCAAAAACGAGCTTGCCAGCGTCACGCTGGCCAACGGTTCGGTGACCTTCATCTTCACTTCAGATGGAAAGGCGCTCGGCTTCCAGGGCGACGGCAGCGGCATCAAGCCAGCCTCCAACGGCAATGCTCGCCTGCCGTTGAGCCTCGTCACCACGGGCGTCGGCAACAAGATGACCGGCCAGGTCAAGGTCGCCGGCTTTTGCACCTTCGGCAATCCCTACGCCGGCGAGCCGATCGCGATCGAATGCACCGCCGAAAGCAAGGACTCCTCCTTCACCGGCAGCTTCCGCACCGGCGGCAAGCTGGTGAAAAAAGGAAAATAGCTCAGGCGGCGCACCACGCGCCGCCGCCCCCCGGCTGGCGCGCCAGCCCTTCCTTGATCAGTTGCACGCCAAAAGAGCGCCCGTCGCGCGAAACGATCCGCGGCGCGCCTGAGGACTCGGTCTTTCCGGCCGCATCGATGGTGAAGGGGCCGGCGTTCAGAAGCGCCAGCAGGCGCAGCTTCGCGGCAAAGGCCACCCTGCGTTCGTCATCACAGCGCGCCTGGTCGGCCACCGGGCTTGCCATATCGGCAATGATGATCTTTTCGCCCTTGTACCAGAAGACGCCGCCGTCGCCGACGCAATTGATGTGCGCGCCCTGCCCGCAATAGCCGAAGGCGCCCGTCGCCGTCTGCTGAGCCCCGGGAGAGGCCGGGGCCGGCACTGCCTTGACCGGCTGGATAGGCGTCGGGATTGCCGCCGGCGGCAGCGGCTGCGCCTGCAGCGTCGGCTGTGCGGCTCTCGGCGTCGGTGCGGCAAGCGCCACCTGCTTCGGCGGCACATCCTTCCTGCCGACTGGTCTCGGCTCCGCCATTTCCCGTGCGATCGGCGCCGACTGCCGTTCAAGCATAGGCTGAAGGCTCTTCCAATTGTCGTGAGCGACGATACCGCCGATCGCTGCAACGCCGATCACCGCCCAGGGCAGCAATCCGCCGCTGCTGCGCGCTCTGCTCTTTCCTCTCGCCGGCGCCTTGCGGCGGCCGCGTGTCGCTGTCTTGGCCATCTGTCCGAATCCCGTGAGGCCGGGATTATCGCTGGCCAATCCTTTCCGAAAGGTTGGCGTCAGCCGTTATCTTTGACGGCGTGTTGATTGGCACAAAGGCTGATAGACGGCGAAACGCACGGCATTGCCGGGCGCCTATCTCTGCAAAACTGTCTTCCGCTTATTCAGGATTGACGGCCGAAGGCTCGTTTTTCCCGGCCGATGCCGCGCCGCTGATGGGCGAACCGACCGGCTGTTTGCGTTTGCCGATCTCGATGCGCTTGTCGGCCCCCTCGCGGATGGCCTGCCATTCATTTTCGTGCCGAATAACAATATCTCGGGGCACAAAGTTCATTGTCATATGTTTCTCACCCTGTTTCGAATCGACCATCAGCACGCCGAAGCGGCCTCCGGAATAGCCGTTATTTCTTGGTTTTCGCATGGCCTTTGATGTCGGGACCACCCTTGGAGAGGTCCCCACCACTCACATGTGCCGGCACGTGAATGTCGTGGTAGACGCCAGGGGTCAACGTCAGGTCGACGTGATGCGGCGGCAGCACCTGTGCCTTCTGCATGCGGTTTGGCTTTGCCCGCTTCATGCGGTCGGATGCCTCTGTACGTTTGTCGGGAATATGGGTCGAAGTGTGCATCATCGGCATCCTTTTCAGCTCAACCAGGGTTTAACGAGCGGGGGGACGGATGGTTCCCGAAATTATGCGGTTTTCCGTGGGGCGTTTGGCCTTGACTGGTTTGGGAAGTAGATTACCTAAGGCCTATCCCGCAGCCTTCCAGACATCGGCTACGGGGAACATTGGTGCCGGGCCCCTCTGGCGAGAGTTTTTACGGCGCTCTCGTGATGTCGGTACCGCCTGCAACTCAGCCGGCGGATTTTTCATCGATGAAAAAGCTCACCATGCCTCGTCAGCATGCCCGTTGTGGCATGCCGCGTTTTTCCACTAATTCTACCCTCTCCAGCAAGCCTTGCTGCGAGGTGCGGCCATGAACCAGTCCCAGACCGATAAATCCTCGCTCGGCTATTTCCGTTGGGCCTTTATCGTCACGGCTCTCGGCCTAGTTCTCGGCGCCGTGCTTGGTTGGCAGACGACCGGCACGATCGGCGGCATGGCGACCGTCTTCTTCATCTGTGCCGTGCTTGCGGTGCTGGAGATCTCGCTCTCCTTCGACAATGCCATCGTCAACGCCAACAAGCTGAAGGAGATGACGCCGGTCTGGCAGAAACGATTCCTCACCTGGGGCATCGTCATTGCCGTCTTTGGCATGCGCATCGTCTTCCCGCTGGCGATCGTCGCGATCGCGGCACGGATCGGCCCCTGGGATGCGCTGGTGCTGGCCGCCCGTGAACCCGAGGAATATGCCCGCATTATGAACGATGCGCATCTGCCGATCGCAGCCTTCGGCGGCACGTTCCTGATGATGGTCGGCCTCAGCTATTTCTTCGACCATGAGAAGAAGATCCATTGGCTTCGCGGCCTGGAAAAGGTGATGGCGCGCTCGGCCACCATCAGGGGCATCGAGATCGCCTTCGTGCTGGCGCTGATGCTTGTCTTCTCCTGGCTGATCGGCGGGGAGGAAGCCAGCGTCTTCGTCCATTGCGCCATCTACGGCCTGCTCACCTTCCTCGCGGTCGAAGTCGTCGGCGAGTTGCTCGATGCGTCGCAGCAGACGATGAGCGCTGCCGCCAAGGGCGGCCTCGGCGCCTTCATCTATCTGGAGGTGCTGGATGCAAGCTTCTCCTTCGACGGCGTCATCGGCGCCTTCGCCTTGACGCAGAATCTCTTCGTCATCGCGATCGGCCTCGGCATCGGCGCCATGTACGTGCGCTCGATGACCATCATGCTGGTGGAGAAGGGAACGCTTGCCGAATACCGCTATCTCGAACATGGCGCCTTCTACGCCATCCTGATCCTCGCGGTGATCATGTATGCGCAAACCCTGGTGCACATTCCCGAAGTGATCACCGGCCTCGGCG
This sequence comes from Rhizobium esperanzae, assembly GCF_002204185.1. GTDB lineage: Bacteria > Pseudomonadota > Alphaproteobacteria > Rhizobiales > Rhizobiaceae > Rhizobium > Rhizobium esperanzae. The sequence goes on along the minus strand of NZ_MXPU01000017.1, from coordinate 129,191 downwards.
GCGCGGCTCTGATCGGCCTGTCACTCTGGTCGTCGATCCGCCACAACAAGCGGGAGCGGGCGGAAGATCACGCCGACCGGCGGGAAGAACTGCACGCTTGACGTGGCAGACAATTGAAGGTCGCGACGCGCCTCAGCGTTGCGGCCATTGCTCAGACAAGATAAAGCCCGCGACCATCCGGTTGCGGGCTGTTTCATTCCTGCATGGCTTGAACGGCTTAGCGGATGACCCGACCGAAGGAGGCCGGGTCGATGCCAAGCTCCTTGAGGTCGCGGGCGCGCGGACGGCGGCCAGCTTCGACAGCAGCGCTGACGGCATTGGCAGCGCTCAGCGCAGCAAATGCGCGGCCCAGGAAGCCGGTCTGGACTGAATTGCGGATGGCGGACATTGTCCTGTTCCTCTTGCTCTATGAGTGACCACTCGTAGATGGCAGTGCGCGCGCGCATCGACAATGCAGGGAAAATCACCGCAGCCATGCAAAAAGAAGAGGCCGGCGCATGTTTCCATGGCCGGCCTCCAGGCAGGGGTAAGGTTGTCTTTTTCTTTTAATCTTCGTTTGCCGCCAGTTGCGACAGCACCTGGCCCCGACCGCGGATGCGCAGGATCAGCGGGATCAGGAAAGCGGCCGCCGCAACGATGAGCAGGCCTGCCGCGATCGGCGACATCACCAGCGTCGTCACATCGCCCTGGCTGATTGCCAGCGCGCGGCGCAGCTGCTGCTCGGCCAGCGGCCCGAGGATAAGGCCGACGACAGCAGGGGCGATCGGATAGCCGAATAGCCGCATCACATAGCCGAGCAGACCGAAGGCCAGCAGCATGCCGAGCTCGAACACGGAAGGATTGGCGCCGATCGTTCCGAGCGTTGCAAACAGCAGGATGCCGGCATAGAGCCACGGCTTCGGAATGGTCAGCAGCCGCACCCAGAGCCCGATCATCGGCAGGTTCAAGACGAGCAGCATTGCATTGGCGATGAGCAGGCTGGCGATCAGCCCCCAGACGAGCTGCGGATTGGTGGCAAACAGGAGCGGCCCCGGCTGCAATCCGTATTGCTGGAAGCCGGCGAGCATGATTGCCGCCGTCGCCGTTGTCGGCAGGCCGAGGGTCAGGAGGGGCACCAGCGTGCCGGCGGCGGACGCATTGTTCGCCGCCTCCGGTCCGGCCACGCCTTCGATCGCGCCATGGCCGAACTCTTCCGGGTTCTTCGCCAGCCGCTTTTCGGTCGAGTAGGACAGGAACGTGCCGATTTCAGCGCCGCCCGCCGGCATCGCGCCGATCGGGAAGCCGATCAGCGTGCCGCGAAGCCAGGGCTTCCACGAACGTGACCAGTCCTGCGCGTTCATCCAGAGCGAACCCTTGACCGCCTCTACCTGCTCCGCGGACCGGTTGCCCTGCGCTGCGATATAGAGCGTCTCGCCGATAGCGAACATCGCCACGGCAAGCGTCGTCACCTCGACGCCGTCGAGCAGGTCGGGAATGCCGAAGGAAAGCCTCGCCTGCCCCGTCTGCTGGTCGATGCCGACCATGGCAAGCGCGAAACCGATGAACAGCGCGGTCAGGCCTCGCAGCGCCGAATCCCCGAAGGCGGAGGAGACGGTAACGAAGGCGAGCACCATCAGCGCGAAATATTCACGCGGCCCGAAGACCAGCGCCAGCTTAACGATATAGGGCGCGATGAAGGCGAGCCCGAGCGTTGCGATGAGCCCGGCGACGAAGGAGCCGATCGCCGCCGTCGCCAGCGCCGGTCCGCCGCGCCCGGCGCGCGCCATCTTGTTGCCCTCGAGCGCGGTGACGATCGAGGCGCTTTCACCTGGCGTATTGAGCAGGATCGACGTCGTCGAACCGCCATACATGCCGCCGTAATAGATGCCGGCGAACATGATCAGCGAGCCGCCCGGATCGAGCTTGTAGGTGGCCGGCAACAGCAGCGCCACGGTGAGCGCCGGGCCAATGCCGGGCAAGACGCCGACGGCAGTGCCGAGCGTCACGCCGACCAGCGCATAAACCAGGTTCATCGGCTGCATCGCAACCAGGATACCCTGCCATAGGAATTCGAATGTGCTCATCTTGGTGTCCCAGGCGGCGCTTCCGTCCGTGCCTTCGCAATCGGTCGCCGCGAAAAATCAAAAGAGCTGACAGCGCGTCCCGCGCGGTCAGAAGAACAGATGTTCGAGCGGGCCGGCCGGCAGCGTCAGCTGTAGGAGCTGCGAGAAGATCGCCCAGACGACGAAGCTGAAAACGATGCCGATCGGCAGCGAGATCCAGAGCCTGCGTTTGCCGAAGCCGCGTGCGGTCAGCGCAAACAGGATACCGGTCGCAATCGAGAAGCCGGCAACGCGCAGAAGCAGCATTTGACAGACAAGACCGGCGACGATCCAGATGACGGGCGCCACTTCTTGCTTGTCCCGCTCCGGGAACTCGCCGCGCCAGGCCTCGGCGACGGTCCAGACGCCAAGACAGAAAAGCCCGAACGCCACCACCTCCGGCACGGTTGCCGGACCGATGCGGGCATACTGTGCAATCGTTTTCAGATGCGTTGCATCCCAGGCCATCACACCCGCGATGACGAAGAGGAAAACGGCAATGATGAACGCCGCCCGATCAGGGCGGCGCTCGGTTGCCGAGGAGGTGTTATCCTCGCTCATTGAACAAGTCCGATCTCTTTAAGAATGCCCTCGGTGGCGGAGACGTCCTTTTCGAGCTGCGCCTTGAAGGCATCGCCGGACAGATAGGTGTCGGCCCAGCCCTTGGTCTTCAGGGTCTCCTGCCAGGTGGCGGAGCTGTGCAGCTTCTCGAAATCGGCGGTGATCTTGGCGACCTCGTCGTCCGACAGGCCGGGGGCTGCGGCGACCATGCGCCAGTTCTGGATGCTGACGTCTGTGCCGGCTTCCTTCAGCGTCGGGGCATCGACGCCGTCGATACGCTTGTCGCTGGAGACGGCGAGGAGACGGAGCATGCCTGCCTTTACCTGCGATTCGAACTCGCTGTAGCTCGAAATGCCTGCTGTGACCTGGTTGCCGAGAATGGCGGCCAGCGCTTCACCGCCGCCGGAGAAGGCGACATAGTTGATCTTCGTCGGGTCGACGCCGGAAGCCTTGGCGATCAGGCCTGCGGTGATGTGGTCTGTGCCGCCGGCCGAGCCGCCGCCCCAGGAAACCGAACCCGGATCCTTCTTCAGCGCCGCGACCAGATCGGCCATCGTCTTGATATCGGACGAGGCGGGAACGACAACGGCCTCATATTCGCCGGTCAGACGGGCGATCGGCGTAACGTCCTTCAGCGTCACCGGCGACTTGTTGGTGAGGATGGCGCCGACCATGACGTAGCCGCCGACGATCAGCGAATTCGGATTGCCGGCAGCCTGGCTGGCAAACTGCGCAAGGCCGATGGTGCCGCCGGCGCCGGGAACGTTCTGGACCTGCACGTTGCCGGCGATCTTCTCCTGCTGCAGCGCAGCCTGCAGCGAACGGGCCGTCTGGTCCCACCCGCCGCCGGGAGCGGCCGGCGCGATGATGGTGTAGTCGGCCGCATAGGCCGGCAGCGCGATGGCGGCTGCGAGAATGGTTGCGATGAACGTGTGCTTCACGATGTGTCCTCCGTGGGCGGCTGAGCGAACCGCCTGTTATTCTCAAGTGAATCGGGAGGGTGGCCGGCCAGCGGACGCAGTTGTCCTGAATGACGAGCGGAATGCCTCCCAAGGCTTCAATTCTCCGCCTCCACGGAGAAGAAGTAGCCAAAGCCACCACAACAACCTGTCATCTAGCTGACATCGGCAAGATATCCAGAAGGAGAAGCCACTTTTTTGCCGTAATTGGGCCAGCAGCCCGCCGAGGTGTAACAGATATTGAGGTCATGAAGCGGCCGAAAGCTGGCCTTCTTCACTGCGCCCGCAGAACCTCGTTCCAATGGGCGATCAGCCGCGCACGCTTTACCTGGTCGAGATAGACCATCAGCCCGGGACTGACCGGCACCGGTCGGAGTTGGGCGCCGAGCAGTTCCTGCAGCGTATTGGCAGTGTTTTCCCCCGCCACCTCCGGGCTGACGGCTGGGATCTGCAGCTCGCGCGCCATGATTGTCTGGCCCACCTTCGACATGAAAAAGGCAAGGTAGCGGCGCCCGAGTTCCGGCTCGGCCGCAGCCTGCGGCACCAGCCCGATCCGCGACATCACCACCGTATAGTCCTTCGGCAGCACGATGCCGACATCGGGGTGCCGCGAAGCCCAGTCAGCGGCGTAGGAACCGAGAATATTATAGCCGAGCACGAAGCGTCCGTCGGCCACGCGTTCGAGGATCGCCGAGCTCGTCGAGTAAAGTTTGACGCCGGCCGCGCCCATCGCGCCGATCACCGACCAAATGTCGCCGAATTGCTCCTGGTCGCGCGCCATGAAGAGAAAGCCGACACCGGAGCGCTCGATATCGTAAGTGCTGATCCGGCCATAGACCGCATTGCCCTTACGCTTCAGATAGTCGACGAGTTCCGCCCGCGAGCTCGGCACCGGCTCGTGCGCGAAGCTCGGCTTGTGATAGACGAACACCGCCGGTTCGAAGGTCAGCGCATAGGCGGTATTGCGCCAATTCGCCCATTTCGGCCAGGCAGCACTCATCGGCAGATTGCTGACCTGCGCATAGCCGTCGTTGGAAAGCTTCACCTGCAGGTCCATCGCCGAGGAAAAGGCAAAATCCGCCGTTTTGCCGCCGGCATCCGTTTCCCTGACGATCCGGTCGTAGATGTCACCGGTCAGCATATCCTCATATCTGACCGCGACATCAGGATTGGCCTCCTGGAACCCCCGGATCATCGGCTGTGCCAAGGGCTCGTCGAGCGAAGAATAGACCGTCAGCACCGGTGCGGCTGTATTGCCCGACTTCGCCGGATAGAAGGCTTGGTCGGCGAGCACGCAACCCGTGCCAGCAGCAAGACGAAAATTCTCCTCATGCAGCAACAATGCCTGAGCATGCCGGGAGGAGCAAGGGCGCGATCGGACCTGCAGCGAGCGGTCAGTATTGCGACGGAACCGCAGCAGCCAACGTGTCGGACCGACACCCCTTGACCATAAATGATTATGATTCCCCGTCATCCTTTACCCGTTTTGAGTATTGATGAAGATTGGAGACGATATAGGGTGCGCTGCCGCGTCAAAACGTCGAAGCTGCCCGAATTTACTTCTTCGGGAGACGACTATACGCGACAAAAAACTCTAAAAAAGTTAGACTATTCTGGGAAGACCCATGGGAGGGGTCATGGAACGACGACTGAGCGCTATTCTCGCTGCGGATGTCGTCGGCTACAGCCGATTGATGGGCATTGATGAGTCAGGCACCTTGCAGGCGCTGAACCGTCATCGCTGTGAGCTGGTTGACGTTCGTATTTCGGACTACAAGGGCCGGATCGTCAAACTCACCGGCGATGGCATCCTTGCCGAATTCCAGAGCGTGGTGAATGCCGTCGCCTGCGCCGCCGAAATACAGCGCAGCATGTCCGCCCGCAACGAGAACGTGCCGAAGGACGAGCGCGTTGAATTCCGCATCGGCATCAATCTCGGCGATGTCGTCGTCGAGAACGGCGATATATTTGGCGACGGCGTCAATCTTGCCGCAAGGCTCGAGCGTATCGCAGCACCGGGCGGCATCGCCGTCTCGGCCTCCGTGCGCGACCAGGTCGGCTCGCGCCTCAATCTCGGCTTCGAATTCATCGGCGAGCACATGCTGAAGAATATCAGGCAGCCCGTTCAGGTCTACACCGTCACCTTGGCGCCGCCCTCATCCACCCGACTGGTGGCACAGAACCGCAATACCTGCTTTATTGCCGTGCTGCCCTTCACAAATATGAGCGGCGACGCCGATCAGGATTATTTTTCCGACGGCATCACCGAAGATATCATCACCGATCTCTCGAAGATCTCGAGCCTGCACGTCGTGCCGCGCAACACCATCTTTACTTACAAGGGCATATCGGTGAAGTTGAAGCGCCTCGCCCAGGAACTCGGAGTGCGTTATGTGCTCGAAGGAAGCGTGCGCATCTTCGACAAGCGCGTACGCATCTCCGGCCAGCTCATCGACACTGCCAATGGCGACCATCTCTGGGCCGAGCGTTACGACCGCGATCTCACCGACATCTTTGCGATTCAGGACGAGATCACACAGGCGATCGTCAGCCAGCTGAGGGTGCGCCTGCTGCCGGAGGAGAAGAAGGCGATCGCCAACGAACCGACGGCCAATGTCGAGGCCTACACCTATTATCTCAGGGGTCGCCAGCTCTCCCACAGCTGGACGAAATCCTACCTGCAGCTCGCAAGGCGCATGTTCTGCAAGGCGGTGGAACTCGACCCTGATTATGCCCGGGCCTATGCCGGCATCGCCGATTGCGACGCTGCGATCCGCGACTGGGCGCCTGACGATGTGCCGCTGAGGCGCATTCTCGACATGAGCGCTCGGGCGCTTCAGCTCGATCCCGATCTTCCCGAAGCTCATGCCTCGCATGGCTTGGCGCTGCATCAAAGCGGCCTCGATGATCGGGCGGCGGCCGCCTTCGAACGTGCCCTCACGCTCGACCCGAACCTCTTTGAGGCGAATTTCCATTACGCCCGGTTCTTCTTTATGCGCGGCAACTTTGCCGAATCCGTTCAATATTTCACCCGCGCCGCCGAAATCCGCCCTGACGACTACGTCTCGCCGATTCATCTGATGACGGCCTACCGCTCGCTTGGCCGTCCGGTGGATACGGAAAACTGGGCGCGGCTCGGCCTGCTGCGCGCCGAACGTGCGTTGAATCTCAATCCCGAAAACTCCGGCCCGGCCCATCGCGGCGCGCTGGCGCTTGCTCATCTCGGCGATGCAACGCGGGCACGCGACTGGGCCGCCCGCGCGATCGCCATCGATCCCGACGACATCGTCGCCCAGTATAATCTTGCCTGCGTCTATTCCGTCCTCGGCGATACCGACCAAGCAATCGACCTGCTCGAGAAGCTGCTGCCGCACAGCTCCGTCTATCACATCAAATGGTTCAACAATGATTCCGACCTCGACAACATCCGCGACGATCCTCGCTTCCGGAAATTGTTGGCGATCGCAATGACGGAACGTGAGCGGATCGAGAGGACCGGGAGTTGAAATCCCGTTCTCGGCCATTCACCGAATTTTGAAAATCGCTATGACATCGCTCCGCCACCTCTGTAATCTCCTTTGAAAACAGAGGGAACATCCGTGCGCATCCTGCTCACAGAAGACAATATCGCACTGGCCGACGGCCTGTCGGCGATCTTGCGCGGCACGGGCCATGCCGTCGACGTCGTCCATGACGGCGCATCCGCCAATGCAGTGATCGCCGCCGAAAACTTCGATCTTGTCATTCTCGACCTCAACCTGCCCGAAATGGACGGGCTCGACGTGCTGCGCGCCATGCGCGCCCGGCAGAACCAGGCAGCCGTGCTGATCCTGACGGCGCGCGGCACGCCGGAAGAAAGGGTGAAAGGTCTCGATCTCGGTGCCGACGATTATCTGATCAAACCCTTCGATATCGCCGAGTTTGAGGCCCGCGTTCGCGTGCTGCTGCGCCGCCAGGCCGGGCTGCGTTCGGCGACCGTCGGCTTCGGCGGCATTTCCTTCGACCTCAATTCCCGCACCTTTTCATCGGGCGACACCCCCCTTGATATTCCCGCCCGCGAACTCGGCTTGCTCGAAATCCTCTTCATGCGGGCCGGCAAGGTCATGGCCAAGGAGGCGATCATCCAGTCGCTGACGGCCTTTGACGACGACATTTCCGCAAACGCGATCGAGCAATATGTCAGCCGGCTGAGGAAACGCCTCTCGCCGTACGGCCTGACGGTCAAGACCGCCCGCGGCATCGGCTACTATCTCGACAAGCTGCCCGAGGCTTCATGAAATCAGCCTATTCCCTCAGGCGCCGGCTGCTCTTCTGGCTGCTCATCTCGACCGCCGTCATCGGCACGCTGGCGCTCGCCGATACCTATCGTGAGGCGGTCAAGACGTCGAATATCGTCTCCGACCGGGTGCTCGCCGGCTCTGCTCTGGCAATTGCCGAACGCGTCGTCGTCGCCGAAGACGGGACATTGCAGGTCGACATTCCCTATGTCGCCCTTGAAATGCTGACCTCGGCCGCGCAGGACCGGGTCTTCTACCGCGTTGACGGCCCTCCGGGTCAATTCATCACCGGCTATCAATCCCTGCCGGTCCTGAAGAAGACGCCCGGCAATGCCGCGGCCTTTGCCGACGACAGCTTTCGCGGCGAGCCGATCCGCATCGCCACCCTCGAGCGTTCGGCTTCGACCGGCATCCGCTCCGTGCCCTTCGTCGTGACGGTCGCCGAAACCACCATCGCACGCCGGCAATTGACGCAGGCGATTCTCGTGCGTTCGGCGCTGCGTCTCGCCTTCATGATCTTGGGCGCGGCGGTCATCGTCTGGATATCGGTCACGGTGGCGCTCCGCCCGCTCTACAAGCTCGGCGACGCCATCGGCGAACGCAGTCCTGACGATCTGCATCCGATTGAACAAACCGTGCCGAGCGAGGTCGAGCCGCTAGTCGATACGGTCAATTCCTTCATGGTCCGCCTGCAGTCGGCTCTCGATGCGCTGCGCAATTTCACCGGCAATGCCAGCCATCAGCTACGCACGCCGCTGGCGATCATCCGTACCCAGCTCGCCCTTTCGGCCCGCGCCGGCACGCTTGATGAAGCCCAGGCGGCAGCGCTGAAGGGAGACCAGGCCGTGGCGCATGCCGAACGCATCCTTGCCCAGCTTCTGCTGATGGCGAAGATCGACGCCGCCGCGGCCAAGGAGGCGCTGACCGCCTCCGCCATCGATCTTGCGGCCATCGCCCAGGAAATCACCGGTGAGCAGATCCCGGCGGCCGCCGTCGCCGGCATCGATCTCGGCTTCGAGGGCGAAAGCCCGGCCATGATCCGCGCCGAGCCTCTGCTGATCGGGGAGATGCTGCGCAACCTCGCCGGCAACGCCATCGCCTATGCCGGCAAAGGGGCTGAGGTCACCGTCCGCATCATCGCAGCCGCCGACACGGTTCGCCTCGAAGTCGAGGACAATGGTCCCGGTATTCCCAGCGAGAAGCTGGAGGCAGTCCGCAGGCGCTTTTCGCGCGGCAATGATTCCGGCGCGCCCGGCGCTGGCCTCGGCCTGCCGATCGTCGAAGAAATCGCCAATCTTTTCAACGCCGCGTTGACGCTGGAGCCAGGCGCGGGCGGCAAGGGCCTGAAGGCGGGGGTCACCTTCGCCAAGGCGGCGTAAAAGCCGCCGGGTCCTCGGCCTTCCGCCCTTGCTTTCTTTCGCTGCATTGCACACACTGGCTTCGGGAACAGCAAGCCGCACAATGATGCGCGCCGGATAAAAAGAGAAATATGTCGATCAAAGCCAGCATCTATCACCTGACGCATTATACCTATGACAAACCGGTCCGGCTCGGCCCACAGATCATCCGGTTGAAACCGGCCTCGCATTCGAAGACGCGGGTGCTCAGCCACTCGTTGAAGGTCACCCCCTCCAACCACTTCGTCAATCTGCAGCAGGACCCTTACGGCAATTACCTCGCCCGCTTCGTCTTCCCGGACCCGGTGACGGAATTCAAGATCGAGGTCGACCTCGTCGCCGACATGACGGTCTATAATCCCTTCGATTTCTTCGTCGAGGAGGAGGCGACCAAGTGGCCGTTCGATTATCCTGAAACCATCCGGGAGGATCTGTCGATCTACATGACGTCGGAGCCGGCCGGCCCGCGTCTCAAGGCGCTGCTGCCGACGCTCGATTGGTCGCCAGGCCAGCCGACGATCGATATGGTCGTCGGCCTGAATGCCCGCCTGCAGCGGCAGATCGGTTATGTCATCCGCATGGAAGCCGGTGTGCAGACGCCGGAAGAGACGCTGGAAAACGCCAAGGGCTCCTGCCGCGACACCAGCTGGCTGCTCGTCCAGATCCTGCGCCACCTCGGCCTTGCCGCCCGCTTCGTCTCCGGCTACCTCATCCAGCTGACACCTGACCTGAAGGCGCTCGACGGGCCCTCCGGGACCGAAGTCGATTTCACCGACCTGCATGCCTGGGCCGAGGTCTATCTGCCCGGTGCCGGCTGGGTTGGCCTCGATCCGACCTCCGGCCTTCTGACCGGCGAAAGCCATATCCCGCTTGCAGCAACGCCGCACTATCGCAACGCCGCTCCGATTTCCGGCGGTTATTTCGGCGAGGCCGAAACCGAATTTGCCTTCGATATGAAGGTCTCGCGCGTTGCCGAGCATCCGCGCATCACCAAGCCCTTCTCCGATGAGAGCTGGAACGAACTCAACGAACTCGGCGAGAAGGTCGATCGCATCCTCGAAGCCGAGGATGTGCGCCTCACCATGGGCGGCGAGCCGACCTTCGTCTCGATCGACGATTTTCAATCCGCCGAATGGAACACCGAGGCCGTCGGCCCGACCAAGCGCGAAAAGGCGGACGCGCTCATCCGCCGGCTTCGCACCCGCTTCGCCCCGAACGGTTTCCTGCATTACGGCCAGGGCAAATGGTATCCGGGCGAAAGCCTGCCACGCTGGACCTTCTCGCTCTACTGGCGCAAGGATGGCTTGCCGATCTGGTCCGATGACAATCTCGTCGCCACCGAGGGCCGCAATTATGAGGTCACGGAGGATGATGCCGGCCGGCTGCTGACGGCGATTGCCGGCGAGCTGGATGTTTCCCCCGAATATGTCGCGCCGGCCTTCGAGGATCCCGCCGAATGGCTCACCAAGGAAGCGAACCTGCCGGAGAATGTGGATCCGGCGAATTCCAAGCTCAAGGACGCCGAGGAACGCAGCCGTATCGCCCGTGTCTTCGATCGCGGACTGACCCGGCCGACCGGCTACGTCCTGCCTGTTCAGGCATGGAATGCACGCGCCAGCGGCCGCACATGGACGAGCGAGAAATGGTCGACGCGGCGCGGCCGCATCTTCCTCGTGCCGGGCGACAGTCCGGTCGGCTATCGTCTGCCGCTCAATTCGCTCGCCTATATCCCGCCCTCGCAATATCCCTATATCAACCCGCTCGATCCGTTTGTGCAGCGCCCCGAACTGCCGGATTTCGGCGAGGATAGCGGGCGTCCGCTGCAAGCCGCGCACTTCGAGCCTTTCACCGGCCAGCAGCCGGCGGCACCCCAATCGTTGAACGAGATCGGCGGCCACGTCCGCACCGCGCTTTCCGTCGAGCCGCGCGACGGCCGCCTCTGCGTCTTCATGCCGCCCACAGAAACGCTCGAAGATTATCTCGATCTCATTGCCTCCACCGAACGAGCGGCAGCCGCCCTCGGCCTCGCCGTTCACATCGAAGGCTATCCGCCGCCGCAGGACGAGCGCATCAACGTCATCCGCGTCGCCCCGGATCCCGGCGTCATCGAGGTCAACATTCATCCGTCCTCGACATGGAAAGAGACGGTCGACATCACCACTGCCATCTACGAGGAGGCTCGCCAGAGCCGTCTCGGCGCCGACAAGTTCATGATCGACGGCCGCCACACCGGCACCGGCGGCGGCAACCATGTCGTCGTAGGCGGTAGCAACCCGAACAACAGTCCTTTCCTGCGCCGCCCCGACCTTCTGAAGAGCCTGGTGTTGCACTGGCAACGCCATCCGTCGCTGTCCTACCTCTTCTCCGGCCTGTTCATCGGCCCAACCAGCCAGGCGCCGCGCATCGATGAGGCCCGTCACGACAGCCTCTACGAGCTGGAAATCGCACTGGCGCAGATCCCGGCGCCCGGCCGTGGCCAGCAGCCTTTGCCCTGGCTCATCGATCGCCTGTTCCGCAACCTCTTGATCGACGTGACCGGCAATACCCACCGCGCTGAAATCTGCATCGACAAGCTCTTCTCGCCCGATGGCCCGACGGGTCGCCTCGGTCTCGTGGAATTCCGGGGTTTCGAGATGCCGCCGAATGCCCGCATGTCGCTGGCGCAGCAATTGTTGGTGCGTGCGCTGATCGCCCGCTTCTGGATGAATCCGGCCGACGGCAAGTTTGTACGCTGGGGAACCTCGCTGCACGACCGCTTCATGCTGCCGCATTATGTCTGGGCCGACTTCCTCGATGTGCTGGCGGACTTGCGCGAAAACGGCTTCAATCTCAGCCCTGGATGGTTCAAAGCCCAGCTCGAATTCCGCTTCCCCTTCTGCGGCGAGGTCGAATATGAAGGATCGAAGCTGGAACTGCGGCAGGCGCTGGAACCCTGGCACGTCATGGGTGAGCAAGGCGCGATCGGCGGCACGGTGCGCTATGTCGATTCGTCCGTCGAACGCCTGCAGCTACGCTTCGAAACAAGCAATACCGCGCGCTACACCGTCACCTGCAACGGCCGCGTCCTGCCGCTGACGCCGACCGGCACGTCGGGCGTATCGGTCGCCGGCGTCCGCTACAAGGCATGGCAACCGGCCTCAGGCTTGCATCCGGTGTTGCCGGTCAACACACCTTTGACTTTTGATATTTATGATACATGGTCGAAACGTTCGATTGGCGGCTGCATCTATCATGTTGCCCATCCGGGCGGCCGGACCTATGACACCTTCCCGGTCAACGGCAACGAGGCGGAAGCAAGGCGGCTCGCCCGCTTCGAGCCGTGGGGGCATACGGCGGGCGGTTTTATCCCGCGCGCCGAGACGGGTTCGCCGGAATTCCCGCTGACGCTGGATCTGAGGCGGCCCGCCGGCATTTGAGGACCGGGGCTAGAGGCCGAGGGTTGAAGTTGGGGTTTGATGGGTAAGAGACCGGCATTGGAGCGCAGGGAAGAGGCGGAGAGCAGCATCGGCAAGGATGCGGCCTTCGGCTATGCGCCGCTTCCCGACACCGCCGACGAAATGGTGGACAATAAAGGCGGGGTCCGCCCCGTCTGGCAGCGTTTCCTCTCGCATCTCGGCGCAATGCCGGAAAGGGATCTCGCGGAGCGCTTCGCCCGCGCCGACCGGTACCTCAGAGACGCCGGCGTCTTCTACCGTGCCTATGGCAGCAAGGGTACCGGCGAACGCGCCTGGCCGATCTCGCATATCCCGGTGCTGATCGATGAGCGCGAATGGCAGGCGCTGTCGGCAGGCCTCGTCCAGCGCGCCGACCTGCTGGAGGCGATCATTGCCGATATCTACGGGGAGAACCGGCTTGTGGAGGAAGGATTCCTGCCGCCGGCGCTGATCGCCGCCAATTCCGAATTTCAGCGCCCGCTGGCCGGCATCCGGCCGGCATCCGGCCACTATCTTCACTTCTGCGCCTTCGAGATCGGCCGTGGGCCTGACGGCAATTGGTGGGTGCTGGCAGACCGCACTCAGGCTCCCTCCGGCGCCGGCTTTGCACTTGAAAACCGCGTCGCGACGACCCGAGCCTTCTCGGATATCTACGCCGAAACGCCCGTCCACCGCCTCGCCTCCTTCTTCGGCGCCTTCCGCGATGCGCTGCAGGACATGAAACATTCGGGCGACGACCGCATCGCCGTCCTGACGCCAGGTCCCGCCAACGAGACCTATTACGAACACGCCTACATCGCCCGCTATCTCGGCTTCATGCTGCTCGAGGGTGAGGATCTCGCCGTCGTCAAAGGCCGCGTCATGGTCCGCACCGTCGCCGGCCTGAAGCCGATCGGCGTGCTCTGGCGCCGCCTCGACTCGGCCTTTGCCGACCCGCTGGAGCTGAACCAGAATTCGCATATCGGCACGCCCGGTCTGGTGGAGGCGCTGCGCGCCGAAAGCGTCACCATCGTCAATGCGCTCGGCACCGGCATTCTCGAAACCCGGGCGCTTCTGGCCTTCATGCCGACCATCTGCCGGCATCTGCTCGGGCAGGATCTGAAACTGCCGTCGATCGCCACCTGGTGGTGCGGCCAGAAGGAAGAGCGCGAGCAGGTCGCCAAGAATATCGAGAAAATGGTGATCGGCCCGGCCTATTCCCGCGCCCCCTTCTTCGATGACAACGGCGAATCCGTCCTCGGCTCGTCGCTGCGGGCAACCGCCAAGGACTCCATTGCCGACTGGCTCAACTCGGACGGCCCGAAACTGGTCGGCCAGGAAGTCGTCACGCTATCGACGACGCCCGCCTGGGTGAACGGCAAACTCGTGCCGCGGCCGATGTCGCTGCGCGTTTTCGCTGCCCGCACGGCAGACGGCTGGCAGATCATGCCCGGCGGTTTTGCCCGCATCGGCTCCGGCGCCGACGTCTCGGCGATCGCCATGCAGTCTGGCGGAGCAGCTGCCGACGTCTGGATCGTCAGCGACAAGCCGGTCGAGCGCCACACCCTGCTGCCGGCGGAAGGCAGCTTCACCCGCAACATGCCGGGCAGCCTGCCGAGCCGGGCGGCCGACAATCTGTTCTGGCTCGGCCGCTACATCGAACGCGCCGAAGGTGCGTTGCGCATCCTGCGCGCCTGGCATGCGCGTTTTGCCGAAGCTGCCGATCCGAGCCAGCCGCTGCTCGCCGATGTCTCAGCCTATCTCGCGGCCCTCGATATCGATACCGCCGAGCCCGTGCCCGAGAGGCTCCTGCGCAACATCGACAGCGCCGTCTATTCGGCCAGCAACATCCGCGACCGCTTCTCGCCCGATGGTTGGCTCGCCCTCAACGATCTCGCCAAAACCGCCCGGCGGTTTCACGCCACCGTCACGGCCGGCGATGACGCCAGCCATGCGATGACGATCCTCCTGCGCAAGCTCGCGGGCTTTGCCGGCCTCGTGCACGAAAACATGTACCGCTTCATGGGCTGGCGCTTCCTCTCGCTCGGCCGCTATATCGAGCGCGGCCTGCACATGACGCGCCTGCTCGGCCACATGTCCGGCCCGGAAGCGCCCGACGGCGCGCTCGACATGCTGCTCGAGATCGGCGACAGCGTCATGACCCACCGTCGCCGCTACAACGTCAATACCGCGCGGCTGACCGTCACCGACCTGTTGGCGCTCGATCCCCTCAATCCTCGCTCGGTCCTCTTCCAGGTGAACGAGATCCACCATGAGGTCGAGCAATTGCCGAACGCCCTGATCAATGGCCAGATGTCGCCCTTCTACCGGGAGGCGATGCGGCTTCATTCCGGCCTGGCGGTGATGACGCCGGAGGGCATGGGAGTCGAGGTCTACCAGCGGCTCGAACGCGAATTGGAGCAGCTTTCCGATCTGCTCGCCCAGACCTATCTCGGGTGACGGCGTGCTTTACGATCTCTCGCTCCGCATGAGTTATAGCTACGATGTGCCGGCCTCCGGCGCTCGCCATATCATGCGACTGATGCCGCTGTCGCTGAGCAACCGCCAACGCCTGGTCGCCGGCTCGATCACAGTCTCCCCGACACCGGACGAGCAATCGCATTTCGTCGATTTCTTTCAACATCCCGCCACCTCTTTCATGCTGCGGACGCCGCACGAGACGCTCGACATTCGCATGCAGGCCCGTGTGCAGGTCGAAAGCCAGCCGATCGCCGCTGATTTCTCTCCGCTGCTTGCCGACCTGCCGGAAGAAATATCAGACGTCTGGTCGCTGGCGCCGGATTCACCGCATCACTTTCTCGGCGACAGCCCGCGCCTGACGCAGGCGCGCGAGATTGGCGATTATGCACGAAGCTGCGTCACGCCCCAGCTGACAGCCATGCAGATCGCTCATGCGCTCTGCGCCCGCATCAATAAGGATTTCACCTACGATTCCGACGCGACGACAGTGGACACAACTCCGCTCGAAGCGTTCAGGCTCAAACGCGGCGTCTGCCAGGATTTCACCCACATCATGATCCTGGCGCTCAGAAGCCTCGGCATTCCGGCCGGCTACGTCTCCGGTTTCCTGCGCACCATTCCGCCCCCCGGCAAGGAACGGCTGGAAGGGGCAGACGCCATGCATGCCTGGGTGCGGGTCTGGTGCGGCGAGACGATCGGCTGGATCGAGCTCGACCCGACCAACAACATTCCGGCCGGTATGGACCATATCGTCGTCGCCTATGGACGGGACTATTCCGATGTCGTCCCCGTCATCGGCGTATTGAAAAGCTATGGCGGCCAGCGCGCCGTTCAGGCGGTCGATGTCATCCCGCTGAAATAATCCCAAAACTGGAAAAATTAGCCGATTCGTTAAAATTCTATTGACGCCGTAAGGACTGCGTAAAGAGGCAGCGTGCGTAAATCACCTCACAGGGTTTCCAGTTGGGTGAACATGATGAGCACCTCGTTTTTGCGTCCCTGCCTGCGTCGCATGTTCAGCGATCGAGGCGGTAATTTCGGTATCATGACGGCGATTTTGGCGCCGGTTCTTCTCGGTGCTGCCGGCATGGCGATCCAGGTCGGTGATATGCTGCTCTCGAAACAGCAATTGCAGGAAGCAGCCGATTCGGCGGCGCTTGCGACCGCCACCGCACTGGCGAATGGCACGATCCAAACCTCTGAGGCCGAAGCCTTCGCCCGGAATTTCGTCGCCGGGCAGATGGCGAATTATCTGCAGAGCGGTACCGACATCAAGAGCACGACGAGCGTCAATGTCCAAACAACGACATCGGGCAAATCGACATCCTACCAAGTAACGGTTTCGCCGAGTTACGACCTCACGGTCAACCCGCTCATGCAGGCAGTCGGCTTCAGCACGCAGCATCTCTCGACCACCGGCACGACGGTCGGTGGTCATTCAGAGACCCAAGGCTCGATCTCCATGTTCCTCGCACTCGACAAATCGGGGTCGATGGGAGATCCGACCACAACTGTCGTGACGGAATCCTTCACCTACAAGTGCAATCCTCATCTGAACAATGGCGGCAGGACAGTCTACGACACCTGCACCGGCACGCGTACGCGTTTCTACACAAAGATAGAAGCGCTGAAGCTCGCCGCCGGCAATCTCTTCGGTCAGCTCAATAGCGCGGATCCCAATGCCGAATATGTACGCACAGGCGCGGTATCCTACGATATCGTTGAATACACCGCCAGCAGTCTCGCCTGGGGGACCGCCGCTGCCTCAAACTACGTCAACGCGCTTCAGTCAGGAGGCGGCACGAACTCCAGCGGCGCAATGAACACGGCCTATTTGTCTCTGACGGCTAAGAACGCTGCCGGGAATGACGTCGAAAACGCCGCCCATCAGCAGAAAACCGGGCAAGTGCCCAAGAAGTACATCGTCTTCATGACGGACGGCGACAACAACAATGATAGCAGCGGCGGCCGTTCCTACGACACCGCAACGAAGAAGACATGCGACGACGCGAAAGCGAAAGGCATCGAAATCTATACGATTGCCTTTATGGCACCAGCAGGGGGGCAGGCGCTGCTGCATTATTGCGCCTCCGACGACTCCCATTATTTCCAGGCTGAAAAAATGGAAGACCTCCTTGCCGCCTTTCAGGCGATCGGTGCGAAGGCCTCCGCTCAGCTGACACGTCTGACGAACTGAGCTACAGCCACGACAAAGGGCAAAGGAAAAGCCGCGCCGGAACAAACCGGCGCGGCTTTTCGCTGTTGCTGCCGGCCTTCAGATCGGGAAAGACGATTGAAATCAATCCTCCCGAGCAATGTGAACATGAAGGTTTCGCAAATTTTTCGTTTGTCCAAATCCTTTGTTGCAAGTGCTTCCTAACGATGCATAAACTGTCGCAAGCGCAGGCGACAAATCGATTAAATCGGGCATTAACACCCTGATACCAAATTAAAATTGGCGAGATCTGACCATGAATACCGTTTCCAAGCCGGTTATCCCCTCTCCCGCTCCCCGCAGCTCAAGGCCGGAAATTCTCGCTGAAGAAATCATCGAACGCCTGACCTACCGCATCGGCAAGGACGCCAAGGTGGCAAAGCCGCATGACTGGCTGACGGCGACGATCCTGGTGGTGCGCGACCGCATCATCGACAAGTGGATGGCCTCCACCCGTGAGGTCTATGCGACCGGAGCCAAGCGCGTCTATTATCTTTCTCTCGAGTTCCTGATCGGCCGCCTGATGCGCGATGCCGTCTCGAACCTCGGCCTGATGGAAGAGGTGCGCGATGCTCTTAGCTCCCTCGGCGTCGACGTCAATGTCATCGCCGGCCTGGAGCCGGACGCCGCGCTCGGCAATGGCGGCCTCGGGCGTCTCGCCGCTTGTTTCATGGAAAGCATGGCGACGGTCGACGTTCCGGCCTATGGCTATGGCATCCGCTACGTTCACGGCCTCTTCCGTCAGCAGATGGCCGACGGCTGGCAGGTGGAACTGCCGGAAAATTGGCTCGCCCACGGCAATCCTTGGGAATTCGAGCGCCGCGAGAGCGCCTATGAAATCGGTTTCGGCGGCGCCGTCGAATTCATCACCACCCATGACGACCAGCCGCGCTATGTCTGGAAGCCGGCCGAGCGCGTCATCGCTGCCGCCTTCGACACGCCGGTGGTCGGCTGGCGGGGAAAACGCGTCAACACGCTGCGCCTCTGGTCGGCGCAGCCGATCGATCCAATCCTGCTCGATGCCTTCAACGCCGGCGACCACATCGGCGCGCTGCGCGAAAGCAACAAGGCCGAAAGCCTGACCCGCGTCCTCTATCCTGCGGATGCAACCCCTGCCGGTCAGGAATTGCGGCTACGCCAGGAATTCTTCTTCTCGTCGGCCTCGCTGCAGGACATTCTGCGCCGCCACCTGCAGCAATATGACGACTTTACCTCGCTGCCGGACAAGGTGGCCATTCAGCTGAACGACACCCATCCGGCCGTCTCGGTCGCTGAACTGGTGCGTCTGCTCTGCGACGTGCACGGCATGGATTTCGACCAAGCCTGGGATATCACCCGCCGCACCTTTTCCTACACCAACCACACGCTTCTGCCGGAAGCATTGGAAAGCTGGCCGGTTCCGCTGTTCGAGCGCCTGCTGCCGCGCCACATGCAGATCGTCTACGCGATCAATGCCAAGATCCTGCTCGAAGCCCGCAAGGGTAAGAACTTCTCCGACAGCGAAATCCGCTCGATCTCGCTGATCGAGGAAAGCGGCGACCGCCGCGTGCGCATGGGCAATCTCGCCTTCATCGGTTCGCACTCGATCAACGGCGTCTCGGCCCTGCACACCGACCTGATGAAGGTCACGGTTTTTGCCGACCTGCACAAGCTCTATCCCGACCGCATCAACAACAAGACCAACGGCATCACGCCGCGCCGCTGGCTGCAGCAGTGCAATCCCGGCCTCACCGGTCTGATCCGCGAGGCGATCGGCGATGCGTTCCTCGATGATGCCGAAAAGCTTCGCCCGCTCGAGGCACATGCTTCCGATCCGACCTTCCAGCAGAAGTTCGCGGCGGTGAAGCGGGCCAACAAGGTAGCGCTTTCCAATCTCGTCGCCAGCCGCATGGGCGTGAAGCTCGACCCGTCGGCGATGTTCGACATCCAGATCAAGCGCATTCACGAATACAAGCGCCAGCTTCTGAACATCATCGAAGCCGTCGCCCTCTACGACCAGATCCGCTCGCATCCGGAGCTGGACTGGGTGCCGCGCGTGAAACTCTTCGCCGGCAAGGCGGCGCCGAGCTATTACAATGCCAAGCTGATCATCAAGCTGATCAATGACGTCGCCCGCACGATCAACAACGATCCGGCGGTGCGCGGGCTGCTGAAGGTCGTCTTCGTGCCCAACTACAATGTCTCGCTCGCCGAAGTCATGGTTCCGGCGGCCGACCTTTCCGAGCAGATCTCGACCGCCGGCATGGAAGCGTCCGGCACCGGCAACATGAAGTTCGGTCTCAATGGAGCGCTGACGATCGGCACGCTCGACGGCGCCAATGTCGAAATGCGCGACAATGTCGGCGAAGACAACATCGTCATCTTCGGCCTCAGAGCTGATGAGGTCGCCAAAGTCCGCAGCGACGGCCACAATCCACGCGCCATTATCGAAGGGTCCCGCGAACTCTCCCAGGCGCTTTCAGCCATCGGCTCCGGCGTCTTCTCGCCCGACGACCGCAATCGCTACACGGCGCTGATCGACGGGATCTATTCGCATGACTGGTTCATGGTCGCCGCCGATTTCGACGCTTATGCCCAGGCCCAGCGCGACGTCGATCAGATCTGGACCAACCAGTCCGCCTGGTACACGAAGACGATCAACAATACGGCACGGATGGGCTGGTTCTCCTCCGATCGCACGATCAGGCAATATGCAGACGAAATCTGGAGAGCCGGATGAAAACGCCGAAAACCGTCCCTGAAGTAAAGCTTTCCTGGGAAATTTCGGCAGATGAAATCACGGCGATCCTTGCCGGCTCGCATTCCAATCCCTTTGCCGTCCTAGGTGTGCACCAAGCCGGCGAGGCTTTCGTTGCCCGGTGCTTCATCCCGGGTGCGGAGGAAGTGACCGCCATGACCCTCGATGGCGGGATTGTCGGCGAATTGAACCAACTCCACGCCGATGGCCTCTTCGCCGGGCCGGTTTCACTCGCCAAACTGCAGCCGGTGCGCTACCGCGCCCGGCGCGGCGACGCCGAATGGGCGGTCACCGACCCCTACAGCTTCGGGCCGGTGCTCGGGCCGATGGACGATTATTTCGCCCGCCAAGGTTCGCATCTGCGCCTGTTCGACAAGATGGGCGCCCATCTCATCAACCATGACGGCGCGCAGGGCATCCACTTCGCGGTCTGGGCGCCGAACGCCCAGCGCGTCTCCGTGGTTGGCGATTTCAACGGCTGGGACGGCCGCCGCCATGTCATGCGCTTCCGCGCCGACAGCGGCATCTGGGAAATCTTCGCTCCCGATGTGCCGCTCGGCGTCGCCTACAAGTTCGAAATTCGCGGCCACGACGGCGTGTTGCTGCCGCTGAAGGCCGATCCCTTCGCCCGCCGCAGCGAGCTCAGACCCAAGACCGCCTCGATCGCCGCTGCCGAACTGGAGCAGGTCTGGGAGGACGAGGCCCATCTGAAGCACTGGCGCGAAACCGACAAGCGCCGTCAGCCGATCTCGATCTATGAGGTGCATGCCGGCTCCTGGCAGCGCCGGCAGGACGGCACCATGCTGTCCTGGGACGAGCTCGCCTCCAGTCTCATCCCCTACTGCGTCGACATGGGATTCACTCATATCGAATTCCTGCCGATCACAGAGCATCCATACGACCCTTCCTGGGGCTATCAGACGACCGGCCTTTACGCCCCGACCGCCCGCTTCGGCGAGCCGGAAGGCTTCGCCCGTTTCGTCAACGGCTGCCACAAGGTCGGTATTGGCGTCATTCTCGACTGGGTGCCGGCACATTTCCCGACCGACGAACACGGCCTCGGCTGGTTTGACGGCACGGCGCTCTACGAGCACGAAGACCCGCGCAAGGGCTTCCATCCGGACTGGAACACGGCAATCTATAATTTCGGCCGCACTGAAGTGGTTTCCTATCTGGTCAACAACGCCCTCTATTGGGCCGAGAAGTTCCATCTTGACGGCCTGCGCGTCGATGCCGTCGCCTCGATGCTCTATCTCGATTATTCCCGCAAGCATGGCGAATGGATCCCGAACGAATATGGCGGCAACGAGAACCTCGAAGCCGTCCGCTTTCTGCAGGACCTCAACATCCGCATCTACGGCCAGCATTCCAACGTCATGACCATTGCCGAGGAATCGACCTCCTGGCCGAAAGTCTCGCAACCCGTGCATGAAGGCGGCCTCGGCTTCGGCTTCAAATGGAATATGGGCTTCATGCACGACACGCTGAGCTACATGAAGCGCGACCCGGTGCACCGCAAGCACCACCATAATGAGCTCACCTTCGGCCTCCTCTACGCCTATTCGGAAAATTTCGTCCTGCCGCTGTCGCACGACGAGGTCGTTCACGGAAAGGGCTCGCTGATCGCCAAGATGCCGGGCGACGACTGGCAGAAGTTCGCCAATCTGCGCGCCTATTACGCTTATATGTGGGGCTATCCCGGCAAGAAGCTGTTGTTCATGGGCCAGGAATTCGCCCAGTGGAGCGAATGGAGCGAGGATCGGTCGCTCGACTGGAACCTGCTGCAATACCGTATGCACGAGGGCATGCGGCGCCTGGTGCGCGACCTCAACTTCACCTATCGCAGCAAACCCGCCCTGCATGAGCGTGACTGCGAGGGCGAAGGCTTCGAATGGCTGATTGCCGACGACAGCGAGAATTCCGTCTTCGCCTGGCAGCGCAAGGCGCCGGGCCAGAAGCCGATCGTCATCATAACCAACTTTACGCCCGTCTACCGCGAGAACTACTTGTTACGCCTGCCTTCCGCAGGCCGCTGGCGGGAGATTCTGAATACCGATGCCGACATCTATGGCGGCAGCGGCAAGGGCAATGGCGGGCGCGTGCAGGCCGTCGATGCCGGCGGCAATATCACCTGCTCGATCACGCTGCCGCCCTTGGCGACAATCATGCTTGAACCTGAAAATTAAGACTGGTGGGAGGAGAAAATGGTAGAGAAGCGTATTCAGCCACTTGCCCGCGATGCAATGGCCTATGTTCTGGCGGGCGGCAGGGGGAGCCGTCTTAAGGAACTCACCGACCGACGCGCCAAGCCCGCTGTCTATTTCGGCGGCAAGGCCCGCATCATCGATTTCGCCCTGTCGAACGCGCTGAATTCAGGCATTCGCCGCATCGGCGTCGCGACGCAGTACAAGGCGCATTCGCTGATCCGTCACATGCAACGCGGCTGGAACTTCTTCCGTCCGGAAAGAAACGAAAGTTTCGACATCCTGCCTGCCTCGCAGCGCGTCTCTGAAACGCAGTGGTATGAAGGCACTGCCGACGCCGTTTATCAGAACATCGATATTATCGAGGATTACGGCGTCGAGTACATGGTCATTCTCGCCGGCGACCATGTTTACAAGATGGACTATGAATACATGCTCCAGCAGCATGTCGATTCCGGCGCGGACGTGACGATCGGCTGCCTGGAAGTGCCGCGCATGGAAGCGACCGGCTTCGGCGTCATGCATGTCAACGAAAAGGATGAGATCTTCGCTTTCATCGAAAAGCCGGCCGATCCGCCCGGCATTCCCGACAAGCCGGATTTCGCGCTCGCCTCGATGGGCATCTACGTCTTCCACACCAAGTTCCTGCTCGATGCGCTGCGCCGCGACGCCGCCGACCCGACCTCGAGCCGCGATTTCGGCAAGGATATCATCCCCTATATCGTCAAAAACGGGAAGGCGGTCGCCCACCGTTTCGCCAAGTCCTGCGTCCGTTCCGATTTCGAGCACGAGCCCTACTGGCGCGACGTCGGCACGATCGACGCGTACTGGCAGGCCAATATCGACCTGACGGCCATCGTCCCGGAACTCGATATCTACGATAAGTCCTGGCCGATCTGGACCTATGCCGAGATCACGCCGCCGGCGAAGTTCGTCCATGACGACGACGACCGCCGCGGATCGGCCACGTCCTCCGTCGTCTCGGGCGACTGCATCATCTCAGGCGCCAGCCTCAACAAGAGCCTGCTCTTCACCGGCGTCAGGGCCAATTCCTTTTCCAAGCTGGAGGGAGCGGTCATCCTGCCGAATGTGAAGATCGGACGGCGCGCCCAGCTCAAGAACGTGGTGATCGACCATGGCGTCGTCATTCCGGAGGGTCTTGTGGTCGGCGAGGATCCCGAGCTCGACACCAAGCGCTTCCGACGGACGGAAAGCGGCATCTGCCTGATCACTCAGCCGATGATCGACAAGCTGGATATTTGACTTATGAAAGTTCTTTCGGTTTCGTCCGAAGTCTTCCCTCTGATCAAGACAGGGGGCTTGGCCGATGTGTCCGGCGCCCTGCCCATTACTCTGAAAGACTTCGGGGTCGAGACCAAGACCCTCCTGCCCGGCTACCCCGCCGTCATGAAGGTCATTCGCGACCCTGTCGTCAGGCTCGAATTCGCGGACCTGCTCGGTGAGCGAGCGACCGTGCTCGAGGCTGAACACGAGGGCCTCGATCTGCTCGTCCTCGACGCGCCCGCTTATTACGACCGGCCGGGCGGTCCCTATCTTGATCCGCTTGGCAAGGATTATCCCGACAATTGGCGCCGTTTCGCCGCCCTGTCGCTCGCCGCTTCCGAGATCGCCGCCGGTCTGCTGCCCGGCTGGCGGCCGGATCTCGTCCACACGCACGATTGGCAGGCGGCGCTGACATCCGTCTACATGCGCTATTATCCAACCCCGGAACTGCCGAGCGTGCTGACCATTCACAACATTGCCTTCCAGGGCCAGTTCGGTTCCGAGATTTTTCCCGGCCTGCGCCTGCCCGATCATGCCTTCGCCGTCGATGGCATCGAATATTACGGCACGGTCGGCTTCCTCAAGGGCGGCCTGCAGACCGCACATGCGGTCACGACCGTCAGCCCGACCTATGCCGACGAAATCCTGACGCCGGAATTCGGCATGGGGCTCGAAGGCGTCATCGCCACCCGCATCGACGATTTGCATGGAATCGTCAACGGCATCGACACCGATGTCTGGAACCCGGCGACCGATCCCGTCGTCCACACCCATTATGGCCCGACAACGCTGAAGAGCCGTGAGGAAAACCGCCGCTCGATCGCCGAGTTCTTCCACCTCGACAATGACGATGCGCCGATCTTCTGCGTCATCAGCCGCCTCACCTGGCAGAAGGGCATGGATATCGTCGCCAACGTCGCCGACCAGATCGTCGCCATGGGCGGCAAGCTCGTCGTGCTCGGTTCCGGCGAAGCCGCACTTGAAGGCGCGCTGCTTGCCTCCGCCAGCCGTCATCCCGGCCGGATCGGTGTCTCGATCGGCTATAACGAGCCGATGTCGCATCTGATGCAGGCCGGCTGCGACGCGATCATCATCCCGTCGCGCTTCGAGCCCTGCGGCCTGACCCAGCTTTACGCCCTGCGTTATGGCTGCGTGCCGATCGTCGCGCGCACCGGCGGGCTGAATGACACGGTGATCGACGCCAATCACGCCGCACTTGCGGCGAAAGTGGCAACCGGCATACAATTCTCACCCGTGACCGAAACGGGCATGCTACAGGCAATCCGCCGTGCGATGCATTTTTACGCGGACCGAAAACTCTGGACCCAATTGCAAAAGCAAGGCATGAAATCGGATGTCTCCTGGGAGAAGAGCGCCGAACGCTACGCTGCCCTCTATTCAAGCCTCGTCTCGAAAGGCATGTGACCTAAAATGATCAAGTCCGTACCCACCACGCCCTATCTGGACCAGAAACCCGGCACGTCGGGTCTGCGTAAGAAGGTTCCGGTCTTCCAGCAGCCGAACTATGCGGAGAATTTCATCCAGTCGATCTTCGATTCGCTGGAAGGCTATCAGGGCAAGTGCCTCGTCATCGGCGGTGACGGACGTTACTACAATCGCGAAGTCATCCAGAAGGCGATCAAGATGGCCGCCGCCAACGGTTTCGGCAAGGTCATGGTCGGCAAGGGCGGCATTCTGTCGACGCCGGCCGCGTCCCACATCATCCGCAAGTACAAGGCCTTCGGCGGCATCATTCTGTCGGCCAGCCACAATCCCGGCGGGCCGACCGAAGACTTCGGCATCAAATACAACATCAACAATGGCGGCCCGGCGCCGGAGAAGATCACCGACGCGATCTATGCGCGCTCCAAGACGATCGACAGCTACAAGATCGCCGATTTCGCCGACGTCAATCTCGACCGCATAGGCAAGGACGAGCTTCCCGGCGGCATGATCCTCTCGGTTATCGACCCGGTCGAGGACTATGCCGCGCTGATGGAAGAACTGTTCGATTTCGGCGCCATCCGCAATCTGATCAGCCTCGGTTTCCGCATCGCTTTCGATGGCATGAGCGCCGTCACCGGCCCCTACGCCAAGGAGATCTTCGAAAATCGCCTCGGCGCTCCCTTGGGTTCGGTTCGCAACTTCATGCCGCTGCCGGATTTCGGCGGTCATCATCCCGATCCGAACCCGGTTCACTGCAAGGAACTCTTCGATGAGATGATGGGAGAGGACGCGCCCGATTTCGGCGCCGCGTCCGACGGTGACGGCGACCGCAACCTCATTATCGGCCGGGGCATCTTCGTCACCCCCTCCGATAGTCTGGCGATCCTTGCCGCCAACGCCAATCTCGCCCCCGGCTATTCCGGCGGCCTCGCCGGCATCGCCCGGTCGATGCCGACATCGGGCGCGGCCGACCGCGTTGCCGAAAAACGCGGCATCGGCATGTATGAGACGCCGACCGGCTGGAAGTTCTTCGGCAACCTGCTCGACGCCGGCATGGCGACGATCTGCGGTGAAGAAAGCTCCGGCACCGGTTCCAATCATGTCCGTGAGAAGGATGGCCTCTGGGCCGTGCTGCTGTGGCTGAACATCCTTGCCGTGCGCGGCGAGAGCGTCGCCGACATCGTCACTCAGCACTGGCAGACCTACGGCCGCAACTATTACTCGCGCCACGACTATGAAGGCCTGGACACCAGCGCGGCGAACGACTTGATGGACAATCTCCGCAGCCAGCTCTCCACCCTGCCCGGCAAGAGCTTCGGCAGCTTGAAGGTCGAGAAGGCCGATGATTTCGCCTATCATGATCCGATCGACAAATCGGTCAGCGAGCATCAGGGCATCCGCGTGCTCTTCGAAGGCGGCTCCCGCGTCGTCTTCCGCCTGTCGGGCACCGGCACGTCTGGCGCAACCTTGCGCGTCTATATCGAGCGCTACGAGCCGGATTCGACTCGTCACAACATCGAAACGCAGGAAGCGCTCGCCGACTTGATTGCGGCCGCCGAAAGCATTGCCAGCATTGGTGTGCGCACGGGACGCGATGAGCCAACCGTGATCACCTGATCCGGGGGGGACATGCGGGACAGCAATTCGGCGCGGGGCGCGATCGTCTTCGAGACCGGCGTCGAATTTGCCGTGTGGTCGCATCATGCCGCGCAGATCGAACTCTGCCTCTTCGAAAATGACGGCAACCGGGAATTCGCGCGCCTGCCGATGGCCCGCGATGGCAACCATACCCATCGCCTGTTCGTCGACGGCCTCGGGCAAGGCGCTCGTTACGGCTATCGCGCCGACGGCATCTATGCGCCCGACAACGGCCTCTGGTTCGACCCGTCCAAACTGCTGATCGATCCCTACGCCAAGGAAATCGACCGGCCGTTCCGCTACGATCCCCGCCTCGGCCTCTATGGCGAGGACAGCCAGGACCTGATGCCGAAGGCGATCGTCACCACCGATACCCCAGCCGCAATCGGCAAGCCGCTCTTCAAACCGGGCGGTTTTATCTATGAAGTGGCGGTGCGGCCTTTCACCATTCTTCACCCTGATGTGCCGGAGGCCGAGCGCGGTACCGTCGCAGCCCTTGCCCATCCATCGGTGATCGCGCATCTGAAGCGGATCGGGGTCGATGCCGTCGAACTGATGCCGATCACCGCCTGGATCGATGAGCGCCACTTGCCGCCGCTCGGTCTCACCAACGGCTGGGGCTACAACCCCGTCGGTTTGATGGCGCTCGATCCGCGAATTGTCCCCGGCGGCATGGCCGAACTGCGCAAGACCGTTGCCGCGCTCCACGTCGAAGGCATCGCCGTCATCCTCGATCTCGTCTTCAACCATACCGGCGAGAGCGATCGTTATGGCGCGACGCTGTCGCTGCGCGGCCTCGACAACTTGTCTTATTACCGCCACGCCCCAAACAGCCCCGGCGAACTCATCAATGATACCGGCACCGGCAACACGATCGCCTGCGACCATCCCGAGGTCAGGCGCCTCGTCATCGACAGCCTGCGCCATTTCGTGCTCAACGCCGGCGTCGATGGTTTCCGCTTCGATCTCGCCCCGGTGCTGGGCCGCACCGCGAGCGGCTTCGAGCGCGATGGGGGAACGCTCGCCGCGATCCTCGCCGATGATGTGCTCGCCGACCGCATCATGATCGCCGAACCCTGGGATATCGGCCCGGGTGGTTACCAGATCGGCAATTTCCCCAGCCCCTTCCTCGAATGGAACGACAGGGTTCGCGACGATCTGCGCTGCTACTGGCGTGGCGACCATTGGAAGACCGGCTCGCTCGCAACGGCGCTTGCCGGTTCCTCCGACATCTTCTCCCGCAATGACGGCAAAGGGACGCGCAGCGTCAATTTCCTCGCCGCCCATGACGGCTTCACGCTGATCGACCTCGTCTCCTATGCCGGCAAGCACAATGACGCCAACGGCGAGCACAATCGGGACGGCCACAACGAGAACCATTCCTGGAACAATGGCGTCGAGGGCGAGACCCTCTATCCCACCATTCGCAAGCGCCGGATCAATGACGTGATGGCCCTGATATCAACGCTCTTTGCCAGTCGCGGCAGCATCATGCTGACGGCGGGTGACGAGGGCGGCCGCAGCCAGCACGGCAACAACAATGCCTATTGCCAGGACAATGAGATCACCTGGCTGGACTGGAAGGCGCTGAACGAGGATCTTATCGCCCATACCGCTTTCGTCGCAGGATTGCGCCGCCGCTTCACTGTTTTTTCCGAAACAGGTTTCCTCTCCGGCAATGGCGATGTCGAATGGATCTCGCTCTCCGGCGAACCGATGACCGTTGCCGAATGGGAGACGCAGTCGCTCTCGACCCTCGGCATGCTGCTCGGCACCGGCGACCGCGCCTCGCGCGGCAGAAAAACCCGGCTTGCCGTGCTTTTCAATCGCTCGGAGAGTCGCCAGCTCTTTACGCTTCCGTCGGAAAACGAGCCGGGCTGGCGCCAACTGACGCCGGAGGGAGCGAAGAAGGCCGACGCCCGCGTGACCATCGAGCCACGCTCGGTCGCCTTTTTCGTAGAAAAATGACCGCCTTCCCCCACTCATGCAAATCCTTGTCGAAATCGTCATAAATGCACGATAAGGCTTTGCCCGGCGGCTTTTCTCACGAGGAATTCATGGTCACGGAAATTTCACTCTCCGACGTGCGGGGATTGATCGGCATGGAAACGGGTCTTTCGGATTGGATCACCGTCGACCAGACAATGATCGACGCCTTTGCGGGGGCGACCGACGACCATCAGTTCATTCATGTCGATCCCGAGCGCGCGGCATCCGAAAGCCCCTTCGGCGGCACCATTGCCCATGGTTTCCTGACGCTGTCCCTGCTGTCGGCGATGAACTACAATTGCCTGCCGAAAGTGCGCGAGCAGACCATGGGCATCAACTACGGCTTCGACCGCGTCCGCTTCATGACGCCGGTCAAGAGCGGCGCCCGGGTGCGCGGCCGCTTCCTGCTCTCCGACGCCCGCTTCCGCGGCGGCGGCATGCTGATGACCACCTACGACGTGACGATCGAAATCGAAAACGAGAAGAAGCCGGCGCTGACGGCAAAATGGATCACCATCATCCAGTTCGATCCGAAGGACCGCCCGGAAGACGCGTAGGCAAGAGCCGCTTTCCTACCCGCTCGGATTGACGACGGCTTCCCCGCATCCATCACGGATGCCACACATTGGTACGAAATGGGCCGCAACGGTCAGTTGCGGCCCTGAAAATTTCATCTGGTTCTTAAGCAACCGGCCTTAAAGCCTCAATGGCCGGCATCTTCCGCCGCCTCGGCCAAGAGCCCGAAGACGTAATCGGAAAACGACCGCCAGCACT
The DNA here is from genome assembly GCF_002204185.1 of Rhizobium esperanzae. GTDB lineage: Bacteria > Pseudomonadota > Alphaproteobacteria > Rhizobiales > Rhizobiaceae > Rhizobium > Rhizobium esperanzae. The sequence goes on along the minus strand of NZ_MXPU01000017.1, from coordinate 99,735 downwards.
CCACCCGGAACGTGTCTTCTTCCGTGCGAAAAAGCACGATCTCTGCCTTGCCGAAAACGGTCCGCGAGGCGGCGCCGACCGGAAAGGAAGACAGCGACAGATCCTGCGGGCAGCCGGCCGCAAGCGTGGCCTCCGCACCCGGCCCAGAAACGATGACCCCCACGTTGCGGTGGGAAACGTCTGTCGCGGAATGCAGCGCGCCGGCGCTGGAACATGCCGCCATCAGATCGCCGCCCGCTTCGTCGATCAACAGCCACTCGTCCGGTCCGATCCAGAGCGCCGAGCGCGCACCGGCGCGGCCGGACGTTTTCGGAGCGGTCGGCACAGACAGGCCGAGAGCCAAAGAAAGTGCTTTGAGCGACCCTGCGGGCGCGCGCAGCGCCACTCGGCTTGCAGGCGGTGCGACGGCCAGACGCACGGTGGCGGAGCCGCCGAGACGGCCGGCCAACGCCGGTTTGCGAATTGCGACATCAGCCATGAATGCGGCCTCCTTCCTTGTCAAAGAACACCAGGTCCGTCACTTCGACAGCGATTGTCCGGTCCGGCATCGGCACATAAAGCGTCTCGCCCATTCGCGCCCGGCCGCCGGCGACCAGCGCGAAGGCGATCGACCTGCCGCAATTTTCCGACCAATAGGCCGATGTGACGTGGCCGAGCATCGTCATCGGCTTCGGCTCGTTCGGGCTCGCGACGACCTGCGCGCCTTCTTCGAGCACCAGCTTCGGATCCTTGGTGACAAGGCCGACGAGCTGCTTGCGCCCCTCCTTGACGAGGTCCGGCCGCTGCAGCCCGCGAATGCCGACGAAGTCCTTCTTCTTCTTCGAAACGGCCCAGGCAACGCCCGCATCGTCAGGGGTCACGGTCCCGTCCGTATCCTGGCCGACGATGATATAGCCCTTCTCGGCGCGCAGAACGTGCATCGTCTCCGTGCCGTAGACGCAGGCGCCGAGCGGTTCGGCATTAGCCCAGACCGCCTCGAGCACCGACTGGCCGTAATCGGCCGGCACGTTGATTTCGAAACCGATTTCACCGGTGAAGGACACGCGGAAGAGCCGCGCCGGTACGCCGCAGACCGTGCACTCGGCAACGCTCATATGCGGGAAGCCCTCATTCGAAAGATCCACCCCTTCGACGAGAGGCTCGACGATCGCGCGCGCCTTCGGCCCCTGCACGGCGATGACAGCCCATTGTTCGGTCACCGAGGTCAGCCACACCTTCAGATCCGGGAATTCCGTCTGCAGGTAATCCTCCATATGGTGGAGAACCCGCGGCGCACCGCCTGTTGTCGTCGTCACATGGAACCGATCCTCAGCCAGGCGACCGACGACTCCGTCGTCATAAACGAAGCCGTCCTCACGCGTCATGATGCCATAGCGAGCCTTGCCGGGCTTCAGCGTGTCCCAGGCATTGGTGTAGATGAGATTGAGGAATTTCGCCGCGTCCGGGCCCACCACCTCGATCTTGCCGAGCGTCGAGGCGTCGAAGATGCCTGCCGACTCGCGGGCCGTCCGGCACTCGCGCGCAACCGCCTGATGCATGGTCTCGCCCGAGCGCGGATAGAACCAGGCGCGCTTCCAGTTGCCGACATCCTCGAAAACAGCGCCATGCGCTTCTTCCCAGCCGTGCAGCGGCGTCTTGCGCGTCGGATCGAACAGCTTTCCGCGCGAATGGCCGATCAGCGTACCATAGGTCACCGGCGTGTAGGGCGCGCGGAAGGTGGTGAGACCGACCCGCGGGATTTCCTTGCCGAGCATTTCCGCGGCAATCGCCAGGCCATGCATGTTGGAAAGCTTGCCCTGGTCCGAGGCCATGCCATTGGTCGTGAACCGCTTGATATGCTCGATCGAGTGCATGCCTTCGCGCACGGCAAGGCGGATATCCTTGGCGCAGACATCGTGCTGGAAATCGATGAAGGCCTTGGCGTTCGTCTTCGGCCCGGCGCCTTCGGCGGCGCCGATCATCCCGCCCGTCCAGTCATAGGGCTGCTCGGCCGAGATCGTGATTTTCCCGCCGCCGCTCTTGCCGGCGGCCTGCGCCATCAGTTCGCCGGCGGCAAGCGATTCCTCGACCGTCCGCTGCAAGTCGTCGGTGCCGTTGCAGGCGCCGACCGACAGGCAATCCTGCGCATAGGTGCCGGGCAGGAAGCGCTGGCTTTCCGCATCGAAGGCCACCTTGCCGCGCGACTGCGAGAACAGATGCACGGATGGTGTCCAGCCGGCCGAAACCAGAAGCGCATCGACCGCGATCTTGCGTGGCGAGCCGCCGCCGTTGCGCGCCACCGTCATCGATGAGATGCGCAGCCGCCCTGCCGTGTTGACGACCGACTGGCCTGTGAGAACATCGATGCCGAGCGAACGCGCCTCTGCCAGCACCGCAGCTCCCGGCGCCTGCCTGCAATCGACGATGGCGGCGATCGAAACGCCGGCCCGTTTCAGATCGAAGGCCGCCTCATAGGCGGAGTCATGCGCAGTGTAGATGCCGACATTGCTTCCGACAGCAACGCCGTAATGATTGAGATACATCCGCCCCGCCGAAGCCAGCATGATGCCGGGCCGGTCGTTGTTCGGAAATACCATATGCCGCTCGATCGCGCCGTTGGCGAGGATCACCCGCTTGGCGCGGACCTGCCACAGCCGCTCGCGCGGCAGATCGCTCGATGGTTTGGCGATATGATCGGTGACGCGTTCGGCAAGGCCGACGAAATTGTGGTTGTAGTAGCCGAAGGCGGTCGTGCGGATGAGCACTTCGACATTGTCCATCGCCTTCAACCGCGCCACGGTTTTCTGCGCCCAGGCGTAACCATCCTGTCCGTCGATCCTGACGCCGGCATCGTAGCGCAGCGCACCGCCGGCTTCCGCCTGCTCGTCGCAAAGGATCACCTTCGCGCCGGTCTCGGCCGCGGCCAGCGCGGCCGAAAGCCCGGCAACACCGGCGCCGACCACCAGCACGTCGCAATGGACGTAGCGGCTGGCATAATGGTCCGGATCCTCCTCCGTCGGCGCGACGCCGAGACCGGCAGCGCGGCGAATGAACGGCTCGTAGACGTGTTTCCAGGCGGAGCGCGGCCACATGAAGGTCTTGTAGTAGAAGCCGGCGGCGAAGAACGGCGACATCAGATTGTTGACCGCACCGACATCGAAGGCCAGCAAGGGCCAGCGGTTCTGCGACTGGACGATCATGCCGTCGAAGATTTCCTGCACCGTGGCGCGCACGTTCGGCTGCTTGCGCGCCTTGTCGCGGGCGACGTCAATCAGTGCGTTCGGCTCCTCGGCCCCTGCGGACAGAATACCGCGGGCCCGGTGGTATTTGAACGAACGGCCGACAAGATGAATGCCGTTGGCGATCAGCGCCGAGGCGACGGTATCGCCTTCGAGCGCGGTATAGCTCGTGCCGTCGAAGCTGAAGCGCGCGGTCTTTGCAGGCGTCAGACGCCCCTTGCCGGCGATACGATTTGCGCCGCTCATTGCGCCTCTCCTTCCACGGCTTCATAGGTCTCGACAGGCCCGTGCTGTTCGGCCTCGGCACCGATCCGCGGCTTCGGCTCGCCTGCCTTATAGGTCATGATGAACTTGTCGCTCACCGTATCACGCGCCGCGTTGAAGAAGCGGCCGCAGCCGTGAATATGCCGCCAGCGCTCGAAGATCAGCCCCTTCGGGTTGTCGCGCAGAAAGAAATACTCTTCGAATTCCTCGTCCGAGATCGAGGCGATATCGGCCGGCCGCACGATATGCGCGTCACCCGCGCCGCGGAATTCGAGCTCGGAACGCTCTTCCTGACAATAAGGGCAATGGATCAGCAGCATGTGAGTTTTCCTTCTCCTCCCCTTCTCCCCAGCAGGGAGAAGGTGCTTTCAAGGCGGACGAGGGCGTGAATAACGAAAGAAGCGAGCATCTGAGCGAACACGTTCATCATCAGTGCGCCACCGCCGCAGCCGCCGCTTCATCGATCAGCCGGCCGCTGCGGAAGCGTTCCAGCGTAAGGCCGGCATTGAACTTGTGCGCTTCATCGCGGGCGATCAGATGCGCAAAGAGGTTGGCCGAGCCTGGCGTCGCCTTGAAGCCGCCGGTGCCCCAGCCGCAATTGACGTAAAGCCCCGGAACCGGCGTCTTCGACTGGATCGCCGAACGGTCCGGCGTATTGTCGACGATGCCGCCCCATTGCCGCATCATCTTGACGCGCCGGAACATCGGGAAGAGTTCGCAGATGGCGTCGAGCGTATGCGTGATGATCTGCAACCCGCCGGTCTGGGAATAGGAATTATACTGGTCGGTGCCGGCGCCGATGACGAGCTCGCCCTTGTCGGACTGCGAGATATAGGCATGCACCGTGTTCGACATGACGACGCAGGGGAAGATCGGCTTCAACGGTTCGGAAACCAGCGCCTGCAGTGGGCTCGACTGTAGCGGCACGCGCACATCCGCCATCTTCATGATTGTCGATGTATGGCCCGCGGCCGATACGCCGACCTTTCTGGCGCCGATGAAGCCGCGCGAGGTCTCGACCCCTGTCACCCGTCCGTCCGGACCGCGCCGGATGCCGGTCACTTCGCAGTTCTGGATGATGTGCACGCCTCGATCGGAGGCTGCCCGCGCATATCCCCAGGCTACCGCATCGTGCCGCGCCGTGCCGCCGCGGCGCTGCAGCGCCGCACCATTGATCGGATAGCGCGCGCTGGCAGAGATGTCGAGCGGCGGACAATAGGCCTTCGCCTGCTCCGGCGTCAGCCATTCATTGTCGATGCCGTAGAGCCGGTTGGCGTGGATGTGTCGCTTGAACGACTGCTGGTCGTGAATATTGTGCGAAAGCATCATCACGCCGCGCGGCGAATACATCACATTGTAATTGAGCTCCTGTGAAAGCCCTTCCCAGAGCTTCATCGAATGCTCGTAAATGTGCATGCTCTCTTCATAGAGATAATTCGAACGGATGATGGTGGTATTGCGCCCGGTATTGCCGCCGCCGAGCCAGCCCTTCTCGATCACCGCCACATTGGTGATGCCGTGTTCCTTGGCAAGATAATAGGCGGCTCCCAAGCCATGTCCGCCAGCGCCGATGATAACGACGTCGTACTCGGCGCGCGGTTCCGGCGAAGTCCACTGCTTCTCCCAACCTCTGTGGCCGCGAAGGGCCTCCCGCGCCACGGCAAAAACCGAATATTTCCGCATCCGCCTTCTTCTCCTTCGGGCAAGGGCTGTTCTCGCGCCCATACAAATCGCAAATCCAATTGCGGCACAACGGCTCTTTTGCGACGCGCGAGAGCTTCGCTTTTGACACTGAACGACATCGTGTCGAAAACTGCGCAATTTCCGATGGTGTCAAGCGCCGCTTCCCAAACCCAAACGAATATCATCCTGCAGGATCTTGCGAAGGTCCGCGCTTCCAGCTGGCGGCAGGGCTGCCCCTAACCCAAGAGGGCGAACAGACAAGAAGTTGCCGAGATGTTAATTTTTCCCCCTTGCCGGGATTGGTGTATCATGTGCATGCGGGGGCGGCTTTTATTATTCCAGGCGCTATTTCTTACGCTTTGCGGCGTCGGGCTGGCTGCTGCCGCCGAGCCGGTCGGCCAGGCTGTCGTCATCAAGACCGAGGTAACGGGACAAGCCGGCCCCATCGAAGTCAATACAAGCGTTCATCGCGACGAACGCATCAAGACATCGCAGTCGGGGCTCGGCCAGTTTGTATTTAGGGACGGCACCAAGCTTGCGGTCGGCTGGGGTTCCTCCGTCGTCATCGACAGATATGTTTTCGACGATTCTCAATCTGTCAGGCAACTCACCATCAAGGCCGCCAAGGGGACCTTCCGCTGGGTCAGCGGCAATTCCAAATCCTCGGCCTATCAAATCCTGACTCCGGCAGGCACGATCGGCGTGCGCGGCACCGCATTCGATTTTTATGTCGGCCCAGACGGCACCACCGCCGTCGTCCTCTTGAACGGCGCGGCCCGCTTCTGCGGCTCCGGCGGCTGCCGGCAGCTACAGCAACGCTGCGACTGCGTCGTGGCCAAGCCGAATGGCGATATGACGTCAGCCCGCCGGGTGGATCGTGACGTCCTCCAGAGCCTTGGAAACCAGCGCGCCCTGCCCTTCCTCTCCGGTAACCAGCGGCTTTCGGGTGGCCTCGGCATGCTCGGCGGATGCAACATGGCTTCGCTGTTGCCGGAAAGGAGCGATCGAAACCGGCCGCCGCCGGCAGTTGCACCCGCTCCGCAAAGGCAGGATCCGCCACAGAGACAGGCCGAGCCGCAAAAGGAGCGACCGCACAGGCCCGACATGCCGCACCACGACATGCCGCACCACGACAAGCCGCACCACGACAAGCCTCATCATGATAAGCCGGATAGACCCGATAAGCATGAAGGCCATGGCCGGCACGACGACGACGGCAAGCCGGGAAATCACGGCCTGGATCATCGAGAGCACGACCACCACCATGATGGAGATGGCGATCGTGATGATGATCATGACAACGATCGGAACCACCACAGGGGCCGCGATTTCAATCGCGGTCGCTGAGGCCAGTCAGTCGGCGGCGCTTTTTTCGACCGCCTCCGGCACTTCGCGAAAATGATCGGTCCTGCCCGATATACGCTGGTAGAATTCGGTCAGACCGCCGAGCACGTGCGCAGCACTGTGCTTTGCCGCGCCGATAAGCTTCCGGCTGTTCCGCGAATGCGATTGCAGGGCCTGCATAAGTTGCTTGTGAAGGACCTCGAGCGCGGCGAATTCCTGGGACGCTGCGACGCGTTCATCGCCGATGACCGCAAGAATCTGCGTCCGGCTGCTCTTTCCCTTGAGCGAGAGGGCGCCGGCCTCGATCACCGCCATTCCCTGCACTGAGCGTGCCGTGCTGTCGGAGATGAGGATATCGAAGCCTATCTCCTTGCAGGACGACTCGATGCGAGCTGCGACGTTGACCGCATCTCCGACCGCCGAATAGTTGAAGCGGGTCTTGGCGCCCATATTGCCGACGCAAGCAACGCCGGTATGGATGCCGATGCCGATGCCGACCTCCTGATCGGGTCCGAAGCCGAAGGCGTCGCTGGCGTTCAGTTCGGCGAGTGTCTCGCGCATGGCGAGCGCCGTGCGAACCGCCTTGATTTCGTGATCCGCAACATCAACCGGCGCATTCCAGAATGCCATGATCGAATCGCCGATAAACTTATCAAGAGTACCTTCGTTAGCCACGACATGACGGCTCAGCGCGTCGAGCAATGTATTCAGGAAGGCAACGACATCAGTCGGCGCCAGCCGTTCGCTGATCTCGGTGAAGTTCCTGACGTCCACGAACATCACCGTCAGCTCCCGGTCATCTCCACCGAGGCGCAAGGCATCGCGGTTATGCTCGATGCGATGGAGCAGTGACGGAGAAAGATAATGTCCGAAGGCGCGCCGCACCTCGCGCCTTTCTCGGTCGATCACCAGAATGCGGAACGAGGTTGCCGCAAAATGGGTGATCGATCCGCTGATGATCGGAGCCAACGGATCGAGAAGAAGCCCCGCATAGAGGAAGGAGAACCAGGAGGCCACGAGCGCCATTGCGGTAATGAGCAGGCCGCAGACCAATGCGACGGCTGGACTGACGAAGGTTGTCACCACGACGAGCAGGCATCCGAGCACCGCGATCGTGAGGATTTCCAGCCCGTCCGCCCAATCGGGCCGCGACAGGAAACGGCCGGAGAGAATTTGTTCGACGGCCTGCGCATGCATCGAAACGCCGGGAACATTCTCGCCGAGCGCCGTGACACGGATGTCCTGCAGGCCTGCCGCCGAGGTGCCGACGAAGACGATGCTTCCGTCAATGGCGGCAGAGATATCGGGAGAGGCGCCTCCGGCGGCGAGCACCTTGCGGGCGGAGATATAGCGCTCGGCCCGGTCGGGGCTGACATAGAGCCAGAATTCGCCCGCCGCCGTCAGCGGCACGACGAAATCGCCGATCTTTGCCGATGCCATCACGCCGGCGCGATCGGGCGCGCCGGCCAATACATACGTCGATACACCCTGCGCGACGCGCAGCGCCTCGACCGCGAGATTGGGATAGAGCTGCACGCCGTCGGTCAGGAACAACGGCACCGCCCGCACCACCGGCGAAGGATTGCCGGGATTGAGGCTGATGTGGCCGAGCCCTGCAGCATTGGCTTCCAATTGCGGCCTGAGCGGCGTCGATGCGGCGAGGTAGGGCGGAGCCGAGACGGGGCTTTCCCCGGTGAAAGCAAAGCCCGCCTTGACAGGGGGCCGGTAACCGCCCTCGTTGGAAAGCCCGAAGCCGAGCACGACGGGTTTGCCGGAGATCGAGCGGGCAAAGATCTCGTCATTGTCGGGAAACTTCTCGGCCAGCGATGGATCAACCCCCGCGACCTCGCGCACCACGTTGCGCGGCGACAGCCGGTCCGGCTCCGAAAAGAGGACATCGAAGGCGATGGCCGCCGCGCCCATGTCAGAAAGCCGGTCCACCAGCAGAGCCAACCGATCCCGTGGCCACGGCCATTGACCGAATTCACGCAACGACGCCTCGTCGATATCGATCACGCGGACCGGCATGGGTTCGAATGTTCTCGGAAGCAGGCGCTGATACTCGTCGAAGGTCACGCCCCGGATCAGCTTGAAGATCCCGGGATCGTCTGCCCGCAGCATCGTCAGGGCAGCCACGATCACCAGGCCGATAACGACACCGATTTGCTGCACGCGCGTCATCATCCCAACCGGTGTCCCCCTGCCGACCGACAGGCTACGCCGCTTTCTATCCGAACGCCATTCGCCCATGCGCTTGCGGCGCTTCTTTTCGCTTTCCAGCCTCTCGCTTCCCGCCGGTCGGCGCAACGGCGCCTTCAAATTCGGCGACGCCGTCAGTTCGGCCACGCTTTTGCTTGGACGGCATGGCTTCGATCTTGCCGGGCGCGCGGTGAAATGTTCTTGTAACGGCGCGAAGCGCGAATGCTTTTAGATGGAAGAGTGAGGGGCTCCCGTGATTTCCGAAACCGCCGTGCGCCGCAGCGGCTATTGGCTGATAGTCGTCGTGCTGGCGATGCTTGCAGGACTGCCGCTTGCCGTCTGGCTCGACATCAGCGATCTCTCGGGAAATACCTTGCGGCGACAGGCGCGTGATATGAGTTCGCTGATCTCGAGCATTCGCTCCTATTATTCGGCGAACGTCGTCGGACGGGTTTTGGCCGCGCATGCCAGCGGTGCGACCGCCGGCACGGTCGTCTCCCACAACTACGCCAACATTCCAGGCGCCATCCCGCTGCCGGCAACACTTTCGCTGGAGCTCGGCGACGTCATCAAGGAACAGCAGGCCAATATTACCTACCGTTTCGTCTCCGATCTGCCGTTCAAGAGCCGAGCATCCCACGAGCTCGATGACTTCGAGAGACAAGCGCTCGCGGCGCTGCGAGCCAATCCACAACAGACGCTGAACGACCTCACCCGTGTCGGACTGACCGATACCCTGCGGTTCATCACCCCTGTCGTCATGGGCCAGGCCTGCGTTGCCTGCCACAACAGCCACCCGGAAAGCCCGAAGACCGATTGGAAGGTGGGCGATGTGCGCGGCATTCAGGAAGTGATCATCCGGCAACCCTATGCGAGCAACGTCTTCGCCTTCAAATACCTGCTCTGCTATTTTCTGTTTGTCGCCATCATCGGCCTCAGCTTCATTCTGCTGCAGCGACAGCAGGCGCGCGCGATCCATAACGCCAACCAGGACCTGGAAGCTGCCAACGAATTCCTCGCCAGCGTCTCGCTGAAGATTTCACGCTACCTCTCGCCGCAGATCTACAAGAGCATTTTCAGCGGGCAGAAGGACGTGGTGGTCCATACCGAGCGCAAGCGCCTGACGATCTTCTTCTCCGACATCAAGGATTTCACCGCGACCACCGAGCGGCTGCAGCCGGAAGCGCTGACGGAGATGCTCAACGAATATCTGACCGAAATGTCGAACATTGCACTCGCCCATGGGGGCACGGTGGACAAGTTCATCGGCGACGCCATGCTGGTCTTCTTCGGCGACCCGGAAACGAAGGGCCCGGAGGAGGATGCGAAAGCCTGCCTGCGCATGGCCGTCGACATGCAGCGCCGTCTCGGCGAACTGAAGGACAGATGGCGCAGAAACGGCACCGAAGAGCCTTTCGTCGTGCGCATGGGAATCAACAGCGGTTATTGCAACGTCGGCAATTTCGGCAGCAGCGACCGCATGGACTATACGATCATCGGCGCGGAGGCCAATCTCGCCGCCCGCCTGCAATCGATCGCCCAGGGCGGAGAGATCGTCATCAGCTACGAAACCTATGCGCTGGTCGACGAGATCGTCGATGCCCATCCGCTGCCGCCGATCACGATGAAGGGCATACAGCGCGAGATCGTGCCCTATGCTGTGGACGGGCTGACGCTCGGCGCGGACCATAAGAGCCGCGTTCTGAGCGAACATCTCGCCGGCCTCGACCTGCATCTGGATATAAGCCGGGTCGAGCCTGCCGACCGCCTTCGGGTCAGGACGGCGCTCAAGGAGGCGATTGCAGCTCTGGATGAAGCCCTGCCGGAGTCGGCGCGATCGAGACAGGATACCGGGCAGGCGTGATTTTTCCGCCTGCCTCCCATATCCGTCTGGACTTCCCCGACCCGATCTGCTATCCCGCATCACCAATCGCAAGGCTGCGGCCGCGCGAACGTTATTTTTTTGCCCCTGGCGCTGCGCCGCCTCAGGCATCAACCAACCAAAGGAACGTGATTCTCGTGCAGGTACTTGTCCGCGATAACAATGTCGATCAGGCTCTCCGCGCTCTCAAGAAGAAGATGCAGCGCGAAGGCATTTTCCGCGAAATGAAGATGCGCGACTACTACGAGAAGCCGTCGCAGAAGCGTGCTCGCGAAAAGGCCGAGGCTGTTCGCCGCGTTCGCAAGCTGGCCCGCAAGCGCGCCCAGCGCGAAGGCCTGGTCGCACGCTAAGCGTTGCCGTCGTTTTTTCGACGTTTTCAGATGCATTGTGGCGGGGGCGATTGGTTCGCCGCCGCCTTTTTAGTTTGCCGCTGAAGATCGCATATCCCAATATCGGATATGCCGCATGGGGAAAGCGAGCCCGAATGGCTGTTACCACCTTCAATCCGTCCCGCGCCTTGCAGAAAACCGCATTGCTGCCCGCTATGGCGCTGGCCGCCATGTTCGGCCTTGCCGGCTGCGAAACGACCAATACCACGGACGCCGTGATCCGCATCGACAAGGCGCAGGGTTCGGAAGAGAACATCGCCTCGCTGACGGCGGTTATCAACGCCAACCCCCGGGATCCCGAAGGCTATAATGTCCGCGGCTCCGCTTACGGCCGCGGCGGCCAGTTCCGTCCGGCGCTGAACGATTTCAACACGGCGCTGCAGATCAATCCGCGCTTCTTCCAGGCCTATGCCAACCGCGCCCTAGTCTATCGCAACATGGGTCAGCAGGCCCAGGCGATTGCCGACTATAACGCCGCGTTGCAGATCAATCCGAGCTACGACGTCGCCTATATCGGCCGCGGCAATGTCTATCGCATGGCCGGCCAGGACGATGCAGCTTTCAATGATTTCAGCAAGGCGATCCAGCTCGGCACGACGGATGGCCGCGCCTATCACAATCGTGGCCTGATCTACCAGAAGCGCAATCAGCAAGACAAGGCCATCGACGATTTCTCGAAGGCCATCTCGCTCTCGCCGAATTCGCCCGAGCCCTATAATGGCCGCGGCATCTCCTACATCGCGCTGAATGACGACGACAACGCGTTTGCCGATTTCAATCACGCGATCGATCTCAACGGCAACATCGCCGAATCCTGGGCCAACCAGGCTCTTGTCTACGAACGCCGCGGCGACAAGGCCAAGGCTGCCCGCTCCTATCGCCATGCGGTCGGGCTTGACCCGAAATACCAGCCGGCCCGCGATGGTCTTGCCCGAGTCGGCGCTCCAGCCGGCTAAGGATGTGAATTGGGGCGGCCGGAACATCGGATGCCCCAGAACCTCGGCATTGCAAGAAATCTCCTGCAAACCGCTTAATCGGTGACCGGCCCGGTGCGCGCGCAGCAACCGACAGCGGGAGCGCGCCGTCACGAAGGCGGGCGCATCGCTTTGAAAAGAGGGGCGGAAAACCCGCCGCGGTCTTCGATGGCATGTGATACGGTGTTGCAACCAGCTTTTGCTCCCCCTAACATGCGGATGCTTCGATAGCCCGCTATCGGGGTATGCGAAAACACGTTGAGGGCGGTTTGCGAGAGATGCGGATCTTTGCTTTCCTGACCGCAGACGAAAACTGTTGCGGACAGCGCGCACAGCAGCGCCGCGCGTCTTTCAGGACGCACAAAGGACGCGGCGATACCGGGACTTGTAGCGGCGGCGCGCAATAAATGAAGATCGTCGCACTGTTTTTTCCTAAAGCTTCGATCGGCACCTATCTGGTCGCCATGGCGGTGGCGATTGCGCTGCCGATCTTCGCCTTCGTGGCGCTGCTTCTGCTGCAGCTGGAGGACAACCAGCGCTCGACGCTGAAGCGCGAGACGGCGCAGGACGCGCTTGCCCTTTCGCGCATCATCGATCGCCAGCTTCAGGACATGGCGACGACGTTGCGGCTGCTGTCGAGCTCCCCGGAGCTCGAAAACGGCGACCTCGCCTCCTTTCACGAACGCACGGAAACGGCTCTGCGGAACAATGCGCTCTATGTCCTCGCCGTCGACCGCAATGGTCAGCAACTGCTGAACACGCGCCGGCCTTTCGGCACTCCGCTCGGAAAGACGGCAAACATCCCCGCCCTCGATGCCGCAATGAAATCCGGCCAAATCGAGGCGTCCGATGTTTTTCGCGGCAGAACCAGCGGCGAGTGGGTCTACAACGTCACTTTACCAAGAGAGGGCGATCCTGTCGCCGCCCTCATCATCACCCAGGACGCCAGTGATCTCGGCCGGCTGGTGACGACCCAGGGTCTTGCCCCCGGTTGGTCGGCCGCCGTTCTCGACCAAAGCGGCCACGTCGTCGTTGCCGCAGGTCCCGCCGCCCTCAAGCCCGGCACCCCCTTCGATCCGCGCATCCTGCCGGCGCTTGGTTTTTCCCGAGGGGTCTTCGAAGATAAGTCGATCCTGCCGCACATGCTTCTCGGTTATGCACAAATTCCCGGCTGGTCTTGGAAGACGGTGATCTGGGGGCCGGTGGCGCAGGCTTCGATTCTCAGCACCTGGCGTTTCCTCATCATCGGCGGCGTCGCGCTCGTACTCGTCGCGGTGCTGGCCGCCTATGCCGTCGCGAGACAGGTCCGCACCACCATCCGCGAGATCGCCGACATGGCGAACCGCATGGGCAAGGGCCATATCGTCTCACCCGTTGAAACGAGCGTCATCGAGGCGAACCAGGTGGCGATCGCTCTTTCGAATGCCTCATTCGATCGCAGCCAGACCGAAGACCGGTTGCGCTTCGTCATGCATGAACTCGTCCACCGCACCAAGAACCTTCTCACGCTTGCTCAGGCCATGATGCGCCAGCTCGCCAAACAGGCCGACAGCGTCGAAACCTTTCAAGCCGCCGTCGCCGATCGCCTTGAGGGGCTGGTGCGTTCGATCGAGCTTCTGACCAGCGAGCAATGGGGAGGCGTGTCGCTCCGGCGGGTCGTTGACATCCATCTGCAGGCCTTCCCGCAATCGCACGAACAGATCGAAATCACCGGCAATGATTTCGTCCTGAAGCCGGATGCAGTGCAGAATCTCGGCCTTGCCCTGCATGAGCTCGCCACCAATTCTGTGAAATATGGTGCGCTCTCCGTCCCCCAGGGCCGCGTCCGCTTCGACTGGCACGATGTCAGGGACGAAGACAAGTCGGATGCCCTGCTCCGCTTCACTTGGGAAGAGCGCGGCGGCCCGCCGGTCACAGAGCCCTCGCGCTCCGGCTTCGGCACGACCGTCATCAAGGCGCATGCCGCTTCCGCCTTCCGAGGCACGGTTCAGGTCGATTTCCGGCCCGAAGGCCTGTTATGGGTGCTGATAGCCCACCGCGCCGCGCTGGAGCGGGAATAACCCAGGAACAATCGCCACCGCAACCCGTTTCGAACAGGTCGTTTCCAAGGAGAAGGACCATGTTCAAGCAAACGATGATCGCCGCCGCGGCATTGGCGGCCGCTGCCTTGGCAAGCCCGGCGAGTGCGGAAAGTTATGTGACGCTTGGCCGTCTGGTCTGCGGATCGGATGGCGGTCAGGGCCTGATCGTCACCTCGCAGAAGAACCTTATCTGCACCTATACGCCGGCATCCGGCGGCGCCAAGGCCGTCTATGCCGGAAAAATCGAGAAGTTCGGCCTCGACATCGGCCAGACGGGCAAGAGCGTGATGATCTGGCAGGTCCTGGCAAAGACCGGCACCGATATGCCGCAATTCGCCCTTGCCGGCGAATATTACGGTGTCGGCGCCGATGCGAGCATCGGTGCGGGCGCCGGCGCCAAAGTGATCGCCGGCGGCACCAATAAGGCTTTCATGCTGCAGCCGCTGAATGTCCAGGCGCAGGAAGGGCTGAACCTGGCGATCGGCGTCGAGAAGATGACGCTGGCGCCGGGCGAGATATGAGAAAAGCCGCCCAAAAAGGGCGGCTCATCGGCTCAATGCGCGATCGCCTTATTAATGTCTTCGGTCATTTTCTTGGCGTCGCCGAGCAGCATCATCGTGCCGTCCTTGTAGAACAGCGTGTTGTCGATGCCGGCATAACCCGAACCAAGCGAGCGCTTGACGAACAGGCAGGTCTTCGCCCGATCGACGTCGAGGATCGGCATGCCGTAGATCGGCGAGGTCTTGTCGTCGCGCGCCGCTGGATTGGTGACGTCATTGGCGCCGATGACATAGGCGACATCGGCCTGGGCGAACTCCGAATTGATGTCTTCGAGCTCGAAGACCTCGTCATAGGGAACATTGGCTTCGGCCAGCAGCACATTCATATGGCCGGGCATGCGGCCTGCGACCGGGTGGATCGCATATTTCACCTCGACGCCGTTCTTCTTCAGATTGTCGGCAAGTTCGCGCAGCGCATGCTGAGCCTGGGCGACCGCCATGCCATAACCCGGCACGATGACGACCTTCGAGGCATTCGCCATCAGATAGGCCGCATCCTCGGCGGAGCCGAGCTTGACCGTCTTGTCTGATGTGTCCGGCCCGCCGGATGCCGTCTCGCCGCCGAAACCGCCGAGAATGACCGAGACGAAGGACCGGTTCATGCCCTTGCACATGATGTAGGAGAGGATGGCGCCGGAGGAGCCGACGAGCGCGCCGGTGATGATCAGCGCCAGATTGCCGAGGGTGAAGCCGATGCCGGCCGCAGCCCAGCCGGAATAGGAGTTCAGCATGGAGACAACGACGGGCATGTCGGCGCCGCCGATCGGCACGATCAGCAGGACACCGAGCGCCAGCGACAGCGCCACGACGGCCCAGAAGTCGAAATGGCTTTCGGTAGCGGCAAGGCCGATGATGAAGAGCACGATCAGCGCCAGCAGGGTTGCATTGATCAAATGCCGGTAGGGCAGCAGGATGGGCTTGCCGGACATGCGCCCGTCGAGCTTCAGGAAGGCGATGATCGAGCCGGTGAAGGTGAGCGCCCCGATCGCGACGCCCAGCGCCATTTCGATGCGCGCCTCGGTATGGATATGACCGATCTCGCCGATGCCGAAGGAGGCGGGCGTATAAAGCGCGGAGGCAGCGACCAGCACGGCGGCAAGCCCGACCAGCGAATGGAAGCCGGCGACGAGCTGCGGCATCGAGGTCATGGCGATGGTGCGAGCGACATAGGCGCCGGCGCTGCCGCCGATGGCAAGGCCGAGGATGATCAGCACGAGGCCGCCGAAGTTCGGGGTCGCCAACACCAGCGTCGTCAGGATGGCGATCCCCATGCCGATCATGCCGTAGAGATTGCCCTTGCGGCTGGTGGCCGGATGCGACAGGCCGCGCAGCGCCAGGATGAAGAGCACGCCGGAAACGAGGTAGAGGAAAGCTGCGATATTGGTCATCGATCCCTCACCGGTCCTTCTTGCGGTACATCGAAAGCATGCGCTGCGTGACCAGGAAGCCGCCGAAGATGTTGACCGAGACCAGCACCAGGGCAACGAAGCCGAAGCCGGTCGCAAGCCCGCTCGTGGAGATGCCGACCGCCAGAAGCGCGCCGACGACGATGACCGAGGAGATCGCGTTGGTCACCGCCATCAGCGGCGTATGCAGCGCCGGCGTCACTGACCAGACGACGTAATAGCCGACGAAAATCGACAAGACGAAGATCGCCAGCTGGAAGACGAAGGGATCGATCGCCCCGCCCGTTGCCGCACTTGCCGCTTCGGGGGCATGCGCGGCTGCGGTGGCGACGGCCGTCACGGCGTCGTTCAACTGCTGCAGCGCTCTGTCCATTGCTTCACTGGCCATCACATGTCTCCCTTCTTCGCGCCGCCGAAGGCGGGATGCACCACGTCGCCGGCATAGGTCAGCATCGTTGCCTTGACGAGCTCGTCATCGAGGTTGACGACGACCGCCTTCGTTTCCTTGTTGACCATCGTCTCGAGGAAGGTGACGAGGTTCTTGGCGTAAAGCGCCGAGGCGCTGGCCGCGACCCGGCCCGGCATATTGGCGAAGCCGATCACGCTGACGCCTTCGACATCCGCGATCTCGCCGGCAACGACGCCCTCGATATTGCCGCCGCGCTCGACCGCGAGGTCGACGGCGACCGCACCCGGCTTCATCGAGGAAAGCATGGCGCGCGAAACGAGCCGCGGCGCCGGCCGGCCGGGAATGAGAGCGGTGGTGATGACGATATCCTGCTTGGCGATGTGTTCGGCGACGAGCGCCGCCTGCTTCGCCTGATAATCGGCCGACATTTCCTTGGCATAACCGCCGGCCGTTTCCGCCGCCTTGAACTCCTCGTCCTCGACGGCTATGAACTTGGCGCCGAGCGAGGCAACCTGCTCCTTGACGGCCGGGCGAACGTCGGTGGCCGAGACCGCAGCACCGAGGCGCCGCGCCGTGGCGATCGCCTGCAGCCCGGCGACGCCGGCACCCATGACGAAGACCTTGGCAGCCGGCACGGTGCCTGCCGCCGTCATCATCATCGGCATGGCGCGGTCATAGACCGCGGCCGCCTCGATGACGGCCTGGTAGCCGGCGAGATTGGCCTGAGAGGAGAGCACGTCCATCGACTGGGCGCGGGTGATGCGCGGCATCAGCTCGATGGCGAAAGCCGAAAGCCCGGCACTTGCGAGTGCGGCAATCGCCTCGTCATTGCCGTAGGGGTCCATGATCGCGATGACAACAGCGCCGCTCTTATAGCCCGCGATTTCCGATGGGCTCGGGCGGCGCACCTTCAGCACCACGTCGGCGGAGGCTGCATCGGCAAAACTGCCGATCCTGGCGCCTACGGCCTCGAACTCAGCGTCCGGAATGCGCGAAGCCGCACCGGCGCCGGCCTCGACGATGACGTCGAACCCGAACCCCTTCATCTTCTTCACGGTCTCGGCGGAGGCCGCGACACGCGCCTCCCCGTCCGTGACTTCCTTTGCAACGAAAACAATATTGCCCAACTGCCCCCTCCTCCGGGTCAGCCAGACCGCCGCAGGCTCGCCTGCGCAGGCCAAGCATCTCATTCGGAAGGCTTCGGAGAAGCCTCCCCTCCCCTTAGAGCGCCTGCGTCCCCCCGGACGCACAAAGACGCTCCAACTCCTGAATAGACATATCGTGTTTGCCGAAAATCGATTGCGATTTTCAGAGCCGATGCGCCAGCCGCGATCAGCGGAACAGGAAGATGCCGGCGGCGAGAAGAACGATGAAGACGAAGAGGCCACCGAGGAGGCCGGCGCCGCCGAAGAAACCGGCGGTCATCGCGAGCAGGAGAACAACGAGAAGCATCGTGCCGTATTTCGTGCCGGCAATGAACATGTTGTAGGTCTGCTCATGTTCCTTGTAATCCATCGGCGCGCCGGTCTCGACCGGTCCGGTATGATGTTCGGCCATAAATATCGTCTCCCTGAAATGCTTTTGCGCTGCCTGATTCCCTCTTAGGCCGAGGGAAGTCCCTGCCTGCAGGAATTACACAATGACAGGCGAAAGCGCAATGCATGAGAATGCCGCAGCCGCGGTTCCAAATCACCTTCTTCCGCAAGGAAAAATGTGAGGGCGCCGGCTGCGGATCTTGTCACGGCTGCATAACCTCTCCTCATTCGCAGAGCAGGAGAAATTACAGCGGCAGGTCGGTGCCGAGTTCACCTTGCGGCACGAAGCGCGCCGTCGGGATGATGGTAAGCGGCGGCAGCGTATCGTGGGGAGTGCGCGAAAACATCATGCGCTGTTCGCTGGCGCTGGAGATGAAGAAGGGATAGCGCGTCAATAGCTTGCGCCCGACCTCCACCACATTCGTCGCCATCAGCGTCACATCAACCCCGTAACTCTCCGCCAGTCGGCCGGGCACGATGGTATCGGCATAGAAGACCCGCTTGTAGAAGGCGGCATGCGGGGGCCGGACGGACTGAATGACGCGGTCAGCCCGGAAATACGCTGCCGCGACGATGGCGGGTCTCAGCGTGAGATAGGGAACCCATGGCATGTTGGCGGTGAGCTCCGGATCGGCCGCGAAACGCGCCGGATCGATCAAGGTCAGCCCGGCGTCCAAAAGCTCATCCATCGCCTCGGGAAAGGCCTCTCCGGACCGGCTGATACGATGCTCCGGCGTCACGTAATGAATTCGGATCGTACTGACCAGTTCGCCATAATAGTAGAGACCGAAGATATAGGCATGGCTGTCGAAATCGACATCGTCCAATAGGCCTTCCGGGGCAAGCGACAGCGCGCCGTGGGCCTTGTAGGCCTTGTAGCGCAGCCGCTCCACCTCCTCCATGTCTTCGCTGCTTTCGACACGGCGATATTCGACATGATCCAGAATTTCCAAGATTTTCGTACTGAAATCACTACGCGTGAACAGTGTGTCTGACATATTTTGATCCACTCGTTAACGGATCATTAATCATACAGCAGCGAAATTTAGGCAAGGAAATCCGGTAATTCGGACCGTTTATAAACTATTAAGGTTAACGGCGGGGAGCGTCACAAGGAAAATCGGCGGCTGCCGAGTGCTCAGGCGACCTTGTTGCGGCGACGTTGGACGGCGCGGCGGCCGACGCCCTGTTGCAGGAGCGGGATGTTCTGGGAAGGCACCGGCTGCGAGAAGACATAGCCCTGCACCAGATCGGTGCTGCGGTGCTTGTTGAGCAGAGCGAGCTGCTCCTCGGTCTCGACCCCCTCGATGACGATCTTGAGGCCGAGCTCGCGCGCAAGATTGACCGTGCCGCGCAAGAGCTTGAGGCGACGGGTATCCTCGACGATATTACGCACGAAGGAACGGTCGATCTTGACGATATCGAGCGGCAGCGTGTCGAGATAGCTGAGGCTGGAGAAGCCGGTGCCGAAATCGTCGATCGCGATGGTGATGCCGCGGGCTCTGAGTTCCGCCAGGATGGCGCGCACAGCCTGCGGCTCGTCGATGAGGCAGCTTTCGGTGACTTCGAGATGCAGCCGCGCCGCGTCGAGCCCTGAATGGGCAAGCGCGTCGGCGACCACCGACAGAATGTCGGCATCGCGCAAATCTCGCGCCGAGAGGTTGACTGAGACGGCGATGTGCTCCGGCCAGGTAATGCATTCGCTGCAGGCCTTGAACAGCACGAAACGGGTGATGTCGGAGATGATGCCCATATCCTCGGCGAGCCGAATGAAGACATCAGGCGGAATCGAGCCCTTCTCCGGATGCACCCAACGCGCCAACGCCTCGGCGCATTCGATGCGCGAGCCGTCGGCCCGGAACATTGGCTGGAAGACGAGATGCAGCGCCTGGGCAGAGACCGCCTCGCGAAGGTCTGCTTTCAGCTTCTGCTGCTCGATATAGCGTCCGTCCATCTCGCGCTCGAAGCCTGATATGCCGCCCTTGAAGCGCGACTTGCTCTCGAACAGCGCAAGATCCGCCTTGACGCTCCATTCGTCCATCGCGAAAGCGGAACTTTCGAGAATGGCGTAACCAGCACTGAGCGAAATGAGGAAGGTCAGTTCATCGACCTCATAATGGCCTTGGATCGCAGCGTGCACGCGGCGGATCTCGAGGTCGAGTGAGGCCGGCTCCTTCGCATGCGGGAAGAACAAGATGAACTGGTCGCCCATCAGCCGGCCGAGGATGGCGTTGCCACAGACCTGTTTGATGCGGGCGGCGATGGCGCAAAGCAGATGGTCGCCGGTGACGTGACCGCGCATGTCGTTGACATGTTTGAACTCATCGATATCGAGGACCATAAAGCCGAGTGGCCCCGATTTCCTCGAATGTTTGGCGAGATACTCCTGCACCAGCTGGCCGAAATATTCGCGGTTCGGCAGGCCGGTCAACGCATCGAAGCGGACCATGTGCATGATCTTCTGCTCGGCCTTCACACGGCTGGATACGTCTTCGAAGATCAGCACCGCGCCACCGTCGGCCCTGCGGCTGGCTGAGAATTCGAGCGACAGGCTCTCGGGAAAATGAACGAGCGTGCGCGACAGGTTGCCTTCGGCCACCTGGGTGAGCTGGCGCAGGATGAGCTCCGGCTGTGAGGCGTCCATGAAGCTGTAGCGTGCGCCATAGCGCAGCACGGCGCCAAGATCGCGATCCTTCAGCCGCGCCGGCGCACCGATTTTCAGCAGTTCGCAGGCCTTGCGGTTGACAACCTGGATGCGGTTTTCAGCATCGACCATGACGAGGCCATGCGGCATGTTGTTGAGCGCCGTGTCGAAACGGTCGGCGATGATGGTGATTTCCCGGCGCGCAATAACATTCTCATACAGGAATTCGCGCACGCCGTTCGCCATCGCCCGCGTCGTCAGCCAGAAGGGGATGAGAAAGATCGACAGGACGCCGCGATAGAAATCCAGCGCCAGCAGGCTGCAGACGATCATCGGCAGGCAGCAGAAGAACGTCTGGAGGTCGACTGCGAAGCGCGAGCCATAGTTGCGCCCGACAACGGAAACCATGGTCGCCATGGTGACGGAAATGCAGGCAAGCTCCGCAAAGGAATCATGCACGACGAAGATGGCGTAGCCGCTGGCGAAGCCGAGAAGAGCGGTGGTGCAGGATCCAGCGGCAACGAGAACCCGCTCCCAACGCTCGATTCCGGCGCGCGACAGGCTCTGCTTGTCGACACGATCGAACTGCCGGAAGATGGCCATGCGAGCGCTGAAGACCAAAAGGAAGGCGACCGACAGCAGGATGTAGATGGAGTACTGCGTCTTGGCAGCCACCGCAAGGCATGTCGCGACATGGACGATCACGCCGACGAGAAGCGTCATGCGGTTCCCGGAAAGGGAGCTCACAAACGACAAATACACATCAATAGGGACCCTGTTCGGGTTATCTGGCTTCATCCACACTTTCCCTGTGCGCGGGGATTCTAAGCCCAACCCTTTAAAAATTGATTTCAATCGAATCAAACATTTGGTCAAATTTTCTAAAACCAGCAGATGAACACCACAGCTTACGCGAGATAATGCACCCTACTGGCGAGATTCATAAAATAATTTATCCACGCTTGGGTTGTTAAAACATTGGCGGACCATAGACGCTGCCTGTTGCGACTTAGACTATGCTCCAACGCGAGGCATTTATCCTTCCAATTTCAAAAGCCGTGGTCTACACCGATTCCAAAGAGGGAAAGCTGCCGAAAAACGGCAGGACAAAAATAAGGGAAACGAATGTCGATACTTCTGGCGGCAAGCCGGCTGATTGATTCGGTCAGTCGGATCATGGGCGAACTTTCCGAATATATGATCCTGTTCTGCTGTCTCATCAGCGCCGGTAATGCCATCGTCCGCTACACCTTCAACTACAGTTCGAACGGTTGGCTTGAGATCCAGTGGTACCTCTTCGCCTTCGTCGTCATGCTCGGCGCCTCGCATGCGCTGCGCAACAATGAGCACGTTCGTGTCGACCTGATTTATGGCGCAGTGTCCGAGAAGGCGAAGATCTGGATCGACATCGTCGGCCTCATCCTGTTCCTCATCCCCGTCTGCGTCTTCCTGACCTGGCTCTGCTGGCCCTTCTTCGCGCTTTCCTACCGGCAGGGGGAAATATCGGGCAATGCCGGTGGGCTGATCCGCTGGCCCGTCAAGCTGATCCTCGTCGCCGGCTTCGCACTGCTTTCCCTTCAGGGCGTTTCCGAGCTGATCAAGCGGATCGCAGCGCTGACCGGCCAAATCAGCATCGACACCAAATACGAAAAGCCGCTGCAGTAGCGCGCCTGGGGGGAACGGTTTTGTTTGATTTCGGCATCATTCCGCCGGCCATGTTCCTGGGCATGGTCATTTTCATGCTCTACGGCTTTCCGGTCGCATTTTCGCTTGCCGCCGTCGGCATGTTCTTCGGCATCATCGGCATCGTTACCGGCCATTTCAGCGAAGCCTTTCTGCAAGCGCTGCCGCTGCGCTTTTTCGGCATCGTCTCCAACGACCTCTTGCTCGCCATTCCCTTCTTCACCTTCATGGGAGCGATATTAGAACGCTGCGGCCTTGCCGAGGATCTGCTCGAAGGCACCGGCAAGCTCTTCGGCGGCATTCCCGGCGGCCTCGCCTATGCCGTCATCCTCGTCGGCGCCGTGCTCGGCGCAATCACCGGCACGGTAGCCGCCTCCGTCATCACCATGGGGGTGATCTCGCTGCCGATCATGCTGCGCTACGGCTACAGCCCGCGCCTTGCCACCGGCGTCATCGCCGCTTCCGGCACCATAACGCAGGTGATCCCGCCCTCGCTCGTGCTCGTCGTCCTCGCCGACCAGCTCGGCAGATCGGTCGGCGACATGTATCTCGGCGCCATCGGCCCCTCGATCCTGCAGGTGACGATTTTCGTGCTCTTCATCCTGGTGATGTCGATCATCCAGCCGAAATCGATGCCGCCGCTGCCGAAAGAGGTGCGCGGCGATTTCAACTGGGCGCTTTTGGCGAAAGTGCTGATGGGCATGGTGCCGTCGATCGTGCTGATCTTCCTCGTGCTCGGGACGATTTTTATGGGCCTTGCCACGCCAACGGAAGCCGGCGCGCTCGGCGTCGTCGGCGCCATGGCGCTGGCAGCCATGAACCGCCGTCTCACCTGGCCGCTGATCCGCGAAGCGATGACGTCGACCACCCATATTACGTCAATGGTGGTGATGATCCTGATCGGCTCCACCTGTTTCAGCCTGGTCTTCCAGGGCATGGATGGTTCGCGCTGGATCGAGCATATGCTGTCGGGCATTCCCGGCGGCCCGGTCGGTTTCCTGATCTTCGTCAACATCTTCATCTTCGTGCTCGCTTTCTTTCTCGATTTCTTCGAGATCGCTTTCATCGTCATTCCGATGCTCGCCCCCGTCGCCTCCAGCCTCGGGATCGACCTGATCTGGTTCGGCGTGCTGATCTGCGTCAACATGCAGACCAGCTTCATGCATCCGCCCTTCGGTTTTGCGCTGTTCTACCTCCGCTCGATCGCCAGCAAGGACGTCAAGACCTCGGATATCTACATGGGCGCCCTGCCCTGGGTCGGCATGCAGATCATCCTGGTTGCGATCGTGATCTTCTGGCCGCAATCGGTCACCTACTGGCTGGACCATGGCCCGAAGGTCGATCCGAACTCGATCAAGATCGAAGTGCCGGGCTTTGGCGGCCAGTTCGGCCTGCCGCCCGTGGGCGGCGGCGGCAACGGCTCGCCGCAGATACCGGGGCTCTCCCTGCCGCCGCTGAACGGCCTGCCGGGGGCTCCGCCGGCGCCAGCCAAATAGCCCACCAAAAACAAACCCCGGATCAACGATCCGGGGTTTTTGCTTGCATTCGCCTAAAGCGTCGATGCCGGTCGCGGAAAGCCTAGAGCTTTCCGGCCCGCTGCTGGATCATCATGAACGTATCGAAGGTGTATTCCGAAAGCTGCATCCACAGATAGGCGTCGCGCTTGAAGGCGGTCTGGTCCTCGTAGATCTTCTTGAAATACTGGTTGTTGGCCGAGATTTCGCCGTAGATGCCCATTGCCGCCTGGAAGCAGGCTTCCATGATCTCCTGGCTGAACGGGCGCAACGTCGCACCCTCCGCAACGAGCTGTTTCAGCGCCGTCGGGTTCTTCATATCGTATTTCGCCAGCATGTTGGTGTTGGCGAAGGCGCAGGCGTCGGTGAGCGCTGCCTGATAATGCTTCGGCAGGTTGCTCCATTTATCCAGATTGAAGAAGGCGTGCACCGTCGGGCCGCCTTCCCACCAGCCCGGGTAATAGTAGTATTTCGCCACTTTGTGGAAGCCGAGCTTCAGGTCGTCATAGGGACCCACGAACTCAGCCGCATCGATCGTTCCCTTTTCAAGCGCCGGGTAGATGTCGCCGCCGGCGATCTGCTGCGGGACGACACCGACCTTCTCCATGATGCGTCCGGCAAGGCCGGCAATGCGCATCTTCACGCCCTTCAGATCGTCAAGCGTATTGATTTCCTTGCGGAACCAGCCGCCCATCTGTGCGCCGGTATTGCCGGCCGGCAGGGCATACATGCCCTGCGTGGCATAGAACTCGTTCATCAGCGTATTGCCGTTGCCTTCGTAGAACCAGGCGTTGGTCAGGCGGCTGTTCAATCCAAACGGGATGGCTGTTCCGAAGGCATAGGCCGGATCCTTGCCGACGAAATAATAGGAGGTGGTATGTGCCGCCTCGACCGTGCCGGCGGCCACCGCATCGACGGCCTGCAGGCCCGGCACCACTTCACCGGCTGCGAAAGGCTGGATGGTGAAATTGCCGTCGGTCGCGGCGGCAACATGCTTGGCGATGTCTTCGGCACCGCCATAGATCGTATCCAAGCTCTTCGGAAACGACGACGTCATGCGCCACGCGATCTTTGGATTCTCTTGCGCGATCGCAGGCGCTGCCAGCGCCGTTGCGGCAACTGCGCCGGCACCGGCGGTTCCCGCCTTCTTGAAAAACGAACGACGATCCATCAAAAACCTCCCGTATAGATGGCACTGCGCGGCCAATCTTCATCCCTACCCGCAGCGAGGGCAGAGCTAAGCATGGAGGGGGCCGCGATTCAAGCTTTAGTCTATTAGCCTTTGGCATCAGGATAGCAATAGGGAGCGCGCGAGGCGCCCATCAAAATCAGCAGCTTAGCGCGAGCCCCGGAGCCGCGGCGTCGTTTGCGGCGCAATGGCTCATCGGACAAAACCAGGCGTTGACTTCACGGTGGTTCTGGCGGCAAAAACGACGAGCAGAAGATTTTACCGGTGCAAACATGACGAAACCGATCGTTGCCATTCCTGCCGATATCCGCAGCTTCGACGGCGCGACCTGGCATGCCGTCCAGCATCAATATCTCAGTGCCGCATTGAACGCGGCCGGCGTCATGGCCTTCATGATTCCAGCCTTCGAGGCAGGCTACGATCCCGACGCGGTGCTCGACCGCGTCGATGGTCTGCTGGTATCGGGCTCGGCCAGCAATGTGCATCCCTCGCTTTACGGCGCCGAGGCGACCGACCGGGACGGCCCCTTCGACCCGGCCCGCGACGCCACCAGCCTGCCGCTCATTCGCCGCGCCATCGACCGCGCCATCCCGCTGCTCGCCATCTGTCGCGGCATTCAGGAACTGAACGTCGCTCTCGGCGGTTCGCTGGCAAGCGAGATCCACGAGCAGCCCGGAGTCTGGGACCATCGCCGGCCGGAGGGCGTCGACCGTGACGGCATGTACGCCATCCGCCAGACCGTCCATGTCAGGGAAGGCTCCTGCATATCAGGCATTCTCGGCCCGGGCGATATCCGCGTGAATTCGCTGCATCGCCAGGCGATCGCCAGAACCGCGCCGCGCCTGCAGGTGGAAGCGACCGCCGAAGACGGCACGGTGGAGGCCGTTTCCGTCATCGACGCCGGGGCCTTCGCCGTCGGCGTACAATGGCATCCGGAATATTGGGCCGAAACCGACAAGGCGTCGAACCGGCTGTTTACCGCCTTCGGCGACGCCGTCCGCGGCTACGCTGCCGGCAAACTGGCGGCTGTCACCGCGCAGGCGATCGCCTAGCGCATCGAACATCGGTGCCGAATTCCGGAAAGAACAAGCGTCCTTTGTGCGTCCTCAGGGACGCACGACGGTCTCGGAGGCAGCTGAACTCAGTCTCGGTTGAGCTTCTGCGGCGTTTCCGGCACCGGCGTCAGCGCCGCCCCCCTCTCGAACCAGGCGATGAGATTGTCGGCGACCAGGTCGGCCATCGCCATGCGCGTGGGCACGGAGGCCGAGGCAACGTGCGGCAGCAGCACGGCATTGGCCGGTTCCAGCAGTCCGGACGGCACGCTCGGCTCTTCATAAAAGACGTCGAGACCGGCAGCACCGAGCGCGCCTGACGCGAGGGCGGCGCTCAGCGCTTCTTCATCAACCGTCCAGCCGCGGCCGACATTGACGAGAATTCCGTTCGGACCGAGAGCGGCCAGGATATCGGCATCGATCGTCTTATGCGTCTGCGGCGTCTTCGGAACGATGGCAATCAGCGTATCCACCGCCTCCGCCAAGCCCTTCAGCGTCGGGTGATAATCGTAGGGCGCATCCGCATGGCGCGAACGTGTGTGATAACTGATCTTCACCTTGAACGGCTCCAGCCGCCTCGCGATCTCGAGCCCAATGCGGCCAAGGCCGTAGAGCCCGACATGACGGCCCTTGAGCGAGAACCGTGACAGCGGATAAGCCGTGCCCGGCTTCCAGTTGCCGGCACGCAGCCAGGCTTCGGCCCGCGGCAATTCGCGGATCGTGTTCAGGAGCAGGCCAATCGCCGTGTCGGCAACCTCGTCATTCAGGACGTCGGGCGTATTGGTGACGACGATGCCCTTTTCGGCGGCCCGTTTGACATCCATGCCGTCATAACCGACGCCAAAACTGGCGATCACCTCGACGCCAGGCAACTGGTCCATCCAACTGCCGGGAAAGGCGCCGGAGACGGCGACGCCGCGGATGCGGCCGGCGGTGTCGCTGTCGAGCGCCAGCTTTTCCTCGCGGACGACAGCGATGATTTCAAAACGATCCTTCAGCCTTTCGAGAACACGTTCGTGTATCTTCCCGGGAACGAGAATGGCGATGCGGGACATGGCTTTCCTCTTGGACAGAGTCTGGTTCAGGCGCGGGGCCGATGGGGACTGGTCGACTGGCGGATGCGCATTTCCGGCTTGATCAAATGCATGCCGTCCGGTTCGTGGCTGCCGGCAAGACGGTCGAGAAGCGCGCGCGCGGCCAGACGGCCGACTTCGGTCTGGCCGTTCCAGACGGTTGTCAGCGCCGGCGTGGCGATCGAAGCCTCCTCGAGATCGTCATAACCGGTGACGGAGATATCCCGGCCCGGCACCAGGCCGGCGCGGGCAATGCCGTTCATCAGGCCGATCGCGACGAGATCGTTCCAGCAAACGGCCGCCGTCGGCTTCTGCGGCAGCGAGAGGAAATGCACCGCCGCCTCGAAACCGCCCTGCTTCGAGCGGGGGCCCGGAATGCGCAGATTCGGATCGACTTCGATGCCCGCCTTGCGCAGGGCATTGACATAGCCCTGGTAGCGGTCGCGGCCGGTGGATGTCTGGTCCGTACCGCCGATCATCGCGATCGAGCGGTGGCCGAGGCCGATCAGGTGGTTGGTGGCAAGCGAGATGCCGTAGCTGTCGTCGCCGCGATAGGTCGGCAGGTCCTGCCCCTCCATCGAGCGGGCAACAAGGATCGCCGGCATACCGTTTTCTTCCGCCAGTTGCACGTCCTCGGGCGGCGTGCCGATCGCCGGCGACATGATCACACCGTCGCCGCCGAGCTGCAGGAGCGTCTCGATGAAGGTGCGCTGTTTCTCGACATTGTCATAGTGATTGGAAAGGATGAAGGTGTGGCGGCTGCGATCGAGCTCGCTTTCGATCGCCTTCAGGATCTCACCGTAGAACGGATTCATGATGTCGTGGACGACGACGCCGATGATGCCGGAGCGCGAGGTGCGCAGGCTGGCGGCACGGCGATTGTAGATGTAGCCGAGCGCGCGCGCCTGCTCCTTGATCTTCTCCCGCGTATTGCCGGCAACCAGCGGACTGTCGCGCAAGGCGAGCGACACGGTCGCCGTTGAAATGCCGAGCGTCTCGGCAATTGTCGAAAGCTTGATCTTCTGGGCCACGTGTCCTCCTCCAGGCAGCACGCAAGACAGTAAGACCATGCCGGAAACCGGCGCGGCCCTTAAACTGTTTAATTAAAAGATTTAACCGGCGGAGGCAATTCGTCTTTCAGGAGAAATTTCAGTCTTCGTCCGGCTCTTCAATGGCATGCGCTTCCGCCTGCAGATTGGCGTCGATCGCCTTCAGCAGGCGAACCAGATTGCGGATTTCCTTTTCTGAAAATTCCTGCGTCGCCAGCCTGTCGCAGGCCGAGGCCGCCATTTCGATCGCCCGCACGCTGTCACGGCCGAGCGCAGTGAGATAGACCTTGGTGAGGCGCGCATCCTCGGCATCGGGCTTGCGCTCGAGAAAGCCCTGCGCCTCCATGCGGCCAATCGTCCGCGTCATCGTCGGCGCCTTGACGCCGAGCTTTTGCGCAAGACCGCCCGCCGTCATGCCATCGCTCTCGGCAAGCGAGAGAATGACGCCGTCTTGGCCGGCATAGAGACCGCTTTCGAACAGGTTGCGCGAGAGCACCGTGCGCATGGAACGGGCCGCCTGGGTGAGCGCCGGAGAAAGATCGACAAGCGTGTACTCCGTCTGGTCCTTCTTCTTGGACTTGCTCTTCTTGCCGTCCTTATGCTTCTTTCCCATAGCCATCCCTTTGATCTTTAAGCCCCGACGCCGCTGCGATATGACATTGCCCATGATCTCGTCATAAACAAGAGGCAACGACCGGATGATGATGCCTTCGCCCCGCTTCGACGACAGCGGCTCGGTTCGCGCCCCCGGCGCACGCCGCCCGATCGCCGTGCTGCCGCTCGGCGCCCATGAGCAGCACGGCCCTCACCTGCCCTTCGAAACCGACACGCTGATTGCCGAAGGCATCGCCGGACGATTGAAGGCGGCCCTGCCCGCCGGCCTGCCGGTCACCTTCTTGCCCGCCGAATCGGTCGGCTATTCCATAGAGCACATGGATGTTGAAGGAACGAAGACGCTCGCCTTCGACGAAGCGGTCAACCGCTGGCTCGGCATTGCCGAAAGGCTGGCGAAGAGAGACATTCGCAAATTCGTGATGCTGAACGCCCATGGCGGCAATTCGCCTCTGATATCAGTCGTCGCGACCGAGGCGCGGGTCCGTTTTGCCATGCTGGCTGTGGCGACGAGCTGGACCCGTTTCGGCCTGCCGGATGGCGTGATTGCACCGGAGGAAAAGGCGATCGGTATCCATGGCGGCGATATCGAGACTTCGGTCATGCTGGCGCTTCACCAAGACAAGGTAGACATGGCAAAGGCTGAGGATTTTCCCTCGCGGCAGACGGAATTCGCCACCCGCTTCAAGCACCTGCGCGCCTACGGCCCGCATGCCTTCGGCTGGAAGATGTTGGATCTCAATAAATCGGGCGTCGCAGGCAATGCCGCGGTTGCGACGGCCGAAAAGGGCGAGGCGCTGATTGCCCATGCGGTGAAGGGGCTGGTGGAACTTCTGGAGGATGTCGATGCATTCGACCTCGGCGAGCTCCGTTGAAAAGCGGTCATCCGCATCGGGCGGCGATGTGATCTTATAACATATAAAATCCTTTGAACTGCCGTGCCCATGCCATTATATGAGACCAACCGCTCAAGCGGCCGATCCTACGCCGTTCGGCCGTACGCCTAATTTAGAGGTTCTCATGACCGACGCGATCTCCACCCAGAAGCCTATTCCCGTCACCGTGCTCACCGGTTATCTCGGCGCCGGAAAGACGACCTTGCTCAACCGCATCCTCTCCGAAAACCACGGCAAGAAATATGCGGTCATCGTCAACGAGTTCGGCGAAATCGGCATCGACAACGACCTGATCGTCGAGTCGGATGAAGAAATCTACGAGATGAACAACGGCTGCGTCTGTTGCACGGTGCGCGGCGACCTGATCCGCGTCGTCGAAGGCCTGATGCGCCGCCCCGGCCGTTTCGACGGCATCATCGTCGAGACGACCGGCCTTGCCGATCCGGTACCGGTCGCCCAGACCTTCTTCATGGACGATGACGTTCGCGCCAAGACCGAGCTCGACGCCGTCATCGCCCTCGTCGACGCCAAGCACCTGCCGCTGCGCCTGAAGGACAGCCGCGAGGCCGAAGACCAGATCGCCTTCGCCGACGTCGTCGTCATCAACAAGAGCGACCTCGTGACCCCGGACGAACTGGATGTGATCGAAGACATCGTCCGCGCTATCAACCCGGCGGCCCGCGTCTACAAGACCAGCCGCTCCGGCGTCGATCTCGCCCGCGTGCTCGATCAGGGCGCCTTCAACCTGGAGCGCGCGCTCGAAAACGATCCGCATTTCCTGGAACACGGCCATGACGACCACGTCTGCGGCCCGGATTGCGATCATGATCACCATGATCACGACCACCACCATCATGGCCATGATCACGATCATCATGATCACGATCATCATGGGCACGACCATCATCATGGCGCGATGTCCGCGATCCATGATGTGACGGTGCAGTCGGTGTCGCTGCGCGGCGGCGAGATGAATCCCGAGCGCTTCTTCCCGTGGATCCAGAAAGTCACCCAGGTGCAGGGCCCGAACATTCTTCGCCTCAAGGGCATCATCGCCTTCAAAGATGATCCCCAGCGTTACGTCGTTCAGGGCGTGCACATGATCATCGAGGGTGATCACCAGCGGCCGTGGAAGGATGGCGAGAAGCATGAAAGCCGTCTCGTCTTCATCGGCCGCGATCTCGACCGCGAAAAACTCGAGGCTTCGTTCAAGGCCTGCGAGGCAGCCGCCTGATGCCGACAGTTGCGCCGCTTGATCTCGACGGCCACATTCTGGCCGTCGAATTTTTAGGTGATGTTCCCTTCTTCGCAAACGCAAACGGCACGTTTCACCGGCTGGACGGCGGCGAGAGGGTTTCAGAAGCCCATCAGGGCATGCTCACCGCGATCCGCGATCCTTATAGCGACAGCCTGATCTCCGGCGGCGAGGACGGCAAGGTCCTGCGCATCACCGCCGACGGCAGCGTCAGCGAACTCGCGACCGCACCGCGCAAATGGATTTCACAGGTCGCGGCCGGCCCGCAGGGCGCCATCGCCTATTCTTACGGCAAAAGTTCGCTCGTGCGCCTTGCCGACGGCACGACCAAGGAATTTCCCGAGGAGCGCACCGTCGAAGGCCTCGCCTTCGCACCGAAGGGTCTACGCATCGCCGTTGCCCGTTACAACGGCGTGTCGCTGCATTGGGTCGGTATGAGCGCCAAACCGGTCGATCTCGAATGGAAGGGCGCGCATACCGGCGTCACCTTCTCGCCGGATGGTAATTTCCTCGTCACCTCGATGCAGGAAAACGCGCTGCACGGCTGGAAGCTCGACAGCAAGCCCGGCGCCGAAGCCCGCCACATGCGCATGACCGGCTATCCCGCCAAGGTGAAATCCCTCTCCTGGTCGGTCAAGGGCAAATGGCTCGCCTCCTCGGGCGCGCCGGCGGCCATCGTCTGGCCTTTCCAGGGCAAGGACGGTCCGATGGGCAAGGCGCCGCTGGAACTCGGCACCCGCGCCAACATCATGGCGACCTCGGTGAAATTCCATCCGCTGGAAGATATCCTCGCCATCGGCTTCGTTGACGGCATGATCCTCGCTGTGCGCGTTGCCGACAACAAGGAAGCGCTGCTGCGCCGCCCCGGCAAGGGCGCGATCACGGCGATGAGTTGGAGCAGGGACGGCAAGCTGCTTGCTTTCGCCTCGGAAGCCGGCGATTGCGGCGTCGTCGATATTTCTGCCTGATGCCGCGTTCCCGGTAGTGGATGGCGCCTTGACGGAACCCGAACTCGTGACGCTCGGCGCCGACCACATGCGGGCTGCGCTGAGATCAGGCGCGTGGCGCTCTGGCAGCGCCTGCCCTGGCTGCCCGTTCTGCACACGCCTGAGGAAGAAGAGCAGTATTGGCGCATGCATCTCCTGCCGAACTGCACGATCCTCGGCGCCGCCATGGCAAACAAGCTCGTCGGCGTCATCGCCTATGGCGATAACTGGATAGAGCAGTTTTACGTTCTCCCCGACTTCCAGGCCATGGGCATCGGCTCCCTCCTCCTCGGCTGCGCCAGAGAGGAGATGAATGAGATCCGGCTCTGGACATTCCAGCGCAATACGGGCGCACGCGCTTTCTACGAGAGGCATGGCTTTACCGCCGAGGAAGAGACCGACGGTGCCGACAACGAGGAAAAAGAGCCTGACGTGCTCTATCATTGGCGCCGTCTTCCCAAACCGACGCTCAGCCCGAAACCGTCCGGTTAGAAGATCGGGCTTGCCAAATGCCTTGGCCGGGCGAAACATGAAAATCCACGCAGGCATTGCCCGCGCCGTGGCTGACAGAGGAAACGTCAATGCCGAAATCGACCGGCCTCGGCTTGGCCGAGCAACAGCCGCAATCCTCGGGCGGCGTATCCATCTGGGCCGTGATCCGCGCCGAGGCGGGCGAGCTTGCCGTGCGCGAGCCGATATTGCAGCGACTGCTTGCCGAGCAGGTGACGGACGCTGCCGGCAGCCATGAGATCCTCGCCCGTGTGCTGACCGCGCGGCTTTCGGTGCCGCAAGTTGAAACGGGCGATTTGTTCGATCTCATCCTGTCCACGCTTGATGACGACATCATGCGGAAAGTCGAGGCAGATCTCGCTGCCGTGCGCGAGCGTGATCCCGCCTGCACGACGTTTCTGCACGCGCTTCTGAACCTCAAGGGCTTCCATGCGCTGCAGACCCATCGCATCGCCCATGCGCTCTGGAAAGGGGGCCGCCCGGAAATCGCCACATGGCTCGCCAATCTGGCCTCGCTGGTCTTCGGCCCGGATATCCATCCGGCAGCCCAGATCGGCGCCGCCATCATGCTCGACCATGGCTCGGGCATCGTCATCGGCGAAACAGCGGTGATCGAAGATGAAGTATCGATCCTGCAGAACGTCACGCTCGGCGGCACCGGCAAGGAGACGGGCGACCGTCATCCGAAGATCCGCCACGGCGTCATGATCGGCGCGGGCGCCAAGATCCTCGGCAATATCGAAATCGGCGCCTTCAGCAAAATCGCCGCCGGCAGTGTCGTGCTGAAGCCGGTCCCCGAACATTGCACGGTCGCCGGCGTGCCGGCCGCCGTCGTTCGTATCCACCGTACCGACGAAATCCCGGCCGAGACGATGGATCAGAATATTTAGGTAATCGCTACAGGGTCGCGCCCACGCGCTATGCCGCTTGCTGGTTTTCCCAAAAGGCTTCAACGCGATTTCGGCCTTCGCGCTTCGAGCGATAGAGCGCCTCATCGGCCTTGTGCACGAGCCGTTCGAAATCTCCGCCGCCTTCCCGCGTGGCGACGCCGATGCTGAGCGCAGGAAAGACGGCGAGATCCGGCCGCTGCATGGCGGCGGCGAAGTCGAGACGGATGCGCTCGGCAATCGCCATCGCATCTTCCTGTGAGATGTTTTTCAGCACCGCCAAGAACTCGTCCCCGCCTTGGCGGGCGAGCAGATCGCTTGAGCGCATGATCCCCTTGGAAATGCTGGCAAAGCCCAGTAGCATGTGGTTTTCCGAGGTTCTGGTCGCGGAACCTACAGCAAGCATTTTGCGGTTTGATTGGAGCCTTCGTTAAGAATTGAACGATCGGCGGTTTTCCCTGCGCCGCTGTGGTCAAGCCGCCCGCACCGTGCCGATAATGTCGGCCAGCAGACCGTGCAGCAAATCGCGGTAGCCGTTTCGGGCCGAAGGACCGCTCTCTTCCGAGGTCATGACGACGGTGAGATCGAGCGACGGCACGATGTAGAGCATCTGGCCGCCATAACCCCAGCCGAAATGCACCTGCTCGCCGCCGATCTCACGTGTGAACCAGCCATAGCCATATTCGTCGCCGGAGAAGCGTGAATTGGTGCGGCGCTGCCAGGATTGCACGATCCAGTCGGCGGGCACCACCTGCACTCCCTCCGCCGTGCGCCCGCCCGCCATTGCGATAAAGCTCGCCGAAAGCAAGCAGGGAGCGGGCGCTCATCGCCATCTGATTGCCGCCGAGATAGATGCCCTGCGGGTCGCGCTCCCATGCGCCGATACGGAAACCCTCGATTGGGCCGAGCCAATCGCGCGCCAAAGCCAGGGTCGACCTGGCGCTGACCTTGGTTAGAATGGCCGAAAGCAGATGCGTGGATGCGGTGGAATAGAGCATCTCTCCGCCGGGCTGATCGACAAAAGGCTGCGAAAGGGCAAAGCGCACCCAGTTGCGCGACGAGACCCAGCGGCCGTAATTCGGTCCGGACATGCGATTCGAGTCCCGCCTGCATGGAGAGAAGATTGCCGATGGTGATGTCGTTGAGGCGCGGATCAGGCGATGAGGGAAGATCGGCCTTCAGGATCGGCGCGATCTTCTGGTCCGGCCCATCCAGCAGTCCTTTGCCGATCGCGATACCGACAAGCGCCGAAATGATCGATTTCGAAGCGGATTTGATATTGGTCGTTTCCGACGGCGAATGACCGTGGAAGCCGCGTTCGGTGAGAACGCGTCCGTTGCGAGCGACGACCACCGTCTTGAGCGGTCGCAGCGCCGGATCGCTCGCCGCTTGGTCGAGACGCGGACCAAGCCCGGCGGCGGACGCCGTGCTCTGGGCGGACGCCAGGCCTGTTGCGCCAAACGGCAGGCAGAAGAAAAGCAGAAGGGGAAAAATCCGGATCGTGCGGCGCATGATAGGATATCGCCGCAGCATCTTCGTGTGCCCATGGCACTTTTCACGCGATCGTGTCTGCTGGTGAGCCGATTATTCGCACGCCTCACCGCCCTGTCACGGAAAGACAATCCGCGCCGCAACCATGGCAGACCCGCCTGCCTGCATGATCAAGCGGCGCGGACGTCGCCGGCCCGGGAAAGAGATTCCCCACTTGCCGACGGGCGTGCAGCTCAAGCTGCGCGGCGAACCGGCGCGCTGGCCAGCATGCGTCCCGAGGGGACGATCATGCCAGCCGCGCCGTCAAGCCAGCCTTCAGTGAGCTCAAGCGCGAGAAAGCGCGAGCGTTCGAACGGACCCGGCATGACAAGATGGCGAGCCTTTTCAGCGAAGAAGCCGAAGCGCTCGTAATAGGCGGCATCGCCGACGAGCAGGACGGCGCCATGCCCGCGGTTCTTCGCCTCGAGGATCGCCGCGCGCATCAGGGCCGAGCCGACGCCCTTGCCGCCGTGACGGCAATCGACGGCCAGCGGACCGAGCAGCAGCGCGTTGATCGGCGTGCCTTCGGCGTTGACGCCGGCCTCGACGTTCCAGAGCCGCACCGTGCCGATCAGATGGCCGTCGCGGTCACGCGCGACCAGCGCAAGTCCTTCGGCCGGAATACGGTTGCGGCGGATTTTCTCCGACGACTTCTTGCGGCGGTCAGTGCCCATGACGCGATCGAGCAGGTTTTCACGCGCGACGACATCCGACGGATTTTCGGCGTCGATGGTGAAAATGGAGGGCGCAAAGAATGCACGGACAGAATCAAGAACAGCGGCCATCGTGGCCTCCCGCACTCAAAACCGTTTCAGACGGTGACTTCGGAGAATTGTGAATTTGCCGCCCCGGCTGGTTACGGGACTAGCAGAAACAAGGCCTTAAATGACGTAGGCCTTCAGCGGCTCGAAGCCGTTGAAAGCGACTGCCGAGTAGGTCGTCGTATAGGCGCCGGTGCCTTCGATCAGGACCTCGTCGCCGATCGTCAGAGACAGCGGCAGCGGATAGAGGTTCTTTTCATACAGCACGTCGGCCGAGTCGCAGGTCGGGCCGGCGATCACGCAGGGCTCCATCTCGTCGCCGTCGCGCTCGGTGCGGATCGGGTAACGGATGGCCTCGTCCATGGTTTCGGCGAGACCGCCGAACTTGCCGATGTCGAGGAAGACCCAGCGGGCGTCGTCATTGTCCGACTTCTTGGAGATCAGCACGACTTCCGCCTTGATGACACCGGCATTGCCGACCATGCCGCGACCCGGCTCGATGATCGTCTGCGGGATCTGGTTGCCGAAATGCGTGCGCAGCGCCTGGTAGATCGACTTGCCGTAAGCTTCCGCGGACGGAACGTCACGCAGATACTTGGTCGGGAAGCCGCCGCCCATGTTGACCATCTGCAGGTGGATGCCCTGCTTGGCAAGTTGAACGAAGACACGCTTGGCATCGGCAAGAGCCGAATCCCAGGCATCGACCTTGGTCATCTGCGAGCCGACATGGAAGGAGACGCCGTAGGACTGCAGGCCGAGCTGATGAGCGTAGACGAGAACGTCGACGGCCATCTGCGGAACGCAGCCGAACTTGCGCGACAGCGGCCATTCGGCGCCTTCGCCATCGGTGAGCACGCGACAGAAGACACGGGCGCCGGGAGCAGCGCGCGAGATCTTCTCGACTTCCTCGTGGCTGTCGACCGCAAAGAGGCTGACGCCGAGCGCATGAGCGCGAGCGACATCACGCTCCTTCTTGATCGTGTTGCCATAGGAGATGCGGGCAGCGGTCGCGCCGGCTTCCAGCGCCATTTCGATTTCGGCAACGGATGCGCAATCAAAATTGGAGCCAAGGTTGACGAGCAGCTTCAGCACTTCCGGAGCCGGATTGGCCTTGACGGCGTAGTAGATGGCGCTGTCCGGCATGGCGTGACGGAAGGCGTGGAAATTGTCGCGAACGACGTCGAGGTCAACCACGAGGCAGGGACCGTCGGGACGTCGGGTTGCGAGAAAGTCGCGGATGCGCTGGGTGGTCATATCGTTCCCTCTTCCAGTTCCAGAGCTCCGGCATGAACCGGAGGACAAAGGGCGTACGAGAACTCGCATTGGAACCAGCCGGTGGAGACCCCGGAACCATAGCAAGCGCTCGATGCGCGGATAGTGAACCAACGCCGCGATGCGGTGTAAGTTCGGCTTTGTCTGCCATGGATTGGAGGGAGAGTCCCAACCGCACTTCCGGCAATGATGGTGTGCCTCTTCAGTAACCCCCGCTGATGGAAAGCAGGGAGAGAACAAAAAGGCCCGCACCGTCGTTGCTTCAGGCGTCCTCGCATTTTCCGGTTGGCCGGAATAGCGACTGGAGGGGTTAATTCCAGGTACCTTACCGATTTCCTCACCAATTCGAGGGTTCGGCGGACACCCATGGGCACGTGCGACTTTGGGCTGACTGGGAGATAAGAATATTCGCCTTCATAATCAAGCGATTTTTTGATCCTCTGGGCAAAAAAATATTGAACAGCGCGGGGCAATTTGTTCAACGTTCCAAAACAGTTCTAGGAAGCATCATGGATACCTTGACGCGCATACGCGCCTTCATCGATGTCGTCGAGGCCGAAGGCTTTTCCGCCGCCGCCCGGCGCACCGGCCGCTCGAAGGCGCTGCTGT
Source organism: Rhizobium esperanzae (assembly GCF_002204185.1). Classification (GTDB taxonomy): domain Bacteria; phylum Pseudomonadota; class Alphaproteobacteria; order Rhizobiales; family Rhizobiaceae; genus Rhizobium; species Rhizobium esperanzae. The sequence goes on along the minus strand of NZ_MXPU01000017.1, from coordinate 62,269 downwards.
CCAAATATGTGCGCGAACTGGAAGACGAGCTCGGCGCGTTGCTGCTCAACCGCACGACCCGGCAGTTCTCCATGACGGAGGCCGGCCACACCTATTATCGCAGCGCCTCCGATATTTTGAAGGAGATCGACAACCTTGCCGATCTCGTGCGCGAAAACAATGCACAGCTGAAGGGACGGTTGCGCGTCTCCGTTCCCCGCACCTTCGTCGACGCCGACGTCGGCCAGTCGCTGATCGATTTCGCCGGCGAGAACCCGGACCTTTCGCTGGAGATCGCCGCCGATGACCGGTTCGTCGATCTGATCGAGGAAGGCTTCGACGTGGCGATCCGCATCAGCAAGCTCGAAGATTCCGGCATGATCGCCCGCAAGATCTCCGATTTCCGCGTCCATCTCTGCGCCACCCCGGATTTTCTCGAGCGTCATCCCGATCTGGAGCATCCAAGCAACATTTCCAATCTTCCCTTTATCGTCGATACCAATTCACGCACCCACGGCAGCATCCGCTTCCACAATCCTGACAACACAACCTTCGCCGTCGCCGTCTCGGGGCCGATCGAGGTCAACAGCCCGCACGCGACACTTCGCGCTGCCCTCGCCGGCATCGGCATCGCCCTCATTCCCGATTTCATCGCCCGTAAACCGATCGAAAGCGGCGAGCTGGTGACGCTGTTTAACGATTATATTCCGACCGACCGCGGCATCTATGCCGTCTACCCGCACCGGCGCTACCTGCCGGCCAAGGTGAGGATCTTCGTCGATTACCTGCACAACTGGTTCAAGAAGCATCCGTGATATCTGCACGCAAGACCGGCCTGGCCGGACGATGGAGTGGGGCCGATCGGAACTCAACCGGCAAACCGGTCCCAATTCCGTCCCAATTTCTGGCAAGAACTCGGGTCGACCGAATATGGCAGCGGGACGCATGAACAAATCCATAGCATTGATGACCGCGCTTCTTTCGCTCACACCGGCAGTTGCCTTTGCGCATCCGCACATCTTCGTGGAGGCGCGGCTCGAAGTCGTGGCCGGCGCTGACGGCAGCGTCGAGGAACTGCGCAATGTCTGGCGCTTCGACGAGGTCTTCTCCTCCTCGGTCGTCATGGATTTCGACAAGAACACCGATCTGAAGCTGGAGCCGAACGAACTCGCGCAGGTCGGCAAAACGGTGAAGCAATCGCTTGCCGATTACGACTATTACATGAACCTGACGATCAACGGGAAGAGCATCACCGTCCAGCAGCCGGACATCATCCATGTCGACTATAAAAATGGCCAGCTCCTGATGTTCTTTGCGGTCAAGCCGGCGGAGAAGATGCCGCTCAAGGGCAGGCTTACCTTCGGCGTCTATGATCCGACGCTCTATACGTCGATCGATTTCCCCACAGACAACGAGCTGGCAACGGTGGGCGACGGTTTCAAGGCCTGCAAACACCAGGTGGTAAGGCCGGATGCCGACGAGGTGATCTCGCAAAACAAACAGTCGCTGACGGACGCCTTCTTCAACGATCCCACCGGCACCAACATGTCCAAACTCTTCGCCACACGGCTGGAGCTCACATGCTGATAAAACGCCCGTCCCTCATCCTTTCCGCAGCACTGCTCGCGCTCCTGACGGCGGCAAGCCTCGCCCACGCGCAATCGCCGCTCGGCATCGGTACGGCCGAACCGAGTTTTCAACCGACGGGCGGGCCTTTTGCGCCGCTTTTGCTCTATGTGAACTATGAACAGCAGGCCTTCTATCGGGCGCTGACCGGTGCGTTGAAGGGAATGCGGGAGGATCCGTGGCAGCTGACATCACTGGTCGGCCTTTCCTTCGCCTACGGCGTCTTCCATGCCGCCGGCCCCGGCCACGGCAAGGCGGTGATCTCCTCCTACATGATCGCCAACGAGGTCGAGCTGAAGCGCGGCGTGGTTATTTCCTTCATTTCGGCTTTCATCCAGGGCGTCGTTGCCGTGGCGCTGGTCGGCGGCGCCTGGCTGGTGCTGCGCGGCACCGGCATTACGCTGACGACAGCCACTCATGCCATGGAAATCATAAGCTTCGTCATGGTGATCCTCTTCGGCGGCTGGCTGCTGTTCCGCAAACTGCGTTCGATGGCAAGCAATCTGCCGCGCCGCCGGCTGGTGGCGACGTCGGCCGGTCCGGTGTCCATGATGCTGGATTGGAAGGATAACGCAGCCGAACGCCAGTCCTATGCCTTCAACGGCAAGGCGCAGGCCGTGAAGGCTGGCCACAGCTTCGTTCCCGGCATGGTCTGCGAGACCTGCGGCAATACGCACGTGCCTGATCCGGCCCTGCTCGCCGGCGACAGGTTCAGCGTCCGCGAGGCTTGGTCGGCGATCATAGCCGTCGGCCTTCGACCCTGCTCCGGGGCTTTGCTTGTCATGACTTTCTCGCTGCTGAACGGCCTCTATCTCGGCGGCGCGCTTTCGGTCGCCGCCATGTCGCTCGGCACGGCGATCACCGTTTCCGTGCTCGCGACGCTTGCCGTCACCGCCAAGGGTGCGGCAGTCCGCCTATCCGGACGAGGCTCGACGGCTTCGGTCTGGGTTGGCAATGCCATTGAAATCCTCGGCGCCCTGCTCGTCATCCTGATGGGCGCCGTCCTGCTCGGCGCCTCCCTGCAAGGATAGGCTATTTTCCTCTGCGACGCTGGTAGCGCGCCCTGAGCCAGAAGACCGCAAAAAACGCCGTGATCAGGCAGATGCCCACAAGGATCCCCAGCGTCGGCGAGAAATTGCCGATCCAGAGAACGATGGTCGGCAGAAAATAAAGGACGAGGCCAGCGCCGAGCAGGATGACAGCGGCGGCGATCGCCTGCGAGCGGCTTTCCGGGCTCACGCCAGCCTTTCCTTCTCCAGATCCGCACGAATATCCTGCAGGCGGCGGATCTGATTGCCGGCCGCGTCGAAATTTTCGGGCGAAAGCCAGGCCTCGAAAGCATCGTTAATCAGCGGCCATTCGGCGTCGATCATCGAGAACCAGGCGGTGTCGCGGTTGCGATGCTTGGAGATCATGTGCTGACGGAACACCCCTTCGAAGCTGAAGCCGTAGCGCAGTGCCGTCGTCTTGCTCGCCTCGTTCTTATTGTCGCATTTCCATTCGTAGCGGCGATAGCCGAGATCCTCGAAAACATGTTTGGCCATCAGGTAGTGCGCTTCGGTGGACAGCGGCGAACGGCTCATGTCGCGACCATGAGCCACGCCGCCGATTTCGACGACGCCATTTGCCGGGTCGGCGCGCATGTAGTTCGCCATGCCGACAACCTTGCCGGTGGCGTTGTCACGAAAGACATGGGTGAGCCAGCCGGATTTGGTGTAGACGTTTTCCAGCCAGTTGGCGAAGTCCTCGATGCCCGAGAAATCATCCTGCGAAAAATAAAGAAGCAGTGGGTTGATGCCCATGCCGCCGAGCCCGTCCCACAGCGCTTCGAGATGTTCCTCGCGGCGATAGGGCTCGATGGTGACGAAACGGCCTTTCAGCGTAACCGGCTTCGGCGCCGGGCAGCCCTTGAAATTTGCAAGATCGCGCATGTTCACTCCCCTATTCCAGAGCCTTCCCCGGATAAATTGACGAATGCGTCAATTTATCCGGGGAAGGCTCCGGGAGTGGATAGGCCAGTCGCCCGATAAACGCAACCGGCCTGGATGTCACTGTGACAAGGTCGTCTTGGCGGATGACACCGTCGCCTCGATATGGTCGATCAGCTGATCGGCGAGGCCGAGCCGGCCCGCGAGCAGATCGAGATAACCGCGCTCGGCGCGCGAATCCGGATCGATGGTCAGCCGCGAGGCGGTATAGAGCTCGACGCGCTGTTCTTCCGTCACCGCCGCAGCCACGAGCGCATCAATGTCCGTCGGTGACGCAAGTTCGCCCTCGATGAAAGCAGCAGCCTCGCCGCTGACGTCAGCGGCCTTGATCTTGTCCATGATCAGGGCGCGTTCGGCGTCGTCGATATGGCCGTCGGCCTTCGCTGCGGCAATCATCGCCCGGATCAGTACCAGCACGAATTCGTTGCTGGCGGCAGGCGATGCCGGTCCGAAACCGGATTCGACGGGCGGAGGCAGGAGCACCGGATTGTTTGCCGACGGTGCATCCGAGGGGGCCGCGGGCGCTTGGCCCGCCTGATAGTTCTTGTAAGCCTGATAGCCAAGGCCGGCGATAGCGGCAAGACCACCGATCGCCAATGCATTGCCGGCAATACTGCGGCCGGTTTTGGTGCCGAGAAGCACGGCTGCGATCGCGCCGGTCTTCATCGGATTGTTCTTTGCCGTCTGCATCGCCTCGCCCGCCTTGTCGCGGACTGAACCGCCGAGACCCGGCACCTGCGAACCCAAGAACTGGTCGAGAAGCTTCTTTGCGTCGAACATTCCTCGTCGTCTCCCTGTTTGAGGCCGGAGGAGAACATAGGTTTGCGACGGCTGAAATACAAATATTGGGCGGGCTGCCTGGCGCTCATGTCCCGCCCATGCAACCTCAGGCCTTCAGAGCGGCGGCCTCCGCCGCAAGTGTGGTAATGCCAGCCCAGTCGCCGGCTGCGACCAGTTCCTTCGGCGCAACCCACGAACCGCCGACACAGACGACGTTCGGCAGCGAAAGATAATCCCCGGCGTTCTTCAGCGAAATGCTGCCGGTCGGGCAGAACAGCGTGCCGGCGAGCGGCGAGGCGAGCGCCTTGAGATAAGCAGCGCCACCGGCCTGCTCGGCCGGAAAGAACTTCAACACCTGATAGCCTTCCTCACGCAGCGCCATGACTTCGCTGGCGGTCGCAGCTCCCGGAAGCAGCGGCACGTCGGAATCGGCAGCGGCATCAAGCAGCTCCTGCGTCGTTCCCGGGCTGACGATGAACTTCGAGCCGGCCTCGACAGCCGCTTCCCAATGGGCGGCATTCAGGATGGTGCCGGCGCCGACTTCGGCGCCCTCGACCTCGGCGGCGACGGCGCGCACGGCCTCGAGTGCCGCCGGCGTGCGCATGGTGATCTCGATTGCTTTCAGGCCGCCTGCGACGAGGGCGCGGGCCAGCGGCACCGCCGACCTGGCATCGTCAACGATCAGGACCGGAACGACCGGCTGGAGCTTCAGGATGGAAAGGAGCTTCTCTGTTTTCTCACCCATGGTCGCACGACCTCCTTGAAACGATTGAAATTTGCATCCCGAATAACGCCCTCGCCGAACCTTGTCGAGATAAAACCCGGCTGCGTGAGAAGAAGGGTATGAAATGCCTGGAAATTGGTCTACCGTGCGGCGATCGTCACAAAAGGTTCACCGACATGGCGAAAGAGATCGAGCGGAAGTTTCTTGTACGCGGCGATGGATGGCGTTCCGCCGTCGAGAGCAAGTCTGTCCTGAGGCAAGGTTACATCGCCTCGATGGACGACCGTTCCGTCCGCGTTCGCACCCTCGACGGCAGGAAAGCGAAGCTGACGATCAAGATCGGCCGCAGTGCCATCACCCGTGACGAATTCGAATATGACATCCCGATTGCCGATGCCGAGGAGCTGTTGCAGAGCGCGATCGGCGTCGTCATCGAGAAGACGCGCTACCGCGTTCCGCATCAAGGCTTCGTCTGGGAAGTCGACGTCTTTGCCGGCGAGCATCGCGGGCTGGTGATTGCCGAAGTGGAGATGACGGCGGAAACCGACAAACCCGTCCTGCCCACCTGGCTTGGCCGCGAAGTGACCGGCGATTTCCGCTACTCCAACCAGGCCCTTGCCACAGAATACGGGCACGACAGGCATGGCCTATCGCATTCGGCCTGACGCCGATTTCACCGAGGCATTCCGGAACATCGCGACCGAGCAGCTGGAAGGCGCCATTACCTTTCTCGAAGAGCGGCTGGACGGTACGCACGAGGCGATCCATTCCTTCCGAAAAAACCTGAAGCGATTGCGCTCGCTCTACCGGCTCGTCGCGCGCGAGGTGCCGGATTTCCAGGAGCAGGAAAATGCAAGGTTGCGAGATGCCGCGCGCTCGCTTTCGGCCATCCGCGACGCAGCCGCGCTTATCGGCACCGCGCAATATCTGCAGCATTCAGCCCGCGGGAAAGAGGAAAGCGAGGCGCTCGGCCGGATCGTCACCATTCTCGAGGGGCGCCGCGACTGGATGGCGGAGGCCGAGAGCGGCCTGCAACAGCGGCTGATGGAAACCCCTGGCCTACTGAAGGAGGCGATCGCCGCTTTGGATGGCATTTCCTTCGATGGCAGTCATCGCAAGAATGCCCGCATGCTGGCGAAGAGCTGGCGACGCACCGCGCGCAAGGCCAAGGCTGCACTTGCCAGGTGCCACGGCGATGCATCGGCCGGGGATTTCCATGATCTGCGCAAACGCGCCTATGATTATCGGCTCTACCACGCTCTTTTGCGGGACATCTGGCCGGGCGCGATGAGGGCCAAGCGCGGTGCGGCCAAGGAGCTCGTCGAGGATCTCGGCCACATCCATGACCTCGCCGTGCTCTGTGAACTGGTCGAAGCCGAGCCGCAGCTCTTCACCCGCAACGACGATCTGGCGCATCTTCTTGACGCGATCATCTTCCGCCAGCAGGAAGACCGGCGGCAAGCCCTCCTCAAAGCCGACACCGTCTTCGCCGATGATCCCGACGAGGAATCGGAGCGTATCGAGCTTCTCTGGCTGATGGCTGCAAATTGAGCGATAGCAGGGCGATCCTGGAGACGGCCGGCCGCCTGCGCGGAAGGCAATTGCGCGGCCGGTCAATTTTCTGTATTTCCCGCCCATGACCGACAGCCTGACCCACACCGGCCCGTTCCTCGTAGCGGCGCTCTACCATTTCGTATCCGTGCCGCGCTTTGCCAGCTTGCGGGCCCCGCTGCAGGCGCTGTGCGAGGAAAACGGCGTCAAGGGAACGCTGCTTCTGGCGCATGAGGGCATTAACGGTACGATCGCGGGATCGGACGCCGGCATTCACGCGGTGCTCGCCTTCCTGCATGCCCAACCGGAATTTGCGCGCCTGGAGCACAAGGAAAGCCGCGCCTCGAAAATGCCCTTCCTGCGCATGAAGGTGAAGCTGAAGAAGGAAATCGTCACCATGGGCGTCGACGACATCGACCCCAACAAAGTGGTTGGCACCTATGTCGCGCCCAAGGACTGGAATGCGCTGATCTCCGATCCCGATACGATCGTCATCGACACCCGCAACGACTATGAGACGGCAATCGGTACCTTTCGCGGCGCGCTCGACCCAAAGACCAAGACATTCCGCGAATTTCCGGATTGGGTGCGCCGGAATACCGGGCTGCACAACAAGCCGAAAGTCGCCATGTATTGCACCGGCGGCATACGCTGCGAGAAGGCCACGGCCTTCATGAAGGCTGAAGGTTTCGACGAGGTCTATCATCTGAAGGGCGGCATCCTGAAATATCTGGAGGAAGTGCCGCAGGAAGAAAGCCTCTGGGAGGGCGCCTGCTTCGTGTTCGATGAGCGTGTATCCGTCGAACACGGCCTGAAGGAAGGTGAGCACCGGCTGTGCAACGCCTGCCGCAACCCGATCACATCAGAGGAAATTGCCTCGCCGCTTTATGAGGAAGGCGTTTCCTGCAGCCACTGTTATGACATGCGGACAGAGGAAGACCGGCTGCGCTACCGTCAGCGGCAGCATCAGATCGCGCTGGCGAAAAAGCGCGGCCAACGGCATATCGGCAGCTGATGAGCTCGCGCCCCGGGGATCTCGCCGTCAGGCCGCGCCAAGGCGGCGCCGGGTTGATTGCTCCGCAGTACGAATCTCGTCGAGCATCTCGGTAATTCGCTCGGCCGTTAGAGGCTTTCCGAACAAATAGCCCTGCAGACAGTCGCAGCCGAACAGGCGCATGGCGACCGCCTGCCCCTCGGTCTCTATGCCTTCCGCCGTCACCGGGATATCGAGCGAGCGGGCGAGCGCCACCGTCGCCTGCAGCATTTCGCGCTGGCGCTTGTCCTCGTTGACGCCCATGACCAGCGAGCGGTCGATCTTGATGCGATCGAAGCCGAACTGCCTGAGATAACCGATCGAGGAGAAGCCGGAACCGAAGTCGTCGAGCGCCACCTTGACCCCCAACCCCTTCAGCCGTTCGATCGATTGGCGGGTGCGCTGCGGATTCTGGATCATATAACCTTCGGTGATCTCGAGAGTGATGCGGCTGGCCTCGATCTCCGTCTGCTTCAACACGTAGCGCACATAGTCGGTGAAGGCGGGATTGCGGAACTGGCCGGGCGAGACATTGACAGAGACGTTCAGTTCCGGCCACTGCTTGGCAGTCTCGCAGGCCTTGCGCAGCACGAACAGGCCGAGCGATTCAATGAGGCCGCTGGTCTCGGCGATCGGAATGAACAGCTCGGGGGAAACCGGGCCGTGGCCCGGACGGTTCCAGCGCACCAGCGCCTCGACGCCGATCAGCGCATGCGTGCCCGCATCGACCAGTGGCTGATAGGCAAGCGTCAGGTCGCCGCTTTCGATGGCGATTCTGAGATCGAGCTCCAGCGCATTGCGCTGCTCCCGGTCCGTATCCATCGACGGATCGTAGAGCGTCATGCGCGCGCGACCGGCCTCCTTCGCCTTGTACATGGCCAGATCGGAACGGCGCACCAGCTCTTCGCGGTCGATCGCGCCGGCGGGCGACATGGCGATGCCGATGCTGGCGCCGACGACGACGACACGGCGACCGATCTCCAGCGGCTCGACGAGAAAATCGAGGATCTGCTCGGCAAGCTGCAGGGCGGCGGCGTTCTCGCCATCGGAGAGAAAGGCGATCGCAAATTCATCTCCGCCGATTCGGGCGAGAACCGCGCCTTGTGGAATCAATACCTTGAGGCCCGCCGCGACCGCGCGGATCAACTGATCGCCCGTGCCATGTCCATAGCTGTCATTGACTTCCTTGAAACCGTCGAGGTCGAGATAGAGGAGCAGCACGTTGCGCTTGCTCTGGCGCGCTTCTAGGACATAACGATCGACGGCGAGCCCGAGGCCGTCGCGATTGGAAAGGCCGCTCAGCCTGTCGCGCAGCGCCTCTTCGCGTGCGCTGTTTTCCTCCGCCTTCAGGCGTCGGCCGGCCAACCAGCCGATGGCCAGCAGAACCACGAAGAAAAGCCCGACGAGACCGAGTGCCTGAATGACCATCGGCCGCACCTGCGCGTAGGCAATATTGCCGGGTGAGCGCGAATTCCAGACGAGCTTGCCGATCGTTGCCCCCGTCGGATCGTCGATCGAGACGAGATATTCGGCCGCGAAACTCGGCGGCGCCAGCCTCAGTCCGCCGATCACATAGGTCTGGCCGAGTCCGGCCACCCTGTCGTCATCGAGATGCCGGGCGAAAATGAGATAACGGTGCTGGCCCGCGGGTGCATCAAGCGCGCCGGATTTCTTCCGCACCAATGCCACGCCGACAGCGGCAATGCCGCGTTTGGTAGTGATGAAACCAACCGCCTGCGGAGTATCGGCCGGGCCGGCCGCCTTCACCGCGTCGAGCAATTTCCAGAGCGACGGCGAGAAGAAATCCGCGAGCGGCTCCTCCATCGGCTTGCCGTCGCGATAGGCGATGATCGAATTCTTCGCATCATCGATCACAATCGCCATGTCGAACAGCGAACTGTTGACCGACATTTCGCCGTAGTTGCTGACCGTCCATGCCATGCCATCGGGCGCATAGACGTTGGCGGCGGCGTCGTCCCAGGCGGCGTAATCGTCGAGAGTCGCACCGAGCTGATCCTCGAAGGTCTTCAACGCGCCGATCGTCGTTTCACGCGAGCGCTCGTCATCAAGCACATTGGCGTTCTCAGCCACGCGTTCGATTGCCGTCAACACCATGATGGTGGCGACGGCGACGATGACGGCAAAGGAGAACAGCACACCTGTGACGGTGATGTGACGGCCTATGCCCGATCCCCTGCCCTGCAATTTTTGGAGTATTTGCATTCCGGCTCCCTGACCAGCGGAGTTTGCCAGTCAAGGGTTCAGAAACGTTTAAGCAACCGCCTGTTGCAGCTTTCCGCGGGTCTATTTTTTGAGCTTGCTATGCTGAGCCGGCATGTGATTGCCTTTCGGAAATTCAGCCGCCAGTTCGCGATACCATTTGCCGCTCTTCTTCACCGTGCGCCGCTGCGTCTCATAATCGACATGGACGAGACCGAAGCGCATGCGATAGCCTTCCGCCCATTCGAAGTTGTCCATCAGGCTCCAGGCAAAATAGCCGCGCATGGGGTAACCATTCTTGATGAGGTCGGCCACGACATCGAGATGATCGCCGAGATAATCGAGGCGCATCGTATCATCGACCTCGCCATCGACAACACCGCTATTGTCGCAGGCGCCGTTCTCGGTGATGTAGCATTCCGGCAGGTCATAGCGGCGGTAGAGGTTCTCGACCAGGAGCTTCAAGCCCGGCGCATAGATTTCCCAGCCGATATCGGTCTTGACGTCACTTGCCGGCGGAGCTTTCATCGTCCAGGGGAAATCGCCCTTTCGTTCGGCATCGTCGGTGACGCGCTCGGGCGTGTAGTAATTCAGGCCCCACCAGTCGAGTTTCTGGCTGATCAGCTTCAGGTCGCCGTCCTTGATGACGGGCATGCGGTCACCGAGCGCCTCGACGAATTCCTTCGGATATTCGCCCTTGAAGACAGGATCGAAGAAGGCGCCGTTGTGGAACTGATGCGCCCGTTCGGCGGCTGCCATATCGGCCGGGCTGTCGGAGCCCGGGATGACCGAGGCGGCGTTGAGCACGAGCCCGACCGGCACATTGGGAGCTTCCGAACGGATTGCCTCAACCCCGAGGCCATGGGCAAGGTTCATATAATGCATGGCGTGAAGGGCAGCCTGCATGTTGCGCTCACCGGGAGCATGGATACCGTAGAGATGGCTCAGCCAGACGATGCACCAGGGCTCGTTGAAAGTCGCGATGGCGTCGAGGCGATCGCCGAGGCGGCTCATGACAGTCTTGGCGTAACGCTGGTAGGCATAAGCGGTCGAACGCGCCGTCCAGCCGCCGTCGCCGGCGAGCAGCAGGGGCAGGTCCCAGTGGTAGAGCGTCGCGAAGGTCTTGATCCCGCGCGCCTTGCAGCCATCAACGAGCCGATCATAGAAATCGAGGCCCGCCTCGTTTACCGGGCCAGCGCCCTCAGGGATGATGCGTGGCCAGGCAATGGAAAAACGGTAGGCCTCGACTCCCATATCCTTGATGAGATCGAGGTCCTGCTCCAGGCGGTTATAGTGGTCGCAGGCAATGTCGCCGTTGTCGCGGTTATGGACGCGGCCGGGCATATTACAGAAGGCATCCCAGATGGACGGCTTGCGACCATCGGCCTTGCCGGCGCCTTCGATCTGGAAGGCGGCGGTGGCAACGCCGAAGGTGAAATCACCGGGAAAGCGGCTTGCAAGCGTCTTCGCGTCGATCATCTGTAAATCCCGTCTCTCAGCATCTGAATTGACCATAGGGGTCGGATTTAGCCAAGCCGGCAAGCAAAGTACAGGCCCGGCAGGAGAAAACTGCAACGTTACAGTATGGGCGGCCGAGCGGCGACGGCGCAGGTCAGCCGCCTCGACCTGCAGCATTTTTCGCCTCCAATTGCTCTCATAACGCGAATGTCAGCAGTCGTGATTTGCTGCAGGGGCCATGATCACTACACAGCGGAGATATTCGCAAGCATGAAAGGAATCCCAATGCTGTCTTCGATCCATCTGCTGCAGCCGCATCTGCTGAGCCTGCTGCGCTTCGTCTCGTCGCTCGTGCTTTTCAGCTATGGAACGCAGAAGATCCTGCACTTTCCGGCAGCGGCAAGCGTGCCGCCGATGGGCTCGCTCTCCTGGATTGCCGGATTGATCGAACTCACTCTCGGCTTTCTCGTCCTGGTGGGATTCCAGACGCGCATCGCAGCCTTCGTGCTCTCGGGCCTGATGGCTTTCGCCTATTTCATCGGCCATGCGGGAAAGAGCTTTTATCCCGCGCAGAACGGCGGCGTCGCCGCGATCCTGTTCTGCTTCGTGTTTCTCTATTTGGTGGCGGCAGGCGCCGGGCCGCTCAGCGTCGACGCGCTCATGCAGCGCAACCGCGATGCGGCCTGACGCATGACGGACAAGCCGAGGCGGCCCAAAACTGCCTCGGCATTTCTCGCGACTCCGCGCCATCGAGGCGCGATCGCCAAAGCTCAGAGCTTGACCCAGGCGCCGTTTTTCTTGGACGAGGCAACACAGGCCTCGACGAAGGCCACGCCCTTCACGCCATCGTCGACCGTGGGATAGACCACTGCCTTGTCCACGTCCTTACACTTCTTGCGGGCGTTGATCGCATGCGCAGCTTCCGTATAAATCGTCGCGAACGCCTCGAGGTAACCTTCCGGATGCCCCGACGGCACCCGCGAGACACGACCGGCTGCCGCTCCGGCGCCGGCGCCGCCGCGGGTGATCAGCCGCTTCGGCTCGCCGAACGGCGTGTACCAGAGGTAGTTCGGGTCCTTCTGGGTCCATTCCAGCCCGCCCTTGCTGCCGTAGACACGCACCATCAGGCCGTTCTCATGGCCCGGCGCCACCTGGCTGCACCACAGCATGCCCTTGGCCGGCTTCTCCGAACCCTTCGCCTTGAAGCGCAGCATGACATGGGCATTATCATCCAGCCGGCGGCCGGGAACGAAACTGTCGAGATCGGCGGCCAGGCTGTCGAGTTCCAGCCCGGTGATGAAGGAGGCGAGATTATACGCATGCGTGCCGATATCGCCTGTGGACCCGCCGACGCCGGACTGGGCCGGATCAGTGCGCCAGGCAGCCTGTTTCTGGCCGGTCTGCTCGACCGCTTCCGTCAGCCAATCCTGCGGATATTCAGCCTGGACGACTCTTATATCGCCGAGTTCGCCGTTCGCGATCATCTCGCGCGCCTGACGAACCATCGGGTAACCGGTGTAATTATGCGTCAACACGAACAGCGCGCCGCTCTCGTCGGCCACCTTTTTCAGCTTCTTCGCATCCGCCAGGTTTGACGTCAGCGGCTTGTCGCAGATGACATGAATGCCGCGCTTCAGGAATTCCTTGGCCGCGTCGTAATGCACATGGTTCGGGGTAACGATCGCCACCGCCTCGATGCCGTTCTTCAGCTTCGCCTCCCGGATCGCCATCTCGCGATAGCTGGAATAGGTCCGCGACGGGTCGAGCCCGAGATCGCGTCCGGACTGAACCGCCTTCTCAGGTGTCGACGACAGCGCGCCTGCAATAAGATCGTACTGATCGTCGATGCGGGCCGCGATGCGGTGCACCGCACCGATGAACGCGCCCGCGCCGCCGCCCACCATGCCGAGCCGAATGCGCGGCTCGCGGGTCTGTTCGGATGATGCTTCGATTGCCATTTTTGTCCTCCTGGAATTTGATCTTGGCGCGGATGCGCCCCTCATCCGGCTGCCACCACCTTTGCCTGGGTCGAGCCACGGGTCTCGACCCGTCTTTCAGACCCTCGCTCGCGGGGAGAAGGCATATGCGGCGACGTCGATGCCAACTCCGTCGCCCGGCGTGGCAAGTCCCCTCTCCCCGTCAAAACGGGGAGAGGGTTAGGGTGAGGGGCAGCCTCACGGCAGGCCTTTTATTTAAAGCCCGAGCATCCGCCGATTGGCCGCCTGATCGGTGCCGCTGCCGGCAAAATCGTCGAAAGCCTTTTCCGTGACGCGGATGATATGGGCGGCGACGAATTCTGCTCCTTCGCGGGCGCCGTCCTCCGGATGTTTCAGCGCGCATTCCCATTCGACCACGGCCCAGCCGTCGAAATTATTGGCCGTCATCTTCGAGAAGACCGCACCGAAATCGACCTGACCGTCACCGAGCGATCGGAAGCGGCCGGCGCGTTCCACCCAGCCCTGGTAACCACCGTAGACGCCTTGGCGCCCGGTGGGATTGAACTCAGCATCCTTGACGTGGAACATCTTGATGCGGTCCTTGTAGATATCGATGTTCTCGAGATAGTCGAGGCATTGCAGGATGTAATGCGAGGGATCGTAGAGCATGTTAGCGCGCGGATGGTTCTTCACGCGCTCCAGGAACATCTCGAAGGTGATGCCGTCATGCAGGTCCTCGCCCGGATGGATCTCGTAGCAGACATCGATGCCGTTCTCATCGGCATGGTTGAGGATCGGCGTCCAGCGGCGGGCAAGCTCGTCGAAGGCGGTCTCGACCAGACCGGCGGGACGCTGCGGCCAGGGATAGATGAAGGGCCAGGCAAGCGCGCCGGAGAAGGTCGCATGCGCCTTGAGGCCGAGGTTTTTCGATGCTGTCAGCGCCATCTTGACCTGCTCGACCGCCCATTCCTGACGGGCTTTCGGATTGCCGCGCACCTCGGGCGCCGCAAAGCCGTCGAATGCTTCGTCATAGGCGGGGTGAACGGCAACCAGCTGGCCTTGCAGATGGGTCGAAAGCTCGGTGATTTCGATGCCGTTTTCGCGGGCCTTGCCGGCGAACTCGTCACAATAATCCTTGGAGGTTGCGGCCTTCTTCAGATCGATCAGCTGGCTCGCCCAGGTCGGAACCTGAACGCCCTTGTAACCGATGTCGGCCGCCCATTTGGTGATCGCGTCCCAAGAATTGAAAGGCGCGGTATCGCCCGCGAACTGGCCAAGGAAAAGGCCGGGACCCTTGATCGTCTTCATGTCAGATTCCTCCCTGAATATCGACCGTAAACGTTTCTGAAGAACTTGTAGCACGCATTTCTGCGGGAGCAAGGTGCCTCCTCGCCCTTGCCGCCGGATTTGGCGCGAGTCCAGATGCGGTATGGCTGCGACCTAATCATGATGGGCTGTGGCGGGCAAGAGGTACGTGCAGCATTTTCGCCGTCCGCCACGTGAGGGCATAAAAAATGCGCCCATCCTTGCGAATGGGCGCACCCTCTTGATGGGTGATCAGAACGGAGAATCCGGGAAGTAGAAGTTCTTGGCATTCTCCTTGGTAACGAGCGTCGCGTCAAGGATGTAGTTGCCGTGAACCGGGACCTGGTCGTAGAGTGCCGCCGCCGTCAACTCCATTGCCGTGCCGACCATTGCCGGCGGATAGAGAACGTCGACCGGGATCAGCTTGTCGCCATCCATGACCTTCTTGACCATGTCCTTGGAGCCGGCGCCGGCGACGACATACTGAATGTCGGTGCGCTTGGCCTGCTCGATCGCCTGAAGAACGCCGACGGCCATATCATCGTCCTGGCACCAGACGACGTCGATCTTCGGGTACTTCGTCAGATAGTCCTGCATCACCTTGAAGGCGTCGTCGCGGTTCCAGTTGCCATACTGGCGGTCGAGAACCTTGACCTTGGAGCCGGCAATACCCTTGTCGAAACCGTCCTGGCGCTGCTGATCGATCGGGATCGGCAGACCGCGGATAACGACAACTTCGGCTTCTGGCGTCTTTTCGGCAATATATTTGCCGGCGACTTCGCCGAGCGCCGGGTTGTTGCCGGCAACGTAAAGATCGCGCACGGAATTGTCGTTATTCGACGGGGCGCGGTCGACAAGCGCGACGAACTTGCCCTTGTCCTTGACTTCCTTGATGGCGTTGACGAGCGGATCCGGATCCGACGGCAGGATGACGAGTGCATCGATGCCTTGCGTATCGAGGTCCTGCACGGCGTTTGCCTGCGTCGCGGCATCCGGCGAGGTCTTGACGATGACGTTCAGGCCCGGATGCTCGGCCATCAGCTTCTTGGCAATACGCTCGGCATGGAACACGACGCCGGAGGTCCAGCCGTGATCGGCGGCCGGAATGGACACACCGATCGTGTAGTTCTTGTCCTGGGCGTAGGCTGCACCGGCAAAAGCCACCCCCGCAACCGCCAGACCCAACATGAGCTTGCGCATGCTATTTCCTCCCAAAAATATCAGGGACTTGTCCAATCCGAGCCGGGTGCCCTGTCAAGCCCGGCCGATCCGAGAAGTTTTTTGCGTTAGGATTTGCGAACCAGCGACCGCTGCACCAGCATGGCGATGATGATGATTGCACCCTGGATCGCACCGATGAGATATTCGCTGATGAAGTTCGAAAGCAGCATGATGTTGCCGACGAGTTCGAGAATGAAGGCGCCGCAGATGGTACCCCAGACCCGGCCGGCGCCACCCTTGAGAGCCGTGCCGCCGACGACGACGGCGGTAATGGCCTGCAACTCCCACAGGATGCCGGTCGTCGCCGAGGTGGATCCGAGACGCGGCACATAGAGCAGCACGGCAATCGCTACACAGAGGCCCTGGATGACGAAGGCAATGGTGCGCACGCGGTTGACGGCAATGCCCGAATAGCGCGCGACGTCACTGTTCGAACCGACAGCCACGACATGGCGACCGTAACGGGTGCGGTAGAGGATGAAGGCTGCAATCGCGGTGACGACGAGGATCACCACGATCGGCACGGGAATAGCGAGAATATTGCCGAAATAGGCCGGACGGTAGAGCGTCTGGATTTCAGTGGAGCGCAAGGTGATCGCACCCCCCTGCGACAGCCAGGTGGTCAAGCCGCGATAAATGCCCATTGTGCCGAGTGTGGCGATGAAAGGCTCGATCTTGCCGACGGTGGTGATGAGGCCGTTTGCGAGGCCGCAAAGAGCCCCCGCAATCACCGTAAACACCACCGCGGCCGTCAGCATCAGCACCGGATCGGCAATGACGCCCGAATTGATGAGCAGGATCATCAGGCTGGCGACGAAGGCGACCATCGAGCCAACGGAAAGGTCGAGATCTCCGGCCGAGATCACGAAGGTGGCGCCGACCGCTATAATGGCGATGAAAGCGCAGCGTGTCGCGACGTTGGCAAGATTGGTGATGCCGATGAAATTCGGGTTGACCAGTGCGCCGACGATCAGGAGCAAGGCCAAGGCGGCAAACGGTGCAACCGCGCGCAGATCAACGTCACGCCAGGACCTGCGCCGGATCGCCCTGGTCTCCTCGTTAATGCTCATGTCCAAAACCAACCTCCCGTCCCAGTTCGTCTGGGCATCCTATCTATTGTCCGCGTCGGCGAAGTCTCGCTCCGGCCTCACGCAGCCACCTTCTTTTTGAGCCCGGCGGCGTAACGCATGATCTCCTGCTCGGAAATCTCGTCGCCCTCGAGCACGCCGACAATCCGTCCTTCGCGCATCACGGCCACTCTTGTGCAGAGACCGATAACTTCGGGCATTTCCGACGAAACGACGATGATTGACCGGCCGTCCCGGGCGAGCGCCGAAATGAAATGATAGATCTGCTGCTTGGTGCCGACATCGATGCCGCGCGTCGGCTCGTCGATGATGATGATGTCAGGATCCGTCTCCATGACTTTGGCGAGCAGCAGCTTCTGCTGGTTTCCGCCCGACATGCGACCGGCGACGATATTGGTGTCGCGAACTCTAATGTCGAAACGACGCTTGGCTTTCGCCAGTGCGGCCGCCTCGCTGCTCGGGCTGAGATAGCCGTGGCGCGAATGTCTTCCGAGCGATTGCAGCGTCAGATTGGTCGCCATGCCGGAGCGCAGCAATAGACCCTTCGACTTGCGATCCTTGGTCATATAGGCAAGACCGCAGCGATTGGCCGCGTGCACGTCGCCGGAGGGGACCGCTTGCCCCTTGATGACCACCTCGCCCTCGAGGCGGGGCCGCAGCCCGGCAATCGCCTCCATCAACTCGGTACGGCCGGAGCCGATCAGGCCGGAAAACCCGATGATCTCGCCCTTGCGTACTTCGAAGCTCGCATCCCTGACATAGCCGGTTGACACCGAGGCGACGCTCAAGACGATCTCCTCGTCGACATCAGGCTCTACCTTGGCAGGATAGAGGCTGGAAAGTTCGCGGCCGACCATCAACTGTGCAATCGATTCCCCGTCCAGAATGGAGGTCGGCGACGTCTTGATCCACTGACCGTCGCGCAGCACCGTCACCCGATCGGTCAGTTCCATCACCTCGTCGAGCTTGTGGGACACGAAGACGAAGCTTGTGCCCTGGTCGCGCAGCTTGCGGACCTGCTTGAACAGCATATTGGTCTCTTCCCGCGACAACACGGCGGTCGGCTCGTCCATGAACACGACGCGCGCATCGCGGCTGATCGCCTTGGCGATCTCGACCATTTGTTTGTCGGCGATGGAAAGCGTGCTGATCAAAGCATTCTCATCGACATGCGAACCGAGCACGTCGAGAACCTTGCGCGTCTCGACGCGCATATATTTGCGATCGAGCACGCCGAGACGCGTCACTTCGCGACCGAGGAAAAGGCTCTCCGTCACGGTCAGATGGTCGGCGAGGTTGAATTCCTGGTGAATGATGACGATGCCGAGCGCTTCCGCAGCACCATTCGGCGGCAGCACCACAGGCTTGCCGTCGAGCAGGATCTCGCCGGAACTCGGCTGTTCGAAACCTGAGAGCACCTTGACGAGCGTCGATTTGCCAGCGCCGTTTTCACCCATCAGCGCATGGATTTCGCCGGCGCGGAGATCGAAGTTGACGCTGAAGAGGACCTGCACGCCGCTGAAGGATTTGCATATGCGCCTGGCGGACAGCACCACGGGTGCGGTGTCGGCGATCTCCACGGTCATTATGCCCTCCCCCTAGAGCGCCGCACTCCGGCGTTTTGAACTGCGCACATTTTCCTTCTGAAAACCGCCTCAGGCCCTCAAACAGGCACGCGCACGCGGCTCCCGTCCGCTTCGAGCCTTATGTAAACCTTTACATGAGGCATGTAAAGGTTTACATCGTGGATTAACACAGATCAGTTGACGCTTGCCTTTGACCTCTCGGCAAGTCTGTGTAGTGTCGCGGCGAAGACAGCCCCAAGGCAGAGCGCAGTGTCGAATTCCACGCCCGCAACCATCGAAGACGTCGCCCGGATCGCCGAGGTCTCCATCGCCACGGTTTCCCGGGCAATCCACACGCCGGAAAAGGTCGCCAACTCGACGCGGCTCAAGGTCAATCAGGCGATCGCCATCACCGGTTATACGACCAATGCCATGGCGCGCAGCCTGAGGCTCGGCCGCTCCAACATGATCCTCGTGGTGGCGCCCGATATCGGCGATCCCAATTTTTCCAATATTCTCGTCGGACTGGAGAACGAGGCCCGCGCTCACGGCTACGGCGTCCTGATCGGCCACACCCAGAACGATGCCCAGCGCGGCCTGGAATATCTGAAATTCTTCAACTCGAACCAGGCGGCCGGGCTCATCCTCTTCACCGGCATCCTCCCCTTCGGTCATCAGACCATGACGGCGCGGCTGCCGCCGAGCGTCGGGGTTTTCGAACCGGTCTTCAACGGCGGCATTCCCTATGTCGGCGTCGACGATACCGAGGGCGCCAGGAAAGCGGTGGACCTGCTGCTGGCCGAAGGGCATCGCAAGATCGCCTTCATCGGCGATTCCCGAACCCGGCTCGCCTATACCAGGCGCCGCATGGGTTATGATGCCGGTCTCGACGCTGCTGGCGTCCCGCCCGACTTACGGATCGTGCTCGAGGGCGACGGCACGATCGAAAGCGGCCGGCACGCGGTCGAACAGCTTTTCATGCGCGACACGCTTCCCACAGCCTTCATGTGCGTGAACGACCAGACGGCGATCGGCGTCATGATCGGGCTCGGCGCGCGAGGCTATGATATTCCGCGAGATTTCTCGGTGACCGGCTTCGACGACGTGCCGCAGGCCGTCTTCATATCGCCATCGCTGACGACGATCCGCCAGCCGAGAACCGCGATCGGCAAACAGGCGATGGCGCTGCTATTGGAGCTTCTGTCCGACGGACGCCCGGCCGAGACGGAAATCCTGCTGAGGCCGGATCTGGTGGTGCGAAACTCCGTCTCCGCGCCCTCACGCAACTGGTTGAAGCGATGAGCCGAGAATAATCTAGAAGGGTGACGCCGGCGACCGCTGGCCGCCGGCGCGCTTTATCAAACGTAACGGTTGACGACGTTTTCGAGCAGTTCCTGCTTGCCGGATCTCGGCTGCGGGTTGACGTCGTGGCTCTCGACCCAGTTGGTGATCTCATCCAGCGAATACTCACCGCGGAAGAGCTTCTGCGCCTCGGCCGATTCCCAGCCGGCGTAACGATCGGCGAGCGGCTGCGACAGGGCCTTGTCCTCGATCATCTTGGCAGCCGCCTTGAGGCCGCGGGCGCAGCAATCCATGCCGCCGATATGACCGATCAGGAGGTCTGCCGGGTCGAGTGACTGGCGGCGCAGCTTCGCATCGAAGTTGGTGCCGCCGGTCTTGAAGCCGCCGCCTGCCAGAACGTGATAATAGGCAAGCGCCATTTCCGGAACATTGTTCGGGAACTGGTCGGTGTCCCAGCCGGACTGGTAGTCGTTGCGGTTCATGTCGATCGAGCCGAAGATGCCAAGCGCATTGGCAAGCGCCAGCTCGTGCTCGAAGGAATGGCCGGCAAGGATTGCATGGCCCTGCTCGATATTGACCTTCACTTCGTTTTCGAGACCGTGCTTCTTGAGGAAGCCATAGACGGTCGCGACGTCGTAATCATACTGGTGCTTGGTCGGCTCCTGCGGCTTCGGCTCGATCAGGATCGTGCCCTTGAAGCCGATCTTGTGCTTGTATTCGACGACGAGGTTGAGGAAGCGGCCGAGCTGGTCGAGCTCGCGTTTGAGATCGGTGTTGAGCAGCGTCTCGTAACCTTCGCGGCCGCCCCAGAGCACGTAGTTCTCGCCGCCGAGCTTCTGCGTGGCGTCGATGCAGGTCTTGACCGTTGCAGCGGCGAAGGCAAAGACGTCTGGATCGGGGTTGGTCGCCGCACCCGACATGTAGCGGCGGTTGGAGAACAGGTTCGCCGTACCCCAGAGCAGCTTGGCGCCGGTCGCCGCCTGCTTCTCGGCGAAATAATCGACGATCTCATTGAGGTTCCTGGTGTTCTCGGCAAAATTCTTGCCCTCCGGGCGCACATCGGCGTCATGGAAGCAATAGTAGGGTGCGCCCAGCAGCGAAAAGAATTCGAAAGCGACATCGGCTTTGAGTTTGGCCGCCTTCATCGTATCTTCGAACCAGGGACGCAGGAAGGTCTGGCCGCCGAAGGGGTCGCCGCCCGGCCAGGTGAAGGTGTGCCAGTAGGCCACCGCAAAACGCAAATGGTCTTCCATGCGCTTGCCGAGGACGATCTCGTCCGGCTTGTAATAGCGGAAGGCCAGCGGATTGGTGCTGTCCGGGCCCTCATATTTGATCTTCTGGATATCGCCGAAAAATCCGGTGCTCATGTTGGGGTCTCCTTGGGTTCGTCGTTCAGTCTTATCGTTCGTGCCACCAGCCCCCTCATCCGACCCTTCGGGCCACCTTCTCCCCGAGGGGAGAAGGGGAATGGGGCGCTCCAGCGAGTCTCTTCTCCCCTGGGGGAGAGGGTGCCGGCAGGCGGATGAGGGGGCCGCCGGCTCCAGTTCTCAACGCGCCAGCGACTTGATCGCCGGATAGAGCGCCCGATAGCGCTTGTAAGCGTCCTCGTAAGCGTCCTTCAGCGCCGCGACCGGTTCGATCGTGCCTGCTGTCATCGGCGGCGTGCAGACGGCGATCGGAGCGGCACCCGTCGCCGCGATCAGACCGAGACGGGCAGCGCCGAAGGCCGCGCCGAAATCGCCGTCAGCCGGCAGGTCGACCGGAACGCCGAGCGCGGTGGCGATCGACGCCAGCCAATAGTGCGAGCGCGAACCGCCGCCGATTGCGGTCACGCGCGCGATGCCGGTGCCGGCCGAACGCAACGCTTCGAGGTTGTCGCGGATGGCGAAAGCCACACCTTCGAGCACGGCCTGGGTTAGCACCGCGCGGCTGCTCTCATGTCCGAGGCCGATGAAGGCGCCGCGGATGACAGCGTCATTGTGCGGCGTACGCTCGCCTGAGAGATAGGGCAGGAAGGTGATGCCGGTCGGCGCCTTCAGCGTCTCGCCGAGTTCGCCTGTGAGATCGGCGGCCGATTTGCCGGTCACACCGGAATGCCAGTTGAGCGCATCGGTGGCCGAGAGGATGACGCCCATCTGATGCCAGGTGTTGGGCAGCGCATGGCAGAAGGCATGTACGGCGCTTTCCGGCTTCGGCAGATAGGAGCCGTTGGCGGCAAAAAGCACGCCCGAGGTGCCGAGCGAGACGAAGGCTGCGCCATCGCTGACCGTGCCCATGCCGCAGGCCGAGGCTGCATTATCGCCCGCGCCGCCGGCAACGACGACCGAGCCTGATATGCCCCACTGGGCCGCGAGGTCGGATCGCAGTCTGCCGGCCTGATCGGTCCCTTCGACAAGCGCAGGCATCTGCTCTCTCGAAAGGCCGGTGGCGGCAAGCAGTTCCGACGACCATCCGCGCTTGCCGGTATCGAGCCAGGAGGTGCCTGCGGAATCCGACATTTCGGAAATATATTCGCCGGTCAGCCAGAGACGCAGATAATCCTTCGGCAGCAGTACCTTGGCAACCTTCGCGAAAATCTCAGGCTCATGCTTCCTGACCCAGGCGAGCTTGGGCGCCGTAAAGCCGGGAAACACGATATTGCCGGTCAGCGCCCGGAAACGGGGGTCGGCGTCGAGTGCGGCGGCTTCGACGTGGCTGCGTGTATCGTTCCAAAGAATGCAGGGCCGCAATACCTTGTCGCTCGCATCGATCAGCGTGGCGCCGTGCATCTGGCCGGAAAGGCCGATGCCCTTGACTGCAGCGAACTCCTTTGAATGTTTTGCCTTGAGCCCGGCGACGGCCTCCTCGGTCGCGCGCACCCAGTGAGCCGGTTCCTGTTCCGACCACCCGGAATGCGGGCGCGAGACGTCGAGCGCACCGTTGGCCGAACCGACGATCTTCTGGTCGTCGTCGATCAGCATCGCCTTGACGCCGGAGGTACCGAGATCGAGACCGAGATACATGTGGCATTCTCCCTTTGCCGTTACGGCAGATTGTCCTTCAGGAATATGTCGAGGCGGATGCGTTCCTGCGCTTCGATGACGGCGAGCCCGTCCGCCTTGGCCTTCAGCACCCGGATGGCGCTGCGCACCTCATGACCGGCATTCTGATTGAGAATCGCATCGATCGTGTTGTCGATGAGCGCCGCCCGCGTGTGGGCGGTCAGTTCGTGGGCAATGACTGTCAGCGTCCGATCGACGGCCTTCTCCTTCAGCGCCCGGATAAGGCCGCGATTGCCGGCGCCGAGACTATAGATGCCGATAATGTCGGCATTCCCGAGTGCCTCTGCGACGAGCATATGGGCGAGCTCCGGATCGTCGCGACCTTCCAGAACCGGAAGGATCGCAAGATCGGGAAACTCCTCTGTCATGACCGAGGTAAACCCTTCCAGCCGCTCGCGATGGTCGCGCACCAGCATGGAGCCGGCGAGGACGGCGATCTTGCCCTTTCGCGGCCCGAGGAACCGGCCGAGCAGACGGGCCGCCGTGCGGCCTGCCGCGATATTGTCGACGCCGGCGTAGTGATGGCGCAGCGATCCGGTAAGATCGGACACCAGCGTGACGATGGGAAAGCCCGCATGCACCAGCCTGTCGACGACGGCACGCACGTCGGGCGCATCGGTCGCAACCATTGCGATGCCGCAAGGCTTTTCCCTGGAAAGCCCTTCGAGCACGGCGACGAGAGCGGCCGAATCGAAGGCAGGCACCTCGATGGTGCGAATATCGGTGCGTTCGGCCGGCGAGCGGAGGATCGCCTGCCGGATTTCGGCATTGAGCCCGTGCATGAAGGAATTGTCGCTGGCCGGCAGGATGAAGACCAGCGGATAGGTGCGACCCTTGGCGAGATTGGCGGCGGCGACGTCCCTGACATAGCCGAGCTCGCGGATTGCGGTCTCGACCTTCTCCCGCGTGACATGACGCACACCAGGGCGCTGATTGAGAACCCGGTCGACAGTCGCGAGACTAACGCCCGCCGCAGCGGCGATATCGTGAACAGTTGGCCTCATCATTCCTCCTGACGAGACCATTAGCGCCAAATCTGATGTACGTAAATCAAAAAAACCAGCGGGGCGATTGCGGCATTATTTTTCCGCCATTGGTCCGCTGACGCCGATTCGATGAGCGATCACCCATCTGATGACACAGAGGCTGGGAAACCACAACAAAAAGGCCCTCCGGAGAGGGCCTTTTCGAGGGACGGGGCCGGAGGTCAGTGGCCGCCGCCACCTCCTCCGCCGCCTTGCGGCGCGGGTTTCTTGATCATCGCGACACCGAGGATCATCGCAACGAACAGCGCGGTCAGGATCAAGAAGACATCGCTGAACGAGAGGATAACCGCCTGCTTGGTGGCGAGGCCGACCATCTGTTTGATGGCGACAGAGGCGCCGTCCATGCCGTAGCTGTTGAAATTGGCGGCCATGTTGTTCATCTGGTCTATCGCCGCCGGATTGCCCCAGTCCACATTCTCCCGCAGCCGCTCGTAGTGCACATCCTGCCGGCTGGTGAGCACGGTGTTGATGACCGCGAGGCCGACGGCGCCGCCGAGGTTTCTGGTCAGGTTGAACAGACCGGACGCGCCGCGGATGCGCGACGGCGGCATCGTGCCAAGCGCGATGTTGTTGATCGGCACCATGCACATCATCAGGCCGAAGCCACGCAGGATCTGCGGAATGAAGAGTTCGTAGAAATCCCAATCCGCCGTCAGGTGGATCATGATGTATGTGCCGGCGGCGAAGCTGATAAAACCGATCACCATCATCAGGCGCAGGTCCATCTTGGTCGACAGCCGCCCGGCGATCGGCGCGGTGAAGAACATCGCAAGCCCGGAGACGAACATCGTCTCGCCGATCATCAGCGAATCATAGCCGCGGATACGCCCGAGATAGACTGGGTAGATATAGGTAAGGCCGTAGAGCCCGATCCCCATGACGAAGGAAAAGACCGAGCCGAAGGAGAAATTCCGGTTCGCAAAGGCCTTCAGGTCGACAACGGGAAACTCCACCGTGAAGGCGCGATAGAAGAAGACGATGGCCGCGGCGCCGGAGGCGACGGCAGCCAGCGCGATGGAATTGTCGTTGAACCAATCGTTTGAGTTGCCCTCTTCGAGTACATATTCCAGCGCGCCGAGGAAGACGCCCATCGAGATCAGCCCCCACCAGTCGAACTTCTTGAAGAGCGACAGTTCCGGCTTGTCGAAGTCGATGAAGTTCCAGGTAACCAGCGTGACGATGATGCCCGGAACGATATTGACGAGGAACAGCCAGTGCCAGGAGAAGGCGTGGCTGAGATAGCCGCCGACGGTCGGGCCGATGGTCGGCGCAAGCGTGGCGATCAGGCCGATGATCGGCGAGACGATGCTGCGCTTCGACGGCGGGAAGATGGTGAAGGCGGCCGCGAAGACCGATGGGATCATGCCGCCGCCGATGAAACCCTGGATGGCGCGGTAGACGATCATCTGGTCGATATTCGTCGCCGTAGCCGCTAGCGCACTCGCCATGGTGAAGCCGGCGGCCGAGATCGCGAAGAGGTAGCGCGTCGAGATGATGCGCGCCAGTGTTCCCGAAAGCGGGATCATGATCACTTCAGCGATCAGATAGGCCGTCTGCACCCAGCCGATTTCGTCGGAACCGGCCGACAGGCCGGCCTGGATTTCGGCAAGCGAAGCAGAGACGATCTGAATGTCGAGAATCGACATGAACATGCCGAGCACCATCGCGAAGAAGGCGATGAGCTTCCTCGGATCCATGCGATCCGCGGCGTGGGCAGGCGTCGCCGGCATCGTTCCCGCTGTTGCTGTCGCGCTCCCGGCCATCGGACCACCTCCGCCTTTCCTTTTGCTGGAATCGCTCCGAAGGTTTACTTGTTCGGTGCCGTGCGGGTATCGACGTCGACGACGACGCTGAGGCCCGCGCGCAGACGCCCGGTGTCGAGCGCATCCTGCGGCAGCGCAATGCGCACCGGCACGCGCTGGATCACCTTGGTGAAGTTGCCCGTGGCATTTTCCGGCGGCAGCAGCGAAAAGACCGAACCGGAAGCCGGCGAGATCGATTCGACGGTGCCGACGATCGGATGGTCGTCATAGGCATCGACATGGACGTTGACCTTCGAGCCCGGCACGAGATGCTGAATCTGCGTTTCCTTGAAATTGGCGTCGATATAAAGTTGGCGCACCGGAACGAGCGCCATCAGGCGCTGGCCGGGCGATACCAGATCGCCTTCCTGGACAGATCGGTTGCCGACGATGCCGTCATATGGCGCCTTGAGCACGGTGAAGGAGAGGTCGCGGGCGGCCTTGTCGCGCTGGATTTCCAGCGTGCGGACGGAACCTTCCGCTTCCCTGCGCTGGGCTTCGAGGATGGCGATATTGGCTTGCGCCGCCACGATATTGGCGTCGCCGCCGGCAAGATTGGCCTTGGCCTGATCGAGTGCGGTATTGGCATCATCGAGATCCGCGGTGGTGCCGACCGACTTTGCCTGCAGATCGCTCTGGCGTTTCTGCTTGATTTCCGCGCCCCGAACCGTGGCTTCGAGGGCAGTCTTCTGAGCCTGGGCCTGCACGAGGCTCGCCTTGGCGCCTTCAATCTGCGCATCAATACGGCTTAGCGAAAGCTGCTCGGTCGCGATCTGGGCATTCGCCTGATCGAGGGCATTCTGGTAGTCGCCGTTATCAAGGGTGGCGAGAACGTCGCCTGCCTTGACTTCCTGGTTGGCGACAACATTCACCTTCGCGACATAGCCGGTCACCTTCGGTGAGATGGTCGCGATATCGCCTTCGACATAGGCGTCGTCGGTCGACACCATGAACCGGCCGTTCATCCACCATTCGTATCCATACCAGCCGCCGCCCGCAAGCAGGGCAAGCACGACGATCGGCAGCACCGGGCTGCGGCGCTTCTTCGCCGCAGGAGGAGCAACCGGGGCCTGGGCCGGCGCAGATTGTGCAGGAGCAGCCGGCTTTTCCAGGGCTTCCGCCGTCGGCGCCTCGGCAATGACCGTGACCTTTGCCTCTTCGGCTTCGGCGTTTTCGCTGACGATACGCGCGACGTTGCTCTTCTGGTTGCTCGACATGGCCACTTTACCGATCTTGGAGTAATAATCGAACTGAACGGTTCGGTTCAGTTGACATAAACCTGTTTTATCGTCATATCAAGATGTATAGAACCAATCGGTTCGATTTCTTTAAAGAAAGTACGAAACCGTGAACACGGTTAAGGAGATATGACGCTAAAGCCCGACCATGCCGCCGTCTTCAGCCCACCCGTTGGAGGAGGCCGATTTGCCGCTGGCGAAGATCCGGCAAAACGCCAGCAAATCCTCGCCGGCGCCAAGCGCGTCTTCATGAAGATGGGTTTCGACGCTGCCAGCATGAACGACGTGACGCGCGAAGCCGGAGTCTCCAAGGGGACGCTCTACGTCTATTTCACCAACAAGGAAGAGCTGTTTTCGGCGATGATCGAGAACGAGCGCGCCGCTTTCATGGCGGCCGTGCGCACAGCGCTTGCCGAGCATGACGACCCGGAATCCGGCCTGTACGAATTCGGGATAAGCTTCGTCACCCACATGACCGATGAAAAGGTCATCAGCGCGATGCGCACCGTTCTCGGCGTTCGCGACCGCATGCCGGTGCTCTGTCAACGCTTCTTCAAAGGCCCAGTAAACCTGCGCACCATCATGCGCGACTTTTTGGAACAGCATATCGCCGAAGGCCGGCTCGAGATCGACGACATCGATCTTGCCGCCGGCCAGTTTCTCGATCTTGCCAGCGGCAGCTTCTTCAAGCTCCGCCTGTTCGGCAGCATGGAAGAACCGCCGACTCGCGAGGAAATCGACCGCGTCATCCGCGGTGCGATCAAGGTCTTCATGGCAGCCTACGGCGTGCGCCGGCACGAGACTGCCTAACCCGCATCCTTGACCGCCGCTCTCCTTCGGCCAAAACTCCGCAAAAACGATCAAACCCGGCTGCCGGCTTTTCTCTAAAGAAGAAGCCGCAACCAGGGAAATGAAGATGAACGCCATCGCACGGGCGATCTGGTTCATAGAGAGCCATTTCGAAAGCGATATATCGCTGGAAGAGATATCGGAAGCAGCCGGATTGTCGCGCTACCATCTGTCGCGCGTCTTCGGGCTCGTGACCGGCCACTCGATCAGCAGCTATATGAGAGGGCGGCGCCTCAGTCGCGCCGTGCCCGCATTGGTAAGCGGCTCATCCACCATTCTCGAGGTTGCCCTTTGCGCGGGCTACGGCTCGCACGAAGCTTTCACACGTGCCTTCCGCGACCAGTTCGGCATGACGCCGGATGCCGTGCGCAGACAGGGACACGCCCGCAACCTTGTTTTACTGGAGCCGATCCGAATGGATACCGACCACCTCAACGATCTCGAACCACCCCGTTTCGAGACTCTTCAACCAATGCTCTTTGCCGGCCTGCAGGAGACCTACCCTTATGGCGACAATGCCGCCATCCCCTCGCTTTGGCAGAAGTTCAATAGCCATTTCGGGCATATTCCCGGCCAGAAAGGCAATGTCGCCTATGGCATCTGCAGGCATATCGGCGAGGAGGAGAAATTCCGCTACATGGCCGCAGCCGAGATTTCCGACGCCGGCGACTTGCCCGCGGATTTTACGACGCTCAAGCTTCCGGGACAGCGCTACGCCGTCTTCACCCATCGCGGCCATGTCTCCGGCATTTCCCTGACCATGCACCGGATTTTCGGCACATGGTGGCCAACGTCAGGCCTGGAACATGGCGAGACCCCTGACATGTTCGAACGCTACGACGAGCGCTTCGATCCCTATACCGGCATGGGCGTCACCGAAATCTGGCTGCCGATTAGAGCATGATGCCGAAACGTGTAAGCGGTTTTCGGACGACGTCATGCTCCAACTCTTCATTTAGAATGGGATTCAAATTTAAGGCCGACCCGGCCTTAAATCATCCTGTTCTAGGGAATAAAAGTCATATCAGTTTCGTATACCGGCTTGTGGCGCTTGTCTGGCAGGCAGGCGCCATTACATTGCGCGCGTCGTTTCATCATGTGACGCAAAGAGGGTATAGGCTGATGCAGGAAATCATGACGCTCATTCAGGACCCGGCCGCCTGGGTGGCGCTCATCACACTGGTGGTGATGGAGGTCGTTCTCGGCATCGACAACCTGATCTTCATTTCCATTCTCACCAACAAACTGCCGCCCGAGCATCGCGAGAAAGCCCGCCGGATCGGCATCGGCCTTGCCCTCGTCATGCGCCTGGCGCTACTCGGCACCGTCGCCTGGATCGTGCAGCTGACCGAACCGCTGTTTACGGCCTTCGGACACGGCTTCTCCTGGAAGGACCTGATCCTGATCGCCGGCGGCCTATTCCTCGTCTGGAAAGCCACCAAGGAAATTCACCACACGGTCGACCCAGTGGATCATCAGGAGGATTTCATCGCGAAGTCCGTCACGACGGGCTTTGCATCGGCCATCGGCCAGATCCTGCTGCTTGACCTGGTCTTCTCCGTCGACAGCATCATCACCGCCGTCGGCATGACGCCGCATCTGCCGATCATGGTGATCGCCGTCGTCGCCGCGGTGACCGTCATGCTCGTTGCCGCGACCCCGCTCGCCAACTTCATCGAGCGAAATCCGACGATCGTCATGCTGGCGCTCGCCTTCCTGCTGATGATCGGCACGACGCTGATCGCCGAAGGCATGGGCTTCCACGTGCCGAAGGGCTACGTCTACGCCGCCATGGCCTTCTCGGCGCTGGTCGAGGTGCTGAACATGTTCGCGCGCAACGCCCGCAAGCGGAAACGCGAAGCAGCGCATTGAGGCTGATGCGGGAGGGCGCGCCGCAACCGGCGCACCCTCTCAAGCGCCGGCAAGCCGTTGCGGACGCGGTTTTTCTTGACGCGCCCGGTTGAATATGGCCTAAGGCCAGCCGAACGGACGATCGGCGAATGGTGCGGGCGAATGCCCTTTTTCGGCCGGTTTGCCGATGAAGATATCTGCATCCTTCCGGCCGAACCTCGCTTTCCCGTGAAAGCAGTCCGGCATCCATTGACGGGCACATACAATGACAAATTCCGGGACAGCTTCCGGCGTCCGCGTCCGCATCGCTCCCTCGCCGACCGGCGAGCCGCATGTCGGCACCGCTTACATCGCTCTCTTCAACTACCTCTTCGCCAAGAAGCACGGTGGCGAGTTCATTCTGCGCATCGAGGATACCGATGCGACGCGCTCGACGCCGGAATTCGAGACGAAGGTCCTGGATGCGCTGAAATGGTGCGGGCTGGAATGGAAGGAAGGCCCCGATATCGGCGGCCCCTACGGCCCCTATCGCCAGTCCGACCGCAAGCCGATGTATCAGCCCTATGCTGAGGAACTGCTGGACAATGGCCATGCCTTCCGCTGTTTCTGCACGCCAGCCCGCCTCGAACAGATGCGCGAGACGCAGCGCGCCGCCGGCAAGCCGCCGAAATACGACGGCCTCTGCCTCAATCTGACGGCCGAGGAAGTCACCTCGCGCGTGGCAGCCGGCGAGACGACCGTCATCCGCATGAAGATCCCTGCCGAAGGCTCCTGCGACTTCACTGACGGCGTCTATGGCGATGTCTCCATCCCGTGGGATTCCGTCGACATGCAGGTGCTGATCAAGGCCGACGGCATGCCGACCTATCACATGGCCAATGTCATCGACGACCATCTGATGAAGATCACCCATGTGGCGCGCGGCGAGGAATGGCTGGCTTCGGTGCCCAAGCACATCCTGCTCTATCGCTATTTCGGCTGGGAGCAGCCGGTCTTCATGCATCTGTCGCTGATGCGCAACGCCGACAAATCGAAGCTGTCGAAGCGCAAGAACCCGACCTCGATCTCCTACTATTCCGCGCTCGGTTATATCCCCGAAGCGCTGATGAATTTCCTCGGCCTGTTCTTCATGCAGATCGCCGAGGGCGAAGAGCTTCTGACGATGGAAGAACTGTCCGAAAAGTTCGATCCGGATAATCTCTCCAAGGCAGGCGCGATCTTCGATGTCCAGAAGCTCGATTGGCTGAACGGCCGCTGGATCCGTGAAAAGCTCTCCGAAGAGGAATTCCGGGCGCGCGTACTGACTTGGGCGATGGAAAACGACCGCCTGATGGCGGGACTACGCCTGTCTCAGACGCGCATCTCCAAGCTCGGCGAGCTACCCGATCTCGCCAGCTTCCTGCTGAAGTCCGATCTCGGCCTGCAGCCGTCCGACTTCGCCAAGATCAAATCGCCGCCGGAAGAGATCCTGGAGATCCTCAACACCGTCCAGCCGGATCTCGAAAAAATCCTGGAATGGAATGTCGAGACGATCGAGGCGGAGCTGCGCGCCATAGCCGACCGCATGGGCAAGAAGCTGAAGGTCGTGGTGGCACCGCTCTTCGTCGCCGTCTCCGGCTCGTCGCGTTCGCTGCCGCTCTTCGATTCCATGGCGCTCCTCGGCCGCTCCGTTGTGCGCCAGCGCCTGAAGCTCGCGGCCCAGGCGGTCGCCGCCCTCGTCGGCTCTAAGTAAGCATAGTCAGAGGATTTCGACAGTGGCTGACAACAAGACCGAAAACACCCTTTCCTCCGACGCGACCGAGGTGCGCGCCCAGAAGCTGAAGCTGCTGCGCGAGCAGATCGGCGATGTCTATCCGGCGCATTTTCACCGGAGCCTGACCAATACCGAGCTTGCGACGAAATACGAGGGTCTGGAACCCGATGTCGAGACGCAGGACATCGTCACCGTCGCTGGCCGGGTCTATTCCTCGCGCAACTCGGGCATGTTCATGGATATCCATGACGCCTCCGGCAAGATCCAGATCTTTTCGCATAAGGATGTAACAGGCGAGGAAGCCCGCGCCCTGCTGCCGATGATCGACATTGGCGACATCATCGGCGTCACCGGCATCGTGCGCCGCACCAAGCGCGGCGAACTGACGATCAACGCCCAGAAGATCGAGATGTTGACCAAGTCGCTGCTGCCGATGCCCGAGAAGTGGCACGGCCTCTCCGACATCGAGCTGCGCTACCGCAAGCGCCATCTCGATATCATGACCAACGAGGATTCGAAGCTGCGCTTCCAGCAGCGCTCGAAGATCGTCTCCGGCATCCGCCGCTTCATGGAAAATGACGGCTTCATGGAAGTCGAGACGCCGATGCTGCAATCGATCTATGGCGGCGCCACCGCCGAGCCGTTCAAGACGCATCACAACACGCTGAAGCTCGACATGTATCTGCGCATCGCGCCGGAACTGTTCCTGAAGCGCACGCTGGTCTCCGGCCTCACCGACAAAGTCTTTGAAATCAACCGCAACTTCCGCAACGAAGGCGTCTCCACCCGGCACAATCCCGAATTTACGATGATGGAGTGTTACTGGGCCTATGCGGATTACGAGGACATGATGGACCTCGTCGAGCGGCTGTTCGAGACCCTGGCTCTCTCCATTCACGGCACGACGGAATTCGACTTCGGCGACAAGCGGTTGTCCTTCAAGGGGCCGTTCAAGCGCGTGCCGATGCCCGATGCCGTCAAGGAAGCCACCGGCATCGATTTCCTCGCCATCAAGACCGATGAGGAAGCGCGCACCGCCGCCAAGGCCGCCGGCTTCGCGGTGGAGAAGGATTGGACCTGGGGCGAGTGCCTTGCCTTCATCTTCGAAGAAAAAGTTGAATCCACCCTGATCCAGCCGTCGCACGTCACACATTTCCCGAAGGACATCTCGCCCTTCGCCAAGGAAGTGCCGGGCGAACCGCGTTTGGTCGAGCGCTTCGAGACCTATTGCAACGCCTGGGAACTCGGCAACGCTTTCTCGGAACTCAACGATCCCGAGGAACAGCGGCGCCGCATGGTCGAGCAGTTGGAACAGGCGCATGCCCGCGGCGAAAAGGAAAAGCAGCTGGACGACGAATTCCTCGACGCGATTGACCAGGGCATGCCGCCGGCCGGTGGCCTCGGCATCGGCGTCGACCGCCTGATCATGCTTCTGACCAACGCTCCGTCGATCCGCGATGTCATTCTCTTCCCGGCCCGCCGCAACAAGGCAGACTGACAGACAGAACGTGAGAAAAACGAAGCGGAGTGCCGGCCGGCGCTCCGCTTTTTTCATGCCGGCAATTCAGCGGGTCTCGGCGCCTTCCGCCGGTGGCTCTTCGGCCGGAGCCTCCGCTACCACATCGGCACTCACGCCTTCTTTGGCTGGGGCAGGTTCATGAGCGGGCGCGGTTTCGCTTTCGGCCGCCGGCGCTGCGCCGTGCGCGCCGCCCGCAGCCTTCGTTTCCTTGCCCTTTTCGCCGTTCTTCGTCGAGCCCACGGCGACCGGGTCGACGCAATCCTCAGGATCCTTGAATGCGCTGCTGATCGTGGCGATTTCGTCGAGAGGCAACTCTATCCGCTCGCCGAAGAACAGTCCGTTTTCGCTGGCCTTGCCGTCATAGTAGCGCGCCGTATAGGGCTTGTCGTCGAGGCCGGGAACGGCCTTGTCGGGATGCGGGATATAGACGACGTCGGCGCCGATCGCCCGGCCGCGAATGTCGGAGCGGAGGGTCGGACCGTTCTCGTCGAGCACCACCACCTGCACCAGATCCGGCTTCTGCGCGGCATAAACGGCCTGGGCGACCCGAAGCGCAGTCTTGACGCGTGTCATCCCGTCGGTCGGTTCGGTCTTGATGTATTTGCGCACCCAGACGTGATCCTGCTTCCGGATCGTCACCAGGTTGACGTCGCTGCATTCGAGCCCGTAGCCGCCACCGGCCACACCCATCAGTCTGTCCTTGCCGACATAGACGGCCGCACCGCCGGAAACGCCCGCCAGAAGCGCGACTCCGCCGATGATCATTGCCAATTTCCGGGAAGGCCGGAACATGCGCAGTAAGGCCTTCACGCCAACTGCTCCGCCATCTCAAACTCCAACGCAGGACAGGTGCCGAGAATGCTAGGGAAATGACGTTTCCGAAAGTTTAAGTGAACAAGCCAAGCCCGCCCCATTTTGAAAAAGTCCAAAAAAGGTCCGCCTTTTTCAACCGCTTGCCACGGCGCATCCCGCCATGCTCTATACGCCCATGGCCTTCACGCTCCGCCAGATCCAATATTTCGTGGCCGTCGCCGAACAAGGTTCGGTGACACGCGCCGCACAGAACCTGTCGATCTCGCAATCCTCGGTGACGGAAGCGCTGAAAGAGCTGGAAACCGATCTTGGCGTCGAACTCTTCGAGCGCCACCCGCGCGGCCTGACGATCACCCACAACGGACATCAGTTCCTCCGTCACGCGACCAAGATTCTCGCCTCCGTCTCCGATGCGCGAACCAGCTTCGCGGGCCAGCAGAGTGCTCTCTCCGGCACCTTGAACATCGGCGTCACCTCGCTTGTCGCCGGCTACGTTCTCTCCGATCTGCTGGCGCGATACCGGCGCGCCTGTCCGGGCATCGAGGTCAGTGCCATCGAGGACAATGGCGGCTACCTCGAACATCTCCTGGTCGGCGGCGAACTCGATGTGGCGGTGATGGTGATATCCAATCTGCGCGACCGCATGGCGCTGCAGGCGGAAATCCTCGAAACCTCGCCCTATCGCCTCTGGCTGCCGATGGGTCACCCGCTGGTGTCGGCCGATATCATCTCCGTCGCCGATATCGCCCGCGAACCGCTGATCATGCTGACGGTCGACGAGATCGAGGAGAACACCGGCAAACTGCTCTCCGCACTCGGTGCCCGCCCGCATGTCGCCTTCCGCACCCGTTCGGTGGAAGCGGTGCGCAGCCTGGTGGCCACGGGCGCCGGCGTGGCGCTGCTTCCCGATCTCGTCTACCGGCCGTGGTCACTCGAAGGCGACCGCATCGAGAGCCGCGATGTCTCCGGGTCGCTGCCGGTCGTCCAGGTGGGCATGGTCTGGCGCAAGGGCTCCAGCCTGCCGCAGGCGGCGCGCGATTTCGTCGGCATTGCCGAAACCATGCGGTCCGGCCGGCTTCGCTGATATCGGAATTTCCGATATCGCCTTTCTGATAAATGAATTTGCGAAACCGGGCTTTTCGCGTCACCTTTTCAGCCGGGAACAAATTGCCACAGAAGTGGCACCAAACCGGGAGACGGATGATGACGAATCTCTTGAAATCTTGCACGGCAGCGATCGCCTGCCTGAGCTTCGCGACACAGGGGGGCGCCGCCGAACCGCTGAAGGCGCTCGGCAAGGGCGAGGGTGCAGTCAGCATCGTCGCCTGGGCCGGCTACATCGAACGCGGTGAAACCGACAAGAACTACGACTGGGTCACCGGCTTCGAAAAGGAGACCGGCTGCAAGGTTTCCGTCAAGACTGCCGCCACGTCCGATGAAATGGTGTCGCTGATGAACGAGGGCGGTTTCGATCTCGTCACCGCATCCGGCGACGCATCGCTCCGCCTCATCGCCGGCAAGCGCGTCCAGCCGATCAATACCGATCTGATTCCGAGTTTCAAAAATGTCGACAAGCGCCTGCAGGACGGCCCGTGGTACACGGTCGGCGGCGTGCATTACGGCGTGCCCTATCTCTGGGGACCGAACGTGCTGATGTACAATACCGATGCCTTCAAGGACAAGGCGCCGACCAGTTGGGGCGTCGTCTTCGAGGAGCAGACCCTGCCGGACGGCAAGTCAAACAAGGGCCGCGTCCAGGCCTATGACGGCGCGATCTATATCGCCGATGCGGCCATGTATCTGATGGCCCACAAGCCGGATCTCGGCATCAAAGACCCGTACGAACTCACCGAAGACCAGTACAAGGCGGCCCTCGATCTGTTGCGCGGCCAGCGCAAGCTCGTCTCGCGCTACTGGCACGACGCGATGATCCAGATCGACGACTTCAAGAACGAAGGCGTCGTTGCCTCCGGCTCCTGGCCCTTCCAGGTGAACCTGCTGCAGGCCGACAAGCAGAAGATCGCCTCCACCTTCCCGGATGAAGGCGTCACCGGCTGGGCCGACACGACAATGCTGCACGCCGACAGCGAACACCCGAACTGCGCCTATATGTGGATGGAACATTCGCTGCAGGCCAAGGTCCAGGGCGATGCCGCCGCCTGGTTCGGCGCCGTTCCCTCGGTTCCCACCGCCTGCAAGGGCAACGAGCTGATGGGCGATACCGGCTGCGCCACCAACGGCTTCGATCACTTCGACAAGATCAAGTTCTGGAAAACCCCGGTCGCCAAATGCGCCACTCAAAGCGAATGTGTGCCCTATCATCGCTGGGTATCGGATTACATCGGCGTGATCGGCGGGCGGTGAGCCGACTCGCCCTGGAGGGTAAAATCCCCTCCCCAACCCCTCCCTACAAGGGGGAGGGGCTTAAGAGGCAGCGCCTAACCAGGCCGCATCCTGCAGTAATGTGTATCCTGGAGCGCGGCAGGTTAAACCCCTCCCCTTTGTGGGGAGGGGTTGGGGCGGGGTCTTCATCAACCAAAACCGAAGCCCTCTCAAAACATTGCAAGACCGGAGCGCTCCAATGACGTCAGCCGTCCGTTTCCAGCAGGTATCGCGCCATTTCGGCCAGGTGCGCGCCGTCGACGGAGTCGATCTCGAGATCGCGCCGGGCGAGTTCTTCGCCATGCTCGGGCCGTCCGGTTCCGGCAAGACGACATGCCTCAGATTGATAGCCGGTTTCGAACAGCCGACATCAGGCCACATCCAGATCTTCGGCGACACGGCCGACGGCGTTCCGCCATACCGCCGCAACGTCAACACCGTATTCCAGGATTATGCACTCTTCCCGCATCTGAACATTCTCGACAACGTCGCTTATGGGCTGATGGTCAAGGGCGTCGGCAGGGCGGAGCGGATGAAGGCGGCGGGCGATGCCCTCGAGCTCGTCAAACTGCCGGGTTATGGCGGCCGCCGCCCCAGCCAGCTCTCCGGCGGCCAGCGGCAGCGCGTGGCGCTCGCCCGCGCCCTCGTCAATAAGCCGAAAGTGCTGCTGCTCGACGAGCCGCTCGGTGCGCTGGACCTGAAGCTGCGTGAGCAGATGCAGGAGGAGTTGAAGAGCCTGCAGCGCGCGCTCGGCATCACCTTTGTCTTCGTCACCCATGATCAGGGCGAAGCGCTGTCGATGGCCGATCGCGTCGCGGTCTTCAACAATGGCAATATCGTCCAGCACGGCACGCCGCAGGATATCTATCGCTGCCCGAAGACCCGCTTCGTCGCCGACTTTGTCGGCTCGTCCAATGTGATCGCGCCTGATCTGATGGCCGCGCTCGGCGGCGAGAAACGCTGGGCGAGCCTGCGCCCCGAAGCGATCCGGCTGACAAGCGACGGCATCGAGGCGAAGGTCGAGCATGCGAGCTTCCTCGGCGCCGCGACCCGTCTCAGCGTTGACCTCAGGGGCAGCCGGCTGCATGTCACGCTGCCGGCAGGCGCGCCCGTGCCGGATGTCGGCGCCGGCGTCCGCCTTGCCTGGCAGCCCGCCGATATCCACTACATGGACGATGCGGCATGACGGCACTCATCATCTCCGACGGCAAGACATCGATCCTTCCGGGACGCAGCGGCGTCTTCGGCCGGCTGTCGGATGCCTTCTGGCGGCACCCGAAGCTCTTACTCTTTCTGATGCTGACACCGCCCCTGCTCTGGCTCGGCATCATCTATATCGGCTCGCTGGTCGCCCTGCTTCTGCAGAGTTTCTTCTCGATCGACGATTTTTCCGGACTGGTGAACTACGAATTCACCCTTGCGACCTACGCCCAGCTTCTGAGCCCGACGAATTTCGACATCAT
Organism: Rhizobium esperanzae; assembly: GCF_002204185.1. Classification (GTDB taxonomy): domain Bacteria; phylum Pseudomonadota; class Alphaproteobacteria; order Rhizobiales; family Rhizobiaceae; genus Rhizobium; species Rhizobium esperanzae. Next base: position 24,735 of record NZ_MXPU01000017.1, on the reverse strand, counting down.
CATCCGCACTGTCGTCATGGCCGCGCTCGTCACCATCGCTTCTGCATTGATCGCCTTCCCGATCGCCTACTACGCGGCGCGTTATGCGCAGGGCAAATGGAAAGTGCTGTTCTATCTCGGCGTCATGCTGCCACTCTGGTCAAGCTATCTCGTCAAGATCTACGCCTGGAAGCTGATCCTCGCCAAGGAAGGCATCCTGACCTGGATTTTCGAACAGCTCCATCTCTCCTGGCTTCTCCAGGGCGTCCTGAACCTGCCCGTCGTCGGCGGCAATTCGCTTTCAGTCAGCTACCTCGGCACCTTCATCGTCTTCGTCTACATCTGGCTGCCCTACATGATCCTGCCGACGCAGGCGGCCCTCGAGCGTGTGCCCGGCAACCTCATCGAGGCCTCGGCGGATCTCGGCGCCACCCCGCGCCAGACCTTCCGCACCGTGCTGCTGCCCCTGGCGCTCCCGGGCATCGTCGCCGGTTCGATTTTCACTTTTTCGCTGACACTCGGCGATTACATCATCCCGCAGATCATCGGCTCTTCCAGGCTCTTCATCGGCCAGGCGGTCTATGCGCAGCAGGGAACCGCCGGCAATGTGCCGCTGGCGGCCGCCTTCTCGGTCGTGCCGATCGTCATCATGGCGCTTTATCTGTCGCTCGCCAAAAGACTGGGGGCCTTCGATGCGCTCTGACCTCAAGACATCGCCGCTGCCCCTGAAGATTGCCGCCGCAGGCGGGCTGTTCTTCCTGCACCTGCCGATCCTGCTGATCTTCGTCTATGCCTTCACAACGGAGGAGAAGAGCTATCAATGGCCGCCGCCCGGCCTGACACTGCAATGGTTCACCGTTGCCTGGAACCGGCCTGATGTCTGGTCGGCGCTCGGCCTCTCCGTGCAGGTCGCCGTCATCGCCACCGCGATCGCGCTGGTTCTCGGCACGCTCTGCGCGGCCGCCGTCAGCCAGACGAAATTCTTCGGCCGCGAGGCGATTTCGCTGCTGGTCATCCTGCCGATCGCACTTCCCGGCATCATCACCGGCATTGCGCTGCGCTCCGCCTTCAGTCTCTTCGACATCCCGTTCTCGGTCTGGACCATCGTGCTCGGCCACGCCACCTTCTGCGTGGTGGTCGTTTACAACAATGCGGTCGCACGCTTCCGCCGCACCTCCGGCTCGCTGATCGAGGCCTCGATGGATCTCGGCGCCGACGGCTTCCAGACCTTCCGTCATGTCATCCTGCCCAATATCGGCACCGCCCTGCTTGCCGGCGGCATGCTCGCTTTTGCCCTTTCCTTCGACGAGGTCATCGTCACCACCTTCACCGGCGGCCAGCAATCGACCCTGCCGATCTGGATGCTCGAAGAGCTTATCCGCCCGCGCCAGCGCCCCGTCACCAATGTGGTCGCCATGGTCGTGGTGCTCGTCACCTTCCTGCCGATCCTGGCAGCCTATTACCTCACCCGCGATGGCGACCAGATCGCCGGCGCCGGCAAATAACAGGGAGAACATCATGGATACGCAAATGCTGATCGGTTCCCGCTTCGAAAAAGGCACGGAGACGGAAGAGCACATCCTGAACCCGAAGACCGGCGAGACGGTCACCGACCTTCCCGAAGCCTCGCTATCTCAGGTCGACGCCGCTGTCGATGCCGCCGAAAAAGCCTTCAAGAGCTGGTCGCAGACGACACCCGCCGAACGCTCGAGTTACCTGCTGAGGATCGCCGACGCTATCGAGAAGGATGCCGCCGCTTTCGCCGCGCTGGAAGCGCTGAACTGCGGCAAGCCGATCAATTCAGTGCTGAACGATGAAATCCCGGCGATCGTCGATTGTTACCGCTTCTTCGCGGGGGCAGTGCGCAACCTGCACGGACCGGCCGCCGGCGAATACCTGCCCGGCCACACCTCGATGATCCGCCGTGATCCAATCGGCATCGTCGGCTCGATCGCGCCGTGGAACTATCCGTTGATGATGATGGCCTGGAAATTGGCGCCGGCAATCGCCGGCGGCAATACCGTCGTCTTCAAGCCTTCGGAGCAGACGCCGCTGACGGCGCTGAAGATGGCGAAACTGCTCTCCGACATCCTTCCCGAAGGCGTCGTCAACGTCATCCTCGGCCGCGGCGAAAGCGTCGGCAATGCGCTGATCAACCACGCCAAGGTCAACATGGTCTCGATAACAGGCGATGTCGCCACCGGCAAGAAGGTGCTGCAGGCCGCCGCCAAGACCGTCAAGCGCACTCATCTGGAACTCGGCGGCAAGGCTCCGGTCATCGTCTTCGACGACGCCGATATCGATGCCGTCGTCGCCGGCATCCGCACCTTCGGCTATTACAATGCCGGTCAGGACTGCACCGCGGCCTGCCGCATCTATGCCGACGCCAAGGTCTACGACAATTTCGTTGCCGATCTCTCTTCGGCCGTCGCCAGCATCCGCTTCAACCAGGCCGACGATACCGAAAACGAGATCGGTCCGCTGATCTCCAGGCGCCAACGTGACCGCGTCGAAAGCTTCGTCGCCCGCGCTTCCGAGCACAAGCACATGGAAATCACCACCGGCGGCAAGGTCTCCGGCGACAAGGGCTTCTTCTTCACCCCGACCGTCATATCAGGTGCCCTGCAGGACGACGAGATCGTCCGCCGTGAGGTCTTCGGCCCGGTCGTCTCGGTCACCCGCTTCTCTGAAGTAGATGACGCCATCGCCTGGGCGAACGACAGCGATTACGGCCTCGCCTCCTCGGTCTGGACCAGGGATATCGGCCGCGGCATGAAGACCGCCGCCCGCCTGCAATATGGCTGCACCTGGATCAACACCCATTTCATGCTGGTCAACGAGATGCCGCATGGCGGCCTCAAACAGTCGGGCTACGGCAAGGACATGTCGGTCTATGCGCTGGAAGATTATACCGCCGTGCGTCACGTGATGATCAATCATGGCTGACCGTTAAACCGGCAGGATTTAGAACGCCGACAGCAGATAACGCCGTCCAATTTCGCGCGACGTGGAACAATTTCCCGGTTGCCGCGTCTTTTCAGACAAACGCAAAGGATGATGTGTCATGCTGAAATGGGCTCTGATATTCTTCGTTATTTCGATCATCGCCGGCTTCTTCGGCTTCTCCGGCGTTTCCGCCGCCACCGCGACCATCGCCCGCGTGCTCTTCGGTATCGCGCTGGTGATCTTCCTGATCTTCCTGGTTCTGGCGCTGATGGCCGGCCAGGCGGTCTTGTAAGCGAGCGCCGCACTAGCCGAAGCAATTCCGCGGCTCGGGAAAGCCGCGGAGTGTTTATGGCGCGCAAAAGCTTCGAACCAATTGGCTACATTATCGCCCTCAGCCAGGGATGAAGGCTGCTAGCCCGGCTTTTCAGCAGATTGTCCACCGATATCGCACCCGCTCCGGAAGCGGCGAGGACGAACATGCCGCCGGCAATCGCCAAGTCCTTCTCGAAATGCAAGAGTTCATTTTGGCTGGCAAAGTTCGTATGAAAGAGAAAGGCGGTCGCAAGGCAGAAGAGCGCCAGCGCCGTGGCACCCAGCCGACCGAGGAACCCCGCCGCGACGGAAATGCCGGCGCCGATTTGAAGAGCAATGGTGGCGAAGGCTACCGGCGCCGACAGCCCTAATTTCGCGAAGGTGTCGATGGTCGTCGCGAGATCTGCCGCAAGAGACGAGCCTTCGTGCAGAAAAATCAGCGCCAGCAGCAGCCTGCCCAGAAGCAGCACGAGGTCGGCTGGTCGAAACCGGCTTGCGATGCTTTTCATCATACCCTCCGCTTTGCAGAGCAGGTGGACCGGTGTGGCCCCTGCGTTGATATCCGTCGTCTCCTGGATGCCATCGGCTAGACCTCCCGGTCGCCGGCTACGGCGCATTATAGCAGGCTTGCGCCGACATTAATCGCCAGCGCCAGGATCGTCGTGTTGAACAGGAACGACAGCACGGCATGCAGCAGTGTTAGCTTGCGCATGCTGGTCGAACTGACCGCGACATCCGCGGTCTGCGCGGCAACGCCGATGGTGAAGGAGAAATAGAGGAAGTCCCAATAGCCGGGCTCTTCGATTCCGTCGGGAAATTTGAGGCCGCTTCCTTCGTCCGCCCCGCCATAAAAGTAATGGGCATAGTGGATGGTGAAAAGCGTATGCAGAAAAATCCAGGAAATCAGGATCGTCAGCACCGCGGCACCCGCCCGCGTCAGCGCGACGTCAGGTGGTGCCTCCTTGATCGAATGAAGCTCGGTGCCGATGCCGGCAATGCTCGCAAGCGCAGCACCGATCGAAAGGGCCAGCAAAACGGTATCGGAAAAATCGAGATCGGCGGAGCGTTTCCGGATCGTTTCGACCGTCGCCCGCAGCATCTTGCGCCAGCTGAGCGCGACAAAAACAATGGCGCTGACATTCCAGCCGAACAGGATATTGCCGGCGCTGACCTCCCGCGAGGTCAGAAACAGGAAGACCACCAGTCCGGCAACAGCGGCAATGATGAAGCTTGCGTGCTTGCGGGCAAGTGCAAGTGCCACAAGCGAACTTGCCGGTTCCTCATCCGCCATATCGGTCTCCGACAGCATATGTCATTGATAAGAGCATGAAAAAGGCGCGGTTGCCAGCCGGCATCCGCGCCTTCGATTGTTGGCGTGCTCTATCAGGCGGCAGCGAGCTGCAGTTCCTTCTGCACCATGGTGCGCAGCGTCGACAGGTCCTTGGCGAAGGCGCGGATGCCTTCCGCGAGCTTTTCCGTCGCCATCGCATCTTCGTTCATCATCCAGCGGAAGGTCTTTTCGTCGACGGAGACCTTTGCATCGGGCTTGCGGCTTTCCGGCGAGAGCTTCCGCTCCAGTTTGCCGCTATCCTTGGAAAGTTCGTCGAGCAGCGCCGGGCTGATGGTCAGCCGGTCGCAGCCGGCAAGGGCTTCAATTTCGCCGGCGTTGCGGAAGGAGGCGCCCATGACGATCGTCTTGATATCGTTCGCCTTGTAGTAATTGTAGATCTCGCGGACGGAGATGACGCCCGGATCTTCCTCGGCAGTGTAGTCCTTACCGGTCGACTTCTTGTACCAGTCGAGGATGCGGCCGACGAAGGGCGAGATCAGGAACACCTTGGCGTCGGCGCAAGCAATCGCCTGGGCCTTGCTGAACAGAAGCGTCAGATTGCAGTCGATGCCTTCCTTCTGCAGCACTTCCGCGGCGCGGATGCCTTCCCAGGTGGAAGCGAGCTTGATGAGGATGCGGTCCCGATCGATGCCGCGGTCCTTGTAGGCGGCGATGATCGAACGTGCCTTGGCAAGCGAAGCCTCGGTATCGAAGGAGAGATCGGCGTCGACCTCGGTCGAGACGCGGCCTGGGACGAGCTTCACCAGCGCGGCGCCGACGGAGATGGCGAGGCGATCGGCGACAGCCGAGGAAACGGATTCCGGATTGCCGCCCTGCTTCTTGCCCCAGACGACGGCTTCCTTGATGGCGTCGGCAAACATCGGCGTGCCGAGCGCCTTCAGCACGATGCTCGGGTTCGTCGTGCAATCGACCGGCTTCAGGCGCGCGACGGCTTCGATGTCACCGGTATCGGCGACGACGGTGGTGATCTCGCGAAGTTGGTCAAGCTTGGATGTCATGGTCAATAATCCTTGTTTGAACTTGGGCTGCGGGCCGGCGCGTTCAGCCCGGCAAAGGTGATCTAGGGACAGACCGCCTGCATTCAGTGAACAACAGACGCATCCGTCACGGATGATTCATAAACGTGAAGCACACTGGCCATGTTCCTGATGCAGTCGAACGGCTCCTCGAACGCAAGCGGTGCCGCCTGCGGCTCGGAGAGCGATCGTGACTTTCGGCATGCCCGCACTATGTCCTCCTCGGACGGAACAGAGACGACTTCGTGTCGCGAGGACTATCGCCGTTCGCGCAAGGAAAAGTCAAGGACATTTGTGCATTCTGATTGACATAAGTGTCACACCCGTCATTATCCCGGCGACAAGCGCACAGGCGCAGCCTTTCGTCCCACCAGGGATTTAGGCGAAATCCTGCGGGAGGAGACGTGGTCAAGCTCAAACGCGGCACCCATACCGCCTATTCCGAGGCATCCTCGCTGCGGCTGAGGGCCGCATGGCTCTATTACAATGAAGGCCTGACCCAGAAAGACGTCGCCGAACAGCTCGGCATCAGCCGGACGACGGTGATCCGCCTGCTCGACGAGTCGATGAAACGCAGCGAAGTCCAGATCTGGATCAACGATTCGATCGGCGATTGCGTCGAGCTTTCGGTCAAGCTGGAGCGGGCCTATGGCCTCGACGAGGCGATCGTCGTGCCTGCGCCGGTTCATTGCGATGTCGATTCGCTGGCAAAAAACGTCGGTCTGGCGCTTGGCCAGTTCCTCTCCGAAGCCATTCCCGACGACTATACGATCGGTGTCGGCTGGGGCCGCACCATGACCGCTTCGCTGGCAAGCTTCCGGCCGCCACGCCGCGCCAATTGTAAGGTCGTCTCGCTGCTCGGCGGTATCGTTGCCGTGCACCAGACGAATCCGATCGATTACACCTGGCGGCTGGCAAATCAGCTCGGCGCCGAATGCTACATGTTCCTGGCGCCGCTTCTCGTCGATTCCATCGAAACCAAACGCAACCTGATCGACAAATGCGGGCTCGACACGATCTACCGTCTCGCCGAGAACCTCGATCTCGCGATCGTCAGCTGCGGTGATATCGGGCCGCACTCGACCTCTCTATCGGAAGGCTGGATATCAAAGGCCGAGCTGCAGGAACTGATCAATGCCGGCTGCGTCTGCGACACCATGTTCAACTTCCTCGACAAGGACGGCAATTCGGTCGATCACTCGATCAACCGGCGCGTGATGTCCGTCGACCTCGATATGTTGAAAGAGGCCAAGCACATCGTGCTTTCCTCCGGCGGCGCCCACCGGGCCACCGCCATCCGCGCCACGATCAAGCGCATCGGCTGCAACACCCTGATCACCGATGAAGGTGCCGCGCAAGCATTGCTTGATCTGGCCGAACAGGCCTGAAGCGCGCCGTGATCTTTCAGATTGGCTTGTCGTGCCTCATGCCGTGCTTTTTGCACGGCATGCCTTACGCATGCGCCGATTCCCAGCCGAGCATCGCCCGTTTGCGGGTGAGGCCCCAGTGGTAGCCCGTCAGCGCACCGTTCTTGCCAAGCGCCCGGTGGCAAGGCACCACGAAGGAGATCGGATTTGCCCCGACCGCAGCGCCCACGGCGCGCTGCGCCGTCGGCCGGCCGATATCATTGGCGATGTCGGAATAGGTGACCGCCTTGCCGAACGGTATCTTCATGAGGCTCTGCCAGACACGCACCTGAAAGTCCGTGCCGATCAGCACGACGCGGAGCGGCTGCTCGGACGACCATTTTCCGGGTTGGAAGATGCGGGCGGCATAGGGCATCGTCGCCTGCAGGTCTTCGATGTATTCGGCATTCGGCCAGCGGCAGGTCATGTCCTCGAGGCAAGCCCGTTCACCGCCGGAATCGCTGAAGGCAAGGCCGGCAAGACCGCGATCGGTCACCATGATCAGCGCCACGCCGAAGGGGCAGATGTGAAAGCCGTAGCGGATGGTGAGGCCGCCGCCTTTTGCCTTCCATTCGCCGGGTGACATCGCCTCATGGGTCACGAAAAGGTCGTGCAGGCGGCTCGGCCCGGAGAGGCCGACTTCGATCGACGTCTCGAGCAACGGCATGTCTTCCTTGCGCAGCAGCCGCTTGGCGTGGTCGAGCGTCACCGCCTGAAGGAAACCTTTCGGCGAGAGGCCAGCCCAGCGGGTGAAGGTCTTCTGCAGCTGCGTCGGCGACTGGTTGAGCCTAGCGGCGATCGCCTCCAGCGACGGCTGGTCGCGATAATCTTCGGTGATGAGTTCGATGACCCGACGGACGATATCGTAATCAGGGCCGTCAGGCGTGATGTCGGTCTGCTGGTTCGCGATCATATCCATGGTCTTTCTCCTTGTAACAAGGAGATAATCAATAGGCCCGGGCTAAACCACCCGATTCTTGCGCGCTCGCCTGATAGGCTCAGATACGCTGCTTGACGGTGGCGAGCGCGCCCTTGAAGGCCTTGGCGAAACTTTCGCGGTCGTCAGGATTGAGGAAGGAGCCGATATCCGTGCGCCGGCCCTCGCCGAAAATATGCATGGAGAGGATCCCGATCTCCTGGTGCCTTCGGACGAGGAACCGCGCCCAGAACGGGTTGAAATGATGCTCCACCATCCGCCCCGATGGGGCAAACTTGCGCACCGATACGTCCGTACGCGACACGGTGACCTGTTCGTGCACCCGTCCGGAGCGGTAATTCAGCCAGAAGGCGCCGTAGAGAAGCGCGAAATCCAATCCGAAGAAGAAGCCAATCGGCCAGGCGCCGGTGGCGATGAAGAACATCCCATAAAGGAAGCAGACGGCGCCGGACAGAATGAGCAGCACCTTGAAGCCCCGGCGGCCGAGCGACCGATGTGGGAAGAGCTCGGCGGCGAAAACAGGCTGCTCATTGGAGCTGTTGGCGTTGCTTTCCGTCATGACCGCTGAGTATAGAGTTTCTATGGCGAATCCGAAACTCAAATCCCTGCCGCAAGCCACGAATGTGATCCCCCGCCGCAAACCGGCGGCGGCGATCAAGACCGCCTATTCGCCGGCTGAACGCGAGGAAATCTTCCGTCGCTTTTCGGTGCAGCGGCCGGAGCCGCGGGGCGAGCTGGAGCACACCAACCCTTTCACCCTTGTCGTGGCGGTAGCTCTCTCCGCCCAGGCCACCGATGCCGGTGTCAACAAGGCGACGCGGGCGCTCTTCAAGGTGGCTGATACGCCGCAGAAAATGCTCGATCTCGGCGAGGACAAGCTTCGCGATTACATCAAGACGATCGGCCTTTACCGCAACAAGGCGAAAAACGTCATCGCGCTCTCGCAAATGCTGGTCGACGACTTCGCCGGCAAGGTGCCGGAAACGCGCGAGGAACTGGTTCGCCTGCCCGGCGTCGGCCGCAAGACTGCCAATGTGGTGCTGTCCATGGCCTTTGGCCAGGCCACCATGGCCGTCGACACCCACATCTTCCGGATCGCCAATCGCATCAGGCTTGCTCCCGGCAAGACGGCTGATGAGGTCGAAGCGCGCCTGATGAAAGTGGTACCGAAACACTACCTCTACCATGCTCATCACTGGCTGATCCTGCACGGGCGCTACACCTGCAAGGCACGCCGCCCCGAATGCGAGCGCTGCATCATCGCCGATATTTGCAAATCGCCGGAGAAGAGCTCGGACGTGCCGGCCCCGCTCGTCGAGCTGCCACCGCAGGTGATCGGCGAGGCTGTCGAGTAGAACAGTGATCGCCTGCTCGTAACTGCGCCGCTCCGCGCCCGCCTCGATCGACATCATCACGCCGATCCCACAGCGCGCCAAGTTCGCGCTAATGTACGAGACATCAAGCCTTAGCTGCCCGGGCCTCAGGCGCGGAAACCGGCGTCCTTTGCCGAAATCAGCTTGTGCAGATGCACCATCATGCCCGCCGCAAAGAGGGGCGTCAGCAGGTTGACCACAGGGATGGCCAGAAAAAGGGCGATCACCAACCCGCCGAGAAAGACCGTCGGCGCATGTTTGGTGCGGAAGAGCCGTGCCTCATGAGGCGGACGGAAGCGCATGGCGGCGAATTCGAAGAATTCCCGCCCGAGCAGGTAGCCGTTCACCAGAAAGAAAGCGACCAGATTGACGCCGGGAATGAACAGCAGCAACAACGCCACGATATTGCCAAGGATCACCACTCCGAGGAATTTGATCGAGCTCGCCATCGCCGGGCGGATCGGCATGGCGGCGCCCGGCGCGTCGGCGGGATAGTCACGTTTTTCGATAACGTCGGCGACATCGTCGAGGAAAAGGCCTGCTATCAGCGCCGTGACCGGAGAAAGCAGCAGCGCCAGCACGAGCGCAAGGCCGATCCCGGCCAGGATTGCGAAGATCAGAGCAAACCATCCGGCCCAATCCGGCATATCGGGAAAGAAGCTGGTGAGCCAGGGAAAGAGAAAGGCCATGAAGGCCCCGCGTAGCGCGAACCAGAGGCCGACGAGCACGAGAAGCGTCAGGCCGAGCACTTTCCAGAAGACCGAGCGTGTCTCCGGCGCGAACAGATTGGCGAGCGAAAGGCGTGCGGCATCAAGAATCATTTCTTCAGCGTCTCCGGTTACGCAGAAGATGTAGGAAAGGCGAATGCTACCGACAAGAGAGAATAAAATTGCAGGCTTTAATAGAAACTTGTCGCAATATTAGAACGAATATAATATTATCAGACGCAGAAATACGAGCCTGAGAAGCAGCTTCCGAAAATAGTTGCAAAGACAAAGGGGCGCGTTAGCGCATCCACGGAACGCCTCTGAGGAAATACGGGGAGGCTGATGTGGAAGACTTTGTGCACAAACTCAGGCAATACGTAAAAAGCGGCACACCGGCCGAGCGTCGCATTGCGAAATATTTCTCCGAGCACCTGAACGACCTGCCGTTTGAGACGGCAGCATCTGTCGCCGACAGGCTGGATCTCTCGCCGATGACCGTCGGGCGCTTCCTGCGCGCGCTCGGCTACCAGGGTTTGGACAGCGTCAAGGTGGAAATTCGCGAGACCGTGACCACATCGCCGGCGCAGCTGCAGAGCGCCATGAGCGAACTCCACGCGGACGCCGCGGAGGGCAAGCCGCTTGCCGTGCTGGTTGCCGAGCAGATCCAGGCCCTGCATCATATCTATCATCTGACGGCGCAGCCGCTTTGGGCCGAAGCCGTCCGCCTGATCAGCACGGCCCGCGAAGTATCGATCGCCACGCATGCGCGGCTCGCAAGCCTTGCCAATCATTTCTGCCAGCGGCTGACGCAAGCCCGTGATGGTGTTCGCACGCTCGATGCCACCGACAATCGTTTTGCCGAACTCTTCGCCCGGCAGGCCGTCGACGACGCTTTGCTCGTCATCATCGACTGCCGCCGTTTCGCCAAGGCACGGCTGCTTGCCAGAACCGCCCGGCGCTACGGCTACAAGGTCGTGCTGATTTCGCCTCAGCAAGCAGACTGGATGGCGGATCAGTCAAACGTCATGCTGTCCTTGCCGCCGGCACGCGCTCCCGATCTCGACAACCTTCCGCCGCTGATCGCGCTGCTCGATTGCCTGTCCGAATCCGTCATTCTCGAAGTCGGAGAGGAGGCAGCCCTCCGCCGCCGCCGCATGCTGGAATTTGCGACCGTGCTCGGTGAAACCGCAAACCACTAGATGTGAGCTTTCAGAACATCGCTTCCAGTTCGGCACGGTGCCGATGCATGGCCAGAAGACGGCGATAGTCGCGGTCGTAAAGCGCCTGTTTCGCCTTGTCGGGAAGCCGTTCGTCGCCGCCCGGATACATCGCCTCGCCGGCTGCCGCCAGATCCTCGTGCAGGCCGCAAGCCACGGATGCCGCAATCGCCGTGCCGAGCAACACCGCCTCGTTCATCTTCGGCACCACGACCTTGCAGCCGGTGGCGTCGCTATAGAGTTCCATCAGCACCGGGTTCTTGACGTGTCCGCCGGCGATATGCAGCGTATCGGGCACGTAGCCATATTCCGTCATCGTCTCCAGGATATGGCGGATGCCGAGAGCGATCGCCACCGCCGACCGCCAATAGAGTGCGCAGAGCCCGTCGAAGGAGGTGTCGAGCGTCAGCCCGCTGATCACACCGACGGCATGCGGATCGGCAAGCGGCGAGCGATTGCCGTGAAAATCCGGCAGCACAAAAATGCGCTCGCCGAAAACATCGCCCTCCTCTGCCCGCAATTCGGCGATGCGCGCGACGATCTTCTGGTGCAGCGCCGCCGTCGGCTCACCGCCGGCCGCATGCATGCGCACGATATGGTCGAGCAGCGCACCGGTCGCAGATTGCCCGGCCTCCACCAGCCAGGACCGCGGGAAGACAACCTCGTAATAAGGTCCCCACATTCCGTGGCTCGGCTTGCACTCCTGCGAGAAGGCGACGATGCAGCTCGACGTGCCGGCGATCAGTGCCAGCTGGCGCTCACGTGCTACAGGATCGGCGGCATAACCGCCGAGCGCCCCGAGTGCCCCGGCATAGGCGTCGATCATTCCCGCGGAGACATGGCACTCCGTTGTCAGCCCCAGCGCCTCGGCCGCATCAGCCGTCAGCCGGCCTATACTGCCGCCGACCGGCACAGTCTCGTCCGGCAGCCCGCCGCGGGCCTGAAGATCGTCGAGCCCGATCCGCTGCAGGAAATCCTTCTGCCATCCCTTTTCGAGATGGGCGAGATAGTTCCATTTTGCCGTCAGCGTGCAACGAGAACGAGCAGTCGACCCAGTTGATTTCCAGGTCATGAAATCGGCGAGATCGAAGAAATAGCCCGCCTTTTCCCACGTCGCCGGCAGCTTCTTCTTCAGCCACATCAGCTTCGGCATTTCCATTTCCGGCGACATGACGCGGCCGGAATGTTCGAGCACCCTGTGCTCCGTCGCCGTGCAGAAGTCGGCTTCCTTAAGCGCCCGATGATCGAGCCACACGATGGTGTCGAAACGCCGCTCGCCTGTTGTGGACACACTGATCTGCCGGCCCTCGACGTCGCGGACGACGAGCGAGCAAGTCGCATCGAAGCCGATTGCTCCGACCGAGGCGGCAGCGATACCGGATTGCTCCATCGCCCTGCGCGCCGCGGTGCAGGCGGCCGACCAGATGTCTTCGGAATCGTGCTCGGCGTGGTTTTCACGCGGCCGGTTCATGACGATCGGATGTTCGGCCTTGGCCAGCAGACGGCCGCTGCCATCGAAGACGCCGGCGCGCGCACTGCCGGTGCCGACATCCACCGCAACCACATGATCACGCATCAAATCGCAGTCCCGTCCAGCTTATGGTTGCGGACAAGGTGTATCAAATCCGGCATGGCGTCAAACACCACATCAGGCGAAAGTCGGTCGAGTTCGGCGCGGTATCCAGCGAAATTCGCATGCGATCCGCCGGTGAAGGCAAAGACCGTCATGCCCGCCGCCTTGGCGGCGGCAATGCCGGCCGGACTGTCCTCGATGACAACGCAGGATCCGGGCTCGACATGCATCTGCCGCGCCGCGTGGAGGAAGAGATCGGGGGCCGGTTTGCCGCGCTTGACCATTGTCGCGCTGAAGATGTCGGGCAGTTTGTCGAGAAGTCCGGTGACAGAAAGCGACAGCCGGATTCGCTCCATCTGGCTTGAAGAAGCGACACAACAGGGAATGCCGAGCCCGTCTATCGTCGCCGCGATGCCGTCTATCGGCTTCAGCTCGGTGCGGAACCGCGCGTAGAGATCGGTGCGGATGCGCTCGAGGAATTCCTCGCCGGCGTGAATATTGAACTCGATTTCGAGCGTATCGATGAGGGTTGCCAGGCTGCGGCCGAGAAAACGCTCATAGGCCTGGTCTTCGGTGATCGAAACGCCGAGATCGCTCATTGCCCGGACGAGTACGCTGATCGAGATCGGTTCGCTGTCGACGAGCACGCCGTCGCAATCGAAAATGACCAGCCGTGGTTCAGCATCAGCCATGAAAGACCCAACCTGACTTCAATTCGGACGCATGATTGTCCCGCTTCGTCCGCAAGACGTGATTGGATGGCCGGCCGATGCCGCCACCCGCATTCCCTTACACTGCGAGCTTGCCGTCGAGATAGAGCTGCAGCGTTTCCCGCGTGCCCTTTTCCCACAAGGTTTTAAGAGCACGAGCGAAACGTTTTCGGAAAAGGTCCGATTTCGCCACCTCGCCGAAAATATCATCGAAGACGAGGAAGGCCGACGGATCGTCCTTTGCCTCCAGCGCCGCCGCGTGCAGGCGCTCGGCGCTGGCGTCGTTGAAGACGATATCCTTGCCGCTGTCGGTCTTGCCGGCGAAATAACGGCACCAGAGCGCCGAGACCAGCGCCAGGCCGATGACATCCCTGCCCTGGCGCAGATTGTCGAGCGTCGACGGCAGGATGAATTTCGGCTGGCGGTTCGAGCCGTCCTGCGCCAGACGCGGGATGGTGTCGGCGATCTTCGGATTGAGAAGCCGATGCTCGATGAGGGCAAAATAATCCGGCAGCGACGTATTCGGCACCGGCGGCACGATCGGGATGATCTCGTCCTTCTCGAGCTTGGCCAGGAAAGCTCGGATCAGCGGATCTTCCATCGCATCATGCACGAAATGAATGTCCATCAGCGCCGCCGGATAAGCGATCGCGGCATGCCCGCCGTTGAGGATGCGGATCTTCATATGCTCGTAGGGCGTGACATCCGGAACAAAGGTTACGCCGACCTTTTCCAAGGCCGGGCGGCCGGCCGTGAACTTGTCTTCGAGCACCCACTGCTTGAATTCTTCGCAATAAACCGGCCAGTTGTCCTCAATACCGAAATTGTCCCTGAGGAAATCGATCTCCCGCTGGCCGGTCGCCGGCGTAATACGGTCGACCATCGCGTTGGGAAAGGCGACGTTAGCCCTGATCCAGTCGGCAAGGGCGGCATCCGAAAGGGCTGCCGTGCCGATCACGGCATTGGCGGTGACGACGCCGTTATGGGGAATGTTATCGCAGGACATCACGGTGAAGGGTCCGATGCCCTTGTTCTTGCGCGCCTTCAGGCCGGCAACGATCAGACCGAAGACCGTCTTCGGCGCACCGGGATTTTGTCCATCGGCGGCGATAGCAGGATGGGCCGGATTGAACGTGCCTGAGGCATCGATGAAATAACCGCCCTCGGTGATGGTCAGCGAGACGATGCGGATCTCGGGATCGGCAAGCCTGGCGATGACGGCGGCGGGATTGCCGACCGGCAGAATGTCGATCATCGGGGCGGTGACCCGCGCCGCCGTCTTGTTGTTGTCCTGCTCCACCACCGTCGTCAGGAAATCCTGCGCCGCAAGCTTCTCGCGCATGGCGGCATCCGATGGCAGAACGCCGGCACCGATAATTGCCCAGTCGTGATCGGCGCCCTGATTGAAGAGATCGTCGAGATAGATCGCCTGATGCGCGCGGTGGAAGTTGCCGACGCCGAAGTGCACGATGCCGGCTTTCAGCGACGCCCTGTCATAGGAAGGGATTGCGGCAGTGCGCGCCGCGTCCGAAAGCGTTGCCAGCGATAATTTGCACGTCATGTTTCAGTCCTCTTGAAGGTCTTGCCGAGACGGCCGGGCGCCATCGCCCGGCTCGCATGCCTGCCCCCAGCCGGCCGCCTGCTCAGATCGCAAGGCCGCCCTCGTTGAATTTGTGAATGCGCGAACGGTCCGGCGTCAGGTAGACGGTATCGCCCGCCTTGGCGGCAAAATCGCCGCTGCCGCGCGCCGTCAGCATGCCGATCCCCTCGACATCGATATGCAGGAAGGTGTCGGAGCCGAGATGTTCGGCGACCACGACCCTGCCCTTCCAGTCGCCACTCTCCATCGACAGCAGGATATGTTCTGGGCGGATGCCGATCGTATGCGCGCCGAGCTCGGCCGCGTTCTGGCCCTTGATGAAATTCATCTTCGGCGAACCGATGAAGCCGGCGACGAAAAGGTTGCGCGGGCGGCTGTAAAGCTCGAGCGGCGAGCCGACCTGCTCGATATTGCCCCTGTTCAAGACGACGATCTTGTCGGCCATGGTCATGGCCTCGACCTGGTCGTGGGTGACGTAGATCATCGTCGTCTTCAGCTGCTGATGCAGTTCGCTGATTTCGAGGCGCATGTTGACGCGCAGCGCCGCATCGAGGTTCGACAACGGTTCGTCGAAGAGGAAGGCCGAAGGCTGGCGCACGATGGCGCGGCCGATGGCGACGCGCTGGCGCTGACCGCCGGAAAGCTGGCGCGGCTTGCGCTCCAAATAGTCGGTAAGATTGAGTACGCGGGCGGCATCCGCCACCTTGCGGTCGATCTCCGCCTTGTCGACGCCCGCCATCTTCAGCGGAAAGGCGATGTTGTTGCGCACGCTCATATGCGGGTAGAGCGCGTAGGACTGGAACACCATGGCAAGGCCGCGCTCCGACGGCGCCTTTTCGGTGGCGTCCCTGCCGTCGATGACGATCTTGCCGCCGGAGACGTCCTCGAGACCGGCGATCAACCTCAGCAGCGTGGACTTGCCGCAGCCGGATGGACCGACGAAGACGACGAATTCGCCGTCCCTGATGTCGAGATCGATCGAGGGGATGACCTTGGCTTCGCCGAAGACCTTGGAAACCTTCTGAAGGGTAATGCTGCCCATGTTTGTCTCCCTTTTCTTATTTCACTGCGCCGAAGGTCAGGCCGCGGACGAGTTGTTTCTGGCTGAACCAGCCAAGGATCAGGATCGGCGCGATCGCCATCGTCGATGCCGCCGAGAGCTTGGCGTAGAACAGGCCTTCCGGGCTGGAATAGGAGGCGATGAAGGCGGTCAGCGGCGCCGCCTTGGAGGCGGTGAGGTTGAGCGTCCAGAAAGCCTCGTTCCAGGCAAGGATGATGTTGAGAAGCAGTGTCGAGGCGATGCCGGGCACCGCCATCGGCGTCAGCACGTAGACGATCTCCTTCATCAGCGACGCCCCGTCCATGCGGGCCGCCTCGAGGATCTCGCCAGGGATTTCCTTGAAATAGGTGTAGAGCATCCAGACGATGATCGGCAGATTGATCAGCGTCAGCACGATCACCAGCCCGATACGTGTGTCGAGCAGGCCCGAATTGCGGAACATCAGATAGATCGGGATCAGCGCGCCCACAGGCGGCATCATCTTGGTCGAGAGCATCCACATCAGCACGTCCTTGGTCCGCTTGGTCGGCGAAAACGCCATCGCCCAGGCGGCCGGGATCGCGATAATCAGGCCGATCAGCGTCGAGCCGAAGGATATGATCACCGAGTTCATGAAGTGACTGAGATAGTTCGACCGGCTCTGCACCTCGGCGTAGTTCTCCGTCGTCCAGTGGAAGAACAGGAACTGCGGCGGCGAGGCGATGGCGTCGGCTTCCGACTTGAAGCTCGTCAGGAAGGTCCACAGGATCGGGAAGAAGATCAGGATGCCGAGCGTCCAGGCAATCGCGGTGACGATGACCTTGTGCTGCGTTGTGACTTTTCTGGCCATCTCAAGCCTCCAGATTCTTGCCGACGAGGCGCACGAGGAAGATCGCGACGATATTGGCAAGCACGACCGCGACGATGCCGCCCGCCGAAGCGCCGCCGATATCGAACTGCAAGAGCGCCTGCGCATAGACGAGATAGGTGAGGTTGGTGCTGTCGGTGCCGGGTCCGCCATTGGTGGTGACAAGGATTTCGGCGAAGACCGAAAGCAGGAAGATCGTCTGGATCAGGATCACCACGGTGATGGCGCGCGCCATGTGCGGCAGGATGATGTAAATGAATTTCGAGATCGCGCCGGCGCCGTCCATTTCAGCCGCCTCCTTCTGCTCCTCGTCCAGCGACTGCAGCGCCGTCAACAGGATAAGGGTGGCGAAGGGCAGCCATTGCCAGGCGACGATGAGGATGACGGAAACCAGCGGCGCGTTCGCCAGCCAGTCGATCGGCTGCAGGCCCAGCGCCTTCGCAAGATGCGCAAACAGGCCGTTGACCGGGTTCATGAACATGTTCTTCCAGACGAGTGCAGCCACTGTCGGCATGACGAAGAACGGCGCGATGACAAGGATGCGCACGATGCCCTGGCCGTACATCGGCTGGTCGAGCAGCAGTGCAAAGGCGATGCCGCCGACGACGGTGACGACAAGAACGCCGGCAACAAGCAGCAGCGTATTGATCAGCGCGGCGATGAAGGCCGGATCGGACAGGAAATATTCGTAGTTCAGCAGGCCGACAAAGCTCTCCATGCCGGGGCTGAGCAGATTGTAGTTCAGCAGCGAGAAATAGATCGTCATCGCGAGCGGGACGATCATCCACGCAAAGAGGAACAGCACGGAGGGCGCAATCATCAGGCGCGCCGCGGAGCGAGTATGTGTTGTTGCCATGGCAATCACCGATCTGATCTGATGCAGGGAGCGGCCGCAAGGCAGCTTTAATCTGGAAAAGAGGCCGCCGATGCGGTTCGGGCAATCGGCGGCCCAGAGGGGCGGATTGTCAAGGATCCGCCTCTTCTCAGGAGGTTTTATTTAATGTAGCCCGCTTTGGTCATTTCCCGGGTTGCCAGTTGCTGTGCGCTCTTCAACGCCTGGTCGACCGAAATCTGGCCGGCAAGGGCTGCCGAGAACTGCTGGCCCACCGCCGTGCCGATGCCCTGGAATTCCGGGATCGCCACGAACTGGACGCCGACATAGGGGACCGGCTTGACGGTCGGCTTGGTCGGATCGGCCGAGTTGATCGAGTCGAGCGTCATCTTGGCGAACGAAGCCGCCTTCTGGTAGTCCGCATTCGCATAGAGCGACTTGCGGGTGCCCGGAGGTGCGTTCAGCCAGCCTTCCTTCTCGGCGACGAGATTGGTGTATTCCTTGCTCGTGGCCCAGGCGACGAACTTCTCGGCAGCTTCGACCTTCTGCGAGCCTGCCGGGACGGCGAGGCTCCAGGCCCAGAGCCAGTTGCCGCGCTTGCCGAGGCCCTTGTCCGGGGCGAGCGCAAAGCCGACCTTATCGGCGACCTGCGACTGCTTCGGATCGGCGACGAAGGAAGCGGCAACCGTTGCGTCGATCCACATGCCGCACTTGCCGGTCTGGAAGAGCGCCAGGTTCTCGTTGAAGCCGTTGGAGGAGGCGCCCGGAGGGCCGGCATCCTTCATCAGCTTGACGTAGAAGTCCAACGTGTCCTTCCACTCAGGCTGATCGAACTGCGGCTTCCACTTCTCGTCGAACCAGCGCGCGCCGAAGGAATTAGACATGGCCGTCAAGAACGCCATGTTCTCGCCCCAGCCGGCCTTTCCACGCAGGCAGATGCCGTAGATTTCCTTGTCCTTGTTGGTAACCTTGCGGGCTGCGTCCGCGATGAAATCCCAGGTCGGGGCGTCGGGCATCTTTAGCCCGGCGGCGTCGAACAGGTCCTTGCGGTACATCACCATCGAGCTTTCGCCGTAGAATGGCGCCGCATAAAGCTTGCCGTCCACGGTCAGGCCGCTGCGGATCGCCGGCAGCAGGTCGTCGACGTCATAATTGGCACCGAGATTGTCGAGCGGCAGCAGCCAGCCCTGCTTTGCCCAGATCGGAACTTCATAGGTACCGATCGTCAGAACGTCGTACTGGCCGCCCTTGGTCGCGATGTCGGTCGTGACCTTCTGGCGCAGCACGTTCTCTTCGAGGGTGACCCATTCGAGGTCGATGCCGGGATTCTTCGCCTTGAAATCATCCGTCAGCTTCTGCATCCGGATCATGTCGCCGTTGTTGACGGTCGCGATTGTCAGCGTTTCGGCCGAAGCCATGCCGGCAAACGCCAGTGCTGAGCAGGCGCCCAGCAGAAAAGTTCTCAATGTCATATCTTCCTCCCAGAAGACGAGATGTGAGCATTCGCTTTGCTCATGAGCAATTACTCATCACTCCATAAAGAAAGTCAATCGGCAATCGTTGCTGCGATGCCGAAGACCACAGTCTTCTCTTTGATTTAATTGCAATATTTTTTGCTCAGCTTTTGAGCAAAAATTCGGCCGTCTCTTCGTCGGTGATCAGCGCGTTTATTTGATGGCCGACGACGGCGGCTCTGATCGCCTTGAATTTGCGTTTGCCTTTGGCGAGCCCGATGACCATCGATGCCTCGCGGGACGGGATCGGCGCCGAGGCGACGCGCTCGTTGATCGGGTTGTCGAGCAGCTTGCCGTCGACATCGAAGATCCAGCCGCAGATTTCACCGACGGCGCCCCCACGCATAAGCTCCATCATTTCGTCCTTCTCGAGGAATCCGTCGACGCAGAGGGGCCCGTCGATGCCGAGCTCGCCGATGCCGACGAAGGTGACATCTGCCTGCGCGCTCATGTCGAGCGTCGAGCGCACCAGTTGCTGGCCATGCAGCAGCTCCCGTTCTTCGGCCGAGGTGACGAGCACCGGCAGCGGCATCGGATAGTGCCGCGCCTTGACCGCATCCGCCATGCTGAAGATGACGTTGTAATAGGCGGCCGAACCGTCCGGCGCGATATTGCCGGTCAACGAGACGATCCGGTGATTGGGACATTCGATCGCCGGAAGCTGATCGACCGCCGCCTTCAGCGTGCGGCCGGTGCCGACCGCCAGCACGATCGGTTCCGGCCGCTTCAGCCAGCGCTCGATCTCGGCCGCACCCGCCTCCGCGATGCCGACGGTGGTCGACGAGGAACCCGCATCGCTCGGCACCACCTCCACATGTTTCAGCCCGAATTTTCGCCGCAGCTGGTTGGCAAGCTCGAGGCAGGCAGCGATCGGATGGTCGAGCCGCACTTTGATCAGACGCTCGGCGACCGCAAGCGACACCAGCCGCTGCGCCGATTGCCGTGAAATGCCCATCGCGGCGGCGATTTCATCCTGCGTGCGTCCGGCGACGTAATAAAGCCAGCCGGCACGGGCTGCATCGTCGAGCCGTGCAGGGGTCTCTGATCTTTTTGCCATCTACTGCTTACCGCGCAAAATGAGCCGGCTTGTCGCCGCCGGCTTGATGTGAGTCTCTATGCGCCAGATCAAAACAAAATTCCCGAAAATGTCGAGCCTGTTGACGCCACCGCTCAGGCGAACCATTGCATGACGAAATAAATCGACGCCTTGGCGAGACCGTAAATCACACTGCCGGCAATGACGAGCGACACGGTCGTCATGATAAAGCCGATGAGGGCGAAGAGCCCGTCACGCCCCATAATGCCGAAAGCGAAGACCGAGATGGTGATCGCCGGCAGGATGTTGCCGAGCGGAACCGGCAGAACCAACACGATCGAAAGCAGAAGACAGGCAAGGCCGGCGAAATATTCCGCCGGCGGCTCGGCGAAGATCGCAAGCCGCGGCTTCAGCATGCGCTCCGCCCAGGCGAGCCAGCGGTGGATGCGGCCGACGATGGTCTCGAAGTCTTCCCGCCGCATCGAGCGGTTTGCGATCGCCTTCGGCAGCCATGGTTTCAGCCCGAAGGTCAATTGCACCGCCAGAAAAACCAGCGGCGCGCCGAGCACGGCCGAGGTGCCGGGCGGGGTGGGAAAGGCGTTCGGCAGCGCGAAGATCAGCATCAGAGCACTGATCGCCCTGTCACCCATCGTCTCGAACAGATC
The DNA here is from genome assembly GCF_002204185.1 of Rhizobium esperanzae. Taxonomy (GTDB): domain Bacteria; phylum Pseudomonadota; class Alphaproteobacteria; order Rhizobiales; family Rhizobiaceae; genus Rhizobium; species Rhizobium esperanzae. The sequence continues at coordinate 3,654 of NZ_MXPU01000017.1, read as the reverse complement.
GCCGATCGAAATCCACTCCCGGCTTCGGTCGCCTGCCAGCTGCCGCAGGACCGCTGAGAGGCGGCGGCCTTTGGGACGTGGCGGACGGGGTCTTCTGCGTCTGTTGGAATCGGCGTTTTCGATGCTCATGATACCGGTAGATGATGGAAATGCAGGGTCCGAGTTTGGCCGCGCAATATGCCAATTGAATGACTTAAGGGACAGGAAATCAATGAGAAGGCCTGTCGGCGGCTATTTGCGTTCGACCATCGCTCCTTTGCGCCGCCAGCCCATGGCAGGCAGATGCATCAAGGCTTGTAATTCTTGGCCAACAGTGCGAGCAGACGCTGAAAGCCAGAGAAACGGCAGGCAGGCAATGATTATTTCATTCGACATCGGCGGCTCCGCCATCAAGGGCGGCATCGCCCGCTCCGAGACAGACATCGTCCCCCTCGGCCGCCGGCCGACGCCGAAGGATGATTTTGCCGCTTTCGTCGAGACCCTGCGCGACATCATCGCCGAAATCGGCGAACAGCCGAGCCGCGTGGCTCTGTCGATCGCCGGCGTCGTCGATCCCGATACCCAGCGGCTGACCTGCGCCAACATTCCCTGCATTCACGGCCGCACGCTCGCAGCCGACCTCGAAGCCGAACTTGCTCTGCCTGTTTTGATCGCCAATGACGCTGACTGTTTCGCCATGGCTGAAGCCGGTCTCGGCGCCGGCCGCGGCCATCGTATCGTCTTCGGCGCCATCCTCGGCACCGGCGTCGGTGGCGGCCTGGTCGCCGATGGGCGCCTCGTCAACGAGGCCGGAGGTTTTGCCGGCGAATGGGGTCATGGCCCGATCATCGCATCGGCGGCCGGCAATCCGCCCGTCGCCATTCCCGCCTATGCCTGCGGCTGCGGACAGAAAGGCTGTGTCGACACCGTCGGCGGCGCCCGCGGGCTGGAGCGCCTGCACAAGACGCTGCATGATCTCGGCCTTGCGAGCGAAGAGATCATCGATCAGTGGCGGCGCGGCGAGAAGAAGGCGATGCGCACCATCGACGTCTATGTCGATCTCGTCGCCTCGCCGCTCGCCCTGACGGTCAACATAACAGGCGCCACCATCGTGCCCGTCGGCGGCGGGCTTTCCAATGTCGCGCCGCTGCTGGTCAAGCTCGACCAGGCGGTGCGTGGCCGCACCCTGCGCGAGTTCGACCGGCCGCTGGTGGTGCCGAGCGAATGCCGCATCGAACCGGGCCTGATCGGCGCAGCGCTACTGGGACTGAAAGCCGATGCCGCTGCATCCTAAAGCACCGGCCACATCCGCACGATCGCTGCGAACCGGTTCCAGTCTTTGCGTTCCAATGGGGTCCATGCGGCTTCGGCGACTGCAGGAAGGCGCGGGAAGACCAGCCGATTGAAGTAGGCGCGAGAAAGGAAATTTTCGGTCCAGATGCAAGCCTGAACCCCACGCACTCTGTCCCGTAGCGCTTCGACAACTCGCCTTCGGCCTCGTAAGCATAGGTATATTCCGGCGGTGCGTGGCCCGCCCAGCTCGCGCCTGGCTCGTCCCAGGCTTCCGCCTGCGCCATGTCGAGATAATAGGCCTGGCCCGGCGTCATCACCACATCGTAACCTTGCTGCGCCAGCGCGATGCCGACAGCGGGCTTCTCCCAGGCCATCAGCAAAGTGCCGTCGCGGTCGACGCCGCCACCATGCGAGACTTCGTTCCAGCCGGCGATCTTCTTGCCGTGCGCCGACAACATGGTTTTGATCCGTTTCAGGAAATAGGACTGCAGCTCGGCCGTGCCGGCAATTTTCTCCCGCTGCATCAATGCCTTGCAAAGCGGCGACGAAAGCCAGGCGCCGCTTGCCACCTCGTCGCCGCCGATATGAATATATTCACCGGGGAACATCGTGACCATCTCGTCGAACACGTTGCTGAGAAATTCATAGGTGAATTCGATCGCCGGGTTGAGGGCATTGTTGGCATAACCCTGCACGGCGCGATAGCTGTCCGGCGCCTCCTGCCCGTCGACGAGCGCGGGCAGCGACAACAGCGTCGCGGTGCTATGGCCTGGAACATCGATTTCCGGCACCACCTCGATATGCAGAGAGGCGGCATGGGCGACGATTCGCCTGACATCCTCCTGCGTGTAATGGCCGGAGCGCGGTTCCGCCCCGTCACCAAGCTGCGGCGCGAGCACCTCGTCCGGGCCACGCCGCGCCCCGATTTCCGTAAGCTGAGGATAGGCCTTGATCTCCAGCCGCCAGGCTTCGTCGTCGGTCAGGTGCCAATGGAAAATATTGAGCTTGTTCCAGGCGAGGATATCGATCAGCCGCATAACATCAGCCACCGGGTAGAACTGCCTGGCCACATCGAGATGGCAGCCGCGCCAGTCATAACGAGGCTGGTCAGCGATCGTGCCGAAATTAGGAAATCTGAAACTCTCCCGATTGGCACGCGCGCCGTGCATGATTTGCGCCAGACTGATCAGGCCATAGTGCCGACCCGTCGCATCCGCGCTGGAAAGCACGACCTCATGCGCGGTAAATCGTATTTCATAGGCGAGCGCAGCGATCGATGATTCGGTGACGAAACGAATAGCGCGCCCGCCCTTTACGGCGCAGAGCGAGAACAACAGATTTTCAGCCGGATAGAGCCGCTGGTAAAGCGAAAGAACCAGAGACAACGCTTTGACCGCTTCAGGTCGTGCGCCCTCGGCCGGATAAAGAACGACCGGTAGCTCTCCCGCCTTCAGCGCGAGCGCCAGCGGCCAGGGCAGCAGCGAATAGGGCTCCTCTACCCGGCCGGGCGGCAGAAGCGGCGGCGCAATGCCGCCATCCCGGCCTTCGAGAAGGAGATCGCCGAAACCGACAGGAACATGGCGCCCGTCGCCAAGTGTCAGATAGGCCGATTTGACCCCTGATGTCACATGTTTCGGCTCTCGGGTCAGCCCCTCGACGGTGAACCGCCAGTGGCCGCCCGGCGGCACACTCAGCCCGTCGGGCGGCCGGAATTCATGGAGATGTGCGACTTGTCGCTTCAGGCTGCCGCCAGCGCAGACGTGTTTGTCGGCAAGCCGCGTTTCCGACGTATAGGCGAGCGAGAAACCGGAAAGCGGCTCGGCCGAAAGATTGAAGAGGGTGAAGGTCAAGCGCCCGAAACTGCTTTCGACCGGGCGCCAGCTTGTTTCCAGACGATAATCGGCCATGGTCGCGCCTCCGCTGTCAATGGACGGCCGGGATTACGGCTCGCGCCCCGGCATGCTTTCAAAAGCTTAGCTTTTTCGAGGCAGCAATGGAATCGGCGCGAGTCGAGACGAAGCGGACAGTGATGAGAACCGTGAGATTGCGACTTGCAAGGAAAACGGCGCGGCTTTCGCCGCGCCGTCAGATTGCTGACAAACCCCTGGCGAGAGCTGGGGGTTTGTGATTCACTGGGACATGTTGAAGAAACCCAGCCCTGAACAGACAGCTCTCGAGATGGTGACGCTCGATAGTCTGGTGCCAAAGGATCACCTGCTTCGCAAGATCGAGGCGGTGATTGACTTCTCCTTCATCCACGACCGCGTTGCGGGATTGTATTGCGCCGACAACGGCCGACCACCGCTCGATCCAACCTTGATGTTCAAGGCGTTGTTCATCGGCTACCTGTTCGGCATCCGCTCCGAGCGGCAGTTGGTGCGC
>NZ_MXPU01000016.1 GCF_002204185.1 Rhizobium esperanzae | reverse complement strand
CCGCTGGTCATCAGTGCGGGCACCACCTATGTCGTCTCGGTCAATGCCAACAGCTACTATTCGCTGACTTCGAACGGCTTCGCCAACCCGATCAGCAATGGGGGATTGACCGCCCCGGTCGGCGCCGGTGTCTACAACGAAACCATTGGCACGTTTCCCGCCCTCGTCTACCAGAACGAAAACTACTTCCGCGATGTCGTGTTTTCTGCTGGATCAAGCGTTGCCTTGCGGGACAACGCCACCATCTTCGTCAGTGAATCAGCCGGCGCTGCAACGATCACCGTCGTTCGCACAGGCAGCACGAGCGGACAGCTGACACTGGAGTACACGACCAACGAGATCGGCGGAGCCGGAGCGGCACAGGCTGGAGCGGACTATACGCTGCCGACCTTCAATGGCCGAGCGAATACCGGGCAAGTCGTTTTCGAGGACGGCGAGAGCAGCAAGACGTTTGCTATCCCAATCGTCAACGACCCTGATGCCGAAGGGACCGAGACATTTTCCGTCGGCATCCAGAATCCCGGGCCTGGTGGCTCCTTGGCGGCGCCGCGAACTGTTCTGGTCTCGATCGTCGACAACGATTCCGCACCAACCATCTCCGTGAGCAATCCGGTCATCAGCTTGTCGGAGGCGGCGGCCGCCGCCACTATCACGGTTCAGCGCAGTGGAAACATCGATGCCACGGCTACCGTTGCATACGCAACGAGCAATGGCAGCGCGATCGCGGGCTCCGATTATACGACGACAACGGGCGTGCTCACCTTTGCCGCAGGGCAAGCGATCCAGACCATTTCTGTTCCGCTGCTCAACAACACGACGGCCGAGAGCAACGAAAGCTTCACTGTAACCTTGAGCAACCCGATAGGTGCTGCCCTGGGAAGCCAAGCGACCGCGACCGTCAACATCCTGGACGACGACAGCAACCTCGGCAATCTGGTCCGACAGACCGTCGTGACCGGCTTGACCGAGCCAACGGCCTTGGATTGGACCCCCGATGGCCGCTATATGGTTGTCGCGCAACAGAACGGCATTGTGCGGGTGGTGGACAATGGCACGCTGAGATCGACGCCGCTTGTCGATTTGTCCAGCCAGGTCAACTATACGCCCGGAGACCGGGGGATGCTGGGGCTGGCCATTCATCCCAACTTCGCGGCAAATCCATACGTCTATCTGCTCTACACTTACGATCCGCCGGAAACCGCGAATGGAACTGGCCTGGCGGGCCCGGATACCAAAGGGAACCGTCCTTCTCGCCTCGTTCGGCTTACAGTCAACCCCAACACGATGATCGCCGATCCGGCCAGCATGGTCGTGCTGGCCGGTACCAACAGCACCTGGGCATTCACCAGCCGTCCGGATCTCGACAGTACCGGCGCTGTGAACATACCGCCGTCCGGCATCGTCAACGGCACCACCATTACCGCCCCTGCAAGCCTGATCGAGGTGGGAACGCAGGACAACGATCCAGATCGCGCCGGAATCCAGAACCAGAATATTCGGGACTATCTGGCGACGGACAGTGACTCCCATTCCAATGGAGCTCTCCATTTCGGGCCCGACGGCATGCTGTACTTCAGCAACGGAGACGGCACGTCATACAATTTCATGGACCCTCGCACGGTTCGCGCTCAAGACAATCACAATCTGTCCGGCAAAGTCCTGAGGATAGATCCGATGACCGGCGCGGGCGTTCCGGGGAACCCCTTCTATGACCCCGCGGATCCGAACAGCAATCAGTCCAAGGTGTTCTATTCCGGCGTGCGCAACGCCTATCGCTTCACCTTCGATCCGGTCACCAACCTGCCTGTGCTCGGAGATGTCGGCTGGAACAGCTGGGAGGAAATAAATACCGGCCCTGCAGGATCCAATTTCGGTTGGCCGTATCTGGAAGGTCCTGGCCGAACGGGCGGCTACCAGGATCTCCCTCAGGCGATCAGCTTCTACAACAATGGGAACCGAAACAGTCCTTCCGATCAGGCTGCTGTTTTTCCGCTGCTATCGAGAAGCCACGGCGCGCCCGACAACGCCACTGCGATCACGGTCGGGGACTTCTACAACGACGCCACCCTGATGTTTGCGGATCTTGTCAATGGCAATGTCTACACCGCAACAATGAACGCAAGCCGGCAGATCACGAACGTACAGGTCTTCGACACGAACGTCCCCTATTTGGTAGACATCGAGAAGGGACCGGACGGCTGGCTTTACGGTGCTGATTTGGGCACCGGCACGATCCGTCGCTGGGCAGACCCCAATGCCCCGACCGGCGGGAACCTGTTGACACCGACTTGAGCCGTAGCATTCAGGAGGGGATTGGTGCCACGGATCATTCGGTGGACGTGACCAAGGCTGCCAGAGTCGCCTGAGGGGTATCCATCCGAGGAAGTCGGCGGGATTTTGGGGATCGCACGTGGTAATGTCGGTTCTGGAAACGCGCGTGTGACGTGCACCGGGCGGCAGGGTTGAGAACGAAGTCGTGGCTTTGGGAGCAAACTGGGAAACGTCTGGTCAATGCGCCGTAATTGGACTCGGAGAGGTGAGATCGATGCAGATGGCCGGCGGAGTTTCCAGATCAAGGGTCCAACACCTTGGTGGAACTGTCGGTTTCACGGCATGGGCTCTGTCATAATCCATAATCTGGACAGCAACTGGAAGTAGCAGCTCTCTCGCACCCTGATCGTAGTGCATAATCGTCTTGATGAATTTCCCTGAGGTCTTCGATATCCAGATTTCTATCGCCGCACTCCATTTGGATCGGTGCCAGTGTGCGGAGTAGTGAAAAGCAAGACCTTCTTCGGTTTGTGAGTCGCCGAGCTCTTTACAAGACGTGAAGACTGCCACCCCCGAATCTGCATCAAGTGGGGTACGAATAGGCCGCCTGTCTTCATCCCAGACGCCATTTTCCATTCTGGAATAGATGACATTGTCAATCACTCGCCCCTCTTCGGCAAGCTTGAGATGACCATCTTCTTGCAACTCGGATATCGTATAGCTGTAGCGCCCGCTATTATGCATGTTTTCGTATGCACGGTTGACGGCATAGCAGGATTTATCCTCCCCGTTGAACGCCAGATCAGAAGAGCGACTATCTTCCGCGCCGTAAACGATTGCGGTCTTGGTCAGAATTAAACAAAAAACGGCTGCAGCTATAACACGCATGGGAGACCTGGGAATCAAAAGACGGATAAAGTCTGAAGATCTATTTATACGTCGCATTGATGAGGCAGTGCCAGGCATTGTGGATATTGGAACATGAGCCGCCGCTAAACATTATGTGCTTGCAACCTCGCTCATTTCCACTGAAGGAGATTCCACGTGAATAACTTAATCTGGCTCGTCGGCGCCGTTGTCATCGTGCTCGCTATCCTGAGCTTCTTCGGCTTCCGCTGAGAAAGAAGTGCGGCGGCTCAACTGCACCATCCATGAACGCAGGAGCACGCCGCTACGCCGGACGAAGAACCCGATCGGCGCAGCATAATATGGGGAGCATTAGCAGCGACTTAAATGTCTGCCGTCGTACCCACTGTGGATCGAGGCTGTCCCGTCGAACCCGCGAGTTGGACGCGTCCCGGTTCGATGGCGCCTCAAACAGAAACGGCGCCATGAGGCCGCGGGTGTTTGAACCCTTCACCTTGATACGATACTAGGATGAGATCGACTGAACATCACTCGACGAGGTGGGCTCGGGCGGTCTCGTCAAGATCGATCAGCTTGCCGATCGCTTCCTGAATCAACGGCGGGGTGATCGGGCGTAGTGCGGTTCCGGTACGATGCCGGACAAAAAGCCCCGCCGAAACGGGGCAAGTCTCACGGATCACACAGGCCCCGTCACGACAGGAAAGTCTCAGCGCCAAAAGAACGCAAATTAGACCGTCAGGTGAGGGATGAACGACCACTCCTCGGCCATGAACTCAAGCGTTTCGTCGCGAAAATAATAGAGGAAATGTCGTGAGTTAGCGGTGTCTTCCTGGATTGTTTCCCACGGCACGGCATCGCGGATCGGGTCGTGGCCAACCAACTCATAGAACTCGCCCCATCGCGGAGCTATGCCACTGTAGCGACCATGGGCATCTACCTTATACCATTCATGATCGTTGGTATCGTCCCAGCGCCACCGGCTGCAGCAAATGAAGCTTAGAGTCCCCCATGTCTCATCAAACTTCGGACCGGCCTTCGGAAATAGGCTCAAAGCCCTGAGAATACCCGACGGTTTTTCGTCTGGCACGGGCCTATGCGAGCGGAAACAGACGTTGACGTTGGAGCCCGCAACTGAAACTTCAGGCTGGGGGGCATTTGGTTCGGCAACCCAACCCTGGCCGAGCTGTAGTTCTACAAACCTAAGCATGGACGACGACTAGCCGAATTGCATGACGGTTTCCACCCAACGTGTCATCAAGCACTCATAGGTTCACGGCTTAGTAGGTTCCACTTCATCCCTCCTATTCGGCCTTTTGATTCTCTTCGCGAGCAAAACGGTCGACAAGATCCCACCGCTCAACATCTTTAGAAGAACTATATTGAAAAAGGTGAGAAAATACGCGTTTCCGAGAACTGTTGTCGAAGCCCCTGCACCGTAGACCGGCAAAGGAATGAGAAAAGTAAAAGAAACGAATGTGAGTAAGTATATCAAGGAGGTTTTCACAAAGCTCTTTAGATCTTCAACTGTAATTTCTCGACCCAATTTGGACAAAACGATATAAATCGAAAACAAGAATGTTTTCGCGAACGTGAATGTGATCAGCAAAAACGAAAGACATGTGTAAAGGGCGATTTGTTCTGGATGGTTTTCCGCCAGCCATGGCAGTTCATAGCGGTACTTTGGCAGAATAACCAAAATGTATCTTAGGTACGGGCTGACATGATCCAGTAAGCCTGCTCTGGTCACCCAAAGAAGCAAGATGGATATAGACAAAATAACCATATCGAGCGGTGGACCGCTTATATGGCTCTCGTATCGTTTGATGAAAACGTGGTTTTGAAGGCGAAAGAAAAGATCAACCCCGGCAAAACTTTTAAAAATCATTTACGTCCAGCCTTTGCCCCGAACTATGCCTGATAAACTCAATCAAAGGAGCGAGGCACTTGTTGGGGGAGTGCGCAGAGTCTGTCAAGTATAACGCCCCTCAACCATTCCCACCTCTTCGTCCAGCTCATCCACCGGCAGATAGGTGTTCTTCTCCATCCACTCTCCTGGACGATTAGCCAGATGGTGTCCTCGCGCGTAAGCGCCAATTTGCTGCATCTCCTCCCTCACTTCGAAAAGCGATCGCGGCACATTTTGGGAATTCGTAATAAAGATAAGACAGTATTCCCATAAGCAGTATTACTCCGAACAAAGTCGCTAGGTACAGCTTTGCGAAGATATGGTCTATTCTGCCAAGAGCCCATTCATAAACAAAGCATTTCGCAATAGTGCATTTATTCGGGCCGGGAAACCGCCAGAGAATTAGATTAAAAAACATGTAAGAAGACAACAAAATCACGAACGATCTGGCCTGCGACGACATTTCTTTGGGTGTGCGATTTGCAACCGATACTCTGCGGAAGCCACTGGCGTGCATGATAGTAAAAAAGCATACACTTGCGGCAATTTGATCGCAAATTAACAGAGCAGTAAAGTTCCGATGTGAAAGGAATAACTGACATGCGATTGCAATAAAACCGCTCGGAAGTAATAGGGCACCAAAAAAAGCCTTCGCGCTGGTTGGCCTTTGCTTTGCAACAGCGATGCCGCTAGCGTATGCAGCCCAGACTGTCAGTATAATTGGAACCGGGCCAATGACCCAGGGCAAATCCAGATAAGGCATCTATCCCCCAAAGCTATTCAGGCCATTTTTCAAACAGGACTTGCAGCTTTCGCCCTCATCTACCAGTGCTGGGATCACGCACCGATGTCAACGAAGTTCACGATGCCTTTTTGGGGAGGGACTTGATACCGGGCATGGACGCATGACGGGAAGCTGCGGCATGCCTCATACAGGGGCTGCGGAAATGTGATCCCGGAAGAATTGGCCGATGTCGCCAGGCTCCAAAAACCGTTCGCGCTGCGTGATGTCGTCGAGGCGGTCAGCAAACCGTAGCAAGAGACTTGCTCGAGCTGCCCGGAGCAACGGACAGGCCGAAGGCCAGGCTCCACACGAAGTGAGGAGGAACTCGGTTAACTCAACGAGATGAGCCCCATTCTGCGAACGAGCATGACGTGGCGCGAAGGTTTCAGTGTGCGACGCCTGGTTCCCCGTGTGCCCTCACGATGGCGTCCGCCTCCTTGCCGTATAGCTCCTCGAAGTGATCGAAGGTCTTGGAAAAATAACCGATGCCCTGCGTTGCCGAGCGCAGCGCCCGCGCCAGATCGTCAAGTGCGCCGCCCGGAATAAGTGCCCGGAAGATGTCCCATCCCTTGGCGGTTTCATCCCGGTCGAAGCCGAGAACCTGACCCTTGAGAGCGGAGACGATCTGGACGAGGCTGCCGGAATAGATCGACGGAATGTGAATTTCGCTGCGGAAGACCGGTTGCATTAAAACGGCCGACCCATCGGAAAGCGCCTGTCGCACTCCCATTTTCGACGCAGTCCTGAAAGCGTGTTCCGAACTGTCGACGGCATGGTGCTGACCATCGAACAGCGTTACGCCGACATCGATGACCTGGAAGCCGAGCGGCCCTTTCTCCATCGCCTCGCGCGCGCCTGCTTCTACGGCAGGGATATAGTTGCGGGGAACGACGCCACCCTTGACGGTTTCGCTGAAGGTGAAGCCCCGGCCGCGCTCGTTGGGGCGAATGCTCAGTTTCACATCCGCGAATTGCCCAGCACCGCCGGTCTGTTTGCGATGGCGGTAATGAATCTCCGATGGTTTCGCGATTGTCTCGCGGTAGATCGGGCTGGGCATTCGATCGGTTACCTCGATGTGGAAGACGTCGGACAGGGTTCGGCAGAGATCGCGCAGATGTACCGGGCCCTGGGCGCGGACGAGCTGGGCGCCCGTGCCTTCCTCCTGCAAAACGACAAGACCGCGATCCGTCTCGGAAAGTTTTGCCAGCGTTTCGGAGAGCTTGTTTTCATCGCGTTCGCTGCCCGGGACCAGGATCCTTTCAAGCATCGGCGTCGGTGGCTCGGTCCATTCGGGCGGAGCGATCGTCGCGGCTGACGTCAACAGCGACGGCACGGGCAAGTGGTCGGACTTGACTGTCGCGAAGACATCCCCCGGTGCCGGTGTAATCGCCGAGCTGGACCGGCCGTTTGCAGGATCCTGCACGGCGCCGAGGCTGGAGCCGCCCAGCGATGCGCCTTGCCGCAGTCCCTCACCAAACGCACGCACCAGCACCGTCTTGCCGATATTCTGACGATGATAGGCATGGAAGCTGACGGCGGTCAGCTTGTTTTCCTCGACATTGCCCGCACGAGCCAGACGCTGTCGAAGAACCGTGACCGGCGGCGCCTCGTGGCGCAGCGCCTTCATCAGCCTCATCATGCCGTTGCCGTGACTTGCGGCACCGATCAGGACCGGAATAATCCTGTTTTCGCTCAGAACCCGCGATGAAATGGCATAGAGGGCGTCGCTGGCCGGCTCTCGATCTTCGATCAGTTCCTCGAGAAGCCAGTCATCGAATTCGGACAGGTGTTCCAGGAGCTCGCTGCGCGCTTCGTGCTCGCGCTCGGCGGCACTTTCGGGGATTGCGATCAGCGCCGAAGTCTGGCCTTCCCGATAGCGCCACGCCCGTTCCGATATCAGATCGCAACTGCCTACGATCCTGTCCCCTTCGCGGATCGGGATCTGGCGAAGCAGAAGCGTGTGGTTGGCATAGTCCTGAAGCGCGGCGATCACGTCCCTCAGCCGCCCTCTCGGTTCGTCCATCCGGTTGACGAAGAGGATGCACGGCGTCCCCGAGGCTTCGATTATCCGCAGATAGGGCGCAGCGAGCACGGCCTCTTCGGGAACAGGAGAAACACACAGAATGCAGGCGTCGCTGGCAAGAAGCGCGTGCTGCACATGCGCCAACGCTTCGTTCGGTCCTGGCGCATCCAGCGCGCACCACGCCTCGTTTCCAAAGGTGAATTCTGTGAGGTTCAGTCCATAAGGGGAGCTGGATTTTCTCGGCGTTCCCTCCAACGAGCCGAGCTTTTCGACGACTGTTGATTTTCCAGTCTGCGAGGGTCCAAGAACGGTAAAGCAACGCATCGGCATTCCTCCAACTGCCATAGACACAACTTTCAGCCATCATAGGATGCCCTGAACTGCTGCAAGGCGCCAGAGGTGTTCGGTTTCACAACGCTTTGACCTAAAGACGTAGATGCCGATGTCGTTCGCCGCCCTGCCTGGCGGACCGATAGGGAGGGCGTTTGCCCTCCCCAGATTTATCAGGCGACTTCGGTCGCAAAACGCTGGAACAGCGGTTTCAGGCGGGGGTGGCGTGCCGCCGGAGGCGGATGAATTTCAATGGCCCGACCGGCCCTCGCCTCGCGTCGCAGCCATTCGCTGATGGTTTCGGCGCTGGTGTGATCCATGTAATGGAGGTCCTCGCCGACAATCTTGACCTTGCGGCCCTCGGGCAGCTGCTCGAGCGTGTTGAGCAGAATGGGCACGTCCTTGCAGGTGGCTGCGCCGCCGAGCCGGACATGGATTTCCTCGTCGATCTCCGCGTGCCTGATCGCCAGTTTTCGCCTGAGGTAGGGCACGATCTCGATGATCGACAGCGCCAGGCCGAGTGCGACGCCGACCAGCAGGTCCTGCAGGACGACCATGGCAACGGTCGCCGCCCAGATGCCGACCGGGACCAGTCCATGATGCTCGAACAGGTGGCGGACATGGCGCAGGCTGATCAACCGCCATCCGGTGACGAGCAGAACCGCGGCGAGGGCCGACAAGGGAACGAGGGTCAAGAGGCTTGGCGCCAGCGCCACCAGGCCCAATATCCAGAACCCGTGGAAGATGGCAGAGGCCCGCGTGCGTGCGCCGGCCTGAATGTTGGCCGAGGAGCGGACGATGACGCCGGTGATCGGCAAGCCGCCAAGCAGGCCGCAGAGCCCGTTGCCGACGCCCTGGGCAAACAGCTCCTTGTTGAATCGGGTGCGCACGCCGTCATGCATCCGGTCGACGGCGGCGGCCGAGAGAAGGGTTTCGGCACTGGCGATGACGGCAATCATCACCGCCATGAGAATGACGCCGGGCTCCAGCAACCGGGCGAAATTTTCCGCGGTCGGCAGTGTGATGCTGTCGACGAGCGAGGTGGGCACCTCGACGCGGGCGATCGGCAATTGCAGCGCGGCGGCAAGAACCGTCGCCGCCGCGACACCGACCAGCGCTCCCGGAACCAGCGCTAGCGATTTCGGGCGGCACTTCTCCCAGCACACCATGGCAAGCAGGGATATGAGGCCGACCTTCAAGGCGGTTGCCTGGCTCGTCAGGCCAGTTCCCCAAAGACGGGCGAGACTGTCTTCCATCGCCGCGACGTTCTCCATCCCGCCGGCAGCGGGCTTGGCATCCATCAGCACATGAATCTGCCCCAATATGATCAGAATGCCGATACCGGCGAGCATGCCGTGAACGACGGCCGGCGAGATCGCCCGGAACCAGGAGCCGACCCGCAGGAACCCGCCGGCGATCTGCAGGAAACCGACGGCGATCAGGACGGGGGCGAGCATGGCGACGCCGTATTCCTCGACGAAGCCGAAGACGATGACGGCAAGTCCGGCCGCAGGTCCGGAGACCTGCAGGGGCGAGCCCGACAGGAAGCCGACGACGATGCCGCCGATGATGCCGGAGATCAGGCCCATCGACGCCGGCACGCCGGAGGCGATGGCGATCCCGAGGCAAAGCGGTATGGCGACGAGAAAGACGACCAGCGACGAGGCGAGGTCGCGCGAAAAGGTGGAGCTCACTGCTGTCATGGCGCTACTCCGCGGCAAGCATTGCTGCGATTTGCGGCATGACATGCGGCCGATCGCGGCCGGTCACCGCCACCGGCAGCGGCTCTCCCTCCTGCGGCACCGTGAAGGTCGCTTTCGCCCCGTCATAGACCTGGACTTCGCCGGTCTCGATGTCGAAGAACCAGCCATGCAGAGTGATCTCGCTGGTGGCGAGTTTCGCGGCCACCGAAGGATGCGTCTTCAGGTGATCGAGCTGAACGACGACGTTTTCCATCGCCACCGCGCGCACGCGGTCACTCTCGGAAAGCTCGTCCGGATAGGCCCGGCAGACGATCGAATAGGCGGCGTGGCTGTGGCGCAGCCAGGCTGCGACATTGGGCATCGGCTCGAGCAGCTCCGGATGGCACAGGCCCTTCATTGCGCCGCAATCCGAATGGCCGCAGACGACGATGTCGCTGACGCCAAGCGCCAGGATCGCATATTCGATGGCGGAAGAGACCCCGCCATTCAGCGTCGAGAAAGGCGGAACGATATTGCCGGCATTGCGGCAGACGAAGAGATCGCCGGGACCGGCCTGCGTGATGGTTTCGGGCATCACCCGGCTGTCGGCGCAGGATATCATCAGAGCCTGTGGTTGCTGGCCTTCCCTCGCCAGCTTGCGATAAAGCGCCGACTGGTTGGGAAAAACCGCGCCGCGAAAACTGGAGATACCTTTCAGGAGATCACCCATTGTTCGGATCCTCTTTCTGGCCGGACGTCGGATTGGGGAGGAATGTCTCTCGTCCGGCGGGTTACAGAAGCGATTCGTTCGCAGGTGCGAAAAGAACAGCAAAGAGTGTGCGGTGCAACCAGCCGCTGCCAGGCTGCGATCAACAACACGTGAAGAGGGTGCCGAGATCCGAGGAGGGCTGGCTTTTCTTTCGGCTGGAACCCAATGTCAGCAATGCATCCGCATGTCGCCCACGGGCGATCTTGCCTTCACCGGGAAGCCGACATTGCGGTGATCACCTCGAGTTCATAGTCGCGCCACCACCGGCCATTTCCGGGAAGTTCTGTTTGCCTCAGGCCCGGCTCGCCCGAACGCTCAACCACCGATCATGGGGCCTTGCGACGTACCGACTTACGTCGTTGACGATCCAGCCGGCGTCTGTGAGTGCCGACCGCAGGGCAGGCTCGCGCCAATAGGTCTCGGCATAGCGCCGAGGTGCTGCAGCACTGCCGTGTGTGGACACATCCTCACCGTCGCCCTCCCTCACCGAGGCGTGCAGTCGACCACCGGACCGGGTCGCCTCGGCAAGCCGTCCAAGCACCGTGCCGAAATCCTCGCGCGCGACATGAATCAGGCAGGCACAGGCCCAGATCCCGTCGTACGGCATGCCGGGACGCTGCGGATCGGCCAGGTCATCGGTCAGCGGGTCCAACAGGTCGGCCTCGAAGCCACTTTCGCGCAGCAGTTCGACGAAACCCTTTGAAATGTCGGTGCGCCGGACGCTCATTCCCCGCTTCTCAAGCTCCAGTGCATCTCGCCCGCCACCGCTTCCGATCTCCAGCACTCTGCCCGAGCCGTGGAGCCCGGTCACGAACGCATCGATCTCGGTCGCGACCCATTCGGGCATCACCGCGGCCTCGGCAGCGTACTCCGCCGCGACCGCATCATAGGACCGCACAGTCTCCCGGTCGGTGCTCATCCCAGCGCTCCTCCTTCAAGAGGCCCAATGAGCGAGAGGCCCATCAGCCCCTTGCGCCCTTCACACTTCGGCAGTTGGTGACATCGCGAGCGATCTACTCCCCAGCTTTAGCAGAAATGAGGTCAGAGACACCACCGACCGACTGCAAATGCTGCCAGGCGGCAATGGGCCGGGAGCGGTCATCTGTCGCTGCCACCTTGCCACAGATATCGCAAATGTCGCGTCTCGACCCGAAGCGGCCCCTAACGCGGAGCTAGTGGCCGAAATTTTTCGCGTCAGATTCTGGGGCATAGGGCGTCATTGCTGCTTCCTTGACGATTTACCTTCCATTACAATCCCTTCCGCACATAGAGGAGTTCCGCCATGAGCGAAGACGCCTTCAACATGTCGATCCGCAAGTTCCTGAAGGAAGTCGGCGTCACGTCGCAGCGCAAGATCGAGGAGACGGTGCGCAAGGGGCAGGTCGGCGGCAAGACGTTGAAGGTCCGCATGACGCTAACGGCGGAAGGCACCGGCCTCAACCACGTGGTGGACGGCGAGATCGAACTTCCGTAGGCCGGGCGAAGCGATCGTACGAACCGTCCGGCTGCCCCAGGTTCATTGTCCACGTCCGCGCGTAATCGAAGCATGGCCGCTCTGGGCCGACAGCAGACCAGTGGCTTCGGCTGGATTGCGCCAATTGCGGTAATGGCCGGCGGCGCTGTAGAGTTTGCGTCCATGAGCCAAGCTTGCCTGCGCCCCGCCGCAGGAGGGTTGCTCATTGTCGGCCATCGGCTCAGAGGACGCATGACGAAGCATCGCATCTATTCGGTCAGCATCGCGAGCGTCTATCCCCACTATGTCGCCAAGGCGGAGAAGAAGGGACGCACGAAGGCCGAAGTCGACGAAATCATCTGCTGGCTGACAGGGTATAGCCGAGAGACCCTCGACGATCAGTTGGTGGGGAACACCAACTTCGAGGATTTCTTTGCGCAGGCACCTCAGATGAACCCCTCCCGATCGCAGATCACAGGCGTGATCTGCGGCGTCCGTGTGGAAGAAATCCAGGAAATGACCATGCGGGAAATCCGCTACCTGGACAAACTGATCGACGAACTCGCCAAGGGCAGGGCGATGGAGAAAATCCTGCGAAAATAGCCGGGGAGGAGACTGGCCGCATCTGATTAGCCAGAAATGAAGGCTCAGCGTCGCCACAAAGAGGATGACGGCTCGATGGAGGTGGAGATCGCCTGGACATCACCTCTTACGATTTGTTGACCGACCCGTATTTGGGCAATAACTTATAAACTCGGTCATTGGGCTTGTCCTCACATGACGGATCGATTTCTTCAGCGTCGCCTTGCCGCCATCGTCGTTGCCGATGTGGTGGGATATTCACGCCTGATGGAGGCTGATGAAGCCGCAACGCTTGAGAACCTCAGGGAACTCCGTTCTCGCACTATCGAGCCGGCTGTGATGCGCCACAACGGTCGCATCTTCAAGGTCGTGGGCGACGGATTCTTGATCGAATTCGCTAGCGCGGTGGACGCGGTAGCTGCAGCGTTGGAAATGCAACGGACCGCCACTGCTATCGAGGCTTCCGGAGACCGGCGCCTGCTTTTGCGTATAGGCGTCAATCTGGGAGATGTCATTGACGATGGTTCAGACATCCTCGGCGACGGCGTCAATGTCGCGGCGCGCCTCCAGACGCAGGCCGCGCCGGGAGGTATCTGCATTTCAGCCAGCGTTCACGGCGAGATCGTCGGCAAGATCGCCGACCAGTTCCTCGATGCAGGCGAACGCTACCTGAAGAACCTGACCCGCCCAGTCCACGTTTGGCATTGGCCGGATGCGCTGCAGAGCATATTGCCGCTGCCGGAAAATCCCTCGATCGCTGTATTGCCGTTCACGAATATGAGTGGGAATGAAGCGGACGAGCCTTTCGTCGATGGCTTGACTGAAGACCTGATCACCGACCTTTCCCGCACGGCTGGCCTGTTCGTCATCGCTCGCAATTCCGTGTACGGCTACAAGGGCAAGCCGGTCGACGTACGGCTCGTCGCCCAGGAACTCGGCGTCCGCTACGTCCTCGAGGGGAGCGCCAGACGCGCAATGGGCCGCGTCCGCATCAATGCCCAGTTGGTCGATGCGCTTGGCGGCCAACACTTGTGGGCCGAACGGTTTGACCGGACGGTGGAAGATGTTTTCGAGTTGCAGGATGAGGTCAACGCCAAGATTGTTGAAGCTCTCGTCGGCCGGCTGACCGTCCCGACGCCGCGCAATCGGCCGAAGAACTTTGAGGCCTACGATCTGTGTGTGCGCGCCCGCCTGCTGACGGAAGAGTCGCCGCAAACCGAGCGTGAGGCCTATATGCTGCTCCAGCGCGCGGTCAAGCTCGATCCATCCTATGCCGAGGCGCTCGGTCTGC
The DNA here is from genome assembly GCF_002204185.1 of Rhizobium esperanzae. GTDB lineage: Bacteria > Pseudomonadota > Alphaproteobacteria > Rhizobiales > Rhizobiaceae > Rhizobium > Rhizobium esperanzae. Next base: position 137,002 of record NZ_MXPU01000016.1, on the reverse strand, counting down.
TCGCCTATAACCGTTGGCTTGCCTGGACTCATTTCGGCGAGCCCGAAGATCCCAACCGTCGGATGGCGGTGACATCAGCGCAGAAGGCGGTCGACCTGGATCCCAACGATGCCGGCTGCCGTTACGTCCTGGGTACCATTCTGGCTTATGAGCGGCGATGGGAGGAGTCGGAGGCCGCCTTCGCCAAGGCCCTGGAGCTGGACCCCAACCACGCCGACACCTGGGCTGCCATGTCTGATATGTCCGTGCTGGACGGCAGGGTTGCCGACGGACTGGCACAGATCGAAAAAGCCCTGCGGCTCAATCCCTATCCAGCCTGCTGGTACCTTTGTCACCTTGGGCAGGCGCAATACGCCGCGGGCGACTATGAGGCGGCAACCGCTACACTGCGCAGGAAAGAAACCTATCGCACCAACTCACGCAAATTCCTGGCTGCTGCGCTTGCGCAGTTGGGCCACCATGACGAGGCGCGGCGAGAAGCCGAATTGTTCCTGATCGCCCACCCTCATTTCACGATCAGTCATTGGCTCAGCTCCCAGCCGCTGCGCGATGCAACTGTACGAGACCACTTTGTCGACGGCTTCCGAAAGGCCGGCCTGCCGGAGACGTGACAGCAGACGGGAACAACCATCGCCGGCGATGATTGCGCCAAAGCCGATCATCGTAGCGATTTGAGGCGGTGCGCACGCCGGCGAGTTGGGCGGAAACGCACCTCCGGCCTCGTTGAGCCCGGATTCCATGACCACAGCCGATGATGCCGGCGTGGGTCCTCGGGGCAGCCCGAGGACGACGGAGGGTGGGTGAACCGGTATCCGAGTATGCGCGCGCTCAAGAAGCGCGCGCTTTTCACCCCCGTCTCAACGGAAACCGCCGCTCGCGACCAGTCGTTCGCCGGTCAGCCAGCGGGCATCGTCGGAAGCGAGGAAGACGGCGATGTCGGCGATATCGTCCGGCTGGCCGATGCGGCCGAGCGGCGTCTGGGCGACCATGGTCTGCTGCAGATCCGAGCCGATGACGCCGGCCGTGTGCGTGCCTTCGGTCTCGACCATGCCCGGCAGAATGGCGTTGACGCGGATCTTGCGCGGACCGAGCTCCTTGGCAAGTACGCTGTTGATGCCCTCGACGGCGCCCTTGGTGCCGGTGTAGACGGCGGAAGCCGGCAGCCCCAGGCTGGTCACCACCGAGGAGATGTTGATGACGCTGCCGCCTTCGCCGAGATGCTTGGCCGCCGCCTGGGTGGTCAGGAGAACGCCGAGAACATTGACGTCGAACATGCGGCGATAGTGTTCCTCGGTCACCTCGCCGATCGGGGCGAATTCATAGACGCCGGAGTTGTTGACCAGCACGTCGAGCTTGCCGAATTCCTTGACCGCGGCATCGACCACGCCCTGCGCCTGTTCGGCCTTGGAAACGTCGCCCTGCACCGCGATGGCTTTGCCGCCGGCCGCGCCGATCGCCTCGACCACGGCGTCGGCTCCGGCCTTGCTCGAGGCGTAATTGACCACCACTTCAGCACCTTCGGCCGCCATCGCCTTGGCAATCGCGGCGCCGATGCCTTTGGAGGCTCCCGTTACCACTGCGACCTTCCCTGTGAGCTTAGCCATGTCTCGTTCCTTCTGATCCGGACGGCCCGCCGGAATTGACGGCCTTGTTCCGTAGTTCAGAAATTCGGAACTGTTGATCTCGGTTTCAAGGGGCATTATATAAAATTCATGCGACCGCTCTTTCACCCTGCCCTGGAGGATATCAAGCCCGATGCGATCCTCTATGCGCTCTCCGATCCCGAGCGCGTTGCGATCTTCGCCAAGCTCGCCGGCACCGCCTGCGGCGGCACCTGTTCGGCGCTCGCCGATCTCGGCGACCGCGTCATTCCGAAATCGTCGCTGTCGAACCATTTCAAGGTGCTGCGCGAATCCGGGCTGATCCGCAGCGAGCGCCAAGGCGTCGAGATGCGCAACCAGACCCGCTGCGCCGAGCTCGACGAGCGCTTTCCCGGGCTGGTCAGGGCGATTCTGACGGCTTACGGACAGCTTCCCGAGCAAATGAAGACGGGTTGATCCGCCCCTACAGCAAGAATGCTCTCAATAGCCGCTGCCGTTGGTGGCTCGCCTGAGTCCTCGGGTCCCGAGGACGCGAGTGAGCTCGCTGTCTGGCAAACACGGCAACATCTGGAGGAACTTGAATGCGATTTAGCTTTCTGGTTTCGCTGCCGGCCTTTCATCATCATCCGGAGTTTGACCCGCCGTCCGCGAATTTGGCAGAACATCGCTCTAACCTCATTCCGGATCCATGCACGCGGCTGATCGAGGCTGCCGACGCGTTATTAGGTTTTGGCAGAAACTTATAACTGCAGATCGCGGTCGGCCTATCCGCCCAACCACGTTATTGTCGCGCCTTATCCAAAATTACGCTGGCCAGCACGAAAGAAAAGAAATCATCGGTTTCCGGCTCGAACTGTGGGCCGGCCATATCCAGACAAAAGACGCCTTCTCCTCGCGATGGCGAGAGGCAATAGCGCCAGGAAGCTCCGCAGTCCGCAATTGCAACCGCATCGGCAGGAATGGAATCGCCTTTTTGGCGCCCTCCATATACCTCGCTGTAGCTGGGAGATTGATAAAGCTGAAACGAGGGGTGTTGTTCAACCAAGGATGCGGGCTCGGGCTTGTAGATGTAGAACCCTCTCGTCGTTGAGCCGACGCCGATGACGCAGATGAACTCCAGATACTGCTGAGAAATGGCGGGATAGAGAGCCGCGATGCTCGACAGCTCCTCTTTCGAGACTGGCTCCAGAGAGGAAAGCTCCTTGCGTTGGTCAACATCGATCAGTTGCGAGATTTTGTCGATCATAATGGGTCAGGTTCCTCGATTTTGCCGATACTTTGACGCCTTCTGTCCTGTTGCCGTCAAGAGCCGTTGGAACTCGCGGGCTTGAGGTCGTCGAGCGGCTTTAGCTTGTGGCGACCGGCTCTGACGTGCCGGCACCACAACGACTTTGGACGAGGCACGGCAGCACAAGGCTCGCGCCGGCGCCGGTGCTCGCCCTCCCCCTTACCAATCCGTAAGTTGCCGCCAAGCCGTCGTCTCGGCTAGATCTTGCCGCACCAGGCATGCCGGGAGCGGCCGATGCGAATCCTGCTGATCGAAGACGATACCAAGACGTCCGGTTATATCGCCAAGGGCCTCTCCGAGGCCGGGCATGTCTGTGACGTCATCGGCGACGGCCGCGACGGGTTGTTTCAGGCGCAGCGCGAGGCTTATGACGTCATCGTCGTCGATCGCATGCTGCCGGGCCTCGATGGTCTGGCGATCGTGCGTTCACTCAGGGCTGCCAAGGTCAGCACGCCGGCGCTGTTCCTGACCTCGATCGGCGGCGTCGACGATCGGGTCGAGGGGCTGGAGGCCGGCGGCGACGATTATCTCACCAAACCCTTCGCCTTCTCCGAGCTTCTGGCGCGCGTCAATGCGCTCGGCCGCCGCCCGCCGGTGCAGGAGCAGCGCACGGTCTTGAAGGTCGCCGATCTCGAGCTCGATCTGATCCGGCGGGAGGCGCGGCGCGCCGGCCAGGTGATCGAGCTGCAGCCGCGCGAATTCACCCTGCTCGAGGTGCTGATGCGCGGCGAAGGCCGTGTCATCACCAAGACGATGCTGCTGGAGCGGGTCTGGGATTTCCACTTCGATCCGAAGACCAGCGTCGTGGAGACCCATATCAGCCGCCTCAGGGCCAAGGTCGACAAACCGTTCCAGGCCCAGCTTCTGCACACGATCCGCAACACCGGATACAGCCTGCATGCGCCTCGAACAGGATGATTTCAGGCCCATCGGCCTGAAAATCTCAAATCCTGTTCGCAATTTGAAGAGTAAGAGCATGATGTCGTCCGAAAACCGCGCACACTTTTCGGCATCATGCTCTAGCCTGCGCAGGAGCACGCCGTTCCGCCTGGCCGTCACCTTCGGCGTGCTCTTCGTGGTCGCTTTCATCTTCAGCGGCGCGATCATCTATCACATTCTCAGCCTCGGCCTCGGCCGCGATGTCGACCAGTCGCTCAACGAAATGAATTCGCTCATCGTCTCGACCTACGAGCCCGGCGACACCGCGGACCTGATCAACACGCTGAACAATTATGCGAGTTTCCAGTCGACCTCCGACGGGCTCTATTCGCTGACGGATGCCAGCGGGCGCAAGCTGGCCGGCAATTTCGCGGCACCGCGCATCCCGAACGGCGTCTATACCGTCACCTCGGGCGATGTCGGGCTGAAGGGGCATGAACGCTATCGCATGCAGGTATCGACGGTCGGCCCCTACAGCCTTGTCGTGGCCGAGAACTTCAACGATGCCGACGAGATGCTGCGGATCGTGCTGGTGAGCTTCGAATGGGCGGCCGCAATCGTCGTGGCGACGGCGATTGGCGGCGGCGTCTTTCTCGCCGTTCGCGCTCAGGCGCGGCTGGACCGGGTCGCCAACACCATGAATGACGTCTCTCACGGCGCGCTCGACGCCCGCATTCCGATCACCGGCAACGGCGACGATCTCGATACGGTGGCGATCCAGATCAACGCGGCGCTGGAGCGGCTGCAAAGGCTGGTCGAGAGCATGCGGCAGGTGAGCGCCGATATCGCCCACGATCTGAAAACACCGCTCAACAGACTGCGCCTGACGCTGGATGCCGCCGTGGCCGGAAACGAGCAGCAGGCGGATGTTTCGGCTCTGCTTGATGAAGCGAGAAACGAAAGCGACCGTATCAACGCCACCTTCGAGGCGCTGCTGCGCATTTCCCAGATCGAGGCGGGCGCCCGCAAGGAGCGCTTCCAGGCGACCGATATCGATGCCGTGCTGAGCGTCATTTCCGAGGTCTATGTCGATGTCGCCGAAGATGCCGGGCAGTCGTTCCGGATCGCCGGGCGCGCTCCCGCCGTCATCTGGGGCGACCGCGATCTCCTGACGCAGATGATCGCCAATCTGGTGGAGAACGCGATCAACCACTGCGCGGCCGGAACCCGCATCACCCTCTCGCTCCGCCGCCAGGAGGACCGCGCCATTCTCTCGGTCGCCGATACCGGCCCCGGCATCCCCGCCGAGGAAAGGGACAAGGTCTTCCGGCGCCTCTACCGCATCGACAAGAGCCGCACGACGCCGGGCAGCGGCCTCGGCCTCAGCCTCGTCAAGGCGATCGCCGAACTGCATTCGGCCGAGATTGCGCTGGCAGACAATCATCCCGGCCTTCGCGTTTCGATCGCCTTCCCATTGATGCCGGAGAAATCCTGAGCCGCCATGCCGCGAGCCTGATGAAGCGGGCGACAAAACGGCGGATTTCGGCAGCAGTGCGAAAGGGCAGCACGCTCCACGGACGGCGGTGGCCGAGCCGGTAGGCCGAAAGCCCCGCCTGGATCTGCGAGCAGGGATCGGCCCTTTGGCTCACCGGCTGCGGATCGACGAAGCAGGCGCGCAGCCCCTCGTCGAACTCCAGGTCGAAGGCGAGATCATAGGGCAGACGCATGGGCAGCAGCGCCCCGGCAATCCAGCCTGCCGCCTGGCGGTTGACCAGATAGGCGCCGGATCCCTTCTCGCGGGTCAGCGCAATGGCGAGCGAGCGCGAGCCGGTCAGCGGCTCGACCCGGTGTTTTCGCCCTGAATTGACCGTCGACAGCCGCAGAATGTCCCAGTGCGCGCAGTGGCGAAGTGCTGCCTCGATCAGCTCGGGAAGATCATCGTCGAAGTCGAGATCGTCCTCGAGGATGAGGGCGAATTCGGCATTGCTGGCGAGGAAGCGCCGGGCGCATTCGACATGGCTGAGATAGCAGCCGATCTCGAAAGGGTTCGGCCGGCGGCCGTGCAGGCTGAGATAGGATTTCTTGTCGAAACCCGGATGCGGCAGGCTTATGGCCGCACCGTCGACCGCCGCCACGCGCTCATAGGCAAGGCCGAAGCCCGCCAGAAGGCGTTCCATTCGGAACCGGCGCAACGGCGCGCGGTCGAGATTGATGAGGTAGGTATTCACCTGCAGGCTGACCGGATGAAGGGCCGGCATAAGGGCGGCGGGTGCGGCGCGCATGTTCATGAGAGCTGGCCTCGACTTGGCAATGACGGCGCCAAGCCTGCGCTTCAAACCTCACGGGGACCTCGCCCGGACTATACATTTTCGTAAGCTGCGGCGATCGGCAGCCGAAGCAAGCATCCTTACGGATCGGTATGCTGCCGGCAAAGCCCCCGTAAGAATGCCGCGCTACAGCTCGCCTGCGACATGCAATGGGTCCTTCCCTTCCCGCGATTATGACGACATCAATCAAGCCTTCGATGACGACGGCGACCCATTGCGTGCCGCGCCGGCGTCAGAACCTCGCATTAGCCCGCAGCTGTTGCGATCGAGGTCCCTTTCCCGGTTCCCGAACCACTAATTTCCGGCATGACGCTCGATCGTGTCGGCGAGGTCGATCCAATGCGGGCGATCGTCCCACCAGTGAACATGATCGGGCGCAGGAAAGGAGGGATCGGCGAAGGTGCCGGCGGCGATGACGACGGTGCCGGGGAAGTATGTTCCGGATTTGGAAAATCCGCCTCCACCGCAGATCCGGCAAAAGGCTTTCATCACATCCGGCGTGGTTTCGCCCTGCGGAAACCATACGGAATAATCGCCGGAAACGATCCGGACGTCGTCCTCGCGGAACCACAAATTATGGGCAAGAGCGCTGCCGGATGCGCGCTGGCAGCGTGTGCACGTGCAGACGTGGTTGTGCACTGGATCGCCATCGACCTCCAGGCACAGGGCGCCGCAGCTGCACTTGGCATGAAAGACAGGCATTTGGCTCATTCCATGTTGATCTTACGGCAATGTGCCGTCGTTCAAATCGTTCTGACGCTCTCCGATCCAAAATATTCAGCCGGCTCGGGAACAACGGACTTCGCTGATCGTAAGTATTATGGGCCGTGCGGAGGTGCTTACAACACAGCCATGCACTTCGATACTCTGTGCGGCCCACTCAGGTCAAAGCCAGGACGCGTCCATATGTTTGGAAGCGCCCACATCCCTTGCCCACTTCGATTGGCATCGCGATGGGAGCGACAGCCCGGGGGCACGTCCGGGAGAACACCCGCCCCGATCTCCGTCATCCCAGGCCTTGAGCCTGGGAAAAGCTCTAGTATGGAGGGCTGAAGCCCCAGGCAGCAGGCTGGAGGTAATCACGGGGTGGCTGCATTTCATCCATACCCACCGGCCGGCGCGACAGCTTCACTATTTTGAATCTTTCGCTGTCTCCCCAGCCAGACCAGTGGTCGTCTATCAGCGGTATGCCGTCCGAAGTCAGGCATTGCCTTAGACCCCCATCAGCCGAATTTGGCGTCCGGTCATACCATGCGCAGTCCTCGCCGAGCAGCCGATCCTGCTCTCTCAAGTCGACCATCCCATAAGCCTCGTCGAATCTCCTGAACTCCGGCGAGGGAAGCGAGGAGGAGCGGACGGCTTCGAACATGCGCTCCCCCTTGGATGCGGAATATCGAAGCCCCTGGTCTTCAAGCTCGTTCCAGACGATGATCAGGATCGATCCATCTCCACGGTCGCGCTGTCGGAGCCACCAGGGATAATGACGCAACAGCCTCTCCTTGGATCTATGGCTAACCAGCTCCGCCTCGAAGTCTGCAGGATTTGGGGTGTAATCGTCGTAACGTGGCAAGGGCGCGAGCCAGGTACCGGCTTCGAGAAGCTGCATAGGCGGTCGTACCACCGCTTCCGGCACAGGCCCGCGCCGCAGATCCGTCAACCGCGTCTCGGACATGACCTTCCCGCTGGAGAAAAGGACTTTCGTCGCGATCTCTATTCCGTCCTCGGTCAGGCAAGTCATCCAAATGGGACTGGTCTCGCCCCTGTCCATGCGCCGGACGATCTGCCGCCAGCGACACTGCTCACCGCCGACGGTCTCGACATCATCCGTTTCCCTGACTTCCGTGATGCCGTAATAATCCTGAGATGGTTCGACCTGCCTGACCTCAAATGACGAGATTTCACCATTCCTCCTGGTTGCCCTCAGAACCACGTTCTTGAAGAAATGTCCGTAAGAAAGGTTGGTTTCTTCGTTTCCTTGCTCTTCAACACGTGTCCAGCCGTTGTGATGCTGGACGACCCGCTGGCGGTCCCCTTTGGCATCATAGGCGTCACGCACGATCATCTTTGCGGTATAGTCGGGCACATCAGGACTGGCGAAAAACGGAACCCCGCTCGCATAGGCGGAACCGGCCGCGATCGTGATCACTGCGAAAACAATCAATCTGTACATGATACTCCTCGGCGGGAAGGCGCACACAACCAGTGGGATTAACAGGAGCAGCGACATGTCAGCGTAGCTGTAGATCAACTGATAACCAGCAGGCTCAAGCCGAATGGCGGTCGACCGCACCATCGCGGGACGCCAGACGGCATAAACGAGACAGACTGCCCCGATCATCACCAAAACGTAGCGCATACTGTCCCCGGGGTGCCTCATCTGTTGCAATTTTTAGCTGCAGTCTCTCGTTCGTGGAACCACCAATTTTGGATGGCGGACCGGCACCTTCCCATTTGCCTGCCGTTAGCGCAGACCGGTGAAGTTCCATTCGGCTTCGCCTCTGCCATGTCCGGCGAAAAACACCCGTACCGGCCTCCGTCATCCCAGGCCTTGAGTTTGGGATCCGTGCCCGGAGTTGGAGGTCGGCGTGGATCCCAGGGTCAAGCCCTGGGATGACGGAGGGTGAGGTGGGCTCTGCTGCCACATCAGCGCGTTGCGGAAGGAGCCCATGCCTGATCTCCCCCAGCCGCCAACATCCCGATTTCGGGAGGCCAGCGGAGAGTATGGCAGGAGCCGCACCCGCACCTGCGTCATCCCTTCGCCCTCCTCAGCGCGATCAGCCCCCGCCGCAGCCACAGCAATTGCTGTGGCGGCATCTGGCGCAGGTGTTCGTAATCCATCACCGCGACGTTATAGACGGTGCTGCGCACCTGCGGTCCGTCTTCGCAGCGCAGGAGAACGGCCTGCAGTTCCATCATCCGGTTGCTGGCCTTGCGGGCGCGGTCGGCGAGGCTTTCGGTCACCTCGCCTTCGTGGCCCTTGACGGCAAAGAGCGACTGGGCCCTCGGGGTCGGGGCCGGGATGCCCGTCGTCTTGTGGTAGCGGGCCATGACCTCGGCATAGTCGTCGCCGGCCTGGCGCTGCTCGTCGGTGATCAGCCCGTCGAGAAACATGCGGCCGAGGGTGTAGCCGGCATAGGGGCTCCTGACCGTCTCGTCATCGACCGTCCTGATGAAGCCGTGGATGCGGCGGCGGGCGGCCACCGCGACGCTGACATTGTCCTTCTCGGTCTCGAAGGGCTTGATCTTGCCGCAGGGGAAACGCTCGACATTGGCCTTGCGCGGCCGGCCGGCGCCTTTGTTTACCCGCTGTGTCTTCACCTTGGTGGCCTTGCCGCCCATCTAATGTCCTTCCTATCGAATGATGCCGTTTCGAAGTGCGGCGGCGACCAGTGCGGTCTCCTTGAACACGCCGAGTTTCGCCTTGGCGTTGGATATGTGGGTGTTGACGGTGATCGGCGAGATGCCGAGGATGGTGCCGATCTCGGCGGCGGTCTTGCCTTGCGCCATCCAGCCGATGATTTCGCGCTCGCGCGGGGTGACGGCACTCATGACGCCGGCCCGTCGATGGTCGGCACGCGCGGCATCGTCACATGGGCGCCCGACAGCGTTACCCGCGTCACCCGGTCGGGATGGCGGATCGGCGCGGGGGCGGCAGCGCCGGGCGGCGGCTTGTGCGCCTGCTGGCGCGAGGGAAACCTGTCGCGGTTGCGGTGCGCCATGTTAATGACGGTGTTCTTCTTCGAGCCGAACAGCTCGGCGATCTCGCGTGCCGAGAAACCCGCCTGCCAGAATTTCTGCGCCTCGGCGATCTTGTCTTCGGTCCAGAACAGGTCTCTCATCCGACTGTCTCCTGTGCGTCTCGTGCGGCCCTTGCGATGACCGGGTTGTCGGGGAACATGCGGGCGAGCTGCCGCCTGGCGTTGAGGCTGCCATTCGCCGCCTGACTCAGCAGCTGCATCTTGTAGGCCGCGACCTTCGGCTGCGGCGGTTCGGGCCGCACTTCGGTCGGCGGGCGGCTTTCCCTTGAGATCACCGCCTGCTGCTGGCGGGCCGTTTCGGCAAAGCTCGCGGCACTCGGGGCGAAGGCGCGGTTGTGGTCCCTGACCTTGCCTGACAGGAACAGCTTGGCGGCGCGCCAGACCGCCTCGGCCGGAATGCCGTCGATGGCGACGAGATAGGCGCGGATCTGCATGTCGGGATCAATGCCGGCGGAGGCCGGAAAGCCCGAAAGCATCCCCGCTATGATCGTCACCGGAGAGGAAATCTCTTGCGGCATCGACCAATGTCCTTCTGCCCGTGCTTGCATCACTCGATCCCGCTTCCCTCGCCTTCTCATTGAAATACCAATCGGATTTGATCGCCCGCCAGCCGCGCAGGATCTGCATCTCGGCGGCCTCGACCGGATTGCCGGTCTTGAGATACTCCTTGAGCTGGATCCTCGCCGCATAGGCCGTCAGCGGTTTCTTCAGTGTGCGGCTGCGATGCTCGATGATCGCCGCCGCCAGTTCATGCCCCAGCACCGGGCTGAGGATCTCCATGATGTCCTTGTCCATCGTTGCCTTTTCCATGCGCATCCCTTTCCCGCTCGCCCACTCAAACCTGCAGCCGGCGCCGGCCGCCGGCGAAACCGACCGGGGCGCCCGGCCGGGCGGGGCGGCCGGCAAACCGCCGGACCTTGCCGGCGACGTAATCCTCCTGGGCGGTGTCGCCCTTCTCGGCGCTGCGCAGCCGGTGGATCTCCGTTTCCACGGCCGGCACCGGCAGGCCGAGAATGGCTGAGATTTCGATATAGTCGCGGCCTGAGCGGAAGAGATCGAGGGCATCCGTGTGTGTGCCCTGACAGGCTGGGGCGATGCTCATCGCGTAATCCTCTTTCGCTCGGACACGGCCGGATGCCCCCCGGCAAAGCGGGCCTTGGCCGTCCTTCATTTTTCGAATTCGCTGCTGACGACCGGAGCCGGCTCTGTTGCGGGAGCAAGGGCTCCGGTCGTCGTCTCAGGGCTATTGCCCTATGGCCGCGACGAATCGCGTCCTGGAGATGCCGGCGTCACCGAGGGAGGGCGACGACGCCGGCGACCGATAGCCGTCAGGGAGGAGTGAGGCTGTCGGATCCGGTGATCGGCAAGGAAGAGGGCAGGATCGTCGTCTGCCGCATCTCTTCCGGGTTGGTCTGCCGGCCGCAATTTTCGCAATGGCGCTCGATCACCTCGGCGATCGACAGCGCCCTGCCGCAGTTCAGGCAGCCGGTATAGCGGGCGCTGCGGTGATCGCCAAAGCCCGAAAGACCCGGCCGGTTGTTGATGATATGTGCTTGTGTCATGGCCATAAGGGTACTAAAAATACCTCGCACGTCAAGCGATTTAGGGCATTACATGTACCTTTTTTTAGGGTATAAATTATATCATGTTGAAAGATCAGGAACAATTTGAGCGCGAAGAACGCGCAAAGCGTCTGGTCATGGCCAGGAAGAACGCGGGCTTTGCCGGGCCGAAGGCGATCGTCGATCGTTTCGGCTGGAACGCCAATGTCTACAAGGCGCACGAGTCGGGCCGGAACGGCTTCGGCATCGCCGACGCGAAGAAATATGCCAAGGCGTTCCGGGTCAATCTCAACTGGCTGCAGTTCGGAACCGGCGATGCACTCGATCCGGAGGAGCGGCCGGTCTCCGTCGCCGACGTGCCGAAGATCTCCTGGGTCAGCGCCGGGCAGCTGACCGAGCAGGCGCCGATCACCGACTTCTCGGAATTCCCGACCGTCGCCGCCCTCGACCTGCCCGACGGCGACTGGATCGCGCTCGAGGTCGAGGGCAATTCGATGAACAAGATCTCGCCACCGGGCTCGATCATTTTCGTCAACCGCCGCGACAAGCGCCTGGCGCCGAACGCGCTCTATGTCGTCGCCGACGAGACCGGGGCTGCGACCTACAAGCGCTACCGCCCGAACGACAACCCGCCTTTCCAGCCGGCCTCCTACGAGGACGTGCCGCCGCCGGAATTCCAGGGCGCCGTCACCATCGTCGGCCGCGTCCGCCGGTCGGTGATCGAGATGTGAAAGTCCCGGATCTTCTCGAAAACGCAAATTGATTCCAGGACATAGAACTTACCATTCCAGCAGAACGCCAACCTCTTGCGAAAGCGAATCAAGATGATCCGTCCTTCCTCACGCACCGGCAGAATTTGGTTCTATATCGTGAGCCTTGCCGTGCTGCTCATCGCTTTCGGCGCGGCGCGGAGCATGCTGCATTGAGGTGAGCCTGAAATATCGAAGCGCATCGGACGTCTCGCCGGCGCTCCAATCACAGCGCGCAACGGCTCTGCGGCGCGCTTGCGACACTGGCCCGCCTGGCACCAAGATCGAGCGCAAGCATCGAAACTGAAAGGCCGCGACGCGCCTCCAAGCCGGTCACCGCCCGCGCGTGTGGTATCCTGATCTCTCTTCTTCCTTCTTCCTTCTCTCTTCTATCTCTTTCCCGTTCCTGAAGGCTGGTGAGGGAGGGTTCCGGCCAAAGCTTCCCCCTACCCCATGAGCACAGCCCATGAAGCCGGGAGAGCATTGGCCATGTCCTGAAGGCCGGAGCCGGGATGGGACACGTGCCAGAGGGGCCATTCGCTTCGCCCTCGTCCTGATTTTCTGACAGCGCACTTAAGGACTTTCGCTTCCCGCGCCGCTGGGCTTCGTCAGCTCGGGAGTTGCACCCGGTCGCCCAATCACTTGGCCGAGACATACGCCTACGATTCGTACCTCGTCAATCCATCAGGTATTTTTTATACCTTTTTCGATTGACGATTTAGGGTATGTTATATACCTTTATCGACAGGCCGACCAGCCGGCACGAGAGGGCAGAGCAATGCAGCATATGCGCAGGATCGAGACCGAGCAGAGCCGGCGGGACACCCGCTGGAATGCGGTGCGCGGGCTCGATGACTGCGATGCCTATATGGCCAACGAGGCCCAGCGCATGGGCGCTCTCGGCTTTGCCTATCTCGGCCGCCCCGAACATTCGGTCCGCGGCCCGTCATGGCTGCGCGGCGCCACCGCCAGCGTCGAGGCGCATTACCGCTACGCCCGCGAGATCATGGGCATCACCGATCGCGATCAGCTTTACGCCTGAGGGAGAAACCGACATGTCCGCCGATTGCGTCATCAAGGCCTTTTCCGGCTGCGCCTGCCCGCCCGGTCAATGCGGAGAGAAGCCCATCATCCCGGCGCCGGTCACCTTCGTCTCCTGGCGGATTCAAGCGATCACCTGCCTTGTCTTCGGTTTCATCGCGGCGATCGTTACGGCAGCCTGGATAGAGCCGCAGCTGAAGCATCGCGATCGCGACAATCAGGAGCATGTGTCATGGAAGTAAGCGAAAGCTTTTTGAAGCGCCGCCGGTCAGGAAGTGAACTTGATGTCGCTTGCCCTGGCTGCGGTTATGAATGCCCGCCGCACCTGCTCTGGCTCGGCGATATCGTTGAAGACATCGAGCACCAGCAGCTCGGCAGCCTTGGCCGCCGGCGTCTGCTCGGGCCAATCGTTCAGCAAGGTATTGCCGGCCTGAACGACATTATAGACCGTCCTGGTCTTGCCATTGATGGTGATCTTCACCGGTTTGAAGCTTCGTCGCTTGCTCATGATGCAGCCCCTCACGCTGGACACGCGACTCAACGAGCGGCGTTCGGACTCGTTCCGGGTGAGGCGATTATCTCACATGTTATTGTCGCTGAGCGAATCAACTTGCCGGTAGCCAGACGTGCCAGAGCCAGAAAAACGTGGCGACCAGTTTACGTGGACATATGCCCTCTGGCTGTTGCCGTTTCTGGGGCAGGATTGGCTTTATTGGCTTGCTCCCCAATGGGACTGGTGGACGGTCGATCTTTTCGTCTTCCTCGCAACGCTGATCGCCATGGCAGGCTCCCTCTGCTTCAACCTGGTACTGCGGCGCTGGCGACGTGTCCTGTCTCTGCTGATAACGCCCCTGCTGCTGCTCGTCTGCCTTCATCTTCTCGCCGTCGCCGGCATAACGCCCGACAGCGTTCGATTTGCACTGACCAAGCAGGCATATCTGGCAGAGATCAAACGAGCCGATCTCCCGGGGGCGGAGCAGCGCTTCCGGACATTCGTATGGGACGATACGTTCAGGCGTAAGACATACTCGACGCTCGTCTATGATGAGAGCGATGAAATCGCCTTGCCCAAAGGCGCGCAATCCGCAGCCTGGCAACAGCGCCTTCAGACGTTCTGTCTGGAGAAAAAGAAGGAATGCGTCACTCTCTATCCCGGTGCGGACGAGTTCATCAGTGTCAGCAAGATCGGCGAACACTTCTATATTCTGGACGACAGCCTGCCGACCGCGTTTCCCTAAGCCAATATCTTAGCGGAAACGAAAAACCCCGCCGAAGTGGGGTTTCTAGCTGGTCGGAGTGGAGTGATTCGAACACTCGACCCCCACGTCCCGAACGTGGTGCGCTACCAGACTGCGCTACACTCCGTGACCAGCGGCGCTTCTATAGAACAGCCTATCTGGTTGCACAAGCACCAAATTTCAAAAAACCGAGGGATTTTTTGACGGGTTGATGACAGCGGCCGGAATGGGCCGCTGCAGCAAAAAGACACACCGCAAGCAAATCGAACGGAAGTGCAAAAGGGGCAATTTTCTTTTGCCGGGTTCCGCGCTAAAGGGCTCGGCGGGACAGGCGAAACCGCCGCGACGGCGGCTTCGCAGCCATTGCGCTAGAGATCAGGGACGACACGATGAAACTCCGCACCATTACCGCGGCCGGGCTTGCAATTGCGCTTGCCGGATGCACGACCATTCCTTCCGCCGGCAATCCGATCGAGGCCCGCTGGGTCGGCAAATCGGCCGGCATATTCTTTGCCGCCTACGGGCCGCCCATCAGCGACCGCGAGGAAGGTGCGAGCACCATCTACACCTGGCGCGGCGGCTACAAGACCGTGCGCATCCCGGCCAAATACGCCGAGGGCGCCGATGGCAAGCGCGGCAAGCAGATCGCCGCCGCCCGCACCGCCTATCTGCGCTGCCAGGCCGAAATCACCACCAATTCCGACTACACGATCCGCGATATCCGCACCGTCGCCGATATTCCCGGCGTCAACGGCCCGTCCTATTGCGCCGAGTTCCTGGCACCCGAACAGAAGTAACGGGCAATCGGAAGAGACGAAAACAGGCGGCCGATGTGCCGCCTGTTTTGTTTTGGGCTCCACAAGTTCAGCCTCAAAGCATCCGCATGAAGGGCCGTTGCGGATCGATGCAGGTGATGAGATCGGGCGCGGAGCGCGGAACGAATGATGATGTGAGGTTGTGCCGTGCGGCCCCCTCCTCCGGCCCTACGGGCCACCTTCTCCCCGCTGGGGAGAAGAGGGGAGCACGCGGCTTCGCCATCGATCCCATCGGATGGCGCGCCTCTGAGCGGGCTGTTTGCGTTTGGGTGGTGTCGGTGCACCTTGCCTCCCTTCTCCCCAGCGGGGAGAAGGTGGCCCGAAGGGTCGGATGAGGGGGCTGCACGGCACGTCGGCAACGAGCACAAACCATCGCCACTCGCCGAGCAGTCAATGGTCTCACCCCTCCGCCGGCCCATAGAGGCCGAGCTGATCGAGCAGCGCGCGCTGCCGGTCGGCGTTTTCGACCAGGAGGGCGGTGTAGCGCTCGACGATGCGCTGGCGATGAGCCGGATCGGAGACGGCCGACAGCGCGCCGGTGATGGCGGCGATCTTTTCCGAGGTCTGGCGCAGTTCTTCGAGCAGCTCCGCCTTGCCGCCGGCCTCGGCGACGACCTGCTTCGTCACCTTGCCGATGCCGGCCGGCGTGCGGCTGCCGGCGGAGACGTAACCCTCCGGCAGGTCGCCCTTGAGATTGACGACGGATTTGAAGCGGATGACGTCGAAGATCTGGTCGACCGCTTGCTTGGCGCCGGTCACCCGCGAGGGGTGGTCGGTGTCGGCGGCGGCGTGCGGCAAGAGTTCGAGCTTGCCCTTGTGCCGCGTTTCGAGCGGCAGGTAGGGCAGCATCGGGCCGCTGAGCGCGCCGGTCGCGGCATCCCTGAAGAGGTCGGCGTCGATTGCCGCATGGGCGATCTTGCCGGAGGCAAGTGCCGCATCGAGGGCATAGGGATCAACGACTTCGCCGCGGTCGTAATTGACCAGCACCGCGCCGTCCTTCATGGCGCCGAGCACCTTGGCGTCGACGGTGCCGGCATTGGAATAGGTGCCGGTCGAAGCATCCAGGCGGCCGAGGCCGATGTGGACGGAGAGCACGTCGGCGCCGGCTGCCGCTTCGACCGGGCTTGCGGCATAGTCGAAGCCCTCGGCTTCGATCCAGCGCCGGTGATGCTCGCGGGCATAGATCGCCACCTTCATGCCGAAGGCCTTGGCGAGCTTGGCGACTTCACGGCCGATATTGCCGTAGCCGAGAACGGCGAGCTTGCGGCCCTCGAGTTTCGCCGTCGGGAAATCCTTCAGCTGCCGGCCGGTATCGAAATCACCGCCGGCGACCATCCGGTGCAGCCGGTCGACCGGCAGATCCGGCACGACCTTCAGGATCGCCTTCACAGCCATCTGGGCGGTTGCCCGACTGTTGATGCCGGGCGTGTTCATCAGGGCCGCTTCGCCGCCCTCGCCATTGCCGCCGCCCCAGGAGGCCGAGCCCATATTGCCGGTGCCGGCACCGATGCGCACGCCGCCGAGCGGGAAGACCGAAGCCTTCGGGATGAAGGTCGCCGCCGCGATCAGCGCGTCATACTGGCCCTTGTCGGTCTGCGGCAGGATCTCCGCCTCGGTGCTGAGATTCGGCTGGTAGAAGAAATGGATACGGCCCTTTTCGAGGCTGGCGCGATCGCCGATCGGGCCGAGATGGAAGACGCCGCCCTTCTCCTCGATATAGGCCTTGACCTCGCTGCAATCGGGCTCGCCGTCGGCGCCGAAGCTTAAGCCCACCAGATCGGCGATCAGCACGGTATAGGCGCGGTTCGGATCGTCCTTGCGCACGGCGCCATCGGTCTTGGCGGGGGCCTCGAAGGTCACGCCGTGTTTGGCGAGCTCCTCTTCGAGCACGACGATCTTGGCTCTGAGATAGGCATATTGCAGGTTTTCCAGCAGCGCCACGACATCCTCGGGCTCGCGGATGCCGCCGACCCAGGCCCGGTAATCACCTGGAGTGCCCGGGAAGGCATTGACGTAGCGGGCCGCATCGAGGCCGGGCTCGTATTCGCCGTTCGGATGGGTGATGCCCTCATAGCCGAGCAGCTGCTTGGAACGGGCGATGATGCGGGCGTGGATGCCGGCATCGGTGATATCAGCGTCCTCGACCTTCAGCAGCGTCACGGCGGCGCCGCGGCGCTCGGCATCGGTGACGGTCAGCGACAGCAACGGATGCGACTTGACCCATTCGTCGATCACGGCGCGGTTGGCGGCGGAGCGGCGGTTGAGCTCGACGATGGAGCCGACCCGGGCTTCCGACTGCAGCAGGCCGAAAGTGGTCTCGGCAAAGGCGAGCGCGCTGTAGGTGTTGATGACGCCGCCGAGCATGCGGTCTTCGGCCGGATCGTAGAACGGGCCGGCATCGACGGAGCGCTTGGCCGAAAACGGCTGCCTGGGATCGATCGGCGGGGCGATCTTCAGCTGGCGCGGGATCGCCCAGGCGGGATCCTGCTGGTTCTTTTCGATCAGCGCCAGCGCATGCGGCGTGAAGGAGGCGACGAAATAGCCGGAGATGCCACCGATCGCCTTCTGGAACGGCATGAACAGGCAGCACTTCGCCATGACGGCGCTGACGAGTTCGGGCTCCCAGGGCATGGCGCCGAGCATCGAAGTGGCGTCGAACACCGCATGGCGGTTGGCCGGGTCGCCGTCGAGCCAGGAGAGGAGCTCGCGGATCTCGCCGCTGGTATAGGCATTGGCGCCCGTCGTCTCATGGCCGACGCCGACGAAGATCGACACGCCGAGGCTGGACAGTTCGGCCGCCGTCGGGATCACGCCTTCGGAGGCGGCGAAATGGATGCGGCTCTCGCAGCCCTTCTCGGCGAAACGCTGCATTTCGATCAGCTGGGTCGCCCAGGACTGGCGGAAGAAGCCGGCCGCCTTGGACGGATCGCTCTCCGGCCGCGGCGTATCGACATAGACGCGCTGGCCGGCGTCATTGGCGTTCATCAGGTGCTGGATGCAGACGGTGAAGCCGCTATGGCCGCCGCCGAGCCCGACCGCCATGCGATTGGTCTTCGGGAAGCCGAAATAGCGATGGATCGCCCGCATCATGTCGGTCAGGATCTTATCGGCCGGATAACCGCGATGCATGCTGCGGGAAATCTCGGCCGTGGTGAAGCCGCCGATATCGTTGCCCCGGTCGTCGAACTTGCGATAGGTCTTCTCGATCCAGGCGTCGAAGGCGATGCGCCGCAGGCGGCTATCCACTTCGTCGGTCGTCGCATCGGTGATCGGCCCGACGCCGAAAAACGGGTTGGACGGCAGTTTCGGCGCGCCCGACGCGGTCTGTCGAAGGGCGTTCAATCGCTGTTCCTGCATCTGCGCGATATCTGTCATAGCCTGCCTGTCTCTGTCCGGAGCTGAAGTTCCCTTCATGGTGAAGCCACTGTTCCGGCGAGACAACCTCATATGCGCCGAACGACAGGCGAAACGCGTCATTGGTGGCCGTATCGTTGATGATGGCGCGATGGGCGGCGGGACGCGATCCGCTTTCCAGTCTGCAGATCGGCGGTACTGGGATGACTGAGGAGAAGTGGTGCTGGGATGGAGGGGCAGAGGTGGTGCCGCGAGCTGGATCGCCGGTGCGTCTGGCAACAAAGCCACCCACACTCTCCGTCATCCCAGGGCTTGATCCTGGGATCCACAACCAAGCACGCGGACTTCTATTTCTCTGCAGTGGGCCGCCTTCGCTGTTCGCCCCGTGCCAGCCGCATGGATCCCAGGGTCAAGCCCTGGGATGACGGAGGAGAAGTGGTGCCCGGGATGGAGGAGGAGAGGTAGTGCCGGGACCAAAAGCGCGCCGGGCGCGATGAGCGAACGGCGAGTGCGGCGTCACAAAGTGTCACAGCCGCAACCACCCCCCAACACAAAAACGGGCTTGCCGCGCGCAACCATTCGGCGTATCTCTTGCCCGTCGCGAAAAGCGACTGCCTCCCTTGATCCGCTCAGTGGCGGAGTAAACAGGTGGACGAATGGGTCGTCCAGGCGGTCGAGCACACGCCCGCCATGCGCCTCGGCCATGGCGCGGCCAGCACCTCCCTGAAACCAATGCCTGACCAGATCAGGCCTCATCGTGAGCCATCGGCGCACTCTGTCGGCGCTTGTGCGCTCGCGTCGACCCGGAACGCACCCATGACCAGATCCCTTATCGTCATCTTCACCGCCATTGTCCTCGATGCCGTCGGCATCGGGCTGATTTTCCCGATCCTGCCGTCGCTGCTTGAGGATATCACCCATACCCAAAACGTCGCGCCCATGATCGGCGCGATGACGGCGCTCTATGCGTTCATGCAGTTCGTCTTCGCCCCCGTGCTCGGGGCGCTGAGCGACCGGCTGGGCCGCCGCCCCGTGCTGCTGATTTCGCTCGCCGGTGCCGCCGTCAACTATCTCTTTCTTGCCTTTGCGCCCAATCTGACACTGCTGTTCATCGGCCGAGCGATCGCCGGGCTGACCAGCGCCAATATCTCGGTGGCGACAGCCTATATCACCGATATTTCGCCGGAGGAGAAACGCGCCCGCCGCTTCGGCCTGTTCAACGCCATGTTCGGCCTCGGCTTCATCATCGGCCCGGTCGCCGGCGGCGTGCTCGGCGATCACTGGCTGCGGCTGCCCTTCATCGCCGCGGCCGTGCTCAACGGCGCCAACCTGCTGCTCGCCGTCTTCGTCCTGCCGGAATCGCGCCCGGGCAGCCGTGAGACGATCGATCTTGCGGCGCTCAATCCGCTCAAACCGCTGCGCGCGGTGCTGGAGGTGAAAAGCCTGCTGCCCATCGTCACTCTGTTCTTCATTTTCAGCGCCACCGGCGAGGCCTACGGCACCTGCTGGGCGCTGTGGGGCAGCGATGCCTTCCACTGGAGCGGGCTGTCGATCGGCCTTTCGCTGGGCGCCTTCGGCATCTGCCAGACGCTCGCCCAGGCGCTCCTGCCGGGACCGGCCGTCAGGCTGCTCGGCGAACGCGGTGCCATCCTCACCGGTGTTGCCGGCGTCTCTCTCGCCCTCACCGTGATGGCCTTTGCCGGCCAGGGCTGGATGATCCTCGCGATCATGCCGGTTTTCACCCTCGGCGGCATCGGCGTGCCGGCGCTGCAATCGCTGGCGACCCGGCAGGTCGATGATGACAGCCAGGGCCAGTTCCAGGGCGTGCTGGCCTCAGTCGTCAGCCTCGCATCGATCGTCGCGCCGCTCGGCTTTTCCAGCCTCTATTTCCTCTTCCGGGCGGAATGGCCGGGCGCCATCTGGCTCTCTGTCGTCGCCATCTACGCGCTCACCGTGCCGCTGGTGCTGGGGTTGCGGCTGAAGACGGCGGCGCTGGTTGCGGGCTGAGGCTGCTCGGCAGGCCGAGGCGGTGTCGATGCGGGATCTGCTCCCGGTCTTCCGGCGCCTATGGCGACAAAGCCAGCTCCACGCTCCGTCATCCCAGGGCTTGACCCTGGGATGCACAACCAAGCACTCTGCCGGCATGGCAGGATATGTTTATATCGTCACGAACCAGAAAAACGGCACCCTCTATGTCGGCGTGACATCCGATCTGGAGCGCCGCATCTATGAGCATCGCGAGGGCCTGACGCCGGGCTTTGCCTGGAAATATGGCTGCACCCGCCTCGTCTGGTACGAGGAACATTGGGATATCGGCAGTGCGATCCAGCGCGAGAAGTCGTTGAAACGCTGGAATCGACAATGGAAGATCGATCTCGTCGCGGCGATGAACCCTGAATGGGATGATCTCTATCTTACGCTGTGGTGATGCGACCGCGGCGGGTGCGGCCATGGATCCCAGGGTCAAGCCCTGGGATGACGGAGGAGAGGTGGTGCGTGGGTGGTGGAGGAGAGGTGTGCCGGATGACCGTGGAGGGTGGCGGAGGAGGAGATAAGGTACCGGGCCGACGGCGGCGAGGTGGTCCCGAGGCCTACAAGCCGGGCGCGAGGAAGTGAACCGCGAGCGCGGTGCCCCAAGCGGCATCGGCGGTGCGTTTGGCAAGAACGCCAACCCCACTCTCCGTCATCCCAGGGCTTGACCCTGGGATCCACAACCAAGCACGCGCCCGTCAATCGTTCCCCCGAGGCCATCGCCGTCTGCTCAGTGCCACCCGCATGGATCCCAGGGCCAAGCCCTGGGATGACGGAGGAGAGGTGGTGCCCGGATGGTGGAGGAGCGGTGTGCCGGGATGACCCTGGAGGGTGGCGGAGGAGGAGATAAGGTACCGGGCCGATGGCGGCGAGGTGGTGCCGGGGCTCACAAGCCGTGCCGGGCGCGATGAAGCGAACCGCGAGCGCGGCGCCCAAGCTGCATCGGCGGTGCGTTTGGCAAGAACGCCAACCACACTCTCCGTCATCCCAGGGCTTGACCCTGGGATCCACAACCAAGCACGCGGCCGTCAATCGTTCCCCCGAGGCCATCGCCGTCTGCTCAGTGCCAGCCGCATGGATCCCAGGGTCAAGCCCTGGGATGACGGAGGAGAGGTGGTGCCCGGATGGTGGAGGAGCGGTGTGCCAGGATGACCCTGGAGGGTGGCGGAGGAGGAGATAAGGTACCGGGCCGACGACGGCGAGGTGGTGCCGGGGCTCGGAAGCCGTGCCGGGCGCGATGAAGCGAACCGCGAGCGCGGCGCCCCAAGCTGCGTCGCCGGCGCGTTTGGCAGCAAGCCAACCCCACTCTCCGTCATCCCAGGGCTTGACCCTGGGATCCACAACCAAGCACGCGGCCGTCAATCGTTCCCCCGAGGCCATCGCCGTCTGCTCAGTGCCAGCCGCATGGATCCCAGGGTCAAGCCCTGGGATGACGGAGGAGAGGTGGTGCGTGGGTGGTGAAGGAGAGGTGGTACCCTCCCCTGCATCCCACTCCCGCTTACGCCGCCTCCCCCTTCTCGGCCACGCTTTCCGCGAGCTTGCGGGCCGCGACGAAATCGACCTTGCCGGAGCCGAGTACCGGCACCTTGCCGATGGTGACCTCGGCCGGGACCATCATGTCCATCGCGCCCTTCGATTTGGCGAAGGCGAGGAATTCGGCGCGGGTGGCGGTTTCGGCTTCGGTGAGCAGCACCAGGCGCTCGCCCTTCTTGGGGTCGGGGAGCGACGAGACGACCGAGAGCGCGCCGGGCCAGAGTTCGGCGGCGAGCGTTTCGACGGCGGCGAGCGAGATCATTTCGCCGCCGATCTTGGCGAAGCGCTTGGCGCGGCCGCGGATCTTGACGAAGCCATCCTCGTCGATGGTGACGATGTCGCCGGTATCGTGCCAGCCATCGGCGAGCGGCTCGAGCACGCCGGGTTTTTCGGCACGGAGATAACCGGCCATGACATTGGCGCCGCGCACATGCAGCCTTCCGCCCTCATCGATGCCGGGCACCGGTTCGAGCTTCCATTCCATGCCCGGCAGGATTTTGCCGACCGTGCCGGAGCGGTTGTACATCGGCGTGTTGATGGAAATAACAGGCGCGGTCTCGGTGACGCCGTAGCCTTCGAGGATGCGCAGGCCGAATTTTTCCATATAGGTGTTGCGGGTGGCGGCCTTCACCGGCTCGGCGCCGGAGAAGATATAGCGGATCGAGCGGAAATCGTAAGGATGCGCGGTCCTGGCATAACCGTTGAGGAAGGTATCGGTGCCGAAGATGATCGTGGCGTTGGAGACATAGATCAGCTCCGGCACGATGCGGTAATGCAGTGGCGAGGGATAGAAATAGACCGGCACGCCCGAGATCAGCGGCAGCACGGTGCCGGCCGTCAGCCCGAAGGAATGGAAGATGGGCAGGATGTTGAACACCTTGTCGCCGCTGTGGAAATCGATGCGGGCGGCGGCCTGGGCGGCGTTCGACAGGATGTTGCGGTGGGTCAGCACCACACCCTTCGGCGTGCCCTCCGAGCCTGAGGTGAAGAGGATGACGGCCGGATCATCCGGCCGGCGTTTCACCAGCGGCCGGCCCTTGCGCAGCAGCCCGCGGATCTTGTCGAGCACGCCGATCTCGGCTCTCAGATCATCGAGCCAGACGATCGTCACCTGCTTTTGCAGCTCCTCGACCACAGGGCCGAGCTTGGCCTGGGCGACGAAGGCGCGCGAGGTCAGCACGTGTTTCACTTCCGCCGCCTTGCAGGCGGAGAGGATGTTGGTGGCACCCGCGGTGAAGTTCAGCATCGCCGGCACCTTGCCCGCGCTCATGACGCCGAGAATGGTGGCGGCGGCGCCATTGGCATTCGGCAGCATGACGCCGAGGTTTTGTTCCGGGAAGCGGGCGCGGAACTTGGCGCCAAGCACGGCGGCACCGGTCAGGAGCTTGCCATAGCTTAGGCTGCCGGTGACCGGATCCTCGACGGCGAGCTTTTTCATGCCGAATTCCTGGGCCGCCTGAATGACGCGGCCAAGAACGGTCGACGAGGTATCGGCGGTCTCGAACAAGAGGTTCGACATCACCTGATAGAGGGCAGCACCCGCCGCCGTGCGGCGCTTGCGGCCTTTCAGCTCGGCCGGCACCTCAAGCTTCACCGGCTCGAGAATGGTGACCTTGACCTTGGGGAACAGCCGGCGGCGGATCTTGCCGTCGCCGAGATAGGAGAGATAGCTCTTCTCCAGCCCGTCGATCTTGACCGGCACCACCATTGAGCCGGTCTTGTCGGCGACCATGGCGGCGCCGTCATAGACCTTCATCAGCGTTCCCGTCACCGTCAGGCGGCCCTCGGGGAAGATGCCGATCGGGCTGCCCTCCTGCACCACCTTGATCAGCGAGCGCGTCGCCATCGGCTTGGTCGGGTCAAGCGGCAGGAACTTGCACATTTTCAGGAAGGGCCGCACCCACCAGGCCTGGGCGATCTTGTAATCGACGGCGAAGGTCGGCTCTTCCTCGGTGATGGCGAGCGCCAAGGCGCCGTCGAGCAGGCTGACATGGTTGAGCGCAATGATCGGCGCCCGGCCGGCCTTCTTGATATTCTCCAGCCCCTCGACCTCGAGCCGCATGAAGGCGCGGAACAGGATCGAGATGAAATCGCGGAAGGGATTGGTCGGCAGCGTCTTCAGCATCAGCCAGGCGACCGCGAAATTGAGGATGCCGAGGCCGATCAGGATCTCAGGAATGGATACGCCGAGCGCCTGGATGACGGCGACGAGGCCGAGGCCGACGGTGATGAACAGCGCCGAGAGCACATTGGCCGCGCCGATGACGCGGGCGCGGCGATCCTCATGCGCCCAGGTCTGCAGGGCGGCGAAGGTGGGCACTGCGATAAAGGCGCCCGCGATCGCCATGCCGGCGAGATCGATGGCGACACGGATGGTGTTTTCACCGGCGAAGAAATCGAGGATCGTCGTCGCATGGGTCGTGGATTGCAGGCCCCAGAGATTCCAGGCGAGATCGAGGCTGAAGAGGCCGAGCAGCGCCGTGCCGACCGGGGCCGGCAGCAGCACGATGCGGCCCGACGACATCCAGGCGGCAATGCCGGAACCGACGGCAACGGCGATGGCGAAGACCGTGAGATAGGCGGGAACGACGAGCTCGGAGCCGCCGAGCAGCTCGGTCACCATGGTCGGCAGGATGGAGAGCACGAAGGCGCCGACCAGCCAGAACCAGCAGTTCATCAGCGCCGAGCGCCACAGCCGCTTGTCCTCACGGATTTCCATCACCAGCGTATAACTGGAGCGGATGACGTTGCGGTCGATCTGCAGATCCGGCGCCTTGGAGCCGGTCGGCGGGATCATCCGGCTGGCGAGCCAGCAGAGCACGGACAGGCCCATCATCATCGAGCCGAACAGCAGCACATTGTCGCCGCTTGAGAAAGCGAGGGCGGCGATGATCGTGCCGGCGAGGATGGCGATGAAGGTGCCGCCCTCGATCCAGGCATTGGCCTTCGGCAGGTCGCGGCGGTCGAGGTGATCGGGCAGGATGCCGTATTTGATCGGCCCGAACAGCGCCGAGACGACGCCGAAGCCGAAGAGCGCCAGCATCAGCACTGAGATGGAGGAGAAGCCGAGACCGACGACGGCGAGCGCCGCAATGCCGATCTCTGAGCGTTTCAGCAGCTCGGCGATCTTCGCCTTGTCGTGCTTGTCGGCAAGCTCGCCGCCGAGCGCGGAAAGCAGCAGGAAGGGCACGATGAGGATGACGCCGGCGAGCGTCACCAGCGCAGCCCCCTCGCTCGCCGACATCTTGAAGAGAATGAGGAACACCAGCGTGTTCTTCAGGAAATTGTCGTTGAAGGCCGTGAGGAACTGGGTCCAGAACAGCGGCGCGAATTTTCTAGACGTCATCAGATTGTGTTGCACGGCGGGAGTCCTTCTTTAGGCAGCTCGAGAAGGCCACAGAGTTGTTACCCATTGGTTGAACGCGGCAACAACTCTGCGCTGTGGTTAAGGAAGATCAATCTTCATCGCTACGATTGAATTTGACGAGCAGTTTTTCCGTGCGGGCATCCTCGACCTTGCGGATCAGCTTCTCGGATTCGGCATTGTCGCGCAGCGTCTTGGTGATGTTCACCGTAGTCTGCACCAGCATCAATATGCCCATGGCGAGATAGCCTTTGCCCCAGAGATCGAGCGGCATCATGTAAAGGCCGAGCGCCAGCATGAAGGCGGCGGCGCCAAAGGAGATGTAGGAGAAGCTGACCCAGCTGGCGGAGTGTTTCTGGAAACTGTCGTTCATAGCAGTGGCCCTTCAATTTTTAGGGGTGAATGGCTGAATGGATGAATTCAGGCGGCCGGGGTGATGCGGCTCTTCAGCCGGGCGAGCACATCATCGGCCGATGCGGTGAGCGGCGCGCCGCAGCCGGCATTGGCGAGCTTTTCGATGATGCCGGCCGGCCGGGTCGTGCTTTCCATGTCCTTCAGTGCGGCCGCCGTCATCTCGTTCTGGCTCTGGCGCAGCCGCAGCCGCGCAAGCGTCTCCTCGGCCTCGTCAAGGGTGGCGAGGCCCGGGCCGGCGACGACGACATCGAGCTTCTGCGCCTCTTCAGTCGCCCGGGCCAGCCGTTCGCCGCGCTGCAGCTCCTGCAGCCGCGCCTCGGCCGAGCGGACGATGCCCTTCAGCTTGCTGATCGACGTGGTGAACTGGGCCTGCGCCGCGACCGAAGCATCACGCTCGGCTTCGAGAAAGGCGATCGCTTCGGCCGCCTCGCGGGCAAGGCCCTCATTACCCTTACCCAGCGCGGCGCAAGCGCGGGTCTCGAGATCGGCGATGCGGGAAAGGATCGTCTGATGCTGCGCTTTTTCCTGCTCATTCTGGGCGATGGCGACGGCGACGCTGCGGCGCGCCGACTGGATCGCCTGGGCGGCATCGCGGATCTGCTGGGAAAGCAGCGGCACGGCGTGGCGATCGGCAAAGGCCTGCTCGGCATCATGCGCCCTGCCCCGCAAAAGAATGGAAATCAGTTTGAACATTTCTTGCCTCCGGTTTATGAACGTTGTTCACGAGTGCTGTTATGGCAGAATCATGAACGGCGTTCAAGATAATTTTTGAACGTCGTTCAAAAAATCGAAGTGGAATGGTGAATGGCCGGCAGGCGAGAAGAAAAACGCGAGGATTTGAAGGCGCGGCTGATCGAGGCGGCGCGCGAGCGCATCGCCCGCCACGGGCTGACCAATCTGCGCGCCCGCGACATCACCCAGGACGCCGGCTGCGCGCTCGGCGGCCTCTACACCGTCTTCTCCGACCTCGCCGAGCTCGTCATCCACGTCAATTCGTCGACGCTGAAGGCCTTGGAGGCGAAGCTGACCCTGCCGGAGGCCCGCGACAAAAGCCCGACCGACCGCCTGCGCAACCTCGCCCAAGGCTACCTCGCCTTCGCCGTCGAGCACCGCAACCTCTGGAAGGCGCTGTTCGAGCACTTCCCCCCCGACACCAGCCCGACGCCGCAATGGCACCTCGACGAACACCTCTTCCTGATGGACGTGATCGCCGAACCGCTCGCCGAACTGCAGCCCGACATGCCCCCCGAAGACCGCGCCATCCGCGCCCGCACCCTCTTCGGCGCCGTCCACGGCGTGGTCAGCATCAGCCTGGAAGGCCGGTTTGTGGGATTGCCACTGGAACGACTGGCAAGGGAGGTGGACGAGCTGGTGGTGACGATTGCGGCCGGGGCGGAGCGGCGACGGGAAGCGGACGCGTGAGTGGGGCCGGCGGGCTGACGGCCGGAAGTAGGCGCGTGAGCGGGTGGGTTTGGCAGAAACGCTCCCACACACTCCGTCTTCCTCGGCCTTGAGCCGAGGATCCATGCCCGCCCAACAAAACCGCCAACGATTTTACCGACCGGGAAATTTCGCGGCCTCAACCCATTCCATATCGCCGAGATATCCCGAGCGGTAAATTTCCCTGGGCCGGCGCCAGCTACTCGCGCACAATCCGCAGCAGTGGCTCAAAGCTGTACAGAGCCGGACGCCTGCCTGCGGAGGGCTCCAATGTTCTAATGAGCTCCTTCTCGACTAGTATGCGCGTGAACCGATGCGCAGTTGCTTCCGGAATCCCCGACTTGCTTGTAAATACATTGTTCCGGAAGACGGGACGCGAGAACAAAAAATCCAGAGCCGAGGTGCTCCATTGAGATGTGAGGATCTGCGGAAACTCCCGCTTAAGCTCGTCATAAAGGTCGCGAATCCGTTCTGCGGTAGCAAGGTTCTTATTAGCCTGGGTTTCAAGCGCCTCTAGAAAGAACACAACCCATTCGGTCCACGCACCGGACTTCGAAACCTCGCGCATCCTGTCAATATATTCGTCGCGTCGATCCTCGAAGTAGCTACTAATGTAGAAGTGAGGAGCGGATATTGCTCCATATTTCCATAGCATCAGGGTGATGAGCATCCGCCCGATCCGGCCATTGCCGTCCTTGAACGGATGCAATGCCTCAAACTCAAGGTGGGCGACGGCTGTCTTGATCAGTATCTGCCAATTCCTATCTTCGACGAATGAGAAAAGTCTCTCCATACCATCATTGAGCTGCTCCGGACGCATCGGGACAAAATGCACTTTGCGGCGCATGCGGTCGGCCAGGTAATTTTGCTCAACCTTGAATTCACCGGGAGAAAGATGTGCACCTCGGCCAAAGCCGAGCAGAACCTTGTGAGCGCTCTTGATAAGGAAGCTTGAAAGGGGCGCGCCTTGCTCGATACTGCGCTGCGCCGCGGTCAGGGCTCGGCTATAGAGGAAGACTTCGATCGCTTCATTTCGATAATGGCCTTCCGGCTCGTTACCGCCTTCCTCCTGATCTGCCTCATACCGCAGGACTTCGTCGAGAGTACTTACGGTTCCTTCCATTCGGGATGAGACGACAGCTTCCTGATTGCGCAGTGGCGCAAGCAGGATTTCGCTATTGTGCATGCCTTTGAGCATCTGATCGTAGCGGGCAAGCGCGGCTGATGCCGAAGCAATGGGCATTATAAGCTGGTTGGCGTCAATCCTCTCTGGAGGAAACTGGTCGTAGTGATATTCTACAGCATCTGATAGGTCGAGGTTCGGATGTTTGGCCATGCTTGACTTTCAGATTTCAGGAAATTTGTCAGGCAAACAGCCTTGTCTGCATCATTATCAACTCAACGAGGCTTGTCTATCAAAAACCGCAGATATTGAAAGACAAACTATTTTGAGTGTGCCTCGTGAGAGTCAACCCGGCTTGAGATCTGAAATTGCTCTTTTTTGAGAGCCAACGAGATTTGACTCTTGGACCGGGAGGCAAAACTCTACGCTGCTCCTCCGCGTGCTCTATCCGAAGCTCACACCAAAGCTGGCAATGAAATGGGCAAACGCACCACGCCACCGCAAAAGGAAACCCCATGAGCCGCATCTTCATCACCGGTTCCACCGATGGCCTCGGCCTCGCCGCCGCCCGCACCCTCATCAGCCAAGGCCATGACGTCGTCCTCCACGCCCGCTCCCGCGAGCGCGCCGCCGCCATCGCAGAGACGTCAGCCACCGCCCTCGGCCTCGTCATCGGCGATCTCGCCAGCGCTGCCGAGACGCGCTCCATCGCCGACCAGGTCAACGCCATCGGCCGCATGGACGCCGTCATCCACAATGCCGGCATCTACCTCGAACGCAGCCGCGGCGAAACGCCGGAAGGTCACGCCAAGACGCTGGCGGTCAACGTGCTCGCCCCCTATCTCCTCACCGCCTGGATCACGCGGCCCCACCGCCTGATCTATCTCACGAGCGGCATGCACCGCAGCGGCGCCAGCAGCCTCGACGATATCGACTGGAAGCGGCGGCCATGGAACGCCAGCCAAGCCTATTCGGAAAGCAAGCTCTACATCGCCACCCTCGCCACCGCCCTCGCCCGCCACTGGCCGGATGTCCTCAGCAACGCCGTCGATCCCGGCTGGGTGCCGACCAAGATGGGCGGCGCCGGCGCGCCGGATGATTTGGAGATGGGGCACCTCACGCAGACGTGGTTGGCGACGAGCGATGATGCTGCCGCCAAGGTCAGCGGCGGGTATTGGTATCACCGGCAGCAGCGGGAGGCTGCGGCGGAGGTGGGTGATGCCGTGTTTCAGGATGCGTTGGTGGGGAGGCTTGCGGAATTGACTGGGGTTCGGCATACAACTCTTTGAAGATCGTAGTCTGCTAGCAGGCAAGCCGACCGCAGTGGCATCTCGACGAATAGCGCAAAGCAATGCATGCGACAGCTCAACTGCCCGGACATGGCAACGAATTGCCGCGCAGGCGGAGCGGAGAGTACGGGGTTGCAATTTTCCATCGTACACAGGTTTCTCTAATCACCGCAGACGAGTGCCGCGTAACACCTCCGACGCCGGTGACGACTCATTCTCGCTCCGCTATTCATGCCCATCGGCATCTGAGAAGCCCAGAAATCTAGTTATTGAGAGTGTCAGAGAAATGAACGCGGTCGAAATCGAGGAAGCCGTATCCGAACTTGCCAATAAGCCGTTTGATGCCACGGAGTTTCCGTTCGCTTTTCTCGCCGCGTTTGGCAACAAGGAAACTACCATTAAGCGGCTCCGCACGGCATCGGCAAATACTTCCGATGTGACGGGCGGCGTCCTGCAGAAAAGCAATATCCACCTTGCCACGTGCTCCGAAGGCATGGTCGGCGAAATGCTGATCGCGCTGCGGAATAGCCCAAAGACGGCCTCAAATAAAGCGAAGTTCATTCTCGCGACCGATGGCGTCTCATTCGAGGCCGAGGACCTTGCCAGCGGCGAGACTATCGCCTGCGCCTATCAGAAATTTCCAGATCATTTCGGCTTCTTCCTCCCGCTAGCGGGGATCACGACCGTCAAGCAGATCCGAGAAAGCTCGTTTGATATCCGAGCGACGGGACGTCTGAATAAGCTGTACGTCGAGCTTCTCAAGGAAAATCCCGAGTGGGCAACGGCAGCGCGCCGCCCGGACATGAATCACTTCATGGCCCGGCTGATCTTCTGCTTTTTCGCGGAAGACACTGATATCTTCAACGGGGAAGGCGTGTTCACCTCCACCATCGACCAGATGAGCGAACGGGATTCCTCGAATACTCATGAAGTCATTAGTACTCTATTCCGGGCAATGAATATTAGAATTGAGCATAGATCAAAGGCAAGTCTTCCGCGGTGGGCGAACGGCTTTCCCTATGTAAACGGCGGCCTGTTCTCCGGCAGCACCGAGGTGCCGAAGTTCAGTAAGATTGCACGGTCTTATCTTCTCCATATCGGCGGACTGAACTGGAAGCTGATCAATCCAGATATCTTCGGGTCGATGATCCAGGCCGTAACCGATGACGACGAGCGCGGCGCGCTCGGCATGCACTACACCAGCGTTCCGAATATCCTCAGAGTTTTGAATCCGCTCTTTCTGGACGATCTACGGGCCAGGCTGGAAGAAGCCGGCACGAATTCTCGCATGCTTCTCAACCTTCGACGCCGTATATCACGGATCAGGGTCTTTGATCCTGCTTGCGGGTCTGGAAACTTCCTCGTTATCTCCTATAAGCAGATGCGCGAGATTGAGGCGGAGATCAACAAGCGCCGCGGAGAACCCAGTCGGCGTACTGAAATCCCGCTGACCAATTTTCGCGGCATAGAGCTTCGGGATTTCCCCGCCGAAATAGCGCGTCTCGCTTTGATCATCGCCGAATATCAGTGCGATGTGATCTATCGAGGGCAGAAGGAAGCATTGGCAGAATTTTTACCGCTTAACGCCGAGAATTGGATCGTTTGCGGCAATGCGCTTCGGCTTGATTGGGTGAGTATCTGCCCGCCAAATGGGGCAGCCGTTAAACTACATGCTGACGATCTTTTTCATACGCCGCTTGATCAATCACGAATTGATTTTGACAACGAAGGCGGCGAAATCTACGTCTGCGGAAACCCGCCCTATCTAGGTTCAACTTGGCAATCGAACGAGCAGAAGTCTGACCTGAAGTCGATTTTTGATGGAAGGACGCCGAGCTGGAAATCGCTCGACTACGTAGCGGGTTGGTTCATGAAAGCGGCGGACTACGGCACAAAGACCAACGCCGTCGCTGCATTTGTGTCCACCAACTCTGTTTGCCAGGGACAGCAAGTTCCGATCCTTTGGCCTCTCATCTTCGAAACGGGGCATACCATCTGCTTTGCCCATACCAGTTTCAAATGGGCGAACCTCGCCAGCTACAATGCGGGCGTTACCGTTATTATTGTCGGCATTTCCAATCATGCCGAAAAATTTCGGCGCCTTTTCTCAATTCAAGAAGACGGCACGGTGATCGCCCGAGAGGCGGAATACATAAATGCGTATTTGGTCCCTGGACAGAATATTGTAGTCGATAAAGCCCAAAAGGCTGTCAGCGGTCTGCCAGAAATGGTCAGGGGCAACATGCCCTATGACGGCGGACATCTCCTATTGTCATCTGATGAACTGAAGGAGCTTAACCTAACCGCGACGCAGAAGGCACGGTTCGTTAGACGGATATTCGGCTCAGCAGAATTTATTCGCGGCATCGACCGATATTGCATCTGGATTGAAGACCAATATCTTCATGAGGCAATGGAGATCGAAAGCATTCGACGTCGCATAGAAGGAGTCCGTGCGATGCGACTTGCTAGTTGCGATAAAGGCGCCAATGAAATGGCACGTCGCGCTCATCAAATGCGTGAAATGAACATTGGACGAAATCAGACGATTGCTGTTCCGGCAATCACCTCCGAGAACCGTGAGTTCCTCCCGTGCGGCCTCTTGGACAACAATACAACTGTGACCAACAAGGTTTATGCAATATACGATGCTCCGCTTTGGAACATGGCTCTTATCGCCTCAAGACTTCACTGGGTTTGGATCGGCACAGTGTGCGTTCGATTGGAAATGCGCTTTTCATATTCCAATACTCTTGGTTGGAATACCTTCCCGGTTCCGGTGCTGACGGAAAAGAATAAGGCCGACCTGACACGTTGCGCCGAAGGTATCCTGCTTGCGCGTGAAGCGAGTTTCCCGGCAACAATCGCTGACCTTTACGCCCCTGAGACCATGCCTGCCGACCTGCGGGCCGCCCATGAGCGAAACGACGAAGTCTTGGAGCGCATTTACATCGGTCGTAGGTTTCGCAACGACACGGAGCGCCTTGAGAAACTCTTTGACTTGCACACCAAAATGAACGCCGAAAAGGCACGGAAGAAACCGACACGGAAAGGTGCGGCCTAACCTCATGACCACGACAAGGACAATTCCGTCGGTTTCCATGCGGACGGCAGGAACGGGCGCATCCACCAAGGCCAACGAACTCGGCATGCGCACTATGCAGGAGCGCGCCTATGAGCATCGTGGAGAGCAATACCTGCTGATTAAGTCACCGCCAGCGTCGGGTAAGTCTCGGGCGCTGATGTTCATCGCCCTCGACAAACTCCACAATCAAAATGTTCGCAAGGCAATCATCGTTGTGCCCGAACGGTCGATCGGCGGCAGTTTTGCCGACGAACCACTATCGAATTACGGCTTCTGGGCCGACTGGACCGTGAAACCACAGTGGAACCTCTGCAACATCGCCGGCATCGAGAACACGTCCGTCGCCAAATCAAAGGTAAGGGCCGTCGGCCAGTTCCTTGAGAGCGACGACCGGGTGCTGGTGTGCACCCACGCAACATTTCGCTTTGCCGTCGAAGACCTCGGCATCGAATCGTTTGATGATTGCCTGATTGCGGTAGACGAGTTTCACCATGTGAGCTCGAACCCGGACAACAAACTCGGGACGCAGCTCGGGCAGTTCCTGTCCCGTGACCGCGTCCATCTGGTCGCCATGACGGGGTCTTATTTTCGTGGCGACGCCGAGGCCGTGCTTGCGCCCCAAGACGAGTCGAAGTTCGTCACTGTCACCTACACCTACTATGAGCAACTCAACGGTTACGATCATCTGAAGTCGCTAGATATCGGCTATTTCTTCTATTCCGGCCGCTATCTCGACGCCATCACTAAGGTCCTCGATCCCGCCCTCAAGACGATCGTTCATATACCAAACGTGAATTCTCGCGAGAGCACCAAAGACAAGGTGAAAGAGGTCAACGAGATAATGGACGCTCTCGGCACCTGGGAGGGTGAAGACGCCAAAACCGGATTCCATTTGGTGCGGTTGGCTGATGGACGTCTCATTAAGGTCGCTGACTTGGTCGATGACGAGGCGACACGAAGGGACAAAGTCGTTTCTGCGCTCAAAGACTCCAACCATAAAAATGACCGCGATCACGTCGACATCATCATTGCGCTCGGCATGGCCAAAGAAGGCTTTGACTGGATTTGGTGCGAGCATGCGTTGACGGTCGGCTATCGTGCCAGCTTGACCGAGATAATCCAGATCATTGGTCGGGCTACCCGTGACGCCCCCGGCAAATCTTCGGCGCGGTTCACCAACCTGATTGCTGAACCCGACGCCAGTGAAGAGGCGGTCGTGGACGCCGTCAACGACACACTCAAGGCGATTGCCGCCAGTCTGCTGATGGAACAGGTGCTTGCGCCGAAGTTCAATTTCACGCCGAAGAACGCAGACAGCGGGCCGCTTCAGGACTTCGATTACGGCGAAAAGGGCTATGACCCTGAGGGAACAAATGTTGGTTTCAACGAGGCGACGGGTCAGTTCCACTTTGAGATCAACGGCCTTGTCACGCCCCAGAGCAACGAAGCCAAGCGCATCTGCCAGGAAGACCTTAACGAGGTCATCACAGCGTTCGTGCAAGACAAACCCGCTCTGGAGAAAGGATTGTTCGATGACGAGACCGTGCCGGAGGAACTGACCCAAGTCCGTATGGGCAAGATCGTCAGAGATCGCTACCCCGAACTCAGCGACATCGATCAGGAAGCCATCCGGCAGCACGCCATTGCGGCCCTGAATCTGACGCAGAAGGCGAAAGCCGTCGCAGCAGAATTAGAAGAATCCGGACAACTGACGGGCGGATCAGCACTTATAGATGGGGTTCGAAAGTTCGCCATGGATGTTCGCAATCTCGATATCGATATGATCGACCGGATCAACCCGTTTGAGGCTGCTTATTCGATCCTCGCGAAATCCATGAGCGAGCAGACTCTGAAGCAGGTTGCCGCGGTGATTGCCAGCAAGAAAATTAGTATTCCCTACGAGGAAGCGCGGGACCTGGCGTTGCGCGCCAGGAGGTTCATGCAGGAGCGCGGCCGCGCGCCTGATATTACATCGGCCGATGCTTGGGAAAAACGCATGGCGGAAGGCGTGGTCGCGTTGAAGCGGCATGTAGAGCAGCAGAAGAATGGTTGATATTTCTGACGATGACCTGCTCGCCGAACTCGGTGCGGCACCAGAGGCCAAGAAGCAAAGTACAAGGACACCACGCGAAGAACGGATCATTGCGGGATTCGAGGACATCGTCCGGTTCCGCGAACAACATGGCCGCGTGCCGCAGCACGGCGAGGGCCGCGATATTTTCGAACGCCTCTATGCCGTGCGCCTCAGCAGGCTGCGTGCGCAACAGGATTGCTGCACACTGCTTCGGGAATTTGACCAATATGGGTTACTGGCGACTTCGCCTGCCGCGGGCAATGACGGCGAGGTGGACGACGACGCTCTGTTGGCTGAACTTGGTGCTGAGCCGATCGGCGATGTGAACCTCATGGAGTTGACTCATGTAAAGCCCCGCGCTGAAGTTCGCGCCGCGGAGGAGGTCGCCGAGCGGACACCGTGCGTTGACTTCGAAATGTTCAGGCCGCTGTTCGCTCGAGTCAAGGATGACTTAGACAAGGCCGCGCGCGAAACACGGCGTTTTGGAGAAGACGCGGACGTCAAGCAGGGGGAGTTCTTCATTCTGGGCGGCCAGGTGGCGTTTGTCGCCGCGTTAGGCGACGAATTCAAGACGGACTACGGCCGGCTGGATCGGCGCCTTCGTGTCGTCTTCGACAACGGCACTGAAAGCGATTTGCTGCTCAGATCGTTTCAGCGTGCTCTATACAAGGATGATGCCGGACGCCGAATAACAGAGCCGAATGCAGGGCCTTTGTTCGGCGGGGCAGCGGACAACGAAGACCTTGCGAGCGGCACCATCTACGTCCTGCGAAGCAAGTCCGATCATCCTGAAGTCGCCGCGCACCGGGACTTGATTCACAAGATAGGGGTCACTGGCGGGACTGTTGAGGCGCGGATCGCTCAGGCGGCTCTCGAGTCCACGTATCTCCTTGCTGATGTCGAAGTCGTCGCGACCTATAAGCTCTTTAACATCAACCGAATTCGGCTTGAAAATGTCCTGCACCGCGTGTTGTCTCCGGCGCGGCTTGATTTGACTATACAGGACCGGTTCGGAAATCCGGTGAAGCCGAAGGAATGGTATCTGGTGCCGCTGCACGTGATCAACGAGGTCGTAGCGAGAGTGAAGGATGGGACAATAAAGTCGTACGAGTACGACCCATCAGCAGCGATGCTCCGCCGATTTCAATAGCTGTAACCTACTGTCCTGATAACGTCATAGCCGAATACCTGACGTCACGTTGTGAACGGGTCTTTCCCAGCGCACGCCATCAGTCGGCATCAGCCATTTAGACAGAGAAAGTTCGATGAACCATGCATATTGCCCACGCCAGTGAATTGGCGAGGGCAGAGGCAACCACTTCGGCCGGCGGTAGGGCGAGCATGTGTTCTTGACTTCGGTCAGCCCTCAACTAGGATCTTAATGGCAGAAGGATCAACGCCAAACGTAAGCGCCAAACGGCGCTTTGCTTCGGGGATGGTAAGCGGTTCATCGATGACCGGGGCCGAGGCAGCCGGCATCGGCTCATCGGCATCTGCTAGGTCCTCTTCTTCGACGTCATTGCTGGCTACGCCAAACAGCGGCACTCGATCGCAGGGCGGAAACGCCAATCCAATGCCCGCCCCCACGTACGAAGTCGGTTCACTCACCTCCTCATTATAAAGGGAAATCCAGTTTCCGTGCGAGATATCGATGTTCGGATTTGCGGCGTGGCGTGCCCTATAATTCTTGTTCAGGCGGTCGCGGACCTCTGAGGCCTTGAAGTCGTGAACGAGAGCGATCTTTTCCTTCCCCTCCTCACGGGTATTAAGGGCAACGACAATAACCCGTTGGACATCCACATCATCCATACCCAACCACTTGCCAGTGCTGTCATTGCGGGGGAACGCAAACCACTGGTCCTGTGACGTTCGAACAGCAACGTTGAATTCTTCCTTCCCCTTCTTCACACGGCGCAAGCTCTTTTTTCCGGCGCGCGGAACCCGTGAAATTTCATAGCCCTCCCTCTCAAGATATTCGATACCGATTTCAAACAGCCTCTTGGCATATTGAACCTTTTCAGGCGTCGCATAAATGTTAGTCATTTCTTTCTCGTTTCGCTTCCAGTAACTCCCTTTAGTTTGATGGATTTCGCATATTATATCAATATTAAATCGGAGCTAAATTAACAATATAAATTTATTCCCAACAACAACAATAACAATCTTCTATGAAATTCATATAATCCACATTATTGGTAAAATATCCTATCGCGGTTCTGGTGAGGCAGGGGTTAAGCGGAGCTTGGCCTTAAAACATGCGAAAGCCGAAGGAAGCGTGCGCGGATCGCTTTCCAACTTGCCTGCACTCGGATAGGCAGCTCAGAAAAGCTAGTCGCGTTAGACGGCCGATATCTAGAATGACGGCAGTGCAGTTACAGCGTTTTTCGCCCCTCATCGCGGCAGCGCGAAAGTGACCGCAACGGTTCGAGAGAGGACCGATAAAAATCTTGGCTGGGGCGCCTGGATTCGAACCAGGGGATGGCGGTACCAAAAACCGCTGCCTTACCGCTTGGCTACGCCCCACCAGAGCTTTCGGCGCACAGCGCCGGCTCAAATCGACGCCTGATTAGCAAAGCTCTCCGTCTGTCACAATGACTAAGTTGCGCATCGGGCAGATTTATGCGCTGCAGAGTGCAGCGGCCCATGCTAGGAATGGGCGACGTCATCGGCCGCGAGATCATCGCCTTCATGGAAAGCCCCGCATTCGACCTTGCTTTCGAGCCGGCCTATGGGCGCGCCGTGCCGGTGGCGCCTGGGGTCGAGCGGATCACGGCGGAGAATCCCGGGCCTTTCACCTTTTACGGCACCAACAGCTATATCGTCGGCGCTTCCTCGGTGGCGGTCATCGATCCCGGGCCGGAGGACGAGGCGCATTTTCACGCGCTGATGGCAGCGCTTGCCGGGCGGGAGGTGACGCATATCTTCGTCAGCCACACGCATCGCGACC
This sequence comes from Rhizobium esperanzae, assembly GCF_002204185.1. GTDB lineage: Bacteria > Pseudomonadota > Alphaproteobacteria > Rhizobiales > Rhizobiaceae > Rhizobium > Rhizobium esperanzae. The sequence goes on along the minus strand of NZ_MXPU01000016.1, from coordinate 99,090 downwards.
ACTCGCCGCTCGCCCGCCGGCTGCAGGCGGCGACCGGGGCGGTGACGGTGGGCCAGGGGCCGCATCGGCCGGCACGGCCGCTCAGGGATGGCGAGATCAATCCCTTTTCCGAAAGCTCGGATCTCGCCTTCGTGCCCGATATCGCGCTCGGTGACGGGCAGACCCTATCCGGCGATGGCTGGTCGCTGACATCGGTGGCCACACCGGGGCACACGGCCAATCATGCCGCCTTCGCGCTCGAAGGCCGCGATATCCTGTTCTCCGGCGATCATGTCATGGCCTGGTCGACCTCGATCGTCGCGCCCCCGGATGGTTCGATGGCCGATTACATGGCTTCGCTCGAGCGGCTGATCGAGCGCCAGGACGGCCTGCTGCTGCCTGGCCATGGCGGGCCGGTGACGCGGCCGGCCGCCTTCCTGCAGAGCCTGAAGGCGCATCGCCTCAGGCGCGAGCGGGCGATCCTCGAGCGCATCCGGGCGGGCGACCGCGGGATTGCCGAGATGGTGAAGGCGATCTATCACGAGACCGATCCGAAGCTGCATGGGGCGGCGGCCCTTTCCGTGCTCGCCCATATCGAGGATCTCGTCGAGCGCGGCGAGATCGCGGCGGATGGGCCGCCTTCTCTTGCCGCCACCTACCGGCTGTTGTAAGCGTGAGATGGGGAGATTACCATGGCGCGCGCCGCTTACAGCTATCGCAACGATCCCGATGTGCCTGACTTTGCCGATGACCAGCCGCTGATCGTCTTCGATGGCGAATGCGTCTTCTGCTCCGGCTGGGTGAAATTCGTGCTGAAGCGCGACAGGCAGCGGCACTACCGCTTCCTCGCCGCCCAGACGCCGCTTGGGCAAGCGCTTTACCGGCATTATGGGCTGAACGAGCGCGATTATGAAACCAATATCCTCATCGAGAATGGCCGCGCCTTCTTCAAGTCGGATGGCACGATCCGCATGGTGGCCGGCCTCGGCTTTCCCTATTCGCTGGTCAAGCTCTTCCGGCTCTTGCCGCGCCGCCTTGCCGATGCGCTTTATGAATTCATCGCCCGCAACCGGCTGAAGATTGCCGGCCGGCAGAGCTGCATGGTGCCGACGGCGGAGCAGCGCAGCCGGTTCATCACATGAGCGGCGGCCGGCTCTCGCTGCTGATCATCGGCGGCTACGGCACTTTCGGCGGGCGGCTGGCCCGGCTGCTCGGCGATGAACCCAGGCTCCGGCTGCTGATTGCCGGGCGCTCGCTCGAAAAGGCTGACGATTTCGTGGCGGAGCTGCGCTCGCCGAGAGGTTGGGCCGGGCGCCTCGGCAGCAACGATCTCGGCGCGTGGCTGCAGGCGGTCGCCTTCGATCGTGACGGCGATCTCATCGAGCAGCTGACGCGGCTGCGGCCGGATCTCGTCGTCGATGCCTCGGGGCCGTTCCAGAGTTTCGGGGAAGACCCCTATAAGGTCGTGCGCGCCTGCATCGCGCTCGACATCGATTATGCCGATCTTGCCGACAGCACCGGCTTCGTCGCCGGCATCGGCGGGCTCGATGCCGAAGCGAGGGCTAAGGGCGTTTTTGCGCTCTCCGGCCTCAGCAGCCTGCCGGCGCTCTCCTTCGCGGCGCTCGCGGCGATGGCGCCGCAGTTCTCCCGTATCGACAGCGTGGCGGCGGGCATTGCACCGTCGGCGCATGTGAAGATCGGCCTCAATGTCGTCAGGGCGATATCGAGCTATGCCGGCAAGCCGGTGGCGGTGCTGCGCGAGGGGCGGCCGGCCGCAGGGTCCGGGCTCATCGACGACATGCGGGTGACGATCGCGCCGCCCGGCGTGGCGCCGCTCGCCAGCCGGAATTTCCTGCTGGTCGATGCGCCCGATCTTGCGCTGCTGCCGCAGCACGTTCCCGGCCTGCAATCGACCTTCACCGGCGTCGGCACCGAGCCGCAGGCGCTGCAGCGGCTGCTTGGGCTTGCCGCGCGGCTGGTGCGCCTCCGGCTGCTGCCGTCGCTCAGGCCGTTTTCGCGGGTGCTGCAGGAAGCCAGCCACCGCTTCGCCCTCGGCGCGCATCGCGGCGGCATGTTCGTGCGTGCCGGCGGCCTCGATCGCGATGGGCGGCGGATCACATCCAGCTGGGATCTGATTGCCGAAGGCGATGACGGGCCGTTCATTCCCGTCATCGGCGTCGAGGCACTGGTGCGCCGGCAGCTTGAAGGCATCCGGCCCGAGAGCGGCGCGCGGCCGGCGGCGGGGGAATTGTCGCTTGCGGATTTCGAAGCGGCCTTCCGGCGGTTCAAGATCACCTCAGGCATCCGGTTGGACTATGAGGAGGAGGCCCAGCCGCTCTACCGGCGCATTCTCGGCAGCGCCTGGCAGCAGCTGCCGCCCGCCCTTGCCGCGATCCATGCCGGCGGCACGCGCCTCGCCTCCGGCCGGGCGCGGATCGAGCGCGGCGGCGGGTTCATCGCCCGGCTCGTCGCCGGCGTGATCGGCTTTCCCCCGGCGGGCGACGATGTGCCGGTCGCGGTGCGCTTCGCCGCCGATGGCGACAGGGAGATTTGGACGCGCACATTCGGGGGCAAGACGTTCCGCAGCTGGCAGGCCGAGGGCAAGGGCGGCGCCCGGCACCTGCTCGCCGAGGTCTTCGGTCCGTTCCGGGTGCTGCTGGCGCTGGTGCCGGAGGGGCAGAGGCTACGGCTTGTCGTGCGCGGCTGGCGGTTTCTCGGGGTCCCGCTGCCGCTGTTCCTGGCGCCTGGCGGCGAGACCTATGAGGAGGAGCGCGATGGGCGCTTTCATTTTCACGTCGAGATCGGCGGGCGGCTGACGGGGCTGGTGGTGCGGTATTCGGGGTGGCTGGTGCTGGAGTGAGGCGCTTGCCCGGCATCAACGGCCGGCGAAACGACGTCTATCGGCTTCGGTGACGGGCGTATGGAGGGCAACGCGTATGCCCTCGGGATCGGAAAACTGCGCTGTCCGATTGTCCCACCGCAGATCCTTGGGTGCGTGCACGAAGGTGACCTGGTCCATGAGCCGCGCGAATTCCGCATCGACATCCCCTGCGCGGACCTTGCCGGTTCTCGCAAAAGATCGGAACCAACCACGGCGTTGAGGGCTTCCTGTGCGGGTCGAGCTTGTTTTGGGTCTCGGACGACAACGTGAACTCCGGCTGCCGGAGGAACCAACTCAACACGGACCAGACTGTCATGGTTCGATGCTACAGCTCTGAAGCAAGATAGGAAAAATCGAAAACAGCCATGCTCCACGCTCACGATCAATCCAACTCGACAATCGCAACCGTCCGCGATGTTCAGCAGGCGGGTGCGATCTGTTATCGAAGAAACGGAAGCGGGCAGCTTCGCATCCTTCTCGTGGGAAGTCGTCGGAATGGACGATGGGGCGTTCCGAAAGGCAATCTCGACCCCGGCGAGACGACACCTGCAGCGGCAAGGCGGGAATCTTTCGAGGAAGCGGGCGTCGTTGGCGATGTGGAGGCGACAGCCTTCGGTTCGTTCAGCTACCGCAAAGACAGCTCGCCGCATCACTACCATGTCACCGTTCATCTGCTGCACGTCGTCGAGGCGCAACTTGATTTCCCCGAGAAGGGCACGCGCAAACAGAAATGGTTTCCTTTGAAAGTCGCGATCCGAGATGCGGCACAGCCCGGCTTGAAGGCTCTGCTTTCCAGGCTTGAAGGCGTGGTCCTTTGAAGCTCGGCTTCACCAAATCGCTGTCGGGACTACTGAAGACGCGACGGAGAGCCGCGCGCTTGTTGGAGAAGGCATGGAGCCCGCTTCGCCGCAAGCCATCGAGGCAGGAGCGACCGAGGCTCCAGACGACCGCCGCATTTGGCAGCAATCCCGGAAGGCTCGTGATGAAGACCTTCGTGCCCGCAGATCTGCCAAGCAAGCCGGCTCTTGTGGTGGTGCTGCATGGATGCCGCCAGACGCCGGAAAGCCTGGACGCCGCCAGCGGCTTCTCGAGACTGGCCAGGGAGAGAGGGTTCGTGGTGCTTTATCCGCAGCAGATCCACAGCAACAATGCTCACAAATGCTTCAACTGGTTCCGTCCGAGCGAGGTCGCTCGCGATCGCGGCGAGGTGCTTTCCGTCAAGCAGATGATTGACCATGCCCTGAAACGACATCGAGCCGATCGCACGCGCGTTTACATTGTCGGCCTTTCTGCCGGCGGAGCGATGACAGGTTCATTGGTCGCCAACTATCCCGATATGTTTGCCGGTGCCGCCATCGTCGCCGGAATGCCGGTTGGCGCCGTGCGCGATGCAATGTCAGCGCTGCGGACGATGAAGTCCGGCGCGACAGCGCCTTCGGATGGCTGGGGCGCAAGAATTGCCGAAATCTCCCCTGGCCGACGGTCCTGGCCGCCGATCAGCATCTGGCAGGGGACTGCGGATCGCACGGTCAACCCGGCAAATGCGAGGGCTTGCGTCGATCAATGGCTTGAAGCGAACGCTGTTGATCGAAGCAGCGTCCGTGTCGAGAGGAAGCCTTGGGGCGAGTTGTCCTCCTGGAACGCCGGAGGTGCACGCCGCGTATCGCTCTATTCAATCCACGGCATGGGGCACGGTCTTCCCGTCAAGAATCGAAGGCCGGCTCGCTCAGGATCGACAGACCCATTCGTGCTGACAGCGGACATCTCGGCTCCGGTCGAACTGATGCGTCTGTGGCGTCTGCCAAGGCGGTAAGCATGACTGGCCACTTCAGGCGATCTCAACATCGGGCGCTGGGTCTTCTTGCGACGAGTGCTATATTCAATTTCGGTCGTTTCACCTGAGACGAGCCGCGAAAGGAATTATTCCATGGCAGACCAGAAGCGCCCGCTGCAGCCTGGAAACACCGCGCCCGCGTTCGAGCTCGCCACAGCCAATTTCGACGGAACGGTCTCCTTGGCCGACTTGAGCGGCCGGCCGTTCCTGATCGGCTTCTTTCGCGGGCTGCACTGCCCCTTCTGCCGACGCCAGCTCGAACAGCTTGCCGGCATCGAGCCCACCCTCAACGCCGCCGGGGTGAAGACCGTGGCCGTTATCAACACGCCGGTGGAACGCGCTCGCCTGTATTTCCGCCACCGTCCGACGCCGGTGACGCTGCTATGCGATCCGGACTGCCACACGCATCGCGCCTTTGGCGTGCCCCATGCCGAGTTCCAGCCCGATGGCAGCAGCGAGCCGCCGGAATGGCCCTACACCGCGACAATGGCGCAGTTTCAGGCGGCGCGCATCAATCCCACGGGCGAGTTCCCGGAACCGCTCCAGCCGATGGAAGCCAACACAATCCTCAACGCCAAGGACCGCTTCGAGCTTGATGAAGCCGATCAGGCGATCTTCGCCAAGCACGCCACCCAGCTCGTCGGGCACTTTCTGGTCGATCAGAATGGCACCATCGCCTGGGCACAAATGGAGGCGCTGGACGGACCCAGCAGCCTTTGCATCTTCCCGACCGCAGCGGAGATCATCGCCGCCGTGGGCGATCTTGCACGCTGATCCGCACCGTTTTCGGCGATGGAGCCATGCGAGACCGTGCGGGGAATAGAGAGTTCGCGGCGTGTCCTCTTCTCCCCGAGGGGGTCCGAAGGACGGGTTGAGACCCGTGGCTCAACCCCGGTCGGTGGCCCGGCAGGCGGATGAGGGTGGTGGACTTTGGTAATACGAAATAGACCTCGAGTTTGCGGCACCGGAAGCGGGTCGAGTCTGCCGCCCCCTCCCGGCCCTTCGCTTGGGCTCAGGGCGTTCGCAACTGCAATCGATTCACTGGATCGATTGCTGGCGCCTTGCGCCACCGGAACAAGGGTCGAGTCGCCGCACCGTCTCCCGGCCCCTAGCTTGGGCTCAGGGTGTTCGCCGCTGCAATCGATTCACTGGATCGATTGCTGGCGCCTTGCGCCACCGTTGCTCACCCACCTGAAATCCCCAGGAGTTCGGCGTCGAGCGCCTTCAGATAATCGCCGGCGATTTCGGCGCTGAAGCCGAGGTCGTGCTGGCCGTAGCGGGAGGCGACGCGGATGTCGACGAAGGTGGTTTCGGCCTCTTCGCGGAGCCGAATGATCATATCGAAGCGCAGGCCGAGGATCAGGGTGCGGGTGGTCGCCTGCAGCGTCACGCCGTTGGCGCCACGGATCAGCTTGGCGACGTCGTCGTCATAGGGGCGCGGCGTCGGCACGGGAATGATACCGGGCGCGTCGGTCACGGCATCGTCGCCGGGGGCGGGCTTTGCCGGCCTGTCCTCGATATCGCGGTCCGGCTCGCTCGTGCCGGTGCTCTTGACGATCACAAAGCCGCTCTGCTTGGCGACCTTGCGCACCGCTTCCAGCACGCGGTCGAGCGCGCCTTCGTAACGCCGGCCGGTCAGTTCGGGATAGGCTGAAATCTGCTTTTCGCGATCTTCGGGCGTCACGAGATTGCGCTTCAGCCAGATCTGATCGGCCTTCGGCGGCGACAGCCAGTCCGGTTCCGAGACCGGATCGGTGGAGACGTCATAGATGTCAGGCAGCGTCATGTAACGCTCGGCAGCAAAGGCGCCGATGCCGAGCGGAAAGGCGGCGTAGATCAGCGCCGCCAGTGCGGCAAGCCCGCCTTCGGCCCCGGTCATCCAGAGGCTACGCAGGCCGATTGCGGCAAGCAGGGCGGCCAGCAGCGCGAAGCCGGCGGCGGTGAACAGCAGCAGCACCAGATAGGGCGTGGCGAGCCCGCCGAAGCGATGGGCGATCAGCACGGCCAGCGCCAGAACCAGCGAAAATGCCCCGAGCAGCCGCGAAAAGCGGGCGGCGCTGGAAACAGGGCGGTCGTAGCGGATGGCCATCAAACTTACCGGTTGCTCGTCAGCGCCGCGCCCTCAACACGCGCAAATCGCCATGTCCCTGTTTAGTGCAAGATTCGGCTGAATTGAAACTGTTGTCTCGGAATATCAGATGGAATTCAGCCGAGACCGCCGGGCAATCGGCCGCCCACTTTGATAAGACCTTGCTGATATGTAAAAAAAAGGCCATTCTGCCGCGGTTTCATCTCCAGGGTCACGGACAGGAGAGACGGGATGATTTCACCCGAGATAGCAGCAAGGCCGCAGGCGTCTGCGCTTGGCGGGATCGATCACACCGAACCGGCGCTGCCGATGGAGCTCGTCGAGCTCGAACTTTCACTCGAAGGTTATGCCGGCGGCGATGCCGGCTTCTGCGAGGCGGTGCGCCAGGCAGCCGGCCGTTCCGGCGGCGAATTGCTGTTCGACCTGCCGGCCGCCGGCCTGATCGAGGATTGCCGCCGCATCGCCGTCCTGCGCATTCCCGATGGCGAGAACATGCGCGTCGTGCTGGCGCTGCTCGATCAGAACGGCACCGAGATCCGCATGCAGGCGCCCGACGAGGAGACCGCCCATCTCGTGCGTTTCGCCGACGCCTTCATCGAGGTGCTGGAGCGGATCTGAACCCTGCTTTTGGCGCTGGAAATTGCTTTGTTTCAGCGCCGCTCGGCCGCGGCTTCCGCCAGGCTGCGGAAGGGGAACTTGCGGCCGCACTCGCACTTGATCATGAAGCTTTCCTGGTGATTGGCAGGGCGCTGCACGCCAAAGCCGCGCGGCAGCTGATCGACCTTGAAATCCGGGTGCTTGCGCTTGGGATCATCGATCTCCGAAGCCTCGGCAAAACCAGCATTGCCGCATTGCGGGCAGTTCAGTTTCTTCGAAAATCGATCGCGGATGGCCATGCTCGTTCCAATATTTGCAAGCCCCTCATACAGAGGAATCGCCGGCGGCGAAAGTGGAACCATCTGCCTGGGCTGCCGTTCCTTTTTTCAAAAGGAGGCGATCATGCCCAGCAGAGACCCGATACCGAATGCCGATACCCCACGTGGCCCGACGCCAACACCCGGCATTCCCGACCGAACCCAGGAAAAACCGCCGCTGACACCGGCGCAGGACCCCGGCGATGCGAAAAACCCGCAAGACCCGCCGCTCGATCCGGCGCTGCTGCCGATCGGCGATCCGGCGGGGGCGGCGTGAAAGCCTGATGAGAGCGCATACTCACGCTCCCTCCTTCCTGTCCTCAGGGCTTTGCCCGAGGGATGTCACAGGAATGAGGGAGAATGAGGAGAGTGCCCTCAGCCGATCTCCCCCCTTGTGGGGGGAGATGTCCGGCAGGACAGAGGGGGGTGCCCCTGCCGCTACGCGAACCAAAACAAAGGGGCACGATCACCACAATTGATAGTATGAAAGCCGTCCGACCGCGACGCACTGAGGGCTTTGAACCCCCCTCTGCCCTGCCGGGCATCTCCCCCACAAGGAGGGAGATCGGCAGGTGGCCGGCGCCTCGCGAAAAACGGGCGCTTCTCCCGGGGCGGCAGTCGCAACTTGACGCCCGCACACGAATGGCATTTCCTCCGGGAAAAGCAAGGAATACCCCGATGCGCATCACTCTTATCTTCACCCTCCTCGGCCTCGCCGCCAGCCTTTCCGCCTGTCAGACGATGACGCCGGAGGAGCGGCGGGCGGCGGATGAGCGGCAGTGCCTGAGTTATGGCTTCCGCCGCGGCTCGGATGGTTTTGCCACCTGCCTGCAACGCATCGATCTCGACCGCAGGGCCGAATCGCGGGCTGCGAGCGCGGAGATGATGGACCGCATGGCCTGGGATCTGAACGGGCCCTATGTCTACCGCGATCGCTGGCGCTATCGTCACTGACGGACCCGGCTCACCTGCTCGCGGCAATGACCGCCTGGGCCGCCGCCAATCTGGCGATCGGCACGCGGAACGGCGAGCAGGAGACATAATCGAGGCCGATCGTCTCGCAGAAGCGGATCGAGGCAGGGTCGCCGCCATGTTCGCCACAGATGCCGAGCTTCATGTCGTTGCGGGTGCGCCGGCCGCGTTCGGCAGCGATGCTGATCAATTCGCCGACACCGTCGAAATCGAGCGAGATGAAGGGGTCGTGCTCGATGATGCCCTTGCGCTGATAGGTGGGGATGAAGGCCGACGCATCGTCGCGCGAGATGCCGAAAGTGGTCTGCGTCAGGTCGTTGGTGCCGAAGGAAAAGAATTCGGCGGCTTCGGCGATGACATGGGCGCGAAGGGCCGCACGCGGCAGCTCGATCATCGTGCCGACGAGATAATCGATCTTCATGCCGGCCTCGCGCATCACATCGCCGGCGATGGCATCGATGCAGGCCTTGACGTAATCGAGTTCGGAGCGCAGGCCGACGAGCGGCACCATGATCTCGGGCACGACGGCCGATCCGGTCTCCTGGGCGGCCGCCACCGCCGCCTCGAAGATGGCGCGGGCCTGCATCTCGACGATTTCGGGATAGGAGATCGCCAGCCGGCAGCCGCGATGGCCGAGCATGGGGTTGAATTCGTGCAGCGCATCGACGCGCTGGCGCAGTGCCAAGGGCTCCATGCCCATAGCGAAGGCGACTTCGGCCACCTCGTCATCGGTCTTCGGCAGGAATTCGTGCAGCGGCGGATCGAGCAGGCGGATCGTCACCGGCAGGCCGTGCATGACGGTGAAGAGGCCGGTGAAATCCAGGCGCTGCATCGGCAGGAGCTTGTCGAGCGCCAGCCGCCTGCCGTTCTCGTCCTCGGCAAGGATCATCTCGCGCATCACATGGATGCGCTCGCCCTCGAAGAACATGTGTTCGGTGCGGCAAAGGCCGATGCCCTCGGCGCCGAAAGAGCGGGCGGCGCGGGCATCGGCCGGCGTATCGGCATTGGTGCGGACCGTCATGCGCCGGACACGGTCGGCCCAGCCCATGATGCGGCCGAAATCGCCTGATAGTTCCGGCTGGATCATCGGCACCTCGCCCTTCAGCACCTGGCCGGCCGAGCCGTCGATGGTGATGACATCGCCCTTCTTCAGCGTCACGCCGATGCCGAGCAGCCGCTCGTTGCGTTGATCGATGCGCATGGTGCCGGCGCCGACGACGCAGGGGATGCCCATGCCGCGGGCGACGACCGCCGCATGGCTGGTCATGCCGCCGCGCGTCGTCAGGATGCCTTCGGCGGCATGCATGCCGTGAATATCCTCCGGGCTGGTCTCGACCCTGAGCAGGATCACCTTGCGGCCCTCGGCCTCCGCCTCCACCGCCTCTTCGGCGGTGAAGACGATGGCGCCGGTCGCAGCCCCCGGTGAGGCCGGCAGGCCGGTGCCGATCACCTGGCGGTTGACGCGCGGATCGATCGTCGGATGTAAGAGCTGATCGAGGCTCGAAGGTTCGATGCGCAGCACCGCCTCCTCCTCGGTGATCACTTTCTCATCGACCATGTCGACGGCAATCCTCATGGCGGCGCGGGTCGAGCGCTTGCCGGAGCGGGTCTGCAGCATCCACAGCTTGCCGCGCTCGATGGTGAATTCGATATCCTGCATGTCGCGGTAATGGATCTCGAGCGCGCTGCAGATGCGGCTGAGCTCGTGAAAGGCTTCCGGCATCAGCTTTTCCATCGAAGGCTTGTCGGAGCCGGAGGAAAGCCGCCCCTCCTCGGTGATGCTCTGCGGCGTGCGGATGCCGGCAACGACATCCTCCCCTTGCGCATTGACGAGGAATTCGCCGTAAAGCGCCTTTTCGCCGGTCGAAGGGTTGCGGGTGAAGGCGACGCCGGTCGCCGAGGAATTGCCGAGATTGCCGAAGACCATCGCCTGGATGTTGACCGCCGTACCCCAGCCTTCCGGAATATTGTGCAGCTGGCGGTAGGTGACGGCGCGCGCGCTCTTCCAGCTGGAAAAGACCGCGCCGACCGCGCCCCAGAGCTGGACTTCCGGATTCTGCGGAAACTGCTGCCCCAGTTCCTCCTCGATCAGCCTCTTGTAGAGGAAAACGACATGCTGCCATTCGGTGGCGCTGAGCTCGGTATCGAGTTCATGGCCGAGCTTGGCCTTTTCGTCTTCGAGGATCTCCTCGAAGACGTCGTTGCCGAGGCCCATGACGACGTCGGCATACATCTGGATGAAGCGGCGGTAGCTGTCCCAGGCAAAACGCGCGTCGCCGGCATCGTGGCCGAGCGCCTGCACGGTCTCGTCATTGAGGCCGAGATTGAGCACGGTGTCCATCATGCCGGGCATCGAGACGCGGGCGCCGGAGCGCACCGAAAGCAGCAGCGGCTGGCTGGTGGAGCCGAAATGGCGGCCGGTGATCGCTTCGATCGCCGCTATGCCGTCGCGCACCTCGGCCTTCAGCCGCTCGTCGATATGGCCGCCATTTTTATAATAGCTGTCGCAGGCATCGCTGACGATCGTCAGTCCCGGCGGAACGGGAAGGCCAAGAGCGCACATTTCAGCAAGATTGGCGCCCTTGCCGCCGAGCATCTCATGGTCGCGCGCGCCACCCTCAGCCTGTCCGTCGCCGAACCTGTAGACCCACTTGGTCATCTTCCCCCCAACACCACGGAAGGATCAGCGTGATCCCTCAGCTGTCGACAACGCCGCCAACTTTTCTTTCGTCATGCTCGGCCTTGTGCCGAGCATCTGCATCCGCTTGATAGGGCAGCAGATCCTCGGCACAAGGCCGAGGATGACGCCGAGTAGAAAGCGACGTCCGTCAACAAACTTAGGAATTAGCTTAATGCCTTGGTGTTGAAATGAAAATCCACAAATGCGGCGAAAATGCTGCGGCGCACAATAATTTTCGCAATCAAGCGGTCGAAGGCCTGAACCGCACCTGATGTGAACAAGGCATAAAAAAAGCTTTGCGGGACTGCAACAATGTCCCGCAAAGCCTTGTTTCCGTCCGGCCAGGAAAACCGGACGGGGGGTCCCTCAACCCAGGACGGTTCATGGAACCGCCCTGATCTTCGTTTGTGCAATACCTCAGGATTTCCCGGGATTGCTCAAACAGCTTCCGGGTCCTGCCCTCTACCCGAAAAGCGCATCGCAAATTCGACAATGCACAACGCTGACCGCCCGTTTTTCAGCAAGTCATCAGGTTGCGTTGAAACAACTTCTAATGCAAGTCAGAGAAAAGAGCATCATCCAAATGGGGTACGGACGCCAAGACAGCCGACCTTTTTTGGTGTTTATCGCCGAATGCGGGAAAATTGCGCGCGATGTGCGGAGTCCGTCTCGAGAGTCCCGACGGGCCGATGAACAACCGCCTTGTCGTCGATGCGACCCTCTCGAAACGCCCGACGGCGGTGAGTGTCGGAATCCCGTTGGGCCACACGTCTTCAATGCAGACAAGCGATGGAGAAAGCGATGACGATCATCATTACCGCCTTTGAACGTTCGCCCGATCGCGGCCGCGGCTTGGCGCGTGACATGCGCGTTCGTTGGGCGCTCGAGGAAGCGGGCCAACCCTATGAGGTTCGCCTTGTCTCATTCGAGACGATGAAGCAGCCGGCGCATCTGGCGCGCCAGCCTTTCGGGCAGATCCCGACCTATGAGGAAGGCGATCTTACCCTGTTCGAATCCGGCGCGATTGTCCTGCATATCGCCGAGCGTCACGGCGGCCTGTTGCCTAGGGCTGCCAATGGCCGGTCGCGGGCGATCGCCTGGATGTTTGCCGCACTCAACACGGTGGAGACGCCGATCTTCGAGCACAGCCTCGCCAGGATCCTTGAGCGCGACGAGCCCTGGTACGAGCAGCGCCTGCGCGCCCTCGAGAGCAGCATCCGCAAGCGACTGGACAGTCTTTCCGCCCATCTCGGCGACGCCGACTGGCTCGACGGCGACTTCAGCGCCGGTGACTTGCTGATGGTGTCGGTGCTGCTGCGGCTGAAGTCATCCAACATACTGGACGATTATCCGAGCCTCGCCGCCTATGTCGCCCGCGGCGAAGCGCGGCCGGCCTATCAACGCGCCTTCGCCGCCCAGCTAGCGGTCTTCCAGGCCGCCTCGGCGGGCTGATCCCAGGCGGGCCGGTGTCAGGGCCGAGCATTCGGCCATGGCGAACGAGCATGCGCGGCGCGGCGCAACAATGCCTATCCCCGCAAGGCGTGCGAGCAGCTGGGCGACCTCGGCAGCAGAACGGCGACGGATGGCCGAAGGGAAATGCAATGACGCGCCCCACCGGTCCGCGCCTCCTGCCGCTCCGTCCCCTCAATCTCCGTCATCCCAGGCCTTGAGCCACTGCTGTCCGGTTTAAATTCGTTACCATTGGAGGCTCATCTGGTGGAGATGGTGTGGCGGAGTGGCGGTGGGTTGCAGCAGCCGGTCGATCCTGCGGCGGTGCATGAGATTGGCGCGCACCAGGCGGGCGAAAGCGAGCGGGCTTGTGACGGTGGTCTGGTCAGCCTTGGCCATCTGCAGCAGCAGGTAGGCGATCAGGGCGACGGCGATCTGGATGCGCACGGCATTCTCGCTGTTGCCGAGGAAATGGCGGATCTTCAGCGTCTGCTTGACCCAACGGAAGAACAGCTCGATCGCCCAACGGCGCTTGTAGAGCGCGGCGATCTCCTCTGCCGGGGCATCGAGATCGTTGGACAGGATGCGCAATATCTTGCCGGTTTCGATCTGCACGCAGATCTCCCGCACCGGCCCGCTCATCGGATTCCTGCGGCTTTTCGCCATGCGCTGCGGCAGGAGGCCGACCCGATCCGACAGGATGGTTCCATCCGGGCTAACCGCTTTTTCCTCTGTGACGGCCAATCTGGTATGGGATTTGAGGCGCGTGACGATGCGGCAGCCGGCGGCATTGAGCTTCGCCCACCAGCCGAAATCGTAATAGCCGAGGTCGAAGACATAGGTGGCGCCCGCCTCGATCGGCATTACCTTGGCGGCGGTGATGTCGTTGACATTGGCCGGCGTCACCGCCGCATAGATCGGCCGTTCGGCATTGGCATCGTAGACGACGTGAACCTTGGCGCCGCAGGCCTGATCGGAAAAGCGTGCCCAGTCCGATCCCGCTCCGGAAAGGCGCAGACTGCTGCTGTCGATCAGATGGACCGCCTCGCCGACGGCCCGCTTGAGCCCACGCCCGGCGCGTGACACCATCTGCGCGAACAGCTCGGCGAAAACCGCACTCGGGCGCCGGCCATTGGCGTCGGCAAGGGTCGAGCGTGACACCGGTTGGGCGCCGAGATGGTAAAGACCGCTGCGTGGCTTTGCAGGCCGCCGACGATCTCGCGCAGGCTGACGGCCCCGGAAAGCTGGCCGTAGAGCAGCGCGACCAACTGGCTCTTCGTCGACAGCCGCCGCACGTGCTTGTCGGCCTGATGCTCCTCCACAAGTCTTTCGAAGGCCGCCCACGGAATCCGCTTCAACAGATCATGAAAGACGCTATTCTCATGCCGCACGGTGTTGCTCCTCTTTCGTGTCCGGGATTGTCGCCAAACATCCGAATACGAGTAGAATCAACACCGTGCGCCATGTCCACCAAATTTAAACCGGACAGCCGTGGCCTTGAGCCTGGGATCCACGGGCTGGCGCTGGTGGATGCCGCATGGATCCTCGGGTCAAGCCCGAGGAGGACGGAGGGTGGGGTGACAGCCGCAGCAAAACAGCGGCGGACGGATCCACAGCCCCCTGCAAAACCTCACGCGATCTCGCGTAGGCGTTCGGCCGTCTGCAGGTCGACGGAGACCAGGGTAGAGACGCCCTGTTCGGCCATGGTGACGCCGAAGAGGCGATTCATGCGGGCCATGGTGATCGGATTGTGGGTGATGATGACGAAGCGGGTTTCGGTGGAGGCCGCCATTTCGTCCATCAGGTTGCAGTAGCGCTCGACATTGTGGTCGTCGAGCGGCGCGTCCACCTCGTCGAGCACGCAGATGGGTGCCGGATTGGTAAGGAAGACGGCGAAGATCAGCGCCATCGCCGTCAGCGCCTGCTCGCCGCCCGAGAGCAGCGTCATCGTCTGCGGCTTCTTGCCGGGCGGCCGCGCCAGGATTTCGAGGCCGGCCTCCAGCGGATCGTCGGATTCGATCAGCTGCAGTTCGGCGGTGCCGCCGCCGAAGAGATGGGTGAAGAGCCGCTGGAACTGGGCATTGACGACGTCGAAGGCGGCGATCAGCCGTTCGCGGCCTTCGCGGTTCAAGCTCTGGATGGCGCCGCGCAGCTTGCGAATCGCGTCGATGACGTCGTCGCGCTCCTTGATCAAGGCTTCGAGCTTTTCGCTCAGCTCCTTCTGCTCCTCGTCGGCGCGCAGGTTGACGGCGCCGAGCCGCTCGCGCTCCATCTTCAGCCGCTCCAGCTCGCGCTCGACCTCACGCGGGTCGGGCAGCGCCTGCATCGGCTGCAGGCCGGTGAGCCGCAGCGCCTCATGCGGCGGCACGTTCAGCGCCTCGCGAATGCGGCTTTCGCTTTCGTGCCGCCGCTCGCGGGCCGAAACCAGACGCTCCTCGGCGCGGCCGCGGCGTTCGCGATATTCGGCAAGTTCGGAAAGCGCGGTCGCCGCCTTGTGGTCGGCCTCGCGCTGGATACGTTCGGCTTCGGCGAGCAGATCGCCGGCATGACGCCGCGCCTCCTCGGCCTTCTGCAATTCGTTGAGCAGAGCGCGGCGCTTGTCGTCGAATTCATCCGGCGCCATTTCCAGATCGGCCGCCTCTTCGCGCGCCTCTTCCTCGCGCTCGCGCAGTGTGGCGACATGGTCCTCGCCGCTTGCCGCCCGCTGGCGCCAGGTCTCGCGCTCCTGGCCGATCGCCATGATGCGGCGCTGGCGGGCCTCGTTTTCCCTTGCCAGGCTCTCATGACGGGCGCGGGCCTCGGCGAGCGCGCCGCGATCGGTCGCCACCTCCGCCTGCTGGAAGCGCAGCCGCTCGTCGATCTCGGTCAGATCGGGCGCGTCCTCCAGCTCGATGCGGGCATTTTCCTCCTGGATGCCGATCTCTTCCAGCTGCGCGCCGAGCTGGCTCGCAGCCTCGCTGACGACATCGCGGCGGCGGATCAAATCGCCGGAGGCACGCTCGGCGGCAGCCAGCGCCTCGCGCGCTTCGCCGAGATGGCGCGCCGACAGGCGGCTCATGTCGCGGGCCTCGGCCAACCGCCGCTCCTCGATGCGGATCGCTTCGGCCGCCGCTGTCTGCCGCTCCTCGGCCTCGGCAAGCACGTCGCGGGCGATTTCCGCCTCGCTTTCGAGTTCGGCAAGCCGGTTTTTCTGTGCAAGGCGCAGCGCCGCCGCACTCGGCGCGTCGGCGCCGGTGACATGGCCGTCCCAGCGATAGACGGAGCCCTCCTTCGTCACCAGCCGCTGGCCGGGTTTCAGCGCCGCCATCAGCGCCCGCGCGTCGGCTTCCGCGACCAGGCCGATCTGGCGCAGGCGGCGGGTCAGCGCCGGCGGGGCGCTGATATAGGCAAGCAGCGGCGTGGCGCCTGGGGGAAGCGCGGGATCGCCGGCGCCATCACCATTCTCTGACCAATGGGCCGGCGCCTCGGCATCGAGCGGCGATTCCAGATCGTCGCCAAGTGCTGCCCCCAGCGCCGTTTCGAAGCCGCGGTCGACCTTCAGTTCTTCGGCAACCGGCGCAAATTTCCCGGACGCCGCACCGGCGGCGAGCATGCGGGAAATGGTGCGGGCCTCGGTTTCCAGCGCATTCAGGCCGGCGCGGGCCTGATCGACCGGGGCCCGCGACAATGCCTCGGCCTGGCGGGCGGCGGCCAGCGCCTGTTCGACCGTCTGGACGGCGGCTTCGGCATCGGCAAGTGCGATTTCGCCGGCCTCGACGATCGCCCGCTTCTCGTCGGGATCCGGCAGGCCTGAAATCTTCTCGCCGATAGCCGCAAGTTCCTGGTTGGCCTCGTTCATCTGCCGCTCGAGGCGCATGCGGCGGTCGGCGAGATCGCGGATGGCGCGCTCCAGCTGGTTGCGGCCGGCGGCGGCTTCCGCGCGCTCGGCCGTCAGTTGGGCGAAGACGCGTTCGCTGTCGGCAAGTTTTGCCGCCGCCCCTTCGAAGGCTTCGCGGCTCTCCTCGGCATGCCGGCCGGAATCGGCCAGCACCTCTGAAATCTCGACCTCTTCGGCGTCGAGCTTGGCGAGGATGACGGCATTGTCGGCCACCAGCCGCTCCTCGCGGCGGATATCCTCGGCAAGCTGGGCGAGACGGCGGGTCAGCTCGTCGCGGCGGCGCAGGATGCGGCCGGCATCCTCCTCCAGCTGGCTCCTGGCGATCTGCAGGCGCTGCAGGGCGGCGGCGGCGCGCGCCTCGCCCTCGCGCAGTTCCGGCAGCTTCAGGCTGGCAATGCCCTGGTTCTTCGCCGCTTCCATCTGGGCCTGCGCCTTTTCGGCGACGATGACGGTCGCCTGGTTGAGCGCGCTGTCGGCCTCGGCCTCGGCCTCCTTGGCCTGCACCCAGCGGATATGCAGGAGCATCGCCTCGCGGGCGCGGATATCGGCCGACAGCGTCTTGAAGCGGTTGGCCTGGCGGGCCTGGCGCTTCAGGCTCTCGATCTGGCTTTCGAGCTGCGAGGTGACGTCGTCGAGGCGCTCGAGATTGGTTTCGGCGGCGCGCAGCCGCAGTTCGGCCTCGTGGCGGCGCGAATGCAGGCCCGAGATGCCGGCCGCCTCTTCGAGCAGCTGGCGGCGGGCCTGTGGCTTTGCCTGGATCAGCTCGCCGATGCGCCCCTGCCCGACCATCGAGGGCGAGCGGGCGCCGGTGGAGGCGTCGGCAAACAGCAGCTGCACATCCTTGGCGCGGCTTTCCTTGCCGTTGATGCGGTAGAGCGAGCCCTGCTCACGCTCGATGCGGCGGGTGACCTGGATCTCGTCGGCATCGTTGAAGGCGGCAGGCGCGGTGCGCTCGCCATTGTCGAGATAAAGCGCCACTTCGGCGGTGTTGCGGGCCGGGCGGTTTCCCGAGCCGGAAAAGATCACGTCGTCCATGCCGGAGGCGCGCATGTTCTTGTAGGAATTCTCGCCCATCACCCAGCGCAGCGCCTCGACGAGGTTGGACTTGCCGCAGCCGTTCGGCCCGACGACGCCGGTCAGCCCCCGCTCGATGATGAATTCCGTCGGCTCGACGAAGGATTTGAAGCCGACCAGGCGCAGCTTGTTGAACTTCATGCAGAAGCTCCGGGGCGCTCAGAGGGCTTGGAACCCCCCTCTGCCCTGCCGGGCATCTCCCCCACAGGTGGGGAGATCGGCAAGCGGCTAGGCCTTCCCCAAACAATGGAGCGCTTACGAGGCGCAGTCGTGAGAGGGGTCACCATGGATGAGACGTCTCCCCCAGCCGATCTCCCCCCTTGTGGGGGTCCGAAGGACGGGTCGAGACCCGTGGCTCGACCCCGGGTCCGGCAGGACAGAGGGGGGTGTTCCCCGCCACTAAGCAGCCACAAAAAACGGGCGCACGGCTTTCGCCGTCGCCCGTTATGGTCGAACGATCCGGTTCAGATGAGGCTGTCGATAAGCTTCGACATAGTATCAACCGGCATGTCTCCAGAGTAGCGCTTGCCATTGATGAGGAAGGTCGGCGTGGCGTTGACGCCGAAATCCTTCGATCCCCTTTCCCGCGTGGCGTTCACTTCATCCAGAAGCTTCTGGTTCGTCAAGCATTTCGTGAAGCTATCCTCAGTAAATCCGGCAAGCTTCGACATCTGCAGCAGTGCGGCGCGGCCGTCATCGGCGGCGGCCCAGACCTGCTGCTGCTTGAACAGCATTGATACCATCGGGAAATACTGTTCCGGCGTGCTCAGCTGCCCGGGATTGGCGGCGCTGCAGCGGGCGAGCATGAAGGCGGCGGCGGCGCGCGGGTCGAAGGGGAATTCGCGGATGATGAACTGCACCTTGCCGGTATCGACATATTTCTGCTTGATGGCGTCGAAGGTGGTGTTGTGGAAATGGGCGCAATGCGGGCAGGTCATCGACATATATTCGACGATCTTGACCGGGGCATCGGCCTTGCCAAGCGCCATCTCAGGCAGGGCGCCGGGCTTCAGCACCTCGGCCATATCGACATCGCCGTCGGACTGCGGCATGTCGGTCGCCGTCGTCGCTGCTGTCTCAATGGTATCGACATTGGTGCCGTCCGCCATGGTCTTGCCGGAAGACGACGCATCGGCAGCGTCCTTGCTGTCGTTGCAGGCGACAAGCGCTGCGGCAGCTGCGGCGATGGCGATCCCACCCAGGAGGCGGCGTTTCGTCAGTTGCATTTCGGACATCTGCATGGGTTCCCCATAGGTAATGAGAGTGACGGCATGACTGTGCGATATAACGGCCGAGGGCCGCCCACAAGCCACGGCGAACCAACTTCCTTCAAAGAATTGTGACCGTCATGGGACCGAGAGCCCGAAATGCGTGATTCTCAGTTTCGGTGGAAGGCCGAAGGCGTATTCCGGCCAGCGTAGAACAGCCTCAGCACTTGTACCCGATGCTTGGTGATCCGGTAAGCAATGGTCACACGCCGTTCGAATACCAAAATGCGGACGCCCGGAGCAAAATCCTCGCGCGGCGATCCCCTTTCCGGCATGTCTTCCAACTGATGACAGAATTGTCTCAGCCGGCGAATGAATTCGATCGCCGCCGGAAAATTATCGGCAGCAATGAATTCATAAATATCAAACAGATCCTTCTCCGCCCTGGGGCGAAACGCGACCTTAAACGCCACCGCGCCCAGCCTTCACGCGTTCGGCATGGAGATGTTCGAGCCGCTCAAACACCGTATCGGCATCAATATCCGAACCCGGATCGTCGATAGCCTCGCGAATTTTCTGGCGCATGATTTCGTCGATCGCATCTTCTTCCCGGTCGAGCGCGCGCAAAGCAGCTCGGATAACCTCGCTTGCAGAGCTATAGGCACCCGATTGCAGCCGGGCGTCCAAGCTTTTCTGCTGACTGCCGAGCGTGACCGTAATGGGTTTGCTGCTGCGCATCCTGTGCCTCCGTCAGATGATTACAGTGTAATACACCCGTGGAGCACTTCAAGTGAAGTTTGACATTTGGCGCAGTTCATCGTCCCCGCTTGCCCATCACCGCGGTGCCCAGCCGCTGGATCGCCTGGCGCAGCTTGTCGCCCTCGATGCCTTCCATCATGCCTTCGAGCTTGCGGGCGGCTTCGCCCTTCAGTGGCGGCGGAGTGCGGGAGCGGCGGATGGCCTGGGAGACCGGCTTCTGGACGATGCGGATCTGGTGGACGGCGGCGAAGCCGAAGAAGCTGTTGATGCGCTGGATCAGTTCGCCCTGGGCATGGGTGAGGAAAAGTGCGCGGGCACCTTCGCAGGCGATCGTCAGCACGCCGGGGCGGAAGCTGCCGTCATCGCCGCCGCCGCGGGCCCAGGCGATTTTCTCTGGCCGGGTGCAATCGGCGAAATCCTCGCCGGCGATTTCGCTCCAGGAGCCGAGCAGCGCCGTGTTGATGCCGGCGCGGCGCGCCAGGACGGGATCGATCAGCCCGTTCGCCAGCTCGGAAATCTGCTTTGCACCTTTGCGTGGATAACTCATCGAAAACCTTGGGCGCTGCCGCGAAGTGACGGGACCGACTTGATCGCGCGGCATTGCTTCGCCAAGTATAGGCACTTCCCCCGATCCCGGCAAATCATGACGATCACGATACTCGACACGCCCTCCGCCAAGCCCCTGCTCGACTGGTACGACCGCCATCACCGCGACCTGCCCTGGCGCATCTCACCCGGCATGGCGGCACGCGGCGTCAAACCCGATCCCTATCGCGTCTGGCTTTCCGAAGTGATGCTGCAGCAGACGACGGTTCAGGCGGTCAAACCCTATTTCGAGAAGTTTCTTGAGCGCTGGCCCGAAGTGACCGATCTAGCCGCGGCCGAGAACGACGCTGTCATGGCCGCCTGGGCGGGGCTCGGCTATTACGCCCGCGCCCGCAATTTGAAGAAATGCGCCGAGGCCGTGGCGAAAGAGCATGGCGGCGTTTTTCCCGACACCGAAGAGGGCCTCAAATCGCTGCCGGGCATCGGCGATTATACCGCTGCAGCCGTCGCTGCCATCGCCTTCAATCGGCAGGCTGCCGTGATGGACGGCAATGTCGAGCGGGTGATTTCAAGGCTTTATGCGATCGAAGCGCCCCTTCCAGCCGCCAAGCCGGCGATGAAGGCGAAGGTGGCACTGCTGACGCCGTCAGGCCGGCCCGGCGATTTCGCCCAGGCAATGATGGATCTCGGAGCGACGATCTGCACGCCCAAGCGGCCGGCCTGTTCGCTCTGTCCGTTCCGCGATGCCTGTCAGGCACTGAAGCATTCCGACCCCGAGCTCTTTCCGGTCAAGGCGGCGAAGAAGGAAAAGCCGGTGCGCCATGGCGCGGCCTTTATCGCGGTGAGCGGCGATGGCGAGATCCTGCTCAGGCGGCGCGCCGAAAGCGGGCTGCTCGGCGGCATGACCGAGGTACCGACGACGGCCTGGACGGCGCGGCTCGACGGCGAGACCTCTTCTGCGGCCGCGCCCTTCGAGGCGGCCTGGCAGGCCTGCGGCACCGTGATCCATGTCTTCACCCATTTCGAGCTCCGACTGTCGATCTGGCGGGTGGCGATCGCCGCAAAGCCGAAGCCGAACGATGGCGTGAATGACGAATGGTGGGAGCCGGTTACAAATCTTGAAGCGCAGGCGTTGCCGACCATCATGAAAAAAGCAATTGCAGCGGCTATTCCTCTCGCATTCAAAACATCCAAGGCATGACCATGACGACTGAGATAAAACATATCGTTTTCGATATCGGCAAAGTCCTTATTCATTACGATCCGCACCTTCCCTTCGCACGCCTCATTCCCGATGAAACGGAGCGCAACTGGTTCTTCGCCAATATCTGCACCCACGACTGGAACATCGAGCAGGACCGCGGCCGCACCTGGGAAGAGGCCGAGGCGCTGCTGATTGCTGAGCACCCGGCCCGCGAAGAGCACATCCGCGCTTTTCGCAAATATTGGCACGAGATGGTGCCGCACGCCTATGACGAGAGCGTCGCCATCATGGAAGGGCTGATCGCCGAAGGCCGCGACGTGACGATGCTGACCAACTTCGCCTCCGACACCTTCCGCGAGGCGCAGGAGCGCTTTCCCTTCCTCAAGCTGCCGCGCGGCGTGACCGTTTCCGGCGATGTCGGCCTGATCAAGCCGGATGCCGCGATCTACGACAGCCATACGAACAGCTTTGGCCTCGATCCCAAGGCAACGATCTTCATCGACGACGCGCCTGTTAATGTCGAAGGCGCCAAGACGTTCGGCTGGAACGCGGTGCTGTTTTCGGGCGCCGAGAAGCTGCGCAACGATCTCGCCGCTTACGGATTGAAGGTCTGAGACCATGGCTTTCGACCCGGCAGAGGAAATCGAGCGCTTCCACGCCGCCATCAACGCTCTCGATTTTCCCGCAATCGAGGCCTATTTCGCCGAGGACGCGACCTATGTCTCGAATGGCGTCGGCAGCCTTGCCGGACGGAGCGAGATCATGGCCGCCTTCCGGCGCTATTTCGACGATTATCCCGATCAGACGGCGGAAAATTCGCTTGTGGAGACACTGACGCCGCTGTCGGGCCGGGCCGTCTGGTCGCTCCGCGCCACCCACGGCAAGACAGGCAAGCCGCTGATCCGCGAGGGCGAGGAGACGATCACCTTCAATACGGTCGGCCGCATCGTCCGCGTCGACGTCACCGACTACAAGGATTTCTAAAATAGAAGACGCCCGAGGTTTGAACCCCGGGCGCCTTGGCCTTCTTCCGCAACTGGAGGAAACCGGAAGAAGGTATCTCGATCCCGCGAAGGCGCTGCTCACTCCACCTTTGCCAGATCACTGCGGATGACGGACCTCAGATCGTCGATCGGGCGCAGGGATTGCCCGTCTTCGAAATGCCAGAAGGTCCATCCGTTGCATGCATCGAGACCCTGCACCTTGGCGCCGAGGCGATGAATGGAGCCGGCCTCGCCGCCTGATGCGACGGTACCGTCGGCCCGAACGATGGCGCTGTAGCGACGCTTGGCGTCGGTCAGCACCTGGCCGGGCTTGATCAGGCCGCTTTCGACGAGCACGTTGAAGGCGACGCGAACCTCGGCCTTCTTGCCGGTCATGACGGTGAGTTCCGCCTTGCCGAGCGGCTCGACGGCGGCGATGCGGGCCGATGCCGCATCGATATAATCCTGCTCGCGCTCGATGCCGACGAAGTGACGGCCGAGACGCTTGGCGACGGCGCCCGTCGTGCCGGAGCCGAAGAAGGGATCGAGCACGATATCGCCTGGTTTGGTCGAGGCCATGATGACACGGGCAAGCAGCGCTTCCGGCTTCTGCGTCGGATGCACCTTCTTGCCGTCCTCACCCTTCAGCCGCTCATTGCCGTTGCAGATCGGGAACAGCCAGTCGGAGCGCATCTGCACGTCGTCATTGGCGGCCTTCATCGCATCGTAATTGAAGGTGTATCCCTTGGCCTTGGCATTGGGGCTTGCCCAGATCATCGTCTCATGGGCGTTCTGGAACCGGCGACCCTTGAAATTCGGCATCGGATTGGTCTTGCGCCAGATGATGTCGTTGAGGATCCAGAAGTTCAGATCCTGGAGCGTCGCACCGACGCGGAAGATATTGTGATAGGAGCCGATCACCCAGATCGAGCCCGTCGGCTTCAAGACACGGCGGCAGGCCAGCAGCCAGGCGCGGGTGAAGGCGTCATAGGCCTCGAAGGAGGCGAACTGATCCCATTCGTCATCGACGGCATCGACCAGCGACTGATCGGGACGGTGCAGCGACCCGCCGAGCTGGAGATTATACGGCGGGTCGGCAAAGATCACATCGACGGAGTGGGTGGGCAAGGCTTCAAGGGCGCTGACGCAGTCACCCTTGATGATCGTGTCAACCCAGGAGTCCGGCCGGGAATCCGACTTGACGGAGGCCTTGAGGTCGGCAAGCGGAAAAACTGATGCCATTCTGATACTCACTCATACGCTGTACGCTTAACTCTCCGTTATGGTTACGCAACTTAGTTACCAAAGCCTGAAGGGGTGGCCGATTTCGGGAATTAATTGCCCCAGTCACGCCGCATCATGCACGCTGCGGCTATCGGCCGGCGCCTCGTCGCGTTCGAACATGCCGTAGTCGCGCACGACGCTGGCGATGCGCAGGCGGTAATCGGCGAAGATGCCGCCGCGGCCGGCTTGCTGGGCGGCGCGATGGGCTTCGAGGTTGCGCCATTTTTTGACCGCCTCTTCGTCGCGGAAGAAGGAGAGCGACAGCAGCTTGCCGCGGTTCGTCAGGCTTTCGAAACGCTCGATCGAGATGAAGCCGTCGATCTTTTCTAGCTCTGATCTGAGTTCGCCGGCGAGATCGAGATATTTGTGGCGTTCGCCCATATAGGGCATGACTTCGAAGATGACGGCGATCATGGCAGCACCAGCCTGGCGTGAGGGGCTGAGACGTTTTTGAGGAAGATCCGGTCCTCCTTGCGGATGAAGGCTTCGCGCCGGGCGAATTCGTAATTGTCGCGGCCGAGCGGGTCGGCGGCCAGCCTGGCGCGATAGGTTTCGTAAGCGGCGAGGCTTTCGATGTTGTAGACGCCGTAAGCCGTCGTCGCAGATCCCTCGTGCGGGCCGAAATAACCAATCAGGTCGGCGCCGTTCCGAGGGATCGCCTGGCCCCAGTTGCGGGCATATTCGGCGAAGGCCTCCTTCTTGAAGGGGTCGATCTCGTAGCGAATGAAGCAGGTGATCATCGGGTTCTCCTTTGTGCCAGCCCGTTTTCGCACATTGCCTGACGGCGATGTTTCGGTTACGATCGAACTATGAAGGAAGGTCCTGACATTGCGCAGATCGGCGCGCTCATCGGCGATCCGGCGCGGGCCAACATGCTGGCGGCGCTGACCGGCGGCCGGGCGCTGACCGCAACCGAGCTTGCCGGCGTCGGCGGCATCACGCTGCAGACGGCGAGCTCCCATCTTGCCAAGCTCGAGGCCGGCGGGCTGCTTGCCCAGCGCAAGCAGGGGCGCCATCGCTATTTTACGCTGGCCGACGAGGCCGTCGCCCGGCTGATCGAAAGCATGATGGGCTTTGCCGCCGGGCGCGGGCATCTGCGCCACCGGCCGGGACCGAAGGAACCGGCGCTGCGCAAGGCGCGCATCTGCTATGATCATCTGGCCGGCGATTACGGCGTGCGCATGCTCGACAGCCTGATTGCGTCAGGCTCGATCGCAGCGGTCGGCGACGGCCTGGCACTGACGGAAAAGGGCGAAAACGACCTCAAAGGCATCGGCATCGATGTCGGCGCCCTCAAATCGTCGCGCCGCCCGCTCTGCCGCTCCTGCCTCGACTGGAGCGAAAGACGAGCGCATCTGGCCGGCAGCCTCGGCAAGGCGCTGCTGTCGAGCTTCCTCGACAAGGGCTGGGCCCGGCGCACCGCCGAAAGCCGCTCGATCCTCTTTTCGCCGGAAGGCGACCGACAGTTTCTGAGGCTGTTTCCGGTCGAGGGGTAGATGGTTGCGAAGCTGCAGCCGAGCGAGCTCGGCCGGCGCTCGCTCGATGCCATCGGACTAAATGATTCCCGCGAACAGCCCTCCTGCTGCTGCGGCTCAGACCAAGGTCCGAGGCCTTTCCGACTGAATGCCCAGCATAGGAACAGCCTGATCCAACCGAAGTTTGTCAGGGAGCTGTCCATCCTCTCCGGATGCGGCAGTTGCTCAACAACAAACGGAGGAATTTCACCATGATGAAGGTAACACATTTGGCATTGGCGGCGGCCCTTCTGGCCGGCACGGCGGCGTCCGGCTTTGCGCAATCGTCAAGCACGGTCGGAACCGGCGGTTCGACGGCCGGCGGCGGAACTGCGAGCAGCACCGTCGGGACTGGTGGCAGCTCTGCCGGAGGCACCTGCCCGGACGGTACGACGACCTGCAAATCCGGCACGTCTTCGACCACCGCCACCGGCGGCTCATCGGCCGGCGGCGGCACGTCCAGCAGCACGGTCGGCACCGGCGGTTCGGCCGCAGGCTCGGGCGATGCGAATGCGGCATCGAGCGTCGGCACCGGGGCTTCGTCGGCTGACGGAGACAAGACCGGCAGCACGGTCGGCACCGGCAGCAGTGCGGCAGGCACCTCGCATGACAACCAGGGCAAGAAGGGCTGCGCGCCCGGCCAGGTCAAGAAGGATGCCCCCGGCACCGAGGACTGCAAATAATCCCGGGCCGGCGCCCTTGCGGCGTCGGCCAAACCCTTGGGAGATAAACCAATGACCCGGTTTTCCACAATCGCACTCGCCGCTTCGCTCGCTGTGATCGCCGGCCCAACCATGTCGGAGGAGATCAAGCTCGATGACGGAACGACCTGCACGATCGTTCAGTCACAGGCGGGTAATACGTCCACCACCGTGACGGCTGGCAATGGGCAGGTGTCTTCCTCGACCACAACTGGAAGCGGGTCGGCCGGCTCGTCCTCGTCATCCGCCTCTGCCGGCTCCTCGGCCGGATCGGGTAGCGTCGACAGCTATTCCACCGCAAGCATCACCCGGCCTGACGGCACCGTCATCACCAAGCGTTCCGATGGAACCTGTTCGGTAACGAAACCTGCGAAATAGGAGACGGCAATGAAACCTATCAACCTTATTGCAGCGGCCTCGATCGCGCTGCTCGCCTCCACTTCGGTCGGTCTTGCGGAGGAATGCAACGCGGCCGGAACGGTCGGAACCGCCGGAAGCGCTTCGGCCGGAGACACCTCGGCAAGCTCGGTCGGAACCGCCGGCGCCTGCCGGACCGACGGCGGCACGACATCCTCGATCGGATCGGGAGGCAGTGCCGCGACCGTCGACGGCAACGCGCAGAGCAAGACGCACATCAATGACAATGGCGACAAGCTCAAGGCACAGACCAAGGCCCAGGCGGTCGACAAGGGAACGTTCAGCAAGTCCCGCACCAAAACCAGCACCGATGGCGACACGCTGCAAAGCACGACCCGCACCATGTCGCATGTGCCCGGCGAGAAGCCGGTCAAGAGTACCACCACCAAGAAAATCATCCTGCCGGAGCAGTGAGGTTAGATGGGCTCGCTTCACTCGGACCGAGGCGAGCCCATGACCCTCGATGAGCCGGCGTCGAAGCGCTTGCGGATATCTGCGTCTTCGTGAAGAGCTGGGGCCCTGACCGGCCCGTCTTCAGTTCATCGAGTGGAACGTCTCGAAAATGAGCGCTCTCAGCCAGCGATGAGCGGGATCTGCGTCCATGCGCGGGTGCCAGGCCTGGACGATGTTGAAACCCGGCACGGCGACCGGCAGTTCGAAGGTTCTGATCTCTCTCGTCGCCGCGGATTTGCAGTAAGACTTCGGAACCGAACCGATCAGATCGGATGCGGCTGCAACTGCGATCACGGCCGGGAAACTTGGCACGATCAGTCTGGCATCTCGATGCAAGCCCAGTTCGGCGAGCGCCCTGTCGACCGGACCGGCATAGTCCGCCTGCGTCGAGAAGAGCACGTGGCCGCAGGCGGCATACCGCTCGGCCGTTATCCGGTCTGCCTCGAAGATCGGATGCCCCACCCTTGCGACGCCGACGAACCGATCCTCGAAGAGGCTCTGGCAACGGAGCTCCCCGCTGTCGCGCGGGAGCACGCCGATGTCCAGATCTATTGCCGCCTCCCGCAATGCCTGCACGTCCTTGTCGGATCTCGGCGCGAAGCGAAGCCTTATTCCCGGCGCGGCGTTCGTCACTGCGGCGCTCAGATCCGCGGCATAGAGAAGCACGAAGGCTTCATTGGCGCGGATCGTGAAGTGGCGCTTCACCTCCCGAATGTCGGGGGTCGATGGCGGGCTCAACACCGCTTTCACAGCGTCTTTCAACAGATGCACGTCTTCGGCAATCGTCAGGGCATGGGGTGTCGCAACCATGCCGCGGCCGGCCGGCACCAGGATCGGATCACCGAGCGCAGTCCTCAAGCGTGACAATGTCCGGCTCATGGCGGATGTGCTGAGGCCAACTCGGCGGGCGGCAGCCGATACGCTTTGTTCGGCCAGCAAAGCATCCAGCGCGACGAGAAGGTTCAGATCGAGATCGGACATGGCGCAATCCTATCAGACGTGGCGCCACACGCAACTGAGCATTGCTTCCGTTGCGTCTGGCGCAATGTCCCGGCCGGGGCTAACTAGTCTCTATCCCAGGCACACCGAGGATTTCCCATGTCTCTCACCTACACCGCACCCGTTTCTCAAGAAGGTCTGGCATCGCCCCGACGCTATCTGGCGGTCGCCCTCCTGCTTCTGGCGGTTGTTCTCGTCGTACTGGACGGAGCGATCGCCAATGTCGCCTTGCCGTCGATTGCGCTCTCGCTGCAGGCGGAAGCGGATAACACCGTATGGGTCGTCTCGGCCTACCAGTTGGCCGTGCTCGTCGCCATTCTTCCATGTGGGGCGCTCGGCGAGATCTACGGCGCCCGGCGGGTCTTCCTGATCGGCGTTGCGCTGTTCACCGCGGCTTCCGCAGCCTGCGCCTTGGCGGGCGACCTGCCCTTGCTGATCCTTGCGCGTTTCGCCCAGGGCCTTGGCGCAGGTGCGATCATGGCGCTGGCGATGATGAACCTGCGCCAGGCCTTGCCGCAACGCATGCTGGGTCCGATCATCGGCATCAATGCCATGGTCATCGCGATTTCCTCCGCCGCGGGCCCAGGCATTGCCGGCGCCATTCTTTCCGTCGCGACCTGGCCCTGGCTGTTTGCGGTCAATCTACCGCTCGGCGTCATCGTTCTCCTCGGCGGCGGGCTGCTCGGCCACGTGGAGGGCGTAAAGCGGGAGCTGAAGGCAAAGGCGTTGCTGGCCAATACGCTGATGTTCATCCTGTTCTTCTCAGGAGCCGACCGGATAGCCACCGCGCCGGTCAGCGGTGCCGCGCTCATCGCCGCCTCACTCGCCTGCCTCTGCGGCCTGCTGCGTCTGGAACGAAACAGTGACGTGCCTCTGTTTCCCACGGATCTGCTGGCGGCGCCGGCATTCCGCATGGCGGTGATCGCCTCGGTATCCTGCTTCTGCGGACAGATGCTGAGCTACATCGCCCTGCCCTTCTACCTTCAACACAGGCTGCACATGACGGCGGTTCTGGCTGGTCTCTACATGATGCCCTGGCCTGCCGCGACCGCATTCATCGCGCCCATCTCGGGACGTCTGGCAAACCGGGTCAAAACATCATGGCTTTGTGCGATCGGCGGGGCGCTCATGGCGCTTGGCCTTCTGGTGGCCGGCCTCACGCCGCCTGACCCGAGAGGTATCGGATTTCTCGTCGGTACAGTGATCGCCGGCCTCGGTTTCGGACTGTTCCAGACTCCCAACAACCGAATTCTGCTGCTTTCGGCACCAAAAGCCAGAAGCGGTGCGGCAGGCGCCATGCAAGGGACTGCGCGGCTTCTCGGCCAAACCCTGGGCGGGATTTCGATGTCGATCATTTTCGCGACGCTGCCATTGTCGGCAGCGCTGAACGTCGCGGTCGCCATTGCAGCCGGCTGCACGGCGATCGCCGGCATGGTCAGTCTGAGCCGGGCTCGTTACGAAATGGGGCAGGCTGTAGCGGCCTGAACTGCGCGCTTCTTGGGCGTCCGGCGACAGTGGTTTCACGGAGCCGGTCGCCTGCCGCATCGCAGCCATGCTTGCGATCAGGTTGAGCTTTGCCCGGTCATCGTGTAAAGCCGCAGCATCCCCGGACAAGACCAGATTTCCAGCAAGGCGTGAACATATGGAAGGCTTCGACCTCATCATCTTCGACTGCGACGGCGTTCTCGTCGATTCCGAAATCATCGCCGCGGAGGTCGAATCCGCGCTGTTGACGGACGCCGGATATCCGATCAGCGTCGAGGAAATGGGCGAGCGTTTCGCCGGCATGACCTGGCACAATATCCTGCTGCAGGTCGAGCGCGAGGCCAGCATCCCGCTTTCGGCCTCGCTGCTCGAAAAGTCCGAGAAGCTACTCGACATCAGGCTGGCGAACGACGTCAAGGCGATCCCAGGCGTCGAATTCGCCGTCTCCAGGCTGCCGATGAAGCGCTGCATCTGCTCGAATTCGAGCGCCAAGCGGCTCGACATGATGCTCGGCAAAGTGGGCCTGAAGCCGCTATTCGCACCCAACATCTTCTCGGCCAAGGATCTCGGCGCCGACCGCGTCAAGCCGAAGCCTGATATCTTCCTGCACGGCGCAACCCGCATGGGCGTCTCTCCCGAGAAGACGGTCGTCGTCGAGGATTCGGTGCACGGCGTGCACGCGGCGCGCGCCGCCGGCATGCGCGTCATCGGCTTCACCGGCGCCTCGCACAGCTACCCCGCCCATGCCGACAAACTGACCGATGCCGGCGCCGAAACGGTGATCTCGCGCATGAACGACCTGCCAGGCGTGGTTGCCGCGCTGGCGGCTTGGGAAGGCGTACTTTAGGGCCTATTGCGCGACTGCTGAGCCCGACGCGTCTCGGCACCACCTCTCCTCCACGCCGACGGGGCGGATGCCTGCCGGCACCGCCTCTCCTCCGTCATCCCAGGGCTTGACCCTGGGATCCATGCGGCTGGCGCTGCGTCAGGAGCGATGGAGTGCAGCTGCAGGAAAATCATTGAAGCCGAGTGCCGGGTCGTGGATCCCAGGGTCAAGCCCTGGGATGACGGAGTGTGTGGTTGGCGTTGTTGCCAAACGCACCGCCGAAGCAGCTTGAGACGTCGCCTTCGCCGAAGCGTGGGCGCCGGATCCGGCATCGCTTCATCGCCGTAGCTGAGCCGATGGTCCCGGCACCACCTCTGATGCGCCGGCGGGCAAATGCATCCGGCACCATCTCTCTCCGCGCCGCGGAGTTATCGATCGCGGCACCACCTCTCCTCCGTCATCCCAGGGCTTGACCCTGGGATCCATGCGGCTGGCAAGGCGTGGTGAAGGGGCACGGCATGCAACTGCAGGAGCCGAGTGCCGGATCGTGGATCCCATGGTCAAGCCCTGGGATGACGGAGTTCGAGGAGGACGATTGGCAAGAGGCGAGAGCTCTGGAACGAGGAATGCCTCTTCTTCACATCGAGCAAATGCTCTTTCCCTTTTGTCTCGCGTCGCGCAGAACTGCTCCCATGAGCAGGCAATAACTCAGCTGCTCTTCTTGCTTTTCGCCGGCTGGGTGTCGAAGCCGATATTGACGCGCACCAGCGCGCCGGCGCCGACCGGCATCTTGATGCCTTCCTTGCGGAAGATGACCTGCGTGCCCGGTGAGCCCGGCGGGATTTCGGTCGGGAACTTGGTGACCTCGGAATAGAGCACGTTCTCGCCGTCGAGGATGCTGACGCGGATCGGCAGCGTCACCGGGCCGGGAGCACCGGCCGGGCCGGTGATGAGGCGCAGCTGGGCGACGACGGTCATCGTCAGGTTCGTGTCGTTCAAGGTGCACTGGCGGGTATAGTCGCCGAAGGAGGCCTGGACGACGATCTGCTGCGGATCGTCCTTCTTGCCCTTGGCGTAAGTGCGGAAGATCGCGTCCTGGTCACGCATGAAGATCTGCGGGCAGGCGCCCTGGACGACCGGGGCGACGGTGCCCTGCGCCGTCTTGGCCGTGCCGATCGAGGGGTTGTTCGAGGACGGGTTGGCCGGCGCCAGCGGCATGATCTGGGCATTGCCGTTCGGCTGGGTCGGCGCCGCCTCCGGCTTGTTGTCGCCGCCGATGCCGAGCGAGTTGCAGCCGGCAAGCAGGGCAACGAAAGAAGCGGAGATGATAAGACGCGAGACCTTGCCGAGCACTATGTTCCACCCTTTGCACAAGCGTTTCTTGGAGGCCTCAGTCTTTTCCGTGAGGCCTTTCACGACGGTTTGCGATGGTCTATATCAGCGGCGCAAACAAAAATCGATTGGGTACGCGCCGTTTTGATGCACTTTTCGCCGCCGGATGCGGGCAACTTCAACAAGATAACGGCGATGGTATGGCCGCAAGCGCAGCCCCTGCCGGTTTCCGGCGGAGCGGCCCACGGCCCGGCCCGGCCGTATTTCTTCCAGCGATAGATCAAGGATGACCAACGTGGACTATATCTCGACCCGCGGCGAGGCCCCTGCCCTCGGCTTTTGCGACGCCCTTTTGACGGGACTGGCGCGCGATGGCGGGCTCTATGTTCCCCGCGAGTGGCCGCAGTTTTCGAAGAAGGAAATCCGCGCGCTGAGGGGCAAGACCTATCAGGAAATCGCCTTCACTATCCTGTGGCCCTTCACCAATGGCGAGATCCCCGCGGCGACCTTCCGGGCGATGATCGACGAGGCCTACGGCACCTTCCGTCATCCGGCGATCGCGCCGCTCGTTCAGACCGGGCCGAACAGCTTCGTCATGGAGCTGTTCCACGGCACCACGCTCGCCTTCAAGGACGTTGCGATGCAGCTGCTGGCACGGTTGATGGACTATGCGCTGGAAAAACGCGGCGAGCGCGCGACGATCGTCGGCGCCACCTCGGGCGATACCGGCGGCGCGGCGATCGACGCGTTTGCCGGCCGTGAGCGCACCGATATCTTCATTCTTTTCCCGCACGGCAAGGTTTCGCCGGTGCAGCAGCGGCAGATGACGACGTCGACGGCCGCCAATGTGCATGCGCTCGCCGTCGAGGGCAATTTCGACGACTGCCAGAACCTCGTCAAGGCGATGTTCAACGACGCGGCGTTCCGCGACAAGGTCAGCCTGTCGGGCGTCAATTCGATCAACTGGGCGCGCATCATGGCCCAGATCGTCTATTATTTCACCACGGCGGTGGCGCTCGGCGGGCCGGACCGGAAGGTATCCTTCACGGTGCCGACCGGCAATTTCGGCGATATCTTCGCCGGCTACTGCGCCAAGCGCATGGGCCTGCCGATCGACCGGCTGGTGATCGCCACCAACGAAAACGACATTCTGACACGGACGCTGAAGACCGGCCGCTACGACATGAAGGCGGTCAAGGCGACGAGCTCGCCGTCGATGGACATCCAGATCTCGTCGAATTTCGAACGGCTGCTGTTCGAAGCCCATGGGCGCGACGCCTCGAAGGTGCGCGCGGCGATGGAAAGCCTGAAACAGTCAGGCGGATTCGAGATCGGCGGACAAGCGCTGAAAACCATCCGGCGCGACTTCCGCGCCGGGCGCGCCAGCGAGCGGCAAGTGGCCGAGACGATCCGCAAGACCCATGCCGAAACCGGCTATCTCCTCGATCCGCATTCGGCGATCGGCGTCTTCGTCGCCGCCAAGAAAGAGAAACCGAATACGCCGATGGTGACGCTTTCGACCGCACATCCGGCGAAATTCCCCGCCGCCGTAAAATCCGCCTGCGGTATTGACCCGGCGCTTCCGACGTGGCTTGCTGGTCTGATGCAAAGGGAGGAGCGTTTCCAGATCATCGAACCGGAGCTGAAAGCCGTTCAAACCTTTATCGGCAAACACGCCCGCGGCAAGACGACGGCAGGCGCAGAAAGATAGCCAATGACAGTTGAGTGCACCCGGCTCAAATCCGGGCTGACAGTAGTCACAGAAACCATGCCGCACCTTGAAAGCGTGGCGCTCGGTGTCTGGATCAAATCGGGATCTCGGAACGAGACGGCAGACGAGCACGGCATCGCCCACCTGCTCGAGCACATGGCCTTCAAGGGCACGGCTCGCCGTTCGGCCCGTGAGATCGCCGAGGAAATCGAGGATGTCGGTGGCGAGGTGAACGCCGCCACCTCGACCGAAACGACCTCCTATTATGCCCGCGTACTGAAAGACCACGTGCCGCTCGCCGTCGATATCCTCGCCGACATCCTGACCGAATCGGCCTTCGAGGAGGAGGAGCTGGAGCGCGAGAAGCAGGTGATCCTGCAGGAGATCAACGCCGCCAACGACACGCCCGACGACGTGGTGTTCGACAAGTTCTCGGAGGCCGCCTATCGCGACCAGACGCTCGGGCGGGCGATCCTCGGCACGCCACAGACCGTCGTTTCGTTCACGCCGCAGCAGATCCGCACCTATCTCGGCCGCAACTATACGACCGACCGCATGTTCGTCGTAGCGACCGGCGCCGTCGATCATGAAGAATTCCTGCGCATGGTCGAGGATCGCTTCGCCAGCCTGCCGACATCGCCATCCGCCCCGCCGGTCATGGAAACGGCGCGTTATGTCGGCGGCAGCGTGCGCGAACCGCGCGACCTGATGGATGCGCAGATCCTGCTCGGCTTCGAGGGCAAGCCCTACCACGCCCGCGATTTCTACTGCTCGCAGATCCTCGCCAATATCCTGGGCGGCGGCATGTCTTCCAGGCTGTTCCAGGAAGTGCGCGAATTCCGCGGTCTCTGTTATTCCGTCTATGCCTTCCACTGGGGCTTTTCCGATACCGGCATCTTCGGCATTCATGCCGCGACCGGCGGCGAAAACCTACCGGAGCTGGTGCCGGTCATCATCGACGAGCTGCACAAATCGGCCAATGAGATCCACCAGAAGGAAATCGAGCGCGCCCGCGCCCAGATCCGCGCCCAGCTGCTGATGGGCCAGGAGAGCCCGGCCGCCCGCGCCGGCCAGATCGCACGGCAGATGATGCTCTACGGCCGGCCGATCTCCAATCCGGAGATGATGGAACGGCTGGAAGGCATCACCATCGAGCGGCTGACCGATCTCGCCGGCCGGCTGTTCTTCGACACGGTGCCGACGCTGTCGGCAATCGGGCCGCTGGAACAGCTCGCGCCGATGGAAGACATCATCGCCTCGCTTTCGGTCCCGGCGCCGAAGACGATGCAGGCCAGCTGAGCCGACGTCCGTCTGCCGGGAGTGATCGATGCCAAAATCGGTGTTTCGGTTCCTGTCGCGGCAGCCGGATGCGGTGGAGCTGGAGAATGAGAAATACCTCCTGCGCCTGCCGCGCTATCAGGATTTCAACCAGTGGCACCGGCTGCGCGCCGAAAGCCGCAACTTCCTGGAACCCTGGGAGCCGACCTGGCGGCGCGACGAGCTGACGGAGGGCGCCTACCGCGCCCGCGTCATCCGCGGCAAGCAGGAATATGCCTCGGGACAGTCGATCCCGCTGTTCATCTTCCTCAAGGAAAACCGCACTCTCGTCGGCGGCATCACCATCGGCTATATCAGGCGCGGTGCGGCACAAAGCTGCATGATCGGCTACTGGATGGGCGAACGCCATGCCGGCCAGGGGCATATGTACGCCGCGCTTCAATTGGTTATTCCTTACATCTTCTCCGGGCTTGAGTTGCACCGTATTGAAGCAGCCTGTATTCCAGATAACGCGCGCAGCATGCGTCTGCTTGAAAAGGCCGGGTTTCAACGGGAAGGCTATCTGCGCGGATATTTGAAGATCAACGGTCAGTGGCACGACCACGTGATGTTCTCACGGCTCGCCACAGATACGGATAAAGGCAGGAAAACCGACAGCCGATGACCAGAAACAGCATGCTGCCCAAGTCACCGTCCGGACGAGTGATCGCGGTGATCGCAGCCCTTTTCCTGGCGGTCTTCGCCCTTTCGGCGGGCGTTGCCCAGGCGGCCGAGCCGGTGAAGATTTCCCGTGACGATACCGCGCTCGATCTCACCGCGACGACCGAGATCTACGCCAACCAGGGCGAGGCCTTTCAGGTTTCGACGGCGGCCGGGGCCGACGGCATCCGCCGGCGCATCGAGGTCCGGGCGAGCTCGGAGAATCACCAGGGCGACTGGGCGGTGTTTGCGCTTGCCAATGTCTCGGAGGAACAGCTGGAGCGGGTCATCGTCGCGCCGCATTTCCGCCTGGTCAATTCCAAGCTCTTCTGGCCGGATCTCGGCTCGCAGCGGATCAGCGCGATTACGCCGAGCGAAGGCTTTGCGCTCGACCGGCAGCCGAGCGACGAGGCCGACGTCTTCCGCATCACGCTGAACCCCGGCGCCGTCATCACCTTCGTCGCCGAACTGTCGACGCCGGAGCTCCCACAGATCTATCTCTGGGAACCGAACGCCTACAAGGACACGATCAACGCCTTCACTCTCTATCGCGGCATCGTGCTCGGCATTGCCGGTCTGCTGGCGGTGTTCCTCACCATCCTCTTCGTCGTCAAGGGCACGTCGATGCTGCCGGCGACGGCAGCACTCGCCTGGGCGGTGCTTGGCTACATCTGCGTCGACTTCGGTTTCCTCGGCAAGCTGATCAGCGTCGCCTCGGCCGACCAGCGAATATGGCGCGCCTGCGCGGAGGTGGCGCTCGCCTCGAGTTTCGTCATCTTCCTCTTCACCTATCTGAACCTCAACCGCTGGCATGCGCATCTCGGTTACGCCACACTCGCCTGGGTGCTCGGCCTTGCCCTGCTCTTCGGCGTGGCGATCTACGATCCGTCGATCGCCGCCGGCATCGCCAGACTGTCCTTCGCGCTGACGGCGGCGACCGGGCTGCTGTTGATCATCTATCTCGGCTTCAACCGCTACGACCGCGCCATCCTCTTGGTGCCGGCCTGGGCGCTGACGCTCGTCTGGCTGTTCGGGGCGTGGCTGACGGTCACCGGCCGGCTCGACAACGACATCATCCAGCCGGCGCTCGGCGGCGGCCTGGTGCTGATCGTGCTTTTGATCGGCTTTACCGTGATGCAGCACGCCTTTGCCGGCGGCGCGTTCCAGCAGGGGTTGTTTTCCGATCTCGAGCGGCAATCGCTGGCGCTGACCGGTTCCGGCGACATGGTTTGGGACTGGGACGTGGCGCGCGACCGCGTCGTCACCATTCCCGACGTCTCGGTCAAACTCGGCCTCTCCCCAGGTGCCATGCACGGGGCGGCGCGCAACTGGCTGCCGCGGCTTCACCCTGACGACCGCGACCGCTTCCGCGCCACACTCGACGTGCTGCTCGAACACCGCCGCGGCCGGCTGAACCACGAGTTCCGCATCCGCGCCGAGGACGGGCATTTCCACTGGCTGTTGATCCGCGCCCGGCCGGTGCTCGGCTCCAACGGCGAGATCATCCGCTGCGTCGGCACGATCGTCGACGTCACCGAGCAGAAGAATTCCGTCGAGCGGCTGCTGCAGGATGCGCTGCACGATAATCTGACCGGCCTGCCGAACCGACAGGTCTTCCTCGACCGGCTGCAGTCGGTGCTGGCGCTGGCGCCGGGCGGCGAGACGCTGCGTCCGACGGTGATGGTCATCGACATCGACCGCTACAAGCTGGTCAATGATTCCCTCGGAGTGGCCGCCGGCGACAATATCCTGATCGCGCTGACGCGGCGCCTTCGCCGGCTGATGAAGCAGCAGGATACGCTGGCGCGGCTTGCCGGCGACCAGTTCGGTCTGATCCTGGTGTCCGAACACAACCCGGCCAAGGTCGCCGATTTCGCCGATGCGGTCAGCAAGGCGATCATGGTGCCGATCAACTTCGCCAATCGCGAGATCATCCTGACGGCTTCGATCGGGCTCGCCTCCTGGGTGGACCGGCAGGAGAGCGCGACCGGCCTGCTCAGCGACGCCGAGCTTGCGATGTATCGGGCAAAGCGGGCCGGCGGCAACCGCGTCGAGCCGTTCCAGCCGGCCTTCCGCGATTTCGGCACCGACCGGCTGCAGCTCGAAACCGATCTGCGCCGCGCCATCGAGCGCAAGGAACTGTCGATGGTCTATCAGCCGATCGCCCGGCTGGAGGATGTCGAAGTCGCCGGCTTCGAGGCGCTGATGCGCTGGGAACATCCCAAGCGCGGCAATATCCCGCCCTCCGAATTCATCCCCATCGCCGAGGCCTCCGATCTCATCGGCCCGCTCGGCATGTTCGCGCTGGAACAGGCGACCAACGACCTGATGAGCTGGCAGACCCAGACCGGCGAACTGCCGATCTTCGTGTCGATCAATCTGTCGAGCGTGCAACTGCTCAACAACGAGCTCTATGACGACGTGCGTTCGGTTCTCGCCAAGACCCATTGCGCACCCTCGCGGCTCAAGCTGGAACTGACGGAATCCATGGTGATGGAAAATCCGGAACAGGCCCGCCTGGTGCTGCAGAAGCTGAAAGAAGCCGGCATTGGCCTGGCGCTCGACGATTTCGGCACGGGCTACTCGTCGCTTGCCTATCTCACCCGCTTCCCCTTCGACACGATCAAGCTCGACAAGGCGCTGGTGCGCGACAGCAGCGACAAGAAGGCGACCGTGCTCCGATCGGTGATATCGATGGCGCGCGAGCTCGAGATGAAGGTGGTAGCCGAAGGCATCGAATCCAACGAGGATGCGATCGAACTGGCCAAAATGGGCTGCAGCTACGGTCAGAGCTATCTCTTCGGCCCACCGATGCCATCGGACTCGGTGCTGCGGCTGCTTCGCGACCGGTTTCCGCTGACGAAACGGGCGTGAGGGAAAGCGATCGCCTTTACGGGTTCTTCCCGGCGCGCCTTCCCATAAATGGCCATTGACCGACGGCCGGCAATGTGCGCCACTCCTTTATCACGCAAGGAATTTTCGATGCTCAAGCTTCTGCTCGCCCTCTCGATCGGCGCCTTTTTCGTCTCGCCGCTTCAGGCCGGTGACATCCATCCCGTCATGAGGTCGTGCATGCCTGGGGTGAAGCATTGTGAACGATGGGCCGAGGAATTCCAGACGGCGCTGGCGCTGGCACAGAAGGGCGATCACGCCGCGCAGCAGACCGTGGCTTTCTGCCTGTCTTCCGGATGCCATGGCGCGGTGGTCGTCGACAGGGTCGCCTCCTGCAGCTGGCACCTCGTCATCACCAATTCGGGTGCGGCCACCGTGCTCGACCGCTCCAACCTCAGGAACACCTGCCGGCCAATGACGCCGGCACAGAAGGACGAAGCCCGTGCTCACGCCGGCGAGCTCGTCCACAAGATCTATAATCGTGACATGGCGGCGACCGACCAGATGTAGGCCCGGCCTCCTCCGGCGCTCGGCCAACGACCGGCGTCAAAAATAAATCTCATTGCCCTCCCGGCTTTGGCCGCTATTCTCCTCTCGAGAAAATCG
This sequence comes from Rhizobium esperanzae, assembly GCF_002204185.1. GTDB lineage: Bacteria > Pseudomonadota > Alphaproteobacteria > Rhizobiales > Rhizobiaceae > Rhizobium > Rhizobium esperanzae. The sequence continues at coordinate 60,444 of NZ_MXPU01000016.1, read as the reverse complement.
GGAGGACCATAATGATCCTGCACTGCGTGTTCCTGCGGCTGAAGACGGCGATGACGATGGACGACAAGCAATCGCTGTTCGACGCGATCGTCGCATTGAAACAGGTCATCCCCGGCATATTGGATATCAAATACGGGCCGAATGTTTCACCCGAAGGCCTGCATGCCGGCTTCGTCGATGGTTTTGCGGTGACCTTCGAAAGCGCCGAAGCGCGGGATGCCTATCTCGTCCATCCCGCCCATGTGGCCGTCGGCGAGCGTATCGTCTCCTCGACGGATGGCGGCCTTGCCGGCATCCTGGTCTTCGACCTCAATCTGTGAGAACGGCCGGCAGTTGCGGAACGCAGCTGCGATCCGTTCATCAATCCGTCCATGGTTCAGGACTTGACTGCCACGGGGAAGGTCAAGGCAGGGAGCCAGGTCAGGTTTGGCCGAGTCGGGATGGGTGTGGCCGCAAAGGCGGGCAGCCGGCCACTCGACATGGGATCGGTCGTCGCATTCGTACACGCATTGAAGAGCGCCGAAACGATCGCTTACGCCAGTGACGGAACCAGCGGCAGCTACTTCTGCGGTTTGCTGGATCGCCTGGGAATAGCCGATGAGGTGAAGCCCAAACTCGTGGCCGTACCGGGAGGGCAGACGGCGGCGGCGGTCAGCCGTGGGGAGGCCGAGCTGGCCGTCGTTCCCGTGACGTCGATTCTCGCAGCCGCTCCCGACGTCGTGCTCGCCGGCCGGTTTCCGGCAGAGCTCCAAAGTTACATCGACTTCGCCGTCGGCGTCAGCGCCGATCCGCGTGATGCAGAAGCCGCCAGGCAGCTCTCGGCGTTTCTGACCTCGACTGCCGTTGACGATATCCTGACGGCAAAGGGTGTCGAGCGCCGCTAGCGCAGCGGCGCACGACCCCGAGGCCTCGGTCCTCAGCTCGACTTGGCCATGGCCGCGGCGAGCTGGTCGACATTGTAGCGGAACATCTTCTCATAGGTCGGCGCCGGGCCCTTGGCATCGGAGAGCGATTCGACAAAGAGCTCACCGCCGGGTTCGGCGCCGGTAGCCTTGGCGACCTGCTTGACCAGGCGCGGATCGTTGGAATTTTCGAAGAAATAGGCCTTCACGTGCTCGCTCTTGATCTGTTCGATCAGCTTGGCGACGCCGGCGGCCGAGGCCTCGCTCTCGGTGGAGAGACCGAGCGGCGCCAGGAAGCTCACCTTGTATTCGCGGCCGAAATAGCCGAAGGCGTCGTGGCTGGTCAGCACCTTGCGGCGATCCTCGGCGATCGCGTCGAATTTCGCATGGGCATAGGCGTTCAGCTCATCCAGCGTCTTCGTGTATTTCTCGGCATTGGCCTTGAAGGCGGCGGCGTCGGCGGGATCGGCTGATGACAGCGCCTTTTCGATATTGGCGACCCAGACCTTGACGTTGACCGGGCTGTTCCAGACATGCGGATCGGTGATTTTTTCGCCGTCCTCTTCCATGGTGCGGGTGGCAATGCCATCGGAGACCGTCACCGGCTTGCCCTTGTAGCCCGAGGCGGTGATCAGCCGCTCCATCCAGCCTTCCAGCCCTTCGCCGCTGACGAAGGTGACCTCGGCCGCCTTCAAATTCTTCGCATCGGCCGGCGACGGCTCGAATTCATGAGGATCGCCATTAGGCCCGACGAGGCTCGTGACATGAACATGGTCGCCGCCGACCTGTTTGACCACATCGGCAAGCACGGTGAAGGACGCCACAACCTTCAGCGTTTCGGCGAAAGCGGGCGCGGCCGACAGCGCCATCAGCGCGGGAACTACGGCGGCCGAGAGAAGCAGTCTGTGCGATATCATCGAAGTCTCCTTGAAATCAGCCCTTCAGATGCGGGCGAGGAAAGAAGCGCCGGGCGATGCCGGAAGGCGCGAAGAGGATTGAAACGGCGTAGAACAGCGCCGCCGTCATGATGATCGTCGGGCCGGAGGCGAGTTCGAGATGGTAGGAGGCGATCAGGCCGAGATAGCCGGAGGCGGCGGCGCTGACGGTGGCGATCAGCATCATGACAGGCAGGCTGCGCGACCAGAGCTGGGCGATGGCCGCCGGCAGCATCATCAGGCCGACCGCCATCAGCGTGCCGAGCGCCTGAAAGCTGGCGACGAGGTTCAGCACTACCAGCAGCAGGAAGAGGACGTGATAGACCGGCCCGCGCCCGCCGACGGCTCTCAAGAAACCCGGGTCGAAACATTCGGCCACCAGCGGCCGGTAGATGGCGGCGAGGATGAGAAGCGTCAGCGAGGTGATCGCACCGATCTGGTAAAGTGCCGGCGCATCGATCGCCAGGATGGTGCCGAAGAGCACGTGCAGCAAATCGATGTTCGAGCCCCGCAGCGAGACGATCAGTACGCCGAGCGCCAGCGAGGCGAGATAGAAGCTGGCAAAGCTTGCATCCTCGCGCAGCACCGTCATGCGGCTGACGGCGCCGGACAGCAGCGCCACCGACAGGCCGGCGACAAGACCGCCGAGGCCCATCGCCGTCAGCGACAGCGAGCCGGCAATGAGATAACCGAGCGCCGCCCCCGGCAGCACGGCATGGCTCATGGCATCGCCCATCAGGCTCATGCGCCGCAGCATCAGGAAGACGCCGATCGGCCCAGAGCCGAGTCCGAGGCAGAGGCAGGCGACAAGGGCGCGGCGCATGAAACCGAAATCGGCAAAGGGCGCGAGGAAGAGATCGTAAGCCGTCATGCCGCCGGCGCCTCTTCCGGTTCACAGGCCGCCGCATCCTCATCCCAGCGCTCGGCCATGGCGCGGGCTTTCAGAAGATTGGCAGAGGACATGACGTCGCCGGTCGGCCCCCAGCCCACCAGTTCGCGGGCAAGCAGCAGGGTTTGGGGGAAATGCGTCCGGACGAGCTCGAAATCATGCAGCACGGCTATGACGGTGCGGCCCTCGCCATGCCAGCGGGTGACGATATCGAGGAGATCCCTGGTCGTGCGGGCATCGATTGCGGTGAACGGCTCGTCGAGCAGGATGACGCCGGCATCCTGCAAGAGCAGGCGGGCAAAGAGCACACGCTGGAACTGGCCGGCCGAGAGCGAGCCGACATGGCGCCTGCCGAAACCATCGAGACCGACGGCGGCCAGCGCCTCGCCCGCCCGTTTCACATCGGCGGGTGCCACGCGGCCGAAGGCTCCGCTCGCCTTCCAGGCGCCGAGCATGACGGTGTCGATGACCGAGATCGGAAAGCGCCGATCGATCTCGGCCGCCTGCGGGAGATAGCCGAATTCCGCCCGTGCCAGCCGGTGCTCGACCCTGCCTTCGGCCGGGCGAAGCTCCCCCATAATCGCCTTCAGCAGCGTCGACTTGCCCGCCCCGTTCGGCCCGGCAATCGCCGTCAGGCTGCCCGGCGCAAAGACGCCGGAGACATGATGGACGGCCGGGTGACGGTCATAGGCGATCGTGAGATCGTCGAGACGGATCAACGGCGTCATGGCAGCAGAACCGCCCAGTGGATGGCGAGCCAGAGAACGGCAATGACCAGTGCGACGCCGACTACCCTCAATAAGGCCGATTGTCCCATAAGGCTGATGGTAAGGCGGTCGGGGCTCGGCGACATGGCTGATCCTACAATGTAATAACATTACGGTTATGTTATAACGATTGCGGCAAGATTGAGGCGGAGCGGGACGTTGGTGAATTCCGCGGTTGTCTGCCTCGCCTTTTGTCTGGGCGGCGATGAGGCTCAGAGAAGCAAGCGCCGACGTTCCAGAGAGCCTCATCCTCAGGCGCCCCGCAGGGGCCTCGAAGGACGAGGCGGGTGCGCCGACGTCGTCAACAAACAACAAAAAGGGCGACCGAACGGCCGCCGCCCTTTTCATCTCTCGGAATCAAAACTCAGAGCAGTTCCAGCATCGCCGCCGCGCCGGAAACCGTCGCCTGGCCGGGGCTTTCCTCGACGTTGAGGGCCTTGACCACGCCGTCTTCGACCAGCATCGAATAGCGCTTGGAGCGCAGGCCGAGGCCGCCGGCGGAGAGGTCGGCTTCAAGACCGACGGCTTTGGTGAAGGCGGCGTCCCAATCGGCGAGGAAGTGGATCTTGCCGAGGCCGCCCGAAGACTGCGCCCAGGCGCCCATCACATGCCAGTCGTTGACGGCGAGAACGGCGATGTCGTCGACGCCCTTGCCGAGGATGGTGTCGCGGTTTTCGAGATAACCCGGCAGATGATTCAGCGAGCAGGTGGGCGTGAAGGCGCCCGGCACGGCAAAGAGCACGACGCGCTTGCCGGCGAAGAGCTGCTCGGTGGTGATTTCGACCGGGCCGTCGGCGGTCTTTTCCTTGAAGGTGGCGGCCGGAAGCTTGTCGCCGATCGCGATGGTCATGGTTTTCTCCTCGGGTTCTGTTGCTGGGTGCGGGCTCTGCGGCGGGCGCCGCGGGGGATGGTGGCGACTATAAGTGCCGGTCAGTCAAAGGCAAGCGTGGTCTCTATCGCCCTGTCGCCATCGATAACAAGCACGCCCCAGCGCTTGCCTGACATGTCGTAATCCTTGGGCAGCTTGCCGATTGCCATATCGGTCTTGAAGGTGGCCCCATCGCGTTTGCCGCCGCTCTGCTTGGTGAAGGCATAACCGCTCGGGCCGGTGACGATGATATCGGGGGCGCCCTTCCCGCCACCCGGCAAGGCGAGCGTCAGCGACAGCGTCTTCCGATCAGGTGAGATCGCATGCGCCGTCACCTTGAAATCATCCGAAGGCGGTTTCGGCAGCGTCGCATCAGCGGCCGCAAGGATCGCCTCTTCCTCCGGATGCGACTGCATGGCGCGGCCGAGCTTCAGGCTCAAATTCGCCTGGAAGGGAACGCAGATATCCTTGCAGATGCCGATGAAGGCCGAGGCGTCGATCTTGATCTCGCCTTTCCCAGCCATCAACGACAGCGGCAACGTCACCGGCGCGTCATAGGCGATATCCTCGATCCCGTCTTTGAAAAAATGCTTCGGGACGGGATAGCCAATGGCGTCGAGCGTGACGCCGCTGGCCGGCGCGATGGTGACCTGAGGCGGAATGCCGCTGTTGCCGGGCTCGCGCCAATAGGTGATCCAGCCGGGTTTCGGTTCGATCTGCAGGCCGGCGCGGATTTTGCCGCCGGCGTCGGGCGCCAGCGCCACGAGGCGCATGCGGCCGCCCTCGGCCTCGGCCCAGGCGCTCATTTCCGCCCTGGCGGAACAAAAAGGGCCGAGAGCCGCGGTCACGGAAATGACCGCCATCAAAAGCCGACGCGGGGCCATGAAAATAATCATCATGGAACAACGGTTTACCGAAAGTGCTCTCCGGCCGCCAGAAGAAGCAGCCATTTAAATCTTCATTTTCGGTTGATTGATTTGTGACATTGGCCCATCTTTCTCTTGTCGGGGCCTTGATGCGGTCTGGCAGCAGGAGGAACGATGTCCTTATCTACGCTGAAGAACAGACGGGAACGTGGCTTCTTCGATGGCCAGTTCCTCATCGCCATGCCGGGCATGGAAGACCGCAATTTTGCGCGCACGGTGATTTACATCTGCGCGCATTCGGATGCCGGTGCCATGGGCTTCGTCATCAACCGGCCGCAGAGCCTCACCTTCACCGACGTGCTCCAGCATCTCGACATGATCAAGCAGGAAGAACCGATCGTGCTGCCGCAGCGGGCGCGCGATTTCCCGATCCAGACGGGCGGCCCGGTGGAGAGCGGCCGCGGTTTCGTGCTGCATTCGGACGATTATGCCAGCGACTCCTCAATCCCGGTCAGCGACGACATCTGCCTGACGGCGACCCTCGATATCGTGCGCGCCATCTCCAAGGGCGCCGGGCCGAAGCGCGCGACCATGCTGCTCGGCTATTCCTCCTGGGCGGCCGGCCAGCTCGAAAACGAGGTCGCCAACAATGGCTGGCTCACCTGCCCGGCCAATGAGGAACTGATCTTTGACCGCAACCTCGACGACAAGTACGAGCGGGCGCTTGCCGGCATGGGCATCAACGCCGCCATGCTATCGGCCGAGGCCGGCCACGCCTGACGGTCGCGGCTCGCAAGACGGTCGCGGCTCCCTGACGGTCGCGGGAACGAATAGCCGCCAGTGACGTTCCCTTTCCGCGCGGACGACAGGTCCGACGCCGAAGCATGGAGACATCACAGATGGGTAGCACCAGCGACAAGATTTCAGGCAAGGCAAACGAAATTGCCGGCAAGACCAAGCGGGCCGCCGGCAAGGCCACGGGCAATCGCGACATGCAGGCCGAGGGCGACGTCCAGGAAGCCAAGGGCAAGGGACAGGTCGCAACAGGCAAGGTCAAGGACAAGCTCAAAGGCGCCGTCGATCGGCTCTGAACCAACAGCTCAGCCCCTCACCCGGCCTGCTGCGCACGCGCGCAGCAGGCATTTTAATTCGCCGCTGCCTTGCAGAGAACGGTACGATGAAACTTTTTGCCTGCGACAATTGCGACCAGGTCGTCCACTTCGACAATCGCCGGTGCGTGCGCTGCAACCATCGCCTCGGCTTCCTGCCCGGCGACCTCGCCATGCATGCGCTGGAGCCGCGCGACGAGACGGTCTGGCAGCTCGTTTCCGATTCCGACCGGCACGTGCGCTTCTGCGCCAATTCAGGCCTCGACATCTGCAACTGGCTGGTGGAGGGCGAGAGCGACAGTGAATTCTGCACCGCCTGCCGCCACAACCGGCTGGTTCCGAATACCGACATGCAGGACGGCATCGACCGCTGGCGGCGCATCGGCCAGGCGCAGCGTCATCTCTTCTATTCGCTCTTGCGCTGGAAGCTGCCGCATCCCGATCGCGGCCAAGATCCGCAAGGCGGCCTGGTCTTCGATTTCCTCGAAGATTCCCTGCAGGGCAACGGCAATGTCGTGCCTGCTATGACCGGCCACGAGGAAGGCCTGATCACCATCCGCGCCGCCGAAGCCGACGACGCGACGCGCGAACAGGCGCGCAGCTCGATGAACGAGCCCTATCGCACGCTGCTCGGCCATTTCCGCCACGAGACCGGCCATTTCATCTGGAACAAACTGGTGCGCGATCGCGACGGCCTTGCTGAATTCCGCGCCGTCTTCGGTGACGAACGGCAGGATTATGCGGCCGCCCTGCAAAAACACTATGCCGGCGGCCCGCCTTTGGGATGGCAGGATCATTTCATCAGCGCCTATGCCGCATCGCACCCATGGGAGGATTTCGCCGAATGCTTCGCGCATTACCTCCACATCGTCGACACACTGGAGACCGCCCGCGCCTTCGGCATCGCCATCGATCCGCGCGGCCACGAGGAAATAGCAGGCGAGGTCGATTTCCTTCCCTACAGGGCAAAGAGCGCCGAACAGCTCGTCAGCGCCTGGGTGCCGCTCAGCATCGCGATCAACGCCATCCAGCGCAGCATGGGCCAGCCGGATTCCTATCCCTTCGTGCTGTCGTCGCCTGTCGTGGCCAAGCTCGAATATCTGCATCGGCTGATCCAGGCCGGGGCGACGGCGCCGCAGCAGTGAGAGCAAAGCCTCTCCCATCCTCATCCCGTGCTCGTTATCGGATGAGTCCGCCTCCGCCCGTTGTCGGCTTTCGGGGACGAATTGGCCGGGACGACACCACATATTCCGTCATCCTCGGCCTTGAGCCGAGGATCCATGCCCCTGCTGGTAGGTGTCGGCGTGGATGCTCGGGTCAAGCCCGAGCATGACGGAGATTGGGTTGAACCGACGGGCACATTCATGCCGCCAGTGCTTTAATATAGAGAGAGGTGCGCAACGGCAAAACCGCACACCCCTAAAACGAAACTGCCTTGCCCTTCTTGAAGGGCTCCATGCCCCGGCGCGCAAGTTCATCCGCGCGTTCGTTTTCCGGGTGGCCGGCGTGGCCCTTGACCCAGTGCAGCGTCACCTTGTGGCGGTTGCGGGCTTCTTCCAGCGCCTGCCAGAGCTCGGCATTCTTCACCGGCTTCTTGTCCGATGTCTTCCAGCCGTTTTTCTTCCAGCCGAATATCCATTTGGAGATGCCGTCCTTGACGTAGGCGCTGTCGGTATAGAGATCGACCTCGCAAGGGGTCTTCAGCGCCTGCAGGGCAGAGATCGCTGCCAGCAGTTCCATGCGGTTGTTGGTCGTCTCCGCCTCGCCGCCGCAAAGCTCCTTTTCGACGTCGCCATAACGCAGCACGGCGCCCCAGCCGCCGGGGCCGGGATTGCCGGAGCAGGCGCCGTCGGTGAAGATATCGACGTGTTTCATAGGCTGAGCCCGTATTCTGCAGCTGAGCCGATCTGGCGGTGGAAGCGCAGCTTGCGCAGATATTCGAGCGGGTCCTTCTTGGTGACCATGGCGCCTTTCGGCGTCGTCAGCCAGTCATAGAGCCGGGTCAGGAAGAAGCGCAGCGCCGAGCCGCGCGCGAGCACCGGCAGGGCGGCGATCTCCGTCTCGCTCAACGGCCTGACGCTCTGATAACCCTCGAGCATCGCCATGCCCTTGGTGATGTTATAGGCGCCATCCTTCTCGAAGCACCAGGCGTTCAGGCAGATCGAGACGTCATAGGCAAGCAGGTCGTTGCAGGCGAAATAGAAATCGATCAGGCCGGAGAGCTGATCGCCCAGGAAGAAGACGTTGTCGGGGAAAAGGTCGGCATGGATGACGCCGGACGGCAGGCTCTTCGGCCAGGCGGCGGCGAGAAAATCGAGTTCGTTGCGGATCTCGCCCTGCAGGCCGGGCTCGACCTCATCGGCACGCGCCTCGGATTTTTCCCAGAGCCCCCGCCAGCCCTCGAGCGACAGCGCGTTCGGACGCTTCAGCTCGAAATCTTCGCCGGCCACATGCATTTCGGCCAGCGCCTTGCCGACTTCGCGGCAATGTTTTGCCTCCGGCTTTCTCAGCCACATGCCTTCGAGGAAGGAAATCAGCGCTGCCGGCCGGCCGGAGAGCGAGCCGAGCAAGGCGCCGTCGCGGCGCGGCAGCGGCAGCGGGCAGGAAAGGCCGCGGGCCGCAAGATGCTGCATGAGGCCGAGGAAGAAAGGCAGGTCGCTCTTTTCCACACGCTTCTCATAAAGCGTCAGGATCAGCGGCGCCTTGGAGGTATGCAGCAGGAAATTCGAATTTTCGACGCCTTCGGCGATACCCTTATAGGAGAGCAGCGTGCCTGCATCATATTCCGTCAGGAACCATTTCAGATCGTCTTCGGCGATATCGGTATAGACTGCCAAGGGAGGTCTCGTCTCTGTATTGTGGATGGTGATGACCGGGACGCGGTGGCGGCCTAGCCGTTGACAAAGGCCATGTCGGCCGTCGTCAGCTCGATGCTGCGCAATTCGCGGTTGACCAAGAAGTTTTCGGTTTCCTGCACCGTCTCGGCCAGCTCGACGCGGGCATCGAAGCGGGCGCGGAAAGCCTCGATGATCTCGTTGACGATCACCTCCGGCGCCGAGGCGCCGGCGGAAAGGCCGAGCGTCGAAATCGCGCCGATCTCCTCCCAGTCGAGCTCGGCGGCGCGCTGCACCAGGATCGATTTCTTCGCCCCTGCCCTCAGCGCCACTTCGACGAGACGCTTGGAATTGGAGGAATTCGGCGCGCCGACAATGATGAAGAGATCGCAGCCCGGGGCCGCCTGCTTCACCACTTCCTGGCGGTTGGTCGTCGCATAACAGATCGAATCCGCCGCCGGCGCGGTCAGGTGCGGAAATCGCTCCTGCAGGCGGGCGATGACGCCGGCCGTATCGTCGACCGACAGCGTCGTCTGGGTGACATAACCGAGATTGTCGGGATCGGCGGGGGCGTAGGCATCGGCATCCTCGATCGTCTCGATCAGCGAAACCGAACCTTCCGGCAGTTGCCCCATCGTGCCGATCACTTCCGGGTGGCCGGCATGGCCGATGAGGACGACGTGGCGGCCGAGGCGATTGTGGCGCATCGCCTGCTTGTGAACCTTGGACACGAGCGGACAGGTGGCGTCGAGATAGAAGAGATTGCGGCTCGCCGCATCCTCCGGCACCGATTTCGGCACGCCGTGAGCGGAGAAGACCACCGGCTGGGCGCGATGCTCGGCGGGGATCTCGTCCAACTCCTCGACGAAGACGGCGCCCTTGGCCTCCAGCCCTTCGACGACATAACGATTGTGGACGATCTCGTGGCGCACATAGACCGGCGCGCCATAGGATTTGAGCGCCAGCACGACGATCTGGATGGCGCGGTCGACGCCGGCGCAGAAACCGCGCGGACCGCAGAGCCTGATCGTCAAGGGAGGTTTCGCCGCAATAGTCATGTCCGTTCCGTCAAAATTCCGTTCAGCGTGGGAGTAAGGGACCTCTAGCCCAATATGGCCGGGAATTGAAGCGATACTATTGCCGAGGAGCCTTGCCGGGTTTTCGGAACCAGGAGATCGCCACCACAACGACGAGCACGGCGGCAAGCCCGTACCATGTCAGGGCATATTGCAGATGATCGTTCGGCAGATCCACCTGGGTGACGCCGCCGATCGGCAGGCCGGCCGGGTTGGGGGTGGAATCAGCATCGACGAAGAACGGGATGACGCGCGCCTTCTCCAAGCCGACGCTCTCGGCCATGACGTCGAGGTCTTTCCAGTAGAAGATGTTCTTGGCGACGTCATTGTCGGGCACCAGCCAGGACGGCTTGCCGGCAAGTTTGGCGCGCGCGAGCCCGGTGACCGTCTGCTGATCGGTCAGCTGGCCCTGCATGCGCATTTCCGGTTCCTTGTTCTCATAGGGAACGAAGCCGCGGTTGACGAAGAGAATGCGCCCGTCGGCAAGCTCGAGCGGGGTGTAGACATAAAAGCCGGTCTGGCCGTGCCAGGTGGCGAAGAAATGCCGCTCCTTATTGTTGATATAACGGCCGGTGGCGGTGACCTTGCGGTATTCGATGTCGCCGCCGGACGCGGCCATTGCCTCGATATCGGCGAGCGGCACCGGCGCGGCAGCCTGGCGCGCGGCTATATCATCGAGCAGGCCTTGCTTCCAGTGGAGGCGCTGCAGCTGCCAGGTGCCGAGCGAAACCAGGATGGCAAGGGCGATCAGCACCAGAATGCCGGTTATGACAGGCAGCCGGCGGCGCGCCACGGCATGATCAACGTCAGTCACTCAGACGTCCTTCGCGGGCATTATGGCGGTACTGCATGGCGATCAGGATGCCCTTGAACCAGCGCAGTGTCAGAAGCGAGAGGATGATCGTCAGCGGCCCGAAAATGAGGATATGCACCCAGATCGGCGGCCCGTAATTGACCTGCAGCCACAGCACCATGCCGATGATGATGAAGCCGACGATGAGGATGACGAAGACCGCCGGGCCATCACCGGAATCGGCGAAGGAATAATCCAGGCCGCAGGAGGCGCAACGCGGCTTCAGGCCGAGCAGGCCATCGAACAGCTTGCCATGGCCGCAGCGCGGGCAGCAGCCTTTGAAACCGGTTTTCACCGGATCGAGGGGTGGATAATGGGCGCTGTCCTCGCTCATGCGATTCCTTCCGACAATTCCATGCTGCCTTAACTCTCCCATAAAGTATTCGCATCCCGAATGGAAATGCCTGCACGACGTCCCTGAGCGATTCGCGCCAAACAGAAGAAGAAGACTGATGACCAATGACAGCCATGCCGGACAGATCATTATCTTGAACGGTGCGCCCAGAAGCGGCAAATCCAGCATTGCGCGTGCGATCCAGGAGGAATTCGAAGGCCCGTGGATCAATCTCGGCGTCGACGCCTATAATGCCATGACGCCGAAGCGCTACCTGCCCGGCATCGGACTGAGGCCAGGGGGCGAGCGGCCGGATCTGGAGGAACTGGTGCCGTTTCTCTATGCCTCGCTCTACGAATCCATCGCCATCCATGCTGGATTCGGGCTCAATGTGGTCGCCGATCTCGGCCATCACGACAGCTACTCGCAGCCGCTCGGCATTCTTCCCGATTGCGCCCGGCGCCTGCAGGGTTTCTCCGTGCTGTTCGTCGGCGTGCGCTGTCCGATCGAGACGATCATGCAGCGGCGCGAGATCAAGCAAGAAGGGCGCGAGACACTCTATGCAAGAGCCTCCGAAGAGATGCCGGTCCCCGAACCGGTGCAGCGCTGGCAGGACGAGGTTCATCGCCCCGGGACCTACGACATGGAGGTCGATACCTCGGTGCTGACCACACTGGAATGCGCCGAAGCGATCCGCCACCAATTGGATCTCGGCATTCCCACACCCTCTGCCTTCGAACGGATCGCCGGCGGGCGGTGAGAGAAGCGGCGCGGCCCAAATGGGCAAAGGCATGCCGCGGCTTGACGACTCCCCTTCTCCCCAGCGGGGAGAAGGTGCCCGTAGGGCGGATGAGGGGGCCGCAGAAACAGGTCTTTCCAAACGTTGCGGAAGTTCGACCGCGCCAGCATTGTCTCGCCCATGTCGCTTTAGTGGGATAGGCGGTTACGGGCGCGGTGCCGTGTAGCCCCCTCATCCGCCTGCCGGCACCTTCTCCCCAAGGGGAGAAGAGATTTGCCGCGACCTTTCCGTTCCGTCCCTCCACCCAGTCGGTTGTGGCCGCGCAACGGACGCATCGGGCGTCAACCCCAGGTCGCCGCTCTAACTTTGCGACGCCGTTTTCGATTCCGCGCTGTTTTGCCCCAGGCGGGGCTCCATCCCTGACAGCAGACGGCGAATGTTGGCGCGATGACGTATGATCACATAGGCACCGCCTGAGATCACCAGCAACCGATAGGGCAAGGGCTGCTCGAGGCTGCAGATGAGAGCGATTGCCGTCAAAGCCGCCAGCATCGACCCGAGGGAAACAATCCTGAAGATGGCGAGCACGACGCCAAAAACCGCAAGGGCGCCAAGACCGACGGGCCAGGATATTGCGAGCAACAGGCCGAGCCCGGTAGCGACGGATTTGCCGCCTTTATAATGCAGCCAGATCGAACGGCTATGACCGAGCAATGCGGCAAGTCCGGCCAGGCAAACAGCCCAAGGCAGCCAGGCTTGCAGATCAAGTGCGGCCGGCGGCATGTCGTGCAGCACTCTGCGGAGCCACGGATAAAACCAACGGGCAAACAGGATCGCTCCCGCGCCTTTCAGCACATCCACCAGAAGCACCGCCGACGCAGGCCATTTCCCCAGGGTTCGCAAGACGTTCGTTGCGCCGGTGGATCCGGAGCCATGGTCGCGAATATCGATGCCTCTAAGCAGTTTCCCGGCAAGATAGCCCGTGGGCGTGGAACCGATGAGGTAGCCAATCGCCAATGCAAACAAACTCGCTGCCCAAAAAACCATGGCGCCTTCTCGATGCTCGACCTATCGGTGTATCATCGCATTGCCCTTCGCAATAATTCAATGGTCTCCGCGACGGACCGGCCTTGAACCGGCGGCGGCTCCGCGCGCTCGCAGAATTCGCGCCAGACGAACAGGGTCAGTTCGGCGCCATCCGTCGGGGTCTCTCCCGGTCCATCGGCAAAATTCTGAAGCACGCGATATCGGCTGTCTTTCCAGAACAATTCCTCCACCCACTCATAGATCGGGATCACGTGGAAATGGATCGGAAAACCGGGGGAATGGCCATACCGGCCGATGTAGACGCGCCCTGCGTTCAGTTTCCGTTTCAGCGCATTCTGAACTCTCGCCAGCAGCGGCCCGAGCTCCGTTAAAGCTGCCTCGGGCAACTCCGACAGATCGTTCGTGTTCGTCTTGGAGCTGATCATGAGATAACCGGGAAGAGCGGAATTGATCCGGTGATTCACCAGCCATCCCTCCGTCTCGGCAACGAGGAATCGATCGGGGATCTGCATTGCCATTCCTCCTGGTCGGGTCTGCGGATATGCGCGAATGCGTATCGGCCGCCGTAGTGCTTCTATCCGTCGCTGAGCGCCGATGGGCACCTCGCATCTTGCACCCTGCCTCACGCCTCTTGCCAAGCGTGCCCCTCAACCTCCGTCATGCTCGGCCTTGAGCCGAGCATCCATACGCAGCACTCCAAGAGATCCGTCTTTCGTTCTTTCGTCGAGGCCCGTTGCCCTACCCTGCCAGCAACCAACAAAATGCTCGCGGCGTGGATGCTCGGGTCAATGAAGGAGTATGAGGAAGTTCGCGAGGCAAAGCCGAAATCGTCAACAAAAAAGGCGGGCACCGAGCCCGCCTTTTTCATTTATTCCGTCCCGATCAGCCTGCGGCGACCGGAGCGCCCCAGCCGCCCCAGACGTAGATGCAGAAGAACAGGAACAGCCAGACGACGTCGACGAAGTGCCAGTACCAGGCGGCTGCCTCGAAGCCGAAATGCTGCTTCGGGGTGAAATCGCCGCGCAGCGCGCGCAGCAGGCAGACCAGCAAGAAGATCGTGCCGACGAGGACGTGGAAACCGTGGAAGCCGGTCGCCATGAAGAAGGTCGCGCCGTAGATCGAATTCTTGAAGTCGAACGGAGCGTGGGCATATTCGTAGGCCTGCACGCTGGAGAACAGGATGCCGAGCAGCACGGTCAGCGTCAGGCCCTGAACGAGGCCCTTGCGGTCGTTGTGCAGCAGCGCATGGTGCGCCCAGGTCACCGTCGTGCCGGAAAGCAGCAGGATGACGGTGTTGTAGATCGGCAGGTGCCAGGGATCGAGGACTTCGATGCCCTTCGGCGGCCAGACGCCGCCGGTATAGGCCATGCGCGAGGCCTGAATGGCCTCGTTCGGAAACAGGCTGGCGTCGAAATAGGCCCAGAACCAGGCGACGAAGAACATCACTTCCGAAGCGATGAACATGATCATGCCGTAACGCAGGTGCAGCGAGACGACGCGGGTGTGGGAGCCCTCATGGGCTTCCTTTACCGTATCGGCCCACCAGCCGTACATCACGTAGAGAACCAGCACGAGGCCGATAAAGAAGAGCCAGGGATTGGCGAGTTCGGCGCCGGCGAGCTTGAAGGAGCCGCCGTTCAGGTAACGCATATAGCAGACGCCGCCGATCGCCATGATGAAGGCGCCGAGCGAGGCGAGAATCGGCCACGGGCTCGGATCGATGATGTGGTAGTCGTGGTTCTTCTGATGCGCATCGGCCATGTGGCTATCCCCGGATGTCTTCCTCACTTCGCCCCCGGCATAGCCGGAAACGAGCCTTGATCAAAGTTTCTTTTCAATCTTCACCGCTCCACCCTCATTCGAAGCGAGAGGCTTCGGACCCTCTTTCGGGTAGAACGTATATGACAGCGTCACGGTATGGATATCCTTCGATTCCACCGCCTTGACGATTTCAGGGTCGATATAGAACACGACCGGCATTTCCAGCTTCTCGCCCGGCTTCAGATCCGTTTCCGTAAAGCAGAAGCACTGAACCTTGTTGAAATAGGCGCCCGCTTCGCCCGGCGTGACGTTGAACACCGCCTGGCCGCGCTGAGTTTCGTTCGAGCGGTTCTCGGCGACGAAATTGACCTGGATGGTTTCGCCGATCTTCGGATTGACCTCGCGCTCGACCGGCTTGAAATCCCATTGCAGGCCGGGGGCGACATTGGCGTCGAAGGTGACGCGCATCTTGCGGTCGAGGACGACGCTCGACATCTGCTCGACGCGCTGTGTCGTGCCGTTATAGCCGGTCACCTGGCAGAAGATGCGGTAGAGCGGCACGGCGGCATAGCTCATCGCGCCCATGCCGAAGACGAAGCTCAGGCACATCAACACGACGGCGCCGTTGTTGCGGCCCTGCTTCCTGGGTGCGGCAGCTTTTTCGCTCATCCGGCCATTCCCCCGCCGATCTTCACGATCGTGATCGCATAGAAGAGGACGACAAGACCGGCCAGCACCAGCCCGAGGGCGATATTGCGATTGCGGCGCGACTTCATCTGCTTTTCGGTGAGCTTGACCAGATCCATCAGAACCAACCTCCAGCGTGCGAAACCAAGACCGAAGCCAGCCGGTCGATCATCAGGGCTGAAAATACGGCGAAGAGATAGAAGATCGAGAAGGCAAAGAGCTTCTTTGCGGGGATCATCTTCAGATCGCCATCCGGCATGCGCCAGACGGCGATGGAACAGTAGATGAAGATCGCCCCGAGGGCGGCGGCGACAAGGCCGTAGGCGAAGCTGGCGAAACCGAGGACGGATGGCAATACCGCGCAGATCGCGGTCAGCACCGCATAGGCGACGATCTGATGCTTGGTCACCCGCTCGCCGGCGACGTTCGGCAGCATCGGCACGCCGACGGCCTCGTAATCGCGCATCTTGAACAGGGCAAGCGCCCAGAAATGCGCCGGCGTCCACAGGAAGATGATCAGGAAGAGAACGGTGCTCTCGATCGTCACCGAATTCGTCACGCAGGCCCAGCCGATCATCGGCGGAAAGGCGCCGGCGGCACCACCGATAACGATGTTCTGCGGCGTCGAACGCTTCAGCCACATGGTGTAGATGACGGCGTAGAAGAAGATGGTGAAGGCGAGGATGCCGGCCGACAGCCAATTGACGGCAAGGCCGAGAATGACAACCGAAAAGCCCGACAGCACCAGACCGAACGCAAGCGCCTCCGATGGGGCGACGCGGCCGGCCGGGATCGGGCGCTTGGCGGTGCGGCTCATGACGGCGTCGATATCGGCATCGTACCACATGTTCAGCGCGCCCGAGGCGCCGGCGCCGACGGCGATGCAAAGGATGGCGATCAGGCCGAGGATCGGATTGATGTGGCCCGGCGCCAGCACGAGACCGGCAAAGGCGGTGAAGACCACGAGCGACATGACCCGCGGCTTCAAGAGCTCGAAATAATCGCGCGCGCTCGCTTCCGACATTTCGCCGTCCTCTGCAAGCGCCTCGTGATTGTCGATAACCGTCATCATTCCGTCCTGAATTTACTCATGCCGGACGCCGTATCGAGTGCGGCGTCCGGTTTTCCGCGCGCTTTACTTGATGCGCGGCAGTTGTTCCCACTGGTGATAAGGCGGCGGCGAAGGCAGCTGCCATTCCAGCGTCGTCGCACCCTCGCCCCACGGATTTTCGCCGGCGATGCGCTTCTTGGCGAAGGCTTCGAAGACCGAGAAGAGGAAGATCAGCACACCGAAGGCCGAGATGTAGGAACCGACGGAGGACACGTAGTTCCAGCCGGCAAAGGCATCCGGATAATCGATGTAGCGGCGCGGCATGCCTGCGAGGCCGAGGAAGTGCTGCGGGAAGAACACCAGGTTGACGCCGATGAACATGACCCAGAAATGCAGCTTGCCGAGGAACTCGTTGTACATGTAGCCGGTCATCTTCGGGAACCAGTAGTACCAGCCGGCAAAGATCGCGAAGACGGCGCCGAGCGACAGAACGTAGTGGAAGTGCGCCACGACGTAATAGGTGTCATGCAGCGAACGGTCGAGACCGGCATTGGCAAGCTGGACGCCGGTAACGCCGCCGACCGTGAACAGGAAGATGAAGCCGATCGCCCAGATCATCGGGGTGCGGAACGAAATCGAGCCGCCCCACATCGTCGCGATCCAGGAGAAGATCTTCACGCCCGTCGGAACGGCGATGACCATCGTGGCGAAGACGAAGTAGCGTTGCGCATCGAGCGACAGACCGACCGTGTACATGTGGTGGGCCCAGACGACGAAGCCGACGGCGCCGATCGCGACCATGGCGTAGGCCATGCCGAGATAACCGAAGATCGGCTTCCTCGAGAAGGTCGAAATGATGTGGCTGATCATGCCGAAGCCCGGCAGGATGAGAATGTAGACCTCGGGGTGACCGAAGAACCAGAACAGGTGCTGGTAGAGGATCGGGTCGCCGCCGCCTTCCGGCGAGAAGAAGGAGGTGCCGAAGTTCCGGTCGGTCAGCAGCATGGTGATGCCGCCTGCCAGAACCGGCAGCGATAGCAAGAGCAGGAAGGCGGTGATCAGCACCGACCAGGCAAACAGCGGCATCTTGTGCAGCGTCATGCCGGGCGCGCGCATGTTGAGGATCGTGGTGATGAAGTTGATCGCGCCGAGGATCGACGAGGCGCCGGCAATATGCAGCGCGAAGATCGCCAGGTCGACCGCCGGTCCCGGCGTGCCGCTCGTTGCCAGCGGCGGATACATGGTCCAGCCGCCGCCGGTGCCGTAGGCGCCAGCCGGGCCTTCGACGAACATCGACAGCAGGAGCAGCGCGAAGGCCGGAACGATCAGCCAGAAGGAGATGTTGTTCAGGCGCGGGAAAGCCATGTCCGGGGCGCCGATCATGATCGGCACCATCCAGTTGGCAAAACCGCCGATCATCGCCGGCATGACCATGAAGAAGATCATGATCAGCGCATGCGCCGTCGTGAACATGTTGAACATCTGCTTGGCGCCGTCGATGGCGGCATCGCCCTCATAGCCGTAGACCATCGAGGCCAGGCCGTGGAAGATCTGGATGCCCGGCTCCTGCAGCTCCATGCGCATGGCCACCGACAGCGCGCCGCCGATGATACCGGCGATGATCGCGAAGATCAGGTAGAGCGTGCCGATGTCCTTGTGGTTGGTCGAGAACAGCCAGCGATTGACAAAGCTCGGCTTATGCCCGTGATCATGGTGATCGTGATCATCATGCGCATGGTCGTGGTGGGCGTGAGAATGATCGTCGTGAGCGGAAGGTCCAGCCATTGTCCCGATCCCCTTTAATTACTGTGCTTCGGCAACGTCGACGGTCTTGGCGGGACCATCGGTTGCGGCCATGAGTGTCTTGTAGGCGCCGGGCAGGTCGCTGGCGGCCGTGGTCAGCCACTGCTTGTACTTGTCCTCGGAGACGACGCGGATGGCGATCGGCATGAACGCATGGTCCTTGCCGCAGAGCTCGGAACACTGGCCATAGAACAGGCCCTCGCGCTCGGCCCTGAACCAGGTCTCGTTCAGGCGGCCCGGCACGGCGTCGATCTTGATGCCGAAGGACGGCATGGCGAAAGCATGGATGACGTCGGTCGGCGCAGACGTCACGAGAACGCGGACCGTCTTGTTGACCGGCAGCACCAGCTCGTTGTCGACGGCGAGAAGTCTCGGATAGACCGACTTGTCTTCCTTGCCGGCGGCGGCGCGATCCTGATCCTTCAAGAGGTAGGAATCGAAGGCCAGCGGGCTGTCGCCCGACCCTTCATATTCATAGTTCCACTGCCACTGGGTGGCGGTCGCCTTGATCGTCACGTCAGGATTTTCGGGCAGCGTCAGCTGCGCCGTCAGAAGGTTGAACGAGGGAATGGCGAGGAAGAGCAGCACCAGGACCGGCCCCACGGTCCAGATGACCTCGATCAGCGTATTGTGGCTCGTGCGCGACGGAACCGGATTGGCGCCGGCGCGGAACTTGAAGCAGACGACGATGAGCAGGATCAGAACGAAGAGCGTGATCGGAACGATAAACCACAGGGTATATTGTTCGAACCAATGAATTTCCCGCATAATCGGCGTCGCCGCCGGCTGCAGCGTCGCCTGCCACGGCGTCGGCTGGTCGGCATATGTGCCGGAAGCAAAAAGCAGACAGACCAGTGCGGTCAGAGCTGCATAAGCCTTCTTCATCACCTTATTATCTCCCTCGAGCGCTTGACCTGCAAAATCGAACGCAGAATCCTTGCCATCTTCAGCGCTTCAAACCACAGTTTGGCATTTGCCGCAACAGGCAGGAGCAATTGTCTATGCGGCATTTTTGCTTAAAGCACAGGCAGGCCGAACGGCAAAACATCCCAAGTTTTTCATCGGCATATGAAAAATGCCCTTTCCCGCCGATCCGCCCCCCCGTACATTATTTGACAAAGGTCCAATTTCTGCCGCAGTCCCCCGGTTTTCACGGGGTGGGGCTTTTCATTTCCGGTGGGCAGCTTCAACAATAGCCGCAATGATTCGATATCCAGAGGTTTCCATGGGTTTCCGTTCCCTCGCGCGGTCGCTTCTCGTGACTGCCAGCATCGCGGCCGCAGCGACGACGCCCGTCTTCGCACAGCAACCCGCCCCTTCCCCAGCCCAACCCACCACACCAGCACCGGCCACCCCTGCCCCGGCGCAGCAGCCCCCGGCTGCCAACCCGAATATCCAGGTGACGCCCGGCCAGACCCAGCCGCAGGCGCCGGGCACGGTGAAATCAAACCACGGCGCCTGGTCTGTCGTCTGCGACAAGCCGGCCGGCGCGGCGACGGAACAATGCGCGCTGATGCAGAACGTCATCGCCGAGGACCGGCCGGAGGTCGGGCTTTCCGTCGTCGTGCTGAAGACGGCCGATCGCAAATCGAAGATCCTGCGCGTACTGGCGCCGCTCGGCGTGCTCCTGCCGAACGGCCTCGGCCTCAATGTCGACGGCAAGGATATCGGCCGCGCCTACTTCGTCCGCTGCTTCGCCGATGGCTGCTATGCCGAGGTCGTGCTCGAGGACGAACTGCTCAAGACCTTCCGCAGCGGCGCCCAGGCCACCTTCATCGTCTTCCAGACCCCGGAAGAAGGCATCGGCATCCCCGTCGACCTCAAGGGCTTCGCCGAAGGTTTCGACGCCCTGCCTTGAGGGCTGCTGATATGTACCGCGGCCTGTCGGTCCCTCTTCTCCCCTCGGTGAGAAGGTGTCCGGAGGGCGGATGAGGGGGCCGCAAAGCCGGCCTTCCAATAGGAAGAACGTTCATCCGGACTTCGGCCGCACTGGCATGGTCTCGACTGTCTTAGAGTCGCTGCCATCGGCGTGGTTGGACAGGAGTTGAGAGGGTGTGCCGTGTGCCCCCCTCACCCGCCTGCCGGCACATTCTCCCCGAGGGGGAGAAGAGATATGCCGCGCGCTTCTTCGTCCCACCCGCCGGGCACCTTCTCCTAGAAATCTTGCCTGACACAGAATATTCCGCGACAGGGCTTCACTCTTTATCAGTTGGAGCCCTATCTAGGTGAGTAAGCGCATTCCCGCATGCCCATTGGAGCCAGACCATGACCACCGATCTCCTGACGCTTTTCGATGCCGACGAAGCCACGATGCGTGGTCTCGTCGCCCAGGCGCTCGCCGGCGCCGATGACGGCGAGCTGTTTATCGAGCATGCCCAGGCCGAGGCGCTGACCTTCGACAATGGCCGGCTGAAGGGCGGCAGCTTCAATACGGAACAAGGTTTCGGGCTGCGCGCCGTTGCCGGCGAAGCCGTGGGTTATGCCCATGCCGGCGACCTTTCGGTGGCGGCGCTGAAGCGGGCGGCCGATGCGGTCGGCGCGGTGACGCGCGGCTATTCCGGCGCCTATGCCGCCGCTCCCCAGGGCACCAACAAGAAATTCTACGGCGACCAGAACCCCATCGGCCAGCCGAGCTTCCAGGAGAAGGTCAAGGTCCTGCAGGATATCGACGCCTATCTTAGAGGCAAGGACGACAAGGTGCGGCAGGTCACGGCCTCGGTCGCGGCGAGCTGGCAGGTCGTCGACATCCTGCGTGCCGACGGCCATCGCGTGCGCGACATCCGGCCGATGACCCGCATCAACATTTCCGTCGTCGTCGGTGAAGGCGAGCGGCAGGAGAGCGGCTCCTACGGCAGCGGCGGGCGCATCGGCTTCGGCGATTTCATTGCCGAGGGCAGCTGGCAATACGTCGCCGACGAGGCGCTGCGCCAGGCACTCGTCAATCTGGAAGCGATCGATGCGCCGGCCGGCACCATGGACGTCGTTCTCGGCTCCGGCTGGCCGGGCGTGATGCTACATGAGGCCGTCGGCCACGGGCTGGAAGGCGATTTCAACCGCAAGAAGACGTCGGCCTTTGCCGGGCTTCTCGGCCAGATCGTCGCCGCTCCCGGCGTTACCGTCGTCGACGACGGGACGATCGACAACCGCCGCGGCTCGATCACCATCGACGACGAGGGCACGCCGTCCGGCTACAACGTGCTGATCGAGAATGGCAAGCTCGTCGGCTACATGCAGGACCGGCAGAATGCCCGGCTGATGGGCATGGCGCCCACCGGCAACGGCCGCCGGCAGGGTTATGCCCACGTGCCGATGCCGCGCATGACCAACACCTATATGCTCGGCGGCGACAAGACGCCGGATGAAATCATCGCCTCGGTGAAGAAGGGCATCTATGCCGTCTCCTTCGGCGGTGGCCAGGTCGACATCACCTCGGGCAAATTCGTCTTCGGCTGCACCGAGGCCTATCTGATCGAAAACGGCAAGCTCGGCGCGCCGATCAAGGGCGCGATGCTGATCGGCAACGGCCCGGATGCGATGAAGCGGGTGTCGATGATCGGCAACGACATGAAGCTCGATACCGGCATCGGCAATTGCGGCAAGGCCGGCCAATGGGTTCCGGTCGGCGTCGGCCAGCCGCATCTGCGCATGGATCAGATCACCGTCGGCGGCACGCAGACCTGAGGCTGAGGATTTCATGATGGCAGCGATCGAAATCAGACCCTTTGCCGAAGGCGATGCCGATGACGTGCTGTCGGTGATCCTGCCGATCCAGCGCGAGGAGTTCGGCATCGACATCACAGCCGATGCCCAGCCGGATCTCAGGGTCATCCCGGATTTCTATCAGTCCGGCAAAGGTGAGTTCTGGGTCGCCGTCAAGGACGGCGCGATCGTCGGCACGCTTGGGCTGAAGGACATCGGCAACAATCAGGCGGCACTGCGCAAGATGTTCGTCGCCGCCGAGGTTCGCGGTCGCGAACACGGCGTAGCGGCGCGGCTTCTCGAGCGTCTGTTCGATCACGCCAGAGATGCCGGCCTTACCGATATCTTCCTCGGCACGACGGACAAATTCGTCGCCGCCCATCGCTTCTACGAGAAGAACGGCTTTACCGAGATCACCAAGGGGGCCCTGCCCCGCTCGTTTCCGCTGATGGCGGTGGACAGCAAGTTCTATCGCTACAAGGTCGGCTGACGAAAGAGCTGGAGCCATCCCGACATTCGGCATCAGGCTTTAGGCGGCTTCACCACCGCTCTTTCAACCTTGCCGAGCAAGCTTTTCAGTTCGGGCTCGCGGACGAGAGCGGCGGCTTCGAGCGGCGGGAGCCATCGGCTGTTTCGTTGTTTTTCCTCCGGAAAATTCTCGTCTATTTTTTTAGCTTGCAAGAGATGGACCTGAACGACGGAAGGAACGCGTTCCCCGTTGGCCAGCGTCTTGATATAGGTGTAGAAGCCAAAGGGGCGCTTCCTGGCCTTACCCTTCACCCCGGCCTCCTCCCAAGCCTCGCGCTCGGCGACCTGGTGGGGCGGAAGCTTCGTAATAGGCCAGCCCTTGGGAATGATCCAGCGGCCACTGTCGCGCGATGTGATCAGCAGGACCTCAACCAAGTTGTCGCCGACTTTTCGATAGCAGATCGCCGCAAACTGCTCGATTGCTTCTCCCCTTAAGAGCTGATCGGTCGCGCTTGCCAGCCGGCCAAGATAGGATCTAGCTTTCTTCGGCATCGGCTTCAGCCGCCGCGGGCCGGCCAGCATTGGTGGCGGAAGCCATGGTAATCTCCTGAGCGATAGATCAATCGTGAAAAAGAAGCTTGGGATGCTGAACCAGTGTTCGGCTCCCCGCAATGTTCCTCAACTATATCTCTATTTCAAGGGCGACTGTCACAAATCTGTCATAAACTGAAATTCACCCCTATCTCTTCAATGGGATACGGTTTAGGACGGCTTGTCGCCTATAGCGCAGACCAAAGATCACGAGGTGTTCATGCTGGGTTGGTTTCGAAAGTTGATGCCGCGCGAAGACCGGTTCTTCGTCCTTTTCGAACAACATTCCAGAACGATCGTCGACGCCGCACAGGCTCTGGACAGGTTGCTGTCGGGAATAGAGATCGAGCGTCAATGCGAAACGATCGTGCGGCTGGAAGATCAGGCCGACGATATAACGCGCGAAGTCATGCAGGCCGTCCGGCGGAGCTTCATCACACCTTTCGATCGCGGCGACATCAAGGATCTCATCCAATCCATGGATGACGCGATCGACATGATGCACAAGACCGTCAAAACCATCCGGCTCTTCGAGCAGACCAGCTTCGATCCGGGGATGCAGGAGATGGGCAAGACTGTTGTGGAAGCTGCCAATCTCATTGCCGAGGCCATTCCGTTGCTTGATCGCATGAGCGCCAATGCGCCGCGGCTTTCTGCCATCGTCGAGCAGGTCACGCGGGTGGAAGGTCGCTCCGACGAGTTGCACGAGCAGGGGCTCAAGGATCTGTTCCGCCGGCACGGCGGCGGCAATGCAATGGCCTATATGATCGGCAGCGAAATCTACGGCGAGCTGGAGAAGGTGGTCGACCGTTTCGAGGACGTCGCCAACGAGATCAGCGGCATCGTGATCGAGAATGTCTGATGGATGTCGCACTCGCTCTTCCGCTTCTTGTCGGCCTGATCGGCGTCGCGCTGCTGTTCGATTTTCTCAATGGCCTGCATGATGCGGCCAACTCGATCGCAACAATCGTCTCCACACGGGTCCTGAGGCCGCAATATGCGGTCTTCTGGGCGGCATTCTTCAATTTCATCGCCTTCCTATTCTTCGGCCTGCATGTGGCCGAGACGCTCGGGACCGGCATCATCGATCCGGCGATCGTCACGCCGCAAGTGATTTTCGCGGCCTTGATTGGCGCCATCGTCTGGAATGTCGTGACCTGGGTCTTCGGCATTCCCTCCAGTTCATCCCATGCTCTGGTCGGCGGGCTGGTCGGTGCGGGCCTTGCCAAAACCGGCTTGAGCGCGATCGTCTGGAGCGGTCTTCTCAAGACCGCCGCCGCCATCGTCATGTCGCCGATGATCGGTTTTCTTTTGGCACTGTTCCTCATCCTGGCGGTGACCTGGATCTTCATCCGGCAAACGCCATTTGCGGTCGATCGGTCCTTCCGTTTCCTGCAATTCGTGTCGGCGTCGCTCTATTCGCTCGGTCATGGCGGCAATGATGCCCAGAAGACCATGGGCATCATTGCCGTGCTTCTTTACTCGCAGGGCTATCTCGGTGGCAGCTTCCACGTGCCGCTCTGGGTGGTGATTTCATGCCAGGCGGCGATGGCGCTCGGCACCTTGTTCGGCGGCTGGCGCATCGTCCATACGATGGGCTCGAAGATCACCAGGCTGAACCCGATGCAAGGATTCTGCGCCGAAACGGGCGGCGCCTTGACGCTCTTCGGCGCCACCTGGCTCGGCATTCCGGTTTCCACCACCCACACCATAACCGGCGCCATCGTCGGCGTCGGCGCTGCAAGGCGCATGTCTGCGGTCCGCTGGGGTCTGGCGGGCAATATCGTGGTGGCGTGGATCATCACCCTGCCCGCCGCCGCGATGATTTCGGCGCTTTCGTTCTGGCTGGTAACCGGATTGAGCGCAATCTTCTAAAGTCGGTCGCGATCTCTCGGATCCGGATGCGCGATGCCGGAGTGCTTACGCCTCCAGTGTCTGCGCCGGCTGAAACCGCCACTTCCGTTCGATCGCGGCGGCAAGGTCGATGTCGTTGCGGCGGGCAAAAAGCAGGATATGGCCGAGCAGGTCGGCGGTCTCGTCGGCGAGGTCGCGGTCGAGCTCTTCCTGCGTCCGCTCCCTGCGGCGACCGCGGCCGGTCAGCCGGTTCCAGGCCTGGGTGAGTTCGCCGACCTCCTCCTGCAGCTTCAACAGAAACCAGTCGGCGTCGCGTTCGATGCCGTTGGCCGCGGCATATTTGGCTGATGAGGTTTCGAACTGGTCGGCAAGCGATCTCAACATCGGCGTTCCCCTTCTGTTTATGGAAGAGACGCTGATTCCCGATGCTTGTCCAGAGTGGATTGGCTGGGTGCGGCGATCAGCCGTGGTCCGGCAGCAGCATGCAGTCGTAGGAGCGCTGCTTCAGCGCATCGCAGGCGGAGACGGCGGCATCCTTGCTGGCGAAGCCGACAAAGCGGGCGCGATAGATCTTGTTGGCGCCCGTTCCGACCGCCTCAGTGTAGGGCGACGCGGAAACCAGCGGCGCGCCGCCTTCCGACTGTGCCTGTGCAAGAAGCGCTCGCGCCGCATCGGCACTCGGCGCGGCCGAAATCTGGATCTGCCAGGTTCCATCGGTCTTCTCGGCCGGAGCCTTGACGGCCTTGCCGGCATTCAGAATCTCGTCCATCGCGACCGGACGCTCCATCGGCACGACGGCGTCATCGGCATAAGCCAAGCTCTTTGTTGCGAGATCTTCGTCCGGGCGCTGCGCGTTGAGCGGCACCGGAACGTCGGAAGCGTCAGACGCGGAAGCGACTTCCACCGGCTCCCTGGCGCCGACGCTCGCCATCAGCCTGGCGCCGCCTGATGACGAGGCGCGGCCGAGATAGCGGTCGAGCAGTGCCTCCATCCTGGCATCGCGGCTGCGGGCGGTGCGGCCGCCGAGCACGACGCCGACGACACGGCGGTTGCCGTCCCTGACGGCGCTGACGAGATTGAAGCCCGACGCGTTGGTATAACCCGTCTTGATGCCGTCCATGCCCTGGTAGCGGTACATGAGATTGTTGTGGCCGCGCACGGTCTTGCCGCGGAAGTTGAAGCTCGCCATCGAAAACAGGCGGTATTCGTTGGGAAAATTCTTCATCAGCGCCACGCCGAGCGTCGACATGTCGCGCGCCGTCGTCACCTGGCTGCTGTTCGGCAGGCCCGATGCATTGACGAAGACGGTGCGGCTCATGCCGAGCTGGCGGGCCTTGGCCGTCATCATCCGGGCAAAACCGCTCTCCGAGCCGCCGAGCGTCTCGGCCATGGCGGCGGCGGCGTCATTGGCGGATTTGACGATCATGCCATAGACCGCCTCGCGCACCGTGATGGTGCCGCCCGCCTTGACGCCGAGCTTGGTCGGCGGCCGCGCGGCAGCGTATTTCGACATTTTGATCGGCGTATCCCAGGCGATCTTGCCGCGTTTCAGCGCCTCGAAGGTGAGATAGAGCGTCATCATCTTCGTCAGCGAGGCCGGATGGTTGAGCGTATCGGCGTTTTCTGATGCCAGCACCTTGCCGGTCCGGGCATCGAGGATCAGCGAGGCGCTACCGGCAAGAGCCGCAAGCGGCGCCGAAACGGCCAGCGTTACGGTCAAAACAGCCGCCAAAAGCTTTCTCATGGAGTTCCCCCTGATGCGCTGGCTCTCGATCGGGCCGGCCATGTGTCGTAATGTGACAGAAGCCGCAAGTTTGGCGCGACTTTGCGGCAACGCCTACCATTTTTCTAGCCTTTTCACCGTCTTGGTTAACAAAAAACGAAAGAAGTTGTGCAAAATCGGGAGCAAGGCTTAAGCTGCGGTTGCTAGTTTGCCGCAAAAGCAATGGGCGGCGCATGACGGGGCAATTGAAGCGATTGGCAAAAAGGGCGGCGATCGGCGCCGGGCTCGAGGTGTCCTGGTTGATCGCCGCGGCCGGCCTCATGCGCCAGGCGCGCGGGCGCGGGGTCATCTTCACGCTGCATCATGTCCGCCCGCAGCGCGCAGAGACTTTTGCGCCGAACGCGCATCTCGAAATCACCCCGCACTTTCTCGATGCCGCACTGCGGCGGCTGACCCGCGATGGCTATCGCTTCGTGCCGCTTAACGAGCTGCCGGCGCTGTTGTCCGAGCCGGAGGGCGGCAGACCGTTTGCGGCCTTTACGCTCGACGACGGCTACATCGACAACATGGAGCATGCGCTGCCGGTATTCGAGCGGCATCGGACACCTTTCACCGTGTTCGTCACCAAGGGTTTTGCCGAAGGCTCCCACAGCATCTGGTGGGAAACGCTCGCCGTCCTGTTGCGCCAGGCAAAAGAAATCCGCTTCGATTTCGGCCGCGGCAGCGAGCGGCTGGCGCTCGACGGGCGGTGGCAGCAATGGGATGCCTTCGACCGCTTCGCCCGGTATATCCACCGCTTCGACGAGGCGCGCGCCGTTGCCACTCTCGATATGCTCGCCCGGGAAAACGGCATCGAGCCGACCGATATCGTGCGCGATCTGGTGATGGTGCCGGCGCAATTGCAGCGGCTCGCCCGACATCCGCTTGCAGCGCTCGGCGCCCATACGATCAGCCATCGCGCCCTTGCCCGGCTCTCGGAGGCCGAAGCGCGGATCGAGATGGAGGTTTCGGCCGATTACGTCGAGGCGCTGACCGGCGTCCGTCCCGCCGCGATCGCCTATCCCTACGGCACGCCTGAAGCTGCGACCGCCCGCGAGGCGGCGATTGCCGGCCGGCTGGGCTTTTCGGTCGCCGTCACCACGCAACCGGGGCTGCCGGCAGCCGGTACGAACAACTATCTCCCGCGTATGTCGCTGAACGGCCTCTACCAGAAGCGGCGCTACGTCTCGGCGCTTGCCTCCGGCATTCCGCTGAAGCTGATGGGTCGGTAAGCGGTCAGGGATACATCCGCACCTTTTCCCACGCTCCGACCGGCGACGGTCGTCGGAATTCGATGCGGTCATGCAGGCGGAAATTCTGATCTTTCCAGAATTCGATCGAGGTCGGCCGGATGCGGAAGCCCGACCAATAGGGAGGCCGGGGTATCTCGCCAATCGCGTAGCGGGCGGTGTATTCGGCCACCGCCTTCTCCAGCGCGAATCGGCTTTCGAGCGGACGCGATTGTTTGGAGGCCCAGGCGCCGATGCGGCTGCCGCGCGCCCGCGTCTTGAAATATGCGTCGGCTTCGGCGTCGCTCACGATCTCGACGGGCCCGCGCAACCGCACCTGGCGGCGCAGGCTTTTCCAGTGGAAGCACATGGCGGCTTTCTTCTGCCCCAAGATTTCGCGACCTTTCTGGCTCTCGAAATTGGTGTAGAAGACGAAACCGTCATCGTCGAATCCCTTCAGGAGCACCATGCGGACATTGGGAAGACCATGCTCGTCGACCGTTGCCAGCGCCACGGCATTGGGATCGTTCGGTTCGGAGGCCTCCGCTTTCTTCAGCCATTCGGCAAAGAGCTTGAAGGGCTCGCCACTTTCGGTAAAGTCACCGCTTGTTAACTCGTTTGCCGACATATTGGTTCAAATGCCCCGGATTATTCAAAACTCGCCCAGCTTTTGATAACTGGACAGGACGCAGGGTGGAAGTCATAGCAAAGTCATATCGCCATACAAAGGGCCTGCGGCAACGCAGCAGCGTCTTCCTGGTTGTCGGCGCCGCAATGCTGTCGCTCTCCGGCTGCCTTGCGGGCGGGATGGATTTCCTGAGCGAAGCCAAGGTCGATCGGTCGGTGGCCACCGGCACCGTGCCGCAGACGCCGCCGAGCACCGACACCCTCTCGGACGAAATGACGGTGCGCAACGCCGTGACGTCGGCCGATGTCAACAAGCTCGAGGGCCAGCCGCTTCCCTGGGCGAATGCATCCACCGGCAGCGCCGGCGTCATCGACACGATCGTCGAAAACAACGAATCGGGCCAGGTCTGCAGGCAGTTCCGCACGACGCGGCATTCCTATGTCGGCATCGCCAAATTCTACGGCAAGACCTGCCTCGTCGGCGGCGGCAATTGGCAGCTCTTGAGCTTCCAGCCGGAAAGTTAATCTCCGGCGGGAAAGCTGATCCGGCAGGATTCAATCTGCGATTCGGCGCGCGACAGGTTAACGGCCGCCGGCTTTGTGGAGAATGCTTAGCAAAGAGCTAACCATTTACGGCAAAACACTCCCCATCCCCCCACAGAAATAAGAAGTGATTAGCAACTCGGCCGCACGATCGGCTTTGAGAGTGGCTCTCCCTGCCTTTGCAGCCGGTGGCGCCTCACATGTTGATATTGGACTTCGATATTGGGCGGGGATGCCGGGCAAGGACAGGCGCCCGCATCGCAACACCGGCGGTTTTGACATGCGCGATCCTTACAAAATTCTGGGCGTCAAGCGCGACGCGGCGGCAGACGAGATCAAGGCGGCCTGGCGCAACATGGCCAAAGCAGCCCATCCCGATCACAACCAAGGCGATCCGACGGCGACGGCTCGGTTCGCCGAGATCGGCCGCGCCTACGAAACGCTGAGAGACCCGCGCAAACGCAGCCTGTTCGACAATGCCGTGCGGATGGCGGAAGCCAAGAAGCAGGAACAGACGATCATGCAGCAGCGCCAGGCTGCGCGCGAGGCCGCGGCTCGCGCCAAGGCGGCGCAGGCCAATGCCGAGCGGGTGATGGAAGAGCTTGCCCGGGCTGCCCAGAAGGTCGCGGCCGACTGCCAGAGACAGCAGACCGGTGCCGGCGAAGGCGCCGAGGAGATGGTGGAACGCATTTTCGGCGCGCAGGCGCGCGCTGCGGCGGGCGGCCAGACGCAAGGCCGCGCCCAGCAGGCCCCGAACCAGCAGGCCCAGAATCAGCAAACACAGAATCAGCAGACGCATTCTCAGCAAACACAGGGCCAGACACATGCCGAAGCGGGTAAGCGCATGGATGGCGAGGCCGCCGAAGCCGACGAGGAACCCGGCGAGACGTCAAATAATGCCGGCGCCAACCTGTCGCTGCCGCTCAGCATCCTGACATCGCTGGTGCGCCGTTTCACCGGCGCCAAGGATACCGGCATGGAGAAAGCGCCTGACGAGGTGACGACGGCGACGGTCACGATCGACGACGTGCTGAAGAGCGGCTGGATCACCGCATCGTTGCCGGAGGGCCGCGAAATCGGCTTCGCGCTACCGGCGGGCACGACCGATGGTCACGAGATCAGGCTCAAGGGACAGGGCTTCAAGCTGCCGGGCATGCAGCGCGGCGACGCCGTCGTCAATATCCGCATCGCCCCCGACCCGCGCTTTACCGTCGACGGTTTCGACCTGCACGCCGTGCTGCCGATCAGCATCGAAAATGCCGTGCTCGGCACCGAAGCACACATCGACGGCCCGGCCGGGCCTTTGTACATCACCGTTCCCGCATGGTCGGGCTCGGACAAGACGATCGCGATTCCCGGCCAGGGATTGCCGCGTGAAGACGGCAGCAGAGGCGATCTCGTCGTCGAATTGCGCATCATCCTGTGGGAAAAACCCGACGACAAGATCACCGATCTCATGCGGAGCATGCGCGAAGGCCTGTTCCTGTGAAATTTTTATGACATTCGCACCCTTTGTTACGATCCCTAACAGTTGATGATCCAGGCCAAGCTTGAACCGATTAACGGCCTATGCCATAGGCAGGATCGATCAGAATCCTAGGGAGCGAAATATGGCTCAAGCATCCGGCCTCATGGCAGGCAAACGCGGCGTCATCATGGGTGTCGCCAACAATCGTTCGATTGCGTGGGGTATTGCCAAGGCCATTCATGCGCAGGGCGGAGAGGTTGCGCTCACCTATCAGGGCGATGCCCTGAAGAAGCGTGTCGAGCCGCTCGCCGCCGAAATCGACGCGACGCTGGTCGGCCATTGCGATGTCGCCGACGAAGCCACCATCGACGCGGTTTTCGAGAATGTCGAAAAGCTCTGGGGCAAGATCGATTTTCTCGTGCACGCGATCGGCTTTTCCGACAAGGACGAGCTGACCGGCCGGTACATCGACACCTCGCCCGATAATTTCAACAAGACGATGCAGATTTCCGTCTACTCCTTCACCTCGGTCGCACGCCGCGCCGAGAAGCTGATGACGGAAGGCGGCTCGATGCTGACGCTGACCTATTACGGCGCCGAGAAGGTGATGCCGAACTATAACGTCATGGGTGTCGCCAAGGCCGCCCTCGAAGCCAGCGTCAAATATCTCGCCGTCGACCTCGGGCCGCAGAACATCCGCGTCAACGCCGTTTCGGCCGGGCCGATCAAGACGCTCGCCGCCTCCGGCATCGGCGATTTCCGCTATATCCTGAAGTGGAACGAATATAACGCCCCGCTGCGCCGCACCGTCACCATCGAGGAAGTCGGCGATGTCGGCCTCTATCTACTGTCCGACCTGTCGCGCTCGGTCACCGGTGAAGTGCACCATGCCGACAGCGGTTATCATGTCATCGGCATGAAGGCGGTCGACGCGCCCGATATTTCGGTCGTCAAGGACTAAATGCCTCCGGAGTCTGGACCGTGCTTATCTATGTGATCAGACACGGTCAGACGGACTGGAATGCCGAGCGCCGCCTGCAGGGTCAGAAGGACGTTCCGATGAACGCCATCGGCCTGGAACAGGCCCGGCGGAACGGTATCGCGCTTGCGGAAATTCTTGGCGAGACGGTTGGCGAGTTTGATTTCGTCGCAAGCCCGCTCGGGCGCACGCGCGCGACCATGGAAATCATGCGCGCCGCCATGGGCCTGCCGCCGCTTGCCTATCGCACCGATCCGAGACTGGTGGAGATTTCCTTCGGCGATTGGGAGGGTTCGACACTCAAGGAACTGAGGGCGACGCAGGCCGAGCGAGTGGCCGAACGCAACGCCTCGAAATGGGATTTCATCCCGCCCGGCGATGATGCGGAAAGCTACGAAATCCTCTCCTGGCGCACCGGCGCATGGCTGCGCTCCGTCGACCGCCCGACGGTCTGCGTCACCCATGGCGGCGTCATTCGCACGTTTTTCCAGATGATCGCCGACCTGCCGAAAAGCAGCGCTGCCGAAGGCGGCATCCCGCAGGACCAGATCGTCAGGATCGACACCAGTGACCGGACGATCGTCTGGCTGTAGGCCTCGTCGGCGTCTCGATCAGAATGCCTTCGGAAGTCCGGCCTGTTTTAGCGTTTCATTCGCCGTGTGGCGGGATTTTACACCATGATCGACCGTGAAATGACGGCCAGAAATCGGGCTCTACCAGATTTCATGGTCGCCCTTTCCCGGCCGCACATATTCGCAGCCGGCTTTCAGCAGTAATTCTTTGAGCTCACGGAGATAGCCGGCCATGCGCTCAATAGGAAGGATTGGGAATGCGAACGAGCTGCTCGGCCATGATGTGAATGGGGATCTCCGGCAGGCTCGAGGTAAAACCGTTCAGCTCGAAAAGGTCGGTGATCGCTGCGACAACCTTCGGCTCCAGGGCTTCGAGGGTATCTGCCTCAACGGCCAGCCCTTCGATATCGTTGCTGCTGGCAACCCAAACGCCAGCCTCTTCATCCCAATCCGCGCGCACTATGATCGAGGCGTGCTTCATAGACCATTCTCCATAACGGACGCGATTGTTCCGCGCGGCCGGCATCCATCGCCGCGTCACAGTGTACATATGTAACTGAATAAAACTGAACTTTATACGCCGATCTGGGTGTTAGGCGCCTATTTGACGATATCGAGATCGTTGATGACGCGCTTGCCGTCAACTTCGGTATAAAACACGATCACTTTGACGCCGGCTTCGAGGCCGTCGAAGTTGAACTCCTCCGGTGCCTGATAGGTCTTGCCGTCGTCGAGCGTCAGCACCAGATTGGCCGTGTCGACCTTCTTGATCGTCGCCTCGACATCGGCGCTCTCGGCGAAACCGCTCATCGGCGACAGGAAACTTGCTGTGGCCAAAAGCGTGGCGACGACGAAACGCATGGCAACAATCCTCTTGAAACGCTGCACGAGAACACTGGCCACAGATAATCTCCTGAATATGGCGAAAATTGCCCGTAAGGATGGCTTTTCCCGCCCAATTGATGAATCGCATTTTAAACATAATCAAGACGCTGCGTTAACCACGCCTTTTCCTTCGGGCTTCGTGACGGCCCTTCCGTTGCAAGGACGGAAACAGCATTTCCGCCACTGCCGGTTTGACGCAAAGAAAGGCTTTTGCCTCGGCGGTTTTTTGGCCTATGAGTGTCGCGCCTTTTCAAGCAATGGCGCGGCCGGCGGCGACCGGCCCAAGGCGCCGCCGTGGGAACACATGTCGCACAATACATTCGGTCATCTCTTCCGCGTAACCACCTGGGGCGAAAGCCATGGTCCGGCGCTCGGCTGCGTCGTCGACGGCTGCCCTCCGGGGCTGCGCTTCAAGCTCGAAGATCTCCAGGTCTGGCTCGACAAGCGCAAGCCCGGACAATCGCGCTTCGTCACACAGCGGCGCGAGGACGATCTGGTGAAGGTGCTGTCCGGCGTCATGCTCGACGCCGACGGCGAGACGATGACGACAACCGGTACCCCGATCTCCATGCTGATCGAGAACACCGACCAGCGCTCCAAAGATTATGGCGAGATCGCCCGGCAATACCGCCCCGGCCATGCCGATTATACCTATGACCTCAAATACGGCATTCGCGACTATCGCGGCGGCGGCCGCTCCTCGGCGCGCGAGACTGCCGCCCGCGTTGCGGCCGGCGGCATCGCCCGCCTCGTCGTACCGGGTGTTACAGTGCGCGGCGCGCTGGTGCAGATCGGCAAGCACAAGATCGACCGCAGCAACTGGGATTGGGAGCAGATCGGGCAGAACCCATTCTTCTCTCCGGATGCGGCGATCGTGCCTGTCTGGGAGGAGTATCTCGACGGCGTCCGCAAGGCCGGCTCGTCGATCGGCGCGGTCGTCGAAGTGATTGCCGAAGGCGTGCCCGCCGGTCTCGGCGCACCGATCTATTCGAAGCTCGACCAGGACATCGCCTCGCTGCTGATGTCGATCAATGCCGTCAAGGGCGTCGAGATCGGCAATGGTTTTGCCGCCGCCGAAACCTCAGGCGAAGACAATGCCGACGAAATGCGCATGGGCAATGACGGCACGCCGATCTTCCTTTCCAACAATGCCGGCGGTATTCTGGGCGGAATCTCGACGGGACAGCCGATCGTCGCGCGTTTCGCCGTCAAGCCGACTTCGTCGATCCTGACCGAACGCCAGTCGATCGATGCCGACGGCAAGAATGTCGACGTCCGCACCAAGGGCCGGCACGATCCCTGCGTCGGCATCCGCGCCGTACCGATCGGCGAGGCGATGGTCGCCTGCGCCATTGCCGATCATTACCTTCGCGACCGCGGCCAGACCGGCCGTCTGAAATAGGAGCGTCCATGTCTTACGATCAGAAACGCGTCGTCGACGCCATCAGGGCCTTCGAGGCCGGCGAAATCGTCGTCGTCATGGACGACAATGACCGCGAGAACGAGGGCGACCTGATCGTCGCCGCCGTGCACACCACGCCGGAGAAGATGGCCTTCATCGTGCGCCATACCTCAGGCATCGTCTGTGCGCCTATGCCGAAGGAAGAGGCCAAGCGCCTCAACCTCAACGCCATGGTAGCCGAGAACGATTCGGCTCACACGACGGCCTTCACCGTCTCGGTCGATTTCAAGCACGGCACCACGACCGGTATCTCCGCCGACGACCGGACGCTGACGGTACGCAACCTTGCCAATCCGAATGTCGGGGCGGCCGATTTCGTCCGTCCCGGCCACATCTTCCCGCTCGTCTCCCGCGAAGGCGGCGTTCTGATGCGCTCCGGCCATACGGAGGCCGCCGTCGACCTCTGCCGGCTCGCCGGCCTGCCGCCGATCGGCGTGATCTCCGAACTCGTCAACGATGACGGCACCGTCACCCGCGGGCCGCAGGTGGTCGATTTCGCCGAAAAGCACGGGCTGAAGCTCGTCTCCGTCGCCGACCTCATCGCCTATCGCCAGCGCAAGGAAACTTTGGTCGAGCACGGCGCGAGCTTCGACATCGACACGCCGTTCGGCAAGGCCAAGGCCCATACCTATTCCCTGCCCTGGGACCCGATGCAGCATCTCGCCGTTGTCTTCGGCGACATCCGCGACGGCGTCGACATCCCCGTGCGCCTGCATCCGGAAAACGTTGCCGAGGACCTTTTCGGCAGGAAGAGCCCGGTCGATTTCTACATGGAGAAGATCGCTGCCGAAGGCCGCGGCGTCATCGTCTATCTGCGAGAGGGCTCTGTCGGCGTCGGCCATTACGACAATGGCCGCAAGGCCCGCAACCAGGGCCGCGAAGCCCATGCCGAAGCGCAGAGCCGCGAAAGCGAATGGCTGGAAATCGGCCTCGGCGCTCAGATCCTCAAGGACCTCGGCGTCAGCTCGATCAAGCTGCTCACCAGCCGCGAGCGCCACTATGTCGGCCTGGAAGGTTTCGGGATCAAGATCAGCAAGACGGAGATCTGCTAGTCCAGGCAGTGCCCCGCATAAATGCGAGCGGCTGAGATCGGTGGAAACTGACCCACCGATCGTCGCCAGCGAAAGACAACTAGCTGGGAGCTCTTTTGCTCGAGCGAGGCGCAGCCTCCTTCGCCCGTGTTACGCCGCCCGACGGCTCGCGCTGTGAATTATGTTGGTTTGCGACAAGCTCCCGCGGCACCCAGGCCGCGACCGCGTCGATAAAAGCGCGCACTTGAGGCGGCAAGAACGCGCGCTCGGGGTAGACGAGCGCGATCTGCATTTCGGCGCCGACGACGCCGGCAAGCACCTGCACGAGCGCCCCGCTTTCGAGGTGCGGCGACACGAGACCACGCGGAAGGAGCGCGATGCCAAGTCCGCTTATGGCGGCGTCGCGCAACAGGGCGATGTCGTTCGAAAAGAACGCGCCGTCGACGTGGAGCTTACCGCCAGAGGCCAGTGGCCAGTGGGTCTCCGGCAGCTCGCCGCGCGCAAAGCCAAGAAGGCAGCGGTGGGTCCGCAAATCGCGTTGCGTACGCGGCGTGCCGCGACCGGCCAGATAGGCGGGCGCCGCGACGGCGATCATCGGGTCGCGAAAAAGCGTGCGCGCGATGAGGCCGGGCTGGAGTTGGCTGCTGGCACGAAGCGCGACGTCGTAGCCGCCGTGGAGGATATCAACGAGCTGGTTCGAGATGTGAACATGGACGCGCAGCTCTGGGTAGAGGCTGGCGAATTCGCAGAGCATCGCATGGAAGCTCACGCTCATCATCGGCGGCACCGAGACGCGTAGATCGCCGCGCATGACATCGTCGGTCATCCGCACGCTCTGTTCGGCGAGCCGCACGGCCTCAAGCGCGATGCAGGCCTGCCGATAGAACACCTCTCCGATATCCGTGAGGACAAGGCTGCGCGTGGTGCGGCGCAGCAGCCGCGCGCCCAGACGCTCCTCGAGGCGAGCAAGACGGCGGCTCACGGTCGCGCGCGGAACGCGCAGCTCGGCGGCGGCACGAGAGAGGGACTTGGCGTCGACCGTCTTGGTGAAGGCGACGAGTTCGGCGGTTTCCACGGGATCGCTCATATGGATCAAATCCTGGCAAATGATGTCAACTGTTGAAGCATTGTTACGAATTTCGATCCGCCGCAAGATGGTGCCGCAGATGATCGAGAGGGCCGGTTTCGCGTCAGCGCGCCGCGCCTCAAGCTGAAAGTGAAAGAGCTACAGATGGTATCCAACGGAAAGAAACTGATCGCCGTGTTCGGTGCGACGGGCAACCAGGGCGGCGGCGTTGTGCGGGCCCTGAAGACGAGCGGCCAGTTCAATGTGCGCGCGCTCTCGCGCGACCCGGGCAAGTACAAGGGCGTCGCAGACGAAGTCGTCGCGGCAGATCTGGACCGGCCGGAGACGATTGCAGCGGCCCTCGACGGCGTGCACGGCGTCTTTCTCGTCACCAACTTCTGGCAAGACGGCATCGACGAGATCAAGCAGGCAACAGCGGCAATTCAGGCCGCGAAAGCTGCAGGCGTCAACCATCTCATCTGGTCGACCCTTCCAAACGTCGAGGCGATCAGCGGCGGCAAGTTCGACGTTCCCCAATTCACCGGGAAGGCTAAGGTTGACTCGTTTGTGAAGAATGCCGGATTTCCACGGCACACCTTTGTCATACCGCCCGCCTACTATCAGAACTTCGCGGGACCATACGGTCCGCAAGTGCAGCAGGATGGAAGCTTGGGTTGGACGCTGCCTATCGATCCGACGGTACGTTGCCTTCACGCTGGCGACATCAACGAACTGGGCAACATCGTGGCTGGTGCATTCGCACATCCGGAAGAAACTGGCAACGGCGCGTATCTTCCGCTGGTCGGCGCCTTCATGAGCTTCAATGAACTCGTAGACACATTGAACCAGTTGGGCCACAAGGTCTCGTTCACCCAGGTTCCTCGGGAGGTGTACGCAGGCTTCTTCCCCGGGGCTGACGCGTTAGGTGATACGCTGGCCTACTACGAGACCTACACCTATCTTGGACCGGGCTCACACGACAATCAAATCTCGCTCGCGAACAGGGTAGCAGGCAAGATGCCGACTACATTTGCATCATGGGCTCGGGACAATTTCCGGCTCGGCGCAGCTTCCGCTTGAACATCACGCCACTTAAAATCAGGCACCAGAGCATTTCTGAACCGCGCGTCTGCGCGGTGAATGGTCTCTCCTGCCTACCCCACCCTCGGTCATGCTCGGCCTTGAGCCGAGCATCCACGCCGCATCCACCGGCAGTCGTGGCATGGATCCCAGACTCAAGGCCTGGGATGACGGAGAGCGTGGTTGGCGTTCTTGCCAATCTCGCCGGCCGCGTACAGAGACATACCGCTGCTGGCGTTACATTCGGCCGGCACTTATTACGGCCTCGCTTGCGAGAGCGCGGTAACGGGCAGCGGATAATTCGCTTACCCTCTCCACCCCTCCAGCAACACCACCTTTTCCACCCCGGCAAACCGCGCCACCCGCTCCAGTTCCGCTTCCAGCTTCTCCAGCCTTCCGGCCGACGGCTTGACGCCCGGTTCCAGCCACAGCCGCCTGACATCGAGCGTCGATTTCTTCCGGTCCGCCTTCATATCGATGCGGCCGATCAGCCTGTCGCCTTCGAGCAGCGGGAAGACGTAATAGCCATATTCGCGCTTGGCTTCCGGCACGAAGACCTCGATGCGGTAGAAGAAGCCGAACAGGCGTTCGGTGCGGTTGCGGTCGCGGATCATCGGGTCGAAAGGGCTGAGGACGCGGATGCGCGGCGGGGCGTCCGGATGGCTGTCTAGCGTCGAGAGGAAATCGGCAAAGGCCCAGGACGGCCGCGCCTTGGCCCCGAGCGCCGGCTCGACCAGCACTTCGGTCAGCTCATCGCGATGGGCTGATATCCAGGCCTTGGCTTCCTCAGGCGAGACAAGGTTCCAGAAGGCTGCGATTTCGCCATGCGTGGCAAAGCCGAGGCGGGTGAGCGCGCTGCGGCAGGCCCAGTCGACGAAGTCTTCGCGGCTGACCTCCGGCTCGCGGAATTCGGCCGGGATGACGCGCTCAGTCAGATCATAGATCTTCTGGAAATTCGAGCGGCCGGCGATGGCGAACTTGCCGGTGTGCCAGAAATATTCGAGCGCCGTCTTGTTCGGATGCCAGTTCCACCAACCGCCGGAAACATGACCATCGGCCTTGACGTCGCGAGCCAGCATCGCGCCGTCGCGCCGCACACGCTCATAGGTCTCCTCGAAAGCCGCCTCGAAACCCTCGCCGCGCCATTTGCGCCAGCGCTCCACGAGGACCTTCTCCTGATGGCGGAACTTGTGCTTCCAATAGACGAAGAAGGCGCTGGGCAGGATCGAGGCATCGTGCGTCCAGTGCTCGAACAGCGCGCGTTCCTTTTCGAGCAGTGCCTTCAGATGCTCGCGCCGATAGGTCTGGTTGCGGGAAAACAGGATCTGATGATGCGCCCGCTCCACCGTCTGGATACTGTCCACCTGGACGAAGCCGAGATCGTGGATCAACTGCAGCAGGCCGGCCCTGGTCAAGGCGCGGTTCGGCGGGGCACTGAGGCCCTGCTTGGCGAGGAAGACCCGGCGGGCGTCGGCATTGGAGAGCAGATTCGTCATGGATGCATCATACCGCGGAAAATCTTCCTAGCCACCCGATATCGACAGCGAGATTTGCTCTTTCACCGAGGAGGGTCAACCGTATAGAAGGAGCGCTGTCAGGTTGGCGCCGATTTCTGCCCCTCACCCTAGCCCTCTCCCCGTTCTGACGGGGAAAGGGGACGTGCCCCATGAGAGGCAACTGGGGACGGAGAGGTCGCGGCATATCCCCTTCGCGCCGTTTACGGGGAGAAGGTGGCGGCAGCCGGATGAGGGGCTGTTTCGTAAATCTCCCCAATATAAGGCGCTCAAGCGTCGCATGATGTTGACCTCCTGTGTCACGTCACCGAATGCAAGGTAGTTGGTTTGAACATTCAATTCGAAAGTGCGGGTGTCAGTTTCGGAGCGCGGGTGGCGCTGGAGCCGCTGACGCTCGCCATCACCGGCAAACGCATCGGCGTCATCGGGCTGAACGGCTCGGGCAAGACCACCTTTGCGCGGCTGATCAACGGGTTGACCAAGCCGACCACCGGCCGCGTCATCGTCAACGGCCGCGATACGGCCGACGAGAAGACGGTTGTCACCGATGTCGGCTTCATCTTTCAGTCGCCGCAGAACCAGATCATCCTGCCGATCGTCAAGGACGACATTGCCTTCGGGCTAAAGCGGCGCGGCCTCAGCAAGGCGGAGATCGAGGCAAGGGTCGAGGAGGTGCTGGCCCGCTTCGGCGCCGAGGCGCTGGCCGATCGCCGAGCGCACGAGCTTTCCGGCGGCGAGCTGCAGGTGGCCGCGCTCTGCTCGGTGCTGGCGACCGGCCCGGGCATTCTCATCCTCGACGAGCCGACCAACCAGCTCGACATCAAAAACCGCGCGCTGGTCGAGAGGATCATCGCCGGACTGCCGGAAAGCGCCATCGTCATCACCCACGACCTCGAGCTGATCGCCGGTTTCGAGCGGGTGCTCGTGTTTCACGAGGGTCGGCTCGCCGCCGATGCGCCGGCGGCCGAAGCCATCGCCCGCTACAGGGAGATCGCCGCCTGATGCAATCGCTCTACGTCGAAGGCAACAGCCGCATGCACCGGCTCTCGCCGCGGGCAAAGCTCCTGTCGCTGACGGCCTTCGCCATCCTGCTGTTCATCAGCCACAATCTGCTTCTGCTCTCGGGCGCCGTGCTGGTGGCGGCGGTTCTCTACGGTACGGTCGGCCTGCCGATCGGCGAGGCGTTGCTACGGCTGCGGCCGATCTTCCTGACGATTGCGGTTGTCGCCCTCTTCAACCTCATCTTCAACCCTTGGCAGGCGGCACTCGTGCCGGTGCTGCGACTGACGGCGCTGATGCTTCTCGCCGCCAGCGTGACGGCGACGACGACCATTACCGAGTTCATCGACGAGGTGACGGCGCTCGCCCGCCCGCTCGAACGCACCGGCCGGGTCCAGGCCGACGATATCGGCCTCGCGCTCGGCCTGGTGCTGCGTTTCGTTCCAGAGATCGTCAACCGCTATCAGGCGATCCGCGAGGCGCACAAAGCTCGCGGGCTGAAGGTCCGGCCGACGAGCCTGCTTGCGCCGCTCATCATTCTGACGCTCAGGGATGCGGATAATGTCGCCGCTGCGATTGACGCGCGCCGCATTCGGCGGCATGGAAGTTAACGATTTCTTAATACGGAGTTCATGATGAGCACCCGCGACCTCGTCCTTACCGCCCTCTTTGCCGCGATCATCGTGGCGCTCGGCCTGCTGCCGCCGATTTCGCTCGGCTTCATTCCGGTGCCGATCACCGCCCAGTCGCTCGGCGTCATGATGGCCGGCGTCGTGCTCGGCGCCCGGCGCGGCGCGATCGCCGTGCTGATCGTGCTGCTCTTGGTCGCGATTGGCCTGCCGGTGCTTTCCGGCGGCCGCGGGGGTCTGGCGATCTTCGCCTCGCCGACAGCAGGCTTCCTCGTCGGCTGGATCTTCGGCGCCTTCGTCACCGGCTATCTCAGCGAGCGGCTGGTCAACCACGGGCAGTCCGGTCTGGTGCAGACAGTGAGCTTCTTCCTCGCCGCCATGATCGGCGGCATCGTCGTGCTCTACGCCTTCGGCATCACCTATCTCGCAACGGTCGCAGGCCTCGGCTTCACGAAAGCCTTCGTCGGCTCGATGGCCTTCATTCCGGGCGATGTGATCAAGGCCGTCGTCGCTGCCCTCCTCGGTCGCGCCGTCATGGTCGGTTATCCCCTGCTGCCGGCGCGCGCTTGAGCGCGTAACGGCCGACTTGCTGAGCATACCGACAATGGCCGCCTTCCGCGCCAAGGCGGCCATTCTGCGTTGAAGGAAGTCGCGTGGATGCGCGTGTCAAGCCCGACCAGGACGGAGGGTGGGGTAAACTTCAAGGCAAGAACCGAGACGGGGAAATCGGACGTCATTACGCCTCCGGCCTACCTTCTCCTCG
Organism: Rhizobium esperanzae; assembly: GCF_002204185.1. Lineage (GTDB taxonomy): Bacteria > Pseudomonadota > Alphaproteobacteria > Rhizobiales > Rhizobiaceae > Rhizobium > Rhizobium esperanzae. The sequence continues at coordinate 18,702 of NZ_MXPU01000016.1, read as the reverse complement.
ATTCTCCCTAAGCCCGAGACTCCTTCGCCTGAAATCCGGCGGCGCGCTGCCCAAGCCGGTCGAGGAACTCTCGCAGCACCCTGCGGATCGGCGGCTCTCCCCATTTGCACACCGCAAGTGACATTGCGCAAACAATCGCGACGGCAAGAACCAGCGCCGGGAGCGGCGCCAATCCCAGAGCAGTCAGCCAGTCGAGAAGTTGGACGCCGATGGCGAAATGCAGGAGATAGAGCGGGTAGGTCATCGAGCCGAGGGTCTTCACCGATTGAAGGAAGGAGGCCGGCAGGCGACTGATTCGCTTGCTGTATCCGACGCTTGCAACGATCGACGCCAGCCCCGCTGCCCAGATTGCGATCGCGGGAAATGACGAGAAGGCATGGCCCGCTGCGGCGAGCGTACGGTCGCTGGTGTTCTCGCCTGCCATGTAGATCTGAACAGCCCCCGTCGCCAGGGCGCAGAGGAAACCCAGCCAGGAAATTCGGTTCATCCGACCCTGAGACAGCAGCCATATGTAGATGCCGATAGCGAATTGGCAGCCATAATAGAAGGGAATGGCCCGCCAGGCGGTCTCGGTGAATATGGCCGGGATGCCTGCATCGGGAAAGGCGTATAACAGCGCAATGAATGCCGTGCTGGCCAACGACAGGCCGAGCGCCAGGGCGGGCATCCTCGTCTTTTGCCGGGTCGCGCACATGATGAAGACGATGGCATAGAAACAGATCTCGCATGCCAGGGTCCAATATTGGCCGTCTATCCATGGCCCGCCGGGATAGAGCGTGATCGAGCGCAGATAATTCCAGAGGATGCGCCTGTTGACGTCTTGCGTCGCGATGATGGTGAGCGTCAGCGATGCACAGATCCATACCGCCGGATAGAGCCGCAGAATGCGCCCTTTGAGAAAGGACACGGCGCTGGCGGAAGCGGCGGAGTTAACGATGACGAAGCCCGATATGACGAAGAACAATTCGACGCCGACCCAGCCGGGTTGGGCGATGTTCTCGATCTCGGGCATTGGATACGGTCGGAGATATAAAGGCGAAGCCCAGGAAGCAAATCCAAGATGAAATACGGTCACCATGAGCGCGCATACAAATCGCAGTGCGTCGATCCCGTAAATATACGGGCTTCCAGCCGCAGACTTTGCCATATTGATTGTCTCCAACACCTTCGCCCCAGCGCCGACCCGACTGAGATAGGGCACATGTTTGCTGCGACGACCCCAAAATTGAATTGCGTGCCGGATTCGCTCGTCTATCAGCCCGTCAGATCAGTTCTGCAATCTCCGCGCGGGTCTGAGATTCCGGGCTTGTAGTGTTGTTCGGGCAACAAAAAACCGCCTTGAGGCGGTCGGGGGATTCTATCGATTTCCGTTTGATCTAGTCTCCTCCACCTCCGTCCCCGCCACCTCCGTCGCCGCCATCGCAGCCCCCGTCATCAGAGACCTCGATCCCAATTCCGCCATCGCCACCTGAATCCGGACTGCGCCTGGTGTTTGCGGTGGTCTGGGTGGTTGTCCCTGCTCTTACCGCCGTGAGGGCAAAGGCCAGGACACCAGCGACGAGCATGGTCGTCAGAAGATAAGAATCCAATCAGTTTCCTTTCGTTTGCTTCAGGAAATCTTGTTTCCTGACAAAAAGTGTAGACTATTCTTTGGTTTTCGCAATGGCCTCAATATGAAAGTTTCATGACTTGCTGGAAAACCTCTCCTTGTCACTTGAGGCCCTCCTCTGCGCTGCCGAAGTTTACAGCGCAGAGTATTTTGTCTGGACTGCGGCCGTCACGCGGCGGTTCTTCGGGGAAAGAGGACGGCTTGCGGGGCGGCTTTGACCCCATCCACGATCAACGGATCCCGATAGAGGCGAGGAGACGGTATTCCGAGCCTGGCATGCAGCACTGCGGCCGAGCCCGGCAGGAACGGCAGGAGGCAACGGGCAATGATGGCGAGGCCGTATACCTGTTCCGCCAGGCTGGCGCCAAGACGGGCAGCGGCCGCCGTTCGGCCTTCCGGAGTTTTGCCGGCGAGACGGATCGACCCATGAAAAGACCGCCTCGAGGGCGGTCGCTGGTGCATTATGGACGCACGAAACCCGCCACGCTATGAGCGCGGCATCATCATCACGAAAGTGCTGATCACGGTTTTGTCCATGCACTTTTCCTAGCATCAAGGGCCGTTTCGAACAAGCGCGCACCTTGATCCGCGTTTGTGCCGATCGCTCCTCCCGAGCATTTCGCCTTCAGCGTCCATCTCCGCACGGTTCTACCGCAGTCCAACGGCTTGGCATTCCTTCATGAACCATTCCGCGAAACGACGCACCGGCTTCTTCGCCGAGGAGCTGGTGATCAGGTAATATCCCTGGGTCTCGGCCGTGGAGATATCCGAAAGCACGACGAGGTCGCCGCGTTCGATCTCTCGCCGAAACACCTCGACAGGACATAGAGCGATCCCATGGCCGGCGATCACTGCCGTGGCAAGGATGTTGAAGTCCTGAAAGATCGGCCCGCGGATCGGCGCGGCTGGCTTTATCTCGGCCTTGCGGAACCATTCTCTCCAGCCGTCCATGGATTCGTCATGCAGGAGGTCGGCCGTGGCAAAGGGAACGTTCTCGATAGCCCAATTCCGCTTTGCCAGATAATGGACGCTCGCCACCGGCTGGTTGCGCCGGGAGAATAGCAGCCTGCTCTCCCGCCCTTCCGACAGGTCTTCCCCCATGGTGATGAGAACATCCAGGCTTTCGTCATCGAAGCGTTCTTCCGCTCTTGCATAGACGATCCTGACGTCAAGGTCGGGATCACTCTCCCGGAAAGACGGAAGCGCGGGAACCAGCCAGCGCGACGCGATCGAAGGAATGCAGCCGACGGTGATCGAGCGCATATTGTGGTCTCGGCGCATATTGCCCGTTGCGTGGGCGATGGCTGCCAATGAGCCGGAGACGGCCAGATAATATTCGGCACCTGCTGGCGTTAGCGCAACGCCGCGTCCGGATTTTTGGAGCAGCTTGCGCCCCAGCCACGTCTCCAGATGTTTGATTTGGTGGCTGATCGCGGCGTGGGTCACATGCAGCTCGTCTCCGGCTTTTGACAGGCTCATCAGCCGGGCTGTCGCTTCGAAGGCCCTCAATGCGTTCAGCGGCGGCAGCTGCATATGTTTGGATTCCATGAGAGCCGGGATCGACTCCTTTGCCCACATCAAACCCAGGAGAAAACACGTAAATTATCCTAACAGTTTGCGCAATTTAGATCATTTGAACGAAGCGTAGATTTCAGGCCCTAATGGATCATGGAGATCGAACCATCTCCGCCATTTTCGAGGAGAAGAACATGTTTGTGAGAAGCCTGAAAGACGTGGAGCAGACCGAGCGTTTCGTCGATTGGGGCAATGGCACGAGCCATCGTCTGCTGACGCGGGATGACGGCATGGGGTTTACGGTCTGCCACACTGTCGTTCGCGCCAACACGCAAGCGCTGCTGCAGTACCGCAACCATCTGGAAGCCTGCTATTGCATTCAGGGAGAAGGCGAAGTCGAGGATATGGATGGCAATGTCTTTCCCATCCGCGTCGGCGACATCTACGTTCTCGACCAACATGATCGCCATTATTTGCGGGGTGGCAAGGACGAGGATCTCATCCTGGTCAGCATCTTCAATCCGCCGCTAAAGGGGACGGAGCGTCACGATCTGAACAACAGCAGCGGTTCGGAATATTGAGGCTGGCGATCCCGCACACGGATGAAGACCGGGCTTGCGCCTCGAGAATTCACCGCATCAGCAGCGACACCAGGCGGACCCGGGAATTGACCCCGAGCTTGGCATAGATGTTTCTCAGGTGGGTTCTGACGGTCTCGTAGCTGATATCGTCGGCCATCGCCACTTCTCTGGGCGATTGCCCCGATACAATGCTCGACGCGATCCTGATTTCCGTTGCCGTCAGCTTATAAAGCTGCATCAGCAAATCGCGCCGCTCGTTGAGCGGCGTCGCCACCATCGGCTCGACGATCACCGCCACGGTCGGCCCCTCCAGGAACTCTATGAATGTATCGGAGTGTAGCCGGAAGAGGGTGATGCGATAATTGTCCTGGTTCCCGCCCTTGACGATTGCCGTGTGCGGTTTGGTCTGCACACCGGTTCTGGAGGTCAGGAATTCGAGAACCGAAGCCGTCTTCTCGCATTGAAGTGCGAGCGTGCCGTCCGCGGCGATCCGAGCAGGCACGCCGGCGGCCAACAATGCCTCTGCGCTTTTATTCCAGCGACGGGCTTTTCGTTGCTCCGAGACATAGATCAATCCGACGCCGATGCTGTCGAACAGGGTCTGCGCTACCTGCTCGTGCGGCGCGAAGAGATCGCGCTTGCGGATGAAATCGAAGGCCCTCTTCAGATGCGGCGCGAGCTGCGTGTAAAGCTTGGCCGCCTCGCTGTTGAGATCGGGGTCGGCTGACGACGTCGAGGTCGACAGGATGAAGGTGCGGTTTTCCTCGCGAATGATCGAGACGCCAATGCTCGTCTCGCATCCGGCCTGCCGCTTCAGCCAGTCATTGTAAAATTCCGATCTGATCAGCTCCGCGCGCGGAACGATCTCGTCGCCGCAGATGCCCTGGCCAACCGGCACGAGATCCAGTTTCGGAATCCAGGGATTGACCGAGCCAAAGTGGCTGGTGAACTGATCGATCTCGGACTGCGAAAATCCTGACATGAAGGGAACATGGGCAACCGAAGAGGCCAGGTCATGGTAGTGAAGCGCGGCCTTGCCGCCCGGCGACGTCTGTGCAAGGCGATCCAGGAAATCCTGCCAGCTGCACTCTCCGAAGAGACTTCCATAAATCATATCGATCAGAATAGATGAGGCGTCCGTCGATTGAATCATCATCAAATTTCAACATCGCAGAATGAAAGCATCTTCGAATATTGAATAGCCTCGCCTTCGCAATTGCAACAAAATTCGAATTAACGACATCTTCTCTATTTCGTGAAGCGATCAATACTACAACCACAGCACGTTATAGCTCCGCCGGCATTAGATCTTTGCGGTTGACGCCTTCGACCTCAGCTTGGAACTCGGAATGCCTCTCCCACCGTGTCAATGCTTTGACCGCCGCGGGCAATGGCCCACGGCGGAAGCGAGGGGTTCACCGGCTCCTCGTCAAACCAGCCCCGGCACGACGAACACCAGCCAGGCGACGATCGGGCCGATGATGGCAATCAGTGCGCTGTAGATCAGCAGCTGTTTGAGGACCTGCTCCCGCCTTTCATCCGGCGCATTGGCAACCACCAGCGCACCATTGGTGGAGAATGGGCTGGTATCGACGATCGTCGTCGAGATGGCGATGGCGGCGACGACGCCGATGGCGCTGACATGGCCCTGCATGAGGAAGGGGACGGCCAGCGGGATGATGGCGCCGAGCAGCGCGGTCGAGGATGCGAAGGCCGAGACGATGGCGCCGGTGAAGCAAAGCAGGAGCGCCACCAGCAGCGGCATGCCCAGGCTGGATATGCCGTTCGCCACGTAATCGACGGTACCCGCCTTCTCCATGACGCCGACATAGGTGATGATGCCTGCTATCAGCAGCACGGTCGACCAGCTGACCTTGTCGATTGCCGCCTTCTGGGTTTTCGGCGACAGCAGCGCGAGGGCGACGGCGACGGTCATGGCGACGAGGCCGACATTGAACTTGAAAACCAGGGCGCCGATGCCGAGCGCCGTTAGGCCGATCAGGGTGGTAATTCTCTCATTGTTCAGACGCAGTGTCGCAGCGGTATCGGCCGCCGTGCCGTAGGCATGCTCCCGGATCGGCTTTGCCGGCGTGCCGCCGTGGCCCCTGATCGACGCCGACACGCCCTCGGGATGCAGTTCGGGCAAGGGGCCAGGTGATGTTGCCGGCGCGTGCTTCATGACTTTTGCGCCGCCGAAGGCGAAGAAGACCAGCACCGCGATCGCGAGGTTGAAGAAGAAGCTCGAGAGAAACAGCGAGGTCGGCGCGAAAGGCAGGCCGGCCTTGGCGACGATCTGGTTGGTGATGCCGCCATAGATGCTGATCGGCGAAAAGCCGCCCGCCTGCGCGCCGTGGATCACCATCAGCCCCATCATGACCGGGTGAATGCGGTACTGGATGGCAAAGCTCAAGGCGACCGGCGCGAGAATGGCGACCGCAGCCGGCCCAAGCGCGCCGAAACCGGTAATCACGGCGGCGACGAGGAACATCACCCAGGGGATCAGGCCGATGCGTCCACGCACCAGGCGCACGGCGCATTCGACCAGCCAGTCGATGGTGCCGTTGATCTGCGCGATGGCGAAGAGGTAGGTGACAGCGACCAGCGTCAGGAACAGATCGCTCGGGAAGCCGGCAAAAATATCGGTGGTCTTCATCCCGATGGTCATCGAGCCGAGCACGAAGGCGCCGGCAAAGGCGAGCGCGCCCATGTTGATCGGCTGGATCGTCGCAACGATGAACATAGCGATGAGCAGGCCTATGGCCAGTATTTCAATACCCATGATTCCCCTCCCTCCGACGCCTCCAGCGCCGTGGTTGCTGTTTGCGATATCGATGCGGATACCCGCTCGCCCTCCTCCCAGAGGGCGGCCGTCTTACGTTCCGGTGTAGAGATCGGCGTATTGCTGCCGCAGGATGTTCTTCTGGACCTTGCCCATCGCATTGCGCGGCAGGTCCTCGGCGAAGATGATGCGTTTGGGCTGTTTATAGCGGGCGAGACGATCCTGCAGGGCACTGACAATGCTCTTTTCATCCAGCGCCGCGCCGGGCTTGCGCACCACGACGGCCGTCACGCCTTCCCCGAAATCGGGATGCGGCACGCCGATCACGGCGCTCTCGACCACGCCCTCGATCCGGTCGATCTCGCTCTCGACCTCTTTCGGATAGATGTTGTAGCCACCTGAGATCACCAGGTCCTTGCCGCGGCCGACAATATGCACATAGCCGTCGCTGTCGATCTTGCCGAGATCGCCGCTGATGAAGAAGCCGTCGCCGGTGAATTCGGCCGCGGTCTTTTCCGGCATGCGCCAATAACCCTTGAAGACATTCGGCCCCTTGATCTCGATCATGCCGGTCTGTTCCGGCGGCAGCACTTGCCCCGTGGCGGGATCGGTGACGCGCACCGTCACATCGGGCAGCGGCAAGCCGACCGTTCCGGCAATCCGTTTTCCGTCGTAAGGATTGGAGGTGTTCATATTGGTTTCGGTCATGCCGTAACGCTCGAGAATCGCGTGACCGGTCCGGGCCTGGAACTCGGTGTGTGTTTCAGCAAGCAGCGGCGCCGAGCCTGAGATAAAGAGGCGGATGTTGGCTGCCGCCTCCTTGCCGAAGCGCGGGCTTTGCAGGAGGCGCACGTAGAAGGTCGGCACGCCCATCAGCATCGTTGCCTGCGGCATCAGGGAAATGACCTCGTCGGCGTCGAATTTCGACAGCAGGAACATCGAGGCGCCGGCGAGCAGCGTCACGTTGGTGGCGACGAACAGCCCATGCGTATGGAAGATAGGCAAGGCATGGATCAGCCGGTCTTCGGCGGTAACGCGCCAGTAGTCCCGCAAGGTCAGGGCGTTCGACAGCAGATTGCCATGGGTGAGCATCGCCCCTTTGGAGCGTCCCGTCGTTCCCGAGGTGTAGAGGATCGCGGCCAGATCATCGGCGGAGCGCGAAGCGTCGACAAAGTCGGCCGGCTCGTCGCGCGCCAGATCGAGCAACGAGCCGCTGCCATCGGCGTCGAGCGTTTCGACGATCGCGCCGTGACGTTTGGCGATCGTCTCGACGCCTTCGCGAGCGCCCGAGGCAACGACCACCAGACGCGGCTCGGCGTCGCCGATGAAGTAATCGAGCTCGGCCAGCGTATAGGCGGTGTTGAGCGGCAGGTAGACGGCGCCGCTTCGAACACAGGCGAGATAGAGGATCAATGCCTCGGCGCTTTTTTCGACCTGCACCGCAACCCGGTCGCCGGGTCGAATGCCGAGCGTGTCCATCGCGCCGGCAATGCGGCCGGAAAGAGCGAAGGCGTCGCCATAGCTCCATGTCTGCCCGCTGCCGGTCCGCATGAACGGTGCGTCAGCGGGCGCAGCCGCCCGCATGGCGTCGAAAAGATGGTTGCTCACTTTCGCCCTCCTCCAAGCGTGGAATTCATCAGTTGCGCGAATGCTCGAGAACCTTGCTGGCCATTGCCGCCACGGCGGCCTTCGTCGCTCTGGCTGAGCATGCTTTTGACGGCGGGCGAGGCGATGACTTCGCCGCGCTGCGCCAAGGCCTCGTGGTTGGCCACGATGTCGTCGAGCTTGTAGAGATAGTTGACCATCAGACCGTGCGCCTGCTGGAGCGCCTTGGGCGAGCGGTCGCCGAGAAAATTCACCCTTTCGAGCCGGGCGCCGTTGCCGAGATGGAAGCGGGCGACGGCATCGACGGGGCGGCCCTCCGGTGTGCGTTCGGTCAGGAAGTAGCGGGCCGCAAGCGGCAGCAGCACGCGCTTCACTTCTTCGGCGCTGCTCTCGCTGCCCGGCCAGTTCGGATCGTCGAGCATGGTCAGTGTTTCCAACGCCGCTTGGGATAGGGACCGATCGCCGGTCGCGCGCACCTTGGCGAGCCAGCGGGCAAAGCCCGGGACGGGCGACAGCGTCACGAAATTCTTGAGGCCCGGCAGATCCTTGCGCAGATCTTCGACGACCTGCTTGATCAGGAAATTGCCGAAGGAGATGCCGCGCAAGCCGTCCTGACAGTTGGAGATCGAATAGAAGACGGCCGTCGTCGCCTCGTCGGCATTGATCTGCTCCCTCCCCTCGTCGAGCACATCTGCGATCGCCTTCGGCACGGATCGGGTGAGCGCTACCTCGACGAAGACCAGCGGCTCGTCGGCCAGTCGAGGGTGAAAAAAGGCAAAGCAGCGACGGTCGGCCGGCGCCAGACGACGGCGCAACTCCTCCCAGCCAGCGATCTCGTGCACGGCCTCGTATTCGATGATCTTTTCGAGAATATAGGCCGGCGTCGTCCAGTCTATGGGCCGCAGCGTCAGAAAGCCGCGATTGAACCAGGAACCGAACAGATGCGTGAAGTCGGCGTCCACCGCGTGATAGGCTTCGGATCGGTTTTCGGAAGCAAGCAGCTGCTGACGCATCCGCACCAGCCTGGCGGTGCCGTTCGGCGCATGGTTCAACCGGCGCAGCAGTTCCTGGCGCCGCGGCTCGGCTGCCCGGTGGAGCGCAATGACCGCGGCGGAGCTCTTGTCCGTGCGGTAATTTTCAATCGCTTGGTCGAGCTTGCTTGCATCAGGCCCGAATTTCTCATGAAGCATATGAAAGAATTTCTGCGCATCCTCGCTCTCGAGCGCGCCCCAGCGATCGAGTATTTCGGCAGCAAGGGCTATGCCAGATGCTTCACCCCGGCTCGACAGGAGCATTTCACAGAGGGTCTGAAGATCGGCTTTGGCGGCGGCCTGCGTGTTGCGTGAGCCGGAAAACAAAAGCTGGCGACCGTGATCCGTGATGCTTTGCAGCATGTCGGTGAAGAAAGAAGCCTCGGGCATGCCATTCTCCTCTCTTTCGAAGACGCCGCTCGATGCAGCCATCGGACATCGCTTCCCATCGCCGGGCTTCGCCGGTAGTATGTAGATTGTCATCTTTCGTACACGAGATCAATATTTGTGTATACAAGAATGACGTCTATGTATGAAGGATGTGAGACAAATGTCCGAGAATGTCGGCCGGTGGCTTCGGGATGAGATTGAAAATGCGATACTTTCCTACGAATTCGCCCCCGGCGAACGGCTTGACGAAACCGTGCTTGCCAACCGGTTCGGCGTATCGCGAACGCCGGTGCGCGAAGCGCTGATGCAGCTTGACGCCATCGGGCTGATCGAAATCCGTCCGCGCCGGGGCGCCGTCGTGATCGATCCGGGGCCGCACCGCATTTACGAGATGTTCGAGGTGATGGCCGAGCTCGAGGGGCTGGCGGGATCGCTCGCCGCCCGCCGGCTGGACAAGGCCTCCCACGAGGCGATCGCCGCCACTCACAGCCGCTGCGAACAATCCGCCGCCGCCGGTGACAGCGATGCCTACTATTACGACAATGAGGAGTTCCATAAGGCCATCTACGCCGCCAGCCGCAGCGATTTCCTGCAGGAGCAATGCGCGCAATTGCATCGACGCCTTCGGCCCTATCGCCGTCTGCAACTGCGCGTGCGCAACCGCCTGTCGACGTCCTTCTTAGAACATTGCGCCATCGTCGACGCGATCTTTGCCGGAGACGGAGATGAAGCCCGCCGCCTGCTGCGAACCCATGTCGGCATTCAGGGAGAAAGGTTCAGCGATCTGGTCGCAAGCATGGCTGCCAGATAAAGTTGCTCTAATCTAAAAACCTGTAAAGCCAGTCGCGCGTTTCCTCCGGCAGCGAGACCGGCTGCTGATCCTCGCCGCTGCGGGCCTGCCAGATGATTTCCACCTCGGCGGCGCGCTCCTCGCCGGTGTCGATCGAAACGAGGAAGCCGATGGAACGCACGCCGATCTTGTCGACGGCGGCGGTAAAAAGGGCCGGCTCGTCGTAATGCAGCGGGCGGTGGAGAACGCAGGTAATCTTGCTGGCGTTATAGACCGGTTCGTCCTCGACCTCGGGCCGCGCCGACCAGAAGCTCGCAATGACGGATTCGGCATAGGAAATATAGGAAGCCAGGAACATCCGGCCGGTCATATCGACATCGCGAAACGGCACATGTATTTCCGTCACACCCGGGCGTTTCGACTGACTCATCAACAACTCTGCCTGCAAAATTCCCCGTTAACGACAGTAGCACGTGGTTTTTCGAAGTAAACGGCTGAGATGACACGAATTTATAATGCCGCCGGCGAGATGGTGCCGCGGGAGCACTTGTTGAAATCGGCGGGCAATGCCCCATCTGCTGTGGATCATGACAGAAGCGGCCGATAGAGTGTCTCCATGAGCACCCGTCTTTATGAACACCCGATCTTCCTGGAACATGTGACGCCTTCCGGCCATCCCGAGCGGTCGGACCGGATCCGCGCCATCAATGTGGCGCTGGAACATCCGAATTTCGAACGGCTGGAGCGCCGGCAGGCGCCTGAGGCTAGCGAGGATGCGGTGCTGCTCGCGCATCCGGAGGAGCATCTGACCGCCGTGATGCGGGAGATCCCGGAGGAGGACGATCGGATCAACCAGCTGGAAGCCGATACCTATGCCAGCGTCAAGAGCCTGCAGGCGGCGCTGACAGGCATCGGCGGGGCGATGGCGGCGGTGGACGACGTCTTTTCCGGCGCCGCCGACAATGTCTTCGTCGCCGCCCGGCCACCCGGGCACCATGCCGAAAAATCGACGGCGATGGGTTTCTGCTTCTTCAACAATGCGGCGATCGCGGCCCGCCATGCGCAGAAGCGGCATGGCGCCGAGCGCGTCGCGATTGTCGATTGGGACGTGCATCACGGCAACGGCACCCAGGATATCTTCTGGGACGACCCCTCGGTACTGTTCTGTTCGACGCATCAGATGCCGCTCTATCCCGGCAGCGGCGCCAAGGATGAGAAGGGCAAGCACAACACCATCGTCAACGCGCCGCTTTCGCCGAATGTCGGCAGCGACCATTTTCGCGAGGCGTTCAAATCGCGCGTGCTGCCGGCGCTTGATGATTTCCGACCGGATCTCATCATCATCTCCGCCGGTTTCGACGCGCATCACCGCGATCCGCTGGCGCAGATCAACCTGACCGGCGAGGATTTCGATTGGGCGACCGGCCGCGTCCTGGAACTGGCCGACCGGCACGCGAAGAACCGGGTCGTCAGCCTGCTCGAAGGCGGCTATGATCTGGAAGGGCTCGCCGAATCGGCGGGCATGCATATTCTGCGAATGATGAAGGGTTGAGAATGACTGACAGCGCCAAGCCGGAAGTGGCCGGCCTTTCCTTCGAAAAGGCGGTCGCCGAACTCGAAAGCATCGTCGCCCGGCTGGAACGCGGTGACGTGGCGCTGGATGAATCGATCGAGATCTACGAGCGCGGCGAAGCGCTGAAGAAACATTGCGAGACACTGCTTTCGGCCGCCGAAAACCGCATCGAAAAGATCCGGCTTGACCGCGCCGGCAAGCCGCAGGGCGTCGAGCCGCTGGATGGCGCCTGAGCGGGTCGAAGCAGCCTTTCGAAGGCGCTTGTAGATCGGCTTGCGACCGATCTATGATCCCCCAGAACCATGAGGGGACGGACAAATGACGGACAGATTGAAGGGCAAGGTCGCCATCATTTCGGGCGGCGCCACCGGCATGGGAGGTGCTGCCTCGAAGCTGTTTGCGGCCGAAGGCGCGCGTGTCGCAATCATCGACCGCAATGGCCAGGCGGCGGCCGAGACCGTCAAGGCAATCCGCGATGCCGGCGGTGAGGCCGACCACTGGACGGCCGATGTTTCGGATGAAGGAGCCGTCAATGCTGCCGTCACCGGCGTCGAGGAGCGCTACGGCGCAGCGACCGTGCTCTTCAACCATGCCGGCACCATCGTCATCAAACCCTTCCTGGAAACGACGCTTCAGGAGTGGGACTGGCTGCACGCCGTCAATGTGCGTTCGATGTTCCTGATGACCAAGGCCGTGCTGCCGAAGATGATTGCCGCCGGCGGCGGCTCGATCGTCTGCACCTCGTCGATCTCGGCGGTAGCCGCCACGCCGATGGAAGTGCTTTACGACACCACCAAGGGCGCCGTGCATATGTTTGCCCGGGCGATTGCGGTGGAATTCCGCGATCGCAACATCCGCTGCAACGCCGTCTGCCCTGGCTTCATCCGCACGCCGCACGGGTTGCGGGAGGTGGCCGACCTGCAGGCGCTCGGCGTCGACGTCTCGGACGCCGCCATTGCCGCCCAGCAGGGGCGGATCGGCGAGCCCGAGGATGTGGCGCGGGCCGCCCTTTATCTCGCCAGCGACGAGTCGAACTTCGTCAACGGCGCCCACCTCTTCGTCGATAACGGCTTCACCGCGATCTGAGCGGGTGCCCTGCGAAACGCGTTTCATTGGCGCGCGGAACTCCAGGCACTATCTTTCGTGGATGTTTTGAGATCGGAGATCCGCATGTCCTTCTTTCCCGGCAAAGATCCCCTGCCCGGCGATGCCTTCGCCTGTGACGCGATCGAGAATCTGATCATTCCGCGCACCAGCGATATCGGCGGCTTTCAGGTGCGGCGCGCCCTGCCGACAAGGCAGCGGCGGCTGGTCGGGCCGTTCATCTTCTTCGACCGCATGGGACCGGCGATCCTGAAGCCCAACGAGGCGCTCGACGTCAAGCCGCATCCGCATATCGGCCTGTCGACCGTCACCTATCTCTTCGACGGTGAGATCCGCCATCGCGACAGCCTCGGTACCGAAAAGGTTATTCGCCCCGGCGACATCAACCTGATGACGGCGGGCCGCGGCATCGTGCATTCCGAGCGCACGCCCGACAATCTGCGCGGCCACCCGCTGTTGATGTCGGGGCTGCAGACCTGGCTGGCGCTGCCCGACGACAAGGAGGAGATCGATCCTTCCTTCGCCCATACGCAAAAGACAGAGATGCCGCTGATCGAAACATCAGGCGTGCGCGGGCGGGTCGTCATCGGCTCGTTCGAAGGCATGACATCGCCGGTCGGCACCTTCTCCGACACGCTCTATGTCGATCTCAACCTACAACCCGGCGTGCGCTTTCCCTTCGGCGCCGGCCATGAGGAGCGCGCCGTCTATGTGCTCTCCGGCGAGGTCGTCATATCGGGCGACCGTTTCGCCGCCGATCAGCTGCTGGTCTTCCGGCCGGGCGATCCGATCACACTCGAAGCCGGCAGCGACGGCTGTCACCTGATGCTCTTCGGCGGCGCGGCGCTGAACTCGAAGCGCTATATCTGGTGGAATTTCGTCTCCTCGTCGAAGGAACGGATCGAAAAGGCCAAGGAGGAATGGCGCACTGGCCGCTTCGATATCGTTCCCGGCGACGAAGAGGAATTCGTGCCGCTGCCGGAAGGGTGACGGCGGCGATGCAGCGCCGCCGGCAACGTGCGAACGTCAACCCGCCGCAAAATAGCGCGTCAGCGCACCCTTCGTGCGATTGATGTAGCCGTCCTGCCAGCTGTCGTCGACGTTCAGAAAGCCCGACCAGCCTTTCTTGCCCTGCCGCTTCAGCTCCGCCTCGACGGCACGGAAACGGTAGTGATCGTAGACGTCGAGGATGTGGACGGCATAGGCTTCGGCAAGCGCCCGGTCGCCTTTGACGATCAACATGTTCTCGTCATTGGCGTAAGAGGCCTTGAAGCCGAGATTGTGGCTGCCGAGGACGACGACGCAGTCCTCCGACAAGGGATCGATCACCAGCACCTTGTCGTGAATGATGGCGCCGACTTTCTTGGCCGTCAGCTCCTCCGCACCGAAATCCGCCAGCAGCTGGCGGTCGTCGATGCGCGAGGCGCGGACGATCGAGACATTGGCCTCGTCGAACGTATGGGGCGAGACGGCGTCGACATCGTCGTCCTCATCGTCGGGGTCGTTCTTCTTGCCGGCGACGTAATTGGGCATGGCCTGCGGGCTGGAAACGGCGCCGGTGACGATCAGCTTCTGATCCTTGAGGCCGATATCGATCGCCTCGCCGACGATGCAATCCCTGCCTGACTGGCCGGGATAGAAGGCGAGAAACAGCACGGCGTGCTCGGCACGGCGCATCAGCCGGTAGATTTCACGCAGGTCGGGCGGCGTCGCCTTGCCCTTCTTGCGGCTCTGCATGTTCGGCGAAAACCATGCTTCGATCGAAGCGCCATTGCCGGTCGGGATGAGCCAAGGCGTTTCGTTCGAGTGCCGGAACGCCTTGCTCTGCTGGTTGTCGGGCATGCCGTCGTCGAATTCGACCGGCGCTTCCAGCGTCGCATTGTCTTCCAGCATCCGCTCCCAATAGGAAACATAGGCCGCGGCGACCGCATCGTTACTGACGATCAGCGCATTGTTGGACTGGCCGGCAAGGCCGGTGGCCGTCCAGTTGGTGCTGCCGGTGAACACGCTGCGATCGCCACCACCCGGCGGGATGTGTACGACGAATTTGTTGTGGCCGATCTGGCTCGAATTGTTGAACATACGGTGGTGAATCTCGACGCCGGCGTCGATCAGCGCCGTGCGTGCGTGGGCATTGCGCACATCCCAGTCATCTCCGACTTTTCCCGTATTGGCGAGGATGATACGCAGCTTGTCCTTGTTGGCAAGCAGCAGGTCGAGCAGTTCCAGGTCCTCCAGCTCATAGAGGGCGACAAGGAAGCGGCCGGGCGCATTCATGAAGTCCCTGAGCATCGGGATGACATCGCCGGCAAGATATTTGCGGATGCCGTTTTCCGGATTGGAGATCATGTCGATCAGCTCGTTCGGCTGCTTGACACCGTCTTCCAGCAGAACGTTGCGCAACCATTGCGCGGCAAGGATGCCGTTGGTGAAGCTGGATTCGAACTGGCCGCGCTTACGCGTCACGTGCACAGGATTGGAGGAGACGGCCGGCCCGAGATAACCGAGCGGCCGCGGCGGCCCTTCATAGGCCTTGACCGCGATTTTCTCAAAGCTGCCGTTCTTCTCGATCGGCTTGCCCTTGTCGTCCCGCTGTTGATCTCGACCGTCTGAGGCGTCGGATCGGGCGCGGCCTGCATGCCCGGTTTCAGGTTGCCGAGCGGGCGGATTTCATAGCGCACGCGGACCTCGTCCGGCCGCCGTTTCATTTCGTTGCGCCGCTTGCGCAACGTCAGGTCGCGCCAGGAGAACTTCTGCACCGGCCAGAGCGAGGTGGTTTGCGGCAGCCAGTGCGGATTGCGCTGTCCCTTGAAGGCGACCCAGGCGGCGCAGGTCACACGGTCCTCGCTGCCATCAAGCTTTTTCGCCACGTTTCCCTGCTCGTCGAGATAAACGCGGACGACTTCGAACCCGAGGCATCCCTCGATCTTGGCATCGATGTCCCAGGCCACATAGGCGACCTCGTTGTTGACATAGGCATGCGCTGCAACAATCGTTCCCATGATCTGTCCCCCAGCCAGTGCGGCAACAGTGCTACCATTCCGTGTCATATTCAAGCTGCTCGCCGGCTTTCCGCGCGTTCGCTCGGCTGGGCAAATCAGGCGAATGCAACTCACAGAAATAGAAAGTGATATCTTCCGAAACCGCTCACACTTTTTTCCGCCATGCTCTAAGGTGAAAACCTTCGGTTCCTGAAATGCACTTGTTTTGCCCCGATCTAATCGAATAAAGCGAAACGAGGAAAAGCAAGAAAGAGCGCCCGCCCGTGACACAACTGCCGAAGACCCCCCTGCTCGACCAGGTCGTCTATCCCGCCGACCTGCGCAAGCTCGAGGATCGCGAGCTGCCGCAGCTTGCCCGCGAGGTCCGGGACGAAATGATCGATGCGGTGTCGCGCACCGGCGGTCATCTCGGCGCCGGTCTCGGCGTGGTCGAGCTGACAATCGCCATCCACAGCGTCTTCGATACGCCCAATGACCGGCTGATCTTCGATGTCGGCCACCAGTGCTATCCGCACAAGATCCTCACCGGCCGGCGCGACCGCATCCGCACACTGCGCCAGGAAAACGGGCTTTCCGGCTTCACCCGCCGGGCCGAAAGCGAATATGATCCCTTCGGGGCGGCGCATTCCTCGACCTCGATCTCGGCCGGCCTCGGCATGGCGATCGCCGCCGATCTCGAGAAGACCGACCGCCGCGTCATCGCCGTCATCGGCGACGGTGCAATGTCGGCCGGCATGGCCTATGAGGCGCTGAACAATGCGGGCGCGCTCGACGCACGCCTCATCGTCATCCTCAACGACAACGACATGTCGATCGCGCCGCCGACCGGCGCAATGAGCGCCTATCTCGCCCGCCTCGCCTCCGGGCGCACCTATATGGGCTTCCGCGACTTCGGCAAGAAACTGACGGCCTATCTCGGCAAGAATATCGACCGGGCGATCACCCGCGCCGTCGAGCATGCCCGCGGCTACGTCACCGGCGGCACCATGTTCGAGGAGATGGGCTTCTATCATATCGGGCCGATCGACGGCCATTCCTTCGACCATCTGCTGCCGGTGCTGCGCAACGTGCGCGACAATGCGCGCGGCCCGGTGCTGATCCATGTCGTCACCCAGAAAGGCAAGGGCTATCCGCCGGCGGAAGCCGCGGCCGACAAATATCACGGTGTCAACAAGTTCGACGTCATTACCGGCGCGCAGGCGCGGGTCAAGCCGAATGCGCCGAGCTATACCAGCGTCTTTGCCGAAGCGCTGGTGCAGGAAGCTGCCCTCGACGACAAGATCGTCGGCATCACCGCCGCCATGCCGAACGGCACCGGCCTCGACAAACTCGCCGAAGCCTTTCCGTCGCGCTGCTTCGATGTCGGCATCGCCGAGCAGCATGCGGTGACCTTCGCCGCCGGCCTGGCTGCGGAAGGCTACAAGCCGTTCGCCGCCCTCTATTCCACCTTTTTGCAGCGCGCCTATGACCAGGTCGTGCACGATGTGGCGATCCAGGGACTACCGGTGCGTTTCCCGATCGACCGCGCCGGCTTCGTCGGCGCCGATGGGCCGACCCATGCCGGCTCCTTCGACACCGCCTTCCTCGCCACCCTGCCAGGCTTCGTGGTGATGGCGGCAGCCGATGAGGCCGAACTCAAGCACATGGTGCGCACGGCCGCCGCCTATGATGCCGGCCCGATCTCATTCCGTTATCCACGCGGCGAAGGCGTTGGTGTCGACATGCCGGCGCGCGGCGAAATCCTGCAGATCGGCAAGGGCCGCATCGTCAAGGAAGGCGCCAAAGTGGCGCTGCTCTCCTTCGGCACCCGGCTTGCCGACTGTCTGCTTGCCGCCGAAGATCTCGATGCCGCCGGGCTTTCCACCACGGTTGCCGATGCGCGTTTCGCCAAGCCCCTCGACCACGAGCTGATCCGCCAGCTCGCCCGCCACCACGAAATGCTGATCACCGTCGAGGAAGGCTCCGTCGGCGGCTTCGGCAGCCAGGTGATGCAGTACCTTTCGGGCGAAGGCCTGCTCGACAACGGGCTGAAGATCCGCTCGCTCGTCATGCCCGATATCTGGATGGAACAGGCCAAGCCCGAAGCGATGAACGCCCATGCAGGGCTCGACCGCGCCGGGATCGTCTCGACCGTGTTCCGGGCGCTGGGCCGCGGGGTTGCGGTTGGGGTTGCTGGGTAAGTGACTTTGTGAGGGCGCGCCGTGTGGCCCCCTCATCCGCCCTACGGGCACCGACCGGGGTTGAGCCACGGGTCTCAACCCGTCCTTCGGACCCCCGAGGGGAGAAGAGGGAATCGAGACGTTGCGGCATATCTCTTCTCCCCTCGGGGAGAGCGACTGTCTTGTTTGTCAAGCGTTTTGCCATGGTCGTCCGTCCCTGATGATGGCATTGAGGATGGTGAGGAGCTTGCGCATGGTGGCGACGGTTGCGACGATCTTGGGCTTGCCTTGCGCGACCAGGCGGTCGCGGAAGGCCTTGAGGTCGGGATTGTAGCGGCTGGCGACGAGGGCGGCCATGAACAGCACGGCCCGCACCTTGCCGCGGCCGCCGCCGATGAAGCTCTTGCCCTTCCATTTGCCCGATTGCCGCGTCCAGGGGGCAAGCCCTGCCAGCGAAGCAATCTGGCGCCGATCGAGGCTGCCGAGTTCGGGCAGTTCGGCCAGTAGCGTGCGCGCCGTTGTCGGCCCGACACCCGGCACTGAGGTCAGCAGTTCCTCGCGCAC
>NZ_MXPU01000015.1 GCF_002204185.1 Rhizobium esperanzae | reverse complement strand
AAGCAATCTACAAGCGGCGAAAGGAGACGGTCGAACGCTCCTTCGCGGATGCCAAACAGCTTCACGGACATCGCTATGCCCGCTTCCGAAGTCAAATCCGCGTCGCATGCCAGTGCCTGCTGGCAGCCGCAGCGCAGAACATCAAGAAGATCGCGATGGCCCTCACAACGGCACCAAAACCAACGCGCATGAGGCGATGACGCCTCCGAAAGCCCGCCATCGCAAGTCGTTCAAGCCACCAATATCAATACAAAACAAAACCCCGCCAAAAAATGACGGGGTTTGTCAGCAGCCTGACTCCGCCTTTCCGGCGGAGTTTTTTATCGTGTGCGGCGCGTCCGGTGGGACTTCTTTTTGCCGGTGCGACCGCTTGACGCGCCTGGGTGGGACGCAAGCCTCAAGCAATGCCGGGCGGTGAGGCTTATGCCTGACGCGGGCTCAGGAGGAGCCGTCGCGAATGATCGACAAGGATTATTCAAATGGTTTCTGCACTCGATAATACCAGGATGGTTTCGACCCAATACGCCTTGAAGAATCTTCGTAGCTCCGATGAAAGCTTGGAGGATACGCAGAGTTCGTCGGCGGCAAGCATTCTGCGCAGCTACGGACTCGATTCGAGCTCCCCGTCGCTTCTCTCCAATCAGGCGCTGTCGGGGCTACTCGACGCGCTTTCGTCCAAGGACGACACCTCCGACGAGACCGACACGACCGGCGACAGCGCCGATGTGACCAGCGCCTCCTTCATGTCGATGCTGAAGCAGCAGTTGCAGGAAGCGGCCGCGGCCGAAGGCGAAAGCGGCAAGGCCCTTGACATGCTGGCTGCGCTCGAAGCAGGCACGCTCACCATCTCCGATCCGACGCAGGGCGTGTCGATCCCCGCCTGGGACGTTGATGATCCGGATGAGGCCGACACGGAAAGCAAGGCCGGCGAGGCGATCGATATCAGCGGCTGGAGCGATTTCCTCGATGCGCATCTGGAGCGCGGCTCCGACGGCGCCTTTGTCAAGGAGAACGGCAACTATGTCGACCAGACGAACGACAGCAATGCCTTCTTCGGGCTGATCGGCTCGAACTACTATTATCTGAGCTGGCCGCAGGCGGCGTAAGAAGGCCGTCTCGCGTGGAGTTTTTTATTTCACCGAGACTTCGGCCGGCGTCTTGGCCGCCGGCATGCGATAGTCGTCGACGCGACCGACAGGCGCCGGCGTCATCTCGCCCTGCTCGACCAGGAGATCGCGCGGCGATTTCGTCAGCGTCACCGGTGGCGGTCTTGCACCAAGGAGCTCGGCGCCGCCGTCGAGATTGGGATCGGAGAGGCTGATCGGCACGGTGTGCTCGACCGGATTGGTGGGAAGGCCGAGACCCGGCAAATTGCTTTCATCGAGGCGCACCAGATCGGGGCTTGCCTGGGTGCCGAGAATCCGGCGGGCGGGCTTTTCCACATAGAAGGCAAGCTTGCGGCGGCCGGCCTGGGTAAGGTTGATGCCGTCGGAGGTGCGCAGGCGCACCTGCTGGCCGTTCACGTCGGAACCGGTGACGATGAAATTGCCGTTTTCGTCGACAAACCCATCCCAGATATCGACGAATTCACCGCCGATGCTCTCGACCTGGTTACGATAGAGCTGGTTCATCTGGACAGCATCGGCCGTCATCTGATCGGATTCGAAGGCGGGAAGACCGACCCAGAGCAGCGGTATCTTGCGGCTGGTGACTTCCTTGCCGAAAGAAAGGACACGGCTGCGATATTCGGTAAACCAGCCATCGGTGCGGAACTTCTCCTTGGCGCTGTCGGTCACCATCTGCTGGCGGTCATTGGCGCCGATCATGACGACGACCGTTGCCGGCTTCAGCTCGTCGATCATCTTCGGCAATTGTTCCGGCCAGTTGTAATAGTCGTCGCGGACAAGTCCTGAGGAAATGTTGCCGCGGGCTTCGACGACAACGCCCGGTGAAGTCTCGAAGGCGGCGGTAAGCCCGTCGCCGAGGCCGCTGGCAAGGAAATCGCCGACGATGAGAATTTTCCGGGCGTCGCCAAGCTTCTGCACGACCGGCTCTTCCTGCACGGGCGGCCGCACAGGCGATGCGGTGCGGGTATTGATCACGGCTTTCTGCGCCGGCAGGCGCTTGCGCTGCTGGCGTCTCGGCTGCTCGACATCAGGCGCCTGCGGCTCGTCGTCGAGATAACGCCGGCCCAGGAAGAAATCGAGGATCGAGCGACGCTGGTAGCGCTGCTCCTGGGCTTCGGCGATACGAATGGGCGCAAGCGCGGCGAGGTATAGCGCAGCCGTCGTCAAGGCGAGCGCGAGCCAGCGGATTGGAGTTCGATCAGTTTTCGTCATAGGCAGTTCCGCATCTGCCGGCATCTTGCACGCAGGGCAGGCCAGCGTCCACTCCGCTTATTATTTAGGTCGCGGTTCTGCCGCTTCCAATCAGATTATTGTCCGGCGTCCGCGCCTAGCGGCGAAGGGCGTTCAAAAGCGGCAGCGAGGGCTCGCCGTCCGGCTGCATGCCGATGCGCTCCTGCACGGCCGATATCGCCGCTTTCGAACCCGAGCCGAAATTGCCGTCAACCTCGCCATTGTAATAGCCGAGCGTCTTGAGACGAGTTTGCAGCTCGAATTTCTCGGTGATGTCGAGCGCGCCGTCGGGACGCGGCCAGCGCTGCTGCATGCCGCCATAGCCGGCGATCTGGTCGGCCAGCAGGCCGACGGCAAGCGCGTAGCTGTCCGACGCATTGTAGTTCTTGATGGTGAAGAAATTTGCCGTCATCAGGAAGCCGGGGCCGCCGGCACCGGCCGGCATTTTCAGCACGGCTTTGGTGCCGCCGTCGCGGAAGGCCTTGCCGTTCGGCCGTTTCAAGCCGAGCTCCGCCCATTGGGCGAGCGTATGGGTCTTGCCGGCCTGCTTGGCGGCCGCGGCGGGAACGACGACCTCGTAGCCCCAGGTCTTGCCGGTATCCCAGCCGTTCTTCATCAGCAGATTGGCCGAGGTCGCAAGCGCGTCCGGCACCGAATTCCAGATATCGCGATGGCCGTTGCCGTCGGCATCGACAGCGTAGAGCAGGTAGCTTGTCGGGATGAACTGAGTGTGGCCCATGGCGCCCGCCCAGGAGCCGGTCATCTGACGTGCCGGCACATCGCCGTTCTGCAGGATTTTCAGCGCGGCAACCAGCTGCTTCTTGGCGAATTTGGCCCGGCTCGGATCGGCATAGGCAAGGGTTGCCAGTGCGCGCGGCACATAGTGCAGCCGATCGTCCTTGTCGAGGATCGCGCCGTAATTCGATTCCATCGACCAGATCGCGAGCAGAATGGTCTTGTCGACGCCGAAGCGTTGCTCGATCGCATTGAGCGTCCGCGCATGCTTGACGGCCATCTCGCGGCCGATCCTGACGGTGTAGGGGTTAACGCGGGAATCAATGTAATCCCAGATCTTCGAGGTGAATTCCGGTTGATAGGCCGCCTTTTCGAGCACGGTCGGGTCGGGTTCGCTCACCCCGGAAAAGGCCTTTTGATAGGTTGCCTTACTGATGCCACTCTCAGCGGCTGTTTGGTAAAAATCCGCGATCCATTTCTGGAACCGGGAATCGGCTTTCGCGCTGTCGGGGGCCAGCCCTACCTGGGCGGCGACAGCGAGGGCGAGAGCAAGACCACGAAGGGAGTTTTTGTGATTCTGGATCATCGACAGTCGTATCCGTCATCTTCAGTTTTTGGGTGCAGCAGGGGCATCATGTCCGCCCAGACCCGAGACTACAGGAACGGAGTCAACAAATTCTTTACCATGGCGGCCCGCGGCGGTCACCATTGCAAAACAGTCGCAATTCTATACTAGTCAGACGTGAACGGCTTTATTTAAAAGGCGATTTAGTCAAAGCAGGAGGCCTGTGTGGCGCATCACAATAAAGTTCGTAAGGCAGTTTTTCCGGTGGCAGGGTTGGGAACGCGTTTCCTGCCGGCAACGAAGGCTGTTCCGAAGGAAATGTTGACCGTTGTCGACAAGCCTATCATTCAATATGTCGTCGATGAGGCGCTGGAAGCCGGAATCGAGCATCTGGTCTTCGTCACCGGACGCAACAAGCACATTATCGAAGACTATTTCGACATTCATTTCGAGCTGGAACAGACGCTGCGCGAGCGCGCCAAGGAGGCGGAAATCACGCTTCTTGCCGAGCAACTGCCGAAGGCGGGCACGGTAAGCTTCACCCGCCAGCAGGAACCGCTCGGCCTCGGTCACGCCGTCTGGTGCGCCCGCGAAATCGTCGGCGACGAACCTTTTGCGCTGCTGCTGCCGGATATGATCATGAAGGGCGACAAGGGCTGCATGAAGGGGATGATCGACCTCTACGGCCAGAGCGGCGGCAATATCATCGCCGTCGAGGAATGTGCCCCCGATCAGGCTCATAAATACGGCATCGTCGGCGTCGGCGAAGCGATCGGGGAAGGCTTCCGCATCACCGGCATGGTGGAAAAGCCTGCCAAGGGAACAGCACCCTCGAATTTCTTCATCAACGGCCGCTACATCCTGCAGCCTGAGATCTTCAGGATCCTCGAAACCCAGGAGCGCGGCGCCGGCAACGAAATCCAGCTTACCGACGGCATGCTGAAGCTGCTGAAGGAACAGGATTTCGCCGGCTACCACTTCCGTGGCACGACCTACGACTGCGGCGCCAAGGATGGCTTCATCCTGGCCAATGTCGCCTACGCCCTCGAACGCGCCGATATCCGTCCGTCGGTCGAAGGCGGCTTCAAGGAACTGCTTGCCGGCCTGAATTAAGGTTTGCGAGCAGCTATGAACGATCGAGCGCCGCGCCTCCCACCGGAGGCGCGGCGTTTATCTTTTCAGCTTCAGGCCGACGCCGGCGCGCCATTGCTGCGAGTCGTCGCCGCCCTTGCGCGTCGTCAGCTCGTAGCCGAGCGTGCTGGTGAGATCGAGATAGCGGTTGATGTTCCAGGTCAGGCCGGTCGCCGCAGTATAGACGAGCTCGTCGTTGATGGTGCTGTCGGTCGGATAATCGCGCCATATGACGCCGCCGATCATGGTTCCGACCAGATTGTCGCGCAGCTGGTGGGTGACCGTCGTCGTCAGCGCATGCGAGACGTAGCCGCTCTCGCCGGCGGTGGTCGAGGGCTGGATGCTCGTCTGCAGGTCGAGATTGACGTCGGTGCCGCGGATCGGCGACCAAAGCAGGCTCGCATCGAGCGTGGCCGTATCGATCGAGGCGAGCCGGCTGTCCTCGAAATCCGCCCTTTCGTAGCCGACGCCGACTTCACCCTTCAGCTTTTCGCCGAGGTCGACCTCGACGCCGGCCTTGGCGCCATAGCTATGGCCTGAGCGCTCGTAACCGGCGGAATCGCGCGTCTCGTCATAGATCGTACGGCCGATCGTGGCCTCAATGAAGGGGATGAGCGCGGGCGACAGTTCGTAGCCGACGCGACCGCGCAACGTACCGGTCGTCTGATTGCGATCGCTCAACGCCACGGTCGTGCCGTTCGCAAGCGTGGCGTCGGAATAGATCGAACGGTTCAGTGCCAGCGCCGTCGTGCCGCGCAGGATGCCGAAATCGCGCTGGACGGAGGCGCCGGCGGTGAACTCCTGCACATCGGACTGCTGTGCAGCATCGGCGATGGCGTCGGGATCGTCCGTATCCTCGCGGTAGAAATTGTAGCCGGCCGTGAGGTGCGCCACCGTGTCGTCGGCAAGGTCCAGCCGGAGATCGCCGTTCACCTTGAAAGACGGCTGCTCCTCGCCTTCGCCGCTGATATTCCTCTGCCAGGCGCCTTCCGACGTGACGGTCAGCTGGTGTCGTCCCCAGTCGGAGGTGAGCGTCGCGGCTGCGTCCGTTTCGAGGAAAGCGCGCCGCTGCCTGGTATTGCCGTCCTTGGTGGTCTCGGTGTTGATGCTTTGGGTCACGCTCGGACGGAGCACGAAGGTGCCGATCGGAATGCCGGGTGTTTCTGCCGTCGAGGCACTTTCGCCAGCCCTGCGGACCGGCGGCGTCTCGTCGATCCGCGCTTCACGAGTGTTCAGTCGGCGCATGTCCTCATCAAGGATGGAGCCGGTAATGTCGTCGCCGGATTGCGCGTCCGGTATGGCGGGCCTCTGGGCATCGTCCGCGTTTGCGGCCGCACTGTTTGCCGCCGGCGTGGCCGAACCGTCGCTCTCGTCATCGAGGCCGGCTTCGGATGCCGCGCCGGTCGTCGCGCGATTGTTCTCGGAGGACACCGCGCGGCTGGTCGCCGACTGCAACGTGGCGGACTGTGCGGGTGCCGCAGTCTGGCCGAACAGCAGTGTGCCGAACGCAGTAAAGCAGACGACACGCCTCATCGCGCGGAGCGGCGTCACACTGCTCGTCTGTTTTGGCTGGCCCATTCACTCGCCTGACATGCTTTCGGTTCTTACTCAAAGGTAAAGCCTTGTGGTTAATCATTCGTTGCTCTCGGCGGGCGCTGTTCACAATTCGGAAATGGTGCGGGGTGGACTTGGAAAGTGAAAAGGTCTAACGCATCTCCATGAACAGAAGAGCGATCAAACTCGTTGAAAACAGCGTGCTCGAATCGGCAAAACGCACGATAGAGACCGAGAAACGCGGTCTTGAAGCGCTCGAACAGGCCTTTGACAACGGACTGGCCGGTCCTTTCACCCGCGCCGTCGAGATCATCGGCGACATCTCCGGGCGGGTCATCGTTACCGGCGTCGGCAAGAGCGGCCATATCGGTACCAAGCTCGCAGCGACATTCGCCTCGACCGGCACCCCCGCCTTTTTCGTACATGCGGCCGAAGCCAATCATGGCGATCTCGGCATGATCGCGCGCGATGACGTCGTCTTGGCGATTTCCAAGGGCGGCGAGAGCGCCGAGCTCAAGAGCATCATCTCCTACACGCGGCGCTTCTCCATTCCGCTGATCGCAATCACCTGCAGCGAACGTTCTTCGCTTGCTACGGCCTCCGATATCGTCCTTCTGGTGCCGAACGAGCAGGAGGCCTGCCCCAACGGCTTGGCGCCGACGACCTCGACGCTGATGCAGCTTGCGCTCGGCGATGCCCTGGCGGTGGCGCTTCTGGAGGCGCGGGGCTTTACCGCCACCGATTTCCACGTCTTCCATCCCGGCGGCAAGTTGGGTGCGAGCCTGATGCATGTCGCCGATATCATGCATATCGGCGAGAAGCTGCCGCTCGTTGCCAAGGGCACGCCGATGCCGGAGGCGATCACGGTGCTGTCGCGCAAGCATTTTGGCTGCGTCGGTGTGCTCGACGAGGACGGACGGCTCTGCGGCATCGTCACCGAAGGCGACATGGCTCGGAACCTGAGCCGCAATCTTGCCGAGCTTGCCGTCGACGACATCATGACGAAGACGCCGAAGACGGTGAAACCGACGATGCTGGCGACGGCGGCCCTGGCGCTGCTCAACCAGCACCACATTGGCGCCCTGATCGTCATCGACGAGGACAGCCGGCCTATCGGGCTGGTGCACTTCCATGACCTGCTGCGGATCGGCGTCGCCTGATCAGACCGGTTCGACCCGCAGGTCGCGGCCGTGACACGAGATTACCTTCACCTGTGTTCCAACGGGCAAATCAGGCCCCATTACCTGCCATAGCGTATCGTCGAGGCGGATGCGGCCGCGGCCCTCGCGGATCGGCTCCTGCAGCGTGGCGGTGCGTCCGACAAGACTTGCGCCGCGCTGATTGAGGAAGGGCTCGTCGGTCTCGGCGTTGCGCAGCGTCAGTCGGCGGCCGGCAAAGGTCGTGGCCACGGCCAGAAGCGCAAAAAGGATCGCCTGGATTTCCCAGATCCAGAAGGCGCTGTCCCAGAAGAGCAGCGACAATGCGCCGACTATCAAGGCCGCGAGGCCGATCCAGACCAGGAAGAAACCGGGCACGATCATTTCGGCGGCGAGCAGCACGAGGCCTGCAACCCACCAGTTCCATGGGCCGAGTTCCGCGATGATCTTCGCCAGCATGGCTTATCGCTCCTGATCCGGATTGAAAGGATTGGGGGCCGGCGGATTGATCGGCGGCGTAGAGCGGATCGGCGCGGGACGCGGACGCGGCGGGGAAGGCGGCGGCGGATTGCCGGCGTCACCGAACACTTCGCGGGCGATGGCGCCGATGCCGCCCAGCGAGCCCAGGATGGAAGAGGCTTCCATCGGCATCAGCACGATCTTGGAATTGGGCGCCGAGCCGACCGCGGCGAGCGCTTCGGTGTATTTCTGGGCGACGAAATAGTTGATCGCCTGAACGTCACCGGCAGCAATCGCTTCGGAGACCATCTTCGTCGCCTTGGCTTCGGCCTCGGCCAGTCGCTCGCGGGCTTCGGCGTTGCGGAAGGCGGCCTCGCGCTGGCCTTCTGCCTGCAAAATGGCGGATTGCTTGGCGCCCTCGGCCCTGAGGATCTGCGCGTTGCGCGCGCCTTCGGCTTCCAGCACCTGGGCGCGCTTCTCGCGCTCGGCCTTCATCTGGCGGGCCATCGCATCGACGAGGTCGCGCGGCGGCTGGATGTCCTTGATTTCGACGCGGGTGACCTTGATGCCCCAAGGCTGCACCGCCTCGTCGACGACGCGCAGCAGCCGGTCATTGATCGCGTCGCGATTGGAAAGCAGTTCGTCGAGATCCATGGAACCCATAACCGAGCGGATGTTGGTCATGGTGAGATTGAGAATGGCATTTTCGAGGTGAGAAACCTGGTAGGCGGCCTGGGCGGCATTCAGAACCTGAAAGAATGCGACGGCATCGGCTGAAACCGAGGCATTGTCTTTGGTAATCACTTCCTGGGTCGGCACATTCAGCACCTGCTCCATCACGTTCATCCGCGCCCCGACGCGCTCGATGAAGGGAGTGATGAGGTTAAGGCCCGGCTCCAGCGTGCGGGTATAGCGGCCAAAGCGCTCAATGGTGTAGCGATAGCCCTGCGGCACCGTCTTGATCCCGGCAAAGAGCACCAGAATGACGAAGATGACCAGCACGATCACGACGATGTCGAAGCCGCCGAACAGCATGAAAAATTCCTCCCATCGGCGCATGCGCACGCGCCTCACAACTGATGTGGTGAATTAGCATGTTCTTTGCGAGGAAGAAATGACACGCGCATGCACCACCTCCAGGTGAAAAGGAGGTTCTCGGCAAGGTCTTTGGCTTCTTCTCAGACCCAACCCTGCAATTCGCGGCGGACCACCTTTTCCAGCACCTTCATGCCGTCATCGCTGTCGTTGAGGCAGGGGATATGGGTGAACTTGTCGCCGCCGTTCTCGTGGAAGGAATGCGCGGCTTGTTCGGCGATTTCTTCCAGCGTTTCTAGGCAGTCGGAGACGAAGCCGGGATTGATGACGGCGATACGCTTGACGCCGTCCTGAGCGAGCTTTTCCACTGTCTTGTCGGTATAGGGTTGCAGCCATTCTTCCGGCCCGAAGCGGGACTGGAAGGTGACCATGAAGTTTTCCTGGGTCAGTCCGAGCCGTTCGCGCAGGAGCCGGCCGGTCTTTTGGCATTGACAGTAATAGGGGTCGCCCTGCTTGAAATAGGACATCGGGATGCCGTGGAAGGAGGCGAGCAGCATGTCCGGCTTCCAGTCGAGCGACGAAAGATGCCTTTCGACGGACTGGGCGAGCGCCTCGATATAGGTCTCGTCGTCATGATAGTCCGGCACGGTGCGCAGCGCCGGCTGCCAGCGCATCGAGAGCAGCTTCTGGAAGGCCTTGTCGTTCACGGTCGCGGTCGTCGCTGCCGCATATTGCGGATAGAGCGGAAAGAGCACGATACGGTCACAGCCCTCCTGCTTCAGCGTCTCGATGCGTGAAGCGATCGACGGCGTGCCATAACGCATCGCCCAGTCGACCTTGACGTTGGCAAGATCGTGCAGGCGCTTGGCCATCAGTTCAGCCTGGTTGCGCGTGTAGGTGCGGAGATAACTTTCGTTCTTCTCCTTGTTCCAGATCAGTTCGTAGGCCTTGCCGACCTTCTGCGGACGGGTGTTGAGCACGATGCCAAAGAGGATCGGATACCATTTCCAGGGCGACCATTCGATGACGCGGCGATCGGTCAGGAACTCCTTGAGATAGCGGCGCATCGAGGTGTAGTCGGTGCCGTCGGGCGTGCCGAGATTGACCAGCAGTACGCCGATCTTGCCTGATTTGATGGCTGGATGATCCGCCCGGCGGAGTGAAATATCTGCTGTCATTCTGGCCCCAACGGTCGTTGTCTCGTCGGCTTATACGCAGCCTCGAGAACATAGTTCACCCTATAGAAAGAAAAGCCGGCCCGGGAAACCCGAGCCGGCCGATGGTGTCGAGACAAATCGTCTTACTTTGCAGGAACCTGGATCTCCTTGCCAACCGTCAGGTGGCGCGGGTTCGGCTTGCCGTTGGCCTCAGAAAGCTTCCGCCACAGTGTGCCGTCACCATAGAAGGTCACAGCCAGATCCCAGAAAGTGTCGCCGGCCGCGATGACATGGGTGGAAGGTGTTGTTGCGGCGGGTGCGGAGGCCGCGGGCGCCGGTTCTGTCGCGGGCGCGGGAGCTGCCGGTGTTGCCGGAGCTGGCGCGGCAGGGGCAGGCTCGGTGGCTGGTGCGGGTGCGGCCGGGGCAGGCTCGGCAGCCGGAGCGGGTGCAGCCGGGGCCGCCGGGGCAGGAGCTGGCTCAGTGGCCGGTGCAGGTGCCGCCGGCGCGGGAGCCGCCGGTTCGGCAGCGGGCGCCTGTGCCACGGTCGCGCCGATTTCGGTGACGCGGCCATCGGTATAGGGCTTATAAGGCGAATGCGCGGCGACGTAGTCGGCGGTCACGTCGGCAAGGTCCGGGCCGTAATCGTAAGCGTTCTTGCCTTCCTTGAAGATCGAATAGCCATCGCCGCCTGATCGCATGAAGTTGTTGGTGGCGATCTTGTAGGTCTTGGCCGGATCGACAGGCGCGAAATTGTCGCCCTCCTTCACCTGAACATCGCTGACGCGGCTGCCGGCAGGCTTCGACTGGTCGAACGAGAACTTCAGGCCGGCGACCTGCGGGAAGCGGCCGGCGCCCTGATCGATCTGGCTGACGCCGTTTTCGAGCGCCTTGACGACGTCCGCGCCGGTTGCTTCAAAAGTGGCGAGGGTGTTCTGGAAAGGCAGGACGGTGATGACTTCGCCCTGGGTGATATCGCCGCCGTCGATAGACGCGCGCAGGCCGCCGCCGTTCTGAATGGCGATGCTGACACCCTGGTTCCTCGTGCGGTCAAGCATGGCGTCGGCCACCAGATTGCCCATCGAGCACTCCTTGACGCGGCAGACCTTGCGGTCGCCCTCGATAGGACTTTCGGAGGAGCCGATCACCTTCTTGCGCAGTTCCTCGATCGGTTTTGCCAGTTCGGCGACGCGAGCGACGACGGCCGGATCGGGCGTGAAGGACGAGTCGATCAGGATCGGGTCGCCCTTGGCATCCTTGACGACGCCATTATCGTCGAAATTGACGACGATGTCGCCGAGGTACTTGCTGTAAGAGGCGGCCTGGACGACCGGCACCTTATAGCCGCCGGGGTTGTCGACCATCGTCGGATACGGGCCTTCAGCCTTCGGATCGGTATTGGAGAGCAGACTATGGGAGTGGCCGCCGACGACGACGTCGACATCCGGAATCTTGGCGATGAAAGCGAGATCACGGGGATAGCCGACATGAGTCAGCGCAATGATCTTGTTGACGCCCTGGCCCTTCAGTCCCTGGACGGCTGATGTGATCGTCTGAACGTCATCTTCGATTGTGACATTCGGGCCGGGGGAGGAGAGCTCTGGCGTATCGTTGGTGACGGCGCCGACGATGCCGATCTTCTGGCCGCCGACATCGAGCACCAGCGAAGGCTTGATGCGGTCGCCGAGCTTGGAGACGGTGCTCGCCTTGACGTTCGCCGTCACGACGGGGAATTGCACCTTGTCGAGGAAAGTCGCAAGCCCATCCTCGCTGTCGTCGAATTCATGGTTGCCGACGGTCATGGCGTCGAACTTCATCAGGTTCAAAAATTCTGCTTCAGCCGCGCCCTTATAGGTAGTGTAGAACAGCGAGCCCTGGAAATTGTCGCCGGCATTCAGGAGCAGGACATTCTTGCCCGATAGCGCCTGGCGGCGCTGGTCGATCGCGGTCTTCAGGCGGGCGGCGCCGCCGAAGCATTCCTTCTTGCCTTCCTCCTCGGCCGAGCAGGTGGAATCGAATTTGTTGATCGATTCGATGCGTGAATGGAAATCGTTGATATGAAGAATATTGAGTTCGTAATCGGCAAAGGCGGCGCCCGCGCTCAGCGCCAGCATGGACGCGGTCAAAAGACCGAAGCTGAAAGACTTCGTCATCCCTGTTCTCCTGATTGAGGCGAGAGATCCCCCTGATCCTCGCCGATCCCTATAGTGGTGTCAGGCGGTTTCCCGCGTGCCGATGTTTCAACAAACGACGCATAGCCGCAAGAGGGAAGCTGGGTTTGCAGCGGCGCTTTCCAAGAGGCCCAAAACAAAAAAGCTCCCGAGTGGGAGCTTTCGCAGGGCCATATTGAAGCATTACAAACGACGTGTAAGCGTGAACTGCGAATTCGTTGCAGTCGTACAATTCAGCTGACTCGTGCCGCTCAAGGCGCAATTAACAAGGGAAGTCGTCCGCTTAACATTCGAGTAAAGGTTTATCTGGATGATTCCGTCGGGGGTGGTTGTATATGTTCCCGACGCCATTTGCGTGTTCGTTCCGTCGCTGGTGCGGGTTACGAATTGTCCATTCGTGAAGGCGGAGGTCAAGCCATTGGCGTCCGTCCATTCGCCTTCAACAGAATTTGTTGCAGGCGGCGCGACTGCGATCGGTCGCTGTTGCGGTCCTGATGAAACGCAGGCGGCAAGAGTGGCCGCTGCACCGACAAGAACGAGACCAGATCTGATTTTCATAAGGCTTCTCCCGGCGAATCGGCGTGGCGGTCACCCGCCAAGTTCGCGCAAAACATGGCGTGCGTCCGCCATGATGGCAAGGCTTGGAGCAGCGGCGGGCGGCATTTATACAGCCAGCGTTACAAAAATGCCCGCCTTGCGGCGGGCATTGTCAAAATCCTGTGAGGACGATTTTCAGCGAACGAGGACGTTCCTGAACTGCCAGGGATCCTTGGTGTCGATATCCTCGGGGAAGAGGCCAGGACGTCCGTCGAGCGGCGTCCAGTCGGTGTAGTGGCCTTCGACCGGGCCGAGATAGGGCATCTGCACTTCGAGGCAGCGCTTGTAATCGATCTCGTCGGCCTCGACGATGCCGGCCTTCGGATTTTCCAGCGCCCAGACCATGCCGGCGAGAACGGCGGAGGTCACCTGCAAGCCGGTGGCGTTCTGGTAGGGCGCGATGCGGCGGGTTTCTTCCAGCGACAGGCGCGAACCATACCAGTAGGCATTCTTCTCATGACCGTAGAGCAGGACGCCGAGTTCGTCGATGCCGTCCTCGAGCTCGTCCTCGTCAAGTACGTGGTGGACCGGCTGCGGGGTGCCGCCGTTGCCGAACATCTCATGCAGCGAGAGCACGGCGTCGTTGGCCGGATGGTAGGCA
This sequence comes from Rhizobium esperanzae, assembly GCF_002204185.1. Taxonomy (GTDB): domain Bacteria; phylum Pseudomonadota; class Alphaproteobacteria; order Rhizobiales; family Rhizobiaceae; genus Rhizobium; species Rhizobium esperanzae. Next base: position 159,774 of record NZ_MXPU01000015.1, on the reverse strand, counting down.
TAGTGGCAGGTCGGACGGAAGGTGACTTCGCCGTCCTTGTCGCGGACCGTGAAATAATCGGCGATCGAGATCGACTCGTTGTGGGTGACGAGGAAGCCGTATTGCGGGCCGGGGGTCGGGCACCAGGTGCGCACGCGGGTGTTGGCGCCCGGCTGCTCCAGGTAGATCGCCGCCTTGTTGCCCTTCTTGTGCTTCTTGGCGTTCTTCGGCATCCACTGCTCGTGCGTGCCCCAGCCGAGTTCGGCTGGCTGCATGCCTTCGGAGATGAAGCCTTCGACGGACCAGGTGTTCCAGAAGACGTTGAGCGGCTTCGGATGCTTGGTGCGCTGGGTGTCGCGCTCGGCGATGTGGACGCCCTTGACGCCGACCTTCTTCATCAGCTTGGCCCAGCCTTCGCGATCGTGCTGGTCCGGTTCGTCGAATTTAACGCCGGTATCATGGGCGAGGTTGACGAGCGCCTGCTTGACGAACCAGGAGACCATGCCCGGGTTGGCGCCGCAGGTGGAGACGGCGGTGGCGCCGCCGGGGTTTTTCGCCTTTTCCTTGCGCACCGTCTCGCGCAGCGCATAGTTGGTGCGGTCGGCATTGCTCATGCCCTTGTCGAAATAGAAGCCGAGCCAGGGCTCGACGACCGTATCGATATAGAGAACGTCGAGCTTGCGGCAGAGCTTGATGATGTCGAGCGAGGAGGTGTCGACCGAGAGGTTGACGCAGAAACCCTGGCCTTCGCCTTTCGTCAGCAGGGGCTTCAGCAGCTCCTTGTAATTGTCCTTGGTGACATATTCCTGAATGTGGCGAACGCCGTGTTTCTTCAGGATCTCCATGTCGGAGGGTTCTTCACGCGGGTCGATGACGACCATCCGGCTCTTGTCGAATTTGAAGTGGCGCTCGATCAGCGGCAGGGTGCCGCGGCCGATGGAGCCAAAGCCGATCATCACGATCGGACCGGTAATTTCGGCATATACCGGGTGGTTCTTGTCCGTCATTCTTTTCTCCTGTGGAAGGGGACGAAGGCGATCAGCCTGAAGAATTCTTTTGAAATTGCCGCAGAAATTGCGAGGTGACCGGCTCTAACCACAAAACGGCGTCACAATAAAGAGTGTTGACCGGGAAAGGTCAAATATCGGGCGGGTGAGGCCGGCAGGCGACGGATCATCCCCCGCCTCTGCCAAAATCAGCGTTTCAGGATTTCCAGCCCTTCGACCGTCGTCGTCACCGCAAGCTCGGTGATGTCGTATTCGGCGACGCCATGGATGGTGAAGGGATCGGCGGCGACATAGGCCTCGATTTCGGCGCGGTCGCCGATGGCGATGATCGCGCCGCCGGTGCGCGGCACCTTGCGGCCGGAGGCGAGGAACCAGCCCTTGGCATAGCCCTCCTTCACCCAGGCCATATGCGGCTCCATGTGCCTGTCGGCTTCGTCATTGGATTTGCGATAGGTGAGGGAGAGAATGAACATGATCAATTCCTGAGGAGGTTTGCACGGATCAGTCCGCGCAGCGAGTTGCCGACATAAAGCGTGCCGGCATCGAGATCGGCAAGGGTCATATGGCCGACGCGAGCCTTGCGCCCACAGATGAGTTCGGTGCGCAGCACGCCGGCGAGCAGGCCACATGAAATCGGAGGGGTGCGCAGAATGCCGCTTCCGTCGTCGAGAAAGATGGAGGTGATGGTGCCCTCGCAAACTTCGTCGCGCTCGTTCAAGAGGATGACCTCGTCGGCTTCCGCCTGAGCATATTCGGCGCGGGCGGTCTCGTAGACGGTGCGCCGTGTGGTCTTGACGCGCAGCAGCCTGTCGGCGGAGTGGAGGCGGGTCTTGGCGATACGGACGTTCCAAACGGTCTCTGGCGCCAGTCGGATCAAGGGCGCTTTTGTCACCTCGATCTCGCCTTGCGGGTCGAAGGTCAGGCGGACGCGCAGCGCGCCGCCGGCGCCGGCTACGGTTGCTTCGAGCTTTGTTTGCGCATCGGTCGGTTGCGGAAAACCGAGCCGACGGGCGGAGCGGGAAAGCCGGGCCAGATGCAGGCGCAGACGGATGAAGCCTTCGCCGGGCTGCCAGCGCAACGTCTCGATCAGCGAGAAATCGGTCATCGCGCGATCCATTGGTCGCCCACGGCAAAGCGGGCCTTGAGCAGGCATTCCTCATATTCGGCTTCGGCGGTGGAATCGAAGACGATGCCGCCGCCGACATTGAAGACCGCTTTGCCGCCGTCGAAAAGCGTGACGGTGCGGATGGCGACGGAAAAACGCATGGCGCCGGTGGGCGAGACCATTCCGATCGCGCCGCAATAGGCGTCACGCGGGGTATCTTCGAGCACGTGGAGAATCTCCATCGCTCGGATCTTCGGCGCGCCGGTGATCGACCCACAGGGGAAGAGGGCGGCAAAGATGTCGCGGATCGATAGGCCGGATCGAAGTCTGGCCTGCACATGGCTCACCATCTGGTGGACGGTCGGATAGGTCTCGACGTCGAAGAGCTTCGGGACATCGAGCGTGCCGACCTCGGCGATGCGGGAGATGTCGTTGCGCAGGAGGTCGACGATCATGCGGTTTTCCGCCTGCGTCTTGATATCTGCCCGCATGGCCGCAATGATTTCGGCATCCTCGGCGGCGGTAGCGCCGCGCTTCGCCGTGCCCTTCATTGGATGGGTTTCGATCCAGCCTTGCTCATCTGTGCGGAAGAAGAGTTCGGGTGAACGCGACAGGATGACCGGACCGCCGAGATCGACCAGTGCGCCGTATTTGACCGGCTGGCGTTCGATCAGCGACCAGAAGGCGGCACGGGGATCGCCGCTCCAGCGGGCTTCGACCGGCATGGTAAGGTTCGCCTGATAGGCGTCGCCGAGCCGCAGGTGCTGGTGAAGGCGGTCGAAACGCTCTTTATATATAGGGAAATCCCAGGCCGCCTTCGGGGTGGTGAGGAATTCCTCGTTTTCGAGACGCTGTTTCGGCTGGGCAAGTGGATGCGTGTCCGGCTGCGGTGCGTCGAAGACGCCGAAACAGAGGAGCGGCGTTTCCCGACCTTCTGCGGCAAAGGACGCGATTTTTTCCTCGAAGAGATATCCGGCCTCGTAGGCCATGTAACCGGCAAGCCATTTTCCGTCGGCCCTGGCCTCTTCCATGCGGGCGAGGCCGGCGAAGAATTCGCTGCGCGTCCGGGCAATGACGATCTCAGCCGGCTCGGCGAAAAGCATCACCTGGCCGGTCGCGTCGTCGCGGAAGAGGATATAGGGTTGATCGGCCACGCAACGCTTTCGGTTTGTTCTGCTCCTCATCACACAAGATGCGATTGGGACGGCGAGGTATTTTCTCTTCTCCCCCCGGGGGAGAAGATGCCCGAAGGGCAGATGAGGGGGAGGAGCGAAGCGACGTCCTGAGCATATGCGAAGGACAGGTTCTGCTATGTCGCCGCCTCATCCGCCTGCCGGCACCTTCTCCCCTGTGGGGAGAAGGGACTCGTTGCCGCCTCTCCGCTCCTGGAGACGAGAATTCACGCTTTATCTAACGCTTCCAGCTCATCGATCAGGCCCTCGATCATCGACAGGCCTTGGCTCCAGAACGACGGATTGGTGGCGTCGAGGCCGAAAGGCTTCAAGAGTTCGGAGTGATGCTTGGTGCCGCCGGCCTTCAGCAGTTCGAAATACTTCTCCTGGAAGCCCTTCCCGGCCTTCTGATAGACGGCATAGAGCGAGTTGACCAGGCAATCGCCGAAGGCATAGGCGTAGACATAGAATGGCGAATGGATGAAGTGGGGGATATAGGCCCAATAGGTCTCGTAGCCCTCTGAAATATTGATCGCCGGCCCGAGGCTTTCCGACTGGACGGAGAGCCAGAGCTCGCCAATATCATCGGCGGTGAGTTCGCCTGCCTTGCGGGCTGTGTGCAACTGGCGCTCGAATTCGTAGAAGGCGATCTGGCGCACGACCGTGTTGATCATGTCCTCGACCTTCTGGGCAAGCATCGCCTTGCGCTCGCGCCTTTCGGTGGTCTTTTCCAGGAGCGCGCGGAAGGTCAGCATCTCGCCGAAGACGGAAGCGGTCTCGGCAAGTGTCAGCGGTGTCTGGCACATCAGCGCGCCCTGCGCGCCTGCAAGAACCTGGTGCACGCCGTGGCCGAGTTCGTGGGCAAGCGTCATGACGTCGCGCGGCTTGCCCATATAATTGACGAGCACGTAGGGGTGAGCCGAGGGAACCGTCGGATGAGCGAAGGCGCCGGGCGCCTTGCCTGGGCGAACCGGGGCATCGATCCATTGCTCGTCGAAAAAGCGCCTGGCGATATCGGCCATCTCGGCGGCGAAATTGCCGTAAGCCGAGAGCACAGTGTCCTTCGCGTCTGACCAGGAGATCACGGCGCTCGACGTTTCCGGAAGGGGCGCGTTGCGGTCCCAAAAATTCATCTGCTCCATGCCGAGCCATTTCGCCTTCATTTTATAATAGCGGTGCGAAAGGCGGGGATAGGCTTCCCGGACGGCGGCAGCCAAGGCGTCGACGACTTCTCGCTCGACGCGGTTTGCCAGATGCCTGGAGTCGGCGATATCCTCGAAGCCGCGCCAGCGGTCGGAGATATCCTTGTCCTTGGCAAGCGTATTGGTGATCAGCGTGAAGATGCGGATGTTCGCCTTGAAGGTTTCGGCGAGCGCCATGGCCGCCTTGCGGCGCACTTCCGGATCCTTCTCCTGCAGCATGTTCAGCGCCACTTCGAGCGGCACTTTCTCGCCATCGATCTCATAGCGAAGCTCAGCCATGGTTTCGTCGAACAGGCGATTGAAGGCGGAGGCCGATGTCATCGACTTTTCAAGGAAGAGCTGCTCCAGCCTGTCATCGAGCTGATAGGGCTTATCTTTGCGCAGGTCGATCAGCCAGGGGCGATAATGGGCGGCATCGGGGTCCTTGGCCATGCAAGCGTCGATGACGGCGTCATCGATCCGGTTCAGCTCGAGCGCGAAGAACAGGAGATGGCCGGAGAATTCGGTGATCTTGGCCTGGACGTCGCCGTAGAGCTTGCCGTTTGCCGGATTGGTGGTGTCGGAGAAATAAGTGAGGCCGGCAAAGGAGCCGAGGCGGCCCATGATATCGTCAAGCGCCTCATATTCCTTCAGCGCCGCGCCGATGCCTTCAGTGCCGGTCTTCACTGCTGCTTCGGCGAGTTTGCCCTTCCACTTTTCTTCGAAAGCGATCGCGGCCTTGCCTGCCTTTTCCATGTCGGCGACGAAGGCGGTCGACGTGGCGGAGGGATAAAGATCCTGCAGCTTCCAGACCGGCAGGTCGCCGAGCGCCGGATCGGCCGCCGCCCCGGCTGGCGCTGCTGGCGAGAAAAAAAAGCCGGCGTGCAGGGGCTCGATTTTCATGGGCGCAATTCCTCTCCACTTTTATATCAGGTCTGTTTGAATAAGCGCGAGAAGGCCCCGCATCAAGGGGCTTTCGGCGCATAAAAGGCCCCGCTTCGGCACGAAATCGGCCCATCGTAATCGTTAAAATGCAATTATTTCTCAAAACTGGATGTTCAAGCCTTTCTGCCAGAGTGCGCTTCATGGTTTCGCATGAAGTGGAGCGACAATGACCGGTTACAATGAGCTCAAAGGAGCAGGGCAAATCCTCGTGGTCGAAGACGACCCGGTGCAGCGCCGTCTGCTCAAGAACGCAATCGAGCGTCACGGCCATGTCGTGCACCAGGCGGAAAACGGCCGGATCGGCCTGGAAATGGTCAAGCGCGACAGCGGCCTTTTCAACGTCATCGTGCTCGACCTGATGATGCCGGAGATGACCGGCCTCGAATTCCTCGATGCACTGCACGAATTCGGCACGCAGATCCCGGTCATCGTTCAGACGGGTCAAGGCGGCATCGAGACCGTCGTGCAGGCAATGCGCGCCGGCGCCTTCGATTTCGTCGTCAAGCCGGTTTCGCCCGAACGTATCGCTACCTCGATCTCCAACGCCATGAAGCTAGATCAGCGCGAGGTGAAGGCGCGGGCCGGACGTCGGTCGCGCTCGGGCTCCGTCGGTTTCGACGACATCGTTTCGGCCAGCCCGGCGATGATCCGCGTCATCGACCTCGCCCAGCGGGCGGCGCAATCCAACATCCCTGTCGTGCTCGAAGGCGAATCCGGCGTCGGCAAGGAGTTGGTGGCGCGCGCCATCCAATCCGGCGGCGAGCGCTCCAACAAGCCGTTCGTCACCGTCAATTGTGGGGCGATCCCGCATAACCTGGTCGAAAGCATTCTCTTCGGCCATGAGAAGGGCGCCTTCACCGGCGCGACCGAACGTCACATTGGCAAATTCATGGAAGCCGACGGCGGCACCATCTTCCTCGACGAGATCGGCGACCTGCCGCTCGAGGTGCAGGTGAAACTCCTCCGCGCCGTGCAGCAGGGCGAGATCGAGACGGTCGGCGCGCGCACGGCGCACAAGGTCAATGTCCGGCTGATCTCGGCGACCAACAAGGATTTGATAGAAGAGGTCAAGAACGGCCATTTCCGCGAGGACCTCTATTATCGCCTTAACGTCTTCCCGATTACCATTCCGGCGCTGCGCAAGCGCAAGGAAGACATCCCGCATCTGGTGCGCGTCTTTACCGACCGCTTCTCCAGCGAGCAGAAGAACGGCCGCCGCATGACCGTGAATTCAGGTACGCTGGCGCTGCTGACCGCCTATGACTGGCCGGGCAACATCCGCCAACTCGAAAACGCGATCTTCCGTGCGGTCGTTCTCGCCGAAGGGCCGGAGCTGACGGAGGCGGATTTCCCGCAGATCGCCGCCCAGCTTCCGGAATATGAAGTGGTGGATCACCTCGCGCTCGTTGCCGACAATACCGGCCTCGACCCGGACGAGGCATATAGCGAAGAATATCGGGTTCCGACGCACGGGGAGGTTCACCACCACCGCCTGTCGGAGACTTCCGAAAATGCCATTGCCAGCGTCAATCCCTCCGGAGACGTGCGCAAACTTGCCGACGTTGAGGAGGAGCTCATCCGATTCGCACTCAAATTCTATCGCGGGCAGATGAGTCAAGTGGCGCGCAAGCTTGGCATTGGCCGGTCCACACTTTATCGCAAGCTCAAAGATTACGGCATAGATCCCGATAATCCCCAGAAAGATGCGGCTTAGGCCCTATTTATTAAGACTCGGGCAACCACGATTTGTTACTGATCATAAACCACTTGTTAGTGGCTCGTTCACTATGTAAAGAAAAGGTTGATCATGTGTGGCATTTTTGCCATCGTGTGACCGCATTTGACAGTCATCTGAGACAGTACGGGACATTGTCTGTCTGACGGGGATCGAGTTGCCGAATCAGAATGGGATTTCCAAGCCTTCGCGCTTGAGCTGGCGTTCTTTGTGCGCCGACATCTGCGGAAAGGCAATAAGGACGGCGGCGGCCGCCCTTCTTGCGCTTGCGGTTTCCTCGCCGGTATTCGTCAGTACGCCTTCTCAAGCAGCGGGCGAAACCCGCAGTCTCAAGCTCTATTTCATCCATACTGGCGAAAAAGCCGTCATCACCTACAAGCGTAACGGCAAGTTCGACCCGAAGGGTCTGGAGCAGCTGAACCGCTTTCTGCGCGACTGGCGCAAGAACCAGCCGACCAAGATGGATCCGCGCCTGTTCGACCTGATCTGGGAAGTCTATCGCCAGAGCGGTTCGCGGGATTACATCAACGTTGTCTGTGGTTTCCGTTCGCCGGCGACCAACGAGATGCTGCGCGGCCGCTCGCGTAATTCCGGCGTCGCCGAAAAGAGCCAGCACATGCTCGGCAAGGCGATGGACTTCTTCATTCCCGACGTCAAGCTTGCGACGCTCAGGGCCATCGGCATGAAGATGCAGATCGGCGGCGTCGGCTTCTATCCGAAATCCGGTTCGCCCTTCGTGCACATGGATGTCGGCGGCGTTCGCGCCTGGCCGCGCATGAGCCGCGACGAGCTCGTCCGGCTGTTCCCGAACGGCAACACCATTCACATTCCGGCCGACGGCAAGCCGCTGCCCGGCTACCAGCAGGCGATGGCCGATTACAAGCGCCGCGTCAGCGGCACGCAGATCGAGATCGCCAGCGCGTCCGAATCGGCGCCGAAGCACAAGACGCTGTTTGCAGCGCTGTTTGGCGGCGGGGCGGACGAACAGGAGGACGATTCCGACGATTCGGCTCCCGTTGCTGTCGCCAAGGCCACGACGCCGAAGGCGGAGCCTGCTCCTGCCGAGCCGCAGCAGACCGACGTCGCAGCCCTGAATGCGCCGGTGCCGCAGGTTCGCCCGGCCTTCAGCAACCAGCCGGCCGGCAGCGAAATGGCCAGCGCGCTGGTGGCGCCGTCTTCGGGTAATGCCGCGCAGCAGGCTCTTGCCGCGGCGCTTCCGGCCGATCAGGCCCAGCCGCAGCAATTCGCCGATCTCAGCGCCTACAGCATTCCAGTTCCCTCGCTTCTCGGCCAGCGCCGCGCACCTGGCGACGCCGAGGTCGCGTCGGTCGATCCGAATATGCAGAACGGTATGCCGGTTCCTACTCCGGTCGAGCGCCCTGCCGTTGCCGAAAATCTGCTTGCTGCGGCAGATGCCGATCCGGAAGCGGAGGCGGACGAGGCCGATCAGGATGGCGGCCTGTCTCCTGCCATCGCCGACGCGCTCGAGCAGCAGAACAAGGATACGGAAAACCAAGTCGCCTCGCATGAGTCTCAAATGAGCGTAGAGCAGGCAATCGCCGCCGCGATGCCGCAAAAGGCGGCCGCCGAAAAGCCGTCATTGCAGCTCGCTGCCTTGGCGCCAGCGTCGAAGTCGGCAAGCTTCGGTGACGCCTTCGACGCCCCGGCTGCCGAGAGCCCCGCGCCGCAGCCCCTTCCGGTCAAGGGCGGGCGCCCGACGCAGAAGGAAGCCGCCGCGGCCGATGCCAGCCGCACGACGGTGCGTACCGAGCCGAAGCTGACGCAGAAGATGATCTCGCAGTGGGCGCTGACAAATGCCCGTCTCGAAATGGCGTCCAAGCAGGTCAAGGCGCCGCGCTTCGTCAGCCAGACGATGCGCGCCCAACCGACCGCTGTCTATGCCGAGGGCTTCAACGTCAAGACCGCCTCGGTCGATCCGGCCCGCTTCAGCGGCACGGCCGTCAACTTCATGGAAGTGCGCAAGTTCAACACGAATTGAGCCTGCCGATCTCGTCGGACCGAAAAACCGCCGGAGTGATCCGGCGGTTTTTCTTCTGACTGTTTGAGCGGTTGGACAGTTGGTTAGCCAGCAGGATCCGGCGTAAAAGAAAAGCCGCCGGAAGATCCGACGGCTTTTCCAAAGCAGCGATGTTGCCGAATCAGCCTTCCGGCGGCGCCTCGATCATGCCGAGTGCGTGCAGATAGGTGTCGAGGATTGCTTCCTCCTCCATGCGCTCCTGCTCGTCCTTCTTGCGCAGCGCCACGACCTTCTTCAGGATCTTGGTATCGAAGCCCATTCCCTTGGCTTCACCATAGACGTCCTTGATGTCGTCGGCGATGGTCTTCTTTTCTTCTTCCAGCCGTTCAATGCGCTCGATGAAAGCGCGAAGCTGATCGCGGGCGACGCCATGAGCATCAGACATCGTGTTCTCCTGATTTTTCGGTGATCAATTCGGGATGCACGTGACTGCCGCGAAGCGGCGTCACGGTCAAGCCTGTTAAAGGCCAAGCGGACTATTTGTGTGGCTTGTTCAGCTCAAATGCCGCCTTTTGCACAGGCGAGGCCTCCTTCTGGTGGAGGTTCTTCCAGTCCTCATAGGGCATGCCGTAGATCATCTCGCGCGATTCGTCCCGGCCGACCGGAACGCCCTCCGCCTCGGCGGCCTCGCGGTACCAGTTCGACAGGCAGTTGCGGCAGAAGCCGGCCAGGTTCATCAGATCGATGTTCTGGACGTCACTGCGGTCACGAAGATGCGCGACCAGACGCCGGAAGGCGGCGGCTTCGAATTCGGTCTGTTGTTTCTTGCTGAGCGCCGTCATCTCGCTCTCCTTTTCATTCGGTGTGCCTCAATAGGGGCCGGTGCGCGACGGATGGACGTCGTATTCGTGCAGGGCAGGGTCGGCATTCATCGCTGTGAAAATCGGCGCCAGGCGCTCGGCCCATGCCGATATGCCGGCTTCATCCGCGATCAAATCCTGACGCACTTCGAGCAGGGCATGCGGAATGCCTGTCACCATGCAATGGCGGTACATGGTATCGCCCTTCAAAGCGCCGTCATAGGGCTCGTTGTCGCCGACGACAAGATCGGGATCGGCGCGCAGCATGTCGAGCAGCGGCCCGACGGCACGCCGGTCGCTGTCCCAGAGGACCGCGGCGTGCCAGGGACGGGGAATGCTCTTCCACGCCGGCGTGAAGGAGTGCAGCGACAGCACCAGCGGTGCCTTGCCGGTGCTATTTGCCACCGTGTCGATCGTGCCTGCGACGGCATCATGGTAGGGACGATGAAAGGCTTCGATCCGGTAATTCCATTCCTGCGGCGTGATCGGGTGATTGCCTGATATCACGGCGCCGTCCGAGATCTTCATGATCAGCGTCGGGTCATCCTCCCCGCGGTTCGGGTCGATCAGCAGGCGCGAGAAACCGCCGAGCACTGCCGGTATGCCGAGCCTCGCCGAAAGCTGTCGCGTCAGGCCCTCGATGCCGATATCGTAGGCGATGTGGCGGGCAAAGGCAGACTCGGGCAGGCCGAGCCTTTCATACCGGGCGGGAAGGCGGTTCATCGCGTGATCGGCGAGGATCACCATGCCTTTGTCATGTTTTCCAGGTAGGATTTCGAAGGATTGAAAGTCGTCCATGAAGGAATTTGCCGTTGGCCGTTGCGCAGTCGCGCCCAGTGATTGCATGCGCCCGCGACCGGTTCAAGCGGGACAGACGACGAGAGCGGATATGAGCCTCCGCGGGCAGTTATGAAAGGGAATATAATCGATTAGCATTGCGTTGACTTTCGGATGAGGGCGGCGCAAGAAGACACGGACATGAATAACCGTGGAGCTATTTGGGAGCCGTGTTGATTCAAGCCGCGCCAAGTTTCCTCACGCGGTCCGGACCGCTGGTCCGACTCGCCCTGTTTGCTCTTGCAGCCGCCATGCCGTTCTTCATCGCAGATGCCGCACGCGCCGATTTTCGCGTCTGCAACGGAACGCAAAATCTGGTTGGGGTAGCGATCGGATACAGAGCCAAGGACGGCTGGATCACGGAGGGCTGGTGGCAGGTGCCGGCAACGACTTGCGCCACGCTGATCGAGGGCGAATTGCAGTCGCGTTATTATTACCTCTACGCAGAGGACGCCGCCCGGGGAGGACGGTGGACGGGGGACGTGCAGATGTGCGTGGCGGAAAACGAATTCAAGATCTCGGGCGTGCAGGATTGTTATGCCCGGGGTTACCAGAAGATGGGATTCAAGGAATATGACACGGGCCGCCAGGGCAGCTGGATGGTTCAACTCTCCGACACCCCAGGGACGCAAGAAAGTCAGAATTGATGAAGCGTAATCGCAAAGTTAAAATCCTCGCCACCCTCGGGCCCGCCTCCGCCGAGGAATCGATGATCGAGAAGCTGCACCAAGCCGGTGCCGACGTCTTCCGCATCAATATGAGCCACGCGAGCCACGACCTGATGCGAACGCTCATCCAGCGCATCCGCTCGGTCGAAGCGCGCTCCGGCCGGCCGATCGGCATCCTCGCCGACCTGCAGGGACCGAAACTGCGCGTCGGCAAGTTCGTCGACAGCAAGGTTGACCTGAAACCGGGCCAGACTTTCACGCTCGACAACAATGAAGCGCTCGGCGACCAGAACCGCGTCTATCTGCCGCATCCGGAGATCCTGGAGTCGGTGCAGCCCGGCCACCGCCTGTTGATCGACGACGGCAAGCTCGCCCTTCGCGCAGAAAAATGCGACGGCAAGAGCATCGTCACGACGGTTATATCGGGCACCCGCATCTCCGACCGCAAGGGCGTCAGCCTTCCCGACACGCTGCTCGGCGTCGGTGCGCTGACGGATAAGGACCGCGCCGACCTCGACGCGGTGCTCGCCACCGACGATGTCGACTGGGTGGCGCTGTCCTTCGTCCAGCGTCCCGACGACCTTGCCGAAGTGCGCAAGATCGCCCGCGGCCGCGTCGGCCTGATGTCGAAGATCGAGAAACCGCAGGCTCTCGAGCGCATCGAGGAAATCATCGAGCTTTCCGATGCCTTGATGGTTGCCCGCGGCGATCTCGGCGTCGAAATGCCGCTCGAATCGGTTCCCGGCATCCAGAAGCAGCTGATCCGCGCCTGCCGCCGTTCGGGCAAGCCGGTTGTCGTCGCCACACAGATGCTGGAATCGATGATCTCCGCGCCGGTTCCGACACGCGCCGAAGTTTCCGACGTCGCGACCGCCGTCTTCGAAGGTGCCGATGCCGTCATGCTCTCGGCCGAATCGGCCTCGGGCGACTATCCGGTCGAAGCCGTCTCGACCATGGCGTCGATTGCCACCGCCATCGAGCGCGAGCCGCATTATCCCGGCATCATCTATGCCCAGCGCGCCCAGCCGGAAGCGACCGGCGCCGATGCGATCTCGCTTGCCGCCCGTCAGATCGCCGAGACGCTGAAGCTGTCGGCGATCGTCTGCTACACCTCCTCCGGCACGACGGGTCTTCGCGCCTCGCGCGAGCGCCCGCAGGTGCCGATCCTGGCGTTGTCGCCGATCATCAAGACGGCGCGCCGGCTTGCCGTCGTCTGGGGCCTGCATTGCGTCGTCACCCATGATGCGACCGATCTCGACGACATGGTCAACCGCGCTTGCCGCATCGTTGCCGACGAAGGGTTCGGCAAGCCGGGCGATCGCATCATCATCTCGGCCGGCGTGCCGCTCGGCACGCCCGGCGCCACCAACATGCTCCGCATCGCCTATATCGGTTCGGACGGCCAGAGCGGCATCTGATCCGATCGCATCCGTGATGAAGCCCGCTGCCTGAGAAAGGCGGCGGGCTTTTTTCGTTCATGTGACGAGGCATTGCCAAGGGATGCGGCGCATGCAAGTCTCGAGCCCCGGGTTTGGAGGGATCACCATGGATGTCGTCACTCTTTTGGCCTTTGCGGCCGTTTCCTTCGTCGGTATCGCGACGCCGGGGCCGACGGTGCTGCTGGCGTTGGCAAACGGTTCTCGGCATGGGCTGCGCCGCGCGACCGCCGGCATGGTCGGCGCGGTTCTTTCGGATTTTCTCCTGATCGGCGCTGTGGCTGTCGGACTCGGCGCGCTGCTTGCGGCATCGGAATTCTGGTTCTCGATGCTGAAATGGGCGGGTGCTGCCTATCTCACCTTTCTCGGCATCATGCTCTTGCGGTCGAAGGGCACGATCGATGCGGCACTGAAATCCGATGAGGCGGCCATGAGATCGCCCTTTTCGATCGGGCTGAAGAGTTTCATGGTCGCGGCGACGAACCCGAAGGGCTATCTCTTCTTCTCCGCCTTTCTGCCGCAGTTCATTGATCCCGCCCAGCCGCAGACGGCGCAGTATATGCTGCTCGCGCTTGTCTTCGCTGTGATCGATTTCATCATCATGTTCGGCTATGCTTTCTTCGGCTCGCAGGCGGTCCGTTTCCTTAAAACGTCGGGCGCCTTATGGCTGGAACGGGCTTGCGGCGGTGCGTTGCTCGCCCTTGCCGGGTCGCTTGCCTTCTACCGCCGGGCAACGGCCTGATTCAAGGCCGAGGCAGGGATAGATGGCCGACTCGATAGGCCTGCGTGTGCCTGCCGATCTCGGGCAAATCTTTCCATAGCCTGAAGCGGACGCGCGTCCATGTCGTCGGTTCGAAGCCGGAGACGGAGGCGAGCGCACCCCTTGCCAGATCGGCTTCGGTTTCAGCGCTTTCGGCCCGGCGGAGGTCGGCAAGCGACGCATAGGCTTGCGTCTGAAGGATGTCGCGAGTGGCAAACCGGGACGCCGCAATGTCGGGCGAGACTTCCGCCTGCCACACAATCCAGGTACTCACCTTAGGCCAGCCGAAGGCGCCGGTCAGCGCCTCGAAGCCCGGGCCGCAGAGGAAGTCGCTCGCGCCTTCCGGTCTCTGCCAGAGATAAAAGGGCGCATAAAGATTGTCGCGGCTGCCGACCTCGTTCCTGCGGGCGCTGAGATAGGCCTTGAAGCCGAGATTGGGAAGGCCGTCGAGCAGTGGCCCTTTTTCGCAGATGCGGCGCTCGATGATCGACATGTCGTAATCGGCTGGCAGGGTGAAGCCGTATTGCATAGCGATCATGGCCGTTTCTCCACCGCACGCAGTCGCCAGTCAGGATCAGTCATCTGGGCAATGCCGGCGCCGAAGGACCAGTCCTCAGGCGCGCTGGTGCTGATGACGATCATCACGTCTTCTGGCCGCAGGCCCGGCGACTGGGCCAGCAGCTCGGCAAGCCGCCGATACAGCGCTGCCTTCATCTCCGCCGTTCGCGGCCGGCCTATGGTGATCGAGATATAGACGAAACCGTCCGAGCGCGGGCCGGCGAGATAGCTGCGGTCGAAGATCAGCTCATTCTCGTCATGCTGATGGATAGCCTGGAAGCGGTCGTTCTCGGGCACATCGAAGGTCTCGACCAGTGCGCGCTGGACGTTGTCGGCAAGGACAGCGAGATATTCCTGTGACTTGCCTTTGCGAAGAGAGATGCGGACGAAGGGCATTGGGATCTCCATGGTTCGGGCCGTCCGGCGGCCTTGACAACAGCATCATCGCAGCACAGGATGATCCTGAAAATCAGAATTTTATGGATTAATTGTCCTAAAAATCGGAACTGTATGATGCGGCGGACGATCTTCGATCTCGATGTGCTTCGGACCTTTTCGACCGGCATGGAGCTCGGCAATTTCGCCAAGGCGGCGGAAAAGCTCGGGCGTTCGACGTCAGCGGTCAGCGCGCAGCTGAAGAAACTGGAGGAACAGGCGGGCACGGCAATCTTCCGCAAGGCTGGCCGCGGGCTGGCGCTGACCGATGCCGGCGAAACGATGCTCGGTTATGCCAGACGGTTGCTGGAGCTCAATGACGAGGCGGCGGCGGCTGTGCACAGCGTGGAGCTGGAAGGCTGGGTGCGGCTCGGTCTGCAGGAGGATTTCGGCGAGACCTTGTTGCCCGAGGTGCTCGGCCGTTTCGCGCGCGCCCACCCGAAAGTCCGCATCGAGGCGCGGGTGGTGCGCAATGCCGAACTGCTCGAGCGGGTCACCTCAGGCAAGCTCGATCTGGCGCTTGCCTGGAGCGACGGGACGCTGTCGGCGCATTGCGAGCGCATCGGCGAGGTGCCGATGTGCTGGATCGGGCCTGCCGAGGGACAGCCCGGCTGGCATGTGGCAAGCGGCGAGCCGATGCCGCTTGCCTCGCTGGAGGCGCCGTGCCTGTTGCGCAGTGCGGCGACCAGGGCGCTCGACGCGGCGGGAATCTCCTGGCGGCTCGCCTTCGTCAGTCCCAGTCTCGGCGGCCTCTGGGCAGCGACGGCGGCCGGCCTCGGTTTGACCATCCGCACGCCGCTCGGCCTGCCGGCGAAGGTCCGGGCGCTCGCGCCAGAGGCAATCGGCCTGCCTGAGCTGCCGAAGCTCGGTCTGGTGCTGCACAGAGCCGAAGGCGAGCTGGAACCGGCTGCGGCGCGGCTTGGCGCGCTGGTTCTACAGTCCGTGCATGGCGTGCTGCACGGGACGGCAGGCTGATATCTCGATTATCCCGCGAGCGCAGGGCCCGATCACCATGAAGCCGCTCTGATACTCAGCCGAAGCGTTCCAACGCCATGGCGAAGATGTCGGTATCGACATTGCCGCCGGAGGTGACGGCGACGACGGTATCGCTTTCCAGCGCCTCGCCATGGAAAAGAGCGGCGGCCAGCGCCACGGCGCCGCCCGGCTCGACGACGATCTTCAGCCTGACGAAGGCGAGCGCCATAGCGCGTAGCGCCTCGTCGTCGGTGACGACGATGCCGGCGCCGGCGAGGCGCTTCAAGATCGGAAAGGTGATGTTGCCGGGCTGCGGCGTGATGATCGCATCGCAGATCGAACCCGACATCGAGGCGTTGCGCTCGATCCTGCCGGAGGCGAGCGAGCGGGTGGTATCGTCGAAGTCCCTGGGCTCGCAGGGACGGACGCGAAAGCCGGGGGCGCTGGCTTCGAGCGCGAGCGCGATGCCGGACGTCAGTCCGCCGCCGCCGCAGGGAACGAGCACCTCGGCTTCCGTTACACCTTCTTCTTCCGCCTGTTCGGAGATTTCGAGGCCAGTCGTGCCTTGGCCGGCAATGACGAGCGGTTCGTCGAAAGGCTTGATCAGCGTCAGGCCGCGCTCGGCGGAGAGCCGGGCGCCGATTTCGTCGCGATCCTCATTGGCGCGGTCATAGAGCACGACTTCGGCGCCGAAGGCGCGGGTGTTGGCGATCTTCAGCTTCGGCGCATCGCTCGGCATGATGATGACGGCGGGCACGCCGTGCAGCTTGGCGGCAAGGGCGACGCCCTGCGCATGATTGCCCGAGGAGAAGGCGATGACGCCGCGCGTGCGTACGGCCGGGTCGAGGCCGGAGACGGCAGACCAGCCGCCGCGAAACTTGAAGGAACCCGAATGCTGCAGGCATTCCGCCTTCACGAACAGGCGCCGGCCGGCGATCTCGTTCAGGAATGGGGAGGAGAGAAGCGGCGTTCGGCGCGCGCGACCGCGCAGTCGAGCGCGGGCGGCAACAATCATTTCAATGCTGACCATTCGAGAATCGTCCTGCTTGCGGCGTCGCTCCTGCATAGGACGGGGCAAACGGTTTGTGAACGGTGACTTTGTCACCGTGACATGAATGACCATTGCGCCTATGCCCGGCGGCCCGCCGACCGTCAATAGCCGCCCGCCGAGCCTTCCGTCGCGCGGGCGTCCATGGCGCCGTTGTAGCGAGCGCCGCCGCCCTTTTCGATGGTGGCAAGGCTTTTGCCGCCGACGAGGATGCCGGCGGCCTGACCCCAGAGCGGCGCATCATTGCCGCCGTCGAAGCTATAGCCCATCGCCGCAAGCATCTTTTCCGTATCCGGCGAAAGCGCATAGGGCTCGAGATAGACCTTGTCTGGCTGCCATTGGTGATGAAACCGCGGCGCGTTGACGGCCTGGCTGATATCCATGCCGAAGTCGACGACATTCAAAATCGTCTCCAGCGTGATGGTGATGATGCGCGAGCCGCCGGGGCTGCCGATCACCATGAAGGGCTTGCCGTCGCGGGTGATGATCGTCGGGCTCATCGAGGAGAGCGGCGTCTTCTTCGGAGCGATGGCGTTGGCTTCGCCCTGAACGAGGCCATAAAGGTTCGGCACACCCGGTTTGGAAGTGAAATCGTCCATCTCGTTGTTGAGCAGAATGCCGGTGCCGGGTGCCACGACCGCCGCGCCGAAGGAGCCGTTCAACGTATAAGTGACGGCAACCGCATTGCCCTCGTCGTCAATGATCGAATAATGGGTCGTCTCGTTGCTTTCCTTGCCGCCGAGCGGTTTCAGGTTGGCCGAAGTCCCTGCCTTGTAGGGATCGATCTTTGCTGCGATTTCCTTGGCGTAGCTCTTGTCGAGCATTTTTTCGACCGGGTTCTCGACGAAATCGGGATCGCCGAGCGCGGCGTTGCGGTCGACATAGGCGTAGCGCATCGCCTCGACCATCACGTGCACGGTTTCAGCCGAGGCGTAGCCGAGATAGGAGAGGGGATAACCTTCGAGGACGTTGAGGATCTCGCAGATGATCACGCCGCCGGAGGAGGGTGGTGGCGAGGAGATGATGTCGTAGCCGCGGTAGTTGCACTCGATCGGCTTCAGCTCGCGCACTGCATATTGCTCGAAATCCTCCTTGGCGAGGATGCCGCCCTTGGCCTGGCTCGCGTTTACGATCGCTTCGGCGGGGGCGGCCTTATAAAATGCGTCGGGTCCTTTTTCCGAGATGGCCGCAAGGACCGCAGCGAGATCCGGCTGCGCAAGCTTTTCGCCAGAGCCATAGGGCTTGCCGTCCGGTTTCAGGAAAATCTTCGCCGCCGTCTCGTCCTTGGCCAGGCGCTTGGCGTTGCCGGCAAGGATCGCCGCGTCACCCTGTTCCAGCGTGAAGCCCTCCTTGGCGAAACGCAGCGCAGGCCCGATCAGGTCCTGGCGTGACCGGGTGCCGTATTTCTCGCGCGCCGTCTCGAAACCCATGACGGAGCCGGGGACGCCGACGGCGAGATAGCCGTCAAGGCTGGCCCGCGGCACGATATCGCCCTTTGCATCGAGATACATGGTCTTCGTCGCAGCGATCGGCGCGCGCTCGCGGAAATCGAGGAAGGTCTTGGTGCCGTCTTTCAGGCGGATGGTCATGAAGCCGCCGCCGCCGAGATTGCCGGCCGAGGGATAGACGACCGCCAGTGCATAACCGACGGCGACCGCCGCATCGACGGCGTTGCCGCCGCTCTTCAGCACCTCGACGCCGACATCGGTCGCCAAATGCTGGGCGGTGACGACCATCCCGTGTTCGGCTTCGACTGGCGCGGGCGATGCCGCGAAAGTCGCAGTCAGGCTCAGCGACAATGCCGATATGATGGAGATCGTCCCGATATGCAGGCGGCCCATGATTTCCCCTCCTATGGACAACGACGGAAAGACATATGGGGCTGCTGCGGCCCACGGCAATGCGAGGAACAGGCTTTGTGCGAGGAAGCCGGCCGAATGTCCAACAGGGGCACCGCCGCAGAGATCAACCGCCGTGGAGAGCGCCAGGCACGAGCGACGGCTGGATTTGGATCGCCTGATCGCGGAGAGAGGCGGCGAGCCGCTCTTCGGCGCGGCGGGCGGCCCCTTGGAGGTCGCGCGGCTCGCCCGCGATCTTTTCCATGGCGGCGATAGCAACGTCAGTGGCGAGATAATCCGGCTTATGGCCGACGCCGCGGACAGTCACGAGTTCGGAGCCTGCTATATCGCGGGCGAGGCCGCGCGAATGCAGGTGTTCCCAGACGATTTCGTCGCGGTCGCCTGTGATGATGACGGTCGGCGCGGTGATCTGCGAGTAGAGCGGCGACTGCTCCTTCACATAGGCGAGCAGTCTTTTGAAATCGGCGGCATTGTTGTGAAAGGTGCGCGGCCGCAGCACCAGCGATGGGCCGGTTTTTTCGATGTAGTCGGCAGGGCGTGGATTGGGACGGAAGACATTCAGCGTCCCGCGCTCCAGCCGGCTCAATCCAAGCGGAACGACGATGGCGTGGTTGAAGAGCCAACCGATGACCGGCACGGTTGCCACATGATAATACCAGTCGATGCCGCCGGGCCACGGATGGGTGGCGGGTGCGAGGAAGAGCAGACCGGCGGTCTTATCCGGATGGCGCAGTCCGAAGGCGGCCGTGATCGCACCGCCGAAGGAATGGCCGACGATGATCGCCTTCTTGATGCCGCGCTTTTCCATCAGTCGAGCGATTGCGTCGGCCTGACCGGAGGGGACGGCGTTCTCAGGGCCGCCGCGTTCGGAATAACCGTGACCGGGACGATCGACGAACAGCATTTCCGCCCGGCCTTCGAGCGGCGCGCGAAAGGCGACGAGCTGATCGAGCAGATTGCCGCTGGCGCCGTGAATGAAGACGAGCGCCGGCAGATCCGCATGCTCGGGACGCTCGACATGGACGGCATTCATGCGGTAACCGCCGACATCCGTCAATTCGCCGATATTCGGATAGATCTGTTCTAATTGCCGCGCCTTGTAAGAGGAATAACCGATGGCGGCGGCGAGCGGGGCAAGAAGAGCGGAAACTTCGGCAAGCATGATCTTAACGGCGACAATCGACGGATTTTGCGGGGGACGGTCGCGTCAAATTCCCTCGACAGTTCTAAAAATTGCGCGCTCTGGCCGCAGGCCAAGCTCGATGAGCCGGCTTCAGGTTCGATTGCCGGCCAGTTTTTCCGCAAGCATGTTGACCTGCTCCTGCGCGGTGCGATCGGCGGGATAGATATCAAGGAACCGTTCCCAGGCCTTCAGCGTCAATTGGTCATTGCCGGAATTGCTGAGGATCGCGGCCATGCCGGAGAGCGCGCCGAAATGGCGCGGCTCGATATCCAGCACATGCTCGATGTCGGACATCGACTTGCGGTAATTGCCCATGACGAAATTAAGCGTGGCGCGGCGATTCCAGCTCTCGGCATAATCGGGTTTGAGGGCAATCGCCTCGTCGAGGAAATCGAGAGCGGCGGGATTGCGCTTTTCCTCGATCGCCTTGTCGGCCCATTGCATCAGCAGGTTCACGGTCGCACTGCCGGAATCATTCCATTCCAGACGAATTTCATTGGCGATGCTGCTGGCCTTGTCAGGATCACGCTCGCGCTTCAGCTGACTGAAGAGTTGATCGAGACGCTGCTTCGGCGAACTACTGGCATCCCTCCGCTCGACAATGACGTTCTTTTCGGCCGCGGCGGCCGGAAACGGGGGGGTGGAAAGGATGAAGGCGAGCGGCAGCACCGCTGACGTCAAAGCAAAAAAGCGCATGGCGGACATATTAGTCCGCCAGCGCCGAAGATCAAACAAATTAGACGTGATCACCGCAGCGACCACCGGATGTCCGTCGGCGCAATCTGCGCGGCGCACGATCCGGATGCGCAATCAGCCCTGACGAGCCTTGTAGCGCGGGTTCAGCTTGTTGATGATGTAGATGCGGCCCTTGCGACGAACCAGACGGTTGTCACGGTGACGAGCCTTGAGCGACTTGAGCGAATTCTTGATCTTCATTTTTCTGATCCGCGATCTCTATGGGGGAATTCACATTCGCCCGTAACTTTAACAATCAAAAGCGCGCCGTCGGGGCGCGCTCTTTAGGTGGGGGTGCAGATACCCCGTCACCTCCAGCGTGTCAACCACGTGACGGTGTTTTTCCCAAGCCGCACGGCCGTTTTCTCACCGCGAAACCGGCAATTTCGGCGCCAATGTCGTGACGTGACCCATTTTGCGGCCGGGGCGCCACTCGTTCTTGCCATAGAGGTGAACCAGCGTGTCGGGACGCTGCAGCCAGTCGCGAACGGCAAGGATATCGTCACCGACCAGATTCTGCATGACGCAGTCGGAGTGCCGCTCGCCATTGCCGAGCGGCAGGCCGGCGACAGCGCGGATATGCTGCTCGAACTGGCTGACGACGCAGGCGGCTTCCGTCCAGTGACCGGAATTGTGGACGCGCGGCGCCATCTCGTTGGCGATCAAGCCGCCGTCGGCGAGCACGAAGAATTCGATGCCGATCACGCCGACATAGTTCAATGCGGCGAGAATCTTTTCGGCCGATCGACGCGCGGCCTCCGCTGTCGTCGCCGAGATTGCGGCCGGAACGGTCGAGGTGTGGAGGATGCCGTTGCGGTGGACATTCTCGGCGGGATCGAAGCAGACGACCGTTCCATCCGCGGCACGCGCGGCGATGATCGAGACCTCGCGCTCGAAGGCGACGAAGCTTTCGAGAATGAGCGGCACGGCTCCGAGCGCGGCATAGGCGCCGTCAGGATTGTCGGCGGGCGAGCGGAAAACCTTCTGCCCCTTGCCGTCGTAACCGAGACGGCGGGTCTTCAGCACGCCCTGGCCGCCGAAATCTTTCAACGCGGTTTCGAGATCGGCCTGGCTGTCGACCGCATGAAAGCGAGCGGTTGATATGCCGCAGCTGTTGAGGAAGCGTTTTTCGACGAGCCGATCCTGGGCGGCCTCGAGCGCCTTGGCAGGCGGATAGACGGCGATGCTTGCCGAGAGCGCTTCGGCGGCCGCGACGGGCACGTTTTCGAATTCGTAGGTGACGACATCGCAGGCGTCTGCCAGTTCGGCCAGCGCCGCCGGTTCGTCATAGGCGGCGACGATCTGCCGGTTCGCCAGTTGGGCGGCGGGGCAGTCGAGCTGCGGCTCGAGGATGACAGTGCGGAAATTCAATCTGGCGGCGGCGATGGCCAGCATGCGGCCGAGCTGGCCGCCGCCGACAATACCGATCGTTCCTATGGTCATTGGTCGTCCATTGGATATTCGGCGACGGCAGCACTCTGGCGCTCGCGCCATTCGTCGAGCCTGTCGGCAATCTCTTCGTCGGAAAGGGCCAGCACGGCGGCGGCGAGAAGAGCGGCGTTGACCGCACCCGCCTTGCCTATGGCGAGGGTCCCAACCGGAATGCCGGCCGGCATCTGCACGATGGAAAGAAGGCTGTCCTGGCCGGACATGGTCTTCGACTGGACCGGCACGCCGAAGACCGGCAGCGGCGTCATCGATGCGGTCATGCCCGGCAGGTGTGCTGCGCCGCCGGCGCCGGCGATGATGACCTTGAAGCCTTCCGCACGCGCGCCCTTGGCGAAATTCATCATGCGCTCGGGCGTACGGTGCGCTGAGATGATGCGCGCATCATAAGCGATTTCCAGCGCTTCCAGCGTGTCAGCCGCGTTCTTCATGGTCTCCCAATCGGATTGGCTGCCCATGATGATGGCGACGAGTGGTCTATCTGTCATCCTGCGACCGTTCCTTTCAGGCAATGATATCGGGAACGATCTGGTCTTCCAGCTTGGAGAGCTTGTCCTTGATGACGAGCTTCTTCTTCTTCATGCGCTGGATTCGCAGAGCGTCGCATCCGGTCTCGATCATGGCGTTGATCGCAGCGTCGAAATCCTCGTGCTCCTGGCGCAGACGCGCCACCATGAGCCTGATTTCCGCCTGTTCCTGATCGGCCATATGCATTCCCCGTTATCGTCCTCGGACCTTGTCCGATCTGCCGATGATTTCCGCAAGCTCCTATCACCAAATACGGGTAACGGCTAGTTAGTCTTGATCATGAATTTGCCATCTCTTCTTCATCTTTTCGCCTTCGACAAGCCGTCAAAAATATGTCACAGTCCGCCCCGTTGACACCTTGATCCCCGACGACGATGGTCGGGGAGGGTAAGAGGAAGGAAGGGTCAAATGACAGTTGAAGCTCATCTTGAATCACTCCACAAAAAGCATGTCGCTCTTGAGGAGGAGTTGCATGCACTCAGAACAGCTCCCTCTATCTCCGATACAGAAATTGCCGAATGCAAGCGCCGCAAGCTGCGCATCAAGGACGAGATTCAGCGTCTCAAGTCATCCGTCCATTAATCTTCCCAAGGGTCGCCGGTCGATCATCTTGCGCAAGAGGTAAATCCATCCATTCCGCCTAAAATTTGCAAGAACCGGTGATTACACCAGAATTGCGCCAGCCCGATGCTTTGTGACGTCGCGGCTGGCGCGTTTGCGTCTGCTTGCAGCAAATGACGTTATAATGATTGCGTCCGGGGCGTTATGGGAGGTGCGGTCAGGCCCAGAACTGATCTAGCCACAGATTGAGCTTGTCGAAGCCGCGGTTGTTGACCGCATAGATGCGTTTCGTACCTTCCGAGGTCACGGAGACAAGATTGCTGTCGAGCAGTGCCTTCAGGTGCTGGGAGACAGCGGGACGACTGATCGGCAGGCCCTCGGCAAGCTCGTTGACGGTGCGCGGCGCGCGCCGCAATTCCTCCAGCAGAAAGCGCCGGTTCGGGTCGGCAATCGCAGAGAAAGGGTCCGTGTTCGACATGGCGGGAACGCTACGTCAAACCGGCCGTTGCAGCAAGGAAATTGTGCATTGCAGCGTGCCGCCGCGCTTACCAGCCGAGGCCCTCGCGCATGATCAGAAGGGCCGCGATCAGCGCCATCGTATACATGAAGGGATAAAAGATCTGCGGCTTCATGCGGCGCACGCACCAGGCGCCGGCAAGAATGGCGAGCGGAGCGAAAGGCAAGAGCGTGGCGGAGGTTGCAAGGTTCTGTGTGTCGAGCTGGCCGAGGGCAAAGTAGGGAATGAGCTTGATGGCGTTGAGGATTGCGAAGAAGCGCACGCTGGTGCCGGTATATTCGCGCGGCTCCAGTTTGAGCGGTAGGGCATAGATCTGAAACGGCGCGCCGCCGGCATGGGCAACGAAGCTGCCATACCCGGAAAACGTCCCCCAGAGACCGGCGGCGACCGGCCGCTGCCCGCGCGGCGGGATCGTCTTGCCGGCGCCGGGGCCGAAATTGTTCCAGAAATAGCGCAGGCAGAAGAGGATCGTCACCGCGCCGATGACGACGCGCAGGACGTTGCCGGGAACGAGCGCCGAGGTCGCCCAGCCGAGGACAATACCGAGAATTGCGCCCGGCAGCATGATCTTCAGTGTCGCCCAATCGCCATGCCTGCGCCAGATGGCGAGCGAGATCATGTCCATGAAGACCAGGATCGGCAGCAGGATCGCCGCCGCTTCGAGCGGCGAGACGACCAGGGCAAGAAAGGGCAGGCCGATCAGCGACAAAGCGTCGCCCATGCCGCCTTTTGCGAGGCCGACGAGCAGAACCGCGGGCACGGCGGCGTAGTAGAATGACAAGTCCTGCGGCATGCTTTCGACGTCCTCCTCTTGCAAGCCTCCTCTAACGGAACTACTCACACAAAACGAGTGCGGATCCGTCCTTTCGAGAAGGAATTCGCAGGAAACGGAAAGACCTCATGACCGAAGCCGAAAACCGCTGCCGCCTGGTGCTCATCGTCCCTGATATCGCCGACGCCGATGAACAGGCAAGGATCGTCGCCGATGCGCTGAAGGGCGGCGATGTCGCCTCCGTCATCGTGCCGCAATACGGGCTCGATGATGGCGCCTTCCAGAAACATGCCGAAAAGCTGGTGCCGGTGATCCAGGATGCGGGGGCCGCCGCGCTGATTGCAGGCGACAGCCGCGTGGCGGGACGGGCGAAGGCCGATGGCCTGCATCTTACCGGCAACGCGCAGGCACTGTCGGAGGCGATCGACAAACACGCTCCGAAGCTGATCGTCGGCGGCGGCAATGCCAGCGACCGGCACAATGCGCTGGAGATCGGCGAAGCCAGGCCGGATTATATCTTCTTCGGCAAGCTCGATGGGGATATCAAGCCGGAGGCGCATCCCAAGAACCTTGCGCTCGGCGAATGGTGGGCCTCGATGATCGAAATCCCCTGCATCGTCATGGGCGGCACCGATCCGGCGTCGGCTCTTGCCGTCGCCGAGACCGGAGCAGAGTTCGTGGCGCTGCGGCTGGCGGTCTTCGGGGAGCGCGGCCGAGCGCCGTCCATCGTTGCCGAGATCAATGCTCTGCTTGACGAAAAAGCGCCACGGTTTGAGGATTGAAATCCCGCTCATGCCGATCCTGCCCGCCCGCCCTTTGAAATATCTGCTTGCCAGCATAGTCGCCCTCACTGCGGGCGGGTCTGATATCGCCGTGGCGCAGGCACCGGACAGCGTCATCAGCCAGCCGGGTACTGCGCCGGCGTCAAGCTTTCGCACCGACCGGCTCACCAACGGGGATGTGAAACCCTCGGACGGTGTCGGCGTTTTCGATCGCATGGGCGCGAAGCTGCCCGACCTCCCGCCCGAGAAGGATTACAAAGGGCCGATCGACGAGGCGTATGGCGCCTATCAGCGCGGATATTATCTGACGGCGATGGACAAGGCGCTGCCGCGCGCCCAGCTCGGCGATCCGGCGGCGCAGACGCTGATCGGCGAGATCCTCTCGCAAGGCCTCGGCGTCAAGAAGGATGTGAAAGGCGCTGCCTTCTGGTACGGCAAGGCGGCCGAAGGCGGCGATCCTGCGGCGATGTTCAAATATGCGCTGATGCTGATGGAAGGCCAGGGTGTGCCGCGCGACAAGGTCAAAGCCGACGACTATATGCGCAAGGCGGCCGAGGCCGGCAATCCTTCGGCCGAATTCAACTGGGCGCAGATTGTGGTCGCCGACAATCCCGGCGAAAAGGGGCTGAAGCTCGCGCTGCCGTTCTACGAGAAATCGGCCGAGCAGGGCATTGCGGATTCGCAATATGCCGTGGCGCAGATCTATGCGACGCTGAAGGACCTGCCGGAGGAAAAGAAGCAACTCGCCCGCGAGTGGATGGCGCGCGCCGCGCGCGCCGGCTTCGACACGGCCGAGCTCGATCTCGGCATCTGGCTCGTCAACGGCGTCGGTGGCCCCAAGGATTACGTCAAGGGTTTCGAATGGCTGAAACTTGCCGCCAATGGCGGCAATGTCGTTGCGCAGAACAAACTCGCCCATCTCTACATCAACGCCATCGGCACGCCGCCGAATCCGATCGAGGCGGCGAAGTGGTATGTGCTGTCGCGCCGTGCCGGGCTTGCCGATCCGGCGCTCGAGGATTTCTATCTCGGCATCGAGGACGATCAGCAGAAGGCGGCGATCGATGCCGCCAACAAATTCCGGCGGCGATAGCCGCCGCGCGTTTCATTTTCTAAAGCATGTCGCGATCTTTCAGATTCGCGTATCGTGCTTTCGGGCCTTGTTTTTCTGCATGTCTTTATCGCAAAACAACCGCTGCACAGCTTTGCGAGACATGCTCTAGAACAGCGCGTCGGCGAAAAGATCCTCGTCGTTTTCGGCTTTGGTGGTCTCGGCGGGCGCTGGAATGCTTTCCTCGCCCGCCGGGATGATGTCGCGATGAATGTTACGCTCCTGGACCATCGTGTAGAGCTTGAAGATCTTACGGTCGAGCGGTGCGATGGCCTCCGCGAAATCGGAGATATCGGCGACATCGGTGCCGGCGACGTCTTCGAGCACATTGGCGCAGCGGGCAAGGACATCGCCGAGTTCGTGCTGAAAGTCGAGCTTGCCGATCAGCAGGCCGATCTTGGCGGCGACTTCGCGGCCGTTCTCGGCGAGCACCTTCAGCTCCTTTTCCATGACATTGGCCGCGGAGCGGATGTTGTCGACGGCCGAGGTCAGGCTCTCGCCCAGTCCGCCGGCCGCGGCGTCTGTGGCGGGAGCCACGCGTCCGGCGGCGGCTTCGAGCGCCGGCAGGCCGTTGACGATGGCGTCGGCGGATTCATCGAGCTTGCCGGCGAAGATGCGGAGCTCGGCGGTGACGACGTTGATCGACTTGCCTGCCTCGCCAAGCCGGCTGCAGCGCAGGTTGGTATTCAAAGCCATGTAATGAATGTCGGTCTTGACCGCTCGGATGTTGGCGATGGCTTCGGAAAGCTTGGCGGCCGTGCGGATCGTCGAATGGCTCACCTGATCGGCCTGCCGACTTGCTGCGTCGACCTGTTTGACGATCTCGTGAGCGGCGGAAACGCTGGATTCCAGCGCGCGCATGAAATTGCCGCCGGCTTCGCCGCTTTCCATACCCATTTGATCGCGCAGCTTGAGGATTTCCTGCATGTCGTAGTCGAAACTCGCGATCGTCTTGACGACGTTCTCAGACTCCCGCTGGAAATTGACGCACATGTCGCTCATCTGCGCCGCGGTCAGATGGTGAACGACATTCTGAAGACGCTGGCGCGCACCGGCGTCGAGCCTGGCGCCATCTTCGCCAGCGAGGAAGTCTTCAAGCAGCGAAAAGGTTGCTTGTACATGTTCGATGCGCTGACGGGTGATATCGCCGATCTGCAGGGCCGATAGAGTCGAGCTGACCTTGCTCTGGACGCCGCGTGCGATCGCGCCGACCTCACGGGCGATGACCCCGAGGTTCTTGCGATGTTCGGCGATTTTGGCAGCATCGTCGCGCAGGGCTCGGGCGACGGCGGGAACGGTATCGGCGTAGCCTTTGGAAACGCTGACCCCGAAGGATGCGGCGAGTTTGACCTCTTTCTCGAGGCTGTCGAGATGGGCGGCGAAGCGATTGACCTCGTCAGTGCCCGAATAGATTCGTTCCAAAATCTCCTGCGCAAAGCCCGCGAATTCGGCAAGGCCGGCGCCGGTGATCTTTACGGTCACGGCAAAGGTTCTGAGATAACGCATGGTCTCCTGCATGTCGGCGACGTGCTTGCGCAGTTCCCTGCCGGTTTGCGCCAGCAAGATGAGCGCCTGCTGGCGGTTTTCTTCGCTGACCGGCAATGCAGTCAGGCTTTCCACCGTGGCACGGAGATCGGCGCTGGTGTCGCTCGCCTCCTTGTCGTCGAGTGCCTTGGCGACACTTTCGAGCGAATTCAGCAGGCGGTTCAGGACATCCATCACCGACAGCAGCACCGAGCCGCCCTCGAGGAAGCGCTCCTCGACTTGGCTGCGGGCAGATTCCAGGGTCTGGGTGATCCCCCGCCCCGATCTGTCGGCTGCTGCGTCGGATGATACCAGAGCGTGTGCCACATCTATACCTTTTCTTAAAACGCAGGCCATTTGACTCTATTTTTACGGGCAGAATGGAAATGTCAGGTAAACGCGCGAGACTCGCCTGCGTTGTGATTAATGAAAGGTGTGAAGGAGCGGCTCCATAAAGTTCCCAGCCAAAAGAGATTATTTAAGGCCATGTTTTCACTTTGTTATTTTTCTAAATTTCTAGACAAATACAACTTATCCTGGATGAGAACTAGGAGTCGCGGTCCGCGTTATACGACAGTTTTCTACAACCTCTGTTTACGCTGCATTAACGCTGTCGTGAGAGTCCTCTTAGGGTAGCAAGTATTTCTCAGGCCCAGGAGGCTGCATTGGATACTCAGAAACAATATTGTGAATCTATAAATTTGCCGGACGCGCTAAGCATTCGCAGTATGGCTGAAATACATTCCAAGCTTAGTGAAGAATTTTCTAGTAAGTATGAAATTTTTCTCAGCGTCCCCTCTGGTGCTGAAGCTGACCTGAGTTTCATTCAACTTATTGAAGCAGCGCGTCGCCAAGCATCAATTGATGGAAAGAGGTTCAATCTTTCTTCTCCCGTGACCGGCAATGTTCTGAAGGTACTTGAGCGCGCCGGTTTCATTGAATCCTTCGATCAAGAAGACTTAAAGTTCTGGTTGCACAAAGAGGTGACGTTATGAGTGCCAACATCCTGACGGTAGACGATTCCGCCAGCATCCGCCTGACCACAAAGGTTACGCTGACCAATGCCGGCTACAGCGTCACCGAAGCAGTCAACGGAGCGGAAGGCCTCGCGGCGGCAAAGAGCAACAGTTTCGATCTGATCGTGACCGATCTCAACATGCCTGTCATGGACGGGCTGACGATGATCGAGGAACTGCGCAAGCTGCCGGCGCAGGCAGGCGTCCCCATTATCTTTCTCACGACGGAATCGGACGCCGATCTCAAGGCCCGCGCCAAGGCCGCCGGTGCCACCGGCTGGCTGACAAAGCCATTCGACCCGGAAAATCTCGTAAAGATCGTCAAGAAGGTCTTAGGAAGATGAGCACGCTCGATCCCGTTGCCGTATTCCGCATGGAGGCTGCCGAATGCCTCGAAGCAATCGAGGCCGGTCTTCTCGACCTCACTCACCAACTCGACAATAAGGATCTCGTCGACGCGGTATTCCGCGGGCTTCACACGCTCAAGGGATCGGGCGCGATGTTCGGTTTCGAGGCGCTTGCGGCCTTTACTCATCATTGCGAAACCGCCTTCGACCGCGTCCGAAAGGGCGAGGTCGGGGCGACCAGCGAACTCGTCGCCGCCGTTCTCGCCGCCCAGGACCATATGCGTGCCCTCGTCGACCAGCCCGACGCCGATCACGGCGACACCGGGCATAAGCTTCTGGCACAGCTGCAGGCTGCGGTCGGCGCCAAGGCTGCGGCGCCCGCCACAGCGACAGCCGCCGTCGCAGCGCCCGTGCAAGAGGCGTCGGCGAAGAAGGCGAAGAACGGCTGGCGCATCCGCTTCAGCCTGCCGGCCAATTCGATGGCCAACGGCACTAATCCGCTCGGTCTGCTGGACGAACTGCGCGATCTCGGAGAATGCACCGTGCGCGCTGACACTTCGGCCATTCCGCCCCTCGACGAGCTTACTCCGACGGAACTCTACATTTCCTGGGATGTGACGCTGATGAGCGAGCAGGACCGTTCGGCGATCGACGACGTCTTCATCTTCGTGCTCGACGACATGGAACTCAGCATCGAGGAGATCGACGGCGCGGCAGCGGCAATGGCTGCTCCGGTCGAGGCAAAGCCGGCGCCTGCCGCTGCCGCCTCAGTATCATCACCGCCTGTCCCGGTGGTCCCCGTGCAGGAATTTCGTCCCGTCGAAGCGGTCCCCGTCAAGCGTGAGGCACCCGCCGCCAGCCAGGCGAAGGCTGCCGAAAACGTGCGCGTCCCGGCAGAGCGCTTGGACGAACTGATGGACCGCGTCGGTGAACTCGTCATCGCGCAATCGCGTCTCAGCCAGCTCGCCAGCGCCAGCACCGATATTGCATTACGATCCGTCTCGGAAGAAATCGAGCGTCTGTCCGGCGAATTGCGCGATACGATGATGGTGCTGCGCATGGTGCCCGTTGCGACCCTCTTTTCCCGCTTCCGCCGTCTCGTCCACGATCTTGCCCGCGAGACCGGCAAGGCGATCGAGCTGGTGATGGAGGGCGAGAGCACGGAGGTCGACAAAACGGTGATAGAGCGCCTGGCCGATCCGCTGGTGCACCTGGTGCGCAACTCGATCGATCACGGCCTCGAAGTGCCCGCCGACCGCCTTGCCGCCGGCAAGGCCAAAGCCGGCACGATAACACTTTCGGCCCGTCAGGCCGGTGGCGAGGTGATTATCTCGATCAAGGACGACGGCCGCGGCATCAATCGTGATCGGGTCCGCGCCAAGGCGGAATCCTCCGGCCTCATCCATCCGGGTCAACCGCTTTCGGACCCCGAGCTCTTGCAACTGATCTTTGCTCCCGGCTTTTCGACGGCCGCCGCGATCACCAATCTCTCCGGCCGCGGTGTCGGCATGGACGTGGTCAAGAAGACGGTTGAAGAACTTCGCGGTGCAATCGATATCGTCAGCATGCCCGGACAGGGTTCGGAAGTGTCGCTGCGCATTCCGCTGACGCTTGCCATTATCGACGGACTGCTGGTGCGTGTCGGCTCGGGCCGTTACGTCATCCCGCTTTCCGCTGTTGAGGAATGCCTCGAACTGTCGCTCGAGGAGGATCTGCGCTCGCGCGGCCGCAGCTTCATCTCGCTGCGCGACAGCCTGGTGCCGTTCCTGCGCCTGCGCGACCTTTTCCGCACCGGCACGAAACCCGACGTGCACCAGAAGGTTGTGGTAATTTCGACCGGCACGGAGCGCGTCGGCCTCGTCGTCGATCAGATCATCGGCGACCATCAGACGGTCATCAAGTCGATGTCGAAATTGCACAACGACGTGGCAACCTTTTCCGGCGCCACCATTCTCGGCGACGGCAGCGTCGCTCTCATTCTCGACGTCGGGCACCTGGTTGCCGCGGGTCAGCAACAGGAGGCGCAATTGCGGGCAGCAGGATGAATGCAACAGCAGCACTCGAACGCTTCGACAATCATTGGAGCTATGCCGAGGAAGTCGAGGTCCTGACTTTCGATCTCAATGGCGAGACCTTTGCGCTGGAGGCGGCCATCGTCCAGGAAATCCTGGACCTGCTTCCGGAGACGGCGGTGCCCGGAAGCCAACCCTTCGTCGCCAGCGTCATCAATTTTCGAGGCAAGGTCATTCCGCTCGCCGACCTGCGTCTCGCCTTCGGGATGGAGGCGGCTGAAGCGACGATCGACAGCCGCTTCATCGTCATCGAGATCGATCTGCAGGGCGAGCCGACGCTCGTCGGCCTCAGAACCGACAAGGTGAACGAGGTGACGACGCTCGCAAAAACCTCGAGCGAGGCACCACCGAGCGTCGGCATGCGCTGGCGCGCCGACTACATCAACTGCCTGGTGAAGAGGGGTGGCGAATTCATCATTCTCCCGAATCTGCAGGCGATTTTTTCATCCAGGCATGATGCGGCGGGAGCCGGCAACTGACGCAGATGGATTCAACTTGGGGTTAATGCCGATGCGACTGACAATCAAGACGAAGCTAGTGACCGCGTTCACCTTCATCATTCTTATGCTCCTGGGCACCGCCGCTTACGGTATCTTCAGCCTTGGATCGCTGAACGATACGATTGGCAATCTCCTTGCCGGCCCGGCAGCCCGCCTCGATCTTGCGCAGCAGATCAACATCGCGCAGCTCGAAGCCATCCGCCAGCAGAAGAACCTGCTCAACGCCCGTAGCGCCGATGAAGCGGCCGCGGCGATCGACAAGGGCAACCAGGCCCGCAAGGACTTCAGTGACGCCTTCAATCAAGTGCTGACGCTTGCCACGGAAGAAGGCAAGGCGCGCTGGGCTCGTATTGCCGAATTTTCGAAGTCATTCAACGCAGCTGACGATCAGATCCGTGACTATGTGAAGACCGGCAACACGGAAGGCGCGAACACCATCTCCATCACGACGGCGCGCGCTTCCGCCAACGGGATCGACTCGGCACTCGCCGAAATTCTGGCGCTTGAGAAGCAGCGCATGAAGGCCGCCGACGCCGGTGCCGACGCACAGTATGAGACGACACGCACGACGATGATCGCTGTCGCTGCCGTAGCACTACTGATTGCCGCGATGACCGCCTTCTGGATCGCCAGCACGATCAGCAAAGGCCTCGGCCGCGCCAACACCGTGGTTCGCGAAGTGTCTGAAGGCGACTTGACAAAAATGGCCGAAATCACCAGCCATGATGAAATCGGCGAGCTTCTCGGCAATGTCAACATCATGATCGAACGCCTGCGGGGCGTCGTCGCCGACGCGATCTCGGCCGCCGAAAATGTTTCATCCGGCAGCCAGGAGCTTTCGGCAAGTTCGGAACAGGTGTCGCAGGGCGCCACGGAGCAGGCCGCGTCCGCCGAGGAGGCCTCCGCTTCGATGGAGCAGATGGCCGCCAACATCAAGCAGAATGCCGACAACGCCGCCCAGACGGAGAAGATCGCTCGTCAATCCGCCAAGGATGCGGAAGCCAGCGGCGAAGCGGTAACGCGGGCTGTCGACGCCATGCGCACGATCGCCCAGAAGATCGGTATCGTGCAGGAGATCGCCCGTCAGACCGATCTGCTGGCCCTCAATGCCGCAGTCGAAGCAGCACGCGCCGGCGAACACGGCAAGGGTTTTGCGGTGGTCGCCTCGGAAGTGCGCAAGCTTGCTGAACGCAGCCAGTCGGCCGCAGCTGAAATCAGCTCAATGTCGAGCGATACCGTCAAGGCCGCCGCCGATGCCGGCGAGATGCTCGGCCGCCTAGTGCCTGATATCCGCAAGACGGCTGAACTCGTCTCCGAGATCAGCGCCGCCTGCCGTGAGCAGGATATCGGTGCAGCCCAGATCAATGAGGCGATCCAGCAGCTCGACAAGGTGACGCAGCAGAATGCCGGCGCCTCCGAACAGATGTCGGCAACTTCCGAGGAGCTCGCTTCCCAGGCGGAAGAACTGCAGACGTCGATCGCCTTCTTCAAGGTCGATACGACGGGCAGCACGCGGTCCGGCGCCCAGAAGAAGCCGGCGAACGGCTCAGCCAAGGTGGTCAAGGCCCCGGCCCACAAGTCTGCACCGCAGGCCCAAAGCCAGGGCCGCGGTCAGACGGTTTCGGCTCAGCAGCAGCGTCTCAAGGGCTTTGCTCTCGATATGTCGATGGGCGGTCCGGACGCCAGTGACGACGATTTTCGGGAAAGCGCGTAGGCGCTTCCTGGGGACGCGCATAGCGTTTCCCCGGCGAGGCACCTGGGCGCCTTCGCCCTCATCGGATATCTCGGGCCGCGCCGGTGGCCCGAGGCGGAATATCCCCAACGCGTGTAGGCGTTGGCGCTGTGACCGATAGATGTCCGGCTGCCGGGAAGTGAATGTAGTCGCTTTCCCTCTTTCAGACACATCACTCTGAAGTTCGGCGTTCCCTGGACTGGAACGTCTCTCTATCCAATCGTTTTGCGCATAGAACGGGGTATCACATGCGTTTCACCATCAAACTGAAATTGGGTCTCGCTTTCGGGATCATGACGCTGCTGCTGATCGGCATTGCAGTTTATGGAAGCCTCAGCCTCGGCACTTTGAACGAGGCGAGCGGCAACATGATCGACGGCCCCATGCGCCGGCTGGAACTGGCGCTGAACGCCAACATCGCCGAAGTTAACGCCATTCGGGCTCAGAAGAACGCGCTGCTTTCCACTGATCCCGACACCGCCGCCGATTTCTACAAAGAGGCCGATCAGAATCTACAGGCCATGTTCGACGCTGTCGACGCCGGCTTGGCCATCGCCTCTCCGGAAGGCAAGCCACATTGGGAGAGGCTGCGGAGTGTTGGCGGGAAATTCCGCGAGAAATCCGCCGAGCTGCAGCAACTCGATGTCAGGGGGGACAAGGCAGGCGCGCTGGCGCTTTCACTTGGCGATCTCCGGGCGATGACCGGCGACATGGGCGACGCGATTGCCGCCCTTACCGAGATTCAGCGCAAAGGTATGCAAGCGACCAATCAATCGAACACCGATCTTTACAACTCGACCAAGCTCATCCTCACCACGGCATCCGGGCTCGCCGTGCTCGTGGCGCTCGGCGCCGCATTGTGGATCACGCTCGGCATCAACAACGGTCTGAGGAAGATCATGAGCGTCGCAAACGCCGTCGCAATCGGCGATCTCAATCAGAAGGTCGACGTCAGGACCAATGACGAAATCAAGGATCTCATCGATACGGTCAACACCATGACCGCCAATCTGCGCGCGACCGCCGCCCTTGCCGACCAGATCGCCATGGGCGACCTGACCACCGATGCCAAGCCTCTCTCGGACAAGGACACGCTCGGGATTGCGATGCAGAGCATGATCGCCAATCTGAGGACCACGGCGGGGATTGCCAACCAGATCGCCAATGGCGATCTCACCGTGTCTCCGAAGCCGCTTTCCGACAAGGATGCACTGGGCCTTGCGCTGGAGCAGATGGTCGAGCGATTGCGCGGTGTGGTTGCGGACGCGATTTCGGCCGCCGAGAACGTCTCCTCCGGCAGCCAGCAGCTCTCGGCAAGTTCCGAGCAGGTGTCGCAGGGCGCGACCGAGCAGGCGGCTTCGGCCGAAGAAGCTTCCGCCTCGATGGAGGAGATGGCCTCCAACATCAAGCAGAATGCCGACAACGCCGCCCAGACGGAGAAGATCGCTCGTCAATCCGCCAAGGATGCGGAAGCCAGCGGCGAAGCGGTAACGCGGGCTGTCGACGCCATGCGCACGATCGCCCAGAAGATCGGCATCGTGCAGGAGATCGCCCGTCAGACCGACCTCTTGGCTCTCAACGCTGCCGTCGAAGCCGCACGCGCCGGCGAGCATGGTAAAGGTTTTGCCGTGGTGGCCTCGGAAGTGCGCAAGCTTGCCGAACGCAGCCAGTCGGCCGCTGCCGAAATCAGCGCCATGTCAGGCGACACCGTGACAGCCGCCCAGGAAGCCGGCGAAATGCTGGGGCGCCTGGTGCCTGATATCCGCAAGACGGCGGAACTCGTTTCCGAGATCAGTGCCGCCTGCCGTGAGCAGGATATCGGTGCAGCCCAGATCAATGAGGCGATCCAGCAGCTCGACAAGGTGACGCAGCAGAATGCCGGCGCCTCCGAACAGATGTCGGCAACCTCCGAGGAGCTCGCCGCTCAGGCGGAAGAATTACAAACGTCTATCGCCTTCTTCAAAGTCGACAATGCGGGTGCACGCCGTGATCGGGTGCCGGCTGCAAAACCCGCTGCCCGTAGTCGGGCTCAGGCCGCTCCCCGCAAAACGGCCGGCACTGCGCAGGTGAATACGGTTGCCAGCCAGCAGGCCCGCGTGAAGGGTTTTGCCCTCGATATGTCGATGGGCGGCCCGGACGCCGGTGACGATGAATTCAGGGAGAGCGCCTAGGCGCCTCTCGGGGAAAGCCCATGAGCTCTATCTCCCTTCACAACTGTCATGGGCCGGTCGGTACGGCCCGTGACAAAGACTTTCGACGCCGGGGGAGCACACGGAAGTCCATTGATGGCCGGCGTGGGGTTGTCGCCGGACGGAATTTTCCTTGCTGCATGACGCCGCGCCACCTGGGCCATATTTTGCTTCGCTCTCCGAGAGGAATATTGAGATGCGTATCACGATCAAACTTAAACTCGCAGCCGCCTTCGGCTTTGTCATCCTCTTGCTGGTGGGCAGCGCGGTCTATGGAATCCTGAGCCTCAGTTCACTGAACGACGCCATCGGCAACCTTATTTCCGGTCCCGCAAAAAGGCTGGAACTGGCTCTGGAAGCACAAACTGCCGAGCTCAATGCCGTCCGCTGGCAGAAGAACGCGCTTCTGGAAACAGATTCTGAAATCGTCAAAAAGAACTACCAGAATGCGGCGAAAAGCGTGGATGAAATGCTCAGCTTCGCGACAAGCGGCCTACAGATCGCAACTGTCGAAGGTAAGCCGCTCTGGGATAGGCTGATCGAACTGGCCAAGCGCTTCGATGAGGGCTCCAACAAAGTCGCCTCCATCCAGCAAAGCGGCGACAGAGCAGGGGCCGCGGCACTTTCCTCGGGCGAGGTTCGTGCCCTCGTCGGGGAAATGGAAGATGTTTTCGGGAGACTCGTTGCACTTCAGCAAAAGTCGATGGCGCAAGCCGATAGCGATACCGATGCTCTTTATAACTCAACGAAGAACATGTTGATCGGTATCGCAATCGGGGCTTCCTTCATCGCTTTCTGCGCTGCGCTTTGGATCGCGCTCGGTGTCAACAGCGGCCTGCGCAAGATCATGAACGTTGCGAGCGCCGTCGCCATCGGCGACCTGAACCAGAAGGTCGAAATCAAGAGCAATGACGAGATCAGGGATCTGGTGAACACCATCAACGTGATGACGGAGAATCTCCGCAAGACGGCGGAGATCGCCACGCAGATTGCAAGCGGCGATCTCACAGTGTCTCCGAAGCCGCTCTCCGACAAGGATGCGCTGGGCCTCGCCCTGGAACAGATGGTCGAGCGGTTGCGCGGCGTCGTCGCGGACGCGATTTCGGCCGCCGAGAACGTCTCGTCCGGCAGCCAAGAGCTTTCGGCAAGCTCCGAACAGGTGTCGCAGGGTGCCAGCGAACAGGCAGCCTCCGCCGAAGAGGCTTCCGCCTCGATGGAGGAGATGGCCGCCAATATCAAGCAGAACGCCGACAATGCCGACCAGACAGAAAAGATCGCTCGCCAGTCGGCCAAGGATGCGGAGATGAGCGGCGAAGCCGTTTCGCGCGCCGTGCAGGCGATGCGGACCATCGCCGACAAGATCAGCATCGTCCAGGAAATCGCCCGGCAGACCGACCTGCTGGCGCTGAACGCCGCCGTCGAAGCCGCACGCGCCGGCGAACACGGCAAGGGCTTTGCCGTTGTCGCCTCCGAGGTGCGCAAGCTTGCTGAGCGCAGCCAGTCGGCGGCGGCCGAAATCAGCTCTATGTCGGGCGATACGGTCAAGGCCGCCCAGGAAGCCGGCGACATGCTCGGCCGCCTGGTGCCCGACATACGTAAGACTGCGGAGCTGGTTTCCGAAATCAGCGCCGCCTGCCGCGAACAGGACGTCGGTGCGGCCCAGATCAATGAAGCGATCCAACAGCTCGACAAGGTGACGCAGCAGAACGCCGGTGCCTCCGAGCAGATGTCTGCGACCTCCGAGGAACTTGCCTCCCAGGCCGAGGAACTGCAGGCCTCGATCGCCTTCTTCAAGGTCGATGCGGCCGGCAACCGCCAGTCCCGCACGCCGGCCGCCAGAATGACGGTCCGCAGTCCGGCTCAGGGCTCCGTCCGCAAGCCTGCCGCAAAGAAACCGGCCAACAGCGTTGCCGGTCAACAGGCGCGGGTGAAAGGTTTCGCTCTCGATCTCTCCATGGGCGGCCCCGATGATGGGGACGCTGAATTCAAGGAAAGCGCATGATCATGGCCACCACATCTCTGGAAGCGCAATTCGTGACCTTCAGCCTCGGCGACGAGATTTTCGCCGTGCCGGTTGAGGTCGTACGGGAAATCCTCGACTATGCGGAAGCCTTCAAAATTCCGAACGGTCCCGACTATCTGCTCGGCCTGCGCGACGTGCGCGGGCAAGGTGTGCCGACCATCGATCTTCGATTGAAGCTCGGCATGACCAAGACCGTGCCGACGCCGCACACACGGGTGCTGGTCCTCGACGTACCGATGGAGAGTCGGCTCCTGACGCTGGGCCTCGTCGCCGACCGCGTCTTCGAGGTCACGCCGTTCCGGCGCGACCAGATCGAGGCGGCGCCCGACATCGGCGTGCGCTGGCGCTCGGACTATATTGCCGGCATCGTTCGCCGTGAAAACGGCTTCGTCGTCATCATCGATCTTGCACGGCTCTTGTCGCGCGAGGATGCTTCTGCACTGCAATCGGCGGCCTGACCGCGCGTCAACCCGGAGAAACGCGTTCCATGAGTATGCCAGCAGCGGTCGAAACCCAATTGCCCGGCGACCGGATCAGCAAGCGCAATTTCGACAAGCTTGCCCGGTTCATTTACGATTATAGCGGCATCAAGATGCCGCCGACAAAGCTGACGATGCTTGAAGGGCGGCTGAGACGCCGCCTTCGCGCGACCAACCACTCGACCTTCGACGATTACTGCGACTTCCTGTTCAATAACGATGGCCTCGCCCAAGAAACCGTATACCTGATCGATGTGGTGACGACGAACAAGACCGACTTCTTCCGCGAAGCAAAGCATTTCGACTATCTGCAGAGCGTCGCGCTGCCGGCGATCGTCAATAGCGGCGTGCGGACCATCCGCGCCTGGAGCTCGGCTTGCTCGACGGGAGCAGAACCCTACACGATGGCGATGGTGCTGGCCGAGTTCACCGAAGGCCGCAACGATGTCTCCTACAGCGTGCTGGCGACCGACCTTTCCACAGACGTGTTGCAGACCGCGCGCCGGGGCATCTATCCGGAAGATCTGATTGCGCCCGTGCCGCGCGACCTACAGCGCAAATATGTGCTGACAGCCAAGCAGCCCAATCAGCGGGAAGTGCGCATCACGCCGAAGCTGCGCAGCAAGATTGGCTTTGCCCGCATGAATCTCATGGATGAAAAATATCCGATCGGCGACTCGATGAACGTCATCTTCTGCCGCAACGTGCTCATCTATTTCGACAAGCAGACTCAAGCGGGCGTGCTCAGCCGTCTCTGTGATTGCCTGGCGAAGGGCGGTTATATGTTCATCGGTCATTCCGAATCGATCACCGGCTTCGACCTGCCGCTGAAGCAGGTCTCGAATACGGTGTTTCAGCGTATCTAGAGGCATTCATGCGCAAGAAAATCCGGGTTCTCATCATCGACGATTCCGCCAGCGTCCGGCAGACGCTGGCTCATGTGCTGGAGCAGGATCCTGATATCGAGATCATGGCAGTGGCGTCCGATCCTTTCGTGGCGGCGCGGAGGCTGCAAGAGGAGATTCCCGACGTTATCACGCTCGACGTGGAGATGCCGCGCATGGACGGCATCACCTTCCTGCGCAAACTGATGTCGCAGCGGCCGATCCCTGTGGTGATGTGTTCGTCGCTGACGGAAGCGGGCTCGGAAACGCTGATCCAGGCGCTGGAGGCCGGCGCCGTCGACGTCATTCTGAAATCGAAGATCGGCGCCGCCGACGGTCTTGCCGATGATGCGATGCGCATTCGCGAAGTCGTCAAGAGCGCCTCGCACGCGCGACTTTCCAACGTGCGTCGCGCCGCCGGAGCCATTCGTTCCGCTTCCGCCGAGGGACCGGCCAAGAAGCTGACGGCCGATGCCATGCTGCCGCCGCCGACGGGCCGCGCCATGGCGAAGACGACGGAGATGGTCGTCTGCGTCGGCGCCTCCACTGGCGGCACCGAGGCACTGCGCGAATTCCTGGAGGAACTGCCGGCCAATGCGCCCGGCATGGTCATCGTCCAGCATATGCCGGAAAAATTCACTGCCGCCTTCGCCAAACGCCTGAACGGGCTCTGCGAGGTCGAGGTCAAGGAAGCCGTTGACGGCGATCCGGTGCTGCGCGGTCATGTGCTGATCGCGCCCGGCGACAGGCACATGCTGCTCGAGCGCCAGGGTGCGCGCTATCATGTGAGCGTGAAGACCGGGCCGCTGGTGTCGCGCCACCGGCCTTCCGTCGATGTGCTCTTCCGTTCGGCGGCGCGTTCGGCCGGCTCCAACGCCATGGGGATCATCATGACGGGTATGGGCGACGACGGTGCGCGCGGCATGCTGGAGATGCATGACGCCGGCGCCTATACGGTGGCTCAGGACGAGGCGAGTTCGGTTGTCTTCGGCATGCCGAAGGAGGCGATTGCCAGGGGCGGAGTCGATCGCATTCTGCCGCTCGATCAGATCGCCCGCGAAGTCCTGATAACCCAACAGAAGTTCTGAGGCCGGTCCAGTTCCAATGGCAAATAAGGCCGACGCTTTTCAGACCTGCGGGCAGCCATGCGTGCCTCCCCTTGAAATTTCCGCGATTTTGTGGTCTTGAGGCCGCCAATCTTTGCAGCGCTGCCTGTCATGCATGTTCAGGGACATTTCCCGCCCCTGGCAGCGCGCGTCCCGTATCAGTCCCAAGGAAATGCGCCGATGGCCCGTTCAGCTCTTCTCAATGTCATGGTTCAGGCTGCTCTCAAGGCAGGAAAATCGCTGGGGCGTGATTTCGGCGAAGTGCAGAACCTGCAGGTTTCGGTGAAGGGACCGGGCGATTTCGTTTCCGCCGCTGACCGCAAGGCCGAGAAGATCGTCAGGGAAGAGCTGATGAAGGCGCGTCCGACCTATGGCTTCCTCGGCGAGGAAAGCGAAGAGATCAAGGGCACCGACGGCGCGCATCGGTGGATCGTCGACCCGCTCGACGGCACGACGAACTTCCTGCACGGCATCCCGGCCTTCGCTGTCTCAATCGCGCTCGAGCGCAATGGCGAGATCGTTGCCGCCGTCGTCTTCAATCCGGCGACTGACGAACTTTATACTGCCGAGCGCGGCGGCGGCGCCTTCCTCAATGACCGGCGGCTGCGCGTCGCTGCGCGCCGCGTGTTGTCGGATTGCGTCATCGGCTGCGGTGTGCCCGCGCTCGGCAAGCGCAATCATGGCAAGTTCCTGGTCGAGCTGCGCCACGTGATGGGCGAAGTGGCGGGCATCCGCCGCCTGGGCGCGCCGACCCTCGACCTCGCCCATGTCGCCGCCGGACGTTTCGATGGCTTCTGGGAGGCGGAGCTTGCGCCCTGGGACATGGCAGCCGGTATCCTGCTCATCCGCGAAGCCGGCGGCTTCGCCACCGATTGGGATGGCGGAACGGCCATTCTGGAGGGCGGTGCGATCGTCGCCGGCAACGAACATATCCATAAGGCGCTGATCGAGGTCATCAAGCGGCCGATTCCCGCCAAGTGAGCGCATGAAAAACCGGCTGTTGTAAAGTCACGGTTTTCGCCCCGGCATACTTCAATTCGGCACAATGTTGCTCTAGTCTCCGCCAGCAATGAGTTCGGAGGCTGCTGAACCTATGGAAAATGTGAATGTGGCGGAGATCGGCTCCACCGAAAAGACGGCCGGCGGTTATACCTACAGGCTCTCGAGCCCCATGCCCTTCCTCTGGACGATGCTGCTTTTCCTCGTCATCGTCGGGTTCATTGCCGCGATCCTCTTTCGGCAGACGCAGACCGCCTTCATGCACAATCCGGGCCTCAACGGCCTGATCCTCGGCGTTCTCGCAGTCGGAATCGTTCTTGTTTTTAATCACGTTCTGGCGCTTCGCCCCGAAGTGCGCTGGTTCAATTCCTTCCGCGCTGCCGGCAGCGCGGATAAGGTCAACCGTAACCCGCGGCTGCTTGCGCCGATGCGGGCGCTGATCGGCAGCCGCAAGAGCTCGGTGGCGCTGTCGACGACCGCGCTGCGTTCGATTCTTGATTCGATCGCCACCCGCCTCGACGAATCGCGTGACGTTTCGCGCTACCTGATCGGCCTCTTGGTCTTCCTCGGCCTGCTCGGCACGTTCTGGGGTCTCATCGGCACGATCGGTTCGATCAGCGTCGTCATCCAGTCGCTCGATCCCGGCTCGAACGGCACGGGAGACGTGCTCTCGGCGTTGAAGGAGGGACTTTCCATGCCGCTTTCCGGCATGGGGCAGGCCTTCTCGTCGTCGCTGCTGGGCCTCTCCGGTTCGCTCATTCTCGGCTTCCTCGACCTTCAGGCCGGTCGCGCGCAGAATCGCTTCTATACGGAGCTGGAAAACTGGCTCTCCTCGGTCACCGATGTCGGCTCCGATCTTGCGCCGGCGCTCGACGCCGTTGCCGGGTCTTCCTCGGACGACATGCGCGCACTCTCCGAGTATCTGCGCAAAGTCTCCGAAGAAGGCGGCGTCGGCAACCAGCGCTCTGTCGCTGCCATGGCAAGCCTTGCCGAAGGCATTCAGGGTCTGGTCAAGAATATGCGCAACGAGCAGCAGATGCTGCGTGACTGGATCGAGGCACAGCAGGACGAGGCGAAAGCCATGCGCCGCACGCTCGACCGGCTGGCCGAGCGCATCGGCCTGCAGGAGCGGGGCGGCGAGCGGGCCGAGCGCCTGCGCGAGCGCACGAGCCATGCAGAAAAGAGCGAGGGCAAGTAAGCCATGGCACTTGCCCGCAGCCGCCGCCGCGAACGCACGGTGGATTACTGGCCGGGCTTCGTCGATGCGTTGTCGACGCTGCTCATTTCGATCATGTTCCTGCTGACGGTCTTCGTCGTTGGGCAGTTCATCCTAAGCCGCGAAATCACCGGGCGTGACGAGGTGCTCAATCGCCTCAATAGCCAGATCAACGAGCTGACGCAGCTTCTGGCGCTCGAAAAGGGCAGCAACCAGGATCTCCAGGATGCGGTCGCCAATTTGCAGGCTTCGCTCGCGACGGCCGAAGGCGACCGCTCGCGGCTTCAGGCGCTGCTGAACGCCGGTACGGGCGGCCAGGATGCGGCGCAGAAACGAATTGGCGCGATGACGCAGGAGCTCGACGAGCAGAAGCAGGTGAGCGAACGGGCGCTGAGCCAGGTCGAACTCTTGAATCAGCAGATCGCCGCGCTCCGCAGCCAGATCGCCGCGGTCGAAGCGGCGCTGCAGGCATCCGAGGAGAAGGACCGGGTCTCGCAGACCAAGATCGCCGATCTTGGCAGCCGCCTCAACGTGGCGCTGGCGGCGCGCGTGCAGGAACTGAACCGTTATCGGTCCGACTTCTTCGGCCGGTTGCGTGAAATCCTGTCAGATCGCGAGAATATCCGCATCGTCGGCGACCGGTTCGTCTTCCAGTCGGAAGTGCTGTTTCCCTCGGGCGGCGCCGATCTCAATCCGGACGGGCAGACGGAGATGGCGAAGCTCGCCGCCGCTCTTCTCGATCTCGCCAAGGAAATTCCCCCGGAGATCAACTGGGTGCTGCGTGTCGACGGCCATACCGACAATGTGCCGCTCGCCGGGACCGGCCGCTATCGCGACAACTGGGAACTCTCCTCAGAGCGCGCGATTTCAGTCGTCAAGTTCCTGATCGGCCAGGGCGTGCCGGCCGACCGGCTGGTTGCCGCCGGCTTCGGAGAGTTCCAGCCGATCGCGCCGGGCGATACGCCGGATGCGCGCGCCACCAACCGGCGCATCGAGCTGAAGCTGACCGAGAAATGACCAACCTGGCGAGGCTTGGCGCACCTGCTCTAGATGTGAGCGGTTCAGGTTTTCACGGAAGCGCTGAACCGCTCTAAACTTTTGTTTTACGCAATTCAGGACGGAAAACCGCTTCGCACTTTTCCTGGAATTGCTTCCAGCCGGCTGGCGAGGAAGTCGCGCACGGCGGGACTGTCGCTGAGACCAATCGCCGTCATATAGGCATCGGCCGCCGCGATATTGTCGCCGGCGTGCGCCAGAAGAAAGGCGCGAACGGCCCAGTAGGGCTGATAGGCCACGACGTCACGCGGATCGAGTGTGTCGAGCCGCTCCAGGCCGGCGGCCGCGCTCACCGCCCTGCCGATCACCGCTGCCTGGCCGACACGTGCGCCGAGCGTCGGCTTCATTGTCACGAGT
The DNA here is from genome assembly GCF_002204185.1 of Rhizobium esperanzae. Taxonomy (GTDB): domain Bacteria; phylum Pseudomonadota; class Alphaproteobacteria; order Rhizobiales; family Rhizobiaceae; genus Rhizobium; species Rhizobium esperanzae. The sequence continues at coordinate 116,101 of NZ_MXPU01000015.1, read as the reverse complement.
GCGGCGTAGAGCGTCGTCAGCGCCTGCCAGTCGGTCGCTCCCGAAAACCGCCGCGCCGCATGCACGGACTGGATCGCTGCCTGGCACTGAAACGGACCGAAACAGTCGAAACCTCCGGCCCTGTGCAGCAGCACATCCGCTTCCGCAATCATGATCGCATTCCAGGCCGCCGTATCCTGCTCGTCCAGCGGTACATATCGGCCGTTGCCGTCGCGCCGGGCACTGCGGCGGGCTTCGCAATGAAGCATGAGGGAAAGGAGGCCGATCGCTTCCGGTTCGTCGGGCAATACCGTGAGAAGCGCGCGGCCGAGCCAGATGGCCTCGCCGGCGAGTGAATGGCGCTCCTCCTCACCGTCGAGGCCGTCCCAGCCGAGGCCGTAGGCGGCGTAGATCGCTGAGAGAACGGCGGCGAGGCGCCCCGATAGAGCGGGGCCGGGGGGAATGGCGAAGGGAATGCCGGCTTCGCGGATCTTCACCTTGGCCCGCACCAGCCGCTGGCTCATCGCTTCCGGTGACACGACGAAGCTCCGGGCGATGGTTTTCGCCTCGATGCCGAGAACCGTCTGCAGCATCAGCGCCGTATGCACCGACCTATCGATGGCGGGATGGGTGCAGGCGAAAAGCAGTTTCAGCCGCTCATCGGGAAAGACGGATTTTCCGGCCTCGTTCATGCGTTCCTCCGCTTCCTCGAAGGCAAGCGATATCGTCGCCCGTGCGTTGGCTTGGACGGAGCGGTGGCGGGCCGCCTGCATGAGGTTGCGGCGTGCGGCGACCATCAGCCAGGCTTCAGGATTATCGGGGACGCCGCGTTCCGGCCAGACGCGCAGGGCCGCAGCCAGCGCTTCCGACAACGCGTCTTCCGCTGCCGGCACGTCGCGCGAGCGGGCGGCGAGAAAGGCGACCAGCTTGCCGTAGGATTGACGCGCCACCTGTTCGGCGGCGCGTCCGGCATCGGGCGGCATCGCGGCCTCACATCTGCAGGCGCGGGCGCACTTCGACCGAGCCCTTGTCGGAGATCGGGACGCGCGTCGCCCATTCGAGGGCGGTGTCGATATCGGGGACCTCAATCAGGTAAAAACCGCCGAGCTGTTCCTTGACCTCCGGATAGGGGCCGTCTTGAACGTCGTGATTCTCGCCCTTGCGCCGCACGATCGTGCCGGTCTCAGGGCTCGTCAACCCGGCGCCGGCGATCACGATTCCTGCCTGGCCGATCGCCTTGATGTAGGCCATCCAGCCGTCGCGATAGACGGGATCACCGCGCCGGGCGAAATCTTCTGGGGCTTCGCGAATGATAAGGACATATTGCATGGAAAACTCCTGATCTCATTGTTGGCGTTAATCCAGGCGTCCGGATGTCGGAGAAGGATATCCCGAAAGCCGTGACGCCGGCGGAGCGGCTCAGCCGTTCCGAGACAATGAGGCGCAGCCAAAGGTCATTTCGACACGGGTTTCAAATAATATGCGAAAAAGTGAATGGCGCCTAAGCTCACAAGCAAACAGGCCGGGCTCGAAGGCGCCGGTTTGCTCGCGGATGCGGAAAGACAGAGCGGCGTTCAAGCCGCTGCTGCCGCCTTGATCAGGCTTCGGCCTTGGTCTGGTCTACGACGTCGGCGCCAGGCGAGTTCTTCTTGATGGATTCGATGGCGTTCAGAGCAGACGCCTTCGCTTTGTAGCCTTCGGAACTGAACATGGTTTCGCCGTTCGATGCTTTGAATCGGAAACGGAATTCGCCTGATTTATCCTTGTAGACTTCGAATTTATACATTGATGTCTCCCGAAACGCTGAATTCCAACCCTCAGCATGGCGAAGGCTAGACCAAAATGGTGAGCTTTTCCACCACCTTAATTAGAAATCAATTGCGCAGCGTCCAGCCGCCGCTTCCGTCGAACGCAAGCGAGTTGAGCGGCGGCACAGACTCGGCGTCACTCCATCTGGATGTTCGCGCCCTGGACGACAGGTCCCCATTTGGCGATCTCGGCTTTCACATGGGCGGCGAGTTCCTCCGGTGTCGAGCCGACGATGGTGGCGCTGAATTCCTTCATGCGTTCGGTAACGGCCGGATCGGCGAGCGCCTTCTTGGCCGAGGCGTTGAGGCGCGTTACGACCTCGCTCGGTGTGTTGGCCGGGGCAAAAAGCGCGTTCCAGGTATAGGTCTCGTAGCCCGGTATACCCGACTCGGCGATCGTGGGCACGTCGGGGAAGGAAGGCGCACGCTCGGCAGTCGTCACCGCCAGCGCCCGCAGCGTGCCCGCCTTGATGTGGCTGGAGGACGAGGGCAGGTTGTCGAACATGATCGGTACCTGGTTGCCGATGACGTCGTTCAATGCCGGACCGGCGCCCTTATAGGGGATATGCTGCATGCTGACGCCGGCCATGGACTTGAAGAGTTCGCCGGAGAGATGCAGCGGCGTGCCGTTGCCCGACGAGGCGTAACTATATTTATCGGGCTCGGCTTTCAGCAGCGCGACCAGTTCCTGCACGGTTTTTGCCGGCAATTCCGGATTGACGACCAGCACGTTCGGCACGACGACGAGCAGCGAGACCGGCGCGAAATCCTTCTCCGGGTCGTAGGGAGTCGATTTCAGGATCAGCGGATTGAGGGCATGGGTCGCGACGGTGCCCATCAGAATGGTGTAGCCGTCAGGCTCGGCTCGGGCGACGTTGCCGGCGCCGAGATTGCCGCCGGCGCCGGCGACGTTCTGGACGATCACTTGCTGCCCGAGATCCTCCGACATCTTCTGCGCGACGATGCGGGCGACGACGTCGGTCGAGCCGCCGGCCGCGAAGGGCACGACCATGGTGATCGCGCGGTTTGGAAAATCCGCAGCAACAGCAGAGCTGCCGAGCCCCAGCATTGCAGTCAGGCCAAAAGCGAGCGCGAGGCCCGTGCGTCGCGTCATGTTGGAAAGCGCCATTCCCATCTCCTCCCACGATTTCAACAGCAATCCCCACCCAGGGGCATGAAGAGGGTAGGGCAGGAGGCGGGAAAGACAACCGCAGGGAGGCGCAGTGGAGCCAGGCTTTAGTCTCGGGCGACAAGAGGCGCCTGCCTTCTATTTGGCGGCGAGCACATCCTCGTTGGCGGCGTCGAACTGCAGGCGGGCGAGGCGGGCATAGATGCCGCCGTGGCGGATCAGGCTCTGATGCGTGCCTTCCTCGACGACACGGCCCTGGTCCATGACGAGGATGCGGTCGGCCTTCAGTACGGTTGCCAGCCGATGGGCGATGACGAGCGTCGTACGGCCGTCTACCAGGCCGTCGAGCGCCTTCTGCACCAGCGTCTCGCTTTCGGCGTCGAGCGCGGAGGTCGCCTCGTCGAGCAGCAGCACGGACGCGTTCTTCAGGATGGCGCGAGCAATGGCGATGCGCTGTCGCTGGCCGCCGGAGAGGGTGACGCCGCGTTCGCCGACCTCGGTCTCGTAGCCGCTATCCAGCCGGGCGATGAACTCGTCGGCCTGGGCGGCAAGGGCCGCGGCGCGGACCTCGTCACGCGAGGCGCCGGGGCGGCCGAAAGCGATGTTGTCATGGATCGATGCGGCAAAGATGGTGACGTCCTGCGGCACGATGGCGATGCGCTGGCGCAACTCGTCAGGTGTGGTCAGCCGGGCATCGACACCGTCGATCGTCACGCTGCCCTGCTGCGGATCGTAGAAGCGCAAGAGCAGTGAAAAGACTGTGCTCTTGCCGGCGCCGGAGGGGCCGACAATGGCGACGGTTTCGCCCGGGGCGACGGCGAAGCTCAAGCCATGCAAGGCCGATTTGCCGGGGCGCGAGGGATAGGCGAAATGCACGTCGGAAAACTCGACGCGGCCGCGGCTGGGCGAAGGGAGAGCCTCGGGGTTGGCGGGGGCTGATATCGGCGACACCTCGTCAAGAAGTTCGGTCAACCGGTCGGCGGCGCCGGCCGCCTGCGAAAGTTCGCCCCAGACCTCCGACAGCGCGCCGAGCGACCCCGCGGAGATCACGGCGTAGAGCAGGAACTGACCGAGCGTGCCGGCAGACAGCGTGCCGGCCAGCACGCTGTGGGCGCCGACCCAGAGCACGGCGACCACGCTGCCGAAGATCAGGGTGATAGCGATGCCCGTCAGTAGCGCGCGCGAGCGAATGGCGGCGCGGGCCGCCTCGTAGGCAGATTCGACGGCGCCGGCGTATCGTCTCGCTGCGGCGTCCTCGCCGTTGAAGGCCTGTACTGTGCGGGTTGCGGCGATCGTCTCGTTGGCGAAGGCGGACGCTTCGGCAAGCGTATCCTGGGCGGCGCGGGAACGCCTGCGCACCGAGCGGCCGAAGGCGACGAGCGGGAAGACGATCAGCGGGATCGCCCCGATGACGAGGCTTGAAAGCTTCGGTGAGGTGACGACCATCATGCCCATGGCGCCGAGACAGAGGATGAGGTTCCTGAGCGCTACCGAGGCGGTGGCGCCGACGGCGGACTTGATCTGCGTCGTGTCGGCGGTCAGCCGCGAGACAATTTCGCCGGACTGGTTGACGTCGAAGAAGGAGGGCGACAGCCGCGTCACATGGGCAAAGACGTCGCGGCGAAGATCGGCGACGATGCGCTCGCCGATGGTGATAACGAAATAATATCGCAGCGCGCTGGCGGTCGCGAGCACGACGGCCATGACCATCAGCATGGCGAAGTAGCTGTTGATGAAGCTGCCGTCGGGCTGGGTGAAGCCATGATCGATCATGCGGCGCACGGCAAGCGGCAGGGCCAGCGAGGTGATGGCGGCAAGCGCCAGTGAAATCAGCGCGCCAGCCACCAGTCCGCGATAGCGCATGACATAAGGCGTCAGCCTGCGGAGCGGCCGCAGCGACTGTCTCTTGTTTTCCTCAGCCCGTGCCTGTTCTGCCAAATCGTCTCCGATCGCCTGCAGGACCCGCTAATGCGGCCTGTTGGCTCTTGTTATCCCGGCGTCCTTCATGTATAGGCACCGCATCCTAATGGGAAGCCGTAGCCATCACGACTGCGGCTTCATTTATTCAATCGGTTCGTTGGCCGCAACTGCATGCGGCAAATTGAACTCCGGTATCGCAGGAAGATTGTTATGAAGGCAGGCATCCATCCCGACTATCACACGATCAAGGTAGTCATGACCGATGGCACCGAATACGAAACCCGCTCGACCTGGGGTTCGGAAGGCGCTGTCATGAACCTCGAAATCGATTCCAAGTCGCATCCGGCTTGGACCGGCGGCAACCAGCAGCTCATGGACCGCGGCGGCCGCGTTTCCAAGTTCAACAAGCGTTTCGGCGGCCTCGGTCTCTAATCGCTTTTGATTGACGAAATTTCGCAAGGAGCCCGGTTCTGCCGGGCTTTTCTGCGTTGGCAGAACGGTGCGCAGCGGCAACAAAAAACCGGCCGCGCAACCGCGCAGCCGGTTCAAAAAAGGATTTAGCAGATCTGGTCAGTTGTTGCCGAAGGCCGTCTGCAGCAGAGAAAGCTGCGCCTGGACGCTGTTCTGATTGTCATGAACGATCACGGCTTCAGCCGGACGATAGATTTCGCGATCCAGCAGCGCGATGCGGTTCTGCAGGCGCAGGGAGCGCTCGACGAGGTCACGGAAGGATTCCGGCAGATCGCCCCAGCCGGGTGCCGCGCGGTCGACGTTGAAGCCGTCGAGGCGGACCTTGTTCTTCTCGGCCAGCACCTGGTCGCGCGACATCTCGCCGTTGTTGACGGCGCGCTGCAGCAGCAGCCACGAGGCCATCTGCATCAGGCGGGTGGTCAGCCGCATCGATTCCGCGGCGTAGAGGACGGATGCCATGCGCGGCAGAACCTTGGAGGCTGCGCGGCCTTGGCCGTCGAGATAGGCGGCGGTCTCTTCGACCAGCGACATGCCTTCGGCATAGAGTGCCTTGAACTGTGAGGATGCAGCCGCGCGGCCCGCAAAACTGATCGTGTTCAATCCAACTTCCGACATCGCAATAGTCCCTGTTGCACGCAGCTACTTATGGTCAGGTAACGCCGGGGTTGACGGAAAAGTTTCCGCGCCCGGTCTTTATGACTTTAAGATGGTATCATTAGCGCAAATGCGCAAGCCGTTTCTTAAGAAAGGGTTAATCTCCACAGTTTCATGGAAATGCGCCGGCCGCGGCAAAAAGAAGAGCCGCAAAAGCGGCTCTCAAGGTAAAACAGGGAGAAAGATCAGACCAATTCACCGCGTGGAAAACTGTCTGAGATCCAGAGAAAGCCTGGATGAGTACAGTAATACCTTATAAAGCTTAATATTTTATTAACATTGTGCCGAATGAAGACTTGAGGTTGGCTCATTTTGCCTGCCAATGGTCTTGTCTTCTGAGGCTTTTAGCGGATCACGAGCGGAAGAAGCTTTCGGCGGCCTGCCGCCCGGATGCCTTGCGGGCGGCTTCGGCTTCGAGCCGGGCGATCTCGTCTTTCAGCAATTCCACTCGCGCCTTCAGCTCATCCACCGAAAGCATGGAGAGATCGGCGCCGATCTCGTGGGCGGTTTTCTTCTGCGGTCGGTCGTCATCGATAAAGCTCATCGGTTCTCCTCCATGCTGCCGGCAACATAATGCCGAAAAATGCGGCCGATAGGGAATCGGAATTTAGGCCAATTCGCCCCAAATCCAGCCTCGCCTCCCCATTTTCCTTTTTCGCGAGCCAAGGCGAAAACCGCAGCGCGGCTTTTTGCAGGAGGGCCTAACCGAACTTTACAGCAGGATCGCTGCTTTCGGGAGATTTGCCGCTGCCGCGATCGGCCAGCGACATGCTCTGCGGTGTCAGCATCGGCGACGTTCCGGTCGGGATCGTCGTATAGGCGTCGCGGTCGCTGGCCGGGACGGCGGCGCGGATGCGGCTTCTGATAATCGCATAACCGGTGATCAGCACATGGGCGACGGCGGTGACCAGGAAAAGCGCATGCGGAGTGATTGCCGACATGACGGGGCCGCCGAGCGTTGGGCCGATGACCGTGCCGATGCCGTAGAGGAGCAGCAATCCGCCGGAGACTTTGACGAAATCCTCCGACGCCGCGAAGTCGTTGGCGTGAGCAACCGCGATTGGATAGAGCGTATTGGCCACCGCGCCGTAAAGGACAACGAGCCCGATCAGCAAGGTGGGCGATGTCGGGTGAAGCAGAAAGATCAGCAGGCCGGCGAGGGCCGCAATCGCCGACATGGCGGCGAGCACGTAGCGCCGGTCGATACGATCAGACAGTCGGCCGGCCGGCAACTGCATCATGGCGCCGGCGAAGATGGTGGCGCTCATCATAACGGCGATACTGGTGTCGGAAAGGCCGGCGCCGGCGCCAAAGACAGCGCCGAGCGTGCCGTAGGCGCCGTTGGCGATGCCGACGAGCAGGATGCCGAGGCAGGACACGGGCGAATTGCGATAGAGCGCCGGCAGGTCGAGGCGCACGGCCTTCAGCGGCTGCGGTGAGGCCGCGGTCGATAGCGTCGTCGGCAGCATGGCGATGCAATAAAAGATGCCGCAGATCATGAACAGCACCGGCGTGCGCACATCTTCGAGCGGTATCATCATCTGACCGCCGACGACGCCGAGCAGTGTGATGCCGATATAGAGTGAGAAGATCGCGCCGCGGCTCTCGTTGCTGGCGCGCTCGTTCAGCCAGCTTTCGATGATCATCGACGTGCCGGCAGTGGAGAAGCCGGTCACCGCGCGCAGGATCACCCACCAGAAAGGATCGATGATGATGCCGCTGACCAGCGCGATGATGGCGATGATCGAGATGAAGCCGGAGAAGGCTCTGACATGGCCGACGCGGCGCACCAGTTTCGGCGCCACCAGGCAGCCGATGACGAAGCCGCCCGCCCACGACGTACCGAGCAGGCCGAGCGTCGTCGTGGCGTAGCCTTCGAGATTGCCGCGCACGGGAAGCAGGATGCCCTGCAGGCCGTTGCCCATGAAAAGGAAGAGCGTGCCAAAGAGCAGCGCGGCGACGGACAGCAGATTTCTCTTCATTTCCCCAGACTCGGTCTCAGCGATTGTAAACGGACATAAGGCGAGACCTGCGTCTGGCCAGCCTCAAGATGATTGATTGTGCTCCGGAATCTCTTTACGGCGTGTCTGATCCTGTGTTCGCGCGGAAAAATGTCCGTCCTGTGACATTCCGAAAAATGGAAAAAATAAAGCATGACAAAGCTGATAGCCTTGCTGCTCATCCTTGCCATGGCGATACAGGTGATCAAGCCGCTCGGGTTTCCCGGCCTCCGACGGCGCATTGATTTCTGGAAGATCGCGCTGATCGCCTTCGGCATTTGGGCCGTGGCGCTCTTGTCGCGCGATTTCCTGATGTGAGCTCGCACTCCATCCGCGGCAGTCAGTCCTGCAGGATGATTTCTCCCTGCATGACGGCAACACAGCGTCCCGAGATGACGACATCGGTGACGATGCCGCCGGTTTTGGCGACATCAAGGGCGATGACGCTGCGGCGGCCCATCTCAACGCCCTGTTCGACGGTGACGCGAACGTTCATGTCCGTCTCCGGCGCAAGCTTGACGAGATAAGCGGCCAGCGCTGCCGAGGCGCTGCCGGTTGCAGGGTCTTCGGGCACGTTGTCGAGGGGCGCGAACATGCGCGCGCGAATCTTCCATGGATCGTTGGGTGAGCGGACATACAGGAAGAGCGAGAAATCGTGCCCGCTCGTCGCCTGCTCGCCGGCGGCCGCCTGGAAGCCGGCAAGGTTCGGGCGGGCTGCGGCCAAAGTTTCGAGCCCTTTCAACTCGGCGACGGCGAAGTTGAGGCCGACGGAGGCAAAGACCGGGGCGTGGATGGCCGTGACGACGGCGCCGGGATCGAGAGAAACGCAACGGGCGACGGTTTCTGCGGCGACGGTATCGCCGACCGTCAGCGGCTGCGGCGCGCGGATGGCAGTGGCCGTAACACCTCCGTCGCTGCGCTGCAGGCTGACCTCGACGATGCCAGCCTGTTCCTCGAAACGCAGCCTGTCGCCGACTGACTTGCCGAAGATCTCCGTCCGCTGGCCGAGAACATAGGCGGTGCCGACATTCGGATGGCCGGCGAAGGGGATTTCCATCGTCGGGGTGAAGATGCGCACACGGGCGGAATTCCGGTCGTCTTCGGGCGGCAGGACGAAGGTGACTTCGGAATAATTGAACTCGGTGGCGATCTTCTGCATCGCTGCATCGCTCAAGCCCCGGGCATCGGAAATGACGGCAAGCGGATTGCCCTCGAAGCGGGTGGAGGTGAAGACGTCGACGGTGACGTAGGAGAGGGTGTTCATGGCGGCTCCTATTGTGGCGGGCCGCTATGAGTAAGCATGGTTTTTTGGGGAATGAAGCGGTTTCTTGTCGCCGTGACAATGAGGGCGAGCGTCTTACGCGCCGTATTTATCCACCGGTTCGTTGGTGGAGAAAACGTCTCCCCGAATTTCCTCGCTCCTGTGCTTGTCACAGGAATCCAGCCACGACGCGTCTACGCCGTCAACGAATCAATACATAAGGGAAGAGTCTATCGCGCCCAAGGGACTTGGGCGCACTGGATTCCTGTGACATCCCTTGGGCGAAGCCCTAAGGTGCACAGGAATGAGAGAGAGAGGGAGGGGCAGGAGTGACTACGCTGCGGTTGCCGCCCCCGCCCGAATCCCAAGTCCAAAATCAGGCGGCCTGTTCCAGGTCTTTCTTCCAGCTGCCCTTGGCGGCGAGGCTGTTCATCTCGGCGCGGTGGGTGAATTCGCGCTGGCCGGCGGCGACGTTTTCCGGCTTGCCGTTCCAGGCCTTGAGGGCACTGTCCTGCAGGGCGCGGCCATAGGAGAAAGTGACGAGCCAGGGCAGGTCATGGCCGTTGATGGCGGAAAGGTGGGCAGTCGCTTCTTCCGTCGTCTGGCCGCCGGAAAGGAAGGCGATGCCGGGAACCGCAGACGGGACCGTGCGCTTCAGCACCCGGACGGTCCGCTCGGCAACTTCCTCGACCGAAGCCTTGCGGGCGTTCTTGCCGTCGATGACCATATTGGGCTTCAGGATCATGCCTTCGAGGCTGACGCGAGCTTCGGCCAGTTCCTCGAAAACGATGCGCAGCGTGGATTCAGTCACTTCGGCGCAGCGGTCGATGTTGTGGTCGCCCGGCTTGCCGTCCATCAGGCATTCCGGCTCGACGATCGGCACGATCTTGGCTTCCTGGCAGAGAGCCGCATAGCGAGCGAGTGCCTGAGCGTTGGCGCGGACCGAGCCGCGGGTCGGCAGCGAGGACGAGATGGCGATGACGCCGCGCCACTTGGCGAAACGGGCGCCGGCCTCATAATAGCGGGCAAGGCGCTCTCCGAGACCATCGAGGCCTTCGGTGATGGTTTCGCCGGGAAATTTGACCATCGGCTTGGCGCCGGTATCGACCTTGATGCCGGGAATGGAACCGGCAGCGCGGATGATGTCGACGAACGGCGTGCCGTCGGCAGCCTTCTGGTAGAGCGTCTCTTCGAAGAGAATGACGCCGGAGATATATTTCTTCATCGCCTCGTCGGAGCGGAAGAGCATCTCGCGGTAGTCGCGGCGGCTGGTTTCGGTCGATTCGAGGTTGATCGTGTCGAAACGCTTCTTGATGGTGGAGGTCGATTCATCGGCGGCAAGCAGTCCCCGGCCGCCCGCAACCATCTGCATTGCAATGTCTTCCAGTCGTTCGCTCATTCGATCTCTCCACAGCGTTAAACATCGGCGGTTTAAGAATATAGGACGGCGATAACAGAAGTTTATAGTGAGGAAAATGGAAGGCTAAGCCCTTGAAACGATTGAAATCAATTCAATCGTTTGAAAAAATGGGATTTTTTTCAGCTCTCGGGCAAAAGACCGCGGAAGGCGTCTGGCCACCGCGGTCTATCCACATGTAAAACCTGCCAAATTGCCTTTGCGGCGCCGCACCGCCTATGGCAAGGTGCGACTCCGAATGCGTTTTTCGCGCCGAGGCGCTCGGTCTTATCCGGCGGCGTTGAGGATGGCGACGCCGGGAAGTTCCTTGCCTTCCATCCATTCGAGGAAGGCGCCGCCGGCGGTCGAGACATAGGTGAAATCGTCGGCAACGCCGGCATGGTTGAGCGCCGAGACGGTATCGCCGCCACCGGCAACCGAGGTCAGCTTTCCGGCTGCGGTGCGCTCAGCTGCATATTTCGCGGCAGCGACGGTTGCGGTATCGAAGGGCGCGATTTCGAAGGCGCCGAGCGGACCGTTCCAGACGAGTGTTGCGGCGCGCTCGATCCAGGCATTGATGGCCTGGACGGATTTCGGGCCGACGTCGAGCACCATGGCATCGGCGGGAATGGCGTTGATATCGACCGTCTCATTGGCGGCACCCGCCTTGAACTCGCGCGCAACGACGCCGTCTTCGGGCAGGATGATGGCGCAGCCAGCGGTCGCCGCCTCGATCATGATCTGCTTGGCGGTTTCAGCAAGATCATGCTCGCAGAGCGACTTGCCGACATTGGTGCCACGCGCGGCGATGAAGGTATTGGCCATGCCGCCGCCGATGACCAGTGCATCGACCTTCTTCACAAGATTCATCAAAAGATCGATCTTGGTCGAGACTTTGGCGCCGCCGACGATGGCGACGACGGGGCGGGCGGGATTGCCGAGACCTTTTTCCAGCGCTTCCAGTTCGGCCTGCATGGTGCGCCCGGCATAGGCCGGCAGGTGATGGGCAAGGCCCTCGGTCGAGGCATGGGCGCGGTGAGCGGCAGAGAAGGCGTCGTTGACATAAATATCGCCGTTGGCGGCAAGCGCCTTGGTGAATTCGGGATCGTTCTTTTCCTCGCCCTTGTGGAAGCGGGTGTTTTCCAGCAGCAGGATATCACCGTCATTCATCGCGGCGACGGCCGCGGCGGCGGCCTCGCCGGTGCAGTCGGACGCCGTCGCCACGGCGTGATCGAGCACCTCCTCGACGGAAGGGGCGATCAGCGACAGCGACAGATCCGGCGAAGGGCCGTCCTTCGGTCGGCCGAAATGGGCGAGCAGGATCACCTTGGCGCCCTTCTCGGACAATTCGAGGATCGTCGGCGCCACACGCTCGATGCGGGTCGTATCGGTGACCTTGCTATCCTTGACCGGAACGTTGAGGTCGACGCGGACGAGCACGCGCTTGCCGCTGATGTCGGTGAGATCGTCGAGGGTCTTGAATGCAGGCATGGAGAGGATCCAGTCTTGGTTGGCGGAAGTTGCGCCGACCATAGCAAGGATCATTCGAGACGCAAGGCGTTCAACGGCCGTTTTTGCGTCTGGCTTCGTCGCCTCCGGCCGATGCTTTCGGCATGGTTTCGGAGGCCGCCGCTTCGCGGTTGCGGCGTCCGTTCAACCTGTTGTGGATGCGCTGGATAATGTCCTTGAGATTGATGAAGATCGGCAGGGTGGTGGCCGGTTCGACCGCTTCGAGCGACATGCCGACGGAGGTGACGTGGTCGTGCTCGTCGAGATCACGGACAATGAGGATGATCGAGCCGAGACGGACGCGGTCGGCATAATCGGCCTTGCCGCCGAGGCGCTGCCGCATCAATTCCGCAATCGTCAGGCCTTTCTCGGATTCGTTGAGCAGGCCGGGCCCATAGGCGGCATCGAGATCGGCGGCAGGGCGCGCGGGCGAGAGCGCGAAGGCGCCGAAGAATTCGGCATCATCCTCATCGACAGGCGCACGGCTGGCGAAGAGCCGGTCGAGCAGCCGGGAATAGCTCGGCACGATGAAGAGATAAACCAGATCGTTTTCGCGCAGCCGCCCAGCATATTGATAACGCATTGACTTGCCGTCGCGGATGACAAGCGACGGGGTGGCCCAGCGTGGAATGCGCTCGCCGCGCAGCACCGGACTGTCCTTGATGACTCGGTAGGAGAGCAGTTCATGGTTGGCGGCGCCCGGAAGGTCGACCTCGACCTTGTCGACGGCGCCGATGCGCGGCGGAATGATCAGGCCGAGCTTCTTGGCGATCGGCTTGATCGTCCAGCCCTGGACGAGCAGGGAGACCAAGACGATGATGAAGGCGGTGTTGAAAAAGAGCTGGCCGTTTTCCAGGCCGCCGAGGATGGGCATGATCGCAAGCAGAATGGAGACAGCACCGCGCAGGCCGACCCAGGCGACGAAACCGATCTCCTGCTGCGTATAATCGAACGGAAGCAGCGACAGCCAGATTGCCAGCGGGCGGGCAATGAAGATCAGGAAGAGGGCAAGCAGGATCGCCGGCACGATGATGGCGGGAAATTGTGACGGCGTGGCGAGCAGGCCGAGCACCAGGAACATGATAATCTGCGCCAGCCAGGTCATGCCGTCCTGGAAGCGTTTGATGGTGCCGAGCGCCTGCATTCGCCGGTTTCCGGCGTAGATGCCGGCGACATAGACGGCGAGGAAGCCGCTGCCGCCGACCGCACCGGCGAAGGAGAAGACGAGAAGGGCAAGCGCCAGCACGAAGATCGGCGTCAGGCCGCGATCGGTGTCGAGCCTGCTGACGATCAGCACGATCATCATGCCGCCGAGCAGACCGAGGATGACGCCGAGCCCCATCTGCTGCACGAACATGGCGAGCATGCCGATATTGATGCCGGCATAACGCTCGCCGCTCGCCAGGACCTCGACGAGGGCGATGGTGAGGAAGATCGCCATCGGATCGTTGGTGCCGGATTCGACTTCCAGCGTCGAGCGCACCTTGTCGCGGATGTTGATGCCGCCGATGCGTAGCAGGAAGAAGACGGCGGCGGCATCAGTCGATGCGACGATCGAACCGAGCAGCAGGCCTTCGAGCCAGGTGAAGTTCAACAGCCACATGGCAGCGACGGCAAAGAGCGAGGCGGTGATCAGAACGCCGACCGAGGCGAGCGTCAAAGAAGGCACTGCTGCGAGCCGAAAGGCCTGCATCGGCGTGCCGAAGCCGGAATCGAACAGGATGACGGCGAGCGCAATAGAGCCGAGAATATAGGCGAGATAGTTGTTGCTGAATTCGATACCGAGCCCGTCGACGCCGGCGGCAAGGCCGATCATCAGGAAGAGGAGAAGCAGCGGGGCACCGAAGCGGAAGGCGAGCAGGCTCGAAAAAGCGGCAAGAAGCACGAGCGCCGTCGCGACCAGCACCACGATATAGAACGCTTCCATGCCCACCCCTTTTCATCGAATCCTTTACGGATGCGGCCACCGCCGACCGATCCGTCCGTCTCAACCCTCCGCCACGCGCGTCGATCCATCAGTAAACGGCAAAACGGCAGAGAAGGGTAGGCCTTGCGGCTTAACCTCGTCTCGTGCTGCATCATGCTGCTGAACGGCTGCCGGATGGCCACCGACACGGAAATGCTACGGGAGAAACTCTCTACAAAGAATGTATAGGAAAATCAGGCAAGAGCAGGGCGAAAGGCAGGAAGATCGATTTTTCCTGCGGGTATCCGCAAACCGCAGCAGGATAGACACAATCCTTCATGCGGCCCGTCAGAACACTGCCTGAAGTATGATGACGGCGAGGAACGAAAGACCGATGAACGCGGCAACCCGGATGGCCAGACGATTAGCCTTTGCCAACACGGCGGGTTTGACGTCCCGCTTAGGGTGAAACCGCTGCCGCCGCTTGAGGGTGGTTTGGGACAAGCGTTTTTGCGCCTCTGCCATTTATCGCCTCCACTTGGATCATCTCAGCCATTGTGCAGCGTTATTGCATTTCCTCAGTTTATCACGCTTGGCCAGTGGATTGCCAACCGTGATTCCGTTCTTCGGCCGCGCGAACCCGTCGCTTCGAAATGGCTTTCACGGTCAGTCTTCGGTGTCCTCGCCCTCGTCGGTCAGGTCTTCGACCGGCACCAGGAAAACGACGAACTCATCGTCGATGGTCCTTTCCGGATCGTCATCGAATTCATAGGCGTGTTCGACTTCGCTGGCTTCCTCGGCCGTCGCTTTGCGCAGGCTGAGCGTCGCCTTCCGGTCCCACAGGGGCTTGCCCTCGGATTCGAGAATGGTCAGGTCGTCGCGAAAATCTTCTGCTTCGAAGAAATGCGTCGCTTCCTCATGGTTCTTCGAGCGAAAGCTGGCGACGGCGCGGCCGGCGATTTCAACGGTAAAGTAATCCATCCATCCCTCTTTATCTCCTCCGGATGGCAACACGGCCCCGGGGGTCACCAACGATGCCATGACTGGCTTCATACGCCTATAACAAAAACGGCCCGGTTTCCCGGGCCGTCCATGATTTTCAATGATCCACCGCTCAGATGAGCTTGGCGAAAGCCACGGCCGTGTCCGACATGCGGCTGGAGAAGCCCCACTCGTTGTCGTACCAGGACAGGACGCGCACGAAATTGCCTTCCATGACCTTGGTCTGATCGGTTGCGAAGATCGAGGAGTGGCTGTCGTGGTTGAAATCGCGGGAGACGAGCGGCTCGTCGGTGTAGCCGAGGATGCCCTTCAGCTTGCCGTTGGAGGCAGCCTTGATGGCTTCGTTGATTTCGCCGACTGTGGTGGCCTTCTTGGAAACGAACTTGAAGTCGACGACCGAGACGTTCGGGGTGGGAACGCGGATCGAGGTGCCGTCGAGCTTGCCCTTGAGGTGCGGCAGCACGAGGCCGACGGCCTTGGCGGCGCCCGTCGAGGTCGGGATCATCGAGAGAGCGGCAGCGCGGGCGCGATACAGATCCTTGTGCATCGTGTCGAGCGTCGGCTGGTCGCCGGTGTAGGAGTGGATGGTCGTCATGAAGCCGTGGTCGATGCCGACGGCGTCGTCGAGAACCTTGACGACAGGCACCAGGCAGTTGGTGGTGCAGGAGGCGTTAGAGATGACCGTATGCTCCTTGGTAAGCTGGTCATGGTTGACGCCGTAGACGACGGTGAGATCTGCGCCATCGGCGGGAGCCGAGACGATGACGCGCTTGGCGCCGGCCGTCAGGTGGGCGGCGGCCTTGTCGCGGGCGGTGAAGATGCCGGTGCATTCCATGGCGATGTCAACGCCGAGCTCGCGGTGCGGCAGCGTTGCCGGATCCTTGATCGCGGTGACCTTGATCGGCTTGCCGCCGCCGACGATGATCGTATCGCCTTCGACCTTCACTTCGGCCGGGAACTTGCCGTGGATCGAGTCGTAACGCAGCAGATGGGCATTGGTCTCGACCGGGCCGAGGTCGTTGATGGCGACGACCTCAATGTCGGTGCGGCCGGATTCGACGATAGCGCGGAGGACGTTACGGCCGATGCGGCCGAAACCATTGATGGCAACCTTGACTGTCATGTTCATTCACTCCCGATAGAATAGGGCCCGATAGGCCGGGCGGCCTGGAATTGAGGAGATGGAGAGCGCCTCAAGGCGCCCTCTTTAAAGCTTTGCTTCGGCAGCCGCAACGACGGCGTCGGCGGTGATCCCGAAATGCTTGTAAACGTCCTTGACCGGACCGGACGCGCCGAAGCTCTTCATGCCGATGAAAGTGCCTTCCGGTCCGATGAAGGCGTCCCAGCCCTCGCGGACGGCGGCTTCGACGGCGATCTTGACCGGGGAGTTGCCGAGCACTTGCTTGCGATAGGCTTCCGGCTGTTCGAAGAACAGTTCGGTGCAGGGCACCGAGACGACGCGGACCGAAACACCCTTGGCTTCAAGAGCGGCGCGAGCGGCGACGGCGATTTCGACTTCGGAGCCGGAGGCGAAGATCGTCACCTTGGCGTCGGCATTGCCGGCAAGCGTATAGGCGCCCTGTTCGCAGAGGTTCTTTTCGCTGTATTCGGTGCGGGCGGGGCTGAGGTTCTGACGCGTCAGGGCAAGGCCCGACGGACGGTTGTGGGTCTTGATGGCGATTTGCCAGCATTCCGCCGTTTCCGTGGCGTCGGCCGGACGGAAGACCAGCAGATTGGGGATGGCGCGCAAGCCGGCGAGCTGTTCGACGGGCTGGTGCGTCGGGCCGTCTTCTCCGACGCCAATCGAGTCATGCGTCAGAACGTGGATGACGCGGATGCCCATCAGTGCAGCGAGGCGGATCGGCGGGCGGCAGTAATCCGAGAAAATCAGGAAGCCGCCGCTATAGGGAATGAGGCCGCCATGCAGCGCAATGCCGTTCATGGCTGACGCCATGCCGTGCTCGCGGATGCCCCAGTGCACGTAACGGCCGGCGAAATCCGTCGGCGTGATCGAGTGCATCTGGCTTGTCTTGGTGTTGTTCGACGGCGTCAGGTCGGCGGAACCGCCAAGCGTTTCCGGCACGAAGCCGTTGATAATTTCGAGTGCGTCCTCGGATGCCTTGCGGGTTGCGACCGTCGGCCTGGTCTCGGCCAGCTTCTTCTTATATGCGCTGATCGCGGCATCGAAACCTTCCGGCAGGTCGCCTGCCATACGGCGGGAGAATTCCGCTCTGGCCGGCGATCTGGACAGAGTTTCTTCCCATGCCTTGACGATATTGTCGGAACGGGTGCCGGCTGCGCGCCATGCATCGAGAATGTCCGAGGGAACGACGAATGGCTCGTAATCCCAGTTCAGCGCCTTACGGGTGGCGGCGATCTCGTCGGCGCCGAGCGGGCTGCCGTGAACCTTGTGGCTGCCGGCCTTGTTCGGGGCGCCGAAGCCGATCACCGTCTTGCAGGCGATGAAGGTCGGGCGATCAGACTTGTGGGCGGCTTCGATTGCATCGGCGATGGCGGCCTGATCGTGGCCATCGATCTCGATCGTGTTCCAGTGAACGGCCTTGAAGCGGGCGATCTGATCGGTCGAGTCCGACAGCGAAACGGCGCCGTCGATGGTAATCGAGTTGTTATCCCAGAAGAGGATCAGCTTGTTGAGCTTAAGGTGGCCGGCAAGGGCAATGGCTTCATGGCTGATGCCCTCCATCAGGCAGCCGTCGCCATTGATCACGTAGGTGTAGTGGTCCTGGAGGTCCGCGCCGAATTCCTCGCGCAGCTTGCGTTCGGCGATCGCCATGCCGACGGCATTGGCGATGCCCTGACCGAGGGGGCCGGTGGTGGTCTCGATGCCGGTTGCGTGGCCGTATTCGGGGTGTCCGGCGGTCTTGGAGCCGACCTGGCGGAACTGCTTCAGGTCCTCGATCGTCATGTCGGGATAACCGGTCAGATACAGCAGCGAATAGAGCAGCATCGAGCCATGGCCGGCCGACAGCACGAAGCGGTCGCGGTTCGGCCAATGCGGCTTCTTGGGGTCGAAGCGCAGATATTTGGTGAACAGGACCGTCGCCACGTCAGCCATGCCCATCGGCATACCAGGGTGGCCGGAATTCGCCTTTTCAACGGCGTCCATGGCGAGGAAACGGATCGCGTTCGCCATCCGGTCGTTTTGTTGGAGAGAGGTCATGGCTTTTCTGCAAGCTCCGGGTGTCGGGGGATGGCCTCGAGCCTCCAAGACCATCGGGTGAAAGCGGCTGACACATAGCAGTTGGGGCTGGCGAGTCAATCAATGGCGGGCCAAATCCCAGCGGCCCGCGGCAATTTTTTGACATTTGATCGCGCGACTTTACAAAAGACCAAACCCGGCGCGGCGGGCCTGCCCAACACGTTCATCCACAGATAGGCAGGCTGCCGGGTGACGGGATTTATTGACGGGCCGTTGGCGAGCTGCATATCCTCTTGAAATCACGAGATCGGCAGATGTGGCCGATTCGCAGGTCCTGCACGGGAATCGGAAAGGCATGATGCCCACAGGCAAAACCATGGAAGCAGCGCTCGACGAATTGAGACAAGCGATTTCGAGCCTCGAAAACGCCGTCGACATGCGCATTGAGCGACAGCGAGAGCAGGGTGAGATCGAGGGCGAGGTGCGACGTGTGCATGCCGACCGCTCCCGTTTGGCCCAGGAGCTCGACCAGGCCGAATTTCGCGCCAACCGGCTGGAAGAGGTCAATCGTGAGGTATCGCGGCGGCTGGTGACGGCCATGGAGACGATCCGCGCGGTTCTGGACCGCTGATGAGAGAGAATTTGATATGGCGCAGGTGACGGTAACGATCGACGGCAAGGCCTATCGCATGGCCTGCGAGGAAGGGCAGGAGGATCATTTGACCGATCTCGCCACCCGTTTCGACCGCTATGTCGGCCATCTCAAGGGCCAGTTCGGCGAGATCGGCGATCTCAGGATCACCGTCATGGCCGGCATCATGATCATGGACGAGATTGCCGAGCTGACGCGCCGCATCGCGGGGCTGGAGTCCGAGCTCGAGTCGCTGCGCGGCAACCGCGACACCGTGCTTGCCGCGACCGCCCGCACCGAGGAAACGCTGGCGGCGGCGCTCGGCGAGGTTTCGAGCCGTATTCGCGGCATCACCGACAAGCTGAATGGCCGGGCCGCTCCCGAACTCAATTGATGTCAATTAAATAAAAACGGGCTCTCGTCGCCACTGGCGCGTCGATGCAAACGACCTTATATATCGCGATGCGGTCTGCGCCTCTCGACAGGAACCACAATCCCTGGGGCCATACTCGATCCAAAGGGAGCTGTCCCTGTCCGGGCTCGTGGGCCTGGACACACGGTGCCCACCTACGTTTGTAGGCGCCCAGGATCGTAAACATCCATCGGTCGTCGTGGATCGCACCTTTCCCTTTCGTCATCGACGAAGACGCTGGATCAACGGGCGAACGCGGCTCGCGCGTCCGCCGCTCGTAGCGCGCAGTTACTTTTTCAAGCCGGGAAGCGTCACCTGGAAAACCTGGAACATGGTGTCCACGTCGGCGCCGCCGTCAGCCTTATAGGCGGCCCCCACCTGAAAGCCATCTTGCGTCAGGAAGTCGTTGTCGTTGGCGACGAACAGGAAGTAATCGTCCGGCAGCTTCGGGTCGAGGACACTTGCCAGACCCATGGCTTCCCATTTTTCCGACAGATCGTTCCTGTCGTTCGGCGCACCGTTGTGCAGGCCGAAGCGGCCAAGCTCTGCCTCGTCGTTGAGGTCGATAAACGGCGTCAGCGTCGCCGGCGTCAGCGAGGGGTCGAGGACACCTTTCGGTGCGACCGCCTTGCCGGCGTCGAAATCGCTGCCGGCGATATCGGTCGCGGCGGATAAGTCGACGATGTCGATCTTGCGATACAGAGACTTGTCGCCCTTCACGCCCTGGCCGTTGCCGCTGTCACGGGCAAGCATCAGGAAGGTCTTGTCGGAAAGGGCGACGATCTCGCTCTCGGCGGCGATCGTCGTCTTGCCCTTGGCGTCCTTGAAGACCGGCAGCGGCACGACATATTCGTGCACCAGCTTCAGATGATCGGGATCGGCGGCGTCATAGATCATGGCGCGGGTATTCTGGCGGGTCGAGCCGGAATCGCCGCCGTCCTGGCGGGCCGCCGACTGCAGTACGGCAACGATAAACTTGCCGTCGGGCGTCATTGCCATGCCTTCGAGACCCTGGTTGTTCTGGCGGCCTGTTTCGGGGTCCTTCGGATCGGGAGCGGACCCGCCGGGACCGGGATTGTTTGAGGCGAAGCTCAGCGCGCCCTTGCGCATCGGCAGAAGCGCCTTCGGCGGCTGGGTGGCTGAAAGCAAGTGGCCATCGGCGGAGAAGCGATAGATATAGGGGCCGTATTCGTCGCTGACGAACATAGTGCCGTCGGCCATGCGGATGATCGCCTCATCGTCGAGGGCGATCTTGCCGTTCGCCGCCTGCGGCAGCGGCGGGAAGTTGCCCGCAGCGGCGCGGACGCCGGATTCCGGGTCGAGACCGGTCGTGTTCGCGCCCTTGTCGTCAACAAAGAGCATGGAATCGACGAGTTTCGCCTCGACGCCCGATTGCTCCTTGCCGGCCTCGGGAGCCGCGCCTGGCGCGGTCGGGGTCAGAATGATCGAGAGGGTGTTCAGGCGCGGGTGGTAGTCGACAGTGCCGGCGACATTGTAACCACGGTCGGGCAAAAGGTAGAGCGTGCCCTTATAGCTGGCGCCATCCCGACTCCAGGCGGCGGCGTCGATCGCCATGCCGGAGCCGGAGCCGAAGGTTTCACCGAATTTGTCGCGCTGGTTGGCCGGAATGCGGCCGACGCCGACCAGGCCCTTATTGACGAAACCGGCGGAATTCTCCGCCCTTGCCATGGCGGGAATGGCGGCGGATGTCGCGAGAACTGCGGCGAACAGCCGCGATGCATATGGTCTGACGTTCTTCATGAAATAGCCTCTCGGTCAAAAGCGTTCCTGCAACGGTTCCCGCCCGCAAGCTGGACACCGTTTCGAATGACATTCCTCGGCTTCGGGATCGATTCCTCAGAACGGAACACGCCCGGATTTCGCCCCTTATCCCGGCTAAACGTCTAGGATGGGATCGTGATAACTGGATGACACCGTCAGTGCCTGCAATCAGCTCATTGCCCTAATCGACCGGATAGGGTCCTTCGGCGAACACCTCCTCGTGGTAGCCCTTGGAGCCGACATCGATCGCCAACGGGCTTCGCCATTCGCGGCGCTCGCGCAGGCAATCGACCACGAAGCGGAAATCATAGCGCGGCTGCCAGCCAAGTTCGCGCCTTGCGCGTTCGTTGACGTAGACGCGATCGAGCGTCGGGAACATTTTCCAGCCGCATTCGGCGTAAAGGGTGTTCGCACCTGGAAACAGCCGCTCGACGACAGCAGGCGCGTCACGCCTGAGCTCAGCGGCGTCGCCCGGTAGAAAGGGCGTCGTGGCCGAGATGATATAGCGGCCGAAGCCGATTGCCGGGGCCTTTTCGAGCGCCAGCAAATGAGCGCCGACCACGTCGCTGATATCGACGCGGCGATGAAGCAGCTCGTTGGCCTGCGCATTTTCCGCCGAATAGCTGTTGCGAATCTCGCGATCGTCATCGCTTTCGGGAAAGAAGCGCGACGTCCTGAGGATGACAACAGGCAGGCGGGATTTGCGGGCGAAGAGTTCCGAGATTCCTTCGGCAGCGAGCTTCGTCACGCCATAGATATTCTTCGCGACAGGAAGCACGTCCTCGGTGACCCAAGCCGCGGGTTCGCCGGCGACCGGCGTCAGTGCCGCGCCGAAAGCGCTGGTGGTGCTGGTGAAGACGAAGCTTGCAACGCCCGCGGCGGTCGCCTCTTCAAGCACATTCAGCGTGCCGCCGACATTGGTGTCGAGAAAATCGCGATTGCCATGGGTCGCCACATGCGGCTTGTGGAGCGTGGCGGCATGGATGACGTGGCTGATGCCCGACATCGCCCGCCTGATGAAACCGCGGTCACCGATGGAGCCGACCATATCGGTAAAAGCCGATGGCTTGATGTCGATGCCGCGCGCCCACCGGCTCTGAGCTCTCAAGCTGCGCATCAGCGCCTCGCCGAGGTGGCCGGCGCTTCCCGTCACCAATATCGTCATCGCGTCGTCTCCTGGCCCCATTCGCGGCAGAGGCTACAAAAGACCGGCATTTGCGGACAACGCATAAATTATGCAGGGGGGTGCAGGAAAGCTGCAGGCTTCGCGACGGTCGTGACGAGACGGCCAGCGCTGCCGTCGGAAAGCCTGATCCGCTCCCAGGTGACGCGGCCGGGGGCAATCGGCAGGCGCACATTGCCGTTGGCGCCGGTATCGAAGGTCAACGATAGCAGCCTGCCCTCGTGCCAGCCGCACTCCTCCAGAGACTGTTCGGCGGCAGCGATCTCGGCGGTGGCGTAGGAGAAAAGAGAGCGGCCGAGAAAAGCGTTGAGCGGTGCGCGCCATTCCGCCTGCCGCGGTCGGGAAGCAGACAGCAGCCGATGGGTGCCATCGCAGATCAAATGCACCGGCCGGACGGAATCCTCGACCAGCCGCTTTAAAGCCGCATCCGCCGCAGCATGTTGCGGCGAGGCGAAAATCCGTTCCAGCTTGACGGCTTGGTCGGGCGAGGGAGCAAGCTGGCCGCGCTCCCAGCGCGAAACGGTCGCCTGATTGACGTCGAGGAGTTCCGCGAGGTGCTGCTGCTTCATGCTCCGCAGCAACCGCATGCGGCGTATGCCGGCTCCTGATATCGTCATTTGTCCTGAGCTCCCACGCTTCTTTTGCCAGGATAGGAGTTCGGCGGGCCTGAAGGCAAGCCGACCCTCACGCCGGAGCATTTGTTCCGGCTAATCTAATCTTCGAGATCGCTTCTCAGCCGATCGAGGATCGACAGGGCGTGACCTGCATAGGCGCTGATCCAGCGGTCGTAGATGTGCTTGATCGGCAGGCTGTTCAGGTGGTTCCAGCGTTCGCGGCCCTCCTTTCTGGCGACGATCAGATCCGCTTCCTCAAGCACCTTCAGATGCTGCATCACCGTGCAGCGGTCCATGTCCGGAAACATTTCACAAAGCGTCCCGGTCGTGCGGGGCGCTTCCTTGAGCAGATCGAGAATCTCGCGGCGGCGATGATGTGCCAGTGCCTTGAAAACAGGGTCGTCTTTCGATTCGCTTGACATGTTATGTTTTTATAACATAATGACGTCAGGTACAATGGAGAAGAGGAGAAGTATCATGTCTCTCGGAATCCGCGTTTCCGGCCGGATCGGCCGTCCCGTTGCCGAAGTGTTCGATGCCGTCGTCAACCCGAAGAAGCTCAGCAGCTATTTCACCACGATCGGCGGGGCGAGCGCCCCGCTCGTTCAAGGCACGACGGTAACCTGGTGGAAGGATGCGCCGGTCGAGGTTGTCGAGCTTGTGCCGGAAAGCCGCATCGTGCTTCGCTGGGACGGCGGCACTGCTGAGGACAAGACAAGGTATAAGACCCTGGTGGAGATGAATTTCAAGCCGCTGGAGGATGGCGGCACGCTGGTGACGATTGCTGAGAACGGCTGGCGCGAGGACGAGGCCGGCCGGCGCGGCAGCTATCTCAACTGCGAAGGCTGGACACAGATGCTTTGCAGCATGAAGGCCTTCGTCGAATACGGCATCAATCTGCGCGAGGGCATGTATCTCAGCGAGATGAAGGGCGAGCCGGCCAGCGCCCCGGATATTTGACGAGGCTTGCCCTCGAAGGAGATCGCGGTCGCCAGACTTTGCTTGCCTGTCACACTGCGGGTGCTAATTTCCGGAGTCGATACTTCATCTCGGTTTCCAGGAGATTCATTATGCAGCTTGGTATGGTCGGTTTGGGCCGCATGGGCAATTATATGGTCCAGCGCCTGATGCGGGGCGGTCACGAATGCGTCGTCTACGACACCCGGCCGGAAAGCGTTGCCGATCTCACAGGTCTCGGCGCGACCGGCAGCGCTTCGCTGGAGGAATTCGTCTCGAAGCTCGCGCATCCGCGTGCTATCTGGCTGATGCTGCCGGCGGCGATCGTCGACAAGGTGCTGGCAAGCTTGGTGCCGCTGCTGCAGAACGGCGATATCATCATCGATGGCGGCAATTCCTACTATCATGACGACATCCGCCGCGGCGCTGAGCTCATCACCAAGGGCATCCATTATGTTGACGTCGGTACGAGCGGCGGCGTCTTCGGCCTGGAGCGCGGCTATTGCCTGATGATCGGCGGCGAAAAGGGCATCGTCCAGCACCTTTCGCCGATCTTCGCAACGCTCGCGCCCGGGGCCGGCACGACGGAAGCCTCACCGAACCGCAGCGCTGATGCGGCTGCAGCCAGCACCGCGGAACAGGGCTACCTGCATTGCGGCCCGCATGGCGCCGGCCATTTCGTCAAGATGGTGCATAACGGCATCGAATACGGGCTGATGGCCGCCTATGCCGAAGGCCTCAACATCTTGAAACGCGCCAATATCGGCGCTGCCTCGCATGAGGCCGATGCGGAAACCGCGCCGCTCGCACATCCCGAACATTTCCAATACGACTTCAATCTGCAGGATGTCGCGGAAGTCTGGCGCCGCGGCAGCGTCATCACCTCCTGGCTGCTCGATCTCACCGCCGATGCCCTGCATGTCGACCCCGCACTTTCGAAATATGCCGGCCGCGTCTCGGACAGCGGCGAGGGCCGCTGGACGATCATGGCGGCAATCGACGAAAGCGTGCCGACCCCGGTGCTGAGTGCCGCGCTCTACGGCCGCTTCTCCTCGCGCGACAATGACGAGTTCGCCAACAAGGTGCTGTCGGCAATGCGTGCGGGCTTCGGCGGCCACGTGGAAAAGCCGGCGCCGAAATCCTGAAGGCCAAGTCACTCCCTTCACTGAGCAGAAGGCGACCGTCACCCCGTAAATGGCGGGATGACGGCATGGCTCGGGCAGGCGGCGACGCCGGCTGTTCTTAGCCATCCGTATGGTTTTTCTACCGCTTGCTGGCGGCAACAGTCGCGAGTATCCATTGCAAGATGTCGGCCTTGCTTTGTGTAAGCGCCAACACTTTGTTGGAGGGCGGTCGTGAAGCGTGACAGGGCAGGAGACTTGAAGGCCGCCATATCGGGCATCTTGGCATTCATTGCGCTTTTTTCCGTGGCTTCGCCCGGCTTTGCCCAGACGCAGCCGGCACAAGCGCCGGCCGCGGCCACTCCGCCGGCCCAGGTGCGTGAGATGATGCAACTCATGCAGACGCCCGAGGTCAAGCAATGGATGTCGACCCAGATGGCGGCGACGCCTGCGGGCGATACAGCAGCGGAGAACCAGATGTCCGTTCTGGCGGGTTTGCTGCAGCATGCCCGCCGGCATGTCTCGATGGTTTCCGATGCCGCGATGACGCTGCCCTCGCAGATCAGCAATGCATCCTCGCTGCTTTTCGGCGAAATCGCCGCCACCGGCCGGATGCGCATGATCGCCCAATTCCTGGCGATCTTTCTGCTGGGCGCGATCATCGAGAGCATTGCCCGCTATGCCTTCCGCCGCCGCCGTCGCCGTCTGGCTCAGATGGCAGGCATGCATCTGGCGCCGCGTGTCATCCCGGCGCTGATCTTCGCGGCGGCGACGGTGCTGACGCTGCTCAGCCTCTACTGGCCGCCGGTCAGCCAGAGTATCGCCATCGTCTGCGTCGTTGCGCTGATCGTCCAGCGTTTCACGATCTGCCTCGGCGGTGTGCTGGTCGATCTCATCGCACTGGCGCGAGCCGAGGAAGAGCGGCAGGGCGTCCCCGCGCCGACCATGCCGGGACGCGCCGTCGCACTCTTCTGGTATCGCCGCTCTGCAATCTTCGTCATCTATTTTATTTTTGGCTGGGCGGCCATTCAGTCGATGGAGCCGCTCGGTTTTTCCACGAGTGCCCGGCTGTTCGTGGGTTACATCCTCGGCATTGGATTGCTGCTGATCGCCATCGAGGCGGTCTGGTCGCGGCCCCATAAGGACGAGAAGCGCGGTCACGAGATTTCCTGGGCGCTCACGGTTTATTTCCTTCTGCTTTGGGGCCTCTGGGTCACCGGCTTTAACTGGCTGCTCTGGCTCGGCATCTATGTGCTGATGCTTCCGCGGGTGCTCGCCGTCGCGACGATCGCGGTGAAATCGCTGCGGCAGACCGAGGCGAGTTTCCTTGCCACGCGCCGCATAGCCACCGTGTTGCTCGACCGCGGCGTGCGTGCGCTGATTATCGCAATCGCGGCAATCTGGCTTGGTCGATTGCTTGGCGTCGGCGCCGATATGATGGCGGCTGGCGACAAGATGGTCGACAAGATCGCGCGCGGGGTCATCGGTGGCATCGTCATCCTGCTTGCGGCAGATCTGCTCTGGCACGTCGTCAAAGCCTATATTGACGGCAAGCTGCTCGATTCACCGCTGGACGGTACCGCGACGGACGAGGACAAGGCCAAACGCGCGCGAATGCAGACGCTGTTGCCGATCTTCCGCAATATCCTTGCCGTGGTCATCGCCGTCATCGCGGTTCTGATGGTGCTCTCCGGCCTCGGCATCGAGATCGGGCCGCTGATTGCCGGTGCCGGCGTCGTCGGCGTGGCCGTCGGTTTCGGCGCCCAGACGATCGTCAAGGACGTGATCAGCGGCATGTTCTACCTTTGGGACGATGCTTTCCGTGTCGGCGAATATATCGAAAGCGGCAGCCACAAGGGCGTCGTCGAAGCCTTCAGCCTGCGATCCGTGAAGCTCAGGCACCATCGCGGACCGCTGACGACCGTGCCGTTCGGCGAACTCGGCGCGGTGAAGAATTTGAACCGCGACTGGACGATCGACAAGATCAGCCTCAACGTCAAATATGACACCGATCTCGTCAAGGCGAAAAAGGTGATCAAGCAGATCGGCCAGACATTGCTCGAAAACCCGGAATTCGGCCCGCACATCATCGAGACGCTGAAGATGAAGGGCGTCGAGCAGTTCGGCGAATTCGCGATCGAGATCCGCCTGTCGATGATGACGAAGCCCGGCGAGCAGTTCGTCATCCGTCGAAACGCACTGGCGATGATCCGCAATGCCTTCAAGGAAAACGGCATCGAGTTCGCCGTGCCGACGGTGCAGGTGACGGGCGATCGCGAGGCCGATTTGGAGGCTGCCGTCGCGCGTTACGCTTCCCACATGCGAGCCAACGACGAACCGGCGGCATGAATGCCGTCACCTGAACCTCATTGTCGCGGCAAGGCATTCGTAAGCTTACGAAAATGCAATGTGCCATCACGTATTCCTGCGCAAATTCGCCCCAATTGAGGATGATTGAGGCGCAGGCGGCGGGGTTGGGTAGCGTCGGGCATGGCTTCATAGAGCTTATATGCCTGTCATGTTACGTCTTCGAAAAATGATTCCCGCCGAATTGGAAACTGCGCAGGTAAGAGATGTCGAGTCACGGCAATTTGGAAGAGATCGAAGCGACGGACGGTTTTTCCTTTCGCACGCTTTTCAGACGTTACAGGACGCCGCTCACGGCAGCCGCGACGCTCATCGTCTTCTGTCTCGTCGGTTACGCCATCATGCAGCTCACCAACGAGGTGCGCTATGACGATGTCGTCGCAGCACTGGCGGCGACCAGGCCGAGCGCGATCCTGCTTGCGCTGTTCTTCACCGCTCTCAGCTTCCTCTCGCTGGTCTTCTACGATCTCAACGCGATCGAGTATATCGGCAAGAAGCTGCCCTTTCCGCATGTGGCGCTGACGGCGTTCAGCGCCTATGCGGTCGGCAACACAGCCGGCTTCGGCGCATTGTCGGGCGGGGCGATCCGCTATCGCGCCTATACGCGTCTCGGGCTCTCGCCGGAGGATATTGGCCGCATCATCGCCTTCGTCACGCTCTCCTTCGGCCTCGGGCTCGCGGCCGTCGCATCGATCGCCCTCATCATCATCGCCAGCGAAATCGGGCCGCTGATCGGCGTCAGTCCATTCCTTCTCCGGCTGATCGCCGGCTCGATCATCGCCATTCTCGGGGCTGTGATGATCATCGGCCGCGAGGGCCGCGTGCTCGATTTCGGCGCCGTGGCAATCCGCCTGCCGGACTCGCGCACCTGGTCACGCCAGTTCCTCGTTACCGCCTTTGATATTGCCGCCTCCGCGTCGGTGCTCTACGTGCTCCTGCCGCAGACGGCCATCGGCTGGCCGGTCTTCCTCGCCGTCTATGCGATCGCCGTCGGTCTCGGCGTGCTCAGCCACGTTCCGGCCGGGCTCGGCGTGTTCGAGACCGTGATCATCGCTTCGCTCGGCAGCGCGGTGAATATCGACGCGGTGCTGGGATCGCTGGTGCTCTATCGGCTGGTCTACCATGTATTGCCGTTGTTGATCGCCGTGCTCGCGGTCTCGGCGGCGGAGCTGCGCCGTTTTGTCGACCATCCGGCCGCTTCCAGTGTCCGCCGTATCGGCGGACGGCTGATGCCGCAGCTGTTGTCGACCCTGGCGCTGCTGCTCGGCGTCATGCTGGTATTTTCGAGCGTCACACCGACGCCGGACCAGAACCTGGAATTCCTCTCCAACTATCTGCCGCTGCCGATGGTCGAAGGCGCACACTTCCTTTCCAGCCTGCTCGGGCTTGCGCTGGTGGTCGCGGCGCGCGGCCTCGGTCAGAGGCTCGACGGCGCGTGGTGGGTGGCCGTGCTCTCGGCCGTTGCCGCATTGACCCTGTCGCTTCTGAAGGCGATCGCCCTCGTCGAAGCGGCATTTCTCGCCTTTCTCATCTTCGGGCTCTTCGTCAGCCGACGGCTCTTCACCCGGCATGCGTCGCTGCTCAACCAGGCGATGACGGCGTCCTGGCTGATGGCGATCGCGGTCATCGTCGTCGGCGCCGTCGTCATCCTGCTCTTCGTCTATCGCGATGTCGAATACAGCAACGAACTCTGGTGGCAGTTCGAATTCACCGCCGAGGCGCCGCGGGGACTGCGCGCCCTGCTCGGCATCACCATCATCTCGTCGGCGATCGCCATTTTCAGCCTGCTCCGGCCGGCGACCTTCCGGCCGGAGCCGCCGACGGAGGAGGCGCTGACGCGCGCCGTCGACATCGTCAGGAGGCAGGACAATGCCGACGCCAATCTGGTGCGCATGGGCGACAAGAGCATCATGTTTTCGGAAAAAGGTGACGCCTTCATCATGTACGGCCGGCAGGGCCGTTCATGGATCGCGCTGTTCGACCCGGTTGGCGATCATCGTGCCGTGCAGGAACTCGTCTGGCGCTTCGTCGAAGCGGCGCGTGCCGCCGGGTGCCGCGCCGTCTTCTACCAGATCTCGCCGGCGCTGCTTTCCCATTGCGCCGATGCCGGCCTCCGCGCCTTCAAGCTCGGCGAACTGGCGGTGGCCGACCTCCGAACCTTCGAAATGAAAGGCGGCAAATGGGCGAATCTTCGCCAGACGGCGAGCCGAGCCCAACGCGACGGGCTGGAATTCGCGGTAGTCGAATCCGAGGACGTGCCTGATATCATCGATGATCTCGCTGCCGTTTCCACGGCCTGGCTCGAACATCACAATGCCAAGGAAAAAGGCTTCTCGCTCGGTTCGTTCGATCCCGATTATGTTTCATCGCAACCGGTCGGCATCCTGAAGAAGGATGGCAAGATCGTCGCCTTCGCCAATATCCTCGTCACCGAATCCCGCAAGGAGAGCACGATCGATCTCATGCGCTTCTCGCCGGACGCGCCGAAGGGCTCGATGGACTTTCTCTTCGTGCAGATCATGGAATATCTGCGTAACCAGGGTTTCACCCATTTCAACCTCGGCATGGCGCCTCTCTCCGGCATGTCGAAACGCGAAGCAGCGCCCGTCTGGGACCGTATCGGCAGCACCATCTTCGAACACGGCGAACGCTTCTATAACTTCAAAGGCCTTCGGGCATTCAAATCCAAGTTTCATCCGCACTGGCAACCGCGCTATCTTGCGGTTTCCGGAGGAGGCAATCCGATGATCGCGTTGATGGACGCGACATTTCTGATCGGGGGCGGATTGAAAGGGGTAGTGAGAAAATGATCAGGACAATCCTTCTTGTCACGGCATGCGTCTGCATGCTCGCGGCCGCAGCGGCTAATGCCGCCGAGGAAACAAAGCAGAGCTTCGAAAGTGGTCTCATCCCATCGCCGCACATCTTCCTGCCGGAAGGGGAGGTGAAAGGCACCGTGATGCTGATCTCGGATGCCGCCGGCTGGGGCGATTATGAGAAGGCCGAGGCCGACAGGCTGGTCGCCGAAGGCGCTGTCGTCATCGGCGTCGACTTTCCCTCTTATATCCAGGCGCTCAGCCGCTACGACGTCAGCCTCAACGACGGCTGCATCTACATGGTCTCGGATATCGAATCGCTGAGCCAGCAGGTGCAGCGCGCGACCGGCAACAATGCCTATCATCTGCCGATCGTCGCCGGCATCGGCGAGGGCGGGGCTTTGGCGCTGGCGATCGCGGCTCAGACGCCGGATGCGACGATCGGTCAGACGCTCGCGGTCGATCCGCTGGCCGGCATTCCGCTGACCAAGGAGCTTTGCACGCCAGCTTCCAAGAAGGTGATCGGCCAACGCACGGTCTATGGCCTCAGCGACGGCGCCCTGCCGGATCCGATCATATCAGTCTTCACGCCTAAAGCTGACAAGGACGGCCGGGCGCATGTCGAGGCGCTGCAGAAGGCCCATTCGGCAATCGAGATCCGTGACGCCACCGACGATGCGCAGACGGTATTTGCCGATACGCTCGACGATCTCGTCACTGCCTCCGGCGCCTTCGGCAATCCGCTCGGCCTGCCGCTGGCGGTGCTGGAGGCAACGCCTGCCTTCGATACGATGGCGGTGATCTATTCGGGCGACGGCGGTTGGCGCGACATCGACAAGGAGGTCGGCGGCACGCTGCAGAAGGAAGGCATTCCCGTCGTCGGCGTTGATTCGCTTCATTATTTTTGGTCGGAGCGCAAGCCGGAGGAGACGGCCAGCGATCTTTCGAAGATCATCGATTTCTATCGTAAGCAGTGGAAGGTGAAGCATGTGCTGCTCGTCGGCTACTCCTTCGGCGCCGATGTCGTGCCCGCGACCTATCAGCTGCTCAAACCAGCCGAGAAGTCCTCGGTGGTGCAGTTGTCGCTGCTGTCGCTCTCCCACCAAGTGGATTACGTCATCTCCGTTCTTGGTTGGCTCGGCCAAAAGACTGAAGGGGCGGGGGGCGATCCCGTCGCCGATCTGAAGAACGTCGATCCGAAGCTTGTGCAGTGCGTCTATGGCAAGGACGATGACGACGATGTCGCCTGTCCGGCACTCAAAAATAGCGGCGCCGAAGTGGTCGAACTACCCGGCGACCATCACTTCGACGAAAATTACGACCTTCTCACCAAGACGATCATCGACGCGCTGAAGAGACGTCTGCAGGATTAAGCGCTGCCACCTTGCGGTATGCTTTGACGGTTGGATTGGCGCATAACCCGAAAATCGATTTCGATTTCGGGTTCTGCGTTCAATGCATCAGCTTTTCTTCGCGCCAGCCGAGTTCGGCGAGTTCCTTGCCGCGAAACCGCGCATCGTCGGCGACGATGAATTCGTCGAGCTGCGGCGGGGCAACGCTGGTGCCGGCAAGCATCGCATGGACCTGGCCGCGATGATGGGTCTGATGCTGGAAAAGGTGGGCGAGCACGTCGTCCATCCGCTCCTGCTGAATACGATTGCCACGATGGAGGCTGACGATCGAGATCAGTCTTTCCGGCGTCAGGGCTTCGCAAAGGTCGATCAGGCGCTGATCGACCTTTGCCTGCGCTTGGGTCAGTGACTCGACATCATCGAAGGGTTCGTCAACCTCGAAGGCCTGGAAGCCGAGCGTGCCACCTTCCATGCCGTCGACATAGAACCAGTCGACCGTGATGATATGATTTAGCGTCTCCTTGATCGACGGAAAGAAGCTCGTGCGCGGCGCTTCGAATTCGCCCGGCCTCAATGCCGCGCAGGCGTGAAGCAGCCGGTGGTTGGCAAGGGCGTTGTTATACGCAAGCTTGCGAAAGGTCCTGGTGGGATCGAAGGTCGACATCGGCGGCTTTCCTCTTCCAGCACTCCTGAATGTTTGCGTCAGGCATCGAGATTGCCGTCGCGCCAGACGAGATGACGTGGTGCCCCGGGCAGGTTCTCGATTTCATCAGCGACGAAATAGGGCGGGATGTCGAGCGCGGTCAGGGCCGCGCGTGTTGCCGGCACCCATTTGAATTCGAGATGGTTGTCGCCATCTTCGACGCGATGGATGATTTCATGTGGCTGAAAGGGAAATTCCGGCGGGATTTCCATCAGATAATAGAGGCCGAGTTCATGCCAATCGCGTTGTTCGTAGTGGAAAAAGTTCTCGACGATCCAGAGCAGGCGCAAGACGGTGACGTCGAGGCCAAGCTCCTCCACCATCTCGCGTTTCAGCGTCTCTTCCGACGTCTCGCCGATTTCTTTCCAACCGCCCGGAAAGGTCCAGAAGGGCTCGTGCACGGCGCGATGAACAAGCACGTGCCCATGGCGAAAGCCGAGGCCGGCGATGCGGTAGTTGAAACGCGCAGCACCCTGAGTCAGGCGAATGGGAGTGCGCTTGCTCATGTCATTCTTATCCGAGATCGATTACGACGATTTCCGGCGGCACGCCGAAGCGGACCGGAGCAATGGAGCAGCCGAGCCCTCCGGAAACGATGATATTACGCCCCTTCTCGACAATGTGGCCATAGGCGTAGCGATCGCCGTAGCGGGAGGGGACGATTGGTGAACGGCCGAAGAAGCGGATCTGTCCGCCGTGGGTATGACCCGAGAGCGTCAGCGAGACACGCTCGGGCACGCGAGGAAAGATATCGGGCTCGTGGGCGAGCAGGATGACGGGCGCGTCATCGGTGATCTGAGCCATCGTTCCATCGAGGTCGTCGAGGCCGGTCATGCGCGTGCGACCCCATTTCATGCCGGGCAGCAGCGCCAGCTGATCTTCGAGCCCTGCGAGCCAGAAGCCGCGGCCATCCTTCTCGAGCCGGACGGTGCGATTGCCGTAGACAGGGATGCCCACATCGGCAAGCGCCCGGTGTCCGAAGGTTTCCATCCCGCCGTTGTTCTGGGCGGTCCTGTCCTCCCACCAGTCATGGTTGCCCATGATTGCATGGACGCCAAGCGGGGCTTGCAGGGTTGCGAGCGCCTTCGACCATTGGCTCGAATGCACATATTGCGTCACCATGTTCATGCCGGCGGCGTAATCGCCGAGCAGGACGGTCACGTCGCCTTCGAGTTCATTGGCCCTGTGGCAGATCGAGGTAATGCGGTTTGCCGACATCCAGGGTTCGCAGGCATGGATATCGGCGAGTGCGACAATGCGAAGCTTCAGCCCCGGTGTCCATCCCGGCGGCGTCAGCCGGTAGCGGGCGATGCCGAGCCGCGCCAGCGGTTCATAGGCGAAGGCATAACTGCCGAGCGCCATGACGCCTGCGATACCGCCGCCAAGAACCTTGAAAAATCCGCGGCGGGTGATCACTCAGTCGTCCTCCTGGAACAGCCGGAACTGCGCAGCCTCCATCTCCTTGGGCGGTTGCATTCCCAGATGTTTCCACGCGATTGCGGTAAGAACGCGGCCGCGCGGCGTACGCTGAATGAAACCCTGCTGGATCATGTAGGGCTCGATAATGTCCTCGATCGCGTCGCGCGGCTCGGAAAGGCCGGCGGCGATAGTTTCGATGCCGACCGGGCCGCCGCCGAAATTGACGGCGATCATGTTGAGGTAACGTTTGTCGAGCTGATCGAAGCCGACATTGTCGACCAGCAGGCGGGTCAGCGCTTCGTCGGCGATCTCGCGGGTGACGGCCTCGGCCCTTGCCACTTCGGCGAAATCGCGCACGCGCCGCAGCAGCCGGCCGGCAATGCGCGGCGTACCGCGGGCGCGCCTGGCGATCTCGCGGGCGCCCTCTTCGGTCATCGGCAGGTTCATCAGCCGTGCGCCGCGGCGCACGATCAGCTCCAGTTCCTCGACGGTATAGAAGCTGAGCCGCACCGGAATGCCGAAACGGTCGCGCAGCGGTGTCGTCAGCAGGCCGAGGCGGGTGGTGGCGGCGACCAGCGTGAATTTCGAGAGGTCAATCTTCACCGAGCGGGCGGCAGGGCCCTCGCCGATGATGAGGTCGAGCTGGAAATCCTCCATGGCGGGATAGAGGATTTCCTCGACGGCGGGGTTGAGGCGGTGGATCTCGTCGATGAAGAGCACGTCGCGCTCCTCGAGATTGGTGAGCAGGGCGGCGAGGTCGCCGGCCTTGGCGATCACCGGGCCCGAGGTCGAGCGGAAGTTGACGCCGAGCTCCTTCGCCATGATCTGCGCCAGCGTCGTCTTGCCGAGGCCGGGCGGCCCGACGAAGAGCACGTGGTCCAGGGCCTCGCCGCGGTTCTTCGCCGCCTCGATGAAGATCTTGAGATTGGCGCGCGCCTCCGCCTGGCCGGTGAATTCGTCCAGCGATTGCGGGCGCAGCGTAATGTCGAGATCTTCGCCCCGCTTTTCCGGCGATATCAGGCGGGCGGGTTCGCTCATGCTCTTATTCCGTTTTGAAACCTGTCACAGCAATACACCAAAAAACGGTCGCCTCGATATCCAACCGTCGTTTTTCCGGGCTTCACCGCGCCAACTCCTTCAATCCCAGCCTGATCAACTTAGCGCTGTCTGCGCCGTCGCCGGCCGTCTTCATCGCCGCCGCAACTGCATTGGCCGCCTGGTCTCTGCTGTAGCCGAGGTTGGTCAGCGCGGAGACCGCATCGGCGACCGGCGCGGCCGCGACACCTTCGCCGAGTTCCTGCTTGAGGGCGATATTGATCGCTTCCCCGGCAAAAGCCGGCGCCCGGTTCTTGAGCTCGGTGACGAGGCGCATCGCCACTTTCGGGCCGACGCCCGGCGCGCGGGAAACGGCGGCGCGGTCCTGCAGGGCAATCGCATTGGCGAGTTCGCCCGGCGTCAAGGTCGAGAGCACGGCAAGCGCGACCTTGGCGCCCACGCCTTGAACGCTTTGGAGCAGGTTGAACCACTCCCGCTCCAATGCAGTCATGAAGCCGAAGAGCTTCAACTGATCCTCGCGCACATAGGTTTCGATGAACAGCACGCAGGCCTCGCCGGCCGAGCCGAGCTTGGATAGGGTGCGGGCGGAGCAGTGGGCGACGTAGCAGACGCCGTGCACATCGACGAGCACATAGTCTTCGCCGATCTCGTCTATGGTGCCTTTCAGCTTGCCGATCATAGGGCGCGGTCTCTCAAGGGTGCGTTTCGGGAGAAATGATGTCCAATTCCGGGAAATAGGGGCGGTAGCGCGCGCCATCGCGTGTCAGAAGACGATGCGATCGAACAACCGCGTGCGCACCGATGAAAAAATCCGGCAGGGTGCGCTCGCGCAGGCCGCCGCTCTTCCGATACCGTGCGTGCGCCATGCCGGCCCGGTAAGCGGCGGAAAACGGCAGGGCCTCGCGGATCAGGTTTAACCGCGACAGGAGAAACGCAAGCGTTTCCTCGCGCGGGGTCATGCTTGCCAGCTCCGCCCAGACGACGGGTGTCATGATGAATTGTGAATCCGGACGCAATGCGCTCAAGGCGCGTGCGGACCATTCCCTGAAAGGATTGTCCGGGCCGAAGATATCGATGAAGATGTTCGTGTCAACGAGGACCGAGGTCATCGCGTGGTCCCCTCAGCCATTCCATGAATTCATCGGTCGTCATGCCGTTGGTGTCGAAAGTGCCGCTCATGCTGCCGAGCCAGGATTCAAAATCGTCCTGCGATGGTTCCGTGCGGCTGGACAGAACGACGAGCCGGGCGCCCTTTTCATCAGCAATGAAATCGACCTCGGATCCCGGGCCGATTTTCAAGCGATCCCTGATGTCCTTGGGAATAGTCACCTGGCCTTTTTCGGTCACCCGCATGGTAATACCTCTGCGGTATTACTTATCATGGGAAAAGAACAAGTCAAGAACGGATTATCCGGCCAGCGCTTGGCGCATCCGGTGGCCGCCGCGATTGTGGGCGTGGCAAATGGCGATCGCCAAGGCATCGGCGGCGTCATCGCCCTTGAACTCGGCTTTCGGCATCAGGATCTTCAACATCATGTGAATCTGCTGCTTTTCGCCGTGCCCGACGCCGATGACCGCCTTTTTCACCGCATTCGGCGCATATTCGGAGACCGGCAGTCCGGCGCGCGCGGGCACCAGCATGGCGATGCCGCGGGCTTGGCCGAGTTTCAGTGTGGCTACTGCGTCCTTGTTGACGAAAGTCTGTTCGACGGCGGCCTCATCGGGCTTGTGAGCGTGGACGATATCGGCGAGCCCGTCATGCAACTGGCAGAGGCGGGAGGCGAGGTCCATCTCGCCATCGGAGGTCACCGTTCCCGATGCCACGAATTTCAGGGAATTGCCTAACGTGTCGATGATTCCCCAGCCGGTGCGACGGAGACCGGGATCGATGCCAATGATGCGAATCGTATTTTGCATGGTTCAACCTATAGCGATTGCGAAATAAGTGCCATCGATATGTGAACAAAACGAAAACACACTCGGTTTTAGAGCGCCTCATTTACCGCGAATTAAAAGAGATGCCTGAATTCTAGTTCATCGAATGTGCGAGGGCTTCATTTCACAAGAATAAGCCCCCGATGTTCTGTTGACAGGTCAGCCGGCCGGGGATGCACCGCGTGCCCAGGCTGGCAGGCGCCGTTCAGAAGGGTTCGTTGCATATGGCTCAGAGATTTCAATCCCTGTCCTTCAAGGTCATTGTCACATTTATCCTGATGACCGTGCTATCGATCGCGGTCATCGATGTGCTTGCCTATTTCGCCAGCAGCCGCATATCCGACGAGCAGGCGCTGAAGGCCAAGGAAAGCGTGCTGATCTTCCGCGGCGATATGTTGCAGGATCAGCTGGCGCAGCTCGAGAACCAGGCCAATTCCATCGCGCGCATCGAGGCGCTGCAGATGTCGATCACCAGCTTGAAGAGCGGCTGGAAAACAATCCAGAAGACTTCGGGGGATGCACGCGCCGAGCTGAAGAAGGTTTTTATCACGGGCAATCCCAACCCGGCCGACCAGCGTGAGAAGCTGATGAAGCCGGAAGGGCCGAGCGGGTTCTACTATTCGAACCATGAGCAGACGCAGGGCGAAGTTGCCCGCGACCTCGAAGAAACCGCTTTCAGCGATCTGCTGATCGCCGATCTCGACGGTAGCGTGCTCTATTCCTACAAGAAGGACGATGACTTCGCGGAGAATCTGAAGTCGGACGCCTGGAAGACAACGGGTGCCGGCATCGCATTCGCCAAGGCGATAGAGAATACCGCCAAGGCGACGGATGACGCCGCGCCGACGGGCTTCTCCGGCCTCCGCGTCGATGCGGCAAGCGGCAAGCCCGCAATCTTCTATGCCGTGCCCATCGTCAAGCTCGGAGCGGCCAAGGGTATAATCCTGTTCAAGGTGCGTGAGGACATCATCTCGAGCATCCTTGCCAAGGGCATCGTCCAGGGCAGCACCGCGCGGGCTGCGATCGTCTCCGGCGATGGCTCCGCTATCGCCCTCGATGCCGGCGGCAAGCTTGCGACGCTCGATGCCACCCCCTTCACCTTCATCAAGAACGCGCTTGCCAGTTCCGCGATGACCGTGGCCGATTTCGACCGGGCGGACGGCGCGGCCCGCGCCTATGTCCGTGGCATTGATTATCGCGGCGAGCGCTTCCTGGTGGTCGAGAGTGTGCTGCTCAGCGAGCTCAATGCCGGCTCGATCGAGATCGCCACTTTGCTGACGATGATCGGCATCGGCGTGCTCGTCGTCATGGCCATCGCGACCGGGCTCGTCACCAATTTCCTGTTTTCGCCGCTGGCCCGGCTTGCCGGTGTCACCCGCGACGTCGCCGACGGCAAGCTCGACAGCGAGATCGGCAGCCTGAACCGCAAGGACGAGATCGGCACGATGGCCAACGCGCTTGCCCGCTTCCGCCAATCGCTGATCGAAAGCCGTGAACTCGAAGCCGCCAGCGAAGAGACGCGCCTGCAGGCCGAGCACGACCGTCAGCAGAACCTCGCCGAGCGCGAGGCCGAGGCGAGGACGCTGCAGCAGGTGGTCGAGGCGATTGACGAGGGGCTGCATCATCTGGCGGGCGGCGATCTCTCCTATCAGATCGATACTCGCTTCCCGAACGAACTCGAAAGCCTGCGTGTCAATTTCAACGAGGCGCTCGCCACACTCAGCGAAACCATGACGGCGATCGGCGGCAACTCGATGGCGGTGCGCGCCGGCTCCGAGGAGATGCGCACGGGCGCCGACGAGCTTGCCGGGCGCACCGAACGTCAGGCCGGCTCGATCACCGAGACGGCGAATGCGATCAGCGCCATTACCCAGTCCGTTCGCCGCCAGATCGAGAGGGCAGAACAGGCCGAGCGCATCGCCCGCGACGCCAAGAAGGAGACGACCGGCTCCAGCCAGATCATGCGCGAGACGATTGCGGCGATGGAGGCGATCCAGACCTCCTCGCGCCAGATCAACACGATCATATCGGTCATCGACGACATCGCCTTCCAGACCAACCTGCTGGCGCTCAACGCCGGCGTCGAAGCGGCGCGCGCGGGGGAATCGGGCAAGGGCTTTGCCGTCGTCGCCATGGAAGTCCGGGAGCTCGCCCAGCGCTCATCGAGCGCGGCCAAGGAAATTTCCAGCCTGCTGCAGAAGTCGACGCATGAGGTCGAAAGCGGTGTCGCGCTGGTCGAAAAAGCGGGCGTTGCGTTGACGGGCATCGGCGCCCATGTCGAGGCGATCAACGGGCAGATCAACGAGATCATGGAGTCGACCCGCGAGGAAGCCACTACGCTGCGCGAGATCAACAACGCCGTGGCCGAACTCGATGCGATGACGCAGCAAAACGCCTCAATGGTCGAGGAGACGACGGCGGCGATCCACCGGCTGGCGACGGAGGCTCTGGAAATGGACCGCCAGCTCGGCAATTTCACGCTGCCGCAGGGGCATCAAAGGCCGAGCGCCGAGGTGCATGTGTTGCGTCGTCACCGGTGAGACGTCGCTTCCGATATTCGACGAGGGCCGCCATCGCGCGGCCCTTTTGTTTGCGTGTGCGGTTTGGAATGGGCGGGCGCCAACCTACATAGACGGCATCGTTCAACCGCCGGCAGGTTTCCATGGTTCCTTTCTCCATACTCGACCTTTCTCCCGTTGCCGAAGGCAGCACCGTGCGTCAGTCGCTCGAAAGCTCGGGGCGGATGGCTCAGAAGGCTGAAGAACTCGGCTACAAGCGCTTCTGGCTCGCCGAGCATCACGGCATGCCGGGCATCGCCAGTGCGGCGACCGCCGTGGTCATCGGCCATGTCGGGGCCGCGACAAAACGCATCCGCATCGGTTCCGGCGGCGTCATGCTGCCCAATCATTCGCCGCTCGTGATCGCCGAACAGTTCGGCACGCTGGAGGCGCTTTTTCCCGGCCGCATCGATCTTGGTCTCGGGCGGGCGCCCGGAACGGACATGCGCACGGCACAGGCGCTGCGGCGCAACCTCGAGGCCGGCGCGAACAGTTTCCCGAACGACGTGGTGGAATTGCAGCAGCTTCTCGGCGCTCCGGTCGAGAACCAGGCGATCCTTGCGGTGCCCGGCAATGGTTCGCATATCCCGATCTGGCTGCTCGGCTCCAGCCTCTACAGCGCCCAGCTTGCGGCGATGCTCGGGCTTCCCTATGCCTTCGCCTCGCATTTTGCCCCTGATATGCTGCTCGACGCCATCGCGATCTATCGCGACCGTTTCCAGCCCTCGGCGGCGCTCGACAAGCCCTATGTGATGGTCGGCGTCATGGGCGCGATGGCGGCAACGGACGAGGAGGCGCGCTACCATTTCACTTCCGCCCAGCAGCAATTCGTCAACCTGCGCCGCAATGTGCGCGGTCCTTTCCCGCGCCCTGTCAGCGATATGGAGAGCTTCTGGTCGCCGATGGAGAAGATGAACGTCGAACACACACTGCGCTACGCCGTGGTAGGCTCGCCTGCGACGGCTGAGGCGAAGCTGACGGAGTTTCTCAAGGAAACGCAGGCCGACGAGGTGATCATCTCGATGCCGATCCATGATATCGAGGCGCGGCTGAAGTCGGTGGAACTGTTCGCCGGGCTGGGAAACTTCGCGCGGGCCGCCGCCTAAGGTTTTCCAAGCAGTCGCCAGAGACAGAAAAACCCGGCGCCAAGGCCGGGTTCCGTTTGTTGGCAACGCCTCGACCGTCATGCTCGGCCTTATGCCGAGCATCTAGCCACAGCAATTGCCTGACAGGAAAATACTTATTTTTAGATATTTAATGGGCCGGCGCAGATCCTCGGCACAAGGCCGAGGATGACATCGCGTGTTTGCAGTGCGGCTCAAGCCGAGAGCTTCGCCAGAACCTCTTCCGAGACCTCGAAATTCGAATAGACGTTCTGCACGTCGTCATCGTCTTCGAGCGAGTCGATGAGCTTCATCAGCGACTGGGCCTTTTCCTCGTCCACCGGCACGTTGTTCTGGGCGCGCCAGACCGCCTTGACGGTTTCGGCTTCGCCGAGGCCTGCTTCCAGGGCTTTCGATACTTCGCCCAGGGATTCGAAGGCGCAGGTGATGTAATGGCCCTCCTCGTCGGTCTCGACGTCATCGGCGCCAGCTTCGATCGCGGCTTCCATCACCTTGTCGGCGTCGCCTGCGGAAAGCTTGTAGGTGATTTCGCCGACATGATCGAACGAGAAGGAAACGGAACCGGTTTCGCCGAGGGCGCCACCAGCTTTGGTGAAGATCGAGCGGACGTTGGAGGCGGTGCGGTTGCGGTTGTCGGTCAGGGCTTCGACGATGATCGCCGTGCCGCCTGGGCCGTAGCCCTCGTAGCGGACTTCGTCGTAGTTTTCACCGTCGGCGCCGGCTGCCTTCTTGATGGCGCGGTCGATATTGTCCTTCGGCATGGACTGGGCCTTGGCATTCTGGATCGCCAGGCGAAGACGGGCGTTCATCGTCGGGTCAGGCAGGCCGGCCTTGGCGGCAACGGTGATTTCGCGCGCAAGCTTGGAGAACATTTTCGACCGCACGGCATCCTGACGGCCCTTGCGGTGCATGATGTTTTTAAACTGTGAATGGCCAGCCATGGCACCCCTGTTCACGTCTCATTGTTCGGAATGGGCCGCCTTATAAGAGCGAAACGGCAGCCGTTCAAGGGAAAAGCAGTTCGGAACAAAGGCGAAAGGATGACGTTTCAACCGAACTCCATCCAACGGAAAGGAACGGTCATGGCAAGTCTCAGCGAGGCGCGGGAGCAACCAGCACGTCAGCTTTGGGATCAGGTCAACGGCGTTCATGCCGGCATGCTCGGTATTTCCGGGCTTGATATGCACATGCAGCCGATGGCGCCGCATGCCGACCCTACCACCAACACGATCTGGTTTTACACCAAGACCGACGCCGACATCGTTCGCGCCATCAAGCCCGGCAGCCGCGCGCATTTCTGCGTCATCGGCAAGGATCACGACTATCACGCCTGCCTTTCCGGCGTGATCGAGGTGCATAACGACCCTTCCAAGATCGAGGAATATTGGAGTTCGATGGTGGCGGCCTGGTATGACGGCGGCAAGAAAGATCCGAAACTCACCATGCTTTCGCTGCATGTCGACGATGCCGAGATCTGGGTTTCGACAGGCAGCACGCTTAAATTCGGCTGGGAAATCGCCAAGGCCAATCTCGACGACGACAAGATGCCCGACGTCGGCGTCAAACGCCACCTGCAATTTGCTTGATCAGCAAGGTTTGCAGAGACCCGCCGGGCTTTACTGCACGCCTTTCATTACATAGATCAGCGGCTTCTTGGGAAGCGTGCGCATGGAGACGGTGAGGCTGTCATCAGGCGCATAAGTGATATCGAAGTCCTTTCCGAACATGGAGACGAAGGCGTTGACCGGCGGGCCACGGCGGTGCATCGGCAGGATCAGCGATGAGCGCAGCCGCTTGATGACGCGGCTCATGCTGTCGGCGCCCATGGTCAGGCCGCCGTCGACGGGCACCATGACGACGTCAAGGCGGCCGATTTCGGTATAATGGCTATCCGTCAGCTCGTAATGCAGATGGCCAAGATGGCCGATGCAGAGACCGGCAGTTTCGAAGATGAAAATCGAGTTTCCATCCTCCTGCGGGCCGCCGAGGCCGTAGCTGACGCGGATATCCGTGGTGACGTTGCGGATATAGGCATCGCCGACGACGAGATTGATGCTGGCTTTCTCGCCCGGCACGTCGCTCCAGCCATGGAGCACATGCTTGATGTCGGGCTCAGGCGTCAGGGTGAAGTGGGTCGTGTGAGCCTTGTTCATCGTGACGACATCGGGGGTCGTCGCCGGCCTGTACCAGCCATTATAATCCGTCGCGATGATGATGCCGGCGGGTGTCTCGATTTCGAAGGTGGAATGGCCGAGATAGGTGAATTTAACACTCTCGCCCTCGGACACGGCCGGCATCGGCGCCGCGGCGCCGGAAAAACTGGCGAAGGTCGCCTTGGGCATATTCTCGGCGATTGCCTGGCATTGACTGGCCGGCGGGCGCGGCTCCTGTGCCCTGGCAGGATCTGATGCGGCGAAGGCCGCCAGGCATGTGATAGCGAGGATAAGATAATGCGGCTTCATGCCACCCCCTCCGGCGCTTTCATTTAGCGGCGGAGGATGCGTCATGAGGTCGCAGCGGTCCAGAGCGACGATACTCACAATTGCGTGTTGGGGCGGCTGGATTACCGCCAGAACTCCGGCACCGTTTCGGCCAAACGCGGGCCGAGCCGAAGCGGCGCGATCTTTTCGGCCAGTCCGGTGGCATCGGAAATCTCCACGCCGACGCCGCAGATCGTCGCCGGGCCGCTTGCTGCTTCCATGCGGCCCTTCGGCATCTTGGAGATGAAGCGGTTGAGTGGCTCCTCCTTGTCCATGCCGAGGGAGGAGTCGTAATCGCCGCACATGCCGGCATCCGACATATAGGCGGTGCCGCCGTTCAGGATCTGCGCGTCGGCGGTCGGCACATGGGTGTGGGTGCCGACGACGAAACTGGCGCGGCCGTCGACGAAATGGCCGAAGCATTGCTTCTCGCTGGTCGCTTCCGCGTGGAAATCGAAGATGATCGCATCGGCCTGCTCTTTC
The DNA here is from genome assembly GCF_002204185.1 of Rhizobium esperanzae. Classification (GTDB taxonomy): domain Bacteria; phylum Pseudomonadota; class Alphaproteobacteria; order Rhizobiales; family Rhizobiaceae; genus Rhizobium; species Rhizobium esperanzae. The sequence continues at coordinate 72,913 of NZ_MXPU01000015.1, read as the reverse complement.
AGCGGGCAGGCGTCGAGGATCGCTTCGGCCGACTTGAAGGGATCGTCGAGTTCCGGATGCATGAAGACGCGACCCATGACATTGGCGACGAGAACGCGCGCGCCGTTCCGGGCATAGAAGAGGCCGGAGCCGCGGCCGGGTGTGCCCTGGGGATAATTGGCCGGTCGCAGGAACTGATCATGCCGCCCGGCAAAGGCGACGGCTTCCTTCTGGTCCCAGACGTGATTGCCGGTCGTCACCACATCAGCGCCGGCATTGATCGTCTCCAGAAAGATGTCCTCGGTAATGCCGAAACCGCCGGCGGCATTCTCGCCGTTGACGACGACAAAATCGAGCCGGAGGTCGGAGATCAGGCCGGGGAGGCGGTCCCAGACCGCCGTGCGTCCCGTCTTGCCGACCATGTCACCCAAAAAAAGCAGCCGCATTCCCTATCCAATCCAAGAGGCAAAAAAGCGAAGGCCGCTTTCTGTCAGGATGGCATCCAGGCTTATGTCATGCGGCTCGTCGGGCACATGTGCCACTTCCTGGCAGTCGAATGCAATGCCGATCAGCTTGGGATGCAGGCCTTTCTCTCTGAGCCGGCTGATGGCGCGGTCGTAGTAGCCGGCGCCGTAGCCGATGCGATGACCTCTGACATCGAAGGCCGAAAGCGGCACCAGCATGATCTCGGGGTCGAGCACGGCGGCATGCTCGGCGGGGCCGACCGTGCCGAAACCGGTCGCGACAAGCGGTGCGTCTTCCGCCAGTTCGCGAAAGACGATGGTCTGCTTGTCGAGGATCGCCGGCACGCAGAGCCGCGCACCGCGTGCCGCAAAGCGCGCCATCAGCGGCCTGAGATCGGCCTCCGACCGGATCGGCAGGAAGCCGGAGATGATGGTGCCTGGCTCGAAGGCGACCGCCTCACCGGCGTGATCGGCCATTGCGAGGCTTTTGGAGGTGCGCTCTTCAGGAGCAATGGCGTCGCGGGCGGACAGCCGTTCGTTGCGCAACTGCGCTTTCAGTTCATTTGCGGTCATTCGATCTGCCGGATTGAGAGGTTCGGCCGAGCATAACCGGCCGGAGACCCGATGCAAATGCCGGCTGCGACAGGGCTGCGCCCGTTTCGCGTCGTATCGGTCTACCGTTGCCGATCGTCGGACGAGGATGCCTATCGATCCTGCGCAGATTCGCGTCGCGGCGACACCGGCAGCGCGGCGGCCAGCCGCCGCATCGTTTCCTCGAACAGAGGAGCTCCACCTGGCAGCCAGCCGAGCGCACGGATTTTCGCCGTGTTCATCGGATTGAGCGCAGCCTTATCGGCGGTGGGCGGCAAGGCGTGAGGATAGCTCGTTTCACGGCGGATAGGCGCGAGAATGTCGTGCGTGTCGACTGTTATGTCCGATATGTTGAAGACCTCGCCGGAAACGCGGGTGCTTTCCGTCTCCAGCATCAGCCGCACCGCGCGGCCGAGGTCGCGGCCATGAACCTCCGTCCCGGCGCGAGCAGCAACAGGCCGGCCGGCGAGATAATCGGCGATAAGACCATCCCATTTGTTCGGCGTGAGATCGCCGTAGACACCGGTCGCCCTCAGGCTTACCCCCGCAAAACCCGGTGCCGAGAGATGGGTAAGCGCACCTTCGGCGTCGAATTTAACCTGGCCGTAGAGTGTCTCCGGCTTCGGCGGCATTGTTTCGACAAGCTCGGTTTCCGGTGGGTGGTCGCCGTAGGCAGCGCGGCTGGACAGGAAGACGCAACGGCGCGTACCGGCGCGTTTGGCCGCTTCGAAAAGCCGGACCGTGCCGTCGAGGTTCAATCTGTGGAAGCTCTTGGGATCGTCGCCCTCGCCGCCGCGATATTTGCCGGGAACATGGCTGAAGGCGGCGTGGACGAAGAAATAGGCGTCGTCGAAGACGTCGATCTGATCCTTTTCGGGATCAAGGGAGAGTGCTGCGAACTCGACCGGGCGGGAGAAGAAGCGCGGCAGCGGCGCCCGGCGTCCGCCGACAATCACCTGATAGCCGGCGGCCAGCAGCTCCTCGACGACGTACCGGCCGACGAGACCCGTTCCCCCGGATACCAGTACTTTCATGCCATCCCTTCCGGATTTCTCAGCGCCGTGATCTCCGGCATATCGCCGCTCTCGTGTATACTGTGCCATAGATCGATCAAGGGTTGTAGTTGTTTTGCCTTGGGATGATCCTTTTCCCACGGTTTTTCATACTGGAAGTGCACGATCGAAATGCTCTTCCAGTCCCAAAGCTCCGGCATGGTGAACCATACATATTGCAGCATGTTGAAATAAACCGGCAAGCCGTGCCATTCCGGGAAGAACGTCTCCAGAAAGGTCTGGTCGGTGCGTCGCCAGAAGGCCTCCGGCCTATCGAGGCTTTCCAGCATGCGCCGGAATGTGTCATGCGAGGGCGTGGCGACGAAGACGCCGGAATTCATGCGGCGAAAATCGGCGAGGCTTTCATAGACGTTGGGAGCGGCGGAAAGTTCCGGATAGAGGAAGAGCCTGTCGACGTTCTTCAGCACCAGGGCGTCGGCATCGATGAAGACGCAACGCTCATACTCCACCAGCTGCCAGAGCCTGAGCTTGCAGAAATTGTCGAGCGGCGAATGGAACTCCGGCTTGCGGCCTTTGGTGAATGGGACGGCGGAATGGAGATGGCCGCGGGCGTGGCGCTCGTTGAAGGTATCGGACAGCGGCAGGTGCTCGACTTGGATCAGGCGACAGTCGAGGGCCTCGAGCGGGGCGAGAGCGGCTGCGTCGACGCCGCCGGTGTGGAGGACGACGACGTCGGCGCTGGTGCCGGTGCGACGCAGAGACCGGGCGAGGGCGGTGGCGCCCATCGCGTAGTCGGCGTTGGTAATGAGGGTGACGTAGGCGAAGGCGAGCGAGCGCTTCATCGGGTTCGACTGCATCGATATGTCTTGCTCCGGCGGAGGAGAGACGGCAAGGCGTTGCTGCATGCCTCTTCTCCCCGCTGGGGAGAAGAGGGAGCAAGCCGCGGCCTTTCTAGCCTTCGTCATCGCTCAGCACTCACGAAACCGACTTCAACCGCTTCCCTTCCGGATCGTGATCAATCGTCGCCGCAATGTCTTTGGTCCAGGCGGAGATGGCCGGCACGCGGGAGCGGTCGACGCGGTAGGCGAATTTCTTCGCCACGTCGACGATTTCGCCCAGCAGCCCGGCTTCCAGCGTGGTCGGTTCGAGGCCAAGATCGAGAAACTTTTCGTTCCGGACGATCAGCTCGTTTTCGGCGGCCTCCTTGCGCGGGTTGGGCAGCCAGGCGATCTTGGCGCCGCTCATCCTGGCGATCATCTCGGCGAGGTCGCGCACCCGGTGGGTTTCCGTCATTTGATTGAAGATCTCGACGCGGGCGCCGCGGACGGGCGGGTTCTTCAGCGCCAGCTCGATACAGCGCACCGAATCCTGGATGTGGATGAAGGCGCGGGTCTGGCCGCCGGTGCCATGCACCGTCAGCGGATAACTGATCGCTGCCTGAATGAGGAAGCGGTTCAGCACCGTGCCGTAATCGCCGTCATAATCGAAACGGTTGATCAGCTGCGCGTGGCGGCGCGTCTGCTCGGTATGCGTTCCCCAGACGATGCCCTGATGCAGGTCGGTGATCCTCAGGCCGTCATTCCTGGCGTAGAACTGGAAGAGCAGTTGATCCAGGCACTTGGTCATGTGGTAGATCGAGCCCGGATTGGAGGGGTAGAGGATCTCCTGGCTGACCGTTTCGCCGTCCGCAGTCTCGATCCCGACCGGCAGATAACCTTCGGGGATAGCAGCGCCGACCGTCGAATAGCCATAGACGCCCATGGTGCCGAGATGGATGAGGTGGGCGTCGAGATTGAGCTCGGTCAGCGCGTTCAGGAGGTTATGCGTGGCGCTGACATTGTTGTTCACCGTGTAGTTCTTATGGCGGTCGCTCTTCATCGAATAGGGCGCGGCGCGCTGTTCGGCGAAATGGATGATGGCATCCGGCCGGTGTTCCGAAAGCCATTTCTTCAGAAGCTCGTAATCCCTAGCGAGATCGATGAGGTTGAAGTGGATGCGGCGTCCTGTTTCGGCATGCCAGATCCGCGTGCGCTCCTGGATCGAATCCATCGGGGTGAGCGACTGAACGCCGAGTTCGGTGTCGATCCAGCGGCGCGAGAGATTGTCGAGTATATGGACGTCGTGACCGGCATCGGAAAGGTGGAGCGAGGTGGGCCAACCAATGAAACCGTCTCCGCCCATAACCGCAATCTTCATCGCATCGTCTCCTGATCGGTCGCTTATTATCGGGAATAGTTAAGAATTATGACAATCATTCAATGCCTGACTGCGGCGCATTCAATGCCCGCCGGCCGGGCATTCAATGCTTGCCTGTCGCGAAGCGTTGCGCCAAAGAGGGCACCTCACTTTGGAGAAAATTATGACGGAACGCCCTTTTTCCATTTCGGGAGAGCTGACGGAGGCGGGACACCGCCTCATCCAGCGGGTCTATTATGAAGATACGGATTTCTCCGGCCTGGTTTATCACGCTCGCTACCTGCACTTCCTCGAGCGCGGCCGTACCGACTATCTGCGCTGCCTCGGCGTCGAGCAGCGCGAGCTCGTCAGCGCCGACGAGGAAGGCCTCGTCTTCGTCGTCCACCGGATGGAGATCGACTTCAAGAGCCCCGCGCGCATGGATGACGTGCTGACGATCCTGACGCATACGGAAAGGGCCGGAGGCGCCAAGATGGTGCTCAACCAGCAGATCCGTTCAGGTGAAACCCTGCTGATCGCGGCCAAGGTGATCATTGCCGTCATCAACGCCAAGGGGCGGCCGCGGCGGTTGCCGGAAACGCTGGCGGCAAAATTCCTGGAAGGAAGCCAGCCTCTGTAGTTCCGAATCAGGCCTTGTCAAAACTTGAACTTTATGTGAAGGAATTCCCGCGCCGCAGGATGAGCGCTCTTTCGGCAGCCGGACCATGTTCCGGTCAAGTAATCCATGGAACAAAATCTCCCGAACGCAGGCTTGCTGTCATAGTCCGGCACTAACGATCTATTAACCATAATAGTGTCTTACTGGGAAAGTCGGAGTTTGTGCGGTGCACGCCTTCCTTTGACCAAATTTGACGGCAAGAAGGCGGAAGAAGAGCTTGGAAGCTTGACCAGGGCTTTGGGCGGCGGTCGCCGGACACTTCTTGCGAGATCATTTTGTGCCGCCCGGTCCAGCGCCGGGCGTTTGGATTCGGGGATTTTGGATCAATGGAACAAGTAGGATTGGCAGCAGCCACGACGGACGTCAGCCTCTGGTCGCTTTTCATGCAGGCCGGCATCGTCGTCAAGCTCGTCATGCTCGGGCTCATCGCGGCCTCGGTCTGGACGTGGGCGATCGTCATCGACAAGTATCTGGCCTATGGCCGCGCACGGCGCCAGTTCGACAAGTTCGAACAGGTGTTCTGGTCGGGCCAGTCGCTGGAAGAACTCTACCGCTCGCTGTCGGAGCGCAACAATACCGGGTTGGCGTCGATCTTCGTCGCGGCCATGCGCGAATGGAAGAAATCCTTCGAACGCGGCGCCCGCTCGCCGATCGGCCTGCAGATGCGTATCGACCGCGCCATGGACGTAACGCTCGCCCGTGAAACCGAATATCTCGGCGCCCGTTTGGGATCGCTCGCGACCATCGGTTCGGCCGGTCCGTTCATCGGTCTCTTCGGCACCGTCGTCGGTATCATGACCTCTTTCCAGGCGATCGCCGGCTCGAAGTCGACCAACCTCGCGGTGGTCGCACCCGGTATCGCCGAAGCGCTGCTCGCCACCGCGATCGGCCTCGTCGCCGCTATTCCGGCTGTTATCGCCTACAACAAATTCTCCGCCGATGCCGGCAAGCTCTCTGCCCGCATGGAAGGTTTCGCGGACGAGTTCTCCGCCATACTTTCGCGCCAGATCGACGAGAAGCTGCAGCCGCGCGCTGCTGCTCAGTAACCAACGGAGTATTCTCAGATGGGTATGGCTGTTGGAGGCAATGGCGGCGGGGGCGGCGGACGCCGCCGTCGCGGCGGTCGGAACAGGGCCGTCATTTCCGAAATCAACGTGACGCCGCTCGTCGACGTCATGCTCGTGCTTCTGATCATCTTCATGGTCGCCGCACCGATGATGACTGTCGGCGTGCCGATCGACCTGCCGGAAACGCAGGCCAAGGCGCTGAATTCCGAGACGCAGCCGATTACGATTTCGGTCAAGAACGACGGTGAGGTGTTCCTGCAGGAAACGCCGATCCCGGCAGCGGAGATCGCCGCCAAGCTCGAGGCGATCGCTACCACCGGCTACAATGAACGCATCTTCGTGCGCGGCGACGCAACGGCGCCCTATGGCGTCATCGCCGACGTGATGGCTCGCATCCAGGGAGCCGGTTTCAAGAATATCGGCCTCGTGACGCAGCAGAAGAAGGACCAATAGCGCTCAAAATGAAGGCCAGCGTCGTCACATCTGCTGTTCTGCATTGCCTGGTGCTCACCTGGGCGATGGTGTCTCTGAGCGCGCCGGAATCCTTCAAGGTCGAGGATTTCGAGGCGATGCCGGTCGATCTCGTGCCGGTGGAATCCATCACCCAGATGCAGCAGGGCGACAAGAAGGCTCCGAAGAAGGAGACGTCCGCCCCTGTGCCGACGACCCGGCCGCCGATCGCGCAGCCGGCCGAAAATGCCGGCGACAACAATGTCGACCTGAAGACGCCGCCGGTCCCGAACGCCAAGCCGAGCAATACGGAAGCTGCCGCCGCGAATTCGAGCGAGAAGCCACAGCCGAAGACCGATCCTACTCCCAATGACGTCAAAGAAATCGTCAAGGAAGACACCGAAGTCGAGCAGCCGAAGGAGGTCGCCTCTATTCCGCCGCCGAAGCCCGCCGAAGTGACGCCGCCGAAGCCCGAGGAAAAGCCGCCCGAAGAACAGGCCAAGCCTGAAGAGCCACCAAAGCCGGAAGCCGAGGCGCTGCCTGATAACGTGCCTACCCCTGTCACGAAACCTCAGGTGAAGCCACCGGAACCGCAAAAGCCCGCCGAAAAACCGCCGGAAAAGGCGCAGGATCAGCCGAAGACCGCTGACAAGCCGACCGAGAAGAAGAAGGCGGACCAGAAGCAGGAAACGGCGAAATCGGCTTCGTCGATGAAAAGCGATTTCAATGCGGATGAGATTTCCGCCTTGCTGAACAAAACCGACCCTTCCGCCGGCGGCGCCAAGCGCTCGACGCAGGAGGCATCGCTGGGTGCCAAGAAGAGCAATGGCGGTTCCAAGCTGTCCATGAGCGAGATGGACGCCCTGAAGAGCGCCATCGCCGGCAACTGGACTGTCATTCCCGGCATGGAAGGCATGAGCGACGTTCGCATCAAGGTCCACATGAACCTCGACCAGGATGGCAATATTGTCGGCGAGCCGGAGGTCGAGGCAGTCGGTGGTGATAACGAGTCGACGCGCCGGGCGCTCGCCGGCGGCGCCTACCGCGCCATCATGAAATCGGCACCTTTCTCCTCCCTTCCAAAAGACAAATACGATGCCTGGAGCGAAGTCGTCGTTAACTTCGACCCGAGTGATCTGGGAATTTAAATGCTGAAAGGCTTTTACTCCATGAACAAATGTTCTTTCTTCCGCGCGATCGCCGTCGCTGCCGGTCTCATGACCATTGCTGCGTTCGCGACACCGGCGAATGCGCTGGTCGAGATCAACATCAACAAGGGCAACGTCCAGCCATTGCCGATTGCCGTGACGGACTTCCTACAAGGTGACATGGGCGCGCAGGTCTCGCAGGTTATCGCTGCCGACCTGCAGCGATCCGGTCTCTTTGCACCAATCAACAAGACGGCCTTTATCGAGAAGATCTCCAATCCGGACGCGGCACCGCGATTCGAAGACTGGAAGGTCATCAATGCCCAGGCGCTGGTAACCGGCCGTGTCACCCAGGAAGCCGATGGTCGCCTTCGTGCCGAATTTCGTCTCTGGGATACGTTCGCTGGGCAGCAGATGACTGGTCAGCAGTTTTATACGCAGCCGGAGAACTGGCGGCGTGTCGCCCATATCATCGCCGACGCAATCTACAAGCAGATCACCGGTGAAGAGGGGTATTTCGACACTCGCGTCGTCTTCGTCTCCGAATCCGGCACCAAGCAGCAGCGCAAGCGTCAGCTGGCGATCATGGACCAGGACGGTTTCAACGTGCGGACGCTGACCGATGGCAGCGACCTCGTGTTGACACCGCGCTTCTCGCCGAGCCGGCAGGAAGTCACCTACATGTCTTTCGCCAATCAGCAGCCGCGCGTCTATCTGCTGCAGCTCGAAACCGGCCAGCGCGAGGTCGTCGGCAACTTCCCGGGCATGACTTTCTCGCCGCGCTTTTCACCGGATGGCCAGAAGGTGATCATGAGCCTGCAGCAGGAAGGCAATTCCAACATCTATACGATGGACCTGCGCTCGCGTACGACGACAAGGTTGACCTCGACGGCGGCGATCGACACGTCGCCTTCCTATTCGCCGGATGGCGCGCGCGTCAGCTTCGAAAGCGACCGCGGTGGCAAGCCGCAGATCTATGTGATGAACGCCGACGGCTCGGGCCAAACCCGTATTTCCTTCGGCGACGGCTCCTATTCGACGCCGGTCTGGTCGCCGCGTGGCGATCTCATCGCCTTCACCAAACAGTCCGGCGGCAAGTTCTCGATCGGCGTAATGAAGCCGGATGGCTCGGGCGAGCGCATCCTGACATCCGGCTTCCACAATGAGGGCCCGACCTGGGCGCCGAACGGCCGCGTGCTGATGTTCTTCCGCCAGGCGGCGGGCGCAGGCGGTCCGCAGCTCTACTCGATCGATCTGACCGGTTATAACGAGCAGCTTGTGAAGACGCCGAGCTATGCTTCCGACCCCGCCTGGTCGCCGCTGCTGGAGTAGCGAGTGCATCAATGCCTTCATGTCGCCTCAAAGTCGTGGAAACCGGGCGATACGGGACAAATCAGTAAATTGTTAACCATAATCTTTGAGGGGCGGTTAACCGAGTGCGGTTACTGTCCGGAAACCCTGATGAACTCGCAAGGAGACCGGCCATGAGCCGAATTCATACCCCGGCAATGAGCCGTATGCAGAATTTCGCCCGCAACCCCGTCATGATCGCGCTTCTGGCCGGTCTCGCGCTTGCAAGCTGCGCGAACAAGAAGAACGGCGGCATGCCGAACAGCGCCGGCGACATGGGCCTCGGCGCAGGCGCCGCGACGCCGGGCTCGACCCAGGACTTCACGGTCAATGTCGGCGACCGAATCTTCTTCGATACCGACTCCACGTCGATCCGCGCCGATGCCGCTCAGACGCTCGACCGTCAGGCACAGTGGCTCGGTCGTTACCCGAACTACCAGATCACCGTTGAAGGCCATGCCGACGAACGCGGCACCCGCGAATACAACTTGGCACTCGGGGCGCGTCGCGCTGCTGCTACCAAGGACTACCTCGCTTCGCGCGGCGTTCCGGCGCAGCGCATGAAGACGATCTCCTACGGCAAGGAACGGCCCGTCGCCGTCTGTGACGATATTTCCTGCTGGTCGCAGAACCGCCGCGCGGTCACCGTGCTCGGCGGCGCCGGCATGTAATTCCCAGCTATAATTGGTTTTACGGAGGCGGTCCCATCAGGGGCCGCCTTTCTTTTTGACCACACTTTGGCCAGACTCCGTTGCTTTTTGACAGCAATTGGAAAAATCTCCTGTTCGTGCCTCAAGGCGCGAAGAATCACCTGGGACAGGACGATACATATGAAGAAACTTGTCGTGGCAGGCATGCTGTGCCTGGCGGCTATGACCGGGAGCGAACGAGCGGCGTATTCGGCCTCGTTCTTCGGGCTGCACCTCGGCGGCCGATCGGCGGAAAACCAGGCAGCGCCGCCTGTCGTCAAGGTGCAGAGCGGCGACGCTGAGATTCGTGTGCAGCAGCTCGAAGAGCAGATGCGGCAGCTGAACGGCCGAATCGAGGAGATGAGCTTTCAGCTCCTGCAGATGCAGGAGACGATCCGCAAGCAGCAGGAAGACAATGAATTCCGCTTCCAGCAGCTCGAAAAAACCGGCGCCGGCGGCGGTGGCGCCAAGGCTCCGGTCAAAAAGAGCGAGAGCGATGCCGCTCCGGCAGCGTCGGGAAGCGATGATGTCGCAAGAGTGATCCAAGCACCGCAGGGAGCCGAAACGGCTCCCTCCACCGACGTGCCTGATAATACCGGCCTCGGCCAGCCGCCGAAGCAGCTCGGCTCGATCGAGTTCGATCAGAATGGCAATCCGATCGGCGGAAGCGTCGACGAAAATGCCACCATCGGTTCCGGCCCGATTCCCAGAGCCAACAGCGGCACGCCGCAGCAGACGGCCTCGCTCGGCAGCGAGGCGGATCAGTACAAGGCCGCTTATGGCCACGTGCTGTCAGGCGATTATGGGACGGCCGAGGAGGAATTCAACCAGTACATCGCCCGTTACCCGAGCAGTGCGCGGGCGGCGGACGCCAATTTCTGGCTCGGCGAAGCGCTCTATTCGCAGGGCAAATACAACGAGGCGGCCAAGACTTTCCTCAACGCGCATCAGAAATACGGCAGCTCGGAAAAAGCGCCGGAAATGCTCTTGAAGCTCGGCATGTCGCTTGCGGCCCTCGACAATAAGGAGACGGCCTGCGCGACCCTGCGTGAAGTCTCGAAGCGTTATCCGAAGGCGTCACGCGCCGTCATAAGCAAGGTTGCGAGCGAACAGAAACGCCTCGCCTGCTGAGGGCTGCCGGAATGTCTTCGGAGGCCACATCGCCTCGAGAGGCGATTGTCCAGTTTCTTACGTCGCTTCAAAGCCCCGCGTGCATTCTCGTCGCGATCTCGGGCGGCAGCGATTCTACCGGCCTGCTTCTCCTCCTCGCCGAAGCCATGAAGGCCGCGCCTGATCTTGAAATTTCCCTCTGTGCCGCCACCGTCGATCACGGGCTACGCGCCGGCTCCGCCGACGAAGCGCAAGAGGTCGCAGCTCTCTGTGCATCCCTTGGCATTCCCCATATTATCTCGAAATGGCAGGGCGAAAAGCCGAAAACCGGCATCATGGCCGCTGCCCGCGAGGCCCGTTACAGCCTTCTGGCTGACGCAGCGGAAGCGCTCGGCGCCAACCTGATCGTCACCGGCCATACGCTGGACGACCAGCGCGAAACGCTGCGGATGCGCGGGATGCGAACGGAGCAGCTGTCGAGCGGCATCGCCGACGCCGTGCTCTTCGACCGGCGCCTCTGGATCCTGCGGCCGCTTCTTTTTGCCACCCGGGCGGATATCCGCGCTTTCCTGCGGGCGCGGGGTGTGCGATGGATCGACGATCCGAGCAATGAAGATACCAGGTACGAGCGTGTGCGGACGCGCCGGCAGCTATCTGCGGGTCCTGCGATGCCGACGGATACTCGCGCAGTCTGGGAAGAGCGGCTCACTCTCTCGTCTCGCGCCGGCGAATGGCTGGATCGTCATTTCCAGCTTCACGGCGGCGTGCTTGGGCAGGTGATGCCCGAGGGGTTGCGGCAGGACCGTGCGGTCCTCGATTATACGCTCGGCCGTCTGACGGCGGTGTTCGGCGGGCAGCCGTTCGTGCCGGGTAGGGTGCAGATGGACCGTATTCTCGCATTCGCCTCCGGCAGCGGACTGGGACGGATGACCGCCGGCAGGGTAGTGTTCGATCTCAGGCGCGACGGGCTTTATCTGGCACGGGAGAACCGGGGGATAATGCCGCTGGTATTGCGGCCGGGGGAGGCTGGAGTTTGGGATGGGAGGTTCCGCGTTGAAAACCTGTTAGGAACGACCATCAGTGTGGAAGCTCAGACCACGCGCTCCTCCCTCATTCCTGTGCCCGTCACAGGAATCCAGCCACCGCGCGTCGGCGCGGTGAATGACTCATCGATGCGTAACGAGTCTTGTGCGCCCAAGAACTTGGGCGCACTGAATTCCTGTGACAAGCACAGGAATGAGGGAGGGTGGGGCAAGCATCTGCCCAAGGCGGCATGGAAACGCGCCATCGCCTCGGCGCCCGCCTTATCCTCAGATGGAGCCTATTTATCTCCAAAATCCGCTTCGATGGCTGAACTGACGCCCTATTTCGCCCCCTTCGACCGCTTTTTGACACGATTTGATTTCATCTTTGCCGATAGGCTTTCGGCGGTTTTCGCGATGGCGCCCTATGCGGGGCTGCCTTTAAGAAGTATTGACGGAAAAACCATCTGACTTGGGGGATTGCCTTGGCAATAGCGTGGCGGAACCCTATGTTAGAACCTAATAAGACGGTCGCCATGAGGCGGCTGTTGCAGTGCTGGGGAGTTCAATGAACCCTAACTTACGTAATTTCGCATTGTGGGCGATCATCGCGCTTCTGCTGATCGCCCTTTTCAGCATGTTTCAGACGGCGCCGGCGCAGACGGGCTCCCGCGATATCCCTTATTCGCAGTTTCTGCGTGAGGTTGATGCGGGCCGTGTGAAGGAAGTCGTGGTCACGGGCAATCGTGTCTCCGGAAGCTATGTTGAAAATGGCTCCACCTTCCAGACCTATTCGCCTGTCATCGACGACAGCCTGCTCGATCGCCTGCAGCAGAAGAATGTGCTGGTTTCCGCCCGTCCCGAAACGGATGGTTCTTCGGGTTTTTTGAGCTATCTCGGCACGCTGTTGCCGATGCTTCTCATTCTCGGCGTCTGGCTGTTTTTCATGCGGCAGATGCAGGGCGGCTCCCGCGGCGCGATGGGTTTCGGCAAGTCCAAAGCCAAGCTGCTGACGGAAGCGCATGGTCGCGTGACCTTTGAAGACGTCGCCGGCGTCGACGAGGCCAAGCAGGACCTCGAGGAAATCGTCGAATTCCTGCGTGACCCGCAGAAGTTCCAGCGTCTCGGCGGCAAGATCCCGCGCGGTGTGCTGCTGGTTGGCCCTCCGGGCACCGGTAAGACGCTGCTCGCCCGTTCGGTCGCCGGCGAAGCCAACGTGCCCTTCTTCACCATTTCCGGTTCCGACTTCGTCGAGATGTTCGTCGGCGTGGGTGCAAGCCGTGTGCGCGACATGTTCGAGCAGGCGAAGAAGAATGCGCCCTGCATCATCTTCATCGACGAAATCGATGCCGTCGGCCGCCATCGCGGCGCTGGTCTCGGCGGCGGCAATGACGAACGCGAGCAGACGCTGAACCAGCTGCTGGTCGAAATGGACGGCTTCGAGGCGAATGAAGGCGTGATCCTGATCGCCGCCACCAACCGCCCTGACGTTCTCGATCCGGCACTGCTGCGTCCCGGCCGTTTTGACCGCCAGGTCGTGGTGCCGAACCCGGATATCGTCGGCCGTGAGCGCATCCTCAAAGTGCATGCCCGCAACGTTCCGCTGGCGCCGAATGTCGACCTCAAGGTTCTCGCTCGCGGCACGCCCGGTTTCTCCGGCGCCGATCTGATGAACCTCGTCAACGAAGCCGCTCTCATGGCTGCCCGCCGCAACAAGCGCGTCGTCACCATGCAGGAGTTCGAGGACGCCAAGGACAAGATCATGATGGGCGCCGAGCGCCGTTCCTCGGCAATGACCGAAGCGGAGAAGAAGCTCACCGCCTATCACGAGGCCGGCCACGCCATCACCGCACTCAACGTCGCCGTTGCCGATCCGCTGCACAAGGCGACGATCATTCCGCGCGGCCGTGCGCTCGGCATGGTCATGCAGCTTCCCGAGGGCGACCGCTACTCGATGAGCTACAAGTGGATGGTTTCACGCCTCTGCATCATGATGGGCGGCCGTGTCGCCGAAGAACTCACCTTCGGCAAGGAGAACATCACTTCGGGCGCCTCTTCCGATATCGAGCAGGCCACCAAGCTTGCCCGCGCCATGGTCACGCAATGGGGCTTTTCCGATCAGCTCGGTCAGGTCGCCTATGGCGAGAACCAGCAGGAAGTCTTCCTCGGTCACTCGGTTTCGCAATCGAAGAATGTTTCGGAGGCAACCGCGCAGAAGATCGACAATGAAGTGCGCCGCCTGATCGACGAAGCCTACACGCAGGCCCGAACGATCCTGACGGAAAAGCACGACGAGTTCGTCGCCCTTGCCGAAGGTCTGCTCGAATACGAGACCTTGACCGGTGATGAGATCAAGGCGCTGATCCGCGGCGAGAAGCCCTCCCGCGATCTCGGCGACGATTCGCCGCCGAGCCGTGGATCGGCCGTTCCGAAGGCCGGCGTGCGGCCTGCCACCAAGGGCGATGAGCCCGAAGCCGGTCTCGAACCGCAGCCGCATTGAGCTGCGAGACGACCTCGAAAACAGGCCGGATTTCCGCTATGGGAGATCCGGCCTTTTTCATTGGTAACGGGATATAATCATTTTTCTCGCTAATTTACGTGCCGATTGCCGCAATTTGTGGCATTCCGCTGAAGAGAAGCAAGCATGAATCACGCTCCTGGACTGACGACAATCCACTGGAGCCGGATTTGCTTGGAACGATGCGCTGCCTTGAATGGCGCGCCAAAGCGCAGGAGTGCAGATGAAAAGACGCTATTTCGGTACGGACGGTATTCGCGGTCAATCCAACGTCTTTCCGATGACGCCGGATCTTGCCATGCGGGTCGGCATCGCCGCCGGCACGATCTTCCGCCGGGGCAACCACCGTCATCGCGTCGTGATTGGCAAGGATACCCGTCTTTCCGGCTATATGCTTGAGAACGCCATGGTGGCAGGCTTCACGGCTGCGGGTCTCGACGCCTTCATTCTCGGCCCGATACCGACGCCTGCCGTCGCCATGCTGACGCGTTCGCTGCGCTGCGATATCGGCGTGATGATCTCCGCTTCGCACAATCCTTATGAAGATAACGGCATCAAGCTTTTCGGTCCCGACGGCTACAAACTGTCGGACGACATCGAGGCCGAGATCGAGGACCTGCTCGAAAAGGACCTGAACGCGCAGCTTGCCAAGTCCGACGATATCGGCCGTGCCAAGCGCGTTGACGGCGTGCATGACCGTTATATCGAACATGCCAAGCGTACGCTGCCGCGCGACGTGACGCTGCAGGGGCTGAGGGTCGCGATCGATTGCGCCAATGGTGCTGCCTACAAGGTGGCGCCCGCCGTGCTCTGGGAGCTCGGCGCCGATGTCGTTACCATCGGCAACGAACCGAACGGCACCAATATCAATCTCAATTGCGGTTCCACCAGCCCCGTCGCATTGCAGAAGAAAGTCGACGAGGTTCGCGCCGATATCGGCATCGCGCTCGACGGCGACGCGGACCGCGTCATCATTATCGACGAGAACGGTTCGATCGTCGACGGCGACCAGCTGATGGCCGTCATCGCCGAGAGCTGGGCCGAGAGCCAGCAGTTGCGCGGCAACGGCATCGTCGCCACGGTCATGTCCAATCTCGGGCTCGAGCGTTTCCTCGACGAACGCGGCATGGCGCTTGCCCGCACAAAGGTCGGCGACCGCTATGTTGTCGAGCATATGCGCCAGCACAATTACAATGTCGGCGGCGAGCAATCGGGCCACATCGTGCTTTCGGATTACGGGACGACGGGCGACGGTCTGGTCGCGGCGCTGCAGATCCTCGCCGCGGTCAAGCGCACCGGCCGCACCGTGAGCGAAGTCTGCCGCCGCTTCGAGCCGGTGCCGCAGCTCCTGCGCAATGTCCGCATCAGCGGCGGCAAGCCGCTGGAGGATATTCAGGTACAGAAGGCGATCGCCGATGCCGAAGCCGAGCTCGCCAGAAACGGCCGCCTCGTCATCCGGCCTTCCGGCACCGAGCCGTTGATCCGCGTCATGGCCGAGGGCGACGACCGCGCCCAGATCGAGCGCATCGTCAACGAGCTGATCGGCACGATCTCGAATGTCCGGACCGCTGCCTGACCCAGCGAGAACAAACAATCAAAAGGCCGGTGCGTGAGCGCCGGCTTTTTTTATTGCGCACGTCGGTGGTGTCTATCTCACCTCAAACCATTTCACGAGGCGGTCGATCTTCTGTTTCATGCGACTGAGATGCTTGAAATCAAAGTAAACAAGCGTGGTTAAGCAGCTTTTAACGTTTCCAATTCATTATCCATGCAAAGCGTATCAGATTGGCAGCGACTGAGCCTGCCGACGCAACGGGATTTTGGAGTGAAATCCATGAAAAGAAGCTTGTCCGGCATTTTCGCCGCATTCTTGATAGCGACAAATGCCTATTCTGCGGATCTCGCCCCTGCCGAGCCCATTCCGGAGCAGCCGCCGGAGGTGACCGTCAGCGAAGCGACCGGCTGGTATCTGCGCGGCGATGTCGGTTATGCCTTCACAGACCTGCGCGGCGCGCGTTATTTCCAGGGCAGCAATGCCACGGAGGTCGATTTCGACGACGCCGATCTCGACGACGCATGGACGGTTGGCGGCGGTGTCGGTTACCAGATCAACAGCTATCTGCGCACCGATCTGACCTTCGACTATCTCACCCAGGCGGATTTCAAGGGCTCGACATCCGGGCAGTGCGGCTTCCCGCTGGTGGATTGCACCTCGCGCGACCGCTCTTCGCTGACCGCCTATACGCTGCTGGCCAACGCCTATGTCGATCTCGGCACCTACGGCTATGTGACGCCGTATGTCGGCGCCGGTATCGGCGGTTCCTACGTCAAATGGAAAAACCTGCGCAACGTCGCCTGCGCCGATGACGGCAGCTTCTGCGACGATGAGGTCACCCATGGCGGCAGGGGCAACTGGCGCTTCACCTATGCACTTATGGCCGGCGCCTCGATCGACGTGACCTGCAACATCAAGGCCGATGTCGGCTACCGTTATCTGCATATCGACGGCGGCAACATGTTCGGCTATGCCGAAAACGGCGGCCCGGGCCGCGACAGGGGCCTCAGCGCCCATGAAGCCCGCGTCGGCGCCCGCTACCTCTTCGGTGGCTGCGCCCAGCCGGTCGCCTACGAGCCGGCGCCGGAAATCCCGCTGCAGCAGCCGGTCTACAAGTAGGACCGGTCAACCATCGCGTCAGAAAGCCGCCCTCGTTCCTGGCGGCTTTTTCATTTTCGCCACCTTGCCTGCGTCAAAATATCTACAGCTTGCGACACTTCGATCTTGACTATGACGCTTCCGATCCATACACACGGCGGCGGGACACCCTTCCCCAACGAAGGGCTTTCTATCTGAGAGGATAGCATCATGGCGAAGACCGCAAAGCCGGACATCCGTCCGCACAATACCCATTTTTCTTCTGGCCCCTGCTCGAAGCGCCCCGGTTGGTCGCTCGAAGCTCTTTCCGACGCGGCCCTTGGTCGTTCGCATCGCGCGAAAGTCGGCAAGGCCAAGCTCAAGCAGGCCATCGATCTTACCCGTGAAATTCTCGAAGTGCCGGCGGACTACCGCATCGGCATCGTGCCGGCTTCCGACACCGGCGCCGTCGAAATGGCGCTCTGGTCGCTGCTCGGCGAACGCGGTGTCGACATGCTCGCCTGGGAAAGCTTCGGCGCCGGCTGGGTCACCGATGTGGTCAAGCAGCTGAAGCTCAAGGATGTGCGCAAGCTCGAAGCCGGTTACGGCGAGCTTCCCGATCTTTCCGCCGTCGATTTCGATCGTGACGTCGTCTTCACCTGGAACGGCACGACCTCGGGCGTGCGCGTGCCGAATGCCGATTTCATTCCTGCCGACCGCAAGGGTCTGACGATCTGCGACGCCACCTCGGCCGCTTTTGCGCAGGAACTCGATTTCGCCAAGCTCGACGTCGTCACCTTTTCCTGGCAGAAGGTGCTGGGCGGCGAGGGCGCCCATGGTGTCATCATTCTCTCGCCGCGGGCCGTCGAGCGTCTCACCACTTACACGCCGGCCTGGCCGTTGCCGAAGATCTTCCGCATGACCTCGGGCGGCAAGCTGACGGAAGGTATCTTCCAGGGCGAGACGATCAACACGCCGTCGATGCTCTGCGTCGAGGACTATATCGATGCGCTGCTCTGGGCCAAGGAGCTCGGCGGTCTCCAGACGCTGATCGCGCGTGCCGATGCCAATGCCAAGGTCATCCACGATTTCGTCGCGGCAAACGACTGGATCGCTAATCTCGCCGTCAAGGCGGAAACGGCCTCCAACACCTCCGTCTGCCTGAAGATCGTCGACAAGGACATCACGGCTCTCGATGGCGATGGCCAGGCGAATTTCGCCAAGGGCCTCGTCGGCCTTCTGGAAAAGGAAGGTGTCGCCTATGACATCGGCCATTACCGCGACGCGCCGTCGGGCCTGCGCATCTGGGCCGGCGCCACGATCGAGGCATCCGACATGCAGAAGCTGATGCCTTGGCTTTCCTGGGCTTTCGAAACGCAGAAGGCGCAGCTCGCTCAGGCGGCCGCTTGATGTGATCGCATCCGGCTCCGCCACGTCCGGCGGAGCCCAGCATTCCATTTTCATTCATCGCTGAACACTTTTGAAGGAGGCCTCAATGGCACCTCGCGTTCTCGTATCCGACGAATTGTCGGAAACCGCCGTCCAGATCTTCCGCGACCGCGGCGTCGAAGTCGATTTCGAACCGCAGCTCGGCAAGGACAAGGACCGTCTGCTCGAAGTCATCGGCAAGTATGATGGTCTGGCCATCCGCTCCGCCACTAAAGTGACGGAAAAGATCATCGAAGGGGCGAAGAACCTCAAGGTTGTCGGCCGCGCCGGCATCGGCGTCGACAATGTCGATATCCCGGCCGCCTCGCGCCGCGGCATCATCGTCATGAACACGCCTTTCGGCAATTCGATCACGACCGCCGAACACGCAATCGCCCTGATGCTCGCCGTCGCCCGCCAGCTTCCGGCTGCCGATGCCTCGACGCAGGCCGGCAAATGGGAGAAGTCGAAATTCATGGGTGTCGAGATCACCGGCAAGACGCTCGGCGTCATTGGCGCCGGCAATATCGGCTCGATCGTCTGCTCCCGCGCCATCGGCCTGAAGATGCACGTCGTCGCCTATGACCCGTTTCTTTCCAAGGAGCGCGCCGAGGAGATGGGCGTCACCAAGGTTGAGCTCGACGAGCTTTTCGCCCGCGCCGATTTCATCACGCTGCACGTACCGATGACCGACAAGACGCGCGGCATCCTCAATAAGGAAGCTCTGGCAAAGACGAAGCCCGGCGTGCGCATCATCAACTGCGCCCGCGGTGGCCTGGTCGATGAAGCGGCGCTTGCCGAAGCCATCAAGTCCGGCCATGTCGCCGGTGCTGCCTTCGACGTCTTCGAAGTCGAGCCCGCGAGGGAAAGCCCGCTCTTTGGCCTGCCGAACGTCGTCTGCACGCCGCATCTCGGCGCTTCGACGACCGAGGCGCAGGAAAACGTCGCGCTGCAGGTCGCCGAACAGATGTCGGATTACCTCGTCAAGGGCGCGGTCTCCAACGCCATCAACATGCCGTCGATCACCGCGGAAGAGGCGCCGATCCTGAAGCCGTTCATTCGTCTTGCCGACGTTCTCGGCGCCTTTGTCGGCCAGGTCACCGAAGAGCCGATCAAGGAAATCGAAATCCTCTATGACGGTGTGACCGCCAGCATGAACACGCGGGCACTGACGAGCGCGGTTCTTGCGGGCTTGATCCGGCCGCAGGTCGCCGACGTCAACATGGTTTCCGCGCCGATCATGATCAAGGAAAAGGGCATCGTGCTTTCCGAGGTCAAGCGCGACAAAACGGGCGTCTTCGACGGCTATATCAAGCTGACGGTCACGACCGAAAGCATGACGCGCTCCGTCGCCGGCACGGTGTTTTCGGATGGCAAGCCGCGCTTCATCCAGATCAAGGGCATCAATCTCGATGCCGATGTCGGTTCGCACATGATCTACATCACCAATACCGACGTCCCCGGCATGATCGGCTTCATCGGCATGACGCTCGGCACTGCCGGCGTCAACATCGCCAACTTCCAGCTCGGCCGCGATAAGCAGGGTGGCGACGCCATTGCGCTGCTCTACGTCGACGGCGAGGTGGATGACGGCGTGCTCACGCAGCTGACGGCGCACCAGGCGATCCGCCAGGCAAAGCTGCTGACCTTCAACATAGACTGAGATTTCCTCCTCCCAAGGAAACAGGGAAAACCCGGCGCCAAAAACGGCGCCGGGTTTTCTGCCTCAGCGATGGGTATATTTCAGTAAGGCAAGTGCTTGCGGCGGACGATCTTGCCGAAACGGGCTCTATCGTCCTGAGCCTTGGTGCGATGTAGGAAGGCCCGCCTGCTGTCGTCGAGACCCTGGAAGAATTCGTCCCAGGAAATCTCCCCTTGCGTTTCCGAGGAAAAATCGACGCGGACGGTTTCGCTGTCCGTCGCGTCCTTGATACGGGCGGGATGGCCGCCGCGCGCTTCGATCCAGTGTCTGATCCTGTTGTAATCCGCCGTCGTGCCGAACCTGGCCATGAAAACCCTCCGCAGCATTCGATTGCGACATTGAAGCCAGGAAACGCATGATCGAGAGAATAGTTCCTTAGGGGCGATAATTGTTCACTCAACGACTTCCGGTTGAGCCAGTCGGTGCTCAAGCATTCGTTATTTTGAGAACGGCGGCCGGCGCGGCATAATGCATGGGCTGGAAGGAGGATGCATATGAAACGCTATTCATTCTCGATAATCGGACTGGCGCTCATCACTGCTGTCATCGCCAATCCAAGTATCGCATTCGCCTGCAACAAGCTGATCGGCACCTGAGCCGCACCCCCGCTTCCAAGGCGTGGCTTCGGCCGCGCCTTGTTTTCTCACACGATTGCGAAACGAGCAGCTGCCCGCCGCCGCCCCTTGCGTCGTGATACAATCCCTTCTATATCGGTCCCTTATCCGAGAAGGGCGGCCGATCCCGCCCGAGATCAGCAATCCGCCGCAATTGCAGCGCAAGGGCGGATGATGAGCGCGCAGAATTTGGCACCACCGTTGAACACACTGGATTTTGACAAGAAGCCGGAAGAGACCCGCGTCGTCGTTGCCATGTCGGGCGGCGTCGATTCCTCCGTCGTGGCCGGCCTTCTCAAGCAGCAGGGTTACGACGTGCTCGGCATTACGCTGCAGCTTTACGATCATGGCGCCGCCGTTCATCGCGCCGGGTCCTGCTGCGCCGGCCAGGACATCGACGATGCGCGCCGCGTCTGCGAGACGCTTGGCATTCCGCATTATGTGCTCGATTACGAGAAGCGCTTTCGCGAGACGGTGATCAATCCCTTCGCCGAAAGCTATGTGGCCGGTGAAACGCCGATCCCCTGCGTCTCCTGCAACCAGACCGTCAAATTCGCCGATCTCCTGGCGACTGCCAAAGAGCTCGGCGCCGATGCGCTGGCGACCGGCCATTATATCCGTTCGCGGCCGAACCCTTCGGCCGAACATCCCAGCCGCCGCGCGCTGTTCCGTCCGGCCGATGCCGACCGCGACCAGAGCTATTTCCTGTTCGCCACGACGCAGGAGCAGATCGACTATCTCCGCTTTCCGCTCGGCGGTCTGCCGAAGGCCGAGACCCGCCGGCTTGCCGAAGAGATGGGCCTCGTCGTCGCCAAGAAGGCCGACAGCCAGGACATCTGCTTCGTGCCGCAGGGCAAATATTCCGACATCATCACCAAGCTGAAGCCGAATGCGGCGCTCGCCGGCGAGATCGTTCATCTCGACGGCCGCGTATTGGGAAGCCATGAAGGCATCCTGCATTTCACCATCGGCCAGCGCCGCGGCATCGGCATAGCCACCGGCGAACCGCTCTACGTCGTCTATCTCGACGCCCGCTCGCGCCGCGTCATTGTCGGGCCGAAGGAGGCTTTGGAAACCCACCGCGTCTATCTGCGCGATGTCAACTGGCTGGGTGACGAGACGCTTGCGGAAGCAGCATCCGGCGAAGGCTTTTCCTGTTACGCCAAGGTCCGCTCGACCAGGGCGCCGGCACCGGCCGTGCTGCATGTCGATGCCACCGGCACCTATGTCGACCTGACGGTCGGCGAGGCTGGGATCGCCCCTGGCCAGGCCTGCGCGCTTTATTCCGCACCCGGCGACGAAGCCCGCGTCTTCGGCGGCGGTTTCATCGAGCGCTCCGAGCGTGAACCCTCGGCCGAGGCCTCGCTCAAGGCCCTCTTGGCCAGCCCCGTCGCCGCCTGAAACCGATAGTCGAGGGCGGGCGGCCAAGCCCGGCGTTTTTCTCTATCATGCGCTTGACACAAAGCCGAAGCGCACCTTATAAGCCGCTCATCCCACGAGCCCGCAGCGCTTCGCGAGCAGGTATCGTTTGACCAGTGGCGGAGTAGCTCAGTAGGTCAGAGCAGAGGAATCATAATCCTTGTGTCGGGGGTTCAAATCCCTCCTCCGCTACCATCTCTTCATTGCAGAGTTTCGGATTCTGGCGGCCGATTTTGAGTCGGTCCGACGGCCGCGCTAGCGCGTCCCTCCGCCAAAAAGCCGCGGCGACAGGACGAAATAACCTCGGGATTTCCCTGACGCCGAGGTCAGCACTATCTGTAGAGCATAAAATGCAAGATGGGCATTTTCATCGCCCAAAGATGGGATCCAGCGGCGATAATAATTGCCCATAAGGCCAGCGAGAACATGACCGCGGCTAACCTGATTCCCATTGATTGCATCAGTTCCTCCATCCCAGCATAATCGTCCCTCCTCGGACGATCTATTACTAGCAGGGCGCAGGTCGATCAGCTATCGCAAGAAATCGCTACTGGATCGTCGCTGCAGCGCGCGCTCGATCCAAGTAGAGGGATCGACGCCGGCGTCTATTCCCTTGGGAATGAAGATTTATGCGCTGTTTTACGCTGGTGCCGCTTTGGGAACTCGGTATTTCTGCCTGATCAAGCTTTCGACAATCCGGCCGTCAGAGATATTTCAGGCAGCGTAATAATGCCAGGCTCACGATGGCGTCATCATGACGATAACCGGCATTGATTGCTTCAATGCAGGCCGACCACTCCGAGCAAGCTTTCGACGGCTTCGTGGTCCTTGGAGAGGTCCGCCGGCGTTCCCGCCCAGGCCAGCCGCCCTCGTTCGAGAATGACGACCTGATCGGCGAAATCGAGCGCGCTCTGGATGCGCTGCTCGACAAGAAGGATGGTCATGTCGCCTGACTTGGCGAGTCCGGCGAAGGCTGCCATCAGTTCCTCGCAGATAACGGGGGCGAGACCCTCGAGCGGTTCATCGAGCAGCAGGACCGACGGGCGGCCGAGAATGGTGCGGGCCGTTGAAAGCATCTGCTGTTCGCCGCCGGAGAGCTGGTTGCCGAGATTGCGGCGGCGCTCCTTCAGGCGCGGGAACAGCGCATAGGCTTCCTCCAGCGCCGTCTTCGGCCGCGCCTTCAAGCCGACGAAAAGGTTCTCTTCGACGGTCAGCGTCGGGAAGACGCAACGTGTCTGCGGCACATAGCCGAGACCCTTGTGCGCGCGTGTTGCGCTTGGTGCTGTTGTGACGTCCGCATCGCCAAGGGTGATGCGGCCCTCGTAGCGTCTGGTCTGGCCGGCGAGCGTTGCCAGCAGCGTCGTCTTGCCCATGCCGTTGCGACCGAGCACGGCAAGCCTTGCGCCTGCCGGCACTGCGAAGGAAATGCCTTCCAACACCCGCGTCGGCCCGTATCCGGCCGACAGATTTTCGACCTCAAGCGACAGGGCTGGCATTGGCATAACTCCCGAGATAGGCCTCGCGCACACGCGCATCCCTGGTGACATCTTCAGGCCGGCCGTCAAAGATTATCGCGCCGGCGGCCAACACGATGACACGTTTGGCAAAACGAAAAACAAGATCCATGTCGTGCTCGATCATCAGCACGGCGAGATCGGCGGGCAGATCAGCCAGCGCTTGCTCGATGCGGCCGGTATCGCTTTGCGGCACGCCGGCTGCCGGCTCGTCGAGCAGCAGCACCTTCGGTTTCAGCGCCAGCGCGACGGCAAGTTCGAGAAGCCGCTGCTGTCCATAGGCAATCTCGCTGACCTTGCGATGCATCAGCGGCGTCAGTCCGAGCTTTCCCAGGAGGTCGTCGATCTCGGCCATGACGTCGGGCATCGAGAGGAAATTTCCGAACATGTTCCAGGTCTTTCCGTCCCGCTGAAGAACAGCGAGCCCGACATGTTCGGCCGGCGTCATGTCCGGGAAAAGCCGCGTCACCTGAAAGGAGCGGACGAGGCCGCGTT
Source organism: Rhizobium esperanzae (assembly GCF_002204185.1). Taxonomy (GTDB): domain Bacteria; phylum Pseudomonadota; class Alphaproteobacteria; order Rhizobiales; family Rhizobiaceae; genus Rhizobium; species Rhizobium esperanzae. Next base: position 48,854 of record NZ_MXPU01000015.1, on the reverse strand, counting down.
TGACCCTGCCGATCGCATTGACCGCCGTCACCGTTTGCCCGCCGAGGCGGACCTCGCCGGAATCGGGGGAGAGATTGCCGGTGACGAGGTTGACGAAGGTAGTCTTGCCGGCGCCGTTCGGGCCAATCAGCGCAACACGGTCGCCGGGCGCCATCGCCAGCGAAACGTCGTTGGTGACGGCAAGGCCGCCGAAGGCTTTCCTGAGATTGGCGACTTCGAAGACGGGGTTCATGAGTGGTCGTTTCTGCGATGGGCAATGAAGGTTGCGGCTGTTCCGTAAAGGCCCTTGGGCGCGAAGAGCACGACGGCGATCAGCAGCGCGCCGACCATGGTCAGCCAGTGAAAGGGATTGGCGGCCGAGACATAGTCCTCGAAAAGCATGAAGATGATCGTGCCGGAGAGCGCCCCGAAGAGAGAGCCGGTGCCGCCGAGCACGAGCATGACGAGCGCTTCTGCCGACTGCGTGAAGGACAGGCTGTCCAGACCGACGACCTGCGTCGAGATCGCGTTCAAGGCGCCGCCGACTCCGGCAACCGCGCCCGAGATGGCGTACATCCTGATGAGTGCGCCCTTCGGCGAACCACCCATGGCGCGGATACGCAATGGGTCCTGCTTGATGGCGCGGCACAGCATGCCGAAGGGTGAACGCACCAGCAATCTCAGCAGCACGAAGACAACAAGCAGCAGCGCCATTCCGAAAAAGAAGGCGGTGCGGCCATAAAGATCGAATTCAAAGAAGCCGAGGACCGGGTCGGGCGCGATGCCGGAAAGTCCATCACTGCCTCCTGTCCATGAGGAGGTCTTGTTGGCGAATTCGTGGAAGAGGTGGATGAGGGCAATCGACAGCACGAGCTGCGGCAGGCCATGCGCGCGCAGAATGATCGCGCCGCTGAGCAGCCCGGAAGCTACGCCGCCGGCAATGCCGGCAAGCAGCATGAGCAGCGGATTATTGATGCCGTAATGCGCCGACAGGATGCCGGCGGCATAGGCGCCGGAGCCGAACAGGGCGGCATGGCCGAGCGTTGCAACGCCGCAATAACCGGTCACCAGATCGAGCGAGAGCACGAGCAGCGCGATGGTGATCATCCGCGTCAGAAGCGCGAGATTATCAGGGAAGGCGAAATAGCCGATGGCGGCAACGGCGATGATCACGATAAGGCCGGCGAGATCGCGGCTGACATAGCCGCGCCGATGCTGGAGACGTCCGTTTTCGTTGTTCAACACAAGCGCCATCTCACTTCGCCCTCCCGGCTAGGCCGCGCGGGAAGACGCAGATGATCGCGATCACGGCAAGATAGAAGAAGAATTCCCCGAACTCCGGCATCAGATAGCGGCCCGTCGTATCGATCGCGCCGAGCAGCAGGCAGGCGATCAGCGCGCCGGGGATGGAGCCGGCGCCGCCGACGGAGACGACGACCAGGAAGGTCACCATGTAGCGCAGCGCATAATAGGGCTCGACCGGCAGGAGTTCGGCACCGACCACGCCGCCGAACGCTGCAAGCCCGACGGCGATGGCAAAGCTCACCGCATAGATGATTTCGGTGCGCACGCCGAGTGCCGCCGCCATCGCCGCATCGTCCACCGCGGCGCGCAGCTTGACGCCGAAGCTGGTCCTTTCGATCGCAAACCAGAGCGCCAGCGCCACGGCGAGGCCGCACAGGATGGCGAAAAGCCGGTGAACGGGGATGGTGCGAAAGCCGAGATCGGCCGAACCCTGCAGCGCAGCGGCAAGCGGTATGGTCTTCAGCGTTGGTCCCATCAGGTAATTGGCGATGCCGATGATGCAGAAGGTGATGCCGATCGTCATCAGCACCTGGGTCAGTTCCGGCGCGCCATAGATCCGGCGGTAGAGGAAGCGCTCGAGCGGGATTGCGATGATGATCGTGGCGACCACGGCGACGATGATTGCCACCGCATAACCAAGGCCGAGGTCACGTGCGGCATAGGAGGCGATGTAGCCCCCGATCATCGCGAAAGCGCCGTGAGCGAGGTTGACGACGCGCATCAGCCCCATGGTGACGGAAAGGCCGATCGATATCACGAAGAGCACCATGCCATAGGCAAGCGCGTCGACGGCTATGCTGAAGACTGTCTGCATGGAAATACCTGCTTGCCTGCGACGGGCTGCGATGACCAAACCCGCCGCACGTTCTGACGCTCGATGTTACTTTGCCGCCGCAAGGCCCGGGTCGCCCTGCTTCTCGAACGTCTGGATCTCCTTGTTGAAGTAGGTCCCGTCATCGGCCTTGGCGACTTCGCGCAGATAGATGTTTTGGGTAATGTGCCGGCTTTCCGGATCGATCGAGACCGGGCCGCGCGGGCTCACCCACGCAAGGCCCTTGACCGCGTCGACCGCTTTCTCGGCATCCTGCTTGCCGCCCGTCGCCTCGATCATCTTGTAGATGACATACATGCCGTCATAGGCGCTGACTGCGGGGAAGGAGAGTTCGGCCTTGTTGCCGATCGCCTTGGTGGCCGCCTCGACGAAAGCCTTGTTCTCGGGAGAATCGTGCGACACGGCATAGTGGAAGGTCGTCTGGATGCCGAGCGCGGCGTCACCCAGCGCCGGCAGATCGGATTCTTGGGTCAGATCGCCAGGGGCGAAGAACTTGATGCCGGCGGCTTTCAAGCCATTCTCGTTATAAGCCTTGACGAAGCCAAGCGTCGTCGGACCCGACGGCAGGAAGGCGAAGACGCCCTCGGCTCCGGAATCCTTGATGCGCTGCATGATCGGGCTGAAGTCGTTGGTCGCAAGCGGCATGCGGATTGCCTCGACCACCTGACCGCCCGCCTTTTCGAAGCCGGCCTTGAAGGCATTCTCGGCGTCGATGCCGGGGCCGTAATCGCTGACGACCGAGATCACTTTCTTGACGCCTGCGTCTGAGGCGACCTTGGCGATCGGCGTCGAGGTCTGCCAAGTTGTAAACGAGGTGCGCACGACGAGCGGGCTCTTGGTGACGATCGCCGAGGTGGCAGCGTTCATGATGACCATCGGCACGTTGCCCTGCTTCAAGATCGGCGTCACGGCCATGGCGTCAGGGGTGAAATAGAAGCCGGCGAGATACTGGACCTTTTCCTTGACGATCAGTTCCTGCGCCAGCGCCTTGGATTGGGCCGGATCGGCCTGCGGCACGTCGCGGTAGACGATCTCGACCGTGTCGCTGCCGACCTTGCTGCCGTTGACAGCCATATAGGCGTCGATGCCGGCCTTGAAGTTCTTGCCCTGGAGCGCGAAGGGACCAGAGAATGGCCCGATGACGCCGACCTTGATCGTGTCGGCATAGGCGCTGGTGCTCACAACGATTGCCGCAGCGGCGGCCAGAAACAGCTTCCTCATTCTTCTCTCTCCCTTTTCGGCGTACTCCAGCGCCGTATTGAATTTCAGATTAGCTTGTCATGCGAAATGGTGATGTAAAATGAAATAAATCCCCAAACACATGATTTGCCGGTTATGGTTCTGCGTCGTCGTGACTCGCTCTGTTCACCGGCGTATGCGCAGCTTTTATCCCTCGATCTTCGCGTCAGAACGGCAATCCCACGTAGTTTTCTGCGAGCACCGTGGAGGCCGCACGGGAATGTGTGAGATAGTCGAGTTCGGCTTCCTGGATCTTTTGATCGAAATCGCTGGTATCGGGAAACCGGTGCATTATCGTCGTCATCCACCAGGAAAACCGCACCGCTTTCCATACGCGGGCGAGCGCCGTCTGCGAATAGGCGTCGATGCCGCTCTCGGAGCCTTCACGGTAATGCTCGAGGAGCCCGCAGAACAAGTAATGGACATCGCTTGCTGCAAGGTTCAGCCCTTTGGCACCGGTCGGAGGCACGATATGGGCGGCGTCGCCGACGAGGAAGAGCCGGCCGAAACGCATGGGCTCGGCGACGAAGGAGCGCAAGGGAGCGATCGATTTCTCGAAGGACGGCGCGGTCGTCAACGCGTCGGCGTGATGGGCCGGCAGGCGCCGTCTCAACTCGTCCCAGAAGCGATCGTCGCTCCAGTCTTCGATCTTCGCGTCGAGCGGGCATTGGATATAGTATCGGCTGCGCGTGGCCGAGCGCATCGAACAGAGCGCGAAGCCCCTCGGGTGGTTGGCGTAGATCAGTTCATGGCTGACCGGCGCCACGTCGGCAAGCAGGCCCAGCCAGCCGAAGGGATAGACCTTCTCGAAACTTCGGATCGCCCGTTCGGGAACGGCTCTGCGGCTTGTTCCATGAAAGCCGTCGCAGCCGGCGATGAAATCGCAATCGATGCGGCAGCCGATACCATCCTTCGTGTAGGTGACGAAGGGCGAACCACCCTCAATACCATGTGGGGCCACATCGGCAGCGTCATAGATCGAAAGGGCGCCGCAAGCTTCCCGCCGCTCCATGAGATCGCGCGTCACCTCGGTTTGTCCGTAGACGGTCACGCGCCTGCCGCCGGTCAATTCGTGAAGATCGATGCGATGGTCGCGGCCGTCGAAGGCCAGCGAGAAGCCGTCATGCGGCAAGCCTTCGGCATGCAATCTTGCCCCGGCTTTGGCCTCGTCCAACAGCCCGACAGTACCTTCCTCCAGCACGCCGGCGCGGACGCGGCCGAGGATATAGTCCTTGCTCACGCGGTCGAGGATGACGTTGTCGATCCCAGCTTCGGTCAGAAGCTGACCGAGCAGCAGGCCGGATGGTCCCGAACCGATGATGGCGACCTGGGTTCGCAAATGCTTCCTCCCTTGCATTTTTGCGTTTTGTCAGATTCTGCCGTGCCGCCATTGCCGCAACAATGGACAAACTGCCCCAAAGATTGCACTTATCGAACATTGGCACGGGAGGAAGCCGATGAGCAGGCATATACCGACCTACGAGCTCTATGGCGAAAATACCGGGCGATCTCCGGAATTCTGGTTGCATTGCGAAACAATCCGCTCCCGCAGCAGCCTGCATCAATGGGAAATTCGGCTTCACCGCCACGAGAGCTTCTTTCAGATATTATACATCGAAGCCGGCTCGGGCGATGCGATCTTCGGCAAGAAGAGCCACGCCATTCGTCCGCCGGCGGTCATCACGGTTCCCCCTGGGCTCGATCACGGCTTTCGCTTTTCACGTGATATCGACGGCCTCGTGATCACTATCTTGAGGTCCCATCTCAGCCACCCGCCCGGCGAGCGAAGCCATCTCGGCGAGTGGTTGGCGATGCCGCATCTGACGCCCCTCGATCCCGATAACGCCGAGGCTGCCTATGTCATGCAGACGCTGAGGCGGCTCGGCGACGAATTCGAAAACCGCCGCGGTGGCCGCAACGAGGTATTGGCTGCCTATGTCGGGCTGGCGTTGCGGCTGACGGCGCGGATTACGCATGAAGGACATACGCAGGAGCTTCCGTCAAATGAGAACGAGCGGCGGCTGGAGATGCTGGACGAACTCATTCAGCAGCATTTTCGATCCCACAAGCCCGCATCCTTCTATGCCAGGGAGCTCGGGGTTTCGCCGACGCATCTCACCCGGATCGTCCGGTCGATGACCGGCAGCACGCCGCATGAACTGATCGCCGGCAAACTTGTCGAGGAGGCGAAGCGCCAGCTGGTTTTTACGCTTGGCAGCGTTCAGGAAATCGGCTTTCGGCTAGGCTTCGCCGATCCCGCCTATTTTTCGCGCTTCTTCCTGAAATATACCGGCGAAACGCCGCGGGTCTGGCGGATGAACGAAAAAGCTCGGCTTGAACGGGCATAGGTTCCGGCATTCGGTCATCCGACATCGCGTGCGTCAGTCACAGATGTCTCACGCCGCCGGCCACGTCCAGTCCCGCACCTCCGGCATGTCCTCGCCGTATTCCCTGACATAGTCGTGATGCTCGGCGAGCTTGCCTTGGAACGCGGCAAGCGCGTCTTTTGCCTTCTCCTTCAGGCTCGGCACGCGCTCGATGGCTTCGATGGCGAGATGGTAGCGGTCGAGTTCGTTAAGGACGGTCATGTCGAAAGGCGTGGTCGTCGTGCCTTCCTCGATAAAGCCGCGGACGTGGATGTTCTCGTGGTTGGTGCGCTTATAGGTCAGGCGATGAATGAGATAGGGATAGCCGTGATAGGCGAAAATGACCGGCTTGTCGGCGGTGAAGATCGCGTCGAAGGCCTCGTCGGAAAGGCCATGCGGATGCTGGTCCCTGGATTGCAGTGCCAGGAGGTCGACGACATTGACGGTGCGGATCTTCAGCTCGGGAATGGCCGTGCGCAGAAGATCGACGGCGGCGAGCGTTTCCATCGTCGGGACATCGCCAGCGCAGGCCATGACGAGATCAGGCGATATCGTGTCCTCCTCGTTGCTTGCCCAGCGCCAGATGCCGATGCCGGCCTCGCAATGTTTCACCGCCTCGTCCATCGACAGCCATTGCGGCTCCGGCTGCTTGCCGGCGACGATGACATTGACGCGATCATAGGTGCGAAGGCAATGATCGCCGACCCAGGTGCAGGATCACGCCGGGATCGAGACAGCCCGGGCGTGTCGCCATCGGGATGCCGTCGAGGGTCGAAAAGCCCATGCTGCAATCGCGGCTGATGCCGTCTTCCATCGCACAAAGGCTGGCGCCGCTGCCGAGATGGGCGACCACAGCCTTTGCCGCATGCGGCGCCTTGCGCGCGAGTTCACTGGCGATGAACCTATAGGAAAGCCCGTGGAAGCCGTAACGCTTGATGCCCTCCTCATGCAGGGAACGGGGTATGGCCAGGCGGCGAACGAGATCGTCCTGCGTGGCGTGGAAGGCCGTGTCGAAGGAGGCTGTCTGAACAAGATGCGGCTTCAGGTGACGGAGCGCGCGGATGAAGCGCAGCGCTTGCGGTTGGTGCAGGGGCGCGAGCGGGATCAGCGCTTCGATCCCATCGGTGGCGGCGTCATCAAGCGCGACGGCGCTCGTGAAGCGCTCGCCGCCATGGACGACGCGGTGGCCGACAGCGACCGCGGCAGCCACGTCGAATTGATCGGCGAGACGCGCGAAGGTCTCGTCGATGACCCCGTGCAGATCGTCCGTCACCTCCGCCCTCAGCGGCATGTGGAATGTCTGCGATCCCCTGGTCAGGCGAAGCGAGAGCGGCTCGGCGCGGAGGTCGATGACGCCCTTTCCGAGGTGTCGTGCCTCGGCGCCATCGATCGAGAAGACACCGACCTTCACAGTCGATGAGCCGGCGTTGAAGGTCAGGAGGAGGTCGGTGGATGACATGTCTTCAGAGACTCCGCACGGTCGTCACGATGACCGAACTTAGCGCCGAAACTCCCGCTGGAAAGGCATGGCCGCCCGTGCGCAACATGCTGACGGTGCGGGGCGGCCGACAGGACGCCAAGGCTTGGGACAGTTTTGTTGAATTACGCTAGGGTCAGGCCGTCGACGCCAGATTGGCATTGCGCTCGCGGACGAAGATGCTTGCCTCGGCGGCGGACATCGCCTTGCCGAAAAGATAGCCCTGGCCTATGTCGCAGCCCAGCTGCAGCAGGAAGGAAAGCTGGCCATGCTCCTCGATACCTTCCGCAGTCGTCTTGATATTGAGGCTTCGACCGAGGCCAAGCATGGCGCGGACGATTTTTTCCTGGCGTTCGTCATCGCGATAGGTGGCGATGAAGCTTTTGTCGATCTTGATCTTGTCGAAGCGATAGCGGGCGAGCTGGGCAAGGCTCGAATAGCCCGTGCCGAAATCGTCGAGGGCGATCTGAATGCCGGCCGCATGCAGCTCTTCGAGAATGACGGCGGCGATAGCGGGATCCTGTATCAGCGCGTTTTCGGTGATCTCAACTTCCAGCCGTTGCGGCGGCAGCCGGCTCGCCGAAAGGACCTTGAGGATACGGGATGTCAGCAGCTTGTCTTCCATCTGCACCGGCGAAACGTTGAAGGACAACATCACCTGCTCCGGCCAGGTCAGCGCATCGCTGCAGGCCTGAGCGAGAAGATCCTCGAACAATGCGGTGATCATGCCGGTTTCCTCAGCGATGCCGATGAAAACAGGCGGCGGAATGTGAATGCTATCCGCACCCGTCCAGCGCGCGAGCGCCTCGAAACCGCAGAGCTGACCGGTCTTCAGATCGATCAGCGGCTGATAGAAAGGTTTGATCGCCTTGTTGGCGATTGCGGCGCGCAGCCGAGTTTCCAACGAGGCGCGTTCGGTCACCCTGTCCTGCATCGAGGCTTCGAAGGCGAAATAGTGGTTGGGTCCCCGTGATTTCGCCTCGTACATTGCAAGGTCGGCGCGGTGGGCGGCGTCTTCCAGCGGCTCGGCTCCTTCGGCCCAGCGATCGTAGCCAACGCTGGCGCCGACCTCGACGGCAAATCCATCAATATGGATGGGCCGGGTGACCGCCTGGATGAGTAGTCTGGCAAAACGCTCCTCGCGCTGCGCCGTCAGAGCGAAGGCGACGACGATGAATTCGTCGCCGCCGAAGCGGTAGACACAATCGGCATTGCCGAGGGCGCAAATGCGTCTGGCGACCTCGATCAGCAGGACATCGCCGCCCTTGTGACCGACGAGGTCGTTGACTTTCTTGAAGCCGTCAAGATCGACGGAGAAGATGGTGACGTTCTGGTCCCATTCCTCGACCTCGGCCTCGTCGTTTCTGGTCGGCCGCGGGAGGACCTTGCGCTCGAAGGCGTAGCGGTTCGGCAGCTTGGTCAGATGGTCGTGGGTCGCGGTCCAATCGGCTTTCGCCTGAGCGGCGTCGCGCACATCCATTTCCTTGCGCAGGTCGGCGATGCGCAGCACCGAATAGACGAAGCTCATGGCGCCGGCGATGCCAAGCCCCAGAACGAGCTTGTCGGCGCCGTAGTCGCCGAAGCCGGTCATGAATGAAACCAGGCCGTCGTCGAACCGCAACAGCGTAGCGAGGAGCCAGAGGGTAATCCCCAAACCGGCGATCGACATGCATTGCCTTCCGGCCCTGCTCTGGAAAAACACCGGCATTATGCCTTCTCCATCTCCACCCGCGTCGAGATATCACAAAAGTCTGAAATGTTCGTTGAAACCAGAAGGCGAATTTCCAGAAGGGGCAGCTTGTCGCAGCGCCCGTGGAGGCGCATCGCTTTGTCAGCGAAGGGGGAGCGGCGTTATAAAAGACACGGAAGAAGACGAAGGCGAGCGTGCTGCCGCATGCTCGCCCTTTCTCGTGCTTCAGGCGGTGACGATCAGCAGCGGAACGCTGACGATGAGACCGGCCAAAACCGTGAACGTGGCGAAGCGCATCAACCGCAGGCGCCGCGTCCGTTCTCCACTCCAATCATATGTCATTCTTCCATCTCCTTGGGACAAGGAAGTAGTCCCCGCAAGACCGGGTTCAACAGGGATGACGCGATTTGCTTGTGTAAGGCTGGATAAAATGAGGAATCGCTAATGCTGGAAGCGAAGAGCCCAGCGGCTTCCGTTGCTGGTCATGCGAAGGATGGCGAGTGGCTCGACGTCGCTCAGCCAGAAGGAGGAGGGTGGCGCCTGAAGCACATGCGCGACTGCAACCCGGATGACGGCCGCGTGGCTGATGGCGATCACGTGACCGCTTTGGGCGGACTGGGCATCCATCCAGCCAGCGACGCGCTTTCGCAGGTCGAGAAGACTCTCGCCGCCGTGCGGGGCCACCCCCGGCTCCGTCATCCAGGCCATGAGATTTTCCGGCTCTTCCGCCTCGATCGCCTCGATCGATTTGCCAGCCCAGCGGCCATGGTCGCAATCTCGAAGCGACGGATCAATCTGCGCTTTGAGACGGAGCGCCTCAGCCGTCTGGCGGGCGCGCAAGGCGGGGCTTGTGACAATACGATCGGCGTGGGGCACGGCGCCGATTCTGCCTGCTTCTTCCACTGCCTTTTTTTCCAGCGGTTCGTCGAGGGGAAACAGGGCTTTGCGGTTCGCCGCCGTCGCGCCGTTACAGATCCAGGTGAGGCGCGTATTCACGGCGTTCTGATCTCCGAGGATGGGGTGGGGACGAGGTTGCCGGCTTCGTGAAGTTTCGTTGACAGTCCCTTCGGCGTGCAGATATAACCGTGCTGTTGCGGGTTTGGAAGCCGGTGGAAATCCGGCGCGGTCGCGCCACTGTGACCAGTGTGTCGAAAGCTCTTCACGCTGGAAGTCAGACCCTGCCGCACAACACTCTTTCGACTGAACGCGTCATTCCGGAGGAATACATGTCTGACACCACTTTCGCGCCCGTTGCGGCGCCGGCCCCGATCCCGGTCGGCGAGATCCTTCCCTGGGCGATCTTCGGCGGTCTGCTGATGCTCATCGTTCTTTATTTCGTCGGCACCGAGGAAGGCGCGATGGCGCTGTTCAACGGCATGTATGTGCACGAATTCGTGCATGACGGCCGCCATCTCCTCGGCTTTCCCTGCCACTAGCGCATCGCGATCTTTCGGATTCGCTTCTCGCGCTTTAGGTCTTTGTTTTACGCATGTCGGTATCGCAAAAACCGCTGCATACTTTGCGCGACATGCTTAGGGGGAATACTGACATGGTTGGAAAGCTCCTGCTTCGCGGCATGCTCGCGGGCCTGATTGCTGGTATCCTCGTTTTCGCTTTTGCGCATATCTTCGGCGAGCCGCTGGTCGATGCGGCAATCGCTTTCGAGGAGGCGAGCGCCCAGGCGACGGGCGAAACTGCCGAACCTGAAATCGTCAGCCGGGCCACACAGGCCGGTCTCGGCCTTTTCACCGGCGTCATGGCCTACAGCATCGCCGTCGGCGGGCTTTTTTCGCTCGCCTTCGCCTTCGTCCACGGCCGCTTCAGCAGCCTTTCGCCGCGCGGCACCTCGGCCGTCATCGCCATTGCCGCTTTCGTGGCGGTCGTTCTGGTTCCCGGCATCAAATATCCGGCCAACCCGCCGGCGGTCGGCAATCCCGATACGATCGGCGTCAGGACCGAACTGTTCTTCCTGATGATCGTGGTTTCGCTCGCCTCGCTAGTTGCCGCGATCGCGCTGTCGCGCCGCCTTGGCGATCGCTTCGGTCTCTGGAACGGCGCGATCATTGCCGGCATAGCCTATCTCGTCTTCATCGGCTTCGTGCTTTATCTGCTGCCGCCGATCAACGAGGTGCCCGAGAATTTCTCGGCGATGGTGCTCTGGCGTTTCCGCACCACCTCGCTCGGTATGCACGCGATCCTATGGGCAACGCTCGGTCTTGTTTTCGGAGTGCTGGCAGAAAGGGGTCTTGCCGCCAGGAGTGGACTGCGGCCGGCGTTCCGGTGATGCGGCATATCGGCAGGTTTGCTTTTCTCGGTCTCGTCGCGAGCCTGTTGCCAATCTTTATCGGAAATGCCCTCGCCCATGGGGGCAGCTCTGGCGGCTCCCATGCCGGGCTCGATATTCCGGCAATTTCCCACGGCGAGATGGCGGTCATTTCGGAGTATCGCAGCAGCATCAGCACGCTGGCGTCACGGGCGGCCGATACGAACGAACCGTTCCGGCGTGTCCTGAACTACTCGGAAATCCAGTATTCCTATTGCCTCTGGGGACGGATACCGGGCAGTGTGACGGACGAAGAGAGCCCGTTCAACGAATGCGCCCATGCTTATCTCGCGGCGACCAAAGCCTTGCTGATGGCGATGCGTGAGATGCCGCGGGAGGCAACTGCGGCGGGCCAAATCATCTCGGCCATCGACGCCGAGATGGCGGGCCGCGGACTTGCCTTCATCACCTGTCAGTTCAGCGGCGAGGCGTTCAATACCGCCAATATAGTCAAGCCGAATTGGAGCAAGGTGCCGCTTCATCCTGCCAGCATGGTCTCACTGACGGGGTTGGCCGCTCTGTTCGGTCTTGCCGTTCTTGCACTACGCCGCTTCCTGCGGCCGAAGGCTCAGTCGTCGGAATAGCGCTGCTCACGCCACGGATCACCATGCATATGGTATCCGTTCTTTTCCCAGAAGCCGGCCTCGTCGGCGGCGATTAGCTCGATGCGGCGCAGCCACTTGGCGCTTTTCCAGAAATAGAGATGCGGCACGACGAGCCGCATCGGGCCTCCGTGCTCCGGTGTCAGCGGCAGGCCTTCCCATGATGTCGCGAGTATCGCATCATCGGCGGCGAAATCGGCAAGCGGCAGGTTGGTGGTGTAGCCGTCATAACTTGTCAGCATGACGTAGGCCGCTTGCGGTTTCGGCATGGCGCGATCGAGCAGATCCCGCGTCGAAACGCCTTTCCATTTGTTATCGTAGCGCGACCAGGTGGTGACGCAGTGGATGTCGCTGACCCTGGTGCTCTGCCCGATCGCCTGAAAATCGCCCCAGGTGAGGGTGAGTGTCGTTTCGACGAGGCCGCGCACTTCAAGCCGCCAACTCTCGGTTGAGATGACCGGCTGCTGGCCGAGATCGAGCACCGGCCAGTTCTTGACCAGGTGCTGGCCGGGCGGCAGGCGCTCGGCTTCGGGCCTAGTGATGCGACCGGTCAGGAACTTGCCCTCTGACGCCCAGCGGCGCTTGGAGCTGGTAAGCTTGCTGTCGACGGGCGTCTGGTCGTCGCTCATGAATGGGTCTCCTTGCAGCGCAACAATAGGACATCCGCCCCCGCCGAGTGTCAAGTTTCGGCGAGCCCTTGGAAATCTTCGCTTGCCTCATTAAACTGGGCCGGCGGGTATGCCTTGCTGGGGAGTGAAGGCAGAAAGGGAGGAGCCGGATCTGTCTTCGAGATATCGTGCGATAGCGGCGCTGCTGCTGGTGCCGCTCGTCATTTTCGCCTTCTTCACCTATGGGAGCGCGATTGCGACGCGCGCCTATATGCAGGAGGCTTCGGCCCAGGCGGGAACGGCGCTGCGCCTTGCCGTCTCAGCGCTCAGCGGTCACCTCAACCGCTATGAGGCGCTGCCGGCGCTGATCGCCGATCACGACGATATCAAGGAACTGGTCAGTGCGCCCGACGACATGGCGCTGCGTGATGCAGCCAATCTCTATCTCAAGGAGATCAACGGCCTTCTAAAATCCTCCGACATCTATGTGGTCAAGCCGGACGGGGAGACGATCGCGGCGAGCAATTACGATGGACCGGGGAGCTTCGTCGGCCAGAATTTCAATTACCGGCCCTATTTCCAGGAAGCGATCGAAGGCCGCCAAGCGCGGTTTTATGCTCTCGGCACCACATCGCTAAAGCGCGGCTACTATTTCTCTGCTCCGATCAGGGTCGGCGCGGATATTCGCGGTGTCATCGTCTTCAAAGTCGATATCGACATGATCGAATCCTCCTGGAGCGGTGGCGAATACAAGATCTTCGTCTCCGATCCCGAGGGCATCATCTTCATGTCCGGCAGCCCGGAATGGCTCTATGGCGCGATCCTGCCGCTGACAGCCGATCGTATTGCCCGGACCGAGGCGTCGCGGCGCTACGCCAATGCGAAGCTGACGGCGCTGCCGGTGACGCGCCATCGCTTCGAGCCGCATGATCTGATGACGCTGGCGAGCGATCGGGGCGCAAGCGAATATCTGGTGCTGTCGCATTACATGCCGGCCGAGGACTGGACGGTGAATGTGCTGATGGAAACGAGCTCCATCCGCGCCCAGGCGCGCACCGCGCTTGTCGCCGTCTTTCTCATCCTTTGCATCGCCGGCCTCGCTGTAGCGGTCATTCGCCAGCGGCGGGCGCGATTGGCCGAGCGCATGCAGATGCAGGCAGAAGCACGGGGCGAGCTCGAGCGGCGGGTGGAGGAGCGCACGGCCGATCTTGCCCGGGTCAACAGCCGCATCGAGGAGGAAATCGCCGAGCGGCGTGTGACGGAGCAGCAGCTTCGCCAGACCCAGGCCGATCTCATCCAGGCAGGTAAACTCGCCGGGCTCGGCCAGATGTCGGCTGCCCTCTCGCATGAATTCAACCAGCCGCTCGCCGCTGCCAAGACCTATACGGACAGCGCCGCCGTCCTGATCGACCGCGGCCGGACGGAGGAGGCGCGGGATAATATAAGGCGGATCGGCGGGCTGATCGACCGCATGGCCTCGATCAGCCGGCACCTGCGCAACTTTGCCCGCAAGCCGAACGAGAAGCTCGGGCCGGTTTCGCTCGATGAGGCGATGCGCGACACGCTGGAGATCATCGCCTGGCGGCTGAAGGCGGCGGACGCCGACCTCCGGCTCGATCTCGGAGCGCGGCCGCCGGTGGTGCGCGCCGGTTCGGTGCGGCTGCAGCAGGTGCTGGTGAATGTGATCTCCAATGCCGCCGATGCGGTGGAAGGGCTGGATGACAGGCGCATCGAGGTTTCGGCCTTCGAAGAGGCTGGCAAGGTGGTGCTGACGGTGCGTGACCATGGGCCTGGCGTGCCGGCGGCAATCGCCGAGCGTATCTTCGATCCCTTCTTCACGACCAAGGGTGTCGGCAAGGGGCTCGGCCTCGGGCTTTCGATCTCCTATAACATCGTCAAGGATTTCGGCGGCAGCCTGACGGCTGCCAATCATCCCGAAGGGGGCGCGGAGTTCCGCATCGTGCTGCAGTCGGCAGTAGGGATGCCGGAGGCGGCGGAATGAACGATGCGAAGATCCTGCTCGTCGACGACGAGGAAGAATTGCGCCGCTCGACGGCGCAGGCGCTGGAGCTCTCCGGCTTCAGCGTCGAGACTTTTTCGAACGGCGACCATGTGCTGGAGCTGATCGGTTACAGCTTTCCCGGCGTCGTCGTCAGCGATATCCGCATGCCCGGCATGGACGGCATGACCTTGATGCAGAAGATCCGTGAGATCGATCAGGAGGTGCCCGTTATCCTCGTCACCGGCCACGGCGACGTCCAGCTTGCGGTAAAGGCAATGCGTGAGGGCGCCTATGATTTCATCGAGAAGCCGTTCACGGCGGAGATGCTTGCCGGCGTCATTCGCCGGGCGATGGAGCGGCGCGGCCTCGTGCTCGAAAACCGGCTGCTGAAGGCGGTCGCCGGCAAACGCGACGATATCGAGGCGCGGCTGCCGGGGCGAACGCAGGTGATGGTGGATCTGCGCTATCGTATCCGCGCGATCGGCGCCAGCGATGCCGATACCCTCATCGTCGGCGAGACCGGGGCGGGCAAGGAGGTCGTGGCCCGCGCACTTCACGATATCAGCGCCCGGGCGAGCCGGCCGTTCATTGCGATCAATTGCGCCGCCCTGCCGGCAAATCTGATCGAGAGCGAGCTCTTCGGCCACGAGGCCGGGGCCTTTCCCGGCGCCGTCAGGCCGCGTTACGGCAAGTTCGAACATGGCCGCGGCGGCACCATCCTGCTCGACGAGATCGGCTCCATGCCCTTCGACCTGCAGGCGAAGTTCCTGCGGGTGCTGCAAGAGCGGGTGATCTCCAGGCTCGGATCGAACGAGGTCGTGCCGCTCGACGTGCGCTTCATCGCGACGAGCAAGGTCGATCTGGAGGCTGAAGTGGCCGCGGGCCGCTTCCGCGCCGATCTCCTCTACCGACTGAACGTCGCAACGCTGCATGTGCCGTCGCTATCGCAGCGGCGGGCGGACGTTCCGCTGCTCTTCCTGCAGCTGGTGCGGGAAGCGGCCGCCCGCTACGGCCGCGACGAGGTGGCCGTGCCGCCGGAGGTGATCTCCGACATCGCCCAACGCGACTGGCCCGGCAATGTGCGCGAGTTGAGGAATGCCGCCGATCGTCTGGTCCTTGGGCTCGATAATGGCGGACGGCAGGCCGAAGAGGCAACTGGGCTTGCGGAGCGGGTCGCCGAATTCGAGCGGGGGATTATCGCCAGCGCGCTGGTGGCGCATGGCGGCAGCCTCAGGCCGGTTTACGAATCCCTCGGCATCTCCCGCAAGACCCTTTACGAAAAGATGCAAAAATACGGCCTCGACAAGCGGATGCTGACTACCGAAAGCTGACTTTGGGTCTCTGGTGCATTCTCCGGGGCAATGGTGCTGTAGCCCTGGACCGTCGCGTGTTGGGTGGAAATCCACCCATCGCCTATGCCGTTTGTTTCCAAATCGACCCATGCTGCATTGCACTGCCGGAGATTCGTCTTGCGAAAGCGACGGTAATGATTGCGGCTCGATTTCTGCCGGCGGCAAATAGGTGATCGCCGGCGCGGAGGATGTGTCGGCGGGCTTGCTGTTTCATCAGGGAGGAAACGATGAAAATCCTGAAGGCCGTGCTCGGCCTGACCGCGGCTGCCGCGGTTTCTCTTCTAGCCGGTGTCGCTTCCGCGCAGACCTATCCTGAGCGCACCATCACCATGGTCGTCCCCTTTGCGGCGGGCGGCCCGACCGATACCGTCGCACGCCTGGTGGCTGAATCCATGTCGAAGGATCTCGGTCAGCAGATCGTGGTCGAAAATGTCGGCGGCGCCGGCGGCACGCTCGGCGCCGGCCGTGTGGCGAATGCCGATCCCGATGGCTACACGGTCCTGCTGCACCATATCGGCATGGCGACAAGCGCCACCCTCTATCGCAAGCTCGCCTATGACACGCTCGGCGCCTTCGAATATGTCGGCCTCGTCACCGAGGTGCCGATGACGATCGTCGCGCGCAAGGATTTCGAGCCGACCGATCTCAAGGGACTGATCGATTATGTCAAGGCCAACAAGGACAAGGTGACCGTCGCCAATGCCGGCATCGGTGCGGCTTCGCATCTCTGCGGCATGATGTTCATGAGCGCTATCCAGACGCCGCTCACGACCGTTCCTTATAAAGGAACTGGCCCGGCGATGACGGATCTGCTCGGCGGCCAGGTTGATATCATGTGCGACCAGACCACCAACACCACGAAGCAGATTAAGGGCGGCACGATCAAGGCCTATGCGGTGACCTCACCGAAGCGCCTCGACGTGCTGAAGGACGTACCGACGGCTGTCGAAGCCGGCCTGCCGGGCTTCGAAGTCGGTATCTGGCATGGCATCTACACGCCGAAGGGTACGCCGGCCGCGATCAACGAACGCCTGTCGAAGTCGCTGCAGCTGGCGCTGAAGGATCCGAATGTCGGCGCTCGCTTCGCCGAACTCGGCACAGCGCCGTCTTCCGATGCAGATGCGACGCCTGCTGCTTTGAAGGCCAAGCTCGAAAGCGAGATTGCCCGCTGGAAGCCGGTGATCGAGGCTGCCGGGGAATATGCGGACTAGTCGTGAGGGGGTGCCAGTAGCCCTCTCTCCCCGCTGGGAAGAGGTGGACGTCGCATGTGTAGGCTGCATCCGCCGCAATGTCGTGGCTGTCGAAAGACGGGAAGAGCGTGCCGCGAGTCTTCTTCTCCCCTGGGGGAGAAGGTGCCCGGCAGGGCGGATGAGGGCGCGCCACGGTACGACATCAACCATCTCCAACTCCGGGAGACACCATGAAATCCATCAGTTTCGATAGTACCAATGCGATCTGCGGCGCGCTGTTCGTCGCGACCGGCGCTTTCTTTGCCTATCAGTCGGTCGGGCTCGACCTGGGTACGGCATTGCGCATGGGTCCCGGCTATTTCCCGTTCATCCTTGCGTGCGCGCTGATACTTCTCGGCGCGATCATCTTCATTCAGGCGCTGCGTGTAGAGGGGGAGCCGGTCGATCCCTTCGCCTGGCGCGGCATGCTCTTCATTCTGCCGGCTCCCGTCTTCTTCGGATTGACGGTGCGCGGGCTTGGATTTGCGCCGGCGCTGTTCTTCACAGCCTTCATCGCCTGCTTTGCGTCGCGCAAGATGAACCTGGTGTTCGCGGTCATCCTGTCGCTGCTGCTGACGATCTTTTCGGTCGCGGTCTTCAGCTATGGGCTCGGACTGCCGTTCGAACGCTTCGGCCCCTGGGTCCGGTTCTAGGAGGCGACGATGGATCTTTTCAGCAATCTCGCGCTCGGCTTTGCCACGGCGGCAACGTTCGACAATCTTCTCTTCTGCCTGATCGGCGTGCTGCTCGGCACGCTGATCGGCGTGCTGCCCGGCATCGGCGCCACGGCGACGATCGCCATGCTCTTGCCGATCACCTTCCAGCTCGAGCCGGTCTCCTCACTCATCATGCTCGCCGGCATCTATTACGGTGCGCAATATGGCGGCTCGACAACGGCGATCCTCATCAACATGCCGGGCGAATCCTCCTCTGCCGTCACCGCGATCGACGGCTATCAGATGGCGCGCAAGGGCAGGGCGGGGGCGGCGCTGGCGATCGCGGCCCTCGGCTCCTTCTTCGCCGGTACGGTCTCGACCTTTCTCGTTGCGGTCTTCGCGCCGCCGCTGACCGACATCGCGCTGCAATTCGGATCGGCTGAATATTTCTCGCTGATGATCGTCGGCCTCGTTTCCTCGATCGCGCTGGCGCACGGCTCAGTCGTCAAGGCGCTAGCGATGGTGGCGCTCGGGCTGCTGCTCGGCCTCGTCGGCACCGACATCTATACCGGCACGCCGCGTTTCACGCTCGGCATCCGCGAATATGCCGACGGGCTGAATTTCGTGGCGCTCGCCGTCGGCGTCTTCGGCGTCGCTGAAATCCTGCGCAATCTCGAGGGAGAGTCGACACGCACGGTGCTGATGGCCAAGGTATCGGGTCTCTTGCCTTCGCGCCAGGAATTCAAGGAGATGATCGCGCCCATCATCCGCGGCACCGCGATCGGTTCGGCGCTTGGCATCCTGCCCGGTGGCGGGGCGATCCTCGCTTCCTTCGCCTCCTATACGGTGGAAAAGCGCTTGTCGAAGACGCCGAAGGAATTCGGCCAAGGCGCGGTCGCCGGCGTCGCAGGGCCGGAATCGGCCAATAATGCCGGAGCGCAGACCTCGTTCATTCCGCTGCTGACGCTCGGTATTCCGGCCAATCCGGTGATGGCGCTGATGATCGGTGCGATGATCATCCAGGGCATCGTGCCGGGCCCGAACGTCGCCACCGAGCAGCCGGCGCTGTTCTGGGGCATCATCGCCTCGATGTGGATCGGCAATCTGATGCTCGTCATCCTCAACCTGCCGCTGATCGGACTCTGGGTGAAGCTGTTGACGGTGCCTTATTACGTGCTCTTCCCCATCATCATGGCCTTCTGCTCGATCGGGGTCTACAGCGTCAATTCCAACGTCTACGACCTCTATGCCGTCGCCTTCTTCGGTCTCATCGGGTACGTGCTGGCCAAGCTCCGCTGCGAGCCGGCGCCGCTGCTGCTCGGCTTCGTGCTCGGGCCGTTGCTGGAAGAGAATCTCAGACGCGCCATGATCCTGTCGCGCGGTGACCCCAGCACCTTCATCACGCGGCCGATCAGCGCCACGCTTCTGGCAATCGCGGTCGCCGTACTGATCGTGGTCTTCCTGCCGAGCGTCAGGAGGAAGCGCGAGGAGGTGTTCGTCGAAGAAGCTTGAGGGTTGAACTCGCGAGTTGTTTGATGGACAACGAATGATCTGACGCGGGCGCCGTTCGGGCGCCCGTTTCACATGGAGGGATATCCAGGCCCATGAGCATTCCTGCCCGGATCAAGGACGATCTGCTGTTCCTCACCGCCTTGCGCCGCGATCTGCACGCCCATCCGGAACTCGGTTTCGAGGAGGAGCGCACCGCCGGTATCGCCGCAAAGCTTCTCGAGGAGGCCGGCATCGCCGTGCATCGCGGGCTTGCCGGCACCGGCGTGGTCGGCACGCTGCAGGTCGGCAATGGCACGCGCAGGATCGGGCTGAGGGCTGATATGGATGCGCTCGCGATGCCTGAAATGGCGGGGCGGCCCTATAAATCGACAGTGCCGGGAAAGATGCATGCCTGCGGCCATGATGGCCATACGGCAATGTTGATCGGCGCCGCGCGGCACCTGGCGGCGACGCGGAATTTTTCCGGCACCGTGCATTTCATCTTCCAGCCGGCCGAAGAGGGCCGCGGCGGCGCGAAGCGCATGGTCGAGGAAGGGCTCTTCCGGCTTTTCCCCTGCGATTCCGTTTATGGCCTGCACAATATGCCGGGGCTTGCTGTCGACGAGATTGCCGTGGTCGAGGGGCCACAGCTCGCCTCCTCCGACAGCTGGCGCATCACCTTTCGCGGCGTCGGCACGCACGGCGCCAAGCCGCACCTCGGCCGTGATCCGATCACGGCAGCCGGTACTTTCCTGTCATCGCTGCAAACGATCGTTGGCCGCGTTGTCGACCCGCTGCAACCGGCGGTCGTCAGCGCCTGCTTCCTGCAGGCGGGCGATGCCAAGGCGTTGAACGTCATTCCCGATATCGTCGAGATCGGCGGCACGGCACGGGCCTATTCGCCTGGGGTGCGCGACCAGCTGGAAACCGAAATCGGTCGATTGGCGAGTGGGACGGCTGCGATGCACGGCGTATCAGCCGACTATCGTTTTGAGCGGCGGATACCGCCTGTCGTCAATGATGCGGATGCGGCATCACGGGCGCTGGCCGCCGCCGGCGCCGTCTTTGGTGAAAAAGTACGGAGGAGTTTTCCGCCATCGACGGCCGGAGATGACTTTGCCTTCTTGGCTGAGAATGCGCCGGGTTGTTATGTCTGGCTGGGCAACGGGCCGGCGGTTGATGGGGCGCTGCATCACAACACGGCTTATGATTTCAACGATGAGGCGCTTGGATACGGGGCGGCTTACTGGGTAGCGTTGGTGGAGGGGGAGTTGAAGGTTTAAGCGGTGTCCATCGCTCCGTTTTCGAGCATCACCGGAATAGGTCCATCAACCGATTGATAGACAGCCGCGAGTTGCACCGCTCGAAAAACGACCATACCCAGCGCGGCTGCGAAGAAAGCCCGGAACCGGCGCGAGGCAGCTCCTCCCAGCATCTAACATGTCAATGTCAACGCCCCGAAAAGCAGAGCCAGATTCATCACAATACGCATTCCACACCAATTTTTACGGTCCTCGAACCGGCGTATCGTCGGTTTGCTCCGCCTTCGGCGCGTCATTTAGTTTTGTACAAAGCTCGAAATTTGCCCGGACGCGAACACGACATTCGATGATTCAGTTGGCGAGGCCGCAAGTTTTCCGGGAGAGATTCCTAATCTGCGCCGATAAACTCAACCTGCGGTGCAGATCACCCATTTGGGTGATGGAACCAAATCGCTTAGCCGTGGTTCGGCGGGCTTTCACGGTTTCAAAGCATAAGGGAAATCCTTTGAACGAGCTGCATCACGAATTCCAGCTGCGAAGAGATTTTTTGCCGAGAGCCGACGAGGACGAGTGGCCTGGAGCTGAGCCCGCGGCATTGCCGGTGGACAGTCCACCGGACCTCCAAAAACCGCTGCCGCCCCGCCCGTTGGTGGTTGATCTTGACGGCACCCTGGTGCGATCGGACCTGCTGATCGAGACGATCTTCTCTGAGCTTAGCCGCCGGCCCCATTCGATCGTCGATTTCATCAGGTCGCTGTTCGCCGGAAAAGCGTGTCTGAAGCACCGCCTTTCTCAACCAGCGGATTTCGATCCGGCTATCCTTCCTTATGACGCGGAAGTGCTGAACGTCATCAAGGCCGCACGGGAGGAGGGGCGTTCGGTTTATCTCGCTTCTGCAACCCACGAACGCCTGGTTTGCGCGATTGCCGACCACCTCGGCCTCTTCACCGGCTGGTTTGCAACGAACGAGACGATGAACTGTGTCGCCGAGGTGAAGGCGGCAGAGCTCGTCGCCGCCTTCGGAGAGGGTGGTTTCGACTATATCGGCAATGACCCGGCCGACTTGCCAGTCTGGCGCCACGCCGCAAAATCTTATGCGATAAGGACATCGGCGGCAGTTGCGCGAGAGCTTTCGCGCCAATGCGACAACGTCGAGCATCTTAGCCACGACAGACCGACATGGCGGATTTGGACGCGCTCGTTGCGAGTGCATCAATACGTCAAGAACGGGTTGGTCTTTATCCCGTTACTGACAAATCAACTCTTTGACCTCCATAGCCTTGCGAATGCCGGCCTGGCTTTGGTGGCTTTTTCGCTTTGTGCCTCGGGCGTTTATCTCCTGAACGACCTGGTCGATCTGCAGGACGACCGCCGCCATAAAACCAAATGCCGCAGACCCCTTGCCTGTGGCGAGATCCCGCTGTCGCACGCTCTGCTGGCAATCCCGATCCTGCTTTTTCTGTCGTTTACGGTGGCCGCCGTGGTGTCACCCGTCTTCGTGCTCGTACTCGCGGGATATTTCGCCCTGACCACCGCCTACTCATTCTTCCTCAAGCGGAAGATGATCCTGGACGTGGTGGCTCTCGCCTCTCTTTACACCACGCGGGTGATCGGCGGCGCTGCCGCCGTCTCGGTGTGGCCATCGCCCTGGCTGCTTGCCTTCATGATGAGCTGGTTCCTCTCGCTCGCTTTGGTGAAGCGATACACCGAGCTCATTTCACGCCGCGCCGCGCACCTGCCGGATTCCAAGAGCCGCGACTACAGGAAGGCGGATATCGGTATGGTGGGCGCCCTGGCGGCCGGAGCGGGAATGAACGCGCTGACGTTATTTGCCCTCTATGCCGCAAGCGACAGTGCCCAAGACATCTACACCCGGCCAGCGATGCTGTGGTTGGCCGGACCAATTCTTGCCTGCTGGATTGCCCGCATCCTTATGCTCGCCCACCGGGGGCAGATGCATGACGATCCAGTGGTCTTCGCGATCAAGGACAAGGTCAGCATCGTCACGCTCGGCGTCGCCGGCGTACTTGTCATTGCCGCAATGTGAGGTGGCCGAATGGGTCGTCAGTCCTCAGAGCGAAGCACTTCGGCGGGCCTCGCAACCCGCTACCTCGCCTTCGCCATGCTCTCCACCGCCGCCAACTTCGCAGTCCAGGCTGCTGTCATGCAGCTGGCGCCATCGCCGAGCCTCGTGCCATCGATGCTCGCAGGGACCGCTGCCGGCTTCGGCTTGAAATACGTCCTCGACAAAAGATGGATCTTCTTCGACGGCTACACGTCATATGGCGACGAGATGCTCAAGGTGGCGCTTTACGGCCTGTTCAGTATCCTGACGACGCTCATATTCTGGGGGTTCGAAATTGCTTTTTGGACGGTCTGGAAGACGGAGCTCGCAAAATACACCGGCGGAGCGCTCGGATTGGCGATCGGCTACATCTCCAAATACGCAATGGACCGGAAATTCGTCTTCAAACCAGAGGAGGCGTAACAAACTCATGGAAGGCTGGGGACGGTATCCGCGCCATGAGAGCCAGGCAATCGACTGCCAGCTGCCGCAAGCGCTTGCAGGCATCGTGGCCGATCGCGTGGGATTGATCGGGCGCGGAAATGGGCGCTCATATGGTGACGCGGCGATCGGCGAACACTCTACCTTGATGTGCCGTGGTTTGAGCCGGATGCGGAGCTTCGATCCCACCAATGCGACGCTGACCGTGGAAGGGGGCGTAATGCTCTCGGACATTCTGCGCTCGTTTGTCCCGAGAGGCTATTTTCCGCCTGTGGTACCGGGCACCAAATTCGTCACGGTCGGCGGCATGATCGCCTCTGACGTGCACGGCAAGAACCATCATCGCGACGGCGGGTTCGGGGATCATGTCAGCGAGCTCAAGCTGGCAGTCGCCGGCGGAGAGATCCTCACCTGTAGCCGCAGGCGCAATCCCGAGCTTTTCTTCGCGACGGTCGGTGGCATGGGCATGACCGGGATCATCGCGGAAGCGACCTTCCGCTTGAAACCGATCGAATCCGGCTGGATCGCGCAAAAGACGATCGTCACGGAAAACCTTGGCGAGGCGTTGAAGGCGCTGCAGCAGACCGAGGATGTCACTTATTCGGTCGCCTGGATCGATTGCCTTTCGCAAGGCGCTTCCCTTGGACGCTCGCTGATTTTCGCCGGCGAACACGCGACGCTGGACCAGGTCGGCGGCATGCCGGATGCCGATCGTTTTGCAGAGAAAAACGCGGGGAGGTTTTCACTGCCATTCGATCTGCCGCAATGGGTGCTCAGCAAAAGAGGCGTTGCAGCCTTCAACGAGCTTTATTTCAGAGCGGGAGCGCGAAAGGCGGCCAAGACGTCGCTGGTCCACTGGGATAAATACTTCTTTCCACTGGACGGTATCCTTGAATGGAACCGGCTTTATGGCAGGCGGGGCTTCCTGCAGCATCAGTGTGTGGTTCCAGCCGAGGACGCGCTTCCAGTCCTGAGCGGCATTCTCGAGCGCTTTGCGCGCTCGGGAAAAGGCTCCTTTCTTGCCGTTCTGAAGAAGCTGGGGGGCGGAAGCGGGCTGCTGTCCTTTCCCGCGCCGGGCTACACGCTCGCACTCGACCTTCCCGTCACGCAGGAGGTGTTCCGGCTGCTCGACGAAATCGACGAGCTGGTTGTCAAGGCAGGGGGGCGGCTCTATCTCGCCAAGGATGCACGACAGTCACGTCACACATTCGAAGCCGGTTACCCCCGGTTGGCTGCCTTCAAAGAGCTACGCAAAGTAACGGGCGCCGATCGTCACTTTAGTTCCCGCTTGGCAAAGAGGCTCGGCATATGACGGGGATCGGCAACACACTGCTCCTGATAGGCGGGACGTCGGATATTGGTCGCGCTACGGCGCTGATCTATGCCGAGGCGGGATGGAACGTACTTCTCACCGGACGAAAGCGCTCCGCCGTACAACGCGAAGCCGACGACATCAGCGCGCGGACCGGCGCTGAGGTCCTGGTTCACGAACTCGATATCCTCGCTACAAGCCGCTTCGAAGATTTCCTGGGCGTCGTTTCGCCTCTGCCTGACACGGTGGTCTGTGTCGTTGGCGAACTGGGCGAGCAGTCTCGCGCCGAACGGGAACTCGAGCACGCCACTATGATCATGCGGACAAACTTCGAAGGACCAGCTTTGCTTCTCGGTCTGCTGGCGGAACGTTTTGCGGCGAGAGGATCAGGTACCATCGTCGGCATAAGCTCCGTCGCCGGCGATCGTGGACGCGCGTCCAACTATGTCTATGGCGCCGCCAAAGCCGGGCTGACTGCATTCTTGTCCGGCTTGAGGAATAGGCTGTCGGGGTCCGGGGTGCGCGTGCTCACCGTGAAGCCCGGTTTCGTTCGGACACGCATGACGCATGGGATGAAACTCCCGCCGCTTCTCACCGCCGAACCTCGGGAGGTCGCGCAAAAGATCTTTACTGTCGCCGAGGACAGCAGAGGCGGGGACGTCGTCTACGTCAGACGAATATGGCGACCGCTGATGACGGTGATCCGGTCAATCCCGGAGCCGATCTTCAAGAGGTTGCGGCTATGACGGAACCGGGCAATCACGCCGCCTATGCGACCATCGGAACGGGAGCAGGTGCCAGCAAGCGACCGGCGGCGAGGATACGGCGGTTGCTGTCGGCAGAAGGCGCGATCATTCTAACGGCATTGGCCTGTGCGGCCATGCTTGCCTTGCCCGGAAGGACCATCAACGCCGCCTTTATCAATGACGTGCTGGTCTTTATCGACGGTGCGCACCGCATCACGTTCGGTCAGGTGCCGAACCGCGATTTCCACACGGCGCTCGGGCCACTCGTCTTTTATCTCCCGGCGGCTGGATACCACCTGACGGGGAATTTCGGCGCTGCCATACCGGTCGGAATGGCTATCGTTATCGTCGCCTTCATCCCGGCGATGATCCGCATCCTCGTGTCCCGCCTCAGCCCGTCATTGGCGGCCGCGCTCGGCATATTCCTCATTCTCATCCTCGCGGCGCCGATCAATCTCGGCAGTTCCATCTGGTATCCTTCCTTCGCGATGTTTTATAACCGCATCGGTTGGGTCGCGCTCGGCCTGCTGCTGGTGATGTATCTGACGCCGCAGCCCGCGCGCGGGCGAAGCGATGCCGCCGATGCCCTTGCCGCCGTCTTTCTTCTGCTCGTCTCGTTCTATACCAAGGCGACCTACGGGCTCGCCGGAACCGCCTTTCTCGTCGTCATGCTCTTGGATCGGCAGCAGCGCCGCTGGGCCGTGACCGCCCTGCTGCTGACGGGGCTGGCCATGATCGCCATCGAGTTCTTCTGGCGCGGAACCGCTCAGCATATAGAGGATCTGCGGGCGGCGGCGCGTGTCAGCGGCGGCCATGATGTCGCCAGCATCCTGAAGAACCTGCGTGAGAACCTTTCCGACCTCGTCGTGTTCGCGACCTTCGCCTTGATCGCCATCTGGCAAACCCGCAGCTTCCGAGATCTTCTCTTCTCCGGGTTCTGCACAGGCGCCGGCCTGGCGATCATCAATCAGAACGCCCACAGCTGGGGCATTATCACGCTCTACTGCGGCGCAGCCGCTCTGGTGCAGAAAGCCGCCTGTTTTCAGAAAGGCGCTGAAAGGAGAAGGGCGGTTGGCTTGGCTCTTCCTGCCGGCGCTCTTTCGCTGCTCGCGACCTTGTTCCTGTTGCCGCCGATCGTACACCACGCTGCAGCCCTCATTCTGCATACAGCGCTTGCGGCTGAGAAAGCCGGGCAATCTCTCGGGCTGCCGCGTTTTGACGATGTTCGCGAGATTGATCCGCCCGGCGGTGAACCGGACTTCATAAGGCGCTATCTCGACGACATCGTCACCGGGGGAGCGCTGCTGCAGGCGTTGCCCGTACCGCCGGAGCGCGTTTTTGTGCTTGATTTCGTCAATCCGTTTTCAGCCGGCCTCGGAATTCGCCCGCCTGCCGGTGACACCGCCTGGTTTCACTGGAACCGTAATATCAACGAGAGAGCCTACATCCCACCGGAAGTGCTCTTTGCGGATGTAAAGATCGTCATGGTGCCTAAAACAGGAATCAACAGCCTGCCGCTTCAGGCGCTGTACGGTCCGTTTCTTTCGGCCCGGTTCGTGATCGTTCAGAAGACATCGGAGTGGACGGTCTACCAGTGGCGCCAGGCGAAGGCGCAAAGCGAGGTGCAGTGATTGAGACGGAAAGGTCGATGCAAGCGGGAAACGACGCATCGCGCCCGGCTTCACGGTTGAATTGGTCGCAGGCTGTCATCTTTGGCATGGGCTTCATTCTCGCTTGCCTTCTCGCTCTGCCTGGCCGAACGGCGACGACCAAATACGTCAACGACCTCTTCGTTTTCCTTGATGGTGCTCACCGCATCGCACGTGGCCAGGTGCCGAATGTCGACTTCCATTCGCCGCTCGGGCCGCTGACATTTTACATTCCCGCTGCTGGCTATGGCTTGTCGGGCAATATGGGCGGTGCGATGCCGGCCGGAATGGCGATAGTGGTTCTCCTACTCGCGGTTATTGCCGCGGAAATCGTGGGCAGCCGGATGCATAAGGCGTTCGGACTGCCGCTTGCGATCTTCCTGCTCCTGATAGCTGCGGCTCCCGCAAATCCGGGCGAGCGGATAGGGGAGCTGACCTTTGCCATGTTCTACAACCGGATTGGGTGGGCGTCGCTTGGCTTACTGCTGGTGATGTATCTGCCTCGGTTGCCGGCCGCCGGGAACAGCAAGGCAGTCGACGCCGCATGCGCCAGTCTCCTTGTGTTGCTGATGCTCTACACCAAGATCACCTATGGCGTCGTAGGGCTTGCCTTCCTGTTGTTCATGCTTTTCGATCGTCGCCAGATCGGTTGGGTGACGTTGGCGCTCGGCATGATCGCCTTCAGCATCATCACGATTGAAATCATCTGGCGCGGCGGGTTCAACTACCTTGCTGACCTTCGCCTTTCAGCAAAAAACAGCGGCGGCGTTCTGACGTTGACCGCCCTCGGTCACTTCGTACGGAACAATCTCGCCGACCTTCTTGTCTATCTGACGGTCGCGCTCATCGTTCTCGACCTGACGCCGAGTTATCGGCATCTGCTCTTCGTTGCCTTCTGCGGCACAACCGGAATCCTCTTGATCGGGCAGAATTTCCAGACCGTCGGTATTCTGACACTGGGCGCAAGCGCCGCCATTATCACGGAAAGCCTCTTTCGCGCCAAGCTGCTCTCCCGATACGGGAAGGCGCGGTTCGCTCTGCCGCTACTCCTAGGGTTCCTGTTGTTGCCCTCCGCCGTCGGCAACACTGCATCGCTCGCAATTCATGCCTATTACGCTGCCGGCGGCCGAGGCAAACCGATCCCGCTGCCGGCGTTTTCCGAGATCAGGCTCGTTGAGATGTGGAGCGCCGGCCAATACGAATATTTCGAGGGATACAACAGGACATTGGCTGACGCTTCGGTCGCCCTGTCGCAACTGATGTCTGCTGACGAGCGCGTCGCGGTTCTCGATTTCGTCAATCCCTTCTCCGCCGGCCTGGGGCTGACGCCGCCGGTGGGCGACAGCGTGTGGTATCATTGGGGGCGAACTCTTGGACCGGATGATCATCCGGCCGCGGAAGCGACGTTCGCCGACGTTGATCTTGTCCTCGATCCGAAATGGCCGATCGAGATCTGGACGGGCAACGGGCTGCGCGACCTTTATGCCCACTATATCGCCCGCCACTATGTGCTGGTGCGGGAGACCGCCGATTGGCGCATTTATCGCAGAAAGGCTTCCTGAGCCGGTGCGGTCCGTTGTTTCAGCTCCGCGGTGATCAGGCCGATGAGCATGAGCACGAGCGCCCAGGCGTAAATGGATCCTGCCGTCAGCTGGCTCAGGCGGGAAGCCCCGAAGTAACCGAGTATGACGGGACGGGCGTTACCAGTGCTGCTGCCGTCAGCCATGCCCATGCGGCAGCCCGGCCGGCGCCACCGTCGCGCCTTACGACAGCTTCCTGATGGTGCTGTAAATGATGTTGCGGTTGCATTTCCATGCAAGTCTGGCTCGACGACTTGGCACAGGGTTGGCGGGGCTCTCGTGGCTTCGCCTTTGATCTATGCGTCCCGGCCTAGAGAATCTCCAGTACAGGACTTTCCAGCACCTTCCCCGTCGCCACATCCGCAATCCCCCGGTCCGTCTGGTGCGGACCGGCATTGCAGGCCAGCGTTGCACCGAAGCAGGCCTTGAAGACGCGGTAGGGCGGTTTCCAGTCGACGATTTTGTCCATAGCCTTGCGGATATCGGAAAAGGCCGAAGCCGTGTCTTTCAGCGATGTGTCGGTGACCAAGCCGGAGAGCGGCAGCGGCAGGATCGCCTGGATTGCGCCGTCCTTGGCGACTGCCATGCCGCCGCCGGCGGTTATGACGGCGTTGGCGGCGAGCGCCATGTCGCGCACATTACTGCCGAAGACGGTGAGGTTGTGGCTATCGTGCGAGACGGTGGTGCAGAAGGCGCCGCGCCATTCGCCCCAGCCGGTGAGAAAACCGATGCGCGGGGTGCCCCCGGCCTTTCCGTGGCGGTGGGCGACGGCGATCATGGCGCTGCCGGCCGGCGGCACGACGAAGCCGTCTCGGATCTCGGTTTCGGCTTCGCCCCATTGCGTGAAGCGCGGACGGTCGATGGTGGCGACGCGGACGCGCGCGCCCTTCGCAGGGACGCGGAAATCATTCTCCGACAGCGGCGGTAGCTTGATGGAGTTGATGAGCGGCGCCGTATCGAGCGATTGAATGGCCGCCTCCATGCTGCCGTTGCGGGCGACGATGCGGCCGTCTGATATGACGAGGCGTGCCCGCAATTCCGTGAGATCCTCGAAGAGAACGAGATCGGCGCGGCGGCCGGAGGCGACAAGGCCGAGATCGGAACGCTTCAGCCGCTCAGCGGCGTTGAAGGTCGCGGCGCGCAGTGCCCATTCCGCTTTCATGCCGTAGCGCACCAGGCGGCGGGCGACCTCATCGAGGCCGCCGCTTTGGTAGAGTTCATCGGGAAAGACGTCGTCGGTGCAGAGCGTAACGGTGGAGGGTAGGTGGCCGAGACCGTTCAGCACCTCGACGAATTCCCGCAAGAGATGATCGTGAGAGCCGCGCAGCTCGATCGTCAGGCCGGCGGAAAGCTTGGCGGCGAGATCGGCGCCGGAGGTGAGTTCGTGGTCCGAGGTGACGCCCGCTGCCATGAAGGCGTTGAGGTCCGCGCCGGTGAGGCCGCGGGCATGACCACAGACGAGCTTGCCGGAGGCAAGGCCTGAGTTGACGATGGCGCTCATGCGCGGATCGCCGTCGATGACGCCGCGCATGTTCATGACTTCGGCAACGCCGCCGACGGCAGGCGAACGCAGCATTTCGGCGATGACGGCGGCATCGAAATCAGCGCCGGCAAGTTCCAGGCCCGGCGCCGATGGCACACAGGAGGGAGCAAGCAGGATCATGCGCAGAGGCAGGGTGCGCGCCGCCTCGATCGCCCAGCGTACGCCGTCGAGGCCGTGGACGTTGCCGAATTCATGCGGATCCCAGACGACCGTCGTGACGCCGTGCGGCAGCACGGCGCTTGCATATTCCGCCGGCGTCACCATCGAGCTTTCGACATGCATGTGCATGTCGATCAGGCCCGGCGTCAGGATGCCGCCGGTCGCATCGACAATTTCGACCGCGTCCGTGCGGCTCGCCGGGGCATGGATGCTGGCGATGAGCGCGCCGACGAGGCCGATGTCGGCTTCTCGGATCAAACCCGTCACCGCATCGAGCAGCCGGCCGCCGGTGAGGAGCATATCGAATGGGGCATCGCCGCGGGCGGCGGCAACGGCCCGGGCGCGCAATTCAGGATCGTTGAGATCGAAAGGTTCTTGACGAGCGATGGCGTTCATCTGCGGGCCTCATTGATCAGGGCGGCGAGAATGATGGTACGCGCCTTCCCGACGTCGATATCGGCGGCGAATTGGGCGTTGAAGGTCGCATGCGTGGCGCGGACCTCGACGACGGTGCGGCCACGGGTGAGCGCGCCCTGCAGTTCGACGTCGATGCGCGCGGGGCGGAAGGTGACGATATCGGGGGCGACGAAGGCCACGGCGGCCGAGGGATCGTAGATCGCCATGCCGGGACGGCCGCGGCTGGTGCCGATGCTGATATAACCGGCGAACATGTCGGCGATCAGTTCGGCATTATTGCCGCCGGCATTGCGCACCGGCTCGGCATCTTCGGGCCGCGCCAGCACCTTGCGGCAGAGGTCTAGATCGATCATGCGCAGCGGCAGGTCATGGGCGATGACGATTGCCAGCGCCTCGGGATCGGCGAGTGCGTTGAACTCGGCAGAGGCCGTGTGGTTGCCTGATGTGACGCCGCCGCCCATCCAGACGAGGTCGGTGATGCGGGCGGCAAGATCGGGGCGGGCGAGCGCTACGGCGGCGATATTGGTGAGTGGGCCAAGCGCCAGGATGCGGTGGGGTCCGTCGCCTTCGAGCCAGCGGCAGAGCGCAGTGAAGGCATCGCTCTCAGCAAGGGCAGGAGCTTTCGGCAGGCTCTTGCCTGACGTCGGGATGCCGGTTTCGCCGAGGATCGCCTGGGCGGTTTCGAGCTTGCCGAGAACAGGTGCTGCACGACCGGTATGGACGGGGAACGCCCAGCCGAAGGCGCTGACGGCGCCGGCGGCGTTCGCCAGCACCTGCGGCAGCGGCGCATTACCGAAGACCAGCGAGACGCCCTCGATTGCATATTCCGACTGCGCCACCACCAGAATGGCGGCGATGTCGTCGAAGCCCATGTCCGTATCGATCCACACACCCATGATGTCACCCGAAGCGCTTGAGGTTGGCCGCGCCGGCGACCGGCAGATCGAAGGCGAGCGCACTGCCGATCTCGTGCGACGGCAGGCTCGCGTCGATTTCAGCCTTGATAGGCCCAAGCGGCGTTTGGAGGAGGTATTCGCGTGTATTGCCTGCGAAAGACGTGCCGTGCACCGTACCCTGGAACGGACCGGAGCCGAGAGTCACCGTACGCGGGCGCCAGGCCAGGCCGGCTGCAGCTTGCGGCGGCGGATCGGAGAGTGCTGCCGGGCCGTGCGGCGTCACGAGTTTTCCGTCCTTCAGGGCGAAGACATTCTCGAAGCCGACGAAATCGGCGACGAAGGCGGAGGCGGGATTGTTATAGATCTCCTCAGGCGTGCCGATCTGTTCGATGCCGCCGTTCAGCATCACGACGATGCGGTCGGCGAGCGCCAAGGCCTCGACCTGGTCGTGGGTGACGAAGATCATGGTGATACCGGTC
The DNA here is from genome assembly GCF_002204185.1 of Rhizobium esperanzae. Taxonomy (GTDB): domain Bacteria; phylum Pseudomonadota; class Alphaproteobacteria; order Rhizobiales; family Rhizobiaceae; genus Rhizobium; species Rhizobium esperanzae. Next base: position 17,154 of record NZ_MXPU01000015.1, on the reverse strand, counting down.
TCTTTTTGCACGCGCTGCAATTCCGCGCGCATTTCGAGACGAAGCCGGGCATCGAGATTGGAGAGCGGTTCGTCGAGCAACAGCACCTTCGGCTCCATCACCATGGAGCGCGCCAGTGCGACGCGCTGCTGCTGACCGCCGGAGAGTTCGGCGGGCTTTCGGCCAGCGAAGCTGGTCAGGCCGACGGATTTCAGGCCGGCGCCGACGCGGGCATCGAGGTCCGCGCCCGAAATGCCCTTGAGGCGAAGGCCGAAGGCGACGTTTTCGTAGACCGTCAGATGCGGGAAAAGCGCGTAGGACTGGAAGACGAGGCCGACGGCGCGTTTGTTGGCGGAGACGCGGGTTATATCGGCGCCGTCGAGACCGATGCGGCCGGAAGCCGGCTTCAGCAGGCCGGCAATGGCGCGCATCGTTGTCGTCTTGCCGCAGCCGGAGGGGCCGAGAAGAGCGACCAGCTCGCCCTTGGCGATCGCAAGGTCGAGATCCCTCACGGCGACCGTATCACCATAGCGAAGCGTCAGCTTGTCGAGTTGGAGATAGGCATCAAACATAGCGCGAGAATCCCAGGAAGCGTTCGGCGAGGAAGACGATGCCGATCGAGAGGAAAGCGAGAAGGGCGGAGAGCGCCGCGATGGAAGGATCGTAGGTGGTTTCCATATAACCCAGCATATCGATCGGCAGGGTTCGGACACCCGGGCCGGAAAGGAAGAGCGAGACTGGCACCTGATTGAAACTGGTGACGAAGCCGAGGATGAAGGCGGCCAGGATGCCGCCGCGGATATTCGGCATCACCACGCGGAAAAAGGCGCCGAGCCTGGAGGAGCCGAGCAGGACGGCCGCCTCCTCAATATCCGAGCGCAGATTGTCGAGGCTCGCCGAAACGACGCGCACCGCATAAGGCAGCACGAGGGCCGCATGGGCGAAGAAGAGCGCGAGCGTGATGTTGAAGCCAAAGGGTACGACGAGATAACGCAGCAATGCCAGGCCGACGATGATGCCGGGAACGATGATCGGCAGCGAGACGATGGTGCGGACGGTCTCTGCTGCGGGCAGCGGGTAACGCGACAGGGCATAGGCAGCCGGGATGCCGAGGATGAGGGCTGCGAGCGTTCCGAAGACGGCAAGGAACATCGACATGGCGAAACTGTCGCGGAAGCTTTCGATGGTGAAGACCTTCATCACCCAGCGCAGCGACAGGCCCTGCGGCGGAAAGGCCAGCGTGTCGCCCGAGGAAAGCGAGGCGGCGATGATGATCAGGAACGGACCGATCAGGAAGACGAGCAGCAGGAAGAGCACGACAGGCGAAAAGAGACGAATGCTCATCTGCGGCTCCTCGCGGTCGCTAGCCGTTTCAGCAGGATATTGGCGGCAAAGCTCATGACGATCAAAATGAAGGCGATGACGCTTGCCGAGACGAAATCATTGGCGACGGAAACCTGCTGGTACATCAGCGTTTCGAGCATCAGCACCTTGGAACCGCCAAGTACGGCGGGTGTGATATAAGCCGTCAATGAGCCGGTGAAGACGAGGGTACCGCCGACGACGAGCCCTTCACGCGTCAGCGGCAGGATGACCTTCCAGAAGACCTGGAACCAGTTGGCGCCAAGCACACGGGCGGCGGGGATCGCATCCTTCGGCATGTTTTCGAGGGCGCTAATCAGCGACAGGATCATCAGCGGCAGGAAGAGCTGCAGCAGGCCGATGAAGACGGCGGTTTCGGTGAAGAGCAGGCGCAGCGGCTCGGCGCTGAAACCGAGACCCGTTATTGCCTGGTTGACGATGCCGGTGCGGCCGAGAATGACGATCCACGCATAGGTGCGCGCCACCGGCGAGATCATCAGCGGCAGGGTGACCAAGCCGACCATGCGGCCTTTGCCGTTCGCCGGCAGGTTGACGATGGCAAAGGCTGCGGCATAGCCGATGACGGCCGAGACGGCGGTGACCTCGATGGCGAGCCGGAAGGAGCGCAGGAAAACGGTGCGGTTCAGCGTCTCGGAAAGGAAGCCTGTATAGGCCGACAGCGTCCAGGCGCCGCCGGCACGAAAACCCTCCGACAGCAGGATTGCGACGGGCAGCAGGAAGACCACTGTCGCAAAGACGGCTGCCGGCAGGGCAAGCGCCAGGGCTTCCGCGCGGTTCTGGAACATGACGTGCCTTTCCGGGAGAGGAGATGGCCCCGGCGAGCGGCCGGGGCGGGTTCATGCGGGCTCTACTGGCCGACCTTCTCGTTCCAGGTCTTCAGCCAACCGGCGCGGTTGTCGAGGGCGATGGCGGAAGGGATCAGCTTGAGGCTCTTGGCCGTTTCCTCGCCATAGGTGAGGTTGCCGGCGGCAGCTTCGGAAAGCTTGACCTCGCTATTGGCGGGGCTATCGATCAGCTTTTCGGCGAGCTTGGTCTGGATCTCGGTCGAAAGCCAGAAATCCATGAACTGCATGGCGAGATCCTGGTTTTTCGAACCCTTGGTCAACACCAGCACGTTCATGCCGCCGGTCTGTCCCTCCTTCGGCGTTGCCCAGGCGACGGGAAGGTCGAGCTTGGTGAAGCCGGCCCAAGAGAAACGGCCGATGGGGGCTGCCCAGATTTCCTCCTGCTGCATGAGCTGCACGAGCTGCGAGGACTTTTCGTAAAAGGTGACGATGTCGTCCTTCTTCTCGCCCAGCGCCGCGATCGGGCCTTGCAGATCAGGCGTATCTTTGCCGAGCGACAGGCCCAGCATATAGAGCGCCGGCGGGCCCTGATTGGTGGTGACATTCGGGAAGGCGACATGGCCGACATATTCCGGCTTCAGAAGATCGGCCCAGGACTCGATCTTCATCTTGTCGGAACGATAGGCGATCGACGTGGCATAGAACGTATAGCCGACGCTCATGCCGTCGCCGTTGGGATCCTTGGCGACGTCGTAAAGCTTGTCGAAATTGGCAAGTTTCGTCGTATCGATCTTGTCGGTCAGGCCGGCGCGCGATGCCGCAAGCGCGTCCGCCATCGAAACGGCGGCGAGATCGACCACGGGATTGGCCTTGTTCGCCTCCATCTTGGCCAGCCGCTCGACACTGTTGCCGGTCTCGACCACCACCTTGCAGCCGCATTGGGCTTCGAACGGATCATAGACCAGCGTCTTGAAGTCGTCCTGCGCGAAGGCATAGACGGAAATGGTCAGCGTCCGTTCGGCTGCGGAGGCGGCAAACGGCCACAGTGCGGCGAGCGCCGCCGACGCCATGAGAGCTTTCTTCATCTTACATGTTCTCCATCTCTGAGGTTTTTGGTGCCGGGCTCGCAGGCCCGGACGATTGGCGGACAATCAGCTGCATCGCGACGCGTTCGATGTCCGCGGTAACGAGCACGCCTTCCCGGGCGCGGTTTTTTCTGATGGTATCGGCCAGCGCCGACACGGCAATCCCGGCAATTCTATCCATGTCCATCCTGACCGTCGTCAGCGACGGTGTGACAACAGGCGACCAGATGAGGTCGTCGAAGCCGGTGACGCTGGCATCGCCGGGAACGCTGATGCCGGCCTGCTGCAGCTCGGTCAGCGCGCGCAATGCCTGCAGATCGGAAAGAGCCGCGAAAGCGGTAAAACCCTCCCGCACCTTTTCGGCAAGGCCGAGCGGACAGCCGCTGCCGCCATCCTGCTCCACCTTCCCGATCCACAGCGTTTCGGCATGCATGCCCGCGTGCATACCGGCGCGAATCCCTTCGGCGCGGTCGTTCTGAACGCTGGATTCCTGGTTGTTGCCGATGATGAGGATGCGCTGGTGGCCGAGGTCCGCGAGATGGAGAGCGATTTCGCGGCCGCCCTGCCAATGGTCGGCGGAAACGGTGTTGCCTGGCGTCGAGGGGGTGTCGATGAGAGCGACTGGGCAGGCGGCGGACGAAATGCGGGTGGCGCGGCGGGGAATAATGACCATGCCGTCGACGCCGCGTTCGACGAGACGATTGATCGCCTCGGTCTGGGCGGCAGCATCGCCGCGGGAGTCGGCGATCAGCACGCCGTAACCGGCGGCGGAGGCGGCAAATTCGATCGCCTGTGCGATCTTCGGGAACAGAGGGTTGGCGATATCGGGCAAAACCAGGCCGAGCACGCCGCTGCGGCCGGTCCTGAGCGCGCGGCCGGCCTGGCTCGGGACATAGCCCAGTTCAGCGGCGTGTTCGCGGATCCGTTCGACCAGCTGCCCCGAGACCCGGCCTTTACCGGAAAGCGCATTCGAGACCGTGGCAATGGAGACGCCGAGCGAGGTCGCTATCCTGCTGAGGTTCGGTCCGGAGCGCGATGAAGCCATGGTCAGGAATATTCTGATTAATCGTTTAATCAGTCCTATAGCAGCCGTTTCTGCTTGTCGAATCTAAATTCGTCTGGTGCGCGATTATTCCGGGATTTGTCCGGCATGAAAAAAACCCCGCGAGGCGATCGCGGGGTTTTGTATTTCCAGGAAGGCGAAATGCCGATCAGCTCTTGGCCCTTGCCGGCGCCGGCGTCACCGCTGCTGTGGTCTTGCCGCCGGGCGCGTAGCCGCCCCCGACCGCAATGTTCAGCGAGACGTAGTCCTTGGCCATCTGCTGGACGGCCTGGGCAAGGCTTGCCTGGGCAAGCGAGACCTGGCGCTGCGCATCGAGAACGTCGAGCAGCGAGGAGGCGCCGTCCTTGTAGGACGCGGTCGACAGTTCGAGGGTTTCCTGCGTGGTCTTCACCTGAGCCTGTAGGGCCGCGACCGTGCGGGCGTCGCGGCGGACAGCGGCGAGTGCGTTCTCGACCTGTTCGACAGCGGTCAGCACAGTCGACTTCCAGTTGAGATAGGCGGTTGCGGCAGTGGACTGCGCCGACTTGACGTTGGCGCGCAGACGGCCACCATCGAAGATCGGCAGGTTGAGGGTCGGGCCGAAGGACCAGGGGGTCAGGTCGCCATGGATGCCGCGCTGGTTGATGTAGGACGGCGAGATCGAGCCGCTGAGCGAAATGCTCGGATAGAGCTGCGCCTCGGCAACACCGATATTGGCCGTTGCGGCGGCGAGATCACGCTCGGCGACGCGAATGTCGGGACGGTTACGGATCAGGTCCGCTGGGATGCCCGAGTTGATGCCGCCACGGAAGACCGGCTGACCGCGACCCTTCAGCAGCTCGTCGACGAGGGCCGAGGCCGGCAGGCCAAGCAGCGTGGCGATGTGATGGGCTGATATACGGATGTTGGTTTCGAGGCCGGGAATTTCGGCGAGCGTCGACTGTACGAGGCCTTCGGCCTGCACGACGTCCAGGCGCGAGGCGGCGCCGGCTTCAAGCTGGAACTTGGTCAGTTCGTAGGTTTCCTGACGGGACTTCAGGTTGGCCTTCGAAAGCGCCAGGCGCTGCTGATAATAGCGAACATCGATATAGCTCGAGACGAGATCCTGCACGAGGGTCAGCTTGGCGACGTCAGCGGATGCGTATGCGGAATCAAGCGAGGCGAGAGCACTTTCGGTGCTGCGCTTGTAGAGGCCGAAGAGATCAAGCAGCCAGGTCAGCTGGACTTCGCCGGCACTGGTGTTGCGGGTGTCGAACTGCGAGCGCAGTTCGCCCTTCTGACCGCTGACCGTGTGCGAAGCGCCGACGTTCAGGTTCGGCAGGGCGCCTGCGCCGGCGGTGGTGACGTTTGCAGAGGCCGCATTGATGCGCTCGATCGCCTGCTGGACGGTCAGGTTCTGCTCGAGGCCCGCATGGACATAGCCATTCAGTTTGGGGTCGTTGAAGGCGGTCCACCAGGCTGCGGTAGCAACGTCACCTACACTTTTCGTGCCGCCTTCTCCGAATTTGGCGGGCAGCGGCATTTCAGGAGGAGCATGATCCGGGCCAACAACGCAGCCCGACAGTAATAACAATAATGCCGGTGTGGCAAAACGAAGAGATACCATTCATTTCATCCTGTACTCGAGCAAGTCAATTCTTGTCCGAAGCTTCATGCTTCACTATCGCAGCCGCGCCTCGTCCTACCACAAACACACACACCGAAGCAGTCGGGCGCAATGTAGCAATCGAAACAGCATTATCACAGTGCATTTATATCACACTCCTGCCGCATTTTTGTCGCGTGTGGCAAAGATGCGTCGAATGACGACGTAGAAGGACGGCACGAAGAAAATTCCGAGCATCGTTGCCGATAGCATGCCGCCGAGAACGCCGAGGCCGATGGCGTTCTGGGCTGCCGAGCCCGCGCCCGTAGCGATCGCCAGCGGCACGACGCCGAGAATGAAGGCAAGCGATGTCATGATGATCGGCCGCAGGCGCAGCCGCGCCGCCTCCAGTGTCGCTTCGAAAAGCCCCTTGCCGCTTTCCATGCGATCCTTGGCGAATTCGACGATCAGGATCGCGTTCTTTGCCGCCAGGCCGATCGTGGTGAGCAAGCCGACCTTGAAATAGACATCGTTGGCCTGGCCGAAGAGTGTTGCCGCCGCCAGAGCGCCGAGGACGCCGACCGGCACTGCCATGATTACCGAGAAGGGGATCGACCAGCTCTCGTAAAGCGCTGCCAAGCAGAGGAAGACGACGAGAACCGAGATTGCATAGAGCATCGGCGCCTGTGAGCCGGAAAGGCGCTCCTGATAGGAAATGCCCTGCCAGGCGACCGTGTAACCGCCGCCGAGTTGCTCGGTCAGCGCTTCCATTTCGTTCATGGCATCGCCGGAGGACACGCCGGGCGCGGCAGCACCATCGAGCGGAATCGCGCTGACGGCGTTGAAGCGGGCAAGCGAAGGTGCGCCCTTAACCCATTCGGTTTTGGTAAAGGCGGAGAAGGGCACCATCTCGCCGGCCGTGTTGCGGGCATACCAGTGATTAAGATCGTCCGGCTGCATGCGGAAGGGCGCGTCGCCCTGGACATAGACCGGCTTGATCTCGCCGTTCAGCGTGAAGTCGTTGACGTCGCGGCCGGTGAAGATGATCGACAGCATCGAATTGACAGAGGCGATGTCGACGCCCATGGCGCCGATCTTTTCCTGATCGAGCACGATGCGCATTTGCGGCTCGACTTCCTTGTTGCTGCTGCGTAGCGCCACGATCTTGCCCGAGCTGTTGCCCATCTGGATCAGGCGCTTGGAAGCCGCCGTCAGCGCGTCGTTGCCGTGGCCGCCGGTATCGACGAGATACATGGAAAAGCCGCTCGAAACGCCGAGGCCCTGAATCGCCGGCGGCAGGAGCGCGAAAACCTGTGCCTCGCGCATCGCAAAGAAGCTGCGAAGCGCCCGGTTGACAACCGACTGGGCGCTCAGATTTGGATCAGTGCGCAGCGAAAAATCCTTGAGCTTGGTGAAAACGATGGCGCTGTTCTGGCCGGAGCCGCTGAAGCCGAAGCCGAGTGCGCCGAAGACGGATTCGACGGCATCCTTCTCATTCTCGCGATAATAGTTTTCCACCTTCTCGACGACGGCCTGCGTCTGCTGCGTCGTCGAGCCTGGCGGTGTCGTGACGATGGTCAGCAGCACGCCCTGATCTTCCTGCGGCAGGAAGGAACTCGGCAGCCTCGTGAAGAGATAGGCGCAGCCGGCGCCGACGAGAAGGAAGACCAGCATGACGCGGATCGGCCGCTTCAGGAGATAGCCGATAGTCCTGACATAGCCGTTGGTCGAGCGCGTGAAGTTGCGGTTGAACCAGTCGCCGACACGGTGTTTCCTGTGCTCGCTGACCGGCTTCAGCATGGTGGCGCAGAGCGCCGGCGTCAGCACGATGGCGACGAGCGCCGACAACAGCATGGCAGAGACGATGGTGATCGAGAACTGGCGATAGATGATGCCGGTCGAACCGCCGAAGAAGGCCATCGGAATGAAGACGGCGGTCAGCACGAGCGCAATGCCGACGATGGCGCCGGTGATCTCGCCCATCGATTTTTCCGTCGCTTCGAGCGGCGAAAGCTTCTCTTCGGACATGATGCGTTCGACGTTTTCGACGACAACGATCGCATCGTCGACGAGAAGGCCGATGGCCAAAACCATGGCGAACATCGTCAAGGTATTGATCGAATAGCCGGTGGCCGCCAGCACCCCGAAGGTGCCGAGCAATACCACGGGAACCGCGATGGTCGGAATGAGCGTGGCGCGCAGATTCTGCAGGAAGACAAGCAGCACCACGAAGACGAGCACGATCGCCTCGATCAGCGTATGCACGACCTTCTCGATCGACAATTCCACAAAGGGTGTCGTGTCATAGGGATAGGTGATCTTCACGCCTTCCGGCAGAGTGCGGCCGATGACATCGAGGGCGGACCGCACGCGGGCGGCGGTATCGATGGCGTTGGCGCCGATCGCGAGGTTGACGGCAAATCCGCTCGAAGGCTGGCCGTTGTAGCGTGAACTGCCGCCGTAGCTTTCCTGGCCGATCTCTATGCGCGAGACATCACTCAGGCGCACGGTCGCGCCGTCCTTTTCGACCTTCAGGATGATGTGCTCGAAGTCGGCGACGGTGGTCAGCTGGCTTTGCGCGGTGATGGTGACGTTGAGTTGCTGACCTGGAATCGTCGGCTGGGCGCCGAGCGAGCCGACGGAGACCTGGGTGTTCTGCGCCTGGATCGCTGCCGTGACGTCGCTTGGCGTCAGCTGATATTTCAAGAGTTTGAAGGGATCGAGCCAGATACGCATGGCGTATCCGGAACCGAAGACGTTGATGCTGCCGACGCCTTCCAGGCGCTGGATCTGGTCCTCGATGGAGGTCGACATGATGTTGCCGAGATCGACCGAATTGCGCTTGCCGTCGGTTGAAACGAGCGAGCCGACGAGAAGGATGCTCGAGGTCGAGCGCGTCACACTGATGCCGGCATCGATGACGTCGCCGGGGAGCTGCGATTGAACCAGCTGCAGCTTGTTCTGCACCTGCACCTGAGCGATGTCGGGATCGATGCTGGTGCCGAAGGTGAGCTGAATGCTGGCCGAACCGGTCGACGAGGTCGAGGTCATGTAGGTGAGGTCGTCGAGGCCGGTCATGCCGTCCTCGATGATCGTCGTCACTGATTTCTCGACAGTCTCGGCGCTGGCGCCGCGATAGGTGGCGTTGATGCGGACCGTCGTCGGGGCGATGTCGGGATATTGCGAAATCGACAGGGTGAAGATCGCCAGAAGGCCGGCGAGCATGATGGTGATCGCAATGACCCAGGCGAAAATCGGACGTCGGATGAAAAACTTGGCCATCGGTTGTTCCTATGCGGCTGAGACGGTGACGATGCGGGCTCGCAGCGATTACTTCGCTGCGGGCTTCCCAGCGTCACCGGCCGCGGGCTGCTCGGCAGCCACGACCACGCCATTGTCGTTGATCTTCATCGGAACCGGCTTTACCGGCATGCCCGCCGCGACCGACTGCAGACCGGTGACGATCAGCTGATCGCCGTCGTTGATGCCTTCGGTCACCAGCCAGGAATTGTTGGAGGGCGAGCTGTTCTCGAAGGCGCGGGTTTCGACCTTGCCGTCGGCGGAAACGAATTGCGCCGTCAGTCGGCCGTTGGCGTCACGGCTCGTCGCCAGCTGCGGCAGCGCATAACCGGTTTCGGCGCCGAGTTCGACGGTTGCGCGGACATACATGCCGGGCAGGACGATACGGTCGGGATTGGGAAAGAGCACACGGATGATGAAGGTGCCCGTGGTCTCGCTGACCACCTGCTTCGACATGTCGAGCTTGCCCTGCTGATTATATTCCTTGCCGTCTTCCAGGATCAGGTGAAAGGCGACGTTCTCCGCGCCCTTGATGTCGCCGGCGGCCATCGCATCGCGCAGCCTCAGGAGGTTGGTGCTCGATTCCGTCAGAGAGATATAGATCGGATCGAGCTGGCGGATCGTCGTCAGCGCTGACGTCTGGTTGGCCGAGACGACATTGCCGATATTGTAGGCGGTCTGGTCGATGACACCGTCGAAGGGCGCGACGATCTTCGTGTGGTCAAGGTCGATCTGTGCCGCGGAAAGGGCAGCCTTTGCCGATTCGACCTCGGCCTTCGCCTGAAGAAGCGTCGTCCTGGCTGTCTCGTATTCGATCTGGGTGGCGCCGCTGCCGACGAGGCGCTGGTAGCGTTCGAGATTGCTTTCAGCGCTCGGCACGCTCGCCTCGGCCTTGGAGATGGCCGCCTTGGCCTGCTCGACGGCGGCGATATAGGGTGCATCCTCGATCTGATAAAGAAGGTCGCCCTTCTTGATCTCGCCGCCTTCCTTGAAGGCGATCTCGCGGATGATGCCGCTCACCTGCGGCCGGATGTCGGCCGTCTGAAAGGCTTCGGCGCGGCCAGGAAGGATCGTCGTGATCGGGAAACTTGCCTTCGTCAGGGCGATCACGCCAACGGGGGTCGCCTGCTGCGCGGCGCCCGCGCCGGCATTGCCCGCGGGCTTGCCGGCGTTGTCGCTGCAGGCGCCAAGCAATGCGCCGGCCAGCAGGGCCGAGGAGATGAGGACGGCACGCCGAATCATTCTGAATTCCCTCATGCGGTGGCAATCGCCGTTCGATCCACGGGCCCGGCCGGGCCGAGCGCAGGCTTATATAAGCGTCAGGACGAGCTTGGCCTCAAATGCCATAATCCCGAGTCTAACAAAAGCTTTACGAAGTGACGTAAGTCAGCAACCGTCACTTAGCAAGCGCTATTTTGCAGTGCGGCATCGACGAAGCCGACGATTTCCTCGGCACGATGCACCAGCGTCTCCTTGTCGTCGCGGATGATGAGGACAGGGTGCAGCACGCAGGCGAGCACATCGGCGACGGTCTGTGCCGCACGCTCGGGATCGCGGCAATGATAACGTCCTTCCACCATGCCTTTGCGGATGATCTCGCCGATTTTCTCCTCGATACGGGCGCGATAGCGATTGCCGGCTTCGAGTTTGGCGTCGATGGTCGAGAGCACCATTTCGAAGATGTAAGGGCTTTTCTGGATATCCTGCAGATGGCCCTCCAGCAGGCGCAGGACGAAGCGGAGCAATTGCTCTTTCGCGGGCATGGCCTGGTCGACAGGGACGAAACGCTCGGCGGCATTGTCGAGATGTCGCCCGGCGATGGCATCGACCAGCGCCACCTTTGAACGGAAATGCTTGAAGACGTTGGCGGGTGACATGTGCAGCGCGCCTGATATATCGGCAATCGACACCGCGGCGAAGCCGCGTTCGCGAAACAGCATCTCCGCCATGGAGAGGATGTCCTGTCGCGTTTCCTCGGCCTTGCGTCTCGGCCTTCTTACCATCCGTCCCCCGCCGGGCCGCGCCCGGTATCCCTTTTTGCCGATGCTAGCGCTATTCAGCGAAAACTGCCAAGCCGATGCAAGGCCCGGCGGCTTTCGCACGTCGCCTGTTCAAGGGAAATAGGGGGCGAGGTTGCTGCGGACACGGGCAAGTGGCGTCTCGCCGCTATTGTCTGGAACAAAGCGCTCGCCGGTTATTGCCTCGTAGGCCCTGATATAGACGGCCGAGGTTTGCTCGATCAGTTCGGTGGGGATTTCTGGAATCTCGTCCTTATAAGGATCGCAGCGCTCCGCCACCCACGCACGGACGAAGTCCTTGTCGAAACTATCCGGGCGCTTGCCAGCGGCAAAACTTGCCGGATAGGTTTCGGCAAGCCAGTAGCGGCTGCTGTCCGGCGTGTGAATCTCGTCGGCGAGAATGATGTTGCCGTCGCCATCGGTACCGAATTCATATTTGGTATCGACGAGGATCAGGCCTTGCTTCGCGGCCATTTCCTGGCCGCGGGCAAAGAGCGCGAGCGCATATTTCGACAAGGTTTCCCACTGCCGGCTGGTCAGAAGGCCTCGCGTGACGATTTCGGCAGGCGTCAGCGGTTCGTCATGGCCTCCGTCGAATTCCTTGCTGGTCGGCGTGATGACCGGTTCCGGCAGGATCTGATTGTCGCGCATGCCGTCCGGCAGACGTATGCCGTACATCTCCCGCTCACCCTTCTTATAGAGGGTCAGGATCGAGGTGCCGGTGGTGCCGGCGAGATAACCGCGCACGACGATTTCGACCGGCAGGATGTCGAGCCGCTTGCCGATGACCACATTCGGATCGGGATAGTCGAGCACGTGGTTCGGGCAAATGTCCTTCGTCGCCTCGAACCAGTAACGCGCGGTCTGCGTCAGAACCTGGCCCTTATAGGGAATACAAGTGAGGATGCGGTCGAAAGCGCTCAGCCGATCTGTGCTGATAATGATTCGGCGTCCGTCGGGAAGGTCGTAATTCTCGCGCACCTTGCCGCGATAGTAGTTCGGCAGTTCCGGGAAATGGGCTTCGGAGAGGATTCGCACGGCGCTCGACTGTCCTTGTATTTGGCTGATGGCTTCCTGCTCTAGTTTCATTACCGGCGAAGTCAAGCCGAGCCGAAGTATCGCATTACAGCCAGAACAGAGCCAGAAGAAACAGAGCGAGGCCGTAAGTTACGACGGCAAGCGGCCAGCCGGCCCGCAGGAAGTCGCTGAAGCGGTAGCCGCCGATGCCCATCGCCAACGTGTTGTTGTGATGGCCGAAGGGCGTCAGAAAATCGAGCGAGGCGCCGATGGCGACCGCGATCAGATAGGCGTCCGGTGCGTGCCGCCCGATCCTTGCAAATTCGAGTGCGATCGGGGCGAGCACGATTGCGACCGTCGCGTTGTTGACGAAAGGCGTCAGCGCCATCGCGAGGAAGAGGATGAGGGCGATGCCGGAAAGCGGATGGTTAACCGCCACGATGAAGCTCAGCCAGCCGGCAATCGCTTCGGCCGCCCCGGTGCTGGCCACCGCTTGTCCGATAGGAATCATCGCCGCGAGCATGATGATGATCGGCCAGTTGAGGTCGGCCATCGCCTGGCGGATGTTGAGATGATTGAGCAAAGCGAGGACGAGGACGACACCCGCAAAAGCGACCTCGGGATGCAGGCCCGCCGCCGATGCCGCGACGCCGCAGGCAAATAATACGAAAGGCCGCCACGAGAGGAGGGCCGGTTCGGCTGAAGCTGTCGGAGCAAGCGGCAGACACTCGCTTTCCTCCAGCGCTTCGGCGATTGCCGTACGCGGCCCTTCCAGCGTCAATATATCACCAATCGACAGTTGCAGATCGAGAAAGCGGCCTTCGATGCGCGGTGTGCGCATGGAAAGAGCAGTGACTGCGATGCCGCGATGGTGGAAGACTTCGAGTGAGCTGACGCGTGAACCCACCAGTGTGCTTTCGGGCATGACGACGGTTTCCACCCGGGTGAAATCTGGCGGCCGACCAGTCAGATGGGCATCGGCCACCAGGGCCTGTGTGGCGGCAAGGCCGGCAAAGAGGTCTTCGGCGCCTTCGGCAAGCAGCACGTCGCCCGCGCTGATCATTGACTGGTCGAGCGGCCCAAACACAAAATTGCCGTCACGGATCAGCGCGTGCGGTTTGATGCCGAAGCGGGTCGGACACTCGGAAAGCCGTGTGCCGATCAGCGGCGAAGCATTGGGAATGCGACGTTCGACGACAATGCGACGCGAGCCCTGGGCGAGCGTTGCCGGCACTGCGTCAGGTTCCGGAAACAAGTATCGGACCCGAAAGGCGATGAGCAGGATGCCGGCGATTGCGACTGGCAGCCCGACATAGCTGAAATCGAAGAAATGAAAACCCGCGCCGGACGTCCTGGCAAGCGCGTCGCTGACGAGCAGGTTGGCGGGCGTGCCGATCAGCGAGACGAGCCCGCCGAGCAAGGCGGCAAACGAGATGGGCATGACGAGCTGACGGCGGGGGATTGAGAGCGCGACGCCAAGCCGCAGCGCCACCGGCAGGGTGATCGCAAAGGCGCCGATATTGTTCATGAAGATGGAAAGAAAGCCGGCAAGCGAGGAAGCGCCTGATATGACCTTGAAGTTCGATGGTCTTGCGGCTGCGACACGCGCCGCGAGGTTGTCGAAGAGCTTGGCGCGTGCCAACACCTGGACGATCAGCAGGATTTCGATGACGGTGATAACGACGGGGCTGGCGAAGCCCGCGAAGATTTGATCGACCGGATAAAGTCCGAGCGCATAGCCGGCGAGCAGGCCGGCAATCGCAGTCACCTCGATGCGTATGCGCTCGAGCGAGAAGAGAACGAGCATCGCCACCAGAAGGATCAGCAGGGATGCTTGCTCGAACGACATGGGCGGATCCGGTGTTTCATTGACGGCGGCATGTCGCGGTACCGGAACTGCTGCAGATTTCCGGATGACAGGCCCTGGGCGGACTGTAGTCGTTCCTCATCTGCTGTACAGAGGCGCCAGCCCGCAAAGATTGAACAATCTCATGTCTTCGCTCGGGCCGAAACCTGCCAGCGGCCCTCGGCATTCCGCTCCAGCACGGGCGTTGCGAAGACACCGCGGATGCGCGCGACCCATTGCGGCCCGGCGGCTGCGAGGCTGTCGCGCCAGCGCTCCGATTGCAACATGGCCGCGCCGATAACGACGGGTTCGATGCCGCAGGCCGTCAACAGCTCAAGGCCCGAGACGATCGAGGCGCCGCTGGAAATGACGTCGTCGATCAGGGCGACGCGCCGTCCGGTCAGCAGCGGCAGCATGCGCGGATCGATATAGAGGCGCTTGTCCTGTGTCGGCGTGGTGATCGAAGACAGAGGAACGGAGAGTTCGTCGCGGTACCAGAACTTTCGCGAGGTGCCGAGAGGGACGTAGCGGCCGTGGCCGAGCTTCTGGGCAACGGCGGCGGCAAGCGTCAAGCCGAGCGTCGGCAGACCGGCGATGACATCGACGCCCATGGGTCTGATCTTTTCGGCGAGACCGTCGGCCAACGCGCCGAGGACGGCGAAGCTCGCCTGGTTGACGATCAGCGAAGCGAGGGCGTGATCGCCATCTGCCAACACGCGTATCGGCAGGCGAAGCTGGCGGCCGTCCTCCAGCGTGGCGACATAGAAAGTGGTGAATTCCCGATCCTCGGGAAAGGTGCCGGGCGGATGGATCTCCTGCCAGAAGTCATGCGGCGCCATCTCCGACACATCGGTCAACGTCTCGCCCTTTCCATGCCGGCTCTTCGGCGCAACCCCTGCAATTCTCCCTCGGTCAGCGCACGCACGGCGCCTTTTGGGAGTTCGCCGAGTTCGAGCCCGCCGATTGCGACCCGCACAAGGCGCAAGCATTCGGCCCCGAGCGCCTCCAGCATACGACGGATCTGGCGATTGCGGCCTTCATCGAGCTCGACCTCGATCCATGAGTTCCTGTCACCCTGGCGCAGGCGTCGTGTGGCGGTGGCGGTCAGCAACTCGCCGTCATGACGGATGCCGGATGTCATGGCGGCAATTTCCTCGTCGTCCATGAGGCGGTCGATCTGGACATGATAGGTTTTGGTCACATGGGTGAGCGGATCGAGCAGGGTCTGGGCGAATTCGGTGTCGTTGGTGAAAAGCAGCAGGCCTTCGCTCGCCTTGTCGAGCCGTCCGACCGGAGAGAGGTGCGGGACGTCGAAATTCTTGAGGCAATCATAGACCGTCGGCCTGCCCTCGGGATCCTGGCGGGTCGTGACGAGCCCGCGCGGCTTGTTGAGCATCAGATAGATTTTCGCCTCGGCGGCAATGACAAGTCCATCGACACTGATCCTCGCCGTCGACAGATCGACCCATGCAGAGGCATCGCTGACGGTACGGCCGTCGACGGCGACGCGGCTTTCGGCAATCAGCCGTTCGGCCTGGGTACGGGAGCAATAGCCGAGTTTGGAAAGGGCGCGCGGAAGGGTGACCCGCTTGCCTGCAGTGTCGGCGGCAGGCTTTAACCGCTCGCGCGTCTTATGCGATGGGCGCCGGTCTCTCATCTGCCATCCCTGTCCAGTCTCGATGCCGCTTCTTGGCACGAACGGTACAACGATGCCAGCATGACAACCAAACCAGGGAGCGATAGGGGTGCAAAACGACGTCAGCGCTTCGGATAAAGCGCCGTCTGCGCGAAAAACCGGTCGGTCGCGCCGCCTTAGCGGCAGGCCATGAAGCCGGCGAGTTCCTTGCGGCTGACGACGATGCCAGCAGCGGCCTTCGCCGGGTCGGGATGGGTATAGGACAGGCTTGGCATTTCCGGCAGCTCGAGTGCCTGACGCATATTCATGATGCCGACCGCGTAACGGCCGTTAACGCCATCGACGCTGACTTCAATGATGCAATTGGCCCTCTTGTTTTCCATGTTGTCCTCCCTTTCGTTTTTATGGTCCCTTGCTGACATTAAAAATTGGTTTTTATAAGACCTAAGCATTTACGCACCCTACCGAAAAACGGATCGGCGGGTGCGTAAAAATATGATTTTTTAGCGGATGCAGGGGGATTAGCGCCACCAATGGCGAGGCTGCGGCTGTGAATTGCCGGATAGCAGGTAGCCAATGAGGAAGCCGACTGCCCCGGCAAGCACCAGTGCGGTGGTGGTTGCGGCCGCATGCTCGCGGGCGGCGCCGGCGGCGGCTGCCCCTTCGGCCCGGATTTGGGCGACGGCGTTTTTTGCGCGGGGCAGGGCTTCGTCGTATGCCTTGCCGGCGCGGCCGCGCACTTCGTAATAGGCCTCGGCGCCCTGGGCGGAAATCATCTTCTGCAGACGAGAGACTTCCTGCTGGAGCGCAGCGATGTCCTTGCTGACAGATGCTCTGATATCATCGGTGTTGGCAGCCATGTGGGTCTCCTTCCTTCAATGGGAAAGACAACACCTCAAACGGTGATAGGTTCCGAAATTGCAGCTGCTGATTTGTGACGGAAATTTAAAGCTCGCCGGCCAGCGGCGGGTTAATCCTCGATTAACCATAAATTGGCTCAAACCGCTGTTTTCACGCAATCTTTCGCCGATTAGAAGCGGCAATTCGGGATTTTTTTACCGGCTGATAAAGAAATCTCCGGAAATTTGTCGCGAAAACGCCGCCTGTGGATAAGGAACGTGAAGAAAGTAGCAGCCGAATCAACCTGTTACAAAAATGTCAAAAAACTTTGGCTTGGTGTGTTGACTTAGAAAAGGGGTTAGCTCTATAAGCCCACTCACTGAACGAGGGCGGCGGCGCTGCTGGCGACGAAGTCTTTCGTTCTGAAGAAACTCAAGCGGATTGGCGATTGCTGGTTTGTTGCTTCGGGCTTAGGTTTGGAGCGGGTTTTGGTGACGGCTGATGGTCGTCGGTTCTTTGACAATTGAAGATGAGAAGAAAGAGAAACGTGGGCGGCGGAGCTTGCGGGATCGGCAGCGATGCTGGTTCTTTGAAAGAGACTTTGGCGGTCACGTTTATCAAGAGAAGTTACACTGGTT
>NZ_MXPU01000014.1 GCF_002204185.1 Rhizobium esperanzae | reverse complement strand
CGGCAACGTCCAGCATCTGCTCGGCCAGCAACTTCTTCAGCTTCGCATTCTCATCTTCGAGCGCCTTCAAACGCTTCGCCTCGGACACTTCCATGCCGCCGTATTTGGCCTTCCAGTTGTAAAACGTCGCTTCTGAAATTCCGTGCTTGCGGCAAAGGTCGGCGGCCCTTGCGCCAGCCTCCTGCTCACGCAGCACACCGATGATCTGCTCTTCCGTAAATCTCTGCTTCTTCATTCGTCCGTCCTCGGATGGGCCGGACTCTAATCAATTCTGGAGGAAATTCGCAGTGGCAGGTCAGGGGCATTCTTACACTTGAAAGGAGACGACATTTGAAGAGATCACCTAGGCCAGGAAGTCAGTCATAGTCATTTGGCCAAGGGATATTGTCACCAAAGAGGCTCGCCTTGTCCCGCGTAAGGAATCGTCGAACCACCCTTTCAGCGTTTTCTTCACCAACGAAAGCTCTAAGCACATGTGATCCTGACACATCGAGGCTTCTGAACGGAATGCTCCGTTCGATAACCGGAGCTGCGATAGCTCTAGTATTTGCCTGGTCCTGCAGATTCCCGTCGATGACGCTTTCTATGAAGTGAGCACCGAACATCTTGACGTTGTCCCAGTCATCGAGGGCAGCTGAAGTGAGTAGACCATTAAGCATCCCATTGGACTTAGTGATGTCGGCGTTTGAACCATCCAGCCTTAACGACACCTCATTGTAGTAGAAAGTCGCAGCAACATCGCCGGTTTCGACAAATTCAGGAACTATGCGTCGCGCAGCGGCCATTAACTCGGGAAGCGTAACAGTCCAGATGCCGCTCATTGACGGTCCCTCGTCTTCAGTGAAAATCTTATCGACAAATATGGGGAATGCGCGGCCTAATGCTGTAAATTCTTCGATCTTCCGCCTGTAAACCTTATCTAATTTTCCGCCTTGTTCATCAACGAGTAGGATGAATATGCATTTGCGCATTCCAAGACTCTCGAAGGACTCCATTATTTCGAATATCGCCCGACCACTTACGACGGTGTCGATAAAGATAAACTTTCCAGATTTTCCTCTTCTTTGATTAATACCGCCTCTCGTCACAAGAGGACCGCCGATTTTTCGCATGAAAGCGTAGAATTGGTATGCTGGATCATTGAAGTCATCGCGAAGTATCGCGCTGAGCGCACGCGCCCAATACCGCCGAATGGAAAGTGACGATATCTCCTGGTCACCAGAAATATCCGCGGTGAAAGGAAGATAGAGCTGATCCAACGGGATTACCGGCTTGGCATTATAGCCGCCTAGGTTTCGCAATGCGTGCGCATAACTACCCGCGCCGCTCAAGAAAGGGTGTGCTCCCCTAGACGGAACGACAAGAAGATCGAACCGGTCGGCGCGGGCGAGCTCGGTTATCTCATGCACCTGCCTACACGCAGCAGCATAAGACGCAATCATTTCAATGCTTAAATCGCTAATATTCATTTCGAAATCGCAAACAACACCCTGGGCCATCGGCAGCGCAAAATTAGCTCCAACCCCTTAAATTATTCCCCACGCCCGGAACCTCCCCCTCCCCGTCATCTCCCTGAGGCCGAGTTCCAAAACAATCCGCCGCGCCGCCTGCGGCGTCACATCGAGCGCCTTGGCCACCATCCCGGCCGACACCAGCGGTTTTGCCATCACCAACTCGACCAGCTCCGGCAATTTTGAGGAGGTTCGCCGTCCTTCAAGTTTTCGGTCCATCATCGTCTTCGCCAGCGTCAGCCGGTCATGCTCTTTCATGCCGATCTCGGCGGCCGCCAAAAATCCGTGGGCGATGGCCAGCAGCCGGGTTTCCCGATCGCGATGCCGGCGCCGATCGACGGGAATGGTTTTGAGGCCGAGGTTGATGGCAGCGAGATGAGCACCTGACGTGATACCCGCCTGGCGCAGGATCGAGGCGGAAAACAGCCGGCCAAGCCAAGGGGCATGCTGAAGCACGGAAACCTCGTTCCAGGCATCCAGGGCAACGATGGCCTGCAGCACCGCCGGCTGTTCTTGGGCCTGCCGCAGCACGCCGCGCCATTCCTCGAGCCGCGCGTCCTCGTCCCAGTCGAGATCGTAGATCATCGAATCTTTCTCTTGCGTCACGCCACGGCCGGGCCGTGTTGCGTTCTCGATCGCCGCCTCCGATCGCGCCAGAATCGCATCGATGGCGGCGTAGTCGACGCCAGGGAGATTTCCGACGTCATCACCATCCTCTGCCTCCTCTTCCGGATCTGTCGCGACCGGGCGCCGGTTGGCAGCTGCCGGCTCCGCCTCGTCCGCGGCGGCCGACGTGATCTCCGCGGTTTGTCTGAGAGTGCGGACGCCGCCGGCCGAAAGTGCCCAGCCGGGGAGTTGGGCGGCGATGCGCCGGCGTGTGCGCAGGACGTCGCGGGCGATTGTCAGCTCATGTGTGGGTGTGCGAATATCCTTCGTGGCGTCATGGAGGACGAGGTGTTCGAGATGGACGAGCTCGCCGTCGATTCACAGCGAGGCGCAGGCGTCGGTGAATTGGGATCGTTCGAGGAAGCCCGCGCCGACAGGCGAACGGTCGATGCGCTCGTCCAGACGCGTCAGAGCGACACTCGCATCAAAAGCCGGGCGCATCAGGGCTGTCATGTTGATTTTTGCAACATCGTAAGCCATTGAAATCATGGTAAATGATTTCTTACAGGAACTCTATCCAAATATTACAGTTCGCTACATGGTATGATTGCTGGTTAGCGCTCTAACCATCGATAAGTACTGCTTATCGGAAGTGATTGCTATAACGCCGCAAATCAGCGAAAACGGTATCAATGGAGGGCCAATGCGGCCGTGCTGACACCCGGTTTTCGCGCCTCAGGAGGCATTTTGGACATTCTTGCTGCGAACACGGCACCAGACGCGATCGCCCGGCGGGCCGAAACCCTCGACACCATTGCCGCGGTGCTGCCGATCGACCGGCGCGACAAACTCGCCGAAATCCTGTCCGACCAGGACGTCGAGACGCTCAAACATCTGGTCAACGAAGGCATGGGTGCCAACACGCTTCGGGCGCTGACGTCCGATTTCGCTTACCTCGAGGCCTGGTGCTTAGCGGCGACCGAAAGTCCGCTGCCCTGGCCGGCACCGGAAGCGCTGCTGCTGAAGTTCGTCGCCCATCATCTCTGGGATCCGACGCGGCGCGAAAGCGATCCCCAGCACGGCATGCCGCCCGAGGTCGACCAGTCCTTGCGAGACGGGGGCTTTCTCCGGTCGGCCGGGCCGCATGCGCCGGCGACCGTCGGACGACGGCTCGCCAACTGGTCGACGCTGACCAAGTGGCGCGGCCTCGACGGCGCCTTCGCCTCCCCGGCTTTGAAATCCGCCATTCGTCTCGCCGTGCGCGCCGTCCCCCGGACGCGCCGCCGCAAGAGCGCCAAGGCGGTCACCGGCGATGTTTTGGCCAAACTGCTGGCGACCTGCAGCGGCGACAGCCTGCGCGATCTGCGCGACCGGGCCATACTGATGGTCGCCTTCGGCTCCGGCGGCCGCCGGCGCAGCGAGGTGGCCGGCCTGCGGAAAGAACAGCTAACGATCGAGCCGCCGGTGACTGTCGAGGATGGAAGCCCCCTCCCCTCGCTCTCCATCCACCTCGGCCGCACCAAAAATTCCGGCGCCGGCCAGGACGAGGTCGTCTATCTGACCGGCCGGCCGGTGGAGGCGCTGCATGCCTGGCTGGCCGCCGCCAAGATCGACGGCGGCAGTGTGTTCCGGGCGATCGATCGCTGGGGCAATGTGTCTCGCCGGGCGCTCGATCCGAAGGCGGTCAATGATATCGTCAAGTTGCGCGTCGAAATGGCCCGATTGGAGGTGGGGGAGTTTTCGGCGCATGGATTACGGTCGGGGTATCTGACGGAAGCAGCCAACCGCGGCATCCCGTTACCCGAGGCGATGGAGCAGTCGAGGCACCGGTCGCTTCAGCAAGCGTCCAGCTACTACAACAACGCGACGCGGCGAAGTGGGCGGGCGACTCGCATAATGGGATGACGAAACATCCGTCCGACGGGCTTGGACGGGTTTAAGAAGTTCATTCTGCTGCCTCCAAGGCCTAAGCCGGATTATGCGAAGAGGCAGCGTTGGTCGACCGAGTTTAGCCGCCTCGTCTTGACTATGCGTGACTTGAGTCGTTGCGCGTCCAGACCAACAGTCTATGATTCCAACCCGGGGCTGAGTTACGCGATGACGGCCGAAAACTGGTCAGTCTCTACCAACTGCCAGCCCTTGCTCGTTGCGAAGTAAATCTCGCCGGTAAACCCGCCGCTTGAGCGGGTTTTGTCCACCAAACAAGCCGCACACCAGTTGCCAGAAGGTTCTCTTTTGAATGATCCGTCAGCCATATACCTTAGGTGTGCAAATGGGCGACCACAGTAGTCACACCCGGCTGGTAGTTGACCAAGCCAAAACTTGTCCGTTTTTGTCGCGCGAGTGGCCGATATGACCTGTTTGAGAAAGGCCTCAGCCTGAACTATTTTCTGATAGTGGTAACCTGCGATGGCGTTTTCAAACCCGGTGTCGGTCTCATCAAAAAACTGCGCCAATTCGGCGACGGCCTCCTGGGCATATGTGACAAAATCCGGAAGCCCTTCCTTTGCTGATTGTACGACCATTTCTTTGCCTTGCAGGCGAACGCGATGGAAACTTCTTTCGGAGGTCTTTCCGATCGAATAGCGCAGGCCAAGATCCGACATGACATCCATGTTCCGTGGTCGGTGCGAGCCCCAAAATTTCTCCGAAGCATAGTCGCGCGCGTGATCTCCGAAGTGACGACGTATGACGGATCGAACGTCTACCGGTGCTCCATCCCATTCCAGGAAGCCCTGGAACACCTCGCGGCGGGTCACAAACTCGATCTCACATTGGAGTGCAGGGGTGTAGAGGCTAGCCTCGTAGTACTCCGCTGCCAGAACGCGGAGAATATCGTCATTGCTGTAGATTTGAAGGCGTATCACCGCCGGTCCACCTGCACTCGCGTATTCGAAGAGCTCACGCAGGGTCGCATGCCACTCGTTGTTAAATTGAAGCGCACGCTTCACAGATGCGGCCAGCTCTCCCATCTGTGCATTCGATTCGGTCGTGGCAACAATATCGAGATCATTGAACGAATCCGTTACAACGAGTTCTTTGATCAGCTCCGCGTCAGTCATCGATACATCGATGAACCTGCCGTAACGCCTGATCTCGGCCTCGCTAATACGATCAGGCGTGAACCATTCGCCTGCCCGCTCCGGGTACGAGATCGTAGAGCTGATCGATCTCAATCTCGAATGGACAAGTTCGAAACCAGGTTCGTACATCCTATCAGCTGCGACAGCCTCTTGATCGATTTGGAGGACGTGACCCTCTACGTCATCCTTGACTTCTCGAAACGCCGCTCGCGAAAGTCGTCTCTCGAGATCGTTCAGATAGAACTCCTTCGAGTTTTGTTGCTGAGCAAAGTATAGGTAGTGCATGTCATCGGCGGGTATTTTGGAAAAAATCAGAATGAAATCTTCGACACCGCTGGTGTTCATGTGCTTTGCGATGAGCTTTATGGCTCGGTCGATGTCCGGTTGAGACCCAAACCGCCACATGTAGTGCCTTCGAGCAATGCGACGATTGAGAACACGCGGATTCGAAACAACCTTTTCGATGCGAGCCGGAAGTTTATTTTGCCCCAGCACAATTCGTCCAGCCGAAACGTCATAGGGGCAGTTCCGCATCCACTCGGAAAACGGGACATGCAGATCCACCCAGTCCACAGATAGAAGGATAAAGCGGTATTCCCGCTCCTTGACTAGAAGCTTGTGTCGAAGAAGTGCGGCATATTTGATCAGTTCATGCACTGCATCGCGCGATGCACTTCGCGTCCGTTTGATCTCAATGATTACATACTCACCTCCCGGTGCGACCGCGAATATATCGAGGAATCCGTCTGAGCCATTTGGGTTCCTGAGGTGGTGTTCCTTACCTAGAAATTTCAGGTTTGGTTCCACCAGATCCAAATTGTCGATCAAATAATCCCTGATTTGATCCTCATTCACACCAGACATGATCGACTCTCGCGAAACCGCTAAATGCCGATTCATATCGGGACAATTGTTACGATACAGCAAACTCCAGCCCAAAATGCCAAACGACGATCAAGCCGCGGGTGGAAACCGCTAGCCTGGATCGCGGGGAGTTTTCCCCTAATGGATTGCGGGCCGGATGATCACGGTGCCGCCAATCGTGGCTTTTCCTCCTCCCGTAGGCGATCGAGGAGACGCTGCATCGACAAGTGCTGCAAGCCTCAAGCTATTTCAATCACGCTGGCCGGCAGTGGGCAGCTGCCTGAATGCAGATTGCCTATTATTCGAGGCACGTAATCGGCCGCAGCTAAGACGCCTTGCAATTAGGAGTAGGGTAATAGAATTTCGGCTACATAAACTTTGATAGGGTTGCCCGATGTCCGAATCCAATAATTTCCGAGATTTTGTCCTCTACCTTGAAGCGGCATGGGACAATCCAGGAAGAACCGAGCTTCCTCCACCTGCCGTCGCGTTTCGTGACGAGGAGGAGCAACTTAACGCAATGCTAGCAAAAGTTCTTTTGGACGACGGAAGCCCCTTTTCAGTGGCCGACCTGCGAAAGCTTATCCGCTACGCAGCATTGTCAAACGCCCTCACGGGGAGAGACGGCGCGCTGCTCTTCGTGTTGGAAAAGATCGCGCAGCGCTTTCCTGTCTCACAAGGTCTTATCAAACCAAGCCACGAACGATGGCACATTGCGCTTGATGTAGGTAGGCGGTTGTTAGCCTTAAACAACTTCAGAACGCCCGATTCAAAGACGGAAAACATGGTCGCTGCCCTGCAACGCTTGCGTGATGGCGGCCACAGTTTCTCGCTCGACGAGACGGGCATTGACCGCAATTCGGACGGTTTCCTGACCGTCACACAGCAGATCCTTGCGCGATTGACAAGCGTTGGCCGGACAAAAGCTTTTTCCTTCTTGGAAGGCTTAGCAAGGCGCCTTTATGATTATGAGTTCGACCAAGTCCTATACTCACGCAATCCAAAACAGCACCCAAGAGAATCCTCCGTGCCCTTCGGATTTCTCTGGCAGCTGACGGCCCGCGTGGAAGGTTTGACGTCCATCGTAGCTGACCATAATGATGTCCTGCATCAGGCTGTGGCGCTGGCCCGCGATCTTGTAGCCCTGACCGGCATAGAGAGCTACGGCCAGTTTTGGGCGTTGAGCGTGTCGACTAGGGATATCGACCAGTGGCTCGCTGACGCGACGCTGCATGATCACCTATTTTCGCTGCAGCAATGGACGCCGTTCATTACTCCCATATTTCTCCGTAGCTTCTTTGGCACCGATCAGGATTCAAGGCTGCGCGGTCAGTTGGGATGGGGAGTGGAGGACGCAGCAACCGCATCAGAGGCCCTGATAAGAGAGGTAGCAACCAGTCCTGGCGTTTTAACTGAGAGCGCATTGGAGTCCGTTCTTCCTGCAGAAACGGTGTCTGCGTTGCTTCGTGACCTGACGCATCAAGCTCCAACCCCGAACAACAACTACGTATCTCCCTTCTCAGCACCCGAAGCAGATCTCATGTTCAAGCCTTTCTGCAGGGCAGGTTCGACCGCGGACGTGTTTATCCCGACTCGATCGGCATTTGGCCCTGCCTGCTACGAGGCCGTCGCTGCTGGCCTTCGCAAAGTGCTCACAAAAGATGAAATTGGCGCATTGACGGGTGAGGGCCTCGAGCGAACCACCGGCGCAATCCTGAAGTTTCGAGATGTCCATCCGACGATAGAAGCTAAATCGTACCAGATGGCCGGTGCCGATGGAGAGTGCGATCTGGTTCTCGAGGATGACAATACGATCATATTTATCGAGTGCAAAGCCAAACCCATTACGCGCACCGCCATGTCGGGCAACGCAGCCGACGCGATACTTCTTTATCTTGAGGGCATCGTTGCCTCACAAGCGCAAGCCCTCCAGCATCAATCCATGCTTGAGAGCCATGGCCGGATTGTTTTCGAGGACGGTTTCGTTCTGGAGCACCGCGCCAGGAAGATCATTCGTCTTTCCATGACCCTTTTCGACTATGGAACCCTGCAAGATCGATTTGTCTTCGCACAGCTTTCTGCTGCTCTAACAGATAGCGAGCTGGTGGCGAAAGATCCTTCGGCCAAGAAGAGAGTGAAGAAGGCAAACGAAACGCTCGAAAAGCTGCGAAAGACCCTGGCCATCGCTAATAATCTGAATGATGACGTATCGAGGCAGATTTGGATTCGCTCACTCCCTACGGCATCGCTCTCTATTGGGCAATTGGCTGCGCTCCTAGTCGAACAGAACGATGTCGCGAAACTCGCCCGCGTCCTTTCCCGACCGGCGAGTTTCGCAACGGGAAGCGTACTCAAGGAATACCACTACTTGCGAATGCAACAGCTAGTCTAACCATCCCGGTGTATCGCTCCAGTCCTTTCGCTGGTTCATTCACACGAACCCCCACCTCGAGAGTGCCGTATCGGAGTAAATCATACGTCCGTGACCCTGACCCTTTCTCGGCTTTTGCGACGAGCGCTTCATAAGGGGTCGCCGACCCGTAACGCCAGAAGTTCGTAGGTGAACCACGCAGCAAATGACTGCAATGCGACGCTCACGATTTCTCCGAACCGTTGCCATATCGGTGAAGGCCTGCATGTGTATCAGCCAATCACGCATCGCGGATCTTTGCCTTCAATAGGAGCGGGCGAAATGCGCTAACCAAAACCCTGACAGCTGTCAGGGTTTTGTCTGTGGCGGCCTTAGGTGTTTAGTCCCGGCATTTGATGGATGGGATCGATGATGAATCGATCTGGCTCCAAAGTCCATCGTTTGCATATGAACTCGTAAGGCGTGAGGCCCTTTAGCGTCTTGAGCCGGCGCCCGAAATTGTAGGCGTCGATAAAGTCGGCGAGATGTTTTTTTAATTGCGCATGATCGTCGTAGTGGAAGCGCTTGACGGTCGCCTCCTTGATCGTTCGGTTCATCCGCTCGACCTGTCCGTTGGTCCAGGGATGCTTCACCTTTGTCAGGCGATGCTCGATGCTGTGATCGTCGCAGACCCAATCGAAGATGTGCTGGAAGGCATTTCGATCACAAGCTCGGTTAGTGAACTGAATGCCATTGTCGGTCAAAACGGTGTGAATGGTGTAGGGCACTGCCGCGATCAGATTGCGCAAGAACTGGGCGGCATTCATCTTGTCGGCTTTGTTGTAGAGCTCTGCGAACGCGAACTTGGATGTTCGGTCAATTGCGACAAAGAGATAGAGCTTGCCCTCAGCCGTCTGCACCTCGGCAATATCGATGTGGAAGTAGCCGATCGGATAACTTTTGAACTTCTTCTTCGGCTCCTTGTCGCCTCCGACCTCCGGCAGACGTGAAATGCCGTGGCGCTGCAAACACCTGTGCAACGACGAACGCGTCAGATGTGAGATGGTAGGCTGAAGAGCGTAGAGGCAATCATCGAGCGGTAGCAACGTATGCCGGCGGAAGGCGACGATAACGGCCTCTTCTTCGAGGGAAAGGGTCGTCGAGTGCGGGTCCTTCGGACCTGTAGGAAGATCGACCAACGATGTCCGCTTCTTCCATTTCGCCACGGTTTTCTGGTTGATCCCGTATCGCTTCGAAAGCGTTCTCAGGCTCTTCTTCACTATTTTGTATTGCTCGACGGATTGCCTCTGTCGTCGTGGCGCTCCCGTGTAGAACTATGGCCCATAGTGCTTCCCTCCATGCCAAGAAAAATATTGCACCATCAAATGCCGGGTCTAAACAACTAGCCCACTGCGCGCTCGCCTTGTCCGTGAACTCTTAGCAGCGCCATGAGAACCGGCCCTAACGAAAATTCGCCCCGTACCGACTTGCGTGTGAGATCCCGGAGATATCCGCCAGGCGAGTTGATGTGCCCTGCCCGCTCGAGGATGCAAGCGATCGCTGCCGCCGCATTTTCCGGCCCCATCACCTCGCAGGCATCCTGATAGGCCGACGGGCTGACGCCCAGCATTGACCGAACGACCACCGCCGCACCCATCATTTCGCGCCAACTGCCGATCGTACCGCCCGGCCCATACATCGCGATCTCGGGGCAAGCCCGCATTACCATACCAAGCGGAAAATTCCGGGCTGGCTCTCGCTTTGGCCGATCATCGACCACTGCCTTTGCGCCCTGCTCGTTTCCAGAGCTAGGTTCAATTTCATTGCAGGATTCGGTATTTGAATTCTGTATGTGACGCTCACTACGGACATCATTGGTGCCGATATTTTCGTCTTTTTGCTGCATTTCCAAGATGTTGATAATCTCCTGCTGCAGGAGTTCCATCTCGTCCACGATCGAATTCACATCACTGAGCGTCGGAGAGCGCGGAATCCTGCCCACGAGACTGATGTAGATGGCTTCGATACTTTCCCAGTTGCCCGACGCACCTTCCTCGATCGCAGCAGAAATGAGCTTTCGAACGTCGCGCCTGCATATCGTTAAACTTTCCTTCGCCCGGCGGAGGGCTAAACGATCAGCAACGACTTGTTGCGCCATCATGGCAAGCTCTTCCACCCGCATGAGCAAGGGTGACAGGTCAAAGCCGAATGCGCTATCGATCGCACCCGTCTTGTCCTTCCGGGCGTAACGCTTCCCATTCGCGCTGTCCTTGCGAACGATCAGTCCTGCCTCAACGAGAAGGGCTAGATGTCTGCGAAGCGTGGCGCCGGCGATACCGTGCGCCCGAAGTGTCAATTGAGCGTTAGACGGGAAAACAATAAGCTGCGCATCTTGGCGCAATTCGTTGTCCGGATAAAAGCTCAAGAGTGCGTCCAGGACGGCCAGGCTGCGGTCCTGCAGCCCGAGCAGCTCCCTCGCTTCGGAAGCGTCCCGAAAGACCCTCCACTTGTCGGCGGACTTGCCCGGCTTGATCTCGCTCGTTTCAATTTGCCGCTTCACCAAGGCAAGCGTCATCGGCCGCCGCCCAAAGGGCGTCGTCACACTTCCAATCTGCATTTTCTTCACCTTCAAAAAGGCAAAAGAAACCTGCTCACCAAATTACGGTGCCAAAGACTCTTGACTGGGATTCGGGGAAATGCGATTCTCTAGTTGTCACACAGAGAGAGAGGCTTCCACGACGGCAACGTTTGGGGGCCTTTTTCTTTTGCAGTTCTTCCTTTCTTCATCTCCAAACCCTGACAGCTGTCAGGGTTTCTCGTGTTCCCGTAGGCGCGCAAAGCGCTCAGTTAGCGCTGGGAGCTCCGCCTCAACAAACTTCAAAAACTCGATTCCGAGTGATCCCTCAGCCGAGATTCGAACCTCTTTCGAGGACATCAACAAGGCGCCGAGCTTTGTCCCGCTATTGTCCGTGATAGGGGTTGGCTCCCGACGACCAGATGCCGGCTTGACGGCGTTCAATGCGCGCTGAAACCTTTGATCGGACGTCTCAACCGCATCGCACTTCCTAACCAGCGCCGCCCGTAGGACATCGAGCGATCCTGAGTCGCCCGCAACCGTCTTGGCAAGATCGAGCCAGCGTGGCCGTCCAATTTTTGGCGCCCGCCCAATGGCCTCAATAATATCCGCGGGAACGACCCTGTAGACACTCCGCATCCGTGCCAGTTCCGCGTCTTCGATCGAAAGCGCGGCGTAGATGTGCCGAGGCTTGATCCCCGCATCATCCATTCGCGATGCAAATAGCGCGCGCTCGATCCAGGTCAGGTCTTGGCGACCCGCGTTTTCGATGCCTTGTGCAAGAACTAGGTCGACGTCGGAAATCTCGACTTCGAGAGCGCGAACAGGCCTGTCGAGCTGCATGGCAGCGAGCCAGCGTCGATGACCGTAGACGATCTGATAGCGACCTGGCGACGAAGGGTGTTTGCGAACCTGGACAGGAACCTTTTGCCCCTCAGTCTCGATCGACCGCTTGAACGCCTCGAAGCTCGCCCCGTCATCGTCCGGCAGTCTGTCCGGGTAAGGGGAGGGGTCGATGATCGACGGATCCAACTCGCGAACCGCACCACCACCCGACTCAACGATAGCCTTCAAGCGATCTCGCTCTGTTCGGATGTCGTCGATTGCTCGGTGAGCAGCACCTATAACACCCGCTCCGACACGATTCCCGGAAACCGGGGCAGGGGGCTGCGACGGCTGCTGTTGATCCGCAGCCTGATCACTCTCCAGCTCTGCGGAAAGCAACCCGAAGCTGGCGACAATCGACTTGCGAGGGGATTTACTCATGTCCGCCCCCAGCTCTCATTGACGAGGCGAACAATCGCCTCGTTCACAGCATCTACTGCCTCGCGGGCACGCTTATGAGTATCGCGCCCGATCTGCCCCAATTCGAGCTCGTATACCGAGCGTTTCGCCAAGCCGGCGGCCTCAACGGCGGTGCTTTCAATGGCGGTTGGCAATAGTACATCGGAGCCGAACAGGTGCCGAAGCATCGCAACGACTTGCGACTGTGGCGCGTCATTTGTGTCGTGCCGTGTGACCAGATACCGAATGAAGTCCTGGTCCAACTGAGCGCCGCTCTCGTTCAAAACACTAATCAGATCGCCCATCATGAGAAGAAACTGGCTCATTGACGCGACGTCCAGCATGGCCGGGTGGACCGTGATGATCATGCTAGTCGCGGCGTATATCGCGCTCAACGTCAGAAAGCCGAGCGACGGCGGAGTGTCGAGAATCACGATGTCGTAGTCCGCCTCGACGTCCGAAAGGGCGAGTTTCAGCCGTTCAAAGAAGATCGCGCCGGAACTGGACT
The DNA here is from genome assembly GCF_002204185.1 of Rhizobium esperanzae. Taxonomy (GTDB): domain Bacteria; phylum Pseudomonadota; class Alphaproteobacteria; order Rhizobiales; family Rhizobiaceae; genus Rhizobium; species Rhizobium esperanzae. The sequence goes on along the minus strand of NZ_MXPU01000014.1, from coordinate 166,706 downwards.
TGTTCGCCAAGATCCGTGGTGTTTCGTGCTCATACTCCATGACTTCAAGATTGCCAGGAATGAGATCGATACCATCGAAATATGTCTTGCGAATTATCTCGCGGATTGGACGACGTTCGGCATCGTCGTAACGCAACGTGGCATAGATGGTTTCATTCGAGCCGACGTCAACCTCTGGCTGAGCACCGAACAAAGCCGACAAGGATGCCTGCGGGTCTAGGTCGAGCGCGAGGACGCGATACCCATGAAGGGCGAGATAGTGGGCAAGGTGGACGCAGGTTGTCGTTTTCGCGCTGCCGCCCTTGAAGTTGGCTATCGCAAGAACCTGGAGGTGCTCGCCGGCACGCCGACGAGGAAGGAATCGCAAGGCGTCTGCAGGTTTCTGCATCGCGAACAATTCACGCAGTTCATTAATCTGGGCCAGCGTGTAGACGCGATGGTTATTTTCCAGCCTGCTGGGAACCGGTCCACGCCCTTCGGTGGACATGAGCTTCAGGGTGGAATCGGGTATAGACGTCAGCTTCGACACTTCGTTGGTCAGAAAGGGACGCAGGGTCTTTTCTGACTTTGGCGGATACATACGAGTTCTGAGCTGCTGCAATTGCCCGGACAAGAGCCCGGCATGGCGCATGATTTTGCTGCCGGCATCTTCCTTCGAGCCAACAACTGTTTCTACTCGGTTTGCTATCGCCATCTGTCCCTCTTGGCGGCTTCCTACCGGTTAACCGGCCATTGCCCGCCAAGATAGAACACGATTCTCCGAACTGGTCCAGAAGTTTAGGGTTAACGAAAGGTTAACGACCGGGGACAATCTGCACGAAACTATTCGGATTTTTGCTTTTCCGCTCCGAGAGTTAGGCTCCGCACTACGGCTCCATGATCCCGGATTGTTCTCCTGTGAATCCTACAAATCCGAACAGTATCACAGCAAGGAGATTCGGAGGTTCTGTAGCACCACAACCTTCATGAACCGCGACTCACCTCGCAACGCGCATGTTGAATCCTACAACTGCCCCGCGATTCCAATCTGTGCTGATTTGCCCGCCGACCAACAACGACGGAGAAATTCATGCAGGTTTTCGCGTTCTCGACGCCCCGGACGATTCAAGAAGCGCACCTCCTTCACATCCATTTCCAGCTTCGTGCGCGGGTCTTTTCGGATCGCCTGGGTTGGGAAGTCGACGTATCGGCAGGATGTGAGTCGGATAGTTTTGACGCGCTCCGGCCAACCTATCTTCTCGCCGTCGCGGAGACCTGGCCAACTGGCGGGGTGCGCAAGGCTCCTTCCCGCCGTTGGTCCGACAATGGTGGCCGACGTTTTTCCGTCGCTTCTCCCCCTCGGTCAACTCAACAGTCATGCGGCAATGATCGAGAGTTCTCGCTTCTGCGTCGACACGGCTCTCGCGGAGGGGAGGGGGATGGCGTCGTCCATGAGGCGACCCTGACCATGTTTGCGGGCATCATCGAATGGTGCATTGCGAATGGCTACACCGAGATTGTGACTGTGACCGATCTCCGGTTCGAGCGGATCCTCGCTCGCGTTGGATGGCCGCTGCAGCGTTTGGGCGAGCCGAAGAAGATCGGCGTGACGATGGCCGTGGCGGGCACACTGCGAGCCAGTACGGACACGTTCCTCAGGCTCCGTCCTTCCAATTGCCGTTCTGAACTCAGCCCTCTCAGCCAGGCAGCCTAAGGAGGAATCCGTGAACCAGCTCCGCTCCCACCCGCGGCTTGTCCGCAAACTGCAAGAAGCGCTTGGCGATCAGCTCTGCGTGGCGCTGGACGACGCGAATGTTGTCGAGATCATGCTCAATCCGGACGGAAAGCTGTTCATCGAACGCCTCGGTCACGGCGTTGCGCCCGCCGGCGAGATGTCGTCTGCCGCCGCGGAGATGGTGATCGGGACCGTGGCGCATGCGCTTCAATCCGAAGTGGACACGGAACAGCCGATCATCTCCGGCGAGCTGCCGATCGGCGGCCACCGCTTTGAGGGTCTGTTGCCCCCAATCGTCGCCAAGCCTGCCTTTACCATTCGGCGCCGCGCGTCACGCCTCATTCCGCTCGAAGATTATGTCCGCACCGGCGTCATGAGCGAGTACCAGGCATCGACGATCCGCAGCGCCATTTCCGCGAGGCTTAACATTATCATTTCCGGAGGAACCGGTTCGGGCAAGACGACGCTTGCAAACGCTGTGATCGACGCGATCGTCAAATCTGCGCCGGAGGATCGCCTGGTCATTCTTGAAGACACCGCGGAAATCCAATGCGCGGCCGAAAACGCCGTTCTCCTCCATACCAGCGATACGATCGATATGGCGCGGCTCTTGAAGAGCACCATGCGGCTGCGTCCCGACCGGATCGTCGTTGGCGAAGTCCGCGACGGCGCGGCCCTGACGTTGCTCAAGGCCTGGAACACCGGCCACCCCGGGGGCGTGGCGACCGTTCACTCCAACACTGCCATGTCGGCGCTGCGTCGCCTTGAACAGCTGACCGCCGAAGCAAGCCAGCAGCCGATGCCCGAGGTGATCGGAGAGGCCGTCGACCTGGTTATCTCGATCGAACGGACGCCGCGTGGGCGTCTTGTTCGAGACATCATCCAAGTCGAGCGGTTCATCAACGGACGGTACGAGATCGAATCCGATCAGCTCACCGAAGAACAGGAGGCGCGCCATGTCGCGTAAGCATGCTCTCATCGTTGCCGCGCTCTGGGCGGTGCCAATCGTTCTTGCCTCGGTCGCGCCGGCGCTTGCCAGCTCCGGCGGCAGCCTCCCATGGGAAGGGCCGCTGCAACAGATCCAGGAGTCGATCACAGGTCCGGTCGCGGGTGCGATCGCGCTTGCAGCCGTGGCCATTGCCGGCGGCATGCTCATCTTCGGCGGCGAGCTCAACGATTTCGCGCGGCGACTTGTGTACGTCGTTCTCGTCGCCGGCATCCTGCTCGGCGCCACCAACATCGTCGGCCTGTTCGGTGCGACGGGCGCTTCGATCGGGCTGACGGACGATCAGATCACAATTGTTTCGAACGGAGGAGGGGAGGGCGATCATGGTTGAGTCCCTTTCCGGCCTGCGGCGCAACCGAATCCACCGCGCGCTTTCGCGCCCGAACCTACTGATGGGCGCCGACCGGGAGCTGGTGCTGATCACGGGTCTTGCAGCGGTGATCCTGATCTTCGTCGTCCTCACTGTTTATTCGGCGCTCTTCGGCGTCGCTGTATGGGTCGTGATCGTCGGGCTGCTCAGGATGATGGCGAAGTCCGATCCGCTGATGCGGCAAGTCTATATCAGGCACATTTCCTACAGGCCCTACTACAAGGCGACCACTTCGCCGTGGCGACGGTATTGAGGAGACGGCCATGGTAGCTCTCAAACGCTTCCGGGTGACCGGCCCATCCTTCGCCGATCTCGTTCCCTATGCCGGCCTCGTCGACAATGGTGTCCTCCTGTTGAAGGACGGAAGCCTGATGGCCGGCTGGTATTTCGCTGGCCCGGACTCCGAAAGCGCGACCGACCTCGAGCGCAACGAGCTGTCGAGGCAGATCAATGCCGTTCTGTCACGGCTTGGAAGTGGCTGGATGATCCAGGTCGAGGCCATCCGCATTCCGACGGTCGACTATCCCTCGGAAGACCGTTGCCATTTCCCTGACCCGGTGACCCGTGCGATCGATGTCGAGCGCCGGGCGCATTTCGCACGCGAGCAGGGGCATTTCGAGAGCAAGCATGCGCTGATCCTTACCTACCGGCCGCTCGAGTCCAGGAAGACTGCTCTCAGCAAATACATCTACTCGGATGAGGAAAGCCGGAAGAAATCCTACGCGGACACTGTGCTCTTCGTGTTCAAGAACGCGGTGCGAGAGCTTGAGCAGTATTTTGCCAACACACTTTCGATCCGACGAATGGAAACCCGCGAAACGGTCGAAAGGGGAGGGGAGAGGATTGCCCGATATGACGAGCTCCTCCAGTTCGCCCGATTCTGCACCACCGGGGAAAGCCATCCAATCCGGCTTCCCGATGTTCCCATGTATCTCGACTGGATCGCCACCGCAGAGCTCGAACACGGGCTGACGCCAAAAGTCGAAAACCGTTTCCTCGGCGTCGTTGCGATCGATGGTCTGCCGGCCGAAAGCTGGCCGGGCATTCTGAACAGCCTAGACCTGATGCCGCTGACCTACCGATGGTCATCGCGCTTCATCTTTCTCGATGCCGAGGAGGCCCGACAGAAGCTCGAACGCACACGCAAGAAATGGCAACAGAAAGTTCGGCCGTTCTTCGACCAGATATTCCAGACACAAAGTCGATCCGTCGACCAGGACGCCATGACCATGGTGGCCGAGACTGAGGACGCCATCGCGCAGGCCTCATCGCAGCTGGTTGCCTATGGCTATTACACACCGGTCGTCGTGCTGTTCGACAGCGATCGCGAAGCACTCCAGGAGAAGGCCGAAGCGATCCGCCGGCTGATCCAGGCGGAAGGTTTCGGGGCGCGGATCGAAACGCTCAACGCCACTGACGCCTATCTCGGTAGCTTGCCAGGCAACTGGTATTGCAACATCCGTGAGCCGCTGATCAACACCAGCAATCTCGCCGACTTGATTCCGCTGAACTCCGTCTGGTCCGGAAATCCGGTCTCCCCATGCCCCTTTTACCCACCGAATTCCCCGCCCTTGATGCAGGTCGCGAGCGGCTCGACAGCGTTCCGTCTGAACCTGCACGTCGATGATGTCGGCCACACGCTGATCTTCGGGCCGACCGGTTCAGGCAAGTCTACTTTGCTCGCCCTGATCGCGGCACAGTTTCGCCGGTACGAAAATGCGCAGATCTTCGCCTTTGACAAAGGCAGTTCACTTCTGCCCCTGACGCATGCAGCCGGCGGCGATCACTATGAGATCGGTGGTGACAGTGCGGAGGGAGAAAGGGCGTTGGCCTTTTGCCCCTTGTCCGAACTCAAAAGTGACGCCGACCGGGCGTGGGCGACAGAATGGATCGAGATGCTGGTCGGCCTGCAGGGTGTCACCATCACCCCCGATCATCGTAACGCCATCTCTCGGCAGATCGGCCTGATGGCGAGCGCATCCGGTCGGTCGCTGTCTGATTTCGTCAGCGGCGTGCAGCTGCGCGAGATCAAGGACGCACTGCATCACTACACCGTCGATGGTCCAATGGGCCAGCTTCTCGATGGGGAAGAGGACGGCCTCACGCTCGGCGCCTTCCAGACCTTCGAGACCGAACAACTGATGAACATGGGTGAGCGAAATCTCGTGCCAGTGCTGACCTACCTGTTCCGTCGAATTGAGAAGCGTTTGGATGGGTCCCCCAGTCTGATCGTGCTCGACGAGGCGTGGCTGATGCTCGGCCATCCTGTATTCCGCGACAAGATTCGCGAGTGGCTGAAGGTGCTGCGCAAGGCGAATTGCGCTGTCGTTCTTGCGACCCAATCGATCTCCGATGCCGAACGGTCCGGGATTATCGACGTGCTGAAGGAATCCTGCCCGACCAAGATTTGCCTTCCGAATGGCGCCGCCCGTGAGTCGGGCACGCGAGAATTCTACGAGAGCATCGGCTTCAACGAGCGACAGATCGAGATCGTCGCTACCGCCATGCCGAAGCGCGAATACTACGTCGCCACGCCAGAAGGCCGGCGGCTCTTCGACATGTCGCTTGGGCCAGTCGCCCTGAGCTTCGTCGGCGCGTCGGGCAAAGAGGACCTCAAACGCATCCGCGCGCTGAAATCCGAACATGGCCGCGACTGGCCGATCCACTGGCTTGAAACGAGAGGAGTTCACGATGCCGCATCGCTACTCAAGTACGAATAGATGGCTTGCCCGCTTGGCGGCCGCCGCTCTCGTGATCGGAGCTGCAGGCTCAGTGCAAGCCGGTACAGCCACCGGCGCTGCGACCGAATGGACGCAGCTCGCCAACAATGCGCAGCTCGTGGATCTCATGAAAAGCTCCGGCATCCAGGTCGACAATCAACTGACCCAGATCAGCCAGCTTGCAGAGCAGATCCAGAACCAGCTGAAGATCTACGAGAACATGCTGCAAAACACTGCGCAGCTTCCTCACCATGTCTGGGGTCAGGTCGAAAGCGATCTCAACCAGCTGCGCAGTATCGTCGACCAGGGACAGGGCATCGCCTTTTCGATGGGGAATGCGGACGACGTTCTTCAGCAGCGCTTTCAGAGTTATGCCGATCTCAAGACGAATTTGCCGGACAACGCAACGTTCTCCTCGACCTACCAGTCCTGGTCGAACACCAACCGCGACACAATCGCCAGCTCGCTGAAAGCGGCGAGCCTCACGGCCGACCAGTTCGATAGCGAGGAAGATTCGATGTCGTCGTTGAGGTCGATGTCCGAAACGGCTGACGGGCAGATGAAGGCCTTGCAGGTCGGCCACGAGATCGCCGCCCAGCAAGTCGCGCAAATGCAGAAGCTTCGCGGTCTCGTCTCCCAACAGATGACAATGATGGGAACCTGGCTTCAGACGGAACAGACCGACAAGGACCTGGCGCAGGCGCGGCGGGAAAAGTTCTTCAACGCGGAGGTCAAGAGCGTTCCGGAAGGCCAGAAAATGGAACCGCGATGGTGAGCCGCCCCGTCCTGATTGCCTTGCTGGTGGCTGCCGCCGCTGCATCGTCTGCAGCGACTGTGCTAATCCTCAATTCGCGAAACACAGGAATAACTGCGCTAACCGAGGAGCAGCGCGCCGTCCGGGAAAAATTCTTCGGCTCCGACAAGGAACTGCCGCCGATCAAGGAAGGCCAGGAGATGCGCCCGAGATGGTGAAGGTAACTGTTGCGCGTTCGTTCCTGATTACAGGCCTCTTCTTCCTCGCCTATGCAGTTCCCGCATTTGCGCAGGAGGGACAGGTCCTCACGGAACTGGAAAACCAGGTCTCGTCCGCTGCGAAGGGGTGGGAGACCACCATCATGGAGGCGGCGAAATCCCTATTCTGGATTCTCGCAACGATCGAGATCGGCATTGCCGCCGTCTGGTTGGCGATACAGTCAGCTTCACTGGACAGCTGGTTCGCCGAACTGGTGCGGCGGATCATGTTCATCGGGTTCTTCGCATTCGTTCTGACCCAAGGTCCGACCTTTGCGCGAGCAGTAGTCGACAGCCTTTTCCAGATTGGCGCCGGCGGGGGTTCAGCTTCGCCCGCTGAAGTGTTCGATGCAGGCATCCGCGTCGCCTCCCAAATGTCGCAACAAGCACAGTTCGGGGTGTTCGAAGACAATGCGCTCGCGATTGCCGCCGTTCTCGCCATGGGCATCGTTGTCATCTGCTTCTCGCTGGTTGCGGCTATTTTCGTGTCGGTCATGGTCGAAATGTATGTCGGCTTGCTCGCCGGCATGATCATGCTCGGACTGGGCGGCTCTTCCTTCACGAAAGACTTTGCTGTTCGCTACCTCGTCTATGCCTTCGGCGTCGGCATGAAGCTCATGGCCTTGGTGATGATCGCCAAGATCGGATCGAACGTGCTGCTCGGCCTCGCTCAAGCTCCGACTGCCTCGTCAGATCAGTTCGTCACCACCTTGGCCATCGCCGGTATTTCCGTCGTGGTCTTCATTATCGCCATGTATGTCCCGAACATCATTCAAGGCGTTGTCCAGGGCGCATCGGTTTCCGGAGGAATGGAAGCGATCCGCCACGGCGGGCAGGCGGCCTCTTTCGCCGCGGGCGCTGGCTTCCTCGCTGCCGGCGCTGCCGGCGCGGGCTTTGCGGCCGCTCAAGCCGCACGAGCTGGCGGTTCATCCGTCGCTGGTGCCGCTCTACGGGGGATAGGTGCAGGCTTCGGTTCCGGCGCGCAAGCAGCCGGATCGGCCGCGAAGGAAAAGGCGATCGGTTCGCCCGGCGCCTATGCGGGGTCCATTCTCGGACTGGCCAACGCCAAGCTCGATCAACAGCGCGGCGGTCATAGCGGACCGAAACCTCCTCCCGAACGCAACGACAAACCGTAATCGAGACAAGGGAAGAATAAATGGCAGCGAACCGCGCCCCGGAAAACCCGTATCTTGCCGCCCGCCAGGAATGGAGCGAACGTTATGGCTCCTATGTGAAGGCCGCAGCCGCATGGCGCATTGTCGGTGTCCTCGGCCTGGTCATGGCCGTCATCGGCTTCAGCTACGCGATGTATCTGAGCACGCAAGTGAGGCTCGTGCCTTACATCGTCGAGGTCGACAAGCTCGGAGCCGCAGTCACGGCAGGCTTTCCCGAGCAGATCGAGTATGCCGATGTCCGCGTGGTGCGCGCCACACTCGGCAACTTCGTCACAAGCTTTCGCTCGATCACGCCGGATGCGGTGGTGCAGAAGCAATATATCGACCGCACCTACGCCCTTCTTCGCACCTCCGACCCGTCAACCGAGAAGGTCAACGCCTGGTTTCGAGGCAATTCTCCATTCGAGAAGGCGAAGTCCTCGACCGTTGCCATCGAGGTCAACAACATCGTCGCGCTCTCGAACCAGACCTATCAGATCGACTGGACGGAATACGAGCGGGACCGCAAGGGCAAGGAAACCGGCACACGCCGTTTCCGCGGGATCGCAACGGTGACGCTCACCGCGCCACAGGATGAGGCGACGATTCGCCTCAATCCGATCGGCCTCTACGTCCGGGATTTTGACTGGACGGGACAGCTTTAAGGGCAGGGATTCTTTCAATGAAAAAAACGGGATTGATCGCAGCCGCCGGCTGCATGGCCGGACTCTTGCTGGCGGCGGGCGCGCAGGCGCAAAGCATGACGACGAATGAGGTCAGGGGAACAAATCTTTCCAGAAAGTGGCGTGGCACGCCGGGACTGGTTACGACAGGTCCGGACGGCAAGGTGATCTTTCTGTTCGGCGAGACCCAGCCGTCCGTCGTCTGCTCGCCGCTGCAGGTCTGCGACATCGAACTTCAGGGTGGCGAGATCGTCCGCGACGTCCTCGTCGGCGACACCGTGCGCTGGAAGGTAGAGCCTGCGACGTCGGGAGCGACAGGCGGGCAGGCCATCCACCTGATCGTCAAACCCTCCGAACCTGGGCTCGTTACCTCGATGGTCGTGACGACATCGCGGCGCACCTATCATATCCAGCTCAAGTCCCACCCCAGCCAGTACATGGCGCGCGTTGGGTTCGAATATCCGGAAGACGTGTCGACCAAGCTCGCCGACATCAACGCCCGTCTCGAAACCGGTGGCATTCCGGGCGCCGCGCCGGACAAGCTGAATTTTTCCTATTCGATCAGCGGCAGTGCTTCTTGGAAACCGAAACGGGTCTATTCGGACGGGGTGAAGACCTACATCCAGTTCCCGAAATCGATCTCCGGCGAGGACGCGCCGGTGCTCTTCGTCGTCTCCGGCGGTCAAAATCGCATCGTCAATTATCGGATGAAGAACGACGTGATGACCGTCGACTATGCGATCGACAAGGCGATCCTCGTTTCCGGCGTCGGTTGGCGGCAACAGAAGATCAGGATCCGGAGGGGAGGCTGACCATGCGGAGGCTTCTCGCGTTTTTCATCGCGGTCGCGCTGCTCTCCGGCTGCCAAACGGCGGGCGACGCACTGACCACCAGTTCCACGCCTGTGGCCGTCACCGGACCGGCTGCAAGCGCCATCGCCGGCGACATGGCAAGTCGCCTGGCTGAACAGATCGGCCCGGCCGGTGCTACGAACACGATCAAAATGGAAAAGGATACGTCTGAATTCGCGACCGCCCTTGAGGCGGCCCTGAAAGGGTGGGGCTATACAGTCGCCACCGACGGCAAAACGGCCAAAGACGTCAAGCCGGTCGAACTTGATTATGCAATCGAGGGCTTCGACGGGCAGGTGCTGGTGCGGCTCTCGACGCCTTCCATCGCTCTTGGCCGCGCCTATACGCCGACAGAGGCCGGCGCCACGCCGGCCAGTCCGCTTTCGATCATGCAGCGCAATTGACGGAGACAAACATGGTCCAGTCGCTCCAGCTTGGCACGTCCAGCCAAGCCGACGATCAGAATGGCATGCGCCGGCTCAACCGCCTGCCGATCATCGTCGCCATCATCGTCATCGTGCTATTCATCGGCGTCGTCGTGATTGGTCTATCGCTGCGGGGGCTCTCCTTCAATCGTGGCGACATCGAGGGTGCTTCCAACACACCGGCGACGACTTTCGGGGACCAACTCAAGCGGGGTGTCACGGATGGCATTATCGGTGAACCAGAAAAGCAGGAGGTGTTTCAGCCGACACCCGTCGTGGTGGAAAAAAAGGAGACGCAGGAACCGGTCGTCGAGCGCCGACCTGAGGAGAGACAAGACCGTCGCCAAAGGCTCGAGTCAGAGGAAGAGTGGAAGGCTCGCCTGAAACGGGAGCAGGATGAACAATATATGCGCGAGGCCCAGCGCCAACGGATGGCACGTCTCCAGGCTCGCGCGACGGCGCTCGAATCGCCGTTGCAGGTAGACATCTCCGACGTCGAGAAGGCCGCAAACTCCACCAACGACACCGGCCGTCAGCCGACAAATATCGCAGCAAACAGCGCGTCAGACCTTTATGCCGCCGCCATGAAATCCGGCCTGATGGGACAGAACGTCGATCAGAACGGGCAGACGTCGAAGGAGGACTTTTTCAATCAGGACATCAAGGATCTCGGCTACCTGCCGAACCAGGTCGTGCCGCAGATGTCGCCGTATGAGCTGAAGCGTGGCTCAGTCATTCCCGCCACCTTGATCACCGGCCTCAACTCCGACCTGCCGGGGCGCATCAGCGCGCAGGTCAGCCAGAACGTCTATGACAGCGCCACCGGCTATCGGCTCCTGATCCCGCAGGGTGCCAAGCTCTTTGGCCGTTACGATTCCAAAGTCTCGTTCGGCCAGGAGCGTGTCCTCGTGGTCTGGACCGACCTGATCTTTCCTAATGGATCGACCCTGCAGATCGGCGGCATGGCCGGCACGGACGCCGAGGGATATGGCGGCTTCAAGGACAAGGTCGATCGGCATCTCTGGCGCACCTGGAGCTCGGCAGCACTCGTCGCGTTGATCGGAACTGGGATCGACATGTCGATGCCGGAGAGTTCGACGATTGCGACGCAGGACACGGCGTCCGATGCGGCTAGGCGGAATTTCGCGGAAAGCTTCGGGCGCGTCGCGGAGCAGACGATCTCGAAGAACCTCAATGTCCAGCCGACGATCCAAATCCGCCCGGGCTACAAATTCAACGTGCTCGTCGATCAGGATATTATTTTTCCGCAAGCTTATCGACGGTAGCAACTGTGATGAATTCTCTTATCACTGCACATGCTCCAAAAATACTCGCGACGATAGCGGCTTCCACAGTATATGGGCTTTTTCCGCCCTTAGGGGTTGCATTTAGCGACTGGCTCGGCGATTCTGGGGTCACTAACCCGCAAACGATAATGACTGTTACGGAAAGAAGCATGCAGGAAAACGAGCATTCGCCAACCTAATCCAACGCTTTCAGCGCGATGAAAAATGCGGCGACAGTGGCGTCCGCTTTGGATGAATTCCAATCGCACTATCCCATTGATTTCGTCACATTCCATCTTGCGAGGACAATCGTCGATAGCGTTGACGCGCCATTTGTACGAACCACCTATCCCGATAGCTGGGTTTCGCGCTATCTGCTTAACGACTACATAAACGTCGATCCAATCATTCGAGAGGGTTTTTCTCGACAGCTGCCTTTCGATTGGCGCGAGATTGATATTGCCGAGACCGCGCAGGAGTTCATGGTCGATGCCGAGCTGCACGGAATCGGGAGCAACGGGGTCTCTATCCCGATTGTTGACAAATCGCGTCGTTCGCTCCTTTCGATCAACTCCCAGAAGAGCGATGATGAGTGGGCGTTCATCGAGCGCCAATTTTTACCGGAGTGGCTTGAGCTCGGATTCCTTCTGCACCGCAAAGCAGTGTTCGAACTCCACGGAGAGAATGATCCCGTGCCTGCGCTAGGATCACGGGAAATCGAGTGCCTTCATTGGGCCTCGCGCGGTAAAGATAGCAAGGACATTGGCAAGATTCTGGGATTATCCGAGCATACGACGCGCGGCTACCTGAAATCGGCACGCTATAAGCTGGGTTGCCCCACATTGTCGGCCGCCATAGCCCATGCAGTACACCTGAACCTCATCACTCCTCATCTGGGTACCCCAACCTAGGGGTATCAGTCCGGGGGATTTATCTCCGCGCATTCCCGCTGCATGTTCGGACAGCCCGACGAACAGAGGGAGAGTGGGATTGAACGACGCGTTGAGGAATTTGATCGATACGATAGAGGCGTCGCAAGATGAGGTAGCGATCAAAACAGCGTTGCGTAACTACGGCAATGCATTCGGGCTTGAGCGATATGCTTATGTCGACGCGTCAGGCACCGAAATTCGCACCTTCAACAACTATCCAAAAGAATGGCAAGAAACATATTTAGCCAATCATTATTCACGCATCGATCCAGTCGTAACTGAAGCCAGGCGCCGACGCGAGGCCTTTGTCTGGACCGCAGATGATTGGCCGGCTCGAGGCATGTCCCAACTTCGAAAGTTCCGAGATCAGGCGTTCGATCACGGGATCCGTCGCGGCGTCACAATCGGGCTGAACGGCAGTTTCGGTTCACACATGATGCTGACGTTTGCAACATCGGAGGCACGAACAGATTTCCATGAATTGCAGCAAACGCTTCCAGCTTTGCAGGCTTTGATGGTCATTCACTACCAATTGAGGTTCATCGCTGCGAAGATGCGCCTCGCCCCAAAGCAAACGCTGTCACCGCGTGAAGTGATGTGCCTTATGTGGGCGACGAAGGGAAAGACCGCACCCGAGACGGCGGTGCTCACCGGCATCAATGCTAGAACCGTGCAACACTATCTCGACAAGGCGCGTGAAAAGTTTGACGCCCAGTCCGTGCCGCAGCTCGTCGCAATTGCCAAGGATCGCGGCTTGGTCTGACGTTTATCCGTCACTCTCAAGTGGCACGTCCGGAACGTAGCCGAGCGCGTCCAGGATTTTCGAGAGTTCCTCTTGCTGGTTCTCGGACTTCTTCTGGCGCGCGATGTGTTCGTTTTGAAGGGCTTGAAGCACCGAACCGGAGATCGACGGGTCGTCACTGGCGAGAACCCACTCGTCATATACGGCTTGATCGGCTGCGAGGAGCCGACGGTGTTCGCGGATCGCCGAAACAGCCAGCGTCTCCAAATCCGATTTTCGCGCTGAACTGTAACGAAGTTGTCTTCCATTTTTGTCGTCTGCGCCGGATGAGCTGGCGTCCTTCATCCCCGTCTCCTCAAATTGCATACTGTGACGTCAAGACCCGAGGCCGCATACGCTCGCGATTAAATACCAGATCGTCACAGGATGGGAGGGAGTTCGTATTTTGAGCGGCTCAGCACTCGCGCGAAACTAACTTTCTGACGCTGCTGCATCATCTTGATTCGTCAACGGAATGTCTTTGTAGAGAATACTCCGTGGTGAAATACTCTACAAGCCGATGCTCTCTCGATCATGGAGATTCGAGAGGTATTTGCACGAAATCTGAAAGCCGCGCGGCTGGCCAAAGGCCTATCGCAAGAAGAGCTTGCTTTTCGAGCAGATATCGATCGCACTTACATCAGCTCCCTCGAGCGCAGCGTCTACAATGCGAGCATCGATGTGGTGGACCGCTTAGCAGCGATTTTGGAAGTAGAAGCATCTGATCTGCTGAAGCGGCCGCCGGAGAAGAAGTGACCCCTCCTTACTGGTCTGACGGGTCCCTGGTATCGAGAAGCTCCGTCAATCTTTACGGGCGATGTCAGCTGCATTATATATTCTCCACAAGGAGAATGATTATGACCGACACCTCACACGCCTACACGCCCGCCGAGGCCGCGGCTGTCAGCGAGATCGCTGTGAAGTCAGTGCACAATGCGATCGACAAGCGGATCATCGCGACGCATCTCATTGGCAGCCGGGGTCGAGCGCTCACCGATGAGGATCTGCTTCGGTTGAAGCTCTGGTACGGCGTCGGATCGATCTTGTCTGCCGAGCGCCGCAAGCGCTTATTCGATACGATCGACCAGAACCCGCATGCCGAAACTGTTAGGGCAGACGACTATCTCATTATCGACGTTGCGCGGGCACGAGAACAATTGGCCGCGCGGGCCGAGGCGCTTCGAGAGGCCGAACGAATGATTGAAAGCGTGAAAGGGGTCGTGGGCGGCGAGCCGGTGTTCAAGCGAACCCGTGTTCCCGTGCGAACGATTGCCGCGATGAAGACCCAGGGCGCAAGTACCGCGGAAATCGTCGAGGGTTATCCTGCGGTCACCGAGCGTATGGTGGACCTTGCCGAGATCTGGGCTGCGGCCCATCCCGGCAGGGGGCGGCCGCGGAAGCTTTCGGAACAGGGCCTGACGGTGAAATCCGTGAAGCGTCTGCGATTTCGAAACGACAGCGCTCCCAAACCCTCCGGCTCGACCTCGTGAAGTTCCTTATCGATGAATGCCTCCACACATCGCTTGTGGCCGTAGCGCAAGCGCATGGCCACGATTGTTTTCATGTGAACTGGCTGGGACTGAGCGGCGAAACCGACTGGGATCTGATGCCTCGGATCATCGAGGAGGATTTCACGTTCGTGACGAACAACGCCCGCGACTTCCGGAAGCTGTACGCGAAAGAGGAATTGCATGCGGGCCTGGTGATCATTGTCCCGCAGGTGCTTCCCGCGCAGCAACGAGAATTGTTTGCCCCTCATACTGCAGGATTTGGCGGGAGAGCAGGCTATGGTCAACGAAGTCATCGAAGTGACCCTCGATGGCGAGGACGCTGTTCTCACGCGCTATTCGCTTCCGGAGGCTTAGCGGCCTTCATTTGGCATCATTTGCCCCCAATCCTCGACAGGTCAATCCGCATCTCCGCTGATCCGACGCTTTCGCCTTTCTCGATGCTTTCGGCATCTGTATCCGCAGGCGGCAGGTCGACGGTGGCCTTGTCCTGGTGTGCAGGCAACACGTTGTCGATCGTGACGCTTTTCCCAGGATCTTCCGCCTGAAAAACGCTCACCCCCTCGAACTCTCCGGTCTTCCAGGCATAGACCGCATCGTCGAAGATCTGCGGGAAGACATCGTCGTTCTTCGGATTGCCGTACCACTTGGCGACAATCCGCAAGACCTTGGCAAACATAGCCGTTCCCTTGCGGAGGTTTTCGCAAGGATCGACGAGATCGGGCTTCAGATCAGCCGCGTCCTTCACACCGACGCCAGCCGGAAACTGCGTCAGGCCGACACGCACCACCGCCTGGCCGACATACTGCCGGACGATCGCCATCGCCTCATCCTGCGTTGTCGCCTTCGGAACGAGGATCAATCGGCCACCTGATTTGACGGTGACGGCGAGCGGACCATTTGCGCCCGCCGCGGTCACGAACTGCTCGACGATTGCGGGCTTCAAAGAGGGGTCGGCGCATTGTTGGATGAGAGCGGCGTCGAGCATCAGGTCTCCATGGCATTCAGGTGTTGAAGGAGAAAACGACGGGTTTGTCGAACAGACGCGCCCAAGCGTTTGTGCTGGCGCGCTGGATAGCCACGATGGACGTCCCCTTGGTCCACCAACCGTTGCCGACGGCAATGACGACGTCCGGATCGTGGAGCATGGATTGGAGAAGGGGCCAGACGATCAGTTGCTCGTAGCAGATCAGGGGTGCGGCCCGCCTGTAGGCAATTGTCGCGACCGGGTTCGCGAAGAAATGCGCTCGCGCTCCGCCGCTCTGACCGAGGAGGGGCCGCCAAGGCTGCCACATCGAACCTGGCACCGGCATGCGCTCGCGATAAAGGAGGCGAGCCCCGTCGCTGGAGATGGCGATCAGAACATTGTCGTATCCGCCTGCATCTACGACAGCGGCGCCGGCGATAACGGTGGCGTCAGTTGCCTGCAAAGCTCGCACCCATAGCCGCTCGACGGTCGGCGTCCAGAAGCCAAGAGCGCTTTCGGGAAGAACAATCGAGCGGGCGCCGCCCGATGCCCGATCCGTGACCGTGGCAATCAGATCACGGTAACGCTGCAAGCTAGTGTCGCGCCCCAACGACGCTCCCATTTCGAGATCGACCCCCTGCCAACCTTGGGGTAGCGTCGATTCGTCCCAGGTTGCGGCGGACCCGATCCAAAAGCCTGCCAGGACGATCGCGACAGCTCGCCACATGCGGGTTACGAGGCCCATGAGGCCGGCTGTCACGGCAACCAGCCCCCACCATCCCCATCCTGGAAACAGCACGCCCGCGGCCGTGATCGGATGAGCCCAGCCGGTGATGCCGAATGGCGGAATGGCCATCAGAGCCGCTGCCAGGAAATAGTGACACGGACGAGCACCCGTCTCCTTCGTCCAGAGGACGGTGTACACGATGACGAAGCCGGTCGACGCACAGAGCCAGAGCAATAATCCAGGCCAGAGGTCAGACGAATAGAAGGTGGCTACGCCCTGCGGCAGACCGCGTGACGCAGCGAGAAAATAGCCGGCCGAGACAAACGCGGCCGTCAGCCTCGTTCGCGCAAGCGCCCAGAGAACCGGAAACGCGAGCGCGACCGGGAGAAGGAGGACATGTCCACTCCATCCCACCGTCCCGGCGACGATTGAAACGGCCATCAATGCGGTTGGCTGGAGGTGCTCACGGCGCATAGGTGAGCACCGGTTGCGCCAGACCGAGGATTCCGGAGGCGGGCAGGGGGCCGAAATAGCGGGAGTCATAGGAGCTCCTGAACGGTGAATGGAGAAAGACGCTTTCGTCGGGCACGACGCCGCCGGGAAATGGCTTCATCGACCGGCCATTGCCGTCCCGCTCTGCCAGATCGGAAAATGGGATTGGATGCCCATCGATTGTCACTCGGGCGCCGATTTGAACATGCTGCCCGGGGACTGCGACGACGGTCTTGATGAGCGGCGCTACGCCGCCCGGGCAGGTGCCGGAGCGGAGATAACCACGCTCTCTCGCCGCCATCATCACCGCAGTTTGCGGAGGGCAAATGAAGACAAGGTCTCCGGCAGCGGCCGGGCGATCGAGCGCCACGATCCGCCAGAGGCCGAGGGGTTCGCTCGGTGTCAGGTTGATGCGGAAACCGCCGACGATTGCGGCAGCAACACCGCTGCCAACGATGGATGCCGCCAAGGCCAAGAGCACGACTGCATGCGCCCTTTGAGCGCGTCGCGTCCCAAACGCAAACACGGATGTCTTCATTTGAGCGAGAGCCCCTGGCTCTTCGTCTGACGCAGGGTCTCCGCTTGCTTCAGCGCCTCGGTCGTGCGCTCATGAGCGGCGAGTTGCTGCACCGTCCGCATCGAATTCCACGCCGATTGCACCTCCGTCTTCTGTCCGGCCGTCATTCCCGAAGTGACGGCACTGAAGGTCTGTCCATTGGGTTCCTTCGCGGCAAGCGACAGGAAGGTTCGCTCGCCGAACCGCTCCGATACCGCCTTGGCGAAACCCTCCAGTTCCGCCTTCACCATTTTGTCGGCGAGCGCGTATTCGAGACCGGCGGGCAGGTCGTTCCGGTCGATCGCATCGCGAACGCGTTCCAATGTTTGTTTTGCGTTTGGCGACAGTGCGGGAATATCGATCGAGACCTTCAGCCGGACGGCACGTTCTTCGACCTCGAACTTGCGTTCCGCCTCCGCCCGCTGGCGCAGATAGCGCTCCAAATTTCGGGCCAGCGCCGGCGCATTGGTCCCAGCCTTCTCGCGCTCCTGTCTGTCGGAGCGGCTGGCGAGGATCCCGGTCTTGCCCTTCAGCGCGCCGAAGCTTTCGGGCTCCGACCCAAGCTTGGCCAACGTGGATTTCTGGGCGGTCTCGTCCTTCAGCATTGCATCGACATTGACTGCCTTGAACGCGCTTTCCGGCTGGGCGTAAACGAGGTGGAAGCGGGTCGAGACCTCCTCCCATTGCTTCTTCAATCCTGGATCGGCGGCGATCTTGTCCTCGATCGCCTGGTCGACCGATTTGGCGAAGGTTGTGATGCCCGAGACCATCGGCTTTGCCTCCTTGGTGTTGTTTTGGGTTGGGGACTGCGCGGCGCCGCGGATGAGGCCGAGCTTGCCGGCGACGGCGGCAAGGCGAGCGCCGAGATTGGCAAGTTTTTGCTTTTGGCTGACGACCCATTCCAGCCGGTCGCGAACCAGGGTTCGGGCGACGTTGACCAGATGCAGACCGCGTGCTTCGGCAAAACGAAGCGCCTCGCGGTAGAAGTCACTTTTCTCGTAATCGAGAGTCGTTTCCTTCGCGTTCCTTCGCGACAAGATCGGGATCAACCCACCGTTCTTCGCGAAGGATCTACGGCCGTAGTAGACGGTCAGGTCCTCACGATGACGGGTCATGGCGACATAGGTGAGATGGCGATCGAGCGAAAGGGAAGCGAGCACCTTGACCTGGTCGACCGTCGCGCCCTGGCTCTTGTGGATGGTCGTGGCATAGCCGTGATCGAGGTTGTTGTAGAAGCGCTGTTCGACCAGCACCTGGCGAGCATTCTCCCTCTCGCCGATCCGCGCGGTGATGCGTCCTGGTCCCGTCTCGACGACCTTGGCCAGCATGCCGTTCTTGACGCCGAGCGATCCCTCGTTCTTCAGGAAAACGATCTGATCGCCGACGGCGAAGTTGCGTCCGCCATCGGCGGTCTTGAACATGGTTCCCTGGTCGAGAACCCCGCGTTCGATAAGCTTGATGCGCGCCATTTGGTTGAGCATGCGCACGTCGCGGCGCAGATGAGCGAGGATAAGCGACGTCTTTGCCGGATCGTAATCGCGGTCCCAGGCAGCGATCAGGTTGTCGACTGCGTCGGCTTTCAGGTCCGATCCTATTATCTTGCCATTGGCACGGTAGGCGTCGACCGCCCGGCCGACCTTACCGCGCGCGAGATCGAGCGAGGCATAGCGCATCCATTGCTGGCGCTGGCGATAGATCGTTTCGAGTTCGGCATAGCCGATGCGATCGGCGATGGCGCGGAAGGCAGCCCCAGCCTCGATCGGTTGAAGCTGTTCGGGATCGCCGACGAGAACGAGCTTGGCACCGGCTTTCGTCACCGCTTCGACGAACAGCGCCATCTGCCTAGATGACACCATGCCGGCCTCGTCGAGAACGAACACCGTCTTGCCATCGAGCTGGTCACGGCCCTGGTTCCAGCGAAGGTCCCACGATGCAAGGGTCCGAGAGATGATGCCCGCTTCCTTCTCCAGGCCCTCGGCCGCCTTGCCGGCAAGTGCTGCGCCGACGACCCGATAACCGGCCGCTTCCCATGCCTCCCGCGCCGCCTTCATCATCGTCGTCTTGCCGGCGCCGGCGCGGCCGATCACGGCGGCGATCCGCTCAGGTCCCGCCACATGTTCGATCGCGGTCCTCTGCTCGTCAGATAGACGTTCATGACGCTCGAATGTCGCCGCCAGCACTGCGTCGCGAACGCCATGCGAAGAGCGCTGAGACAGCCAGATGGCGCGATTGGCCATCTCGGCTTCGAGCCGGATCATGTCGCGCGTCGTGTACTTGGCGGGCACTCGGATACCGGTGGCAAGGTCGATCCGCTCGCGCTCGATGCGGAAGGTTTCGGGGTGCAGAATGATCCGTACCATAAGGCTTTGGAACAGATCCGCGTCGTCGACGTAGCGGTGGAGGATCTTAGCCACGTCGCGCTCGTCGAAGACGCTCTTCTCACGCGTGATCAGGTCGAGCACGAGCTTCGGATTATGGTCGATTCGTCTCGCGTTCTCGGCCCTGCGAGCCTCCTGCAGTTCGAGGCGTTCGAGCTCGACCGGGTCGGACGCACCATCTGATTTTCGCTCGATCGCCTTCGTGCCGACGCCGAGATGGATAGTCGGCTCGAGTTCAATCCCTTGCTTCTCGAAGGAGCGGCCATCGACGTAAATGTCGAGGCCGGCGAGCGCCAGGTGCCTGTTCTGGCAGGCAAACCAGCCGTCGCGAAACGCGTTGAAATCGTCGATGCTTCCGGCCCAAAGCTCATAGACGATTTTGCCGGCGTCGTTGCGGATCGGATTGCCGTCCGGTCCTGTTACCGGGACCTTCTTGGCTCCAAAACCGTCCGCGGTCAGCGGCCGCAAGGTCGTCATGAGATGAACATGCGGATTGCCGGGCGCATCATGGTAGACCCAGTCGGCCACCATGCCCTTCGCCGTGATGTACTGCTCGACGAAATCCCGCACCAGCGCGATGTTCTGCTTGGGCGTCAGCTCGACCGGCAAGGCGATCGTCACATCCTTGGCGAGCTGCGCGTCGGAGCGCTTCTCGAAATCTTCGACCTTGTTCCAGAAAGCCTCGGAAGCGCCGGACACCGAACGATCGGCAATCATCGAGCGCAGCCATTGC
This sequence comes from Rhizobium esperanzae, assembly GCF_002204185.1. Lineage (GTDB taxonomy): Bacteria > Pseudomonadota > Alphaproteobacteria > Rhizobiales > Rhizobiaceae > Rhizobium > Rhizobium esperanzae. The sequence goes on along the minus strand of NZ_MXPU01000014.1, from coordinate 146,412 downwards.
GGCGCGTCGGCGGGAATGACGAACTCCTCATGGAGCAATCCCTGCTTGCGGGTGTAATCGATCGTGCGGGCCTCGCGCTCGAACTCCATCTTGGCGCAATGCCGGTAGGCCGCTGACAGCACGGCGCTGCGGCCTGAGCCGCGGGCGACGACGCTGACGGAGAAATGGGGGACGGCCACGGCGGAACTCTTTCAACAGGTTCTGTCCAAGAGCGGCAGGCCCGCTAGGGGCCTCAAGCAAGGACGTCGCACCAGCGACGTATAATTGCGCCCTTCGGATCCGCTCCTTCGGAACGGCCGGGATCATTCACGAAAGCATCGCCCTTGGCGATTGTAGGATTCACAGTAGTGCGTTCCGCACTCACCTCCGGGACATTGGGTACGAAAGACAAGCTTTCTCACCCAAGGGAGTTAGACGGAATGAAGAAGCCATCCTCGAAAATCCGCGACGAAATCGCCAAGCTCCAGGAGCAGCTCAAGGCCGCCGAGACCCGTGAGGCAGAGCGCATCGGCCGGATCGCCCTCAAGGCTGGACTTGGCGACATCGAGATCGACGAGGCGGAGCTGCAGGGCGCCTTCGAGGATCTGGCCAAACGGTTTCGCGGAGGAAAGGCCGCGACGACCGGAGGGAAGAGGGGAGCTGACGTCGGCGAAAGCAGCGCACCGTCCACGCAGAACCCGTCTGTCGCGCCTGCGGGCGGGACTGCTGAGGCTTGAGCGGATGGCGCGCACGACAATATCCGACGCCCGCAAGAAGGACACGCGGGAGAAGATCGAGCTTGGCGGTCTGATCGTCAAAGCCGGTCTTCACTACGAGAAGCGGGCGCTTCTGCTGGGCGCGCTGATCGATTTGAGCGAGCGGCTCAAAACCAATGTACAGGAACGATCGCGGCTTCTGGCAATCGGTGCGGAGGCCTTTGGGAAAGCCGATGAGTAGGATCATGCTCTTCATCGCCCCCGTCGCGCTCATGATTCTCGTCGCCGTTGGTTTGACCGGGATCGAGCACTGGCTGTCCGGGCTCGGAAAAACGGAAGCCGCACGGCAGACGCTTGGTCGGGCCGGGATCGCGCTGCCTTATGTCAGTGCAGGGCTCGTCGGCATCGTCTTCCTGTTTGCCAGCGCCGGCGCGATCAGGATCAAGACGGCTGGATGGGGCGTCGTCGCCGGCGGTGCGGCGACGATCCTGATCGCCGCAATTCGCGAAACGATGAGGTTGTCTGCGCTCACCGATAAGGTTCCGGCCGGTATGTCCATTTTCTCCTATGTCGATCCGGCGACGCTGATCGGAGCGGCGGCGGCGGCGATTGCCGCATGCTTTGCTCTGCGTGTCGCGTTGGCCGGCAATGCGGCATTCGCCAGCGCCGAGCCGAAGCGCGTCCGCGGCAAGCGGGCGCTGCATGGCGAGGCCGAGTGGATGAAGCTGCCGGAAGCGGCAAACCTGTTTTCGGATACCGGCGGAATCGTGATCGGTGAGCGATACCGTGTCGACAAGGACAGCACCGCAGCGCGCTCGTTTCGTGCCGACGAGCCGGAAACATGGGGCGCCGGCGGCAAATCACCGCTGCTCTGCTTCGACGGCTCGTTCGGTTCGTCGCACGGTATCGTGTTCGCCGGTTCGGGCGGTTTCAAAACAACATCGGTGACGATCCCGACCGCTCTGAAATGGGGCGGCTCGCTGATCGTTCTCGATCCATCGAACGAGGTGGCGCCGATGGTCTCAGCCCACCGGACGAGCGCGAACCGGGATCTGTTTGTCCTCGACCCGAAGAACCCGGCAACAGGCTTCAATGCCCTGGACTGGATCGGCAAGTTCGGCGGGACGAAGGAAGAGGATATCGCCTCCGTCGCCTCATGGATCATGAGCGACAGTGGCGGCGCGCGCGGCGTGCGCGATGATTTCTTCCGAGCCTCGGCATTGCAATTGTTGACGGCGATGATCGCCGATGTTTGTCTCTCCGGTCACACGGAGAAGGAAAACCAAACGCTGCGCCAGGTTCGCGCCAATCTCTCTGAGCCCGAACCGAAGTTGCGGCAACGTCTGCAGGAGATCTACGACAATTCGGACTCGGATTTCGTCAAGGAGAACGTCGCGGCCTTCGTCAATATGACACCCGAAACCTTCTCTGGCGTCTATGCCAACGCGATCAAGGAAACCCACTGGCTGTCGTATTCGAACTATGCCGCGCTGGTTTCGGGTAGGACGTTTTCCACGGGCGATCTCGCCGATGGGAACACCGACGTCTTTATCAACATCGATCTGAAAACACTGGAGACGCATGCCGGCCTCGCGCGCGTCATTATCGGCTCGTTCCTCAACGGGATATATAACCGTAATGGGACTATGCCCGGCAGAGCGCTCTTCCTCCTCGATGAGGGGGCGCGGCTCGGATACATGCGGATCCTGGAAACGGCGCGCGATGCCGGCCGAAAGTACGGCATCACGCTCACCATGATCTACCAGTCGATCGGCCAGATGCGCGAAACCTATGGCGGGCGCGACGCCGCCAGCAAGTGGTTCGAGAGCGCGAGCTGGATCAGTTTTGCGGCGATCAACGATCCGGAAACGGCGGATTACATCTCGCGCCGTTGCGGCACGACGACGGTCGAGATCGACCAGGTCAGCCGCAGTTTCCAGGCGAAGGGATCCTCGCGCACGCGATCGAAGCAGCTGGCCGCGCGACCGTTGATCCAGCCGCACGAGGTGCTTCGCATGCGCGCCGATGAGCAGATCGTCTTTACCGCGGGCAATGCGCCGCTCAGATGTGGCCGCGCGATCTGGTTTCGGCGCGACGACATGAAGGCTTGCGTTGGGACGAACAGGTTTCACAGGCTCAGAGGCACGCCGGAAGCCTCTCGGATCGAGCCGGCGCGCAGTGCAACGAGCAAGGCCGATCCAGAACAATGAAGAGTATCGGAGAAATCAGCATAGCGGCCGCACGAAAGGGCGGGATTTCGGGAATTCTCGTCGTGCGAGGAGCGGGAAACAGCGCAGCCGCAGGAGCCTCAACATAGTGGCCCGGAGGGGAGGCGGGACCGACTGCGCCCCGCTCCCGCACACCATATTGCCGGCCCGACTGCAGGTCGAGGCCGTGCGTCTCCGTAAACGCAGATGAAACCGGGGTCGATATAGGATGAGGCAAACAGGAAGGGAGCGGGCAGGTGGCGAAATCGAATGTGGTTCCGTTCAGAAGGCCGCGGAAATCCGGCGGCAAGAACGATCGCCGTAGCCCGCAGAGAAAATCCCGAACGGGATGGAAGGGTCCACGCATATCGCTGATGGCAGTCATCTCAGCTATTGTCATTGCTGCGGCAGGCTGGCTTGCCTTTGGCGGCGCCGGCAGCCTCCCCGGACTGCCGGCCGTGGCCAAGACACCGGCAGCGGACTCATCGTCGGCCGCGTTTTCAATCTGCGGCGACGGCCGTCATGTGAATTGTGTCGTCGACGGCGACACGTTCTGGTTCCAGGGCCAGAAAATCCGCATTGCCGATATCGACACGCCGGAACTCAGCCCGCCGCGCTGCGAGGCGGAACGGATCAAAGGCGAGGCGGCGAAGGCACGCCTGCTGGCGCTGCTGAATGGAGGCAACTTCTCACTGACGGCCGGCTGGCGCGACGAAGACAAGTATGGCCGCAAGCTCCGGACCGTAACGCGATCGGGACACTCGATCGGCGACACACTTATCGATGAGGGTCTCGCCAGACGCTGGGACGGCGCAAGACATGGATGGTGCGGCTGAGTGCCGCGAGAGGATCGTCGCCCATGGGGCGGAGACCGTGTGCGGGCTCCGTGAGCGCCGCGACTAGAGCCGTGCGCCGCAGGCGTCTCGCCCAAGCCCACCACTCGCGTTTCATCACAGATCTGAATCAATCCATGCCGACCGATTCATAAGTGTCGTTGGACGGGATTCCCGCGATCAGAGATTCTGACCTCATGATCGCGCAACCCTATCATCTCTATGTCGAGCGCTCGGACGCCTCGAAGAACATGGCCCGCTACTACGCCATGTCGATCGAACCCAACCTGTTCGGGGACGTCTGTCTCCTGCGCAAATGGGGCCGCATCGGAAGCAAGGGGCAGATGATGGTCCATCGTTTCGGACGGGAAGAGGAAGCAGTCGAACTGTTTCTCGATCTGCTCCGACAAAAGCGAAAACGCGGTTACCGCCCGCGCGCCTCCGTGGCGAATTGAGAAAGGCCCGCAGAAACGGGCCAACAAGGCGCCTCATTGGCGCCGGTTCCAGTCGGTCTCGAAGGACACCTCGATCTCGACGAAGAACGGGATCTTGATCGCAAGCTTCAGGCCGAGCTTGCCCTTGCGGAAGAAGTGGCTGATTACCTTGCCGAGAGTCCGGAGCCGGCGGCCGGTGGCGGCGAGGAATTGGGCGAGTTGTTGCATGGCGTTTCTCCTTTCGAAATGCGGTTATCGCAGGGGATAAGCGGCAGACCGGAAAGGAGGGACGCACCCAAAGGGCCGGAACGGACGTGGAGGACTTGCCGGCGACTGAATTTTGATCCGCGAGGAGCCGCAGAAGGCGGCGGGGAAAATTCTGGCGGCGGCAGGTTGCGTCGTGACGAACGGGTTGCAACATCCCCGATGAGAGATGACGGCAGGTCGAAAGGAAGAAGCTCAACTGGTCGTTCTCGCCATCATCGCGATGGTCTCGCCGGCATCTCAACGAAGGGCCGCTCTCGCCGCCCTCCGGATGGTCGAGCCCGCCGACGGATTGATTATGATGCTGGGCACCTGATGTAGCTGACACGGGAGGCAGTTACTGCGATACCGGTTTCCCGTGTGATATCCTTGATGACCGGCGCAAGTGAGCCGAGTTCGTCGTCGGTGAGCGCAATCAGCTCCGGATAGTCGATGTCGACGCCGGTATAGTCCGCCGTGAAAGCGATGGACCAATCGCCGCCATTGACGCGGTATTCGTGCGTGTCGAAATCGATGTCCAGTTCATCCAGCAGATTGATGGTGAGGCGTCCGAAGATCTCGGTCTCACCTTCCAGCCGGTACGCGGCATATTCGTCGTCGCCGGCAAGAACGCTCCGCTCCAATGCCATGATAGTCCGGATACGACCGGCAGCCGCCTCGAGCCCATCGAGCAGTCGCTCATGGAGCTTTCGCGAGACGTCGGTATCGCAGCCGAAGCGGTTCGCCAGGACGACGAGCCGGAAACCGGAAAGCTCGGTGTAGAGCGCAAGGTTCTGGTCAGATGTCATTGTGTGATCTCCTCATCTTGATGACGGGGATCGGCCACTCCGTGGCAAAGAGGGGTCAGGGACCGCGGAACGCGGCTCGCAAGCGGGGGAACCGATTTTTCCGGGAAGCGAAGCGGCGGAAAAATTGGGGGAGACCGCGCCGTCCTTGACGCCGGATTGCTGGAGTAAAATAGGACGTCAGAGAGAGAAGAGACCCGCGGCCCCGGAGGGGTCGCGACCGTATCCGGCGTAAGCCGGCGGGAGTGTAGAGGGGTGAAATCCCTGACAGCCGGAAGGCCGGTCGATCCGGCGGACCGGCTCATATTCCAGCAGAATGAAAGCCGCCTCAGAAAGGCGGCTCGGGTTCGATGGTGCCGTCCTGTTCGGCAAGCGCCACGGCCAGGTCGGCCTGGGCGAGCTGAAGCTCCGCTTCGACCTGGGCCCGCTCGTCGGCATCGCAGGCGTTCCTCAACTCGGCGCGCAGTTCTTCGATGTGCTGTTCGATGTTCATCGTCTCATCTCCTTGAGTTCGTGAAAGACGAGACGGCAGGGCGGGAAGACATGTCGGGGTCGAGGAGCGCGGAAGCGACCGGCGGAGCCGGCGAGTGGGGGAGCCGATTTTGTCGGAGTGGAGGAAACCGGAGCGGAGGCAAAATTGGGGGAAACCGCTCGTCCTCGAGGCCGGCATTTCTTCCCGGCACGATAGCCTCCACTGAGCAGACAAATTCCGGTTCCGTATCGCACCGAAAAAGCCGGCGGCAGGCTCGATGCCTGCCGCCGGCTTGTCTTTGTGGCCGGTTGGCCCCGCCTCGGCGGCGGGGCCTGTCCAGATCTCAGTCCCGGTTGGGGCGGGACCAGATCAGCTGGTAGCCCTCCTCGCCCTCGACTTCGGTGAGCGTCGCGTAGATCGGAGCGGGGAAGCTCGGGTCGTCGAGCTTGACCGAGAGGTAGTCGCGGTCCTGCTCGGAGCGCTTCTGCCAGGCGGCACCCAGCTCGACATTGCCGGCGTAGATGCGGAAGTGCGGGCCCTTGTCGGAGGGATTCTCGATGCGGGCGATGCGGGCCTTGACGTTGAGGGCCAGCGTGCGGATCGAGCCGTTGAAGCCGGTTTCGGAAGTGGTGAAGGTGCCGATGGTTGCCATTGTCGTATTCCTTTTGCTGTTTCGGGCCGCGCCCATCGCGGCCTCGATGGCTGTCGCAAGGATCGGGGACGATCGGACCGCACCTGAAAGGCCGCAATGAAATGGAGGGCGGCCAGGAGAAACTTTGTTGTTCCGCGAGGAATGGGCGCATCGCGCTCAGGGGAAGAAAGTTTTGGAAGGCCGTTGCGGGAGGACGATCGAGGCGAAGCCGCTCTCCGGTCAGACATGCCTCATCGAGCCCGCGAATGGAGCGCCGCTGACCCTTGGCAAAGGGACGTGGCAATGGCGGTCGCGCGCAGTTGGGCCATGGCTCCGATCCCGGCGCATCGGCGGACCAATCACTCCGGCTTTAGTTCAGGCCGTACCAGGTCCCGCGACCCGCTCCATGAAGAGTCAGATGCCCCTGTTCGGTCAACGCCCGAAGATGATCCTTGACGGTGTTGCGGCTTGCGCCTGTGGCCTTGGCCGCGTCCATCACCGTGACGCGCCCGCGCTCACGCGCCAGTTCGAGGATCGAGACCGACAACTCCGGCAGGTCGCCCAGCAGGATGCGTTCACGCTCGATCTTGCGCTCGAGCCGCTGCTTCTGGCGCTGCAGGCTCCGGAGGAAAAACTCGACCCACGGATTCCAGTCCTGTTGATCTGTCCGGATCGTGCCCTGCGTTCGACGAAGCGCGAGGTAATAGGCTTCCTTGTTCTGCTCGACAACGCTTTCGAGGGAGCTGTATGGCACGTAGGTATAGCCCGCCCGAAGGAGCAGCAAAGTGGTCAAGGCTCGCGACAGGCGGCCATTGCCGTCCTGGAAAGGATGGATTTCCAGAAAGACCACCACGAAGGCAGCAACGATGAGCAGAGGGTGAAACGTCCCATCCTTCTCCTGGGCCTGTTGCCAGGACACCAGTTCCGACATCCGGCCTGGCGTATCAAAGGGAGATGCTGTCGCGAAGACGACGCCCAGGCTTCGTCCGTCTTCATCGAAGGCTTCGACGTTGTTGGCAAGGGTTTTCCAGTTTCCCCTGTGTCGCTCATCCTTGGTCGAGTGAGCGAGTAGATCGCGGTGGAGTTGGCGGATGTGATTTTCGTCAAGCGGGATCGCGTCGAAGGCGGAGAAGATCGTTTCCATTACCTCGGCATAGCCTGCGACCTCCTGTTCGTCCCGGCTGGTGAACGAGCCGATTCGAAGGTTCGAGAGCAGCCTTTCGACTTCTCGGTCGCTTAGCTTTGCGCCTTCGATACGGGTCGAAGAGCCGATGCTTTCGATCGTCGCGACCCGGCGCAAGCTGGAGAGCCGGTCTGGCGCGATACGACCGAGCGCTCGCCATGCACCTTTGAATTCGTCGATCTCGGCGATCAACGACAGGATCTCAGGTGTGATACGCAGTTTCGCCAGATCAAGGCCCGTCATCCATTATCCCATCCGTTTCCATCCGAATGGGATATGACATACCGGACTCCATTTTTCCATCCATTTTCATCCAATAAGGAAGAACGGCGGAAAAAAGTCAGAGCGCGGGAGAGGCCCCGCCCGGTGGGCGGAGCCTAGAGGACCTCAGTCGCGGTTGGGGCGAGACCAGATCAGCTGGTAGCCGTCCTCGCCTTCGACTTCGGTGAGCGTCGCGTAGATCGGAGCGGGGAAGCTCGGGTCGTCGAGCTTGACCGAGAGGTAGTCGCGGTCCTGCTCGGAGCGCTTCTGCCAGGCGGCACCCAGCTCGACATTACCCGCGTAGATGCGGAAGTGCAGGCCCTTGTCGGAGGGGTTTTCGACGCGGGCGATGCGGGCCTTGACGTTGAGGGCGAGCGTGCGGATCGAGCCGTTGAAGCCGGTTTCGGAGGTGGAGAAGGCGCCGATGGTAGCCATTGTCCAAGTTCCTTTTGCTGTTTCGGTCCGCGCCCATCGCGGCCCCGATGGCTGTCGCAAAGATCGGGGACGATCGGACCGCACCCCCGGGGTCCCCGTTGCGCCTGCGCAATGGGGTGGCTCGTAGGGCCGGAATGAAATGGAGGGCGGCCAGGAGAAACTTTGATGTTCCGCGAGGAATGGGCGCATCGCGCTCAGGGGAAGAAAGTTTTGGAAGGCCGTTGCGGGAGGACGATCGAGGCGAAGCCGGTTTTCGATCAGACACGCCTCATCGAGCCCGCGAAGGACGTGGCTCGGCTCCAGGGCCAAGGGGATATGGCGATGGCAGCTGCGCCCCGACTGCCTGCCGGATCCCTGCAACGGTGGACCTGCCGCCCCGTCCACATGTCAAAATCAGACGTCCGGGAACAGCCGAACCAGGGCGTTGCTTTGGCCGTTCTTCGGGCTATCGTCGTGCTCGCGAATCGTCGCCTGGAGGATCTATGCGTCAGCAGCCAAAGCCGTTTGTCGTCGAAATCAAGCCGTCCCGGAAGCTCAAGCCGATCGACCGGAAAACCTCAATCTGGGGCAAACTGGACCTCACGGCTGATCCCGACACGCTCTCCGCGTTGAAGCCTGAACAGGTGCCGGCCACTGGCGAGACCAAACGACCGACACTGATGGCCCTCAGGCAGCGAGCCGCTCGCCGGCGGTTTCGGGCTGCAGGGAGTGCAGGAAACTTACGGCCCGCTGCGCATGGGCCGCCGCCTGGAAGATGGCCCGCCTGTCGTCGGCCAGGACCTTGAGCCAGGAGCCGAGGTACGAGGCGTGATCAGGGCGGGGCTCGAGTTCGGGAACAATGCCGAGGTCGGCGCAAAGAAAGCAGCTGCCGAGTTCTGCAATCAGTTCCTCTCGCGCCCGCTCTGATTTGTCCTTGGCATAGCGGCTGAGGTCGCGGCCGAGGCGATGCGAAGGCGCCGTCCAATGGGTGACTTCATGACTCAAGGTCGCATAGTAGCTTGCCGCATCCTTGAAGCTCTCAAACGGCGGCATCTGGATGATGTCGGCGGCCGGAGCAAAGAATGCCTGGTTGCCGCCGTGGCGGATCACAGCACCGGTGTGGCCGAAGAAACGGTCGGCATGCTCGATGCGCTCGACCGGATCCGGAGCAGGCGCCGCCTGGTGACGATACTGGTCGGGCAGTCCATCGATCTGTTCGACGTTGAAGACACTGTAGGCCTTCAGGAAAGGGATCTCCCGATCGACCTCGCCGCCATTTCCGTCGGTCTCGGACTTGGTGAACCGGCTGGCGAAGACGACCGTGGCACCCGTCTCGCCCTTGCGGACGGCAGCACCCAGCTCCAGCGCCTGCTTGAACGTCATCCACGTGGACGACGTATATCCCCGGGCGTTGCCCTCCGACCAGAGAAGCAGCACGTTGACGCCAGAATAGGGTTGCCCGTTATGACGCAGCGGCCGGGTAATACGGCCGGCCGTGTTCTCGGCGTTCCATGGCTTCATCCACGGCCGCACGCCCTTCGCCAGATCCTCAACGATTCTATCAGTGATGCGGGTGTAAAGATCGACCCGTTGTTTCTCCGTAGTGCTCACTTCAAGCCTCCATTTTGAGGCCGCGCCCGTCGCGGCCCGTTGCGGAGGGCGGAAGGCAGGAGCCGATCAGCCGGCCGATGCACCGGAACGGCCGGAACTTCAGTGGAGGACGGCGGAGCCGTTGCATCTGCCGGTGGCTCCTGCAGACCCGACGAACGAAACGGGCCGCGACGGACGTACCATCTGCCCGATTTCCGTTCTCTGTTGGCGGCGTCAGCGGCACGAAACAGGCCGGCTCCGTGAGGGAACCGGCCGTTCACGCGTTTGTCGAAGGCGGGGCCGGAGCCCCGCCGACAAAGCCTAGTCGAAGGCCGAGATCTGCGCTTCGGCGGCCTTGCGGCCCAGCGAATGACCCGGCTGCTCGACCGGCCGGTCGAAAGGCTTCCAGGTCTCGCCGATCACCTGGGCATAGGCGGCAACGGCGCCTTCGGCCGCCATTCTGAGCGAATGGGCCTGTATGCCCATGTCGGCGGCGAATTCCCGCTTGCGCTGTGCGGCGCTGTCATAGCCGACCGGACCGTCGAGGTCCTCGTCGCGGGCATCGTTGGCGGCCTTGGCAGTGGCATCGCGCGCCTCGGTGACCGCGCGACTGTAGAACTGGCCGGCGCCGTGGGCCGAGCCGACGAAGGCGCCGACGATCCGTTGCAGGTGGATCTGCATTGCCTTGTCCCGCAGGCCATCACCGAGCGCATCGGCGGTCTCGATGACGAGGCGTTCGTGCAGGTCGCGAATGCCGTCGCTGTCGATGACGGCGGTGCCGAAACTCTCGGCGATCTTCAGGGCCTGGCTTGCGTCCGGGCACGTCAGCCGGACCATTTCGATGGTGGCGCCCTTGCGCAGTTGCACGACGCGGGCGGATTGGCGAGAGGAGGGTGCGGGCTTGGCCATGATCGTTTCCTTTCGAGGTCGTCCAAACGGGCTCCGGCCCATGCCGGTCTGCCCTTCGGTGCGGTCATCCCGAACCGGCGGAAGACGGGCGTTTCAGGGTCCGGCCTTGCCTGGACGAGCGGAGCCGGTTTGCGTGCGAAGTGGGCTACTTGCCCTCGAAACAGCACGCGAGCCTGCTCCGCGAAGGACGGCGGGGTCCGGCCGCCCCGCGGCGCGACAGCGGCCTTGAAGCGCACGGCCGCCGGTTCAGACCGCAGCAAAACCGAAGGGCGATCCGGCAGGGGAGGGATCATGACGTCCTCGAACGAAACGACAGGCGCTGCCACCTCTTTCCGCCTTTCCGGCTCGCTGACGTCAATCGCCGGCCTATCGCTTAACCGGCTTCGGCAACCGGTAGGATTGCAACCAGGTGGGACCGTGCGAGTTACGAAGTCCGCGCAGCAGACCGCCGTCATCATGCGGCGGCCCGCCCATCCAGGCGTTGTTGAGGATCGATTTCCAGCGCCGTCCATGCCTGGCGGCATAGGCCTGAAGTGCTGCATCCTGTTCCGGCGTCAAAGGCGGCAGGGCTTCGCGCGCGAGACGAATGGCGCGCGTTTTTGGTCTGGGATCCGGCTGTGCCTCCCTCTGGGCGATCAGCCGCCTGAGCTCAGCGACACCGGCATTGAGGCAGGCTTCGCCTTCGAGGTGATGGAACTGCAGCCAGAAAGCGGTTCGCTTCGCCGGTGATGCGCCGATGCCTGCTCTTCGCTCCAGGTCTCCGATCGTGCTCATGGCATCCTGCCTCCACGACCCGTGTTTGCGACGACGTTGCCGTCGGAACCCGCTCTCGCCCGCAGCGCCGCGATTGCCGCATCCTGTCGAGCGAGTTTTCTCGAAAGCGCATCGATTTCCGGCTGACGCTCGGCGGTGATCGCTGCCAGATTGACCCGGTAGCGTTCGAGGAAGGCGCCTGGCTCCGGCGCCTTGCCGCGACGATATCCGGAGTGACGGCGACCAAGCTGGGGAATGATCGTAGTCATGCGTCGCATGATCTGCCGGTCGATCAGATCAAGCTGGTGCTGCGTCTGCCGCCGTGCCGATTCCATTCTGGTAAACTGCGCGGCGCGTTGCTCGGAATTGGACATCATGCCGTCCTCTCGCGCCAAGCGACAAAGCTGGAGAGACCCTCATAGGCGGCATGCCGCGTCTCATCGATGACGAAGCCGAAGCCGCCGACCGCGTATTCGTCGCTCGGCACCAGAAAGCGACGCTCTTGCGCATGCTCGCCGCGCACGCCGCCGATGGTAGCGATCACCTCGGTCATACCAGGGTGACGGTCCGAACGAAGAGCCGCGGTGACGATCCAGTCGCCGGCATGTTCCCGTGCGAACGCCTGGGCGTCCCTCTCGTAAGACTCGGCCGGAGCGAGCGACCGACTGAAGATCGTTTCCCAGGCATCCGGCCAACTGTCGCGGATCGTCTTGTCGGCGCACTTGCGCTCATAGGTCGTGAACAGGTCCGGAAAGGTCAGCGCAACGATTGCCCAGGCGGCGTCCTCTTCATACCAGCCGCCATCTATCCTAAGCATCGAGTGGACCTTGGCATTGCGGGCGTCGGAGAGCCTGAAGCCACCATGACCTGCCGTCGTATGGCACACGATTCCGTCGGCGTAGACGGTGGCGCCCTGCGACGGCCCCCATGGGGTGCTGCAGGTCACCCGGACGGTCTGGCGGGATAGTAGCCGCAGTTCGCGGCTGTGCCCGGCCTGTTCGATCATGCGGTTACGGAACGCGGCTTCGCCCTCGACAGAGCCGTGGTGCGAATAGAAATCATCGCGCTTCAGTTCGGCAAGCGGCCGTGACGCGCGCCAAGCACTGGCAAGCAAATACTGGCCATCCCCGGCGGGAACCATGGCGAAGACGAGATCGCCCACACGCGCAACAGCCATGTCGTCGGCGCTTCTGCCGAACTCCACCCCTGACGCGTCAGGGGCGGAGCCTTCGGAGGATTGCGAAGGAAGCATAGTCATGCTGCAGTCCTCCCCTCGATATGATCGGCGGCGACCTCGTCGGCAGTCACCTCAGAGAGAACGGCATGCGGATAGCCGTGCCGGGTGAGCCATTCCACGGCCGCCTGCCGATGGGCTGCCAGGTGGACGAGTTCGGCATTGACGCCCGGGCGATCAAAGATGCGAACAGATCCAAGCGCCGGACGCTCGACAACTTTGAACGCCAGGCCGCTATCGAGCGAGAAGGTCCGGTGGATACGGATGGCGATGATGCCATTTGCGCCGAGCTCGCCTTCATGCAGCGTGAAACACGGTGTCAGACTGGTGGCGCCGACGCCGCGCTTTCCTTCCTTGCGGATCAGCCGACCCTGGCTATTGCGCGTTTGCCAAGCTGACAGTTTCTTCTTGTGGCGCTCGGGCGGTCGTGGGCTACCATCCGACCAGGCGTCGATGGAGCCGATCGGGGCAAGATCATAAATCAGAGACGCGGACATCGCATCCTCCTTCAAGTTTTTGCGGGTGGTGGAAACGAAACCGCCGCCGGGAGGACCGGCGGCGGAAGATCAAGCGGAGATTGACGGGACGGCGGCTATTCCGCCGCGATCCCGAAGGCGGTTTCCTCCTCGTCGGAGGCGGCATCACTCATCGAGTCGGCGACGGGATCGTCATGTCCCGTCGCCGTCGGATCGAGCCCGTCGACTCCGATGCTCTCGCCCTCAGCGCCGTCGCTGTCGTCGCCCGCGACATCATCGGTGTGCTTCATGAGATCTGTGATGTCCTTCGGGTCAGGCGCAAACAGCGCGGCCGGAAGGACGAAGGCAGCATCGGTCGCGAAGTAATCGACGAGTGCTGCGCGGGTTTCGCGGACCCGCGCCCGCGGGACGAGATTGACCGACTTGGCTGCGGCTTCGAGCGCCTGACGCGACAGGCACAAGAGGAAATCCTCCGTTCCCATGTTCGGAAGGAAACCGTCCGCGCCGATCGCATCACCGGCAATGCGCGAGACGACGCCACTGTTCGACATGCCGCGCCGGCATGAGAGCACGTCGATGAGAACGGAGCGGGCGGCAACACGCACGCTGTCCATGTCGAACGACAAGCGTCCGTCTGCGGAATAGAGGCGCGCGACATGACGCTGGAAACGCTTCGACCCGAACACGGTGTCGTTGGCGCCGGAATCGACTCGAACATTGGTGCCAGCGAAGGCCATCACCAGGAGTGCCATCAGCATGTCGTCCTCGATCGGCGCGCGGGCCAGCGCCTCATGCAGCGCATCGGTACGGAAATCACCGATCATATCCTGGCCCTTCTGCGTGACCTCATGCCTGGTCTTCCCGACGGCATCAGTATTGTCATCGGCCCCCGTCGAAGCGTCACCGGCGGGACCGGATCGCCCTTCGGTTTTCCTCGCCTCCGGCATCCGGTAGTGGACGCTCTGCACCTTGCCGTCGCGATCGAGATACATCGCGGTGCAATCGCCCTTGGCCGGCTTGCCGTAGATGCGTTCGGCCTTCTTCGGCAGTTCCGGCTGGCCCCAATTGTTGACCTCGACGATGGCGCCCTTCTTCGGAAGGTTGCTCGTCATCCACTCCTGCTGTGCGCCAAGAAAGGCTTCGACATTGGTGGTGTAGCGATTGTCTTGATCGGCCGGGCCGAACAGGTCCTCGGCCCACTCGATACCGTAAGCCAGGCGAAGATCGTCGCCGAAGCTTGCATCGCGGGCGTACATGCGGGTTTTCGAGAGGCCGTTGGCGACTTGCCACCAGGCTGCCGTGTCGCCGTTCTTCGGCTTGTGGGCTTTCCAGACCTCTTTCTGCTCCTCGGAGGATGCGGCCGCGATCGTCCTCAGTTGCTGCTCGTTCGGCATGTCCCCCTTCGCCATCTGGTCGAGCATTGAAGGCAGCACGTTGGCGAGCAGACGGAGCTTGCGGATTTGGCGGACGGGGAGCGCAAGCGCCACGGCGATCGCCTCCTCGGTCCAGCCGAGCGCGACCAGTCGCTCGATGCCCCTCCATTGGTCGACCGGGTTCAGCGGCTCGCGCGCGATGTTCTCGATCATCGAGCGCATGGCGCCGTTGTCGTTGGCCGCCTCCACGACGATCACCTCGATTTCCTCGATACCGGCGGCGATCGCCATGCGGGTGCGCCGGTGACCGGCTTCGATGACGTAGCCGTTGCCGCCTGCCTCCGGGAAAATGACCGGCGGCTGGATCACGCCGACGGCCTTGATCGTCGCCAAAAGCAGGGTGTCGGCCTGCGGCGTCGACTTCGATTGGCGCGTGTTATCGGGGTTGTCCTTCAGCGCACGCGGATCGACCTTCATCAGTTGCATGGTATGCTCCTTCTCGGGGATTGGACACGGCCCTCTGCCTGCCCTTCTCGCGTCTTCATTCTTTTCGAAGACACTTCCCGGACCGCGGAGCGGGCGGCCGGGTGCAACTGCGGCCGAGCATTGCTGCCGCAAAGGACGAGCGGGGCTGACAGCCCTGCGAAGGACGAGTGGCCGGGATGCGGAGGCGGCGGTTGAGCGTCAGCGGCGACCGGCGGACTGCTCTGCGACCGGTTCATCTCCCTCTTCCTTCTTTTTTCCTTTGCTTGCCTTCATTCGGCACTGACGCGCCGGCCTGCAAAACGCATCGGCTTGCACGCGACTGGATGGCGATCGGGATAAGATGGGAGACAAAAAAATGGGCCAACGGAAACCGCGGCCCATGAAGTGTGAAGGTCAATAAACCTCCAGAGGGGAACAGCTGCTGCGGCGGAACTGGGAGGAAAGCCGCCATGCGCATCAGCTGTGTGCACTATGCTCGAATTTTAACCACTTGGAAAACACTTTTTGTGCACTGCAGCTATGTGAATGCTGCAGCGCTCCCAAAATCCGAGCAGATGGAGGTCCGGCAAATGGCGTCGGAACTCAGACCGCTTCCGAGTCTGACAAGCCCTCCTCACGTGCCACAGCTGCCAATGCCTGGTCGACGTCCCGTAGCTGCCGGCGCTTCTCGGCGAGTTCTTCGGAAAACGCAAACAGGCCGCCCTCGCGCGAGCGGTAGGAGGCAAGACGCCGCTGGGCGTCATGCAGGCGATGGCGATAGCGTTCCTGTTCCTCGTCAAAACCGTCGAGCGCGTGCTCGAGGCGGGAGGTAGCGCCAAGCGGCGTCACGATCACCGGCAGATCGATTTCGTAATCGGCTCCAGTGCGTTGGAGAAGGGTCGTGTAGCGATACCCATCGTCGCTGCCGAACCGCTCGCCGGAATAGACGAGGTCAAAGCCCCCGACCGAGGCGATGACGCTGTCGTCTTCCTGCTGGAGCTGAACAAGGGTGAGAATTTCCTTCATCAAGGCGCGACCGGCGGCTTTCCGTTCGTCGAAAGCCTCGCCGACGACAGTCATGACAAAGGCGTCGGCCGCCGTCGGGACGAGGCGCTCGATATCCTTGCCGATTTCCGCAATCCGCCGCTTCGAAATCTCGATATCGCGTTCGGCGTCACGGATCTGCCGGCGAACGGCATATTGATCGTCGTCATGGGCGGCGCGCAGCCGTTCGAGACGGGCAATGTCCGCCTCGAGTCCCGCCTTCTGCATCAGGCGCTCGTCACCGCTGGCAATCGCCTTGGCCATGGCGAACTGATTGGCCGCTCCTTCGCCGAGATCCTCCAGCCGCCGGATCGAGGTGTCGCCGGACAAAGCGGCCGCGATAAAGCGCGCCTTGCGTTCGTTGTTCTGCCACATCGAGGCATCGAGCGAGCCCTGGGTGGCGTAGGCGAAAATATCGACCTCGTCATGCTGATTGCCCTGGCGCACGATCCGGCCCTCGCGCTGTTCAATCTGCGAGGGCAGCCACGGGACGTCGAGATGATGCAGTGCCTTGAGACGAAGCTGGGCATTGACGCCGGTTCCCATCGTTTCCGACGAGCCGATCAGGAAGCGGATCTTGCCGGCGCGGACGTCCGCGAACAGACGCTGCTTGGCCTCGGTCTTCTTGTAGTCCTGCATGAAGGCGATTTCGGATGCCGGAACGCCCATGCGCACGAGCTCATCCCTGATCCAGCGGTAGGCGGAAAATCCTCTGCTCTTCTCGACGTTGATGGTGCCGAGATCGGAGAAGATCATCTGCGCCGCGCCTGGGAGATCGAAGGGCTTGCCGTCCGGTCGCGCAAACGTGCTTTGCGACGTCTCCTGCCAGATGCGGAAGGCGTTCTGGACCAACAGGTTGAGCTTGTTGTCCGGCTCGTTGTCGTTGTCCGCGTCGACCAGTCGGAGATCGATGGCGGCATGACGACCGTCGGTGATGACGGAGAGCAGGATGTCGTCGCCGGGCTGCGCCGGCCCCTCGCGCATCTCGATCGCCTTGATACGGGCGTCTAGGACCGTCTGGTAATTTTTGAAGGCCTGCGTCGGCTTGGCCGTCAGGATCTGCCGGCGGCCGGTCGAGATATCGGGCACCTTGACGTATCCGCGAAGATCCTCTGGCATCACCACGTCGGCGAAGGACCGGAACATCGCGATCAGTTCCGGCACGTTGACGA
Organism: Rhizobium esperanzae; assembly: GCF_002204185.1. Taxonomy (GTDB): domain Bacteria; phylum Pseudomonadota; class Alphaproteobacteria; order Rhizobiales; family Rhizobiaceae; genus Rhizobium; species Rhizobium esperanzae. Next base: position 129,217 of record NZ_MXPU01000014.1, on the reverse strand, counting down.
AGGAGGCAAAGCGGCTGACAGGCTTGTATTTGCCTGATGGCTGGATCTCCAGTTCCGTCGTCGTATCACCGAAGGTCGAGGCCCAGGCGTCGAATTCATGCAGGCCGCGTTCAGCCAGTGCTGCGTGGCCGAGCAGGCGTTGGACGGAGAACATCTCGCCAAGCGTATTGGTGATCGGCGTGCCGGAGGCGAGAACCAAAGCCCGGCCGGGGTTCTTCGTTTCGATGAAGCGGGACTTGACGTAGAGGTCCCAGGCACGCTGCGAGCCGTTCGGATCGATGCCTTTCAACGTCGACATGTTGGTGGCGAAGGAAAGCTTGCGGAATTCCTGCGCCTCATCGACGATAACCTGGTCGACGCCGATTTCGGAAATGGTCAACAGGTCGTCCTTGCGGGTGGATAACGCCTCCAGTCGTTCGTTGAGCCCTTCCTTAAGCCGCTCCAGCCGCTTGCGAGAGACACGGTCCTCGCTGTCGACCTTGGTCAGCAGATCCTCGTAGAGCTGCAGCTCGTCCTGGATCATCTGTTGCTCGAACAATGACGGGACAGCGATGAACCGGAATGCCGAATGGGTGATGATGATCGCGTCCCAGATCGCGGTCGCCGCGCGCGATAGGAAACGGGCGCGCTTGTCTTTAGTGAAATTCGTTTCGTCGGCGACGAGGATGCGCGCATTCGGGTAGAGCGCCAGAAATTCACGCGCGGCCTGTGCCAGGCAATGGCCGGGCACGACGAGCATCGCCTTGGCGATCAGCCCGAGCCGGCGCTGTTCCATAATGGCGGCCGCCATCGTCATCGTCTTGCCGGCACCGACGGCGTGCGCAAGATAGGTCGAGCCCGACGAGATGATGCGCCAGATGCCACGCTTCTGATGCCCATAAAGAACAAAGGCGCCAGAGGCGCCGGGAAGCATGAGATGGGAGCCGTCGAATGTTCGCGGCGCGATGTTGTTGAAGCGGTCGTTATAGACCCGCGCCAGCCGGTCGGTGCGATCTGGGTCGGTCCACACCCAGTTCTGGAAGGCCGTCTTGATCTTCTGCAGCTTGTCGCGCGCGGCTTCGGTATCGACGACGTTTAGTACGCGCCGCTCGCCGTCCGCATCCTTGAAGACGTCGAAGATCTGCGGCACGCGGCTGTTCAGCGCATCGGCCAGTAACTCGCCAGCGTGGCGTCGGTCGGTGCCCCACTCGGATGTGCCGGCGGCCGTCCATCCGAGCTGCCTCGCCTCGACGGTCCATGAGCCAAGTTCCGGCATGTGATGGATCCTGATCTCCGCACCCATCGTCTCGTGGATGAAGTCGACGATATCGGCTGCCGGGATCCAGGGCGCGCCCAGCCGAGCGGTAATATCCGACGGGCGAAGGTCGGCGGGCTGCACCGCCTGCAGCGCACGGACATTGCGCTCATAGACAGCATCGAGGCCGGCCGCGGCTTCCGCGGCAGCAAGTTTGGTGCGCACTGCGCCCGAGAGATAGGCGTCCGCGGTCTGCCAGGAGCCGTCAGCCGGATCACGAAAGATTGCGTCACCGAGCGCATCGAGAACCGCATCCGTGTCGCAATGGAGAAGCTCGGCGATATGATCGAGGTCGACGCGCCCGCGCTCGTTGAGGACGACGGCCAAGGCATCGGCTGCGGAGGTGATGACGGGCGGGGAAGGGGGCGCAATGACGCGTTCTGAGAAAATCGGCCCTGGCCGTGCGGTGTCGGTTTCGAGGTCATAGTCCTCGATGGAGGCGACCAGCCAGCAATCCGGATCGTCGCGGAATGGCTGCAGGTTCGGCTGGCGATGGGTTTCACGAACCTCGCCCGTCGCCTCATCCTCGATGATCGAAACCGTAATGTGGTTGATCGGGCCGAAATCGCGCACGAAGTTCGACCAGGCGATGCGCAGCCGCACTTGGCAGTCGCGCCACGGCCGGTCCAGTTCCTGCGCTTTCAGGACCTCGCGCACGGCGTCGCGGATCGGGATCAGTTTGCGAATGATCCGGACGTGCTTTTCCGAAATTCCCGCGCCGCTGCGCGCCTTGCGCACATGAACCGGAACGGGTTTGCCGTCGACGATCTGCATCAGACCATGTCTGACGTCTACAAAATAGCTGCCCCCGCGCACCTTGGCATTGTCGGGACGGAAATCGACGATCTCGGCAAGCTCATCCTCCAGATCGATGTCGATGGCGGTCGGCTCGCCGTCATAAAGGCCTTCGGGAAGAAGCGTGACGGCTTCCGTCAGTGCCACGCCGAGTTCCTCGTCGGCGCGGGGCCGGCACGTATAGGTCTCCCCGAAGGGACCGCAGGTCAGGGCATGATCGCCGAGCACGAACTCCGGATGCTGCGCGAACCAGCGGTTTACGCGGATCACCCCCTCGTCCTCGACAGCCGGTCGGACTTCTTCAAGGTCGAGCCACGAAAGATCACCCTCCGGTTCGACGGCCTTGCGCTTGCGGAAGAAGAGGATGTCGACCACGACGTCCGTTCCGGCGTCCCGCCGAAAACTGCCTTCGGGCAGTCGGATCGCGGCAATCAGGTCCGCGGACTTGGCAATATGCTCGCGGGCGGTGCCATCCGCCTTGTCCATCGTGCCGGCGCTGGTGACGAAGGCGGCGAGGGCGCCGGGTTTCAGGAGATCGATCGATCGGGCGATGAAGTAATCGTGCAGCCGAAGACCGAGCGAACGATATTGCCGGTCGGAGCGAACCGTCCGATCGGAGAAGGGCGGGTTGCCGATGGCAAGATCGTAGATCGCATTGAGGTCGGTGCGTACGAAATCGCCGTTGACGATGCGCGCCTTCGGCTGCAGCAGTTTCGCGATGCGGGCCGTGACGGGATCGAGTTCGACACCGGTGACGTAGGTCAGTTCGCGATATTGTTTCGGCATCAGCGCAGGAAAGAGCCCGGTGCCGATACCCGGCTCCAGCACGCGGCCGCCGCGCCAGCCGAGACGTTGAATGCCCATCCAGATTGCCCGAATGACGAATTTGGGGGTGAAGTGGGCATATTGGGTGCAACGGGCGAGCGACGCGTATTCGCCCTCGCTGACCGCTGTCTCCAGCGAGTTGCCGAGATCGTCCCAGCCTGCCCGGAAGTCAGTTTCCCCCGGCCGCCGGAATATGCCATTCGCAAGCTCACCGGCGCCGAAACCAGTGAAGCGGATCAGCCTCGCCTGCGCGGCTGGGGTCGCCGGCAGGTTCATCTTCTCGATTTCGTTGGCGGTGAGGATGGCCACGACATTGATGCGTGCCCGCTCCTTCCAGGTCGCGGCGAGATCGCGGTCGCCGTCGTCGAGATAGAAGTTGGCGCGCTGCCCTTGCTTTCGCGGGACCGGCTGGTTGGTCGCCGGCAGAGCCCGCGCCGGCGCAGGAGAGGGCGGGGTCGGGTCGGACTCTTCGTCGTTGGCGGCAAAACCGCCGAACGCGGTGACGCCAAGACCGAGTCCTGATGACAAAGCGCTGCTACCAAACATATCGAGGGTGAAGGGATCGTTGCTCATCGAAAGTTCCTTGTAAGCGAGCGTCATCGATCCGCCGCAAGCGACAGTCGAGGAACGCGAAGGGGTGGAGGGGGGCCGCCTGCATGGGCTGCGCGGCTACGGTCGGCCGAGCGCGATTGCTTCGCGCACGGATACAAGCGGAAACTCTCAAGCCGCGATCGGCGAGGGGAGGTGGCGCAGTTGTACCGGCAGCTTGGCGGCGATCTCGTTCTCGCTGAGGTCTTCCAGCAGCTTTAGAACAGTGCCGCCTTTACCGCCGTAGATCATCAGGGTGCGTTTGCGGCGCGAGGCCTCTGGCCAGCGCTCGCCCGCATAGCCGCGATAATCGTCCGCCGTACTGCTCCAGATATGCTCGAAGCGTTCCTCGCGCGTCATGGTCCGGACCGGGCGGCTTTCGCGCTCGACAATCGAGACGCGCATGGTCTCGACGGAGGCTTGATCGGCAAGGTCGCAATAGCCGTGAAAATTGCGGATCGCCTCGTCGATCCGGAGCGCGAAGAACACTGATGTCACCGAGCCGGTCAGGAACTCGCGCATTGCGAACATCGAACCGCGGATCCAGAGCGGCGGCAGGATTTCGAACATGTAGTCGTGCTCGGCCTCGCCGATCTCGAACCATTCGCCGTTATAGAGCGGCGTTGCGTCGTCTCCCCAACGGTTGGGCCGCAGGAGATGACGGTCGAACATGCGGAACATCTGCGGTCGGCTTGCGACGCCTTGGAAGACTTTTCGGATTGCGGGAGAGGGGTTCATCTGCAGCTCCTTCGGAGGTTTCGGGCCGAAGCGCGGCACTGTCCTCTCGACCTTGCCTTCCTCTTCAGTCCTTCATGACCCCTTGGCTGCCGCCGGCATCGCGACCGTCGGGGTCAAGGGCCGGCTCCGCCGGGCGAAGCTTCCCTTGATGCCGGCGGCGCGCATGCGGCACGCCTCCTCCTTCCGTCCTTTCCCTCTTTTCCCTTTCCCTGACCTTCAGGGTTTCGTTCCAATCCTCCCGGGACGGCCGAAGTCGCGTCCAGTCGCAACCTGCATCGTCGGCAAGCGTCCGCAGCCGTTCGGCAAACATGTCGCCCTGCGGATTGGAGTCCGTCGCCGCAGCCATCTGGACGCCGGGCTTTCCAGCCAAATCCCGCAACGCCGCCTCCGTGGTTGGCGACCATCCACCGCCAGTGCTGAGATAAAGCGTGCCGTGCCGTAAACCTTCGATCGCAGCGAGGCTCATGGCATCGATTGCGGCCTCCGTGACCGCAAGACGCAATGGGCTGTCGGAACCGAAGCGGAAAAGGACCTTGGCTCCTCCGGATGCAAAACCCCGGTATTGCGGACCCCGCGCTTCCCAGCCGGTCAAGACTCCGGCCTGGTCCCGGTGCGCCGCCCACATGCTGCCTTGCGGACCTTCGCGCAGGATGTCACTTTTGATCGCCGCTCGCAGCACGTAAGTTGGCACGTGGCGCTCGCCACTGAGGTATCGCCATGTCGAGGAACCCGGCCAAGGTCGCCGGCGGGACCGCCAACGATCGGGAAGAGACAGGTCGCATCTCTCGCCATCTTTCGCCGGCTGCCACTCCGGCTCCGTGATCTGAAACCCTACGAGAGCCGCGACCCGTTCTACGCCTTCGAGAAAACCGACCCGATCGAGATGCTCTACGAGCCGGAACACATCGCCCTTCGCCTCGGAAAGAGGATCGAACCAACCACGCCCTTCATAGGTGACGATGATGATCTCACCGCCGCGGCGGAATTTGACTGCCCGCCGTGTGCTTTCCTTCGCGTCTATTGCAAACCCGGCATGCTCAAGCACCGCCGCACATCTGACCTGCTCGCGCAACGCTTCTATTTCTCTTCTCTTCATTTTTCCTTCCGATCGCCCGGCGATCGGCCTCCATAGCCCTTCCTTGCCCGTCGGTTCACCCGACCCCTTTCGGCAGGCCCCAAAGAGCAAAGGCCGCAAGGGCGCGGCGCGCAATTGTCGGATCATGCAAGCTGAAATTGGCCGCGGCGAAGCTTCCCTTGCGGCCCGCCGCTCGCAAGGGGCACGCCCCGGCGGTGCCGGCTCAATGAGCCGGCCAAGGCATGTACTCATGCACGATCGCCAGATCGTCGTCGGCGTCGATCTCATCGGAAGGAATGACGCCATATTCGCCGTCAACTTCGAAAAGGGTGACCGGTACCATCAGGTCACGGGAGAGCTGGAAGGCGTGGGACTGGGCGAGAGAGAGATCGTGCGACATTTGAGAGGCTCCTTCGGGAGCGGGCCAATTCCCGCTCGATGGCTCCTCCAAAGGCACGGGTCCGGGCGCGATCACCGCGACGCAAAGCGGAAGCGGCCGCAGCTTGCTAGCGGACCCCTCGCGGGTTGATCGTGGAAGATCCGGAACCGGCCAGGACGCCATCGGTAAAGAGCGGGATTGGCTTGCTTCCGTTTGGACCACCGTTTGACGCACGATTTTCGAGCTTCGTGCCAGGTCGTCGCTCCCCCAGGCCGATTACTCGTGTCTTCGATTTAGCGGGTCAGGTGTTAGCTGAGCGAAGGACTCTGCGTCGCCGCGTGACCGAATGTCGCGTCAGCTTCAGTCGTGCCACCGCCTAAGTTGCGATGAGTCGTGCCTTTCGCGGTTTGCGGAACCCGACCCTGCAAGCGAGAGCGATGGTGCCCGGAGACCGAATGCATAGTTCGCCGCCGACCCAATCTGTCCGCTAAATTTGATTCCCGAACGGCCGCGAAAGCGGGTGTCCACCCTCGGGGGGCACACGGAGGAGTGTTGCCGGATTTCTATCGCGGCGCGTTTCACATCAATAACCGAGCGGCACTCTGGATTGGCTTCCCCTTAAGCTCGGCATCACTTCGGTTCTCAGTATGATCACGCTCAAGAAGCGATGACACTATTGAAGCCTATCACGGGTTCCCTCAGACAACTCCTTGAGGATCAGCGCGCAAGACGTCGCACCAGCATCCAGCACGCCGAGCGATCGTTCGCCCAGCCTGCTGGCTCGGCCGATCCGTGCGATCAAGTTCACCGTCGAATCGCGGCCACTTTCGGCTGCCGCAACGAGGAGTTCCAATGCCTCGTCGAAGGATTTTCCTTCTGATGTCGCTTTGTCAAAAGCTTCAACAGCAGGCACCAACGTGTCAAGCAATGTCTTGTCGCCGACTTTGGCCGAACCAATTTCTTGAATACCCGTCAAGCCAGCATGCAGCATTCGGCTGAACGTCTTGCTGTCGATCTGGTCGACCTGATCGATCTGCTGGGCAAACTCGGTGAACATCACACCGTAAAGCGGACCCATAGATCCGCCGATCTCGGTCATCAGGACTGTTCCCAGGGTCTCAAGCGCTTTTGCGAGCGATAGCTCCTTGCCGCGTATCCGGTCGGCCACTAAACCGAAACCTTTCGCCATATTTATTCCGTGATCGCCGTCGCCAATCTTGCCGTCGATCTCGCTGAGGTAGGCGCGGTTGTCGATGATCGCTCTTGCCATGGAGACTACGATTTCTCCGGCTGCCGAGTTATTCATTTTTTGCATTGTTCCCTCCTTAAAGTGTCGCGGCGCAGCAAACCTCGACCTCCAGTAGCGACTTTAGCTCTTCATCGAGCGCCATGACCGTCAAAGTCGCTCCAACCATCTCAAGAGACGTGAAGTAGTTACCAACATACGCTTTGTGGATCCTGAGGCCGCGGCCGGAGATTTCCTCCTCGACTGTGTCGAAGAGAATGTAAAGTTCGTTCAGCGGTGTCGCGCCAAGGCCAGATACCAGTACGGCCACTTCTGTCCCCGAGCCGAGATCATGGTCATCCAGCACGATCTGGCACATATCCTTGGCGACCTCTGATGCGCTCTTGAGCGCTTCTACTCGCACGCCCGGCTCGCCGTGATGGCCGATACCGACTTCAATGGTGCCAGGCTCGATCTGGAAGTTCGGATGTCCGACCGCTGGAAGAGTGCACGGCCCCAATCCGACACCGACCGAGCGGCAATTGTCGATGGCCTTCTGCGCTGCGTCACGAACCTCGGATAGGCTGGCGCCCATCGACGCTTTCGCTCCGCCCACCTTCCACATGAAGATCTCTCCGGCAACGCCTCGGCGCTTCGCCTGCTCCTCCGCGGGGGCGGAGCATACGTCGTCGGTTGCAACGACCGTGGCAACCTCGATGCCGTCCTTTGCGGCGAGCTTCATCGCCATCTTCACGTTCATGTTGTCTCCGGCATAATTTCCGTAGAGGACAACGACCCCTTTCCCACCATTCGCTTCGCGTATGGCATCCTGAAAGCTCTTGGCCGTTGGCGACGAAAACAGTTCGCCGACCGCGACCGCGTCAAGCATGTTGCGGCCTATATAGCCAATGAAGGCAGGCTCGTGTCCGGAGCCACCTCCAGTTACGACACCCACTTTTCCTTGCGCGGGCCGGTCAATCGCCGTCACCACGCGTTGGTTTTCGGCGAGGCGCACGATGTCTCGGTGTGCCTTCACAAAGCCCTTGATGGTATCTTCCACGACCTCATCGCGGTTGTTTACAAAACGTTGCACTGCGTCCTCCTCCAGACACGGTCATAGATTGTCGTTGAGCGCTCGCCGGACGACCTTGAGCGACCGAGCCAGCGAGTCCTCGATCGATGACAGCGGCACGGGATCTTGGCGGCGAACGGGCTGCGCCTGCCGATTGCGATGCAGTCTCAAGGGAAGTTCAATACTGACCGGGAGGCTGTCGAGCTTTGCGATTGCAGCCAGGAGGCGCTCGCACCCGACCTTGCCGTCGCCGATATCGCAGAAAAACCAACCTTCGTCGGTTTCACGGACATCCTTGATATGGGCGTGCGCCGATTCCGGCAGCGCCAGGATTCCATCACCTGCGAGATCGTCCATGTCCGGTCGATGTGACGCTGTGTTTGCGGCGTCGTAATTTAGCTTTAGAAAGGGCGATCCGAATTCCTCAACAAGAGAAATACCGTCTCGCGCGGTGTTGATCAGGCTATCGCTGCCGTCTCCTGGGTTTTCCAGGCCAACGATGATATCGAAGGCTTCCGCTCTTCTCAGTATGGTTTCGACGTTGCGACGGAATGTTGCCTCTCTTTGTCGGGCGGCCGCGTTGGTCGCAATAACCTTGGCTCCAATCGCCGCGGCGAATGCCATGCGGCCCGTGAACACTTCGACCGAATCTTCGAAACCGAGGTCGATGTGCGACGACATTGCATGACACAAGAGCCCCGAAGACCTAAGCGCGCTGCGCCAACTGGTCATCTCGGAAGCTTTGAAGGCGGTCTCGTCAAAGGGTTCTGTATATCCAACGATAAAGGCCGGCTCGAAATGCGTGAACCCGAGGGTTGCCGCGCTCTCCAGTGCGGCCTCTCTGCTATGCCCGTCGTACGGCGCGCCGGACACGGAGATCACCCGTTCAGCCATGCATTCCTCCCTTAGAAGAACGGCGCAAAGTCCGTTCCGATGGGCAAAGTGTTAAAAGCGCTTCATCCGGACAAGCGAATTCCATCGGTCAATGCATGAATACATCTCAACAGCTGCATCATTTGCGTTAAATTTCCTCATGGAATATAGATGAAGGGCGTCCTCCAGCGTACTGAATCTCTCCAGTGGGAAAGGTGGCGAGGCACGCATAAACGGGAGGAGGGGTGATGAGCGCGTTGGAGTTTCCTTCGCTGCGATCGCTACAGGTGTTGGAAGCTGTCGCACGTCTTGGATCTTTTGGAAAAGCCGCCGAGGAACTGAGCATCAGCCCCTCGGCCGTGAGCCATCAAATGGCCGCGCTGGATTCGGAGCTCGGAATTGCTTTATTTCATCGTTCCGGGCGTTCAATCATGCTGACTGACGCGGGGAGGGCTTACGCCGAAGAGATCAGCGCCTCGTTTCGAAGGATCGAGAGCGCCACGCGCAATTTCACGAAGAAGGGCAAAAGTGACATTCTGAATATCCATTCGGTCGTCAGTCTCGCTTCGCAGTGGCTCATGCCTCGCCTGGCCCGGTTTAGCGCCCGCTATCCGGAGATCGATCTTCGACTGCACGCTTCTGGTGACCCGGCCGAGCTCAGGACCGGCAACGTCGATATAGACATCCGCTACGGAACGCAGCCCGTGGAGGTTGGCATCGCCGTCGAGCCCTTCCCACCCGAGCCAATAATGGTCCTGTGCGCCCCATCGTTGGTCGAGGGCGCAAACGGAATACGCTCACCGCAGGATCTCGCCAGATTTCCGCTCATCCACTCCGAAGTGAACCTCTATCGCTGGCAGGATTGGGCCGACGACCACGGTGTGAGGCTCAACATGGATCGGGGACTGCGTTTCGATAGATCTTTCATGTCCATCAATGCGGCCGCGGATGGACTTGGCGTTTGCCTGGAAAGCCTCATACTCGTCCGGCAAGATCTGAAAAGCGGGAGGCTCGTTGCGCCGTTTGGCCCGGAAGGCCCCAGCATCAATTGCCATAGTCTCGTGTACTTGAGGTCCAGGGCAAGAACACCAAAGATCGCTCTGTTCAAGCGTTGGATCGAAGAGACCCTGGCTGGCGACACGGTTTCTGCGAGTGAGATCGACGTCGGCGGGAGGTGAGTTATGCACACTCAGGGTCGGTGATGCGCGACTGGTGGATCAGACGCGCATCCCCGACGTCAGGCAGTGGTTTAGTCAAAGAATTTCCGGAGTTCGTTCGCTATGAATTCGGGAGCTTCTTCTGCAACCCAGTGACCCGAGCCCGGGATCAATCCGCCTCGAACGTCACTCGCCACCCGCTGCATTGATTCCATCGTCTCCATGCCGCGGCCAAAACCACTGTCTCCGCCCAGGGCGAGGACCGGCATTTCGAGCTTGCCATCCCTCTCGAGGAATAACTCGTTGTCTTTGACGTCGGTTGGAAAGCCCCGATAATAGGCGAGAAGTGTGCGTAGGCCACCCGGTTTTAGGTAGGTACGGAAATACTCATTCTTGTCTTCCTGAGATAGCACGTTTGCCCGGCTGCCATAATTGTCAAACAACCATTCCAGATAGATATGCTCGCGACCGCCGAACATCGCTTCCGGCAAATCCGGCGTCCTGAAGAAGGGGTGGTGCCAACGCCGGCCGCCTTGCGACATGTCCGCTCCATCGCCAGGAATGGTAACGTCCAGGATCGCGAGCTTGCTAACAGCCTCCCGGTGCTGCGCGGCCAGGGCAAACGCCACCGGGCCGCCCCAGTCGTGTCCCACAAGATTGAAGCGATCGATCTTCAGATGTTCAGAAAGAAGCTCCCACACGTCTTCGGCAATCGTCTTCTTGTCGTACCCATCGGCGGGCCGGGAAGTGTCGCCGAGGCCCCGCAGGTCCGGCGCGATGATCGCGTACTTGTCGGCGAGGAAGGGGATCACGTGCCGCCATTCGTGCGAACTCTGCGGCACCCCGTGAAGGAGAACCAGCGGCTTACCGGATCCTGCGGTCAGGTAGTGCATGGTGATGCCGGACAGTCGCGCGTAATTGCTTTTGATCTCGGCACTCATTTCTTTGCCTCCTTCTGGCCCGCGGTCATCCCCCGATACGCACGAATGACCTGACTGTCATCTGCCGAGCCCGACCCCTGGCCAGACGCGGCAAGGAAGAACTGATGCGCAACGGAGGCGAGCGGCAGGGCGGCCCTGGCAGAGGAGCCAGCGGCAAGCACGATACCGAGATCTTTCACAAAGATGTCTACCGCGCTCGTTACCTCTGGGTCTTCCAGAAGCATACGCTGGCCACGATCGTTGAGCATCCAGCTGGCAGCCGCCGAGCCGGACACGATCTCGAGTACCGTTGAGGTGTCGAGCCCAGCCCTTTCGGCGAGCGACAGCGCCTCAGCCGCTGCCGCCAAGTGTACACCGCACAGCAACTGGTTGACCGCTTTGGCAACCGATGCCTGGCCAGGCCGCTCCCCGAGATAATAGATCTTGGAGCCGAGCACGTCGAGAAGATCGCGGCTCATTTCATAGGTTTGCCTGTCGCCAGCCACCATAATGGAAAGCGACGCGTCACGCGCTCCGGCGACGCCGCCGGAAACAGGTGCATCCAGAAACCGGTGACCGCGAGCAGTCACGGCCTCGGCGAGCTGTTCAACCTCGCCGGGAGGGCATGTTGACATCAGGACGACGATGCTGGTCCTGGTTGAATTTGCCAGGGCGCCCCGTTCAAAGAGGGCTTGGTGCGCCTGGTCGATGTTGACCACCATCAACATCAAGACGTCGGTCTCGCTGGCGGCTTCTGTGGCGTCTGGATAGGCAGTCCCGCCACTGTCAGCGAAGCTTTTTAGAGCATTCTCCGAGATGTCAAACCCCTTGACCCTGAAGCCGCTTTTTAGGAGATGCGACGCCATGGGCAATCCCATGGAGCCGAGACCAAAAAAACCGATTGTCGGTTTTCCCGGTCCTCGTGCCGGGCTCGGCTTTGTTTCTAAAGCTTGGTGCAATTCCGGTCTCCTCCGAGATACTGGCACGTCATAGGTCGGCACATCCCACCGGAGTGCCATGGTCGCATGCAAAGCGGTTAGCATAGCGGCTTCCTCCACATCAAAAGAGTTTGCCCAAAAAACATGTGATCTGGATTCATGTTGCCTGGCGCGTTCTCCTAGAAAAACTTTGTCTCCATCGCGGGTCACGCCGAACTCGCCTGAGTTCAACTCAACATTGGCCTGAGGCAATTCATTTGCGGACGTTTGGCGCAAGCGCCTATTTTACGTCCAGCCGCACAGTGGGAGGCTTCCGGCTTCAGCGACGTCACACCAAGGTCTAAGCAACCTGCGAGAAACTGAGGACCGCTACGAGGAGAGCGCCTGCGCTGGAGGCTCCTAAAAACATCGACATAGATCAACACGGTTCGAGGAGGAACCAATGATCACAATGAACCGCCGTACCCTTATTATGAGTTCCGTGGCGATGACCGCCACGCTTGCGGCACCTCGCACAATGCGCGCGAGCTCGCCAGAGTTTTCGTTTAAATTTGCCAACATCATGCCCGTTGATCATCCGCTCAACACCCGCATGACCGAGGCTTCCAACAAGATCAGCGAGCAAACAGACGGCCGCGTGAGTATTCAGGTGTTTCCCGCGAGCCAGCTCGGCACCGATGCTGATATGCTCAGCCAGCTTCGATCGGGTGGCCTGGACCTTCTTGCGCAGACAGGCCTCATCGCAGCGACACTCGTTCCGCCCGCGGCCATCACCGGCGTAGGATTTGCCTACCCCAACTATGCTCAGGTCTGGAAGTCGGTGGATGGCGAGCTCGGCCGGAGCATCCGGACGGCTTTTGAGAAGGTCAACCTGATCGCCTTCGAGAAGATGTGGGACAACGGCTTCCGGCAGACCACCTCGATCGGCAAACCGATCAAGTCGCCCGAGGACCTCAAGGGCTTCAAGATCCGCGTCCCTCCTGCGCCGCTCTGGACATCGCTCTTCAAGTCCCTCGGCGCCGCGCCGACATCAATTCCATGGGGCGAAACCTATTCCGCGCTTCAGACTCACGTGGCTGACGGTCTCGAAAACCCGCTCGCTGGCATTTACTTTGCCAAAATGTACGAGGTTCAAAAGTATCTTTCCCGGACCAACCATATGTGGGACGGCTTCTGGATCCTCGCCAATCGGGACAACTTCGAGATGTTGCCTGAGGACTTGCGTGACATTGTCGTCACCGAAATCAATCGCTCGGCTCTCGTGCAACGCGCTGATGTCGAAAAGCTGAATTCCGAACTCCAGGCAGAGCTGACGAGCAAGGGTCTTGAATTTATCGACGTCGATACTGCCCAGTTCCGCGCGACGCTGCAGGCTTCGTCGTTCTACTCCGATTGGAAGGGGCGTTTCGGCGAGGAAGCATGGGCGTTGCTGGAGTCTACCTCGGGCAAATTGATCTGAGGCGTTGACATGGCTACTTCTGAAAATGTCAGCCCCCCGGTGATTGGCGCGTGGCCAGTCCTGGCCAAAGCTGAAGCGGGCGTGGTGCGCCTGATTGAATTGATCGCCGCAGCACTTGTTGTCGTCGAGGTACTCGTGCTGTCGGCGGGCGTCTTCGCCCGCTATGCATGGGGCGAGCCGCTCATCTGGTCGGACGAGCTCGCCTCCATGTTGTTCCTCTGGCTTTCGATCGTGGGCGCGGTCCTCGCTTTTCACCGCGGACAGCACATGAGGATGGGCGTTATCGCGGACGCGATGCCGCCCGTCGTAAGGGCAAGACTGGAGGTGGCTGCACTTGTCTTTTGCCTTTCGGTCTGCGTGCTTCTTCTACCCAAAGCCACGGTCTACGCTCTTCATGAAGTTCCGGTCGTCACTCCCGCGATGGAGGTTTCGGTCGCATGGCGTTCGTTTGGTCTTCCGATCGGACTTGGCCTGATGCTTATCCTTGGCGTGACCAATGCCCTTCAGCGCATCAGGCTGAGCGATTTCCTGATCGGAGTCCTTGTAGCCGCATGCTTGATAGGGTTGGCGATTGCGGCGAAACCGTTGATCATGGCGATGGGCAACTGGAACCTCGTGCTTTTCTTCGTAGTCTTCATCGCACTAGGTGTGCTGAGCGGCGTACCAATCGCGTTCGTGTTCGCTCTCGCTGCCATCAGTTATGTGGCTCTGGGTACGAGCCGTCCGATAAGCGTGATCGCGGGTCGGCTTGATGAGGGAATGTCGCATCTTCTCCTGCTGGCGGTCCCGCTGTTCGTGCTGCTGGGTATGCTGATGGAGGTTACGGGCATGGCAAAAGCGATGCTGAACTTCCTGGCGTCCTTGCTCGGACATGTCAGAGGCGGCCTGTGTTACGTCCTCGTCGCGGCAATGTATCTGGTGTCTGGGATATCGGGTTCGAAGACCGCCGACATGGCTGCTGTCGCCCCGGCACTGTTCCCGGAGATGAAAGCGAGAGGATCAAAGCCCGGTGATCTCGTGGCCCTGCTTGCGGCTACGGGTGCGCAGACGGAGACGATCCCGCCGAGCCTCGTATTGATCACCATCGGATCGGTTACGAGCGTATCGATTTCGGCCCTGTTCATAGGCGGTCTTTTGCCGGCGTTCGTCTGCGGATTGATGCTTTGCGTTGTCGTCTGGTGGCGCTATCGCAACGAGGACATGTCGGGTTTTCGCAAGCCGCCGGCCAGGGAGATCTCCCGCACATTCCTGATTGCGCTTCCGGCTTTGGCCCTGCCTTTTATCATCCGTACAGCGGTTGTCGAAGGCGTTGCTACCGCCACGGAAGTCTCGACAATCGGCATTACCTACTCGCTGCTGGCAGGCCTCCTCATTTACCGCCGGTTCGACTGGAAGCGGGTGGGTCCGATGCTGGTGGAAACGGCGGTCTTGTCCGGAGCCATCCTTTTCATCATCGCGGCGGCAACGGCTGTGGCCTGGTGCCTAACTCAATCGGGTTTTTCGCGTGGGCTGGTTCAGACGATGGCGGGTCTACCCGGAGGAGCGCCGATCTTTATGATCGTGTCGATCGTCGCGTTCATTGTGCTCGGTAGCGTGCTGGAAGGCATTCCCGCGGTGGTTCTGTTCGCACCTCTGGTATTTCCGATCGCCAAGGGATTAGGGATCCACGACGTGCACTATTCGATCGTGGTCATTCTCGCCATGGGAGTGGGCTTGTTCCTCCCGCCGTTCGGCGTCGGTTATTATGCCGCCTGTGCAATCGGCCGTGTGAACCCGGTGGAAGGGATAAAGCCGCTGTGGGGGTACATGATCGCCCTGCTTCTCGGGCTTGCGATCGTCGCAGCGGTGCCCTGGATCTCGATCGGCTTCCTATGACGTGCGACCGTAGGCGGCCGGTAGAGAAGTCGGCCATTCTACGATCGTAACCATGTCTGATAAGGCGGAATGCCGGGCTGGCAACGTGCTTCAGAAGCATGCTGCTGGCTCCGCAATATGCCCGGGAAGGAATGTACCGCCCACCGGAAGATCGTTACGTCCTCGCGGTTTTCCGTGGCTTCTTCCTCAAGGAGCGGTGCGCTCTTCGAGGGAAGAGGTAACATCTATCCTCCTACCGCTTAATGAACACCGTTGGCGACCTGACGCAGAGCCACTCACATGACAAAGAGGCAGCCAAGGCGATCCACGATAATCTTGCCGATATTCGGATGCGAGCCGCGTCCCGTGTTGAGCGATGCTCATTGAAATGGACTTGCAATTCAATTGTCGTAGACCTGCCACTTGATACCTTTCCAATGCAGACAAAGCCGAAATCCGTCGCAAGACAAGCGCGGTCTGCAGACGCTTTTTTACAAATGGGGAGGAGTGAAATGGGAAATGAACGTTTCGAGATCGACCGCCGCAACTTACTATTGGCAGGGGGAGCTGCTTTGAGTGGAGCCGTTTTGGGTGCGAACAGTATAGCGGCTCACGCTAGGGCGAGCCCCGTTTCCGGGGCACAAGCTCCGGACTTTTATCGATTTGCCATTGGGGACGCCCAAGTAACCATCGTATCAGACGGCCCACTTCCGCTCGGCGACCCGACACAAAGCTTTCTCGGCGTCCCGGCCGACGAGATAAGATCCATGCTAAACCACAGCTTCCTGCCCACGGATGAGATCGTTCTCGCTCAGAACGCACCTGTCGTAAACATCGGTGGCAAGCTGATTTTGTTCGACACGGGGATGGGATCGCTTAAGCAATTTGGCCCGACGACTGGCCGTCTCAAGTCTTGCTTGGCCGCCGCGAATATTGCGCTGGAAGATATTGACGCTGTCGTCTGTTCGCATGCTCATTGGGACCACGTCGGCGGAATCTGGGGCGACGACGGGAAACCAACGTTTCCAAACGCCCAGGTGTACATCAGCCAAACCGACTACGATTTCTGGACCGACGAGAAAAAACTTGGAGGCGATCTCAACGGTCTTGTTAAAGCCGCGATCCACAACCTCAAACCCGTGCGGGACCGCATGGTTTTTTTCCAGGACGAACAAGAGTTTCTTCCTGGTATTCATGCCATTAGCGCTCCTGGACACACACTCGGCCATAGCTGCTTTATGATTGAATCAGCAGGAAAGACAATGTGCTATGGCGGCGACCTCACTCATCATCCTGTGCTTCTGTTCGAAAAGCCTTTGATGGAATTTGCGTTCGATACCGATCCCAAACTGTCGGCTCAATCGCGTGTGCGCATTCTGAAAATGCTGGCCTCCAATAGAATACCCTTCATGTCCTACCACTTCCCATGGCCGGGCTACGGGCACGTTGGCATAGCGGGAGAGGGCTTCGAGTATTTTCCTGAGCCACTACATCTTAGCCTGTTGGACTGAGTGGTAGAGAAGGGCGCGAGGGCAATACCTTCGCGTCAATCCTATCCGGAGGGCAGTCGAACGAAATCATCACATGGCGGAAGTTACGCAACAAGCAGTGTGCGCCTTCATCGCGTTGCTAGACATCAAGTCTCGCGGGAACGCCAACTGAAATCAAGAGCGATCGGCGGACCGCACCTAAAGGCCATTCCTGATCGGAAACATATCCTCGCCGTAGTGGTGAAGCCTCGTGTGATGCCGTCGGCATAACCAGCGCACCTTTAAAGGGTCGTCGTATTGATCATGATGGGCGTCGACCATTTCAATCCCGCAGACCTCACATGTTTGCTTTTCCAGCTCGCCTGCCTTTACAGCTCGCTGTACAGCAAGATGAGCATCATATTTCGCTGGATTAGCACGGCGCCAATTTGCTTGGCGGGTGTCGGTTTTCAGCATCGCCGCATCCTGTGCCTGTAATTTTGCGCTCTCGACCGATAGATACCTGGAAAGGGCTGCAGGCTCAAGTTTCGGCACAGATCGACGGCGTCTGTCCGTGGCTCCGCGTCCGAAAACAAGATTTCTCATTGCCAGAAATGATCAGGGTTGGGCGATCGAGATCCACCTTTGCTGCCCGCAATCTTCGCACCGGCGGATACGATATCGCTCGGGTGGATCGGTGCTCCCGATCTTAGCGCGCTGGATGACTAAGCTTGAAATTTCTGCTCGATACATATGTCCTGAAGGAGATCGGTCGAGCCGAACTGCACGAGAATGTGGCAGCCCTCGATATGATTGACGATTCCGATCTCGCGGCTAGCGTGAGCTCAGTTCGAGAGACTGCGAAAGGCATCAAAAAAAAGCGTAGGACCGACGCTGTCGCGAACGTGTCCGCCAACGCTTCCGACGCCATCTTCGCCGCCTATGAAGGTCGGTATCCTTCCTGTCGATGACAATATCGCCCGTCTTGAGCCATTCATTCACTCATTCACCGAGCTTCACCGCCACTGCGCTCTTTTTTTGGGACTCAACCACCGCCAAACGTAGTCTTTGATTCTCTGCACGATTAGAGCGCTAAGACAGCGCCCTTTTGCGTGACAGTTCCACTCAAACGGATGTCGGTGGCCGAGAACCCAACCATAACTGCAAATTCCCCCGTCTCTATCCGCCAGCACCGCTCGGTCGTGTCGAAGAAGGCAAATGTTCGGGCGTCAAGAATGAAACTGAGCCTTCGTTTCTCACCGGGTTCCAGGCCGATTTTCGAGAAGGCCTTCAATTCTTTAACCGGTCTGGGTACAGATGCTTCAACATCGCCCACATAGATTTGCACCACTGCCGAACCTGGCCGCTCGCTGACGTTGGTCAATCCCAGTGTCACTGTCACCGCGCCGGCAGGATCCGGCAGCCCCACCGTCAGGTCTGACATCGCAAAGCTTGAATAACCGAGACCATGACCGAAGGGGAACAGTGGCTTAATGTCCTGGCGATCGTAGTGCCGATATCCAACGAACACACCTTCGTCATATCGCACATGGCCATTCTTGCCTGGATAGACCGCGTCATCCTCGGTATGTGTGGGATTGTCAGCCCAGCGCACGGGGAAAGTCTGTGCCAGTCGGCCCGAGGGCTCGGCCTTGCCAAGGAGCACATCGGCGATCGCGTTGCCAGCTTCCTGACCGGGATACCAGCATTGCAGTACTGCACGAGCACCGGAAAGCCAGGGCATTTCCACCGGTCCACCGGTTTGTAGGACGACAATCGTGTTCGGATTGGCCGCAATTACCGCCTCAACAAGCTGGTCCTGCAGACCAGGAAGTGCAATGCCGCGGAGATCGGAGCCCTCGGTATCCCAGTCGCCCGTTCTGCCCACGAAGACTACCGCATGATCAGCCTTCGCGGCGACGGCTGCTGCCTCGGCAATCTCCGCTTCGGCCGAAAACCTGCCTATTCCTACCCGAATTGCGGCGATATAGAGGTTGACGTGATCGTGCCGGGCGTACTCGGCGACGACCTCGTATGTACGGCCGGCTTCGAGCGTGATTTCACCCACGACCTCCTCGCAGCCTTCTTCAAAGAATGTGGTACCACGTGTCCAGGAAGCCCAGGCGTCCACCACAAGCCTGCCGTCCACATAGACCCGACCAAGCCCGGCCGAGGTCAGGCCGACGCGATAGACGCCGGCTTCTAAGGCTGTGAATACGGTGCGCATTCGGGCGGAAAAGCGATGCGGATCGACTAGGCCCCCGGCCACGGGGGGCAACCATACACCGAGGCTCGACGGTTCCTCGATAACCTTCACGGGCTCGCCAGCAAGCTCCCTTTCTTGGAAAAATTCGAAGGTTGTCGGGTTTTCGATCAGCGGCTGAAACCGATAATTGCTGCAACCCTGAGCGTAGCACACGTTCTCCTCACCCAGGGCGTCCGCCAGCCCCTGCCACGGACTGACGACATAGTGGGGGTTCAACTGCGCCGAGCCGCCTCCCATAACCTGCGCGATCTTGGCATTGGGTCCAATGATGGCGACCGTACCTTGCTGAGCCAATGGCAGGATGCCGTCATTCTGTAGCAGAACTGCGCTTTCCGCTCCCGCGCGCCTGATGAGTGCCCTATGTTCCGGCCGATTAATGGCGTACTCCTTAAACTCGCGATGATCGTTGATTGCGCCGGTGCGTTCCATCAGGGTCAGGATATTGTGCACACAGGCGCGGACGGTCTCGACACTTACCTCGCCCGCGTCGATCGCCGCCAGAAGCTTGGAGCCGCGGTCGCGGGTCGGGCCCGGCATCTCCAGATCCAGCCCAGCATTCACGGTGGGTGCGGTCGAACGCGAGCCGAACCAGTCCGACATCACCACGCCGTTAAAACCCCAGTCACCGCGTAGTACCTCGTTCAACAGCCAATGGCTTTCCGCCGTGTAAGTACCGTTTAGTTTGTTATATGAAGACATCACGGCCCAGACCTTTGCCCGCTTCACCGCCGCCTCAAAGGGTATTAGGTAGACTTCGCGCAGAGTGCGTTCATCGATATCTGAAGAGATGGTTGTACGTTCGATCTCGGACTCGTTGCCGGCGAAATGTTTTATCGTGGCACCCACTTTCTTGGACTGCAGACCTTCGATATAGCCGACGGCAAGTTCCGCCGTCAGTATCGGATCCTCAGAGAAACACTCAAAGTTGCGGCCGTTTGTGACGCTGCGCTGGATGTTAACGGTCGGCGCCAACGAGACATGAGCCCCTTTGGAAAGAACCTCGTCACCTAGCGCACTGCCGATTTCCCTGGCTAGGTCCGGGTTCCAACTCGCTCCGATGGCAATGCCTACCGGGAAAGCCGCTGCAGTCACACCCCCGACAAAAGACCCCGCCCCGCGGGCGCCGTTGGGGCCGTCCGTCAAGCGCAATCTCCCTATCCCTAGGCGGTCGATGGGCGGTAAAGACCAGAACGTATCGCCGGAAAGTAGCGAGACCTGCTCGGCCAAGGTCATATTATCGAGCAATGCTCTCGTATCAGTCATCTTCTCTGCTTCCTCAATCTCAACACTTACCGTTCCCAGATCGGGCATCTCTATATGCATATTGGGAAAGCTGGTGAGGTCGGCGTCATCCGTGGAGCCGTCCATCCATGAGAAGGAAGGCCCGTTTGTTCACCAAGGCGCCGTCACCACGACGACGACATGTTCGCAGCCTTCACGTGGCCGAGATGACGTCACCGCTTTCCACTGAAAACAAGGACATCGCGGTTTGATCGATGTCAGCGGTGAAAGTTGTGCCGGCTGCGGCAGCGCCGGTTCTGGAGTTATTCCTCCGCAAGTTCGCGAGACAATTTGAAAACCTGAACATGCTATCAGACAATCTGTTGACAGACAATCCTCAGTCGCGCAGCCTCGTGTCGTCATTGATGATTCGATGTCTCCATCGGAGGCGGATCCCGATTGATGAAGCTTCTTCACCGCCTATGGACAAGGATGGACCACGATGGACAGGCTGTTGTCCCGTTTCCGGCTACAGACAAAAGTAATCATTTTCGTACTGCCTTTCATAATCAGCATTTGCGCGGTGGGATTTTTGGGGCACTACGCCGCGGGTCTCCTACAAAGCCGCCTGGAAACCTCGAGCCAGGTGATGCAGGTGCTCTCGGGTTTCCGTGACGTCTCCGCCTCGATGAGAGAGTTTCTCGATGAGGCGTCGGAAGAAAGGCGCGATCGCGTGAAGGCTGACCTGCTCGCCCAGCAATCGCATCTGCAAGCTTTAGTGACGAATGCCGGAGCTACGGGGGAAAGCGAAGGCCTCCTGTCGGCAAACGCGATTATGCGGGACGTGGTGGACAATTTTGGCTCTCTCTGGAGCATCCATGAAAGCGAAGAGCAACTGATAACCTCGATCGCCAATCATTCTGAATCGCTGGTTTGGTCGCAGGATGAAATGCTCAGGCTAGCTGACGAGTTGAGGAAGTCCGGCGAGCAGTCCGAGGGCGCCGCCAAATCGATGTTGCGCGATGCCGACAGGGTGACAGGCTATGCAACCTTCTTCCTTGATTTTGCCGCGGGCTACCAATCCGCCGGAACGACCGAGCTGAAACTCGAATATTTGCGCGGCAAAGTGGGCGAGTTGCGTCGAAGCGCCCGAAATCTGCGGGCTTCCTTGCCGTCGGACGCTACAAAACTGTCGAGCTCGGTCGACGGCGCGGTGAAAAGCGTAACAGAAATTCTGTCGCAGGGCGCCGCATCGGACAACGCCGTAGGCCTCGACACCGCAATGTCCGCGTTCAAGGAAATCTCCGTCGGGATTAACGCGGTGGCGAACCAGCAAACAAAGAAAGCAATCGTCGAGTTCGCAGGTCTCGACCAACGTTTGGCCAAGATCAGCAGCGCCTTGGACGGCAGCCGAAGACTTTCGGACTCCAGCTATCTCATCAGGATACACCTTGCGCGCTTCATAGCCGACCCTACCGAACAAAACCGCGCGCAGCTCATCCAGAACTTCGACAGAACGAAGAAGGAGATATTGGACATCTGGAGTGCCGCTTCCGATCTCGACCTTTTCAAGGCAGTCCAGAATACGGTCCCTCCGGCGGTAGAGGGTATGACGCAGGACAGTGCGAAGCTCGTCGAGATCTCGGAAGTCAGGCGTGCGCAATATAGGCAAACGACAGACCAGTTGAACACCATATGGGGCCACCTCACGACGTTTGCCGACGCCCAGCGTGCCAGGGCCATCGAAGAGACGGCCCGTGCGAACGGCATTGCCCTCATCACGATATTTGCAGGCGTCCTCGTCGCGCTTCTCGCTGGCTTCGGGATGATTGCGACTTTCAAGAAACCTGTCGTCCGGTTGACCGACGACATGCGGCGTTTGTCCGAAGGGGACCTTGACATAGAGATCGGCGGTTCTGAGCGCGCTGATGAGCTCGGAGAAATGGCCCGGGCACTCTGTGTCTTCAGGGAGAATGCCGTAAGGAAAATCGAGATCGAGAACGACGCGGATCGTCAACGATCAGCTTCCGAAGCTGAACGTCGGCACAACGAGGCGGAGAAAGCCCAGATCGACAAACAGATCGGCGACGCCGTCGACAGTCTTGCCGCTGGGCTGGAGAGGTTATCCAACGGTGATGTTTCGAGCACGATCGATCAACCGTTCTCCGGGCGGCTGGAACAGTTGCGAAAAGACTTCAACAATTCGTTGCTGCGCTTGCAGGCGACGATGTCGGAACTTCGCGGCAACATCGTGCTCATTCGGCAAAATGCAGACAATCTCAGCAGTGGCGCCGATGATCTCTCCCGCCGCAGCGAGCGCCAAGCCGCGTCGTTGGAGGAGACAGCGGCTGCGGTTCATCAACTCACCGCGACGGTGCATTCGTCGACAGAGCAGGCGCAGGCCGCAGCCCGGCTTGTAAAGGAAACCAAGCAGGCCGCGGATGCGTCTGCTTCAGTGGTCACGAACGCGGTCGACGCTATGGGCCGAATAGAAGCGGCTTCCGGGCGCATTTCGCAAATCATCGGCGTAATCGACGAGATCGCTTTCCAGACCAATCTCCTGGCACTCAATGCCGGCGTCGAGGCCGCGAGAGCAGGAGAAGCCGGGCAGGGTTTCGCGGTCGTCGCCCAAGAAGTCCGGGAACTTGCCCAGCGGTCGGCTCTAGCCGCCCAGGAAATCAAGGGACTCATCGCAAGATCGACCGAGGAAGTCGCCTCGGGATCGCGATTGGTGAACGAGGCGGGCAGGGTGCTCATTGCAATATCGTCGAATGTTGCCGGAATTTCCGAAAGGGTTGAGCTTATCGCTGCGGCAAGCAGGGACCAGGCGGCTTCGCTTATCGAAGTGAACCAGGCCGTCGGCGAGATCGATGACAGCACCCAGCGAAACGCTGCCATCGCCGAGCAAGCCCACGCCGCCACTCAGGAACTCACAAAGGAGACCCAGCGACTGATGCAGCAGATAGAACAGTTCAACATCGGCAGGCCGAGGGGTCACATGCTTTCGATCGTTCCTGACGACAGACTATCATCAATATTCTGTTGACAGATTTTCATACAATCTGTCAAATGGTACAGCCAATCTGGGAGGATATCCGGCGTGCTCAATGACCAAGCGCATCAGACTAAGTTGCCCTATTTCTATCCGTTCAAGTTCGGAACCGGCGAAATAACGGTGCTTTCGGACGGACCGTTGGAATTGGGCGACCCGCGGGAGAATTTTCTCGGAGTCGACGCGGCCACAGTGACGGAAATGCTCGACAGGAACTTCCTGTCCAGTTCGTCGGTAACCCTCGAGCAGAACATCCCGCTGGTCAAAATTAACGGAAAGACCATCCTGTTCGACACCGGGATGGGGACGTCGAAGATTTTCGGGCCGACGACCGGCCGCTTGCTGAAAAGCATGCAGGAGGCAGGCATCGACCCCTTGGAAGTCGATGCCGTGGTGTTGTCCCACGCACACATCGACCACACCGGCGGACTTTGCGATCAGGACGGCAAGCTTAATTTTCCGAACGCGGAGATCTTCATAAGCGAAAGCGACTTCGATGACTGGACCGACGGAGGCAAGCTTGATGCCGGTTTCAAGGCTCAGGTGGAAAATGCCCGGAGAAACCTTCTTCCACACCGTGATCGGATAGCGCATTTCGTGGACGGTCAGGAGTTCCTGCCGGGCGTGCAAGCGGTGCACGCTCCAGGCCACACCTTGGGCCACTTTTGCTTCCTCATGCAGTCTGACAACGATCGGCTCTGCTTCCTCGGCGATCTCACCCATCATCATATCCTGCTGATGGAACGCCCGTGGATGGAGTTCAAGTACGACACCGATCCCAAGCTCTCGGCGCGCTCGCGCACCCGGGTGCTGGATATGCTCGCGACAGACCGCATACCAGTGATGTCCTATCACTTTGCGTGGCCCGGGCTCGGCAACGTCGCCCGGGAGCGGGAAGGCTTCCGCTACGTACCCGCCGCCATGCAGATGCTCTCGAGATAGGAATACACGACAATGCAGATGAAATCCGTCATTCTCCGAGAGTCAGGGCTTCCCAAGCCGTATGCAAGTTCGCGACCTCTCAGTGTCGAGACCGTCGATCTGACGCCTCCGGGCAATCTTGAGGTCCTGGTCAAAATCAAGGCCGCTGGTGTGTGCCACTCCGACCTGTCGGCGATAAATGGCGACCGGCCCCGCCCGCTGCCTGTCGCGTTGGGGCATGAAGCATCCGGCATCGTCGAAGAAATCGGACCCGGTGTCGATACAGTGAAGGTTGGCGATCACGTCGTGATGTCGTTCCTGCCGATCTGCGGACACTGCGATTACTGCGCGGGAGGACGCGCTAGCCTCTGTGAGCCTGGCTATCGCGCAAACGCCGCCGGGACATTGTTGAACGGTAGCAAGCATATCCGTCTTCGCGGCTACGATATCAACCATCACAGCGGCGTATCGGCGTTTTCGGAATACGCGATCGTGTCGGCGCACTCGGTCGTCAAGATCACCAAAGATGTGGACGTCACGATGGCGGCCCTGTTCGGATGCGCCGTCATGACAGGCGTCGGTGCGGTCGTAAACACGTGTGGCGTGAAGCCGGGACAGTCGGTCGCCGTCATCGGCCTTGGGGGCGTGGGCTTGTCGGCGGTCCTCGGAGCGGTGGCCAGCGGAGCAAGCGAGATCGTCGCCATCGATTTGATGCCGGAAAAGCTTGAGCTGGCTAGGTCGCTGGGCGCGACGCGTACCTTCCTGGCAACCTCGCCGGATGTGGTCGGCGAGGTCAAGGAAGCGACACGCGGGGGAGTGGACTACGCCATCGAGATGGCAGGGTCGAGCAAAGCGTTCGAAACCGCTTATGGCATTACGCGGCGCGGCGGCACGACAGCCACAGCGGGTCTGGCGAACGTGAACACCAAATTCGAGATCTCGCCGCTTCCTCTTGTCGGGGAAGAACGCATCATCAAAGGCAGCTACATGGGGTCCTGCGTGCCTTCGCGCGATATTCCCCGTTATATCGACCTGTTCCTCAAAGGCAGGTTGCCCGTGGAGAGACTGCTGTCCAGCACTGGCCCGCTTGAGGAAATCAACGAGGCCTTCGACCGGTTAGACCGTGGCGAGGTGATCCGGCATCTGCTGGTTCCCTGAGCCTGCGGAAGGAGCGAGAATTTGAACGACTGGAAAGTCCTGGCGATACATTACGGCACTGCGGTTCGGCCCGTTAGCGAACTCGGCCTGGAAGCAGGAGATCCCCACGACGCCCCGGGCAGGATCGAGTATTTCGTCTGGTTGATCCGCCATGGTGAACGTCTGATCCTGGTTGACACCGGGTTTAGCCCGCAGGAGGCTGAAAGGCGCGGGAGGACCATGTTGATCCATCCGGTCGAGGCGCTTCGCCAGCTCGGGATTTCCGCATCGTCCATTACCGACGTCGTTATCACGCATCTCCACTATGATCACGCGGGAAACCTTGTGGACTTCCCCAAAGCCCTGTTCCACTTGCAGGATCGGGAGATGGCCTACGGTACAGGACGATGCATGTGCCATGATCGTCTTCGGCGTCCCTTCGCAGTGGACGCCGTCGTTGATGCGGTCCGCCTGACGTTTTCCGGCAGAATGCGCTTCCACGACGGGAACGGCGAGATTATGGAGGGACTCACCATCCATCTCGTCGGCGGTCATTCCAAAGGCCTTCAGGTCGTGAGGCTGGACGATGGCGATGAAGTCGTCGTCATCGCATCGGACGCACTCCATTTTCAACGCTATCTGGAGCATGACGACGTCTTTCCGCTTTTTGCCGATTACGCCGACGTACTGGAGGGATACCGAACGCTCCGTGAACTATCAGGACCGTCCGGCTTACTTGTTCCAGGCCATGATCCCGCAGTCCTGACGGGTTTTCCATCGCTGTCACCCGATCTCGCTTTTGCAAAGGTTCTACGGTAATGGGGACGCGTGGAATGTCCGGTAAGAGATAAAGCTGAGGCGTTCTTCGCTTTTGTCAGACAATCGGGTTGTCTCACCATGATAACCCACCATATAGTACCATGACTTGCACGGCCGCTTTCGGCCTTGGTAAAACGGACTTTTGGATCCAATGGGTGATATGGATTTACAGATTGCACGACAGAGTGCCACATTGCGCACTCAGGTAGAAGATAAACTGCGGCAGGCGATATCAAGCGGCCGTTTCAAGCCGGGTCAGCGCCTCGTTGAGCGAGAACTCTGCGAGTCGATCGGTGTAGGACGGACATCAATCCGCGAGGCGCTTCGACAACTCGAGGCCGAGGGCCTCATTACCAGCTATCCGCACCGCGGTCCCGTCGTCAGCACTATCACTTACGAAGAAGCCGCTCAGCTCTACAGCGTCAGGGCTTTGCTAGAGAGCTATGCCGGAAAGGAATTCGCTGAAAACGGAACCGCCCAGGATATCCATACACTCAATGAGGCGGTTGCTGAGTTTGCGGAAGCGGCGGCAAGCGGCGGTGGGAGCAGGCTCATCAAGGCGAAAACCGCGTTTTACGATTGCCTGATGCAAGGGAGTGGAAACGTCTTCGTCAAGCAAATGCTGACATCGCTCCACAATCGGGTGACTCTTCTGCGCATGACGTCGATGACGCAGCCGGGGCGCTTGAACCACAGTGTGGAAGAGATAAAGGAGATCGCTGCGGCCATTACTGACCGAAACGGAGCGAAAGCCGCCGCAGCCTGCAAGTACCACATCGACATGGCGGCTAAGGTCGCACTGGACTACCTTCGTAAAACCTCCGAAAACGACGGCGATTAAAGGAAGCGGCAACAGCCGGTATTGACAGATTGTCTGATAATCTGCTTATTCGAAGTCATGGCGCTGCCGACGCGTGCGGCCTGGCGCTCGTTCGAACAGGGAGGTTGCTTTGGGCACTTTTAATGAATTGCGGTCCCGCATGGCGGAGGCTCTTGGGGATCCGGAATTGCCCCGGCTCACTCCGGACCTGACAATGGACATCGCCTTCTACGTCGGCGATCAGGTGATCGCCCTCAATTTCGCTGAAGGCGGCGCGGCGATCTGGGGGGAAAGCGACGACCCCCAGGTGACAGTGAGGGCCACTGCAGACGCCTGGGAGCAGCTTCTGATGACGCCGCCGCCCGCCACCTTTCATTCCTTCACGGCGTTACAGCTTGCAAACCCTCTCTTCGAGATCGCCGGCTCACCGCTCGCCCTCGCGAAAGCACGCCCGGCTCTGGAACGGGTGATTGAGCTCGTCGTAACGTCCCCCGAGATGAAAGCGGAGCATGCGCAACGCGACCTGCGTCAAATCCGGGGGCAGTATGCCGTCGTCGATATCGATGACGTCCCCCATGAAATATATTACGAAGAAGCAGGCGAGGGGGTGCCGGTCCTGTTTCTCCACACCGCCGGAGCGGATAGCCGCCAATTCTTGCCTCAGCTGGCGGACACCGAGCTTGCGAAAAACTACAGGCTGATCGCGGTTGACCTACCATTCCACGGTCGGTCCATGCCGCCGCTGACATGGGACGGCGCACCCTACAAGCTCACGGCATCGCTGTACCTGAAATGGTGCACGGCCATACTCGAACAGGTGGTTCGCGAAAAGGCGATTGTCGCGGGTGGGTCCATGGGCGCGGCAATGTCGCTGGTTCTCGCCGCGGAACGGCCGGAGCATGTCCTCGGGATCGTGGCGATCGAGCCACCTTTCCGCTCCAAGGGACGCCGGAACCCATACCAGCACAACGTAAACGTACACGGCTCACTTCATAACTCGGCGTATGTCAGAGGGATCATGAGCCCACTCAGCCCCGCAGGGGAGCGCAGGAGGTCAAGCTGGATCTATTCGCAGGGAGCACCCGGAGTTTACCCAGGCGATCTTTCCTTCTACAGCGACGAGTTCGACGGAGCAGTGACAACTCCCCGGATTGACCCGTCGCGCACCCCGGTGGCGCTGCTCTCGGGCGACTATGACTACTCAGCCACTCCGACGGATGGGGCCAGGCTCGCCGAACTTATTCCGGGATGCCTCCACCTCGTCATGGATGGGCTGGGTCATTTCCCCATGTGCGAACACCCGAATTTCTTTCGGAGCTATCTTGTAAAAGGGCTCGAGTTCGTACGGCAAGCCGCGCGCTAAGCGGTCGCAGTGACTCTGGTCGCTCGGTGCAACACGCCGGGCGATCAAATTTGAAAGTGGGCGGGCGCCTACCGAGGCTTCGCAATTGGCGTCCCGGCGATGACACAGCCGGCATCGGGGGCGGCATCCTCACGCTCCCGAGAAATTCCGGTAAGAAATTGGAAAAATTCCCGCGATATCTGAGTGAAGGATCAGGCGCGGCGATGCGTTTAAAAAATGCCGTAGCGGCGCCTCATCGCAGGGTCCTGATCACGCAGCCTTGCGCGTGATCTCTATCTTCCCGCCGCGGCCTCTGTGTTTCCGACATGTAGTTGCCACAGTAAAGGTGCCTCCCCTTGGTCAAGAAGGAGGCACCCATCAGCACCCATGTGCTTTAGCGCACCAAGTGGTTCCCGATCGACGATCCTCCGTCGACGGTGAGAGTGCTTCCGGTCGCAAACCGCGAGCGGTCCGAAGCTAGAAAAAGCATCGCCTCGGCGATCTCTTCCGGGTCGCCCATCCGGTGCAGGGCTGCACGGGCGTTGAAGTCTTCCCGCAGGGCTTGCGGGTCTGCCGCTTCGGCGAAAATCTTGGTGAAATAGGGAGAGTCGATCGTTCCGGGGGCGACAGCGTTGACGCGGATCCCGTCTTTTGCGTGGTCCAGTGCCATGGCTCTCGTGAGTGCCGAGATCGCGCCTTTCGACGCCACGTAGGCCGTGCGGTTAGCGATGGCTGACACGGCCGTGTATGAGGTCGTGTTAATAATGGATCCGCTGCCCTGTTCCGCCATGATGGGAACCACGTATTTCGAGCATAGGAATATCCCCTTCACGTTCACCGCCATGATCCGGTCCCAGTCGGATTCGGCGATGGTCGTGACGTTTCCGGTCATTCCGAACCCCGCGTTGTTGACGAGAACGTCGATACGCCCCCATTTTTCCTTAACTGACCTAACCATCGCCTCTACTTCGGCGGACAAAGACACATCGGCCTTTAACGCGATCGCACCTGTCCCCATTTCTCGCGCGACGTCTCGTGCGGCATCGATGTTGACGTCGACGACGCCAACCTTAGCGCCCTGGCGCGCAAACAGTTCAGCTGTAGCGCGCCCGATCCCGCTGCCAGCCCCCGTCACCACACATACTTTCGATTCCAGATCCATAATCGTCTCCTCTTTCGCTGTATCGAGAAAACATTTTCGCAGACAATCTGTCAATGACTAATAAAACGTGTTGACAGATTGTCTGCTAATCTGCTTATCTTGGCTATCAAATGACTTGGGGAGGTAACCATGGCTGGTGCTGAAATAGCAGCGCAAGCGGCGTTCAAGACCGCTTTGCGCCGGTTCACATCGACAATTTGCCTGATCACAACGGAATGGGAAGGTGCCCGTTACGGAATGGCTGCAACCGCCGTCCAGTCGGTGACGGCTGACCCGCCGACCCTCCTGGTTTGCATCAACCAATCTGCTTCGATCAGCGGCCCACTCAAGCTTACGGGAAAATTCGCGGTCAACATGCTGCATCTTAGCCATGCGCCTTTGGTTCCGCTGTTTAGTGGAAAACTGAAGGGAGAGGAGAGGTTCGCGCATGGTGAGTGGATCACGGCTGGCGGCGTTCCCATCCTCGGCGACGCCCAGGCCGCATTCGTCTGCAGCCTCAACTCCGCAGTCTCCGTCGGCACCCATGATGTCGTTCTAGGGGAAGTTATCGAGGCCCGGTTTATCGAGAATATTGCCCCGCTCCTCTACGAGGACGGGAAATTGGTTAGATCGGCAGCGCTGATCGATGCTGCCGCCTGAAACGTTTGGCCGAGCTTTTTCGGCCTATCACATCCACCAGCCTTTCGGCCGATAATGAGGAGTTTGATCCGTGACTATTGCCACCGATGTGAAATCGCAAGTGAATGGGCGTCCCGTCAGTGAACGGTTCGAAAAGGGTCTGCAGACCCGTCGGGAGGTTCTCGGCGGTGCATATGTCGACGCTTCGGTAAACAAGGCGACCGAGTTCAACTGGCCGATGCAGGAGCTTGTCACCGAGTATTGCTGGAACGAGATCTGGAACAGGCCCGGCCTCGACCGCCGTTCACGCAGCCTTCTCAATCTGGGCATGATTTCCGCCCTTAACCGCCCCCACGAGTTGAAGCTGCACGTTCGCGGCGCGATCAATAACGGCCTCAGCAAGGACGAGCTTCGTGAAGTTTTCCTTCAGGTCGCGATCTATTGCGGCGTGCCCGCGGCGATCGACAGCTTCCGCGTCGCACAGGAAGTCTTCGAGGACATGGGCATCTAATCGGTGCCCCGACCTTCGGGCCGGGAACAGACCAACTCTGTGGAGGAGACTTCAATATGACGACCAGCGATGATTTCCGCGCCGCCGGAAACCCGATGTTTAACAGCAACAAGCTGAAGCTTGGCGTATTTGGAACAAATTGTTCGAGCGCATGCGCCATCACCACCGCGGAATCAACGTTCGAACCGACTTTCGAACATAATGTCGAAATTGCCAAAAAGCTCGAAGCGGCTGGGTGGGAATGCATGGTGCCGATCGCCCGGTGGCGCGGTTTCGGCGGGCCGACGAACTTCAACGGCGTGAACATGGACACGTTCACCTGGGCCGCGGCCCTGGCTGCCGTGACCACGAAGCTGCAATTTTTCTCGACGACGCATATCCCGACCCTGAACCCGATCGTCGCGACGAAGATGGCGACGACGATCGACAATATTTCGAAGGGCCGATACGGCCTGAACCTGGTGACGGGTTGGTTTACCCCGGAAATGGAGATGTTCGGCGTTCCGATGATGGAACACGACACCCGCTACGAATATGCCACGGAATGGATGGAAATCGTTGACACCTTGTGGAAGAAGAACGGTGTCACCTATGACGGCCAGTTCCTCAAGGTGAAAGACGCGTTCAGCGAGCCGAAGCCCTATAACAAGGAGACGGGCCGCCCGGTCCTCATCTGCGCCGGCTCCTCGGGCAAGGGCCTGCACTTCACCGCGAAGTTCTGCGACTTCAACTTCGGCTTCATGCAGGACATGGAATCGGGCGCAGCCTGGGTGAAGAAGGTGAAGGAACTGGCTCGCGAGGAATACAAGCGCGAACTCGGAACCTTCACCGCGTGCCCGGTCGTCGTTCGCGAGACCGAAAAGGAAGCCCAGGACTACTATGACTACTACGTGAACCAGAAGGGCGATTGGGAAGCCTGCGAAAACATCTGCGAGGTTCTCCAGGTTCAGTCACAGAACCACTCGGCGGAGATGTACCAGAAGTTCAAGGAGCGCTTTATCGCTGGCTGGGGCGGCTACCCGATCGTCGGAACGCCGGAACAGGTCGCCGACAAGCTCGTCGCGTTGAGCAATACGGGCGTCGACGGCGCGCTTCTCACAATGGTCGACTACAACGAAGAACTGCCGTTCTTCAACGACCGCGTCATGCCCCTGCTGAAACAGGCTGGCCTCAGGAACGACCGTTCCGCGGGCGGCTAAGCCGCCCGCCACCAATCCGAAATCGAAACACGTTTCACCAATTCCGTGGCTCGACGCCAACGGCGTCGACTGCTGTAGCGGATGTACGAAGGGGAGGAGACCCTACACATGCTGAAGAAGGTTTACACCGCATTGAGCGTGATCATCGGGCTAGGCCTGATGACCACCGCCGCATTCGCGGACGGATTAGACTCGCTACCACCGGACCAGAAGCAGCTTTACCAGCTCGTGGACCCGGCAATTCCCCTCGGCGGTACGCCGCTCAAGGATTTTGTGGCGAAGCGGCCGCCGCCGTGGAAAATCGGCTACGCGTCCACTTATGCCGGCAACACGTGGCGTGCCCAGATCCTCACTGAAATGAACGAGGTTCTGCTTCCCAAATACAAGGAGGCTGGACTGGTATCTGACCTTGTCGTCACGCAGTCCGACCTGAAGGACGCGACGCAAATCCAGCAGATGCGCCAGATGGTCGACGACGGCGTCGATGCCATCATCATCTGCTGCTCGAACGTGACGGCCATCAACCAGACCATCGAATACGCGCATTCCAAGGGCGTCCCGGTTTTCTCCTTCTCGGGTTACGTGACATCGCCCTACGCGATCAATGCGACCGAAAACAACACCCAGGGCGGTTACACGGCCGCGAAATGGCTGGCGGAGGAAATCGGCGGTAAGGGCAACGTCCTGACGGTTTCAGGCATCCCGGGCTTCGCATCGTCCGACAGCTTCAATGTCGGTGCCAAGAAGGCGTTCGACGAGTATAAGGACATCACCGTCGTGGGCGATGTCGCTGGCAAGTGGACCGATCAGGTCGCCCAGGTCGAAGTCCAGAAATTCCTCGCGACCAACCCTACCGAAATCGCAGGTATCCTGGTCCAGTCGGCGTCGGAAAACGGTGTCGTCAACGCGGTCCAGCAGTCCGGGCGCGACATGATGCCAATCGTCCTCGGCGGCGAGGCGTCGGCGGCGTGCTACTGGCGCAACAATCCCGACTTCATCAGCCAGAGCTTCCATTTCTGGCCGCCGCGGGCCGATGCTCGCCTGGTGTGGGACGTGATGATGAGGACACTCCAAGGCCAGGGGCCGAAGATCCAGTCGATCCTGCGACCGGCTCTTCCCTACACGATCGATGATGTGAAGGAAGCAATTCCGGAAGATTGCGATCCGAACTCCACGGCGTGGATCGAGCCCAAGGGCGACGCATGGTGGCCCGCGGACGTAGCAGCACAGTACTTCGAGCGCCCGGAAGATCCGCTGGCCTGGCGCCCGAAGAAGTAATCGACGACCTCCCAAGTTGTCCAGCGACCTCCGCGCCGGCTTCATCCGTCGGCGCGGAGGACCTACGATAAGGAGCCAGAAGTTGGAATTCCACAAGATACAGCGTTTGCCTCCTTACGTCTTCGACCAGGTGAACCGTCTCAAGTCCAGCGCGCGCGCGGCCGGAGTCGACATCATCGATCTTGGAATGGGCAATCCCGATCTTCCCACGCCAAGCTGGGTTGTGGACAAGCTATGCGAAGCGGTGCAGCATCCGCGCACGCACCGCTATTCGGCTTCCAAGGGCATTATCGGGCTTCGCCGCGCCAAGGCTGCGTATTACGCCCGCCGGTTTAATGTGAAGCTTGATCCGGATACCCAGGTTGTTGCAACGCTCGGGTCCAAGGAGGGGTTTGCGAACATGGCGCAGGCCATAACCGCCCCCGGGGATGTCATTCTCTGTCCGAACCCTTCCTATCCGATTCATACGTTCGGATTTCTCATGGCAGGGGGCGTGATAAGGTCGGTACCGGTCGAGCCGGATGAGACCTTCTTCCAAGCTCTCGAAATGGCGGTGCGGCATTCGGTACCGAAGCCTCTGGCGCTCATCATAAGCTACCCGTCGAACCCCACCGCTCGCGTCGCGACGCTCGACTTCTATAAGGACGTCATCGCCTTCGCGAAGAAGCACGATCTCATCGTTCTGTCGGATATCGCCTACGCTGAAATCTATTTCGACGGTCCGCCGCCGCCGTCTGTTCTCGAAGTCCCCGGCGCGATCGACGTGGCCGTCGAGTTCTCCTCGATGTCGAAGACATTCTCTATGCCCGGTTGGCGCGTTGGGTTTGCGGTGGGCAACGAACGGCTCATCCGGGCGTTGACGCGCGTGAAATCGTACCTGGACTACGGAGCATTTACGCCAATCCAAGTCGCCGCCGCTCATGCCCTAAACTCGGACGGGGAGGACGCCGCGCGGGCCCGAGACATTTACAAGACGCGCAGAGATACACTGGTGAAGACCTTTGCCGATGCCGGTTTCGACGTTCCAGCTCCTGCGGCGACGATGTTCGCATGGGCTAAGATACCTCCGGATTTCCGACACCTTGGCTCGCTGGAGTTTTCGAAACTCGTGCTCGAGAAGGCACAGGTCGCGATTTCGCCTGGTATCGGTTTCGGCGAGATGGGTGACGAATTCGTACGGCTGGCTCTCGTGGAGAATGAAGACAGAATCCGGCAGGCTGCACGAAACCTGAAGCGGTGGCTTTCCGCGAGCGCGCGACCGCCACAACTCGATAAAGCAATGAAAGGATTTTGAAGATGCCGATCCTCGGATCTTGCCAATGTAAAGCGGTCCAGTACGAAGTGTCGGAACTGGACGGCCCGATGTGGAACTGCTTCTGCCAGACGTGCAGAAAGTCCCATGCGGCCGATCATAACACTGCCGCCAAGGTGAAGAGTGAGAACTTTAATCTGATTTCCGGCGATGACGTCCTTCACAGCTTTGAGTCGACGCCTGGAAAACTGAGGTGGTTCTGCTCACGGTGTGGTTCGCACGTTTATGCCGAACGGCCTGCCAACCCGGAGATGAAGGTGCTGCGGGCAGGCACTTTTGACACTGATCCTGGTTCAGTTCCTATGTCCAACGTCTGGCTGTCCCACGCCAGGCCGTGGCTTGCCCACGACCCCGCGAAGGAAAACTTCGAAGAATTCCCGTGATCCTTTCACGGTTGCGCACCCCTATGGGCTGATCGACAATGAGTGCGGTTTGCCCGGGCACCCCCGTGAAGGGGCTAAATCGAGTGGCACTTGCCGCGTTCGAAGCGTGGAGTTGGGCTGTGATGTATCCCCCAATTGAAACGGTCGCCTTCATCGGAGTGGGTGCGATGGTAATTCCCATGACCGGACACCTTCAACAGCGCTTTGGTCTTGGCTTGATAGCGAAGGCCGCCAGATCGCTTCCGATCTGGCGGACGAGTTCCGGTTGAGAACCACTGACCGGACGTCAGGTGCGTGGCAACGCGCTTTCGCAAATATCGGGGCGTCTAGCGACCATATCATCGTGATTTCATCGAAACCAACTCGACATCCCGACAAGGGCACGACGTCTCTATTGACAGATTAGCAGACAATCTGTCATTCTGCTGTTCGCCGGGTGAGTACTCGGAGCATTCAAAGACGGCAGTCACAATCCAGCAAGAGGCCGGGCATCGGATGCCCTGGCGCGATTTGCTGCTGCCTAAAGGGAGGATGGGCATGACGAATGACGTCGCCGTAAGCATGACGGCCGTTGCCAAATCGTTTGGCGAAACGAAGGCTTTGAAGAAATGCGATTTTGTCGCCAGGGCAGGAGAGGTGCACGCGATCGTTGGCGAGAATGGCAGCGGCAAGAGCACCATGGCGAAGATCATGTCCGGCGTTATCGCTGCCGATGGAGGATCTGTCCTAATCCTTGGCAAGTCCATCACCTCGCCAGTCGATGCCAAAGAGGTTGGTCTCGCTACGATCTTCCAGGAAGTCCTTGTCGCCGATGAGGCAAGTGTCCTCGACAACCTTTTCGTGGGAAGCGAGGACCTGTTCTCGCTTCGGAAATCCTCCAAGGAACGTGGAAGCGTTGCGCAAAGCCTTCTGGACCGCCTGGTCGGAAAGCATATCGATCTCAGGCAGAACGTCGGTGATCTTCCGCTCAGCATCAAGCAATGGATCGTTATCGCCCGCGCCGTCCTGAGGAAACCCAAGGTCTTGATCCTGGACGAGTCCTCGGCTGCACTCGATCTCGACGCGACCGTCCGGCTCCACGAAGAGATCGATCGGCTCCGGTCCGAGGGGTGCGCGGTAATCATCGTCACGCACCGCATCGCTGAGCTCGTCCGTATCGCCGACCGGGCGACAATACTGAGAGACGGTTTCACCGTCGGTGTCCTTGAGAAATCCGAGATCACCGAGGCGAACCTCCTCCGCATGATGACCCCTCAAGACCGCCAGATTTCCGCCGCCGCTTCAACGTCTGCAGCGGGCCTGTCGGGTGATCGCAAGGAGGTTCTTTCCGTGCATGGCGCGCGCCCCCAAGAGGCATCGCAACCCTTCGACTTCGTCCTTCCGCAGGGATCCATCGTGGGCGTTGCGGGTCTGGACGGCCAGGGCCAGGACGCGTTCGTGCGACTGGTCGCCAGGATTATGTCGCCGTTCGGAGGGGAGGTCCGGATCCTGGATCGGGAAAGCACCGGTCTCGTCAAAGTCAGCACGCTCGACGACGCCGCGAATAAGGGCATTGTGTACGTATCCGGAGACCGGAAGCGGGAAGGAATTTTCCCACAGCAGAGCATTTTCGAGAACCTCGCCATCGGTATCTACCAAAAGAACCTGGGGCCGTTCGGTGTCATCAGGCGTAAAAGGCTGAAGCAGACGTTTGCCCGGGAGGTCGAGCGGCTCCGCGTCAAGATCGGGCACCCGGACAACCGCATTACGTCCCTTTCCGGGGGTAACCAGCAGAAGGTCCTGATCGGTCGTGCCTTCGCCAATGATCCCAGAGTGATCGTTCTTAACGACCCTGCTCGAGGCGTGGACCTCAACACCAAACGCGACCTGTATCGCGAGCTTCGGCTGTTTGCCGAAGGTGGCGGCTCGGTAATCTACCTTTCAAGCGAGATCGAAGAGTTTCTCGGTTTCGCCGATCGCGTTGATGTCTTTCACAAAGGGAGCATCCATCGTTCCCTCGACGGCCCCGACATCAACGAAGAAACCATTCTCGCTGCAATGTTCGGCCGCTCGGTTGCCGACACCATGGAATTCTCCAAAGAGAGAAAGGCACACTGATGTCGCAACGTTTTGGATTTCATGCGCTCGACAGGTCGCTGACCGTACCGCTCGTTCTTTTCGGAGTGTTGCTCGTCGCCGCAGCCGTGCTCTCGCCGCGGCTGTTCACCGCAACCGGAATGGGCGGAGCAATCATCGTCGCAGCACCTTTGATCCTCACGACGCTGGCCCTGACACCGATCGTGATGGCAGGCCGCGGTTCGGTCGACCTTTCCGTTGGCCCGCTGATGGGTTTCGTGAACGTCACCCTGATCGGCTGGCTCTCAGCAAGGGGTTACACGTCTCCGCTCGCAGTGATTTGCTGGGTGGTGGCAGTCGGCGCACTGTATCAGTTGCTGCAGGCGCTCATCATCATCTACGTCCGGGTCGCCCCCATCATCGTCACGCTCTCCAGCTTCCTCGTCCTTTCAGGCTTGAACCTCATGGTCATGTCAAGGCCGGGCGGCGTTGCGCCGGACTGGATGATGACGTGGGGAGCAGGAACGACGATCTTATCTCCGGTGCTGATCATCGTCTTGGCGGCGTTGGCTCTTTGGGCCGTTATGCGCCGGACCACCTTTTACTCCCACCTTCGCATGACAGGCGCTGACGAACGGATGGCCTACACGAGCGGGGTGAAAGTCGACACCGTACGCATCTGCGCCCATCTCCTCGGCGGCGTCTTCGTCGGCCTTGCCGCGCTCAGCTATACGGCATTGATCTCTTCTGGCGATCCTACCCAGGGAAGCAGCTACACGCTCCAGGCGGTTACCGCCCTGGTGCTCGGTGGCGCAAACCTGGCTGGCGGGAGAGGAGGAGCTTTGGGGGCCACGCTTGGTGCGCTGAACATGTTCCTCATCTCGTACCTGCTTTCCGCCTTCAGCTTCGGAAGCGTGACGGGGTTCGTGACGCAAATGGCTTTCGGCCTGATCCTCGTGGCATCGCTCCTCGTCAACGTATTCATGACGGCCCGGCGCACGGCTTTCTAGAGAGGACTGGTAATGACTTCACTCACAACGGAACAGACGATGAGCCAAATCACAGGACGATCGGTAAAGCTTCAGCGCAGCATCGTAATTGGCTTTGGTCTGCTTGCCGCACTTCTCGTGTTGGGTACGATCCTTGTTCCGGGGTTTATCTCGCCCCGTAACGCGCGTTCGATATTGCTGCTTGCCGCTTTCCTGGGGCTTGCATCGTTGGGACAGACGCTATGTGCCATGGTTGGCGCGCTTGATCTCTCCATTCCATATGTCATCGGGGGAGCGAATATTCTCTTCCCAAGCCTGTTGGTCACCGGGATGCCTGCCTGGCTGGCCGTGATAGCGGTCGTTCTCCTGGGAGCAGCAATCGGGCTTGCGAACGGCTTTTTGAGCTTCAAGCTGCAGGGCCAGGCTCTCATCATGTCCCTTGGGGTCGGCTTCGCATTTGTCGGCGCGGTACAACTCTACACCTCCATCGGTTCCGACTACGGCGGAACGGTTTTCGCCCCCGTACCGGACTGGCTCCGGAATATCGCCGCGTTCAACGGGAAGACCTTCGGGCTGCCCCTGCCGCCAGTGGTACTGGTGTGGCTCCTCGTCACGCTCGTCACCATCTGGGCTCTGTATAACACATGGTTCGGCCGCTCCATCTACGCCGTCGGCGGCAGCAGGACTGCAGCGGCACGGCTTTGCATTTCCGAAACCAAGGTCTGGACCAGCATTCACGGTATCAGTGGGTCGATGTCGGCACTGACGGGCGTATTGCTGCTCGGGTTTTCCGGCGGCGGCTTCGTTGGCGTCGGAGATCCATACCTCTTCACCACCGTTGCGGCCGTTGTGATCGGCGGCACCTCGCTGCTCGGTGGCGCAGGCGGATACGGGGCAACCGTTCTCGGGGTACTCGTATTGACGATATTGACGTCTCTGCTGGTTGGGCTCGGCCTCAGCTTTGCCGCGCAACAGGCGATCGTGGGTCTGCTGATCGTGCCGATGGTGGCCGTCTATGCGCGTACCCCGCATATCCGCAACCAGATCTGATCGGAGGGCCGGCAAAATGAAGATTGTCGCGATAACCGGCAATGTCTCGCGCCCCTCCAAGACGCGGGCGCTCGGGGAATATGCACTCTCGAGCGCCCCTCCCGGCTACGCCCGATATCTGTTTGACCTGGTCGATGTGCTCCCGGTGTTAGGAACCACCCTGTGGCGTTCGGAGGCTCCTGCTGAACTTGCGAACGTTCTTGACGCAATCCAGTCTTCAGACGTCCTCGTTGTGGGGACACCGGTCTTCAAGTCCTCGATGACCGGTCTTCTCAAGCATCTTTTCGACCTCTTCGAAATGACAGCTCTGCAGGGGAAACCCGTTTCGATATTCGCAACGGGTAAGGCCGAGGCCCATGGCGAGCATGTCGAGGCTCACTTGCGTTCATTGATGGGCTTCTTCAAAGCCGAGATTCGCGGTGACTTCATCTATGCGATGGACAGCGACTTCCCGGATTCGGCACCGTCTGCGGAACTTCGGGAGCGGGTCGACCGCCAACTCGCACGCACTCTGGGCCATGTTTAGTTCAAGGAGAAGAACATGAATTTTGCTTCCATCGAGAGCGCGGTTAAAGCAATCGCCGCCGGAGAGATGATCATCGTCGTGGACGATGAAGACCGGGAAAACGAAGGCGACATCCTCGTTGCCGCGGACAAGGTGACGAATGATCATGTTGCTTTCATGATGCGTTATGCGCGCGGCCTGATCTGCGTGCCGATGAACGGGGACCGGTTGGACGAACTGGATATCCCGCTCATGGTGGAGCGCAACTCGGATTCCATGCAGACGGCGTTCACTGTCTCGGTGGACCTGATAGAAGGCGTATCAACCGGTATTTCCGCAGAAGACCGCGCCAAGACCATCAGGGCGCTTGCCGACGCATCGACGATGCCGGAGGACCTGTCCCGGCCAGGCCACATATTCCCCCTGCGGGCAAACCCGTCCGGTGTTCTCGGACGCCCCGGCCATACGGAAGCCGCGGTGGATTTCGCTCGGCTCGCCGGGCTCGAGCCAGCGGGTGTTATCTGCGAAATCGCCAACGACGACGGCACTATGGCGCGTCTTCCCGAACTCAGCGAATTCGCCGCGCGCCACAACCTTCTCATGGTGACCATCGAAGCCCTGATCGATTATTGCCGCGAGATCGATGAACGCGGCCCTCGTTTAGAGGACGCGGGCGCGGCGGCGGCGCTGTCGAATGTTTCGTATCTGGCAAGCAGACGTACTACATGCCCCCACCGGGAGAGCGGAACTACTGCGTTCGCAGTCTCTGATACAGCACAAGAAAAGCGCGTTTCGCAGGTGCCAACGGGGGGAACGGACCTTGGGTTCGCTGTGCGATGATTGGGCATGACAAACCGTGACCCGCTTTATCGCCCCCGCCGCTTTCCTGCTGAAATTATTGCGCACGCGGTGTGGCTTTCTTTCCGTTTTGCTTTTGCGCCTGCGGGTGATCGAGGCCATGCTGGCCGGTCCTGGGATCATTGTCTCGCACCAGACGATCCGCCTGTGGGCAGAGTAATTTGGTCATACCTTCGCCAACAACAAGCTTCGATCCTACCACGCTGTAAAACGAGAGTTCATGCCGGATGTAGCGCTTCGGCTCCACCCTGTTCCACACCCCACCCCATGACCTCACCACGAGCCATCGTCGCGAACTGGGAGTAGAAGCGATGAACCTATGGGCCCAAATTGCTCGCGCATTACTGACAAAATCGACCGGCGTCATGGGCTCGCCTCTTCGCCCTTAAGTCTAAGATTTCCGTCGAAGTGACGGCGAAGTGACCGGCTGCAACCCCTCAATTGCCCTGTTCGCCCGTCGATGGCGAAAGGCCGACCTCATGCTTGGAAACCGTTTCGGGAAGGAAGTGATGATGTGGAGAGTTGAGAGTGTCCCCTCCAAGATTGACCATTTCTCGCTCAAAGGCACTTGCAGCGAGGAACTCGCGGAAGCGCTTTCCAGGCTTTCCCCGCAATCTCCAGCGCATGTACAGGGCGACAAGACGATCGCCTACGATATACATGCGATTACCAATGGCCCGATTGCAGTTATTGCCGCGCATTACGAGGGCGACCTAACGGTCCAGCACCAGGGACCGGCGGAGGCAAACATTATCATGCTTCCACTATATGGGCGATCGGTCGTTACCGTGGACGGCAGACAAATCCTGTCAGAGGGAAGGCGTGGCGTTTTCGTGAACAGTATGTCGGCGAGTACAACCCAATTCATTGGGCCTAGGAAACATTTGGGTCTTAGGATCTCCCATGATGAGCTGACGCGCCGTTTAGCACGTCGGCTCAATACGCCAATAAGAGGCAGCCTCGATTTTTCGCCAGAAATAGACCTATCGGTCGGGTTCGGCTCCCTTTTGGTGCAACTGGTACCAGCGCTTTATGCTGGATTACGAGACGGAACCCTCCTTCAATCGCCGATAGCACTTAATCACCTCACCGAAACGACGATAGAGCTTTTGATCGAAGCTGCGCAGCATCGCTACTCACCTGAGTTATGCCGCGTTGCTGAACCACCCTTACCCAAGGCCGTTAAGCGGGCGGTCGACTATATGCGTGCCAATATTGCTCGGCCGCTATCTCTTGAGGAAATCGCAACGGCTTGTGGCGTGAGCCGACGCACTCTTCAGAGCGGTTTTCGCAACTTCCGAAATACGACCCCTCTGGCATTTCTGCAGCACCTACGGTTGGAATCAGTGCATCAGGAACTGATGACAGGCGAGCCTGGCATCTCGGTCAAGCAGGTCGCTCTGAAATGGGGCTTCATTCATAGAGGCAGATTTTCTGCGGACTATCGCAAGCGCTATGGAGTATATCCCTCTGAAACATTGCGTATATCAGAGGCGGATTGCGCCGACTGATCTACGATCAGTCAGCGCGCTCGACCGTCTTCGAGGCTTGATAGCAACAGAACTCTCCAGCAAACCGACTGGCTCGGCCCAAGATCTGTCTTGCAGATGATCCCCTGAACGCAACGATGTTCCGATCTGCGCAACGCAGTTTCAAATCAGTACAGGGGTTAATCATATGGTAAGTCTGCCGAGCTCATCTCATATGTAGCGGTCGATTTCACAATGTTCTTGACCGCGTCGCTAATGGAATCCGGTGTAATTTATAGTCCATGAGGAACGTATGTCCAGACTGCCGCTATCCCTACTTTTAATGATTTTGGCAATTATTCCGTTGACGGCGTTCGTACTCATCGGAGTATCAACATCACTGGGATATTACCACGAATATTCTATGTTCCGAAGCGCACAAACAACGCAGCAACTTGGGCGGGAAGGCGGATTCCTCGCCCAGGCTATAGCGGCGGAAGCGTTTGCAGGCGCCGACGTCCGTCGGGCAAAGCGAGCCGCATCGGACAGGGCTTTTACAGCGGTCTTTTCCGCTTACGACTCTTGGAAAAAGGCATTTGACGATCCGGCCATAGAACGGGCAGTGCAGATCATTCGTGAAAGGCGGGACAATATCGATAGCTTCCGCCGGCGCATCGATGACGGAACGGCGGGCGAGGCGGAGGGAGCCGTTGCCTTGCGCCCAGCTGCCGTTGCGGGTTTGGAGCTCGTCCGTCGCACTGGGGCGACTGTCAATAATTTGGATTTGGCACGCCAAATTACCGGTTTTCACGCGCTGATGCAGATCACGGAAGCTAGTTTGCTGGAGATCAGGCCCGGCCGAGCCTTCATCAAAAATTCAGCCATGTCCTTCGATCTATTTTCGTCCCTCTTACAATCAAAAAATCTAAAGCAGCTTTATGTGCCCACGATGCACGAATTTCTCCCTGCCGATCTCGTCAAATCTTATGACGACTTCGAGGCCAGCGCCGCAGGCAAGTTCATCGCGGGCGTTCGCGATCAGATGTATGCGAACCAGCCGGGCGTTTCCTTCCCCCCCGAGATGTTGGATCGATGGAATGAAATTACTCAACAACGGGCTGCTTTGTTGACCGAGCTCATAATGCGCACCGGCGACAAACTGGACGAGATGGCATTTCAGCGGTACGCCGATCTTCGCAATGCCTTTATCGGCTACACCGGCGCCACGCTTCTGATCATGTCTACGGTACTCGTTCTGTGCATTTCGGTCGTTCGGAGAATTTCAAATTCCATTCGGACTCTGACAAGCCGAATGAAGGCACTCGCAGAAGGCGATACGTCGGCGCCGGTACCCTTGACGATCCGACGCGACGAGATCGGGGACATGGCGCGTTGCCTTGAGTTTTTCCGCGGCTCGGCCATACAGAAAAATAACCTGGAGACATCCGCGGAAGCTGAGCGCATTCGTTCTGACCAAGAGAAGCGGGATATTCAGGTAAGGGCGGAAAAAGAAGCAGAAGAGCGCCTCGTCCGAGCGACGACGGCATTGGCAACCGGGTTGAAGCGGATGGCGGATGGAGACTTGATCTATGAGATTGAGGAGCCGCTAGCGCCACAGTTTGAAAGTTTGCGCAGGGATTTCAACGCTTCCATTCGTCAGCTCCGGGACGCGCTTGTTACCGTCGGTCATTCAGTCGAAACGGTCACGAATGGCAGCTCGGGCGTCTCGGCCGCATCTGAAAATCTTTCAAGACGCACGGAGCAGCAGGCAGCTTCGCTCGAGGAAACTGCAGCCGCGTTGGAGGAAATAACCGCCAACGTTGTATCGACGACAAAGAGGACGGCTGAGGCGCGCGGAGCCGTCCGACAGATGCGAGATCATGCGGAAATGTCCGGTCGCGTTGTGCGCAATGCTATCGGAGCCATGAACCGCATTGAAAGCTCCTCTAAACAGATTGCGCAGATCATTAGCGTCATCGACGCGATCGCCTTCCAAACGAACCTCCTGGCGCTGAACGCCGGCGTCGAAGCAGCGCGTGCTGGCGACGCGGGAAAAGGCTTTGCGGTTGTTGCCCAGGAGGTCAGGGAGCTTGCACAGCGCTCAGCGACAGCGGCGAAAGAAATCAAGGATCTCATCGGCAATTCAGCTCTGGCCGTCGACGAGGGCGTAAGGCTCGTGAGCGAAACCGGATCGGGCCTGAGAACGATTGAAGAGCTTGTGCAGGATGTAAATCTTCATATGGACGCAATCGCAACAGCCTCCCAGGAACAATCGTCGGGCCTGCGCGAGATCAACGGCGCGGTTAATCATATGGACCATGCCACTCAAGAAAATGCGAACATGGTCGCGGAGATGAATTCTGCAGGATCACACCTCGCCCAAGAGAGCCAAAGCCTCGCCGCGTTGTTGAGACATTTCCACTTCGAAGAAAAGAGCGCGGATTTCCAGCCACAGACGGTGACGGGCGAACTTGGAAAGATGTCCCCGGCCGGTCAGACAAGGGTCGACCGCGGAAACTATCCGATGCGCCGCGGTAACCTGGCGCTCGCGCCTTCGAACGATGATTGGCAAGCGTTCTAAATCGCATGGGCGGCGTCCCCGACGACAGTCAAATACGCATCTTTGATGATTCTAAATGAGAGCGATATCCCGGTGGGGTAGCGGCATGGTACTCCCGCCAAATGACTTGTGCGGTCCTAACAAAAAGCTGGCTTGACGCATGATGCTCAGCCACGTGACAAAGCAGGACAGGCACATGAAACACGTACGTCAATCGGCACGCACATCCCGCCCCGAACAGCCTGTGGAAGCCGAGATGGCGACTGATGCTCAAATCAACCAGGGGCGTGGCGCCTTCCGCAACGCGGTCAATGCCAGCCCTCCGCTTGCTACGGGCACGGCACCGCCATTTTCGGAAGCCTCCGTCGTCCGGCGCTCGCACGGTCACGACGCAGATGTCGCAAGTCTGAAGCAACCGTTTGAGAGGGCTTTTCGGGCGAATCCCCGGCATCCTGCGACAAACGTCGACT
The DNA here is from genome assembly GCF_002204185.1 of Rhizobium esperanzae. GTDB lineage: Bacteria > Pseudomonadota > Alphaproteobacteria > Rhizobiales > Rhizobiaceae > Rhizobium > Rhizobium esperanzae. The sequence continues at coordinate 84,559 of NZ_MXPU01000014.1, read as the reverse complement.
TGCCATTCAACGCCGAAGAGATGTCCAGTGCCGTCGTACTCGACGCGATCCCGTTACCCGTCTTCTTCAAAAACAGAGATGGGATACACCTTGGTTGCAACAGGGCCTTCGAAAGCTTCTCCGGCCGCTCAAAGGGAGATATTATCGGAAAAACCGTCTTCGATTTGGTACCCGCACCCATAGCCGAGACGTATGCAGCCTTGGACGAGGCGCTTTTTGCAAATGGCGGTGTTCAGCAATATGAAGCAAAGGCCACCGCCGAAGATGGTGGTGTCGTTGATCTTTTACTCAGCAAAACAGCGATCACTGATATCGCCGGTAACAGGATCGGCTTGGTTGGCGCGATGTTGGACATCACAGAGCGAAAACGTGCGGAGCATGATCTCAAAGAGGCTCTTGAATTCGCAGAGGGAATTATTGCCGCCATTCCTGACGTTCTGTTCGAGGTAGATGCCGACGGTCGCTACCTGCAGGTCTGGGCAAGGAATCAGGAGTTCCTGGCGCAGCGAGAAGAAGTGCTGCTCGGTAAGCTTGTCCGCGATGTGCTCCCTCCAGATCAGGCCGACATCGCTATGCTGGCTCTTGAAGAAGCCGATGAAACCGGCGCCTCCTACGGTCGTTGTGTCCGTATAGCCCTACCAAACGGCGAATCCCGTTGGTTTGAACTGTCAGTGGCAAAGCGACCAAGCAGTGACCACTCAACCATCACTTTTCTGGTGCTATCTCGCGATATTACCGAACGGAAGCACGCCGAGGGCACAACTATTGAAGCTCGGGCTCGCCTCCTAAGTGTCCTGCAGACCATTCCGGATATGGTATGGCTGAAAGACGTAACAGGCAAATATCTGTTGTGCAATCATGCCTTCGAAGGGTTGGTCGGCAAGGCAGAAGCGGAAATCGTTGGGAAAACGGACTATGATCTGTTTACGCCCGAACTCGCCCAGTTTTTTCGTGACAAGGATGAGGAGGCCATGCAAGCCGGCCGTATTCTCATCAATGAGGAACGGTTCACCGCTCACGAGGATGGTCGATCAACGCTTTTGGAAACACGTAAGGTTCCGGTATTCACGGGGGGAAAGCTGATGGGGATTCTCGGCGTCGCCCGCGATATCACCGAACTGGACACGTCCCGTAAGAAAATCCATCAGATGGCATTCTACGATTCTCTGACCGGCCTCCCTAACCGGACACTTTTCAATGAACGGCTACGCGAGATGATCAGGGACGCGGCTTCGGCGGGCCAGCGAGCCGGGGTGATGCTGATCGACATGGACCATTTCAAAGCGATCAATGACACTATGGGACATCCCGTCGGTGACGAGTTGCTGCGGCAGGTGGCGACACGCATGAAAGAGGGCGTCCGCGCCAGCGACACCGTGGCGAGACTCGGTGGCGATGAATTTGCAGTCTTGCTGCCGAATGTTCAGGACAATGACGATTTGGCTCAAATTGCCAGCAGAATGCTCGCCGCATTCGGCGAACGCTTCATGCTTTCCGACAGGGAGATCTTTGTATCCTGCAGCATCGGGATATCGGTATTCCCAAATGACGGCGACGCTCCCGACGATTTGGTGAAATATGCAGATTCTGCGATGTATTTAGCGAAGCGCTCGGGGCGTAGCAAGTTCCGCTTCTACTCAAGGGATCTCACGATTGGGGCTGAAAAGCGCCTGGCGCTAGAATCAGACCTACGCCTGGCTATGAAACGTGGGCAACTTGAACTCCATTATCAGCCAAAGGTCCTATTAGACAACGGAAAGGTGATCGGTTCAGAAGCACTGCTTCGATGGCATCATCCGAAGATGGGAATGATCCCTCCGGGAGAATTTATAGGTGTCGCCGAGGAAACCGGACTGATCATCGATCTCGGACGATGGGTGCTGCATGAGGCGTGTCGCACGGCTGCCATCATGAATGCAGATGGACTGCCCCCGCACAAGATCGCGATAAATTTGTCTCCTAAGCAGTTTCAATGCCCGCATCTGTCGCAAACGGTGGCGGACGTATTGCAGGAAACCGGTTGTCGTGCGGAGTGGATCGAGGTCGAAATAACTGAGAGTCTCCTGCTCCACAACTGCGAGGGCGTTTCGACGACACTCTCTCAATTGCATGCGAGCGGAATTTCCATAGCGATCGATGATTTCGGCACCGGCTACTCATCTCTGAGCTATTTGGCTAACTTTCCCATTGATACCCTCAAGATTGATCGGTCATTCATCAATCGATCAGACAAGCGAAGTAGAGAACTGGTGAAGGCAATTCTCTCGATCGCGCGCTGCCTAGGGCAAAATGTGGTCGCTGAGGGCGTGGAGACGGTCGATCAAGAAAAATTCTTGGTTGAAAGCGGCTGCGCTGTGGCACAAGGGTTCTACTATAGTAAGCCCGTCCCGAAGTCCGAACTTCTCGTCGCAAACGCACGCCCCGAGGCATCGAAACGTTAACGGACCTTGGGATTCGCTGTGCGATGATTGAGCATGACAGACCGTGACCACTTATCGCCGCCACAGCTTTCCTGCTGAATTGTTGCCCACGCAGTGTGGCTTTATCTCCGTTTCCCTTTTTGAGCCTTGGGATGGTCGAGGACATGCCGGCCGCTCGTGGAATCATTGTCTCGCACCAGACGATCCGCCTGCGGGCAGGTAAATTTGGTCGTACCTTCGCCAACGACATTCGCCGCCGCAGTTCCGGTCGGCTCGGCCACAAGTGGCATCTGGATGAGGCCGTTTCCGTGACAAGAAGCACTGGCTCTGGCGAACCCTAGATCAGGACGGATTTGTTCTGGATGTGCTCATACAAAGCCACCGCTATACCGGGCGGCCATGGGGGCCGCACATCAGCCTGCTGCTGATGCTTGTTTCCATTCCAATCGTGATTGTTGCCGTGGCGCTGCTGATTGTGCGCGTGAAGCATGCGCTCGAGGCCGAAGCATAAGCGTCACGGAATTTGATGTTCCGATGTGAGGGACGAGGGCGGACCGTCATTTTCACGCCAATGGGGGCGCAGGAAAGTGACCTTTATACAATGATTCTAGAGGCTTAGCGAAAATCAGGTAATCAACATTATGGAACAGGATCAGTGATAGCCCAGTAGAATATGCCCAGCATCCGGGGCGAGAGTGCCCAGGCCGGGCACATCGTCGTTCCTTCGGAACCGGATTGTTTCTAGAATTCCTGCTGACGCGACCAGCGGCATCCCCCATGTCGTCAACCCCGCCCCAGGCCGGGCGGGGTAGCGTTTCGCAGCCTATACAGCGTGCAAGATCAGTTTGTTGGCCTCCAAGAAAGCGGATCTGCTGGATTGTCGAAATATTTAGCGGCAGCGTCATCAGTCCACCAAGCTGCATCCTTCGGTTCGAGCCAGTCTTCACTATTGAGATCGCAATCGGCTGGCAAATCCGCTTTTACATCATCGATCGTGTAAGGAATTGCCGGTCGCAGAATGGACTGTATTTTCGGACCTTGGCCCTCCAGAGTGCGCATCATCACGTCCCATACGAAACGAGCCTCGGAGCGCGGCGGCCAGAAGTGAAAGCTCCTGCTTACAAATTCAGGATTCTTACGCCAGAAGCATGATGCCGAAGCCTCTCCGCCAAGCACGATCGGCACTATCTCGCGCCCGGACTGGCGGACGGCGTTGATCACACCAGACTCAGCTCCCGACTGAACAATAATACCGTCAATTCGGCCAGGGTTAGCGGCGAGAAATTTCTGCAATTCTGATTGTGCGACGCTGTCTGTCCATTTCCCGTCAACCTGTCCGACGACGTTGATCTCGGGATAGTACTCCAAGGCTTTTGTGGCGCCGACCTGGAAGCTGTCTGAGGAGGCGAAGCCAGTGATTCCGGACACAAGCAACACATTGCCGCTGCCTTCGATCTCTTCCGCCAACCACTTTGACGCCTCAAAACCGCCTTGCATGTTATTCTCTGTCGCATTGATTGCGAACGGCGACGTCACATAACCGGAGTATGAGATAACAGGCACGCCTTTCGAATAGGCGTACTCTATTGTCGGGTTGAGCGCTGTAAGGTTGGAGCAGCATATGATTATGGCGTCGACACCATCATCTACCATCTGCCGCATTTGGCTGATCTGGGCGTTATCATCGAGATTGGACTGTGTAACGACGAGCTCGGATACCAGCCCAGCCTTCTTAAAAGTCGGCAGAAGCTCATTTGTAAACTCATCAAGGACGTTCGCACGCCATGTGTTGTCAGCGTAGCTCGAGGCGTAACCAATTTTCCACGGTGGCGCTCGCTTTGCTCTGAAATTCCGAAATACAGATTCTCCCGTGGGCAACCGCGGGTCCAATAACTCGTAGGTCTTCCGCTCTTCCCGTGGCAGTTCACTAAGCCCACCAGCCTTCACCGTCAGCGGCATGGCCAGCGTTGCGGCGAGAAAAAATCCAATAATCAACTCACGTACGCACACGGATAGACACCTTTCAAAGTCTGAGCACTGGAAGATAGTTTCTTTGTCTTTAGGTTGACCCGGCCGTACTGAATCCTGCGCGACGGAGAGCGACAAAGAGCTACCAGGAGAGAGACCGGCGCATCGAACCAAAATCGTGCGCTCGGTTATGTGACCTTCATTCGATTGGATGGCCGCATGGCGCGCCATCGGAATGCTTCGAATCTAACTACGGCTGCCTTATGCAGCGAGACTTACCCGATGAGCCGGCCTATCATCTGTCAACTTGAACCCAGCAAGCCGTTCGCTGAGTTCGATAGTCTGATCAGAAAGCGTCTTCGTTGCAGCGTTTGTCTGCTCAGCCATGGCTGCATTCTGTTGCGTCCCCTGATCAAGAACATTGACGTTGTTATTGATCTCAGCCAGCGAACTCGCTTGTTCGCGGCTGGAACTCACAATCTGGTCGATGCGATCAGAAATCTGCACGATTGATGCCGCTATACTGTGCAGAGCCTCCCCGGTCCTGCCGACGTAATCCGAACCGACGGCCACCTCTGACGAAGATTCTGAAATCAACTGCCGGATCTCGAGCGCTGCGGCTGACGATCTTTGGGCAAGCTCGCGTACTTCTTGTGCAACGACCGCGAAGCCTTTTCCAGCATCGCCGGCACGAGCTGCTTCAACGCCGGCATTCAGCGCAAGCAAGTTCGTCTGGAATGCAATCGTATCGATCAATCCTATGATCTGACCGATCTTGTAAGATGCATCCTGAATTCGTGCCATGGCGCTTATAGCATCAGTTACAATGATGGCCGCGCCCTCTGCATGTTCCTTGACTGCAGAAACAAACGCTTGTGTCTCGCAGGCATTCTCCGAGGAGTTCCTCACCGTCGCAGTCACCTGCTCAACGGCTGCTGCGGTTTCTTCGAGAGAAGCAGCTTGTCGTTCAGTCCGTCGTGACAAATCATCAGAGGCTTTGAAAAGTTCGTCGGTTCCCCATTTGATTTGTTGGGTGTTTTCGTCGATATGGGACACGGTTTCCCTGAGGACGCACAGTGAGTGGTTGAAGTCACGCCGCAGTTGCTCGAGATTGGGATGGAAGTGGCGGTCGATGGTCTGCGAGATGTCTCCTCGCGCCAATCTAGAGAGTGCCTCCCCGAGTGTTTGTACAGCGCTGGACACTTCTTTCTCAAGCTGAGCACGTTCAAACTCACGATCCGTTCGCTCCTGATCAGCCGTTTTACGGTCGTCTTGCGCGCGGGCTTCAACCTCGAGCTTCGAGACCGCATTTCCGCGAAAAACTTCAAGGGCGCGAGCCATATCGCCAATTTCGTCTTTCCGCTGGCAGCCAACGATGTCTGATTGAAGATCACCGGTCGCTAGCCCCTGCATGCGCCTTGCGATCCGTTCGATTGGAGCGCGCAATGTCACCATCAGGCCGGCTCCGGCCAAGAGGGCGACCAAAACACCGGAGACGGTAGCAGCTGCGGACAATAGTCGGGCGAAATCACTTTCCCGGTGAGCGTCATGTTCCTGAGTCGACGCGAACGACACGAGATTTTTCCATATCGACTGGACGGTTTTATCCGCCTCTGCGTATTGCGCCTGCCGCCCTTCCGCGATCTTGACCAACTTCTCGGTATTCTGTTCGATGGCATCCCCCTGTAAGTAGAGGACCTCCTCCATTTTGGGGAAGTCTGGCAATGAACCGGCTACGCCTCCAACCGCTACGGTGTCACGAGTCAGTTTCGTAAGCTGCTCAATGAGTCGCTCCTGGTTTTCAGTGCTGGCCGCCCGCAACAGGTTGTTTATCTCAATCTCTATCGAATCGGCATCCTGGCCTACCGATGCCACTGCCGCAATGAGCGTCTCCGATTCCGCCAATGGCTTATCCAAGGCTCGAACTGCGTGGGTTCCCTCGATCATATGCTGTATGGCGTCATCTCGCAGTCGCGGGGCAAACGCACTAAGGTCGATCCCTAGGCTGTGAAGGAAAGCGCTATCCAGCCCGGAATTGGCGACGACGCTGGAGATTGCCTGTTCCAAGTTTGCGACTGCTTGTCCACCATCGCCCGTTGCAACGACGCGCTTGACGGTTTTCATCGCCTTTTTGATCATGAGCGCCTGTTGCTGTGCCTCGGGGGTTTGCATCGCGCTGGCCGGCAGATTCACCAAATTTTCCGACAACCGCTGCATAATTGCCGCCGTGTCGATTGAGCGGGTAGCCTCTCTGAGCATCGTTTTGCCAGAGTTTTCCTGGTTGCGGACCTGCGCACGGACTTTAACCGCGGCCAGCTTCAGGTCGGCCGCGACCTGCTTGATCTCGGTCAAGCTTGCGGCAACGTCACGACGAATGGACAGCTCATCGTTGTGCAGGGACCACATGCGGTCCATGCTGTCAGAAATCGCGGACATCGCGGACTCACTGCTTTCAAGAGCACGAGTGTCACTACCAACGTCAGTGGCGACTTCCTGAAGCGACAGCATCGTGGCGCCCTGCCCCCTTAGACTTGCCAGGGCCTCATCACGGTTCTCCGTAGAACTCTGCGCCAAAAACCGGTTCATGCTCTCAGAGACGTCCCGAAATCCGCTCAAAGTCTCGAGAACTTCGCTCGATAGCCGAAGGCGAGATTGCAGCAATCCGGTCGCCTGTAGGCTCACGACACCGACGGCCGCCAGGATCATGACCAGCGGCACCAGTACTAATAAGACTTTCGCTCTGATGCTGAAAGCGGATAGCAAGCGATCGACGAACATAAAACCTCCAGATGACTAAAGCGGGCACTGCCACCCATTTCTGGAGTTTTAGTTATTCGACCTAAACGAAGAGGAAGAAAGTTCGACTGCGGAAATGCAAAGTGCTTTACATCTTGTTAGGATTTCCACGTCGAATTGACGCTCAAACTATCAACCTTAACGACAGGTTAATGTCTTCTCGAATTATCGTCGGAAAGGACTATCGTCAGGTTTCAGGTCGATGTGCAGGACGTTCCCCGTGAGCTTTCCAGACAGTTCTGGATTTGCGAGGAATTGGACAGCTTGAACAAGTGTCCTAAGCGTCTCACTTTGAACGTAAGATGTAGAACGCGCATTTCTGGTATGAACAGCGTTTATCCGAAGCCCCGAGTCGAAATACTTCTTCGCCATCGCACTCGTCGTAGTTCGTAAGGCCGCTTGGAGCACAGCTTCGCGGTCGGCCTCTAGCAGCGACTTCTCGTCGAACCAGGCGATATTCACAACAGCGAGTTCCTCTCCCTGGAGGCGGGAGCCGAAAGCACTTGTCACCCTTATCAGGTTGGAGACGGCATCAAGCCCAAGATCCGTAGCGGAAAGCGGTTCGGCGCATTCACGGCGACGGAAGGCTATGTTCACCAGAATATCGACCCGGCTCCAGCGTAGGTAGACCTGATCGACCATTGAATTGACATACACGTCCCTATTCAAATTGACCTTAACCGGAAACAAATTCGTCCCCGAGACTGCGGTTAATGAACTGAAGTCTGAAGGGTCGAGGTCACCTACGGCGACACGGTAGCCAGTTTCGAGGAAAGACTGCGCAAGACAGAAACCGACCGGGTTTGACGCGCCCACCAACACGCATACTTTGCCTGCATGAGAGCCGGCATCGGTTTGTCCTCCTTCGATAAACCCTTCCGTCGGCGGTGTCCGGCAAGCGTTGTGAGTCTTAGATCCTGGTTTCACGCGGAAAACGGTCCATGTGTGAAACCGTGAGATCTAGCAACTCGTTCGTATCTCAACAGGGAGACCACCACACACTTATCTCCAAATTACGTTGTCTCCCGCCTCTCCGACCCCAAGCCAAGAGGACATGGAAGATGATCGACGGACAATCCATCGATCCGGTTTCACGAGGTCTTTGGCGCGCGCCGGTTTGGTCTCGCCGTGCCACAGTTGGACCTTCCATGGAACAGCCCATGGATGTCTCTGGGGAACGGCATCTTTCCGGAAAGTCCTACGCTTTCACACGCGGCTCTCTGACGCGTATGGCATTCGTTTGGCCCTCAACGCTTGCACGCGCAGCATCGTCGAGCGCGTCAACGTCTATTGCAGACTGGCCTTCAGATAGGCACTCGCCATTCTCGCGTTCCACGGTCGAGGTCGGTGGAATGATAATGCTGTCTTTCAAAAACTCGCTCATGTTTCGTTCCTTCAATAGCTGCAGGTGACAAGGTCGTTCCGCGCAATGCCCACGAAAGCGTGGCGTGCTTCCGCCACGTCACTGATAAATCCCTGCTAGACCTCGTCCTTCAGCGTCTCCTTCTGGGTAATAAGGCGGGCAGAGTGGTGTCCGGAGGTAAATGCCCAAAGCCAGCTCAGCGCGACCGCCATGCGGCTCCGTGTTCCGATCAAAAAGTAGATGTGGGCAAAGCCCCAGATCCACCAGGCGATGGAGCCCTTGAGCCGAAGCCTGCCGAAATCGATCACCGCGGAGCTTGGCCCTATGGTGGCAAGATTACCAAGATGCCTGTACTTGAAGGGAAGCGGCGCTGAGCGCTGCTTAAGGCGGGCCTTGATCACCTGGGCGACGTATTTTCCCTGCTGCTTTGCGGCAGGAGCGATACCAGGAACCGGCATTCCCTCGCCGGTCTTAACGCTCGCGGTATCGCCGACAACGAAGATCTCCGGGTGTTCTGAGATCGTGAGGTCGGGCTGCACGATAGCCCGCCCTGCTCGATCTGTCTCCGCCCCGACCCATACGGCGGCCTTGGATGCCTGCACGCCCGCCGCCCATATGACCGTACGGCTCGGGACGAACTCGTCCCCGATCGATATACCTTCCTCGGTGCAGTCGGTTACCGGCCGTCCCGTGCGAACCTCGACGCCCATCGACGCAAGGGATCGCTCGGCGTATTGCGATAACGCCTCGTGGAAAACAGGCAGAACACGCGGTCCTGCCTCTACAAGAAGAATACGAGCCAAAGTCGTATCGATGTTTCTGAATTCCTCGACAAGCGTCCTTTGAGCCAGTTCGGCGATGATCCCGGCCATCTCGACGCCTGTCGGTCCGGCGCCGATTATCGAGAAGGTCAGCATTGCGGCCCGCGCTTGGGGATCGGTTTCCAGCTCCGCCTTTTCGAACGCCAGGAGAAGACGACGGCGGATGGTGGTGGCGTCTTCCAACGCCTTCAGTCCGGGCGCGAAAGGCTCCCATTCATCCCGGCCGAAATACGCGTGACGGGCCCCTGTTGCGAGAACAAGGGTATCGTAGGGAATGGCATGACCGCCCTTGAGCGAGACAAGCCGCTTCTCGACATCGACGCCCACGACCTCGCCAAGAAGCGTTGTGACATCTTTCCTTCCACGGAAGACCGCGCGAATGGGCCAGGCAATCTCGGAGGTTGCCAGGACGGTCGTTGCGACCTGATAGAGCAGCGGCTGGAACAGGTGATGATTGCGTCTGTCGACGATCGTGATCGAAAGGTTTGGACATTTGAGATCCTTGGCCAATTGGAGGCCGGCGAAACCGCCTCCCACGATGACAACTCGATGCTCCATTTCGTCCTCCCGCGAGCCTTTGGAAAAAAACCCGCCTCGGATCGAAGCGCGTCCTTCGGTGTTGCACGATCGCAAGCTCAGTCGCTGATGCGACTGCTCACAATGATGGAAGGGGGGCTTACCAGCAACGGAAGCAGCGGTTCGAGAACACGCTTGACGTTCGCAGATTCTCCGTGACGCGCGGCTGCCTCCTCGTTTGCCCAACCATCGAGAATGAAGAACGTATTCGGCTCGTCGGAGCGCTGGTAGAGATTGTAGTAAAGGCAGCCCTCTTCCTCGCGGGCAGGGCCGACAAACTCCTGGAGCAGTGTGTTGACACGGTCCCGGTTACGCGTCGATGTTTTAAACTCAACGATGAGATGCTGTTCGTCGGACTTGCTCGATGGCATGTGGGAAGCTCCTATTGAAGACGATGACGGGCTTGATCACGCGGCCAGCTTCGGCATCGGCGATGGCCTCGTTGATTTTCTCGAACGGGTACTTTGTGATCAGCTTCTGGAACGGAAACAGGCCGGCCTGGTTTAGTTCGACCAGTTGGGGGATGAAGAGCTGCGGGATCTGATCCCCGAGGATGGCACCCTGAATTTTCCGGTTGAAGACCATGAGGTCCAGCGGGATTGGAATATCCTTGCCGAGCGCGTCGAGCCCGAGGAGGACGACATGACCCCCTGCCCGCGTGCATTTGATCGTGTTCAGGATGACGGGAATGATACCCACGGCGTCGATCGCAAAATCGGCACCGCCGCCCGTCAAGGCGTGGATCTGCTCCACGACGTCTGGGTCCCTGCCGTTGATAGCGTGGGTCGCGCCCAACGTCTCAGCCATGGCCAAACGCTGCTCGTTCAGGTCGATGATGATGATCTTGCTGCACCGCCGGACCTTGGCGGCCATCACCGCAGCCATGCCGACCGCTCCCGCGCCGAACACGGCAATGGTTTGACCGATCTCCGGCTTCATGGCGTTGATGACGGTACCTGCTCCCGTTGCCATGCCGCAACCGAGCGGGGCCGCATTCGTCAGGTCGAAATCCTTGGGAAGCTGCGCGGCGTTGTTTTCAGTCGCCAGGATGTGGGTCGCGAAGGATGACTGGCCGACAAAGTTGCTGCCGATGCCGACTTCATCACACAGCAAGGCCTTCTTGCCGTTCGGACGAAGCCCCGTCAGATTGTACTGGGTGTAGTTCTGGCAGTTCATCGGGTGAGAGCGCCGGCAATCGCCGCAGAAGCCACATGAACTCTGGCTGAGCGCAACGTGGTCGCCCACCCTTAAACCTTGGACGTCCGCCCCGATGGCCTCGACGATACCAACACCTTCATGTCCTGGTATGACCGGGGCGGGAGGCCCAAATATCCCATCACGGAGCAACAGGTCGGTATGGCAGATCCCCGTGGCGACCGTCCGCACGAGAATTTCATTGCCTTCTGGATCCGCCAGCTCAAGTTCACGAAACTCAAGCGGAGCTTTCGGTTTTGCGGCCACGGCCGCCGTTATCTTCACCATTCTTATCTCCTGCATTCTCCCGCGTTGACACCGGGAATGACCTGTTTGGCAGATCCTTGCGGCTAGACGCGACCGACGCGTGCTCCGTAAATGATCGCAGCAAGCGCGATGATCCCGCCCTGGACGATCAGCTTGCCGGGCTCCTGGATGCCGAACACCGTCAACATCGCGAAGAGGAAACTGAAGGCGACGACCGCCACGAAAGGCCCCGCGACGCCACCGCGGTCGACGCCGAACGTCACCCCACCGAGAATCGTCGCGGCGAGAGCGTTCATGAAGGTGTCGAAGCCGGGCTTGATCGTGCCAACGGCCAGAGCCGACACCTGAACCAGGGCGGCGATGCCTGTCAGCGTGCCCGCAAGCGTATGGGAGACAAAAATCGTGCGGGCCAGAGGTATGCCTGTTATCTCCGCCGCCCTCGGATTGTCGCCGACAGCGCGGAAGTAGCGCCCGAGGATCAAGAAGCGGAACGCTAATGCGACGAGAACGGAAATCCCGATCCAGACGATCACGGAGTAAGACAGGCCGTAGATGTTCCCGCTCGTCAGGACGCGAAGCCAGCTTGGTGTCGAACCCGGTGCACGGCCCGAACTCATGAATTGGATGATCCCGATGAGGATCGCCGATACGCTCAGCGTCGCGATGACCGCGGAGGCGCGGACATAGGCCACGAGGGCGCCGTTGATCAGACCGACGGCAAGGCCGATGACGATCGGCATCAGGACCGTGACGAAGGGCGGGTAACTGTTGAGGAGCCCGGAGCTGGCGAGATAGATCGAAAAAGCAAACACGCCACTGACCGAGAGATCAATAGAACGCACCCGCATGACAAGAGATTGCGCCAGCACCGCGATCCCAAGCGGCGCTGACTGTTTCAGGATCACGAACCAATAGTTTGGATTGATCAGCGTCGCGCTTACAGCGGGGGCCACAGCGATCAGGATTGCGAGCACGTAATATGCCGGGGGCAAACCGAGCACCCAGGAAAGTATGCGCCTGGCGGTGAGAGTGCGCGATGGCGTCTCAATTTTCGCATCCGTTGTGGTCATCGAGAGGTCCATCTCTTTCAAAGTCCGATCGTTTTGCGACGCTGTGAGACGACGAGTGCTAGCAGCAGAAGGCCCTTCACGACCGACTGGAGGAATGCCGAGACGTTAGCGAGGTTCATCACGTTGTTGACGATGCCGAGGATAGCCGCGCCGGCTACAGTGCCGAGGATGCTGCCGATACCGCCAGCCAGGTGAACACCCCCGAGCGCTGCTGCGGTAACGGATTCAATTCCGAATGTGGCGCCCCCCTTGGGATCGCCCGAGGCAAGGCGACCTGCGAGGAACATCCCGGCAGCGCAAGCAAATAGCGCCGACAGGATGTAGGCCTTGATGACTGTGCGCTCGACCGGGACGCCATTCATGCGGGCATTGAAGTCGTTACCACCCGAAGCGAACAGGTAAAGGCCAAACGGCCTGCGATAAAGCAACCAGGCAGCAACGAACGTGGCGACGATCAGCCAGAGCAGCGAGTTTGGCACGGGCCCAACGGAACCCGCGACTGACGCCGAAAGCCATTCGGGCACCTTCCCGCCGGGGATAGGAAGAATGATAAGCGCCAATCCCTGGCCGATACCCATGGTTGCCAGGGTCATGATGATCGGATGGACGTTGAGCCTGGCTACGCCGTAGCCATTCGACAATCCGAATGCGATCGCAACCGCAATGCAAAGCATGACACGGACAACCTCGGGCATGTCGAGTGTCATGATCGTAGTCGTCACGCTGATGATCGAACCAACGGAAACGTCTAGGCCGCCCGTCAGGATCACAAAGGTCTGGCCGAGCGCAGAAATGACAAGAACAGTGGATTGGGCCAGCAGGTTCGACAGATTCTCCGGCGCCAGAAATTGTGGAAGCAGGATAACCGAGGCGACCACCAGCACGAATAGCGTCCCGATCGACAGCCGGATCGCACCCGCCCTATAGGGTGCCTTCAGGAACTTTGCGACGGTATTCATGTATCCTCCTCAATGAACAGCGGCGCGCGGATCGTGCGCGGAGTTCGAACCGAGTGCGGTTCCCAGGATGGTTTCCTCTGTGGCATCAAGCGCGGGCATCTGTCCGACGATCTTTTTGTCGTGAACGACCAGGATGTTGTCACAGAGCCCGATCAGTTCGGGGTGCTCGCGTGACGAGACGATCACTGCACCGCCACGATCGGCAAAATCGCGAAGCAGCTTATAGATTTCCGCTTTAGCGCCGACATCGACGCCACGTGTCGGCTCCTCGATGACAAGGATATCAACCCCCGAAAGCAGCCAGCGGCCAAGAAGGACCTTTTGCTGGTTTCCGCCCGAAAGTTTGCCGACGGGCGAGGCTGGGTCGGCAGCCGCAACACGGAGCGACTTTATGACATCGTGAACCCTGGAGATGGAACGCCATGCAACGCTCGCCATGTTCCGGTTCAACTGCTTGCCAAGTGCGATGTTATCGTAGATCGGAAGCCGAAGAAATAAGCCTTCCTGCTTGCGGTCTTCAGGAATGAAACCAATGCCGGCTGAGATCGCACTCGAAAAGCCGGAGGATACGTTCACACCGATCATGCTATCGTCGCGGCGACGCCGGACGGTCACAACTGCGGCGGTTTCGACCCCGACGACCGCACGCATGATTTCGCGCTGCCCCTGGCCTTCCAGCCCGGCCAGTCCGATGATCTCGCCCGTGCGTACGGAAAAACCGACTGGCGGGCCATGGTCATTGAGACGAAGCCCTGCCACGTCGAGCATCGGCGACCCAATGGTCTGCGCCCTCGGCGGAAAGAAATTCTGAAGCTCGCGTCCAACCATGTTTGCCACAAGCGTTTGGAGATTGAAGTCTTCTGCCCTGGCTGTCTTTACCCAAGCCCCATCCTTCATGACGGTGATGGTGTCGCACAGTTCGAACACCTCGTTCATCCGATGCGAGATGTAGACGACAGCCTTCCCTTGCGCCTTCAGATCGCGGATGACCTTGAAGAGATGAGCGACGTCCGTCGAGTTTAGTGCCGCGGTCGGTTCATCGAAAATGAAGACATCGGCATTGGATGTCAGACCTTTGGCGATTTCCACTGCCTGCTGCTGGGCAACCGTCAGCGTTTCCACAATCGCCGTGGCGTCCAGTTGAGGGAAAACGTCGACAAGCAGCTTGCGGGATCGCTCGACGACCTCGGCGGTGTCTATCGACCCATCGGCACGCCGCGGTTCGTGTCCAAGAAACATGTTTTCGGCGACCGTGAGATTGGGGATGAGGGTGAACTCCTGAAACACTGTCGACACCCCGGCGAGACGCGCTTCCTTGGGGGAACGGAAGGTCACCTCCTCTCCTCGCAGACGGATGCGTCCAGCGGTCTGTTGATAGACGCCGGCCAGAATTCGCATCAGCGTGGATTTTCCCGCCCCGTTCTCGCCCATCAATGCGTGGACGGAGCCGCGTTCAAGCGAAAATTGAACATTCGACAGGACTTTGGCCGCACCAAAGGACTTGTTTATGCCGACCATCTCGACAAGCATACTCATGAACACTTCCATCTGCGAGGGTGAAGAGGGCGCGCTTGTCCGCGCCCTCCATGCGTCAGGCCTTGAAGTACTCGAGGAGCTTCTCATTCGGCATTTCTGTCGGAGCCCAGTAAGCGTCCGTGAGATCGGAGCGGTAAAACTGTGCAAGATTGTCGTCGACGATCGGCTTGGGCCGGTTGGTCCAGTTGCGCTGGATCGGCTTGCCTTCGAGAAGCGCGAAGGCCGCACGCAGGGCTGCCGTCGAAAGAGCCGGAGGGCAAATGGGCCCAATCGAAGAGAGCTTTTCGTCATTCCAACGACGCATCCAACCGTTGAGCGCTTCTCCCGTGATCGGTGGAATGGTGGAAGCCCCGGCTTCCTGCAGCGCGTCCAAGACCCCGAGCGACATGTTCGCGCCGTCAGTCCAGACCCCGGCGACATCCGGATCAGACAGATAGAGGCTTTCGGCTATCTTCTTTGAGTCCTCGTAGGACCAGCTGCCGTGCTGGGTTGAGGTGATTTGGAGACCGGACTTGCTGAAGACTTCGATCGCCCCGGCGTAACGATCAGCATCGATCGGATGTCCGGCGACGCCACGCAGCACCCACACTTTTCCCTTGTTGCCGAGCTTATCGACCAGGAACTGCGCCATCACCCGGCCAAAGTAGAAGTCGTCGCCTTGGACCTGCACCGTGAATTCGTCGGTGTCGACGCGACCGAGATAGACGACCGTCGGAATGCCGGCAGCCTTCGCCTTCCTGATGCCTTCCACGGCCGAGCCTGTCGTAAGCGGCGCAATGATGATTGCATCTACCTTTTGTGCGATCAGATCCTCGATGTCGGCGACCTGTTTTGAGGCGTTGAGGTCGGCGCTTCGGAATTGATAGTCGCCGACACGGGCCTTGTTCCTGCTGATTTCGTATTCGGCCTCGAATGCGGTTTGATAGGTGTGCGTCGAACCGGCCAGGCCATAGTGGCTGTGACCAATCTTCCAGGGACCTGACTTGGCAAACTTACCAGCGTCGACGACGGGGTTTTCCCCTTCGGACGGCCAAGTGTCGGGCAGCAGGGTGATCGTATCCTCTGCCCGCAGGATGCCCGGTATTCCGAACGCGCCAGCTGCAATCAAGGCACTGCCCGTCTGTAGGAATGTACGTCTTTTCATCGAAACTCTCCTCCTCTTGCCACCCAACGTGGTCATTTTGTCTGCGATCTGGAGCGCCGCTATCCTCCAGACATCGCTGAATTCTCCCCACAAACGGCAGATCGCATCATTATGAATAAGCAGACAATCTGTCAATAAACTATATTGAATTTCAGCTTTTTGACGTGTCTTCTGTGTTATCATACTGATTTTTTTATTCTTTTATTGCTGCTTGGTTCGATATAGCAATAAGACAAAGCAGCCGCCCGTCACCTCACCCACGAGCACGCCAACAGGAACCAGAGGAGACCGCGCCTCGCCGGCGAGGTTCATAAAAAGGAAGTTGGGAGCCATAATCGCTACCATCACCCGGAAAGCGAGGCCGCGAGGCAGGAAATGCGGGCACCACCGTCAGCCGGCGCGTTCGATGAACGCCACTTCTGAATCAGTCAATCTGTCAAGCGAATTCCAGTTTTAAGACAGCCAACAATTCGGACCAAGATCTAGATCGGCCGAATGCCCTGAGGAAGCAATTGATATTACATTGATTTTGTTCTTTACATGTCCGTGTAGCGCGCTGGGATGGCCTCAGCGAGCATTTTGGTTCACTGAAGATAATTGACTGATTGTCTGCGAACGCCTACAAGTGTCACCTACCGGCCGAGGGCGCACTGATGGAGTCATTTTATGAAAGAAGCATACGCTGCAATTTCGCGCGAAAAGGCAAAGCCTCTTGTTCTGGAGTGCATCGGTATCGATCAACCTCGCCCCGACGAAATCCTCGTCCGGATCGTGGCGAGCGGTGTCTGCCACACCGACATGGTTGTTCGCGACCAAGGATATGACGTACCGCAGCCCGTGGTTCTCGGCCATGAAGGCTCCGGCGTCGTGGAAGTGGTCGGGGCCGATGTAAAAGAGCTTTCGCCCGGCGACCACGTGGCTCTAAGCTACGCATATTGCGGGAAATGCGAGAAGTGCCGGGGAGGCACGCCTTATTATTGTGAAGACTTTTTTGGCAGAAATTTCCGTGGCACCCGGCCGGATGGCAGTTGCCCGCTACATGATTCACACGGTACCCAGATCAGCGGGTGCTTCTTCGAGCAGTCTTCTTTCGCCACCTATGCCATCGCCAGCGAGCGCAATGCGGTCAAGGTTTCCAAAGATGTTCCCCTCGAACTCATGGGACCGCTGGGCTGCGGGCTGCAAACTGGCGCCGGAGCGGTTCTCAACTGCCTCAAGCCCCAACCGGGATCTTCCATTGCAGTGTTCGGCGCGGGTGCGGTCGGCATGGCAGCCGTCATGGCGGCGAAGATTGCCGGATGCTCGACCATTATCGTGATCGACCTTAACGATGAACGTCTCGAACTGGCGATTGAACTGGGTGCAACCCACATCATAAACGCCCGCAATAGGGATAGCGTCAAGGCGATCAGGGAAATCATTCCCGAAGGCGCAGACTTCAGTCTCGAATGCACGAGCTCGCCGAAGGTGTTTCGCCAGGCGGTCGATTGCCTCGGCACCCCAGGAACCTGTGGACTGGTCGGATCGTCCGCGCTCGGAACGGAAGGGATCGTCGATATCGGCAACTTTCTGTTCGGCCGTACGCTCGTCGGTGTGGTCGAAGGCCAGAGCATTCCCTCCAAATTCATACCCGAGCTCATCGAATACTGGCAGCAGGGACGGTTCCCGTTCGACAAGCTCGTCCAGTTCTACGATCTCAACCAGATCAACGAGGCAATGGCCGATTCCGAGAGCGGCAAGGTCATCAAGCCAATACTGCGCATGAAGCACTAAGCTCTCGTCACGAACATTGTCCAGAAGTCAGCCTCCCAAGGCAACGTCCGGCGGGGCCGTGGTCGTCACGGTCTCGCCCGGACACTCTGGAACGCAGGTGTGAGGCGCAACCCCGTTTCATCATTGCAACGCGACCAGGTCGCGGTAACGGTAGTGGGCTCTTCCAGGTCAAAATATTAGTCTGCGACGGCGCAATTTCTCGGCGATCCGTGACCCCCTCATCAAGGCCTTGCGGCAGTTGACGACCGCACGTCATTCAACTGATGCTGCCCTTGGGCCATAAGAGCACTCGGGCCGGCAGGCCGAGCGTCCCCCGACACGTGCGCCTTGCGTCGACGTGCCACTAGCAAAATGCCAGACAATCGGCGATGATCTTGCCAGCGAGTGGCCGGTGGCGCGCTTTCTCCGTCCCGTCGAAAAATACCAACGAAACTTTCGAGATGGGTCATCAGGCGTTCGGCCAACGGAAGCCTTAAGCAGACAGACCCACGACAAAGGCGAGTCTCGCCCCTGCCTCTCTCCGCACGTTCCGACGTTCCATTGCCGTTCTGCCCTCGACGTTCGCCTGGGCAGCGTGATCGGCCGGGTCCTGCTCGCGGTCGGCCGCCTCGTTTTGAAGGCTGTCGGCGCGGTCTTGACCAAGACTCTCCCCGCCTTCTGCAGAATGTGTCATCGGGCTTCCGTGACGAGCTCAAACCTTGCTGGTGGCGAGCCTTAAGACCCACCACCAGCCGTTGGACTATGACTGTATGCCGCCCATGCAGACGTATTTCATGGAAAGGAAGTCATCCATGCCGTATTTCGAGCCCTCGCGGCCGAACCCCGACTGCTTGACGCCGCCGAACGGTGCAACCTCCGTGGAGATCAGGCCCGTGTTGACGCCGACCATCCCGTACTCCAGGGCCTCCGTAACCTTCCAGACGTTTCGAAGGTCGTTGGCGTAGAAGTAGGCGGCGAGACCGAACTCTGTGTCGTTGGCCAGTTCAATGACCTCTTCCGTCGTTTTGAACCTGAAGACAGGAGCGAGCGGCGCAAAGGTCTCCTCTCGTGCGACCTTCATTTCCTTCGTGGCTTCCGAGAGAAGCGTCGGCTGGACGAAGGTGCCACCACGCTCGTCCCTTGCGCCGCCCACAACGATCTTCGCACCCTTACCGACCGCGTCATCGATGTGACTATAGAGCTTCGCCACCGCATCGTCGTTGATCAGCGGACCGATGGTGGCTCCATCCTCGAACCCGTCAAGGACCTTGAGCGCGGAAACCCGCGCCGCGAGTTTCTCTATGAAGCGGTCGTAGACCCCGCTCTGGACGTAGAGACGGTTGGCGCAAACGCAGGTCTGGCCGGCATTGCGGAACTTGGACAGCATCGCTCCTTCCACGGCCTCGTCGAGGTCGGCATCGTCGAAGACGATGAAGGGAGCGTTGCCGCCGAGTTCGAGGCTGAGCTTCATGATCTTTTGTGCGCCCTGCGCCATCAGGATGCGGCCGACCTCGGTAGACCCTGTGAAGGTCAGCTTCTTGACGACGGGGTTCGAGCAGACTTCTTCACCGAACATCCGGGCGTTGTCTGTCGGCAGGACGCTGAACAGGCCGCCGGGTATTCCCGCGCGCTCAGCGAGTATGGCAAGAGCAAGGGCCGACAATGGGGTTTCGGCGGCCGGCTTGAAGATGATGGCGCAGCCGGATGCCAGCGCCGGGGCGATCTTGCGGCAGACCATGGCGGAAGGAAAGTTCCAGGGCGCGATGGCCGCCACCACGCCGACGGGCTGTTTGATGACTATCAGGCGCTTGTCGGCCTGATGCCCCGGAATGGTGTCGCCGTAAACGCGCTTGGCTTCTTCCCCGAACCATTCAATGTAGGAAGCGCCGTAGGCGACCTCTCCGCGTGCCTCGGCTAGAGGCTTGCCCATCTCGGACGTCAGGATGATCGCGAGGTCCTCGGTGTTGGCCGTGACGAGGTCGAAGAACTTCCGCATGACGCCGGCACGTTCCTTGCCCGATCGTGCGGCCCACTTTTTCTGGGCGAGTTTGGCGACGTCGATGGCTTCGCGGACGTCCTGGAGTCCTGCGCTCGGGAGGCTCGCAATCACGTCCCCGGTCGAGGGATTGTGGACCTGGATCGTCTTGCCGCTCGCGCCCTCTTTTCGCCAGTCGCCTCCTACCAGCATTTCCTCGCGTACCAGGGAGGGGTCTTTCAGGCGATCCAGTAGAGCGGTGGAGATAGCCATTGGTATTCCTTTCGATGCAACGTTCAAATCTGATTACGGATGTGTGGTGAGCGGGCGTAGATCGCGACCATGGGGACGATCAGCAGCCCTACGACGGCCTGTTGTGCCGGGAAACTGAGCCCCAGGCCGACGAGAAGCGAGGTCAGGACAGTAAGGACGAGGACGCCGAGGACCGTCGCTCCATACCCGCCGGCACCGCCTAGAAGAGACGTTCCGCCGATAACGACCGCCGCCACGGTGGTGAACAGATAGGGATCACCGACCCCGACAAAACCGCCGCCGGAGAAACCGAGGAGCAGCATTCCGGTGAGTGCCGACATCGCCCCGCTGACGCTGTGAATCACTGTCCAGATCTTGAATTCCGAGATTCCGAGGCGGGCGGCGGCCGTGCGGCTCCCGCCAACAGCATAGAGGCTCCGGCCAAACCAGGTGTTGTGCATTATCCAGCCCAGAGCGACGGCGATGAAAGCCCATATGACGATAACCGGTGGAAACGGCAGACCGAAGAACCTGCCATTGAACGCCGAAAGGTTGCGAAGCCATCCGGGGACGGGCGCAAAGACGGTACCGCCGAACTGCGATCCGAGCGAGGTGTAGATCTGGACCGCCCCGACGGCGGCAAAACCAAGACCGAGCGACATGATCAGCGCCTGACCCTGCAGCCGGAAGCTGAGGGCGCCGTTGCAAGCCCCGACCAAAATGCCAAGGAGAAGCACGACGATCATGGCGACGGGGGCGGGAAGACCCGCCACCATGAGGCTTGGAAGCAGGATATTGGCGCCACCGATGATGTATGGGATGGAAAGATCCAGCGCTCCAACGAGCGCGCAGAGCGTCTGCCCAACAGACGCCAGCCCAAGGAAGGCGGCGAGAAGGAGGATCGATCGCGCGTTCTGCGGCGACACGAAGCCCGGCACGAGCAGGGCTCCAAGAATGAGCAGACACGCAAGGAGACAGAAGCCGATCGAAATACTCTTGTGCTTGCGCAAAGGGCTGGCGCCACGGGTCGCGCCGATTTCTGTGTTCAAGACAGTGGAGATCATTTCCTTACTCCTCACGCGACAGTGCGGCGGCTGATGACGAAGACGTTCACGAGAAGTGACCCAACGAGGATCAGGCCAAAGGCCATTTGCGTGACGAAGCCGGAAACCGTCCCGAAGTTGAAAGTGGACAGAAGATACGAGATGAGGAACATGTTGATCGCGCCGAGCGTCGAGCCGAGCGCACCGCCGCGGCCCCCGGAGAGACTAGCTCCGCCAAGGACCAGCGCCGTCACCGCTTGCAGCGTGTAGGTGCTGCCCTGGGTCGGGTCGCCGGATGAGATCAGCGCGGTGTAGCTCAATGCGGCCAGCCCGGCAAAAACGCCGCCGACCGTATGGGCGATGATGCGCACGACGTCGACCTGCACACCGCTGGTATAGGCCATCCGCTCGTCAGCGCCTGTCATCCGCAGGTTGCGGTAAAACATCGTGCCCCTCAGGACGCCCCAGATTGCGAAAGCGCCGAGCAGAAGCAACAGGACAGGCGAAAATATGCTCGTTCCCGCGCCCCAGCTTAGCATCCAGTCTGGAGCGACACCGCCGGGACGCGACATGACCATCAGGTTGACGCCCGACAGAACGAGGAAACCGGAGAGCGTGACGATGATGGGCGCGACGCGCACATAGATGATCACAAGTGCTTGCACCAGCTGGAACGCTGCTCCCAATCCCACCGCCCAGGCAATGATGGCCAACGGGTGCGTGATGCCGTTGCCGACCAGCCACGTAATGAGCGTGACGTTGACGAAGCCCATGAGCGGGCCCACGGAAAGGTCCACCGCTCCGCGGCCCGCCATGACGATCGGTGTTATCGCGAGCGTGGTCAGGATCAGCGGCGTTGCAACCAGAATGGCTCCGGCCAGACCATTGTTCGTGAACAGACCCTGGCCCCGGAAGGCGACAGCGCAAAGGAGGACGAGGAAAAGCCCGGCCGGAACGAACAACGAGCGGTCCTGCGTGACTTGACGGAAAGCGGTTACGGACATCATGCGGTCCTTTCCAGATCGAAATCAACGGAAGCGTCCCGGGCTTTCCCGAACATAGCGGCGAGGATTGGTGCCTCGGCGATTTCCTCGCCGGTCAGGGATCGAAACAACGTTCCCCCGAAGAACACGTCGACGCGATCGGCAAACCCGATGAACTCCTCGATCTCACTCGAGACGTAGATGACACTGCCGCCTTTTTCAGCGAACAGACGTAACTCCCGGTAGAGGTCACGCTTAGTGCCGAGATCGACACCGCGCGCGGGGTCATTCAGGAGGATGACTTGGGGATCGTTTGCGAAGGCGCGCCCGATAAGCACCTTCTGCTGGTTGCCGCCCGACAGTGAGGTGATCCTGTTCGACGGGCTGCCGATCTTGATGCGCAGACGATCCACTTCGCGCTTAAACATGGATTTCAGCGCGGGCTTGCGGATCACGCCCAGGGGTCCGAGCGTCTTCCTGTAGACACCGATGGCGAGGTTTTCGAAGATGCTTTGTTGCGGGAAGATACCCTCGCGCTTGCGATCCCCGGAGACGTAGGAAACACCGAGCTTCGCCGCATCGTCGAGCGATTGCAGCGCGATCATCTTGTCCGTATCAACCGAGCGGACCTTCACCTCGCCACCGAACGGCTGGATGATGCCGGCCAAGACGCGGATAAAAGCGTCCTGCCCCTGCCCATCAAGCCCGGCTACGCCGACGATGCTCCCCTTGGGAAGGTCGAAATCGAATAGGCGCGCCGACCTGTGCGCGGCGAGACCCGTCGCGGTTAGTATGAGAGGGGCCGATAGCGCCTTCTTTCGGGAGGCGTATTCTGTCGCATCGCTGGCGCGCCGATCTGCCGGCGTCATCATGGACAGCAGGTTTTCCTCGGTAATCTCATCCTTTCCGAGCGTACCGACAGTTATCCCATCACGCAGGATCGTCGCACGGTCGGCGATACGCACGAGTTCCGCGATCCGGTGGGTTACGATGAGGATCGTCGCGCCCTCGGCACGAAGGCGGTCGATTTCCGCGTGGAGCCGGAGGGTCGAGTCGAGGTCGAGCGCGGCCGAAGATTCGTCGAGGATCAGCACCTGCGGCCTGCGAAGAATAGCCCGTGCGATGACGATCCACTGTTTGATGCTGAGCGGCAGGCTGCCTGCCAGTTGATCGAGGTCTACGGATTTTCCAACGAGCCGCGCCAGGATTTCAGCTGCTTCGCTCCGCCGATCGCCGGTCGACTGCGAACGAAAGACACCGTCACGACCGACATAGAGGTTCTCGAATACGCTAGCCTCGTCAGCAACCAGGACTTCTTGGAAGATGGTGGTCAGGCCAACCCGCTTGGCGTCGACGGGCGAGGCAACCTTTTCACCCAGGATCGTGACCTTGCCTGCGTCCGGGTGCAAAACGCCCGACATGATCTTGGCCATCGTGCTCTTGCCGCTGCCGTTTTCGCCAACGATGGCGTGCACCTCCCCGGCGCGGGCCTCGAAGTCGCACTTCTTGAGTGCCTTCGTCTCCCCGAACGCCTTGGCGACATCTACCATTCTGACTGTTATCTCGCTGCCCATCGCAGACCTCCCACCCGCAACGTCCGCCAAGGCGGCTTTTACGATCTTCCAACGGTCGCCCGGCAGTTAAGCCACCGGGCGGATCCGGCTTACTTGGCTACCGGCTTCCAGGGATCGGCAGGACGCTCGAAGTACTGGTCGGCAATCGCACTTGGGAACCATCCGTCCGCCTTCGGTTCGACGAAATCCGTCGAGTTCACATCGCAATCCTCGGGGATCGAAGCGCGAACGTCATCGATGGTGAACGGCAGGACAGGGCGCAGGAAGGACTGTACCTTCGGCCCCTGCCCTTCGAGCGTGCGAAGCATGATCTCCCACATCTGCTGCATCTCGCGGCGCGGCGGCCAGATATGGAAGCCAGCATCGACCCATTCTGGATTCTGGCGCCAGTAACATGCCGCCGAAGCCTCGCCGCCCAGCGTAATGGGCACCATGTCACGACCCGACTGGAGCATGGCATTCAACACGCCGTTCTCCTGCGCGCCCTGTGTCAGAATACCGTCAA
This sequence comes from Rhizobium esperanzae, assembly GCF_002204185.1. Lineage (GTDB taxonomy): Bacteria > Pseudomonadota > Alphaproteobacteria > Rhizobiales > Rhizobiaceae > Rhizobium > Rhizobium esperanzae. The sequence goes on along the minus strand of NZ_MXPU01000014.1, from coordinate 60,361 downwards.
TCTGAATGGGGTTCGTCGCCAGAAATTTCTGCACCTCGACCTGTGCTACCTGGTCGGTCCACTTGCCAGCCACTTCGCCGACAATCTTGATGTCGGGATACTTTGCCAGCGCTTCTTTGGCGGCCTTGTCGAAGCTGTCGGATGAGGCGAAGCCAGGGATGCCCGACACGAGAAGCACGTTGCCTTTCTTGCCGATCTTGTCTGCGAGCCAGGTCGCCATCTCGCCGCCGCCCTGCGCGTGATTGGCAGCGCCGTTGATCGCGTAAGGCGACGTCACGTATCCCGAAAACGAGAAAACAGGAACGCCTGCCTTATAGGCGTACTCGATCGTCTGGTTGAGGGCGGTGACGTTCGAGCAGCAGATGATGATGGCATCGACCCCATCATCAACCATCTGGCGCATCTGCTGAATCTGGACGGCGTCCTTGAGGTCGGACTGAGTGACCACGACTTCAGATACAAGCCCCGCTTCCTTGGAGCGCGGCAAGAGGTCATTCATGACGGCATCGAGGGCGGCTGCGCGCCACGTGTTGCCGGCATAGCTACTGGCGTAGCCGATCTTCCACGGCGGTCCTTTCTTTGGCTTGAAGTCCTTATAGGCGCTCGCTCCGAGCGGAACCTGCGGGTCGACGACCTCGTAGATTTTCTTCTCGTTGGGGGGGAGCTGGTCGACGCCGTCAGCCCAAGCAGTGGTCGTCAGGGCGCTGACCGCGATCAGCGCCCCCATGGTTCCGGTTAAACTCCGTCTCATTGGATGCTCCTCCCAAGAGATTGTTTCAGGCGACCTTCGCCCTGGTTGCGGATGCCTGCTGGATTTCCTCGAGGATCGGCAGCAGGTATTTTCTGAACTCGGTGTAGTCTTCAGTGACCGGGAAATGTCCGAGCTTCTCCATCGTCCAGAACTTGCTGCCCTTGACGAGATCGGCGGCGATCTTGGTGTCGGCCGGGGAGGTATTCGGATCGTATTCGCCCGTCAGGAAGTACAGCATGCACTTCGACGTATCGATCTTGCTCGCCTCTTCGGGCGAGACATTGTGGTCATAGTAGTAATAATAGAGGTCACCTGCGAAGACGCCCGGACCGCCGCAGCTATATTCCCATTGGATTTCGCGGACATTGGCTTCTGGTGAGTAGGGCGAGATATTGAGCATCATGGCCGCGCCGATGGAGGTGCGGTTCACGTTTGGGTTGTCGAATTCTTTCCGAATGCCTGCCATGCCGACATCGACATATTCGGCAGCCGAGCGCAGTGCGCCTTCGACGGAGATAGTAGCGCGGAAGTTGTCGGGGTAATTCGATGCCAGATCGATAGCAAGATGTCCGCCCATCGAGCTACCCATATAAACGGGGCGGTCCAGACCAAGGGCCTTAGAGAGTTCCAGTTGGAAATCCATCATGAACTTCTTGGTCATGTTGTACTCTTTCTCCCACCAGCGAACGCCGTGGGGAGGAAGAGACTTCCCGTGATAGGGCAAGTCGAACGCGATGACGCGGAAGTTCTTGGTCACGTCTTCGTCGCAGAGCGTGTGCCGGTACTGGCGGCCGTCGGAGCCCGCCGTGTGACCGACAAGCAAGGGAATGCCCTCTCCGGCTTCCTCGTAATAGACGCGATATTCGATGCCTTCGATCGTCAGGTAGACGTAACGGCCCGTGATTGGATCATGCCTAGTCATGCTGCTACTCCTTCCGGGCGGGCTTCGCGCATCAGGTTCGTCATGCGATTGAGCGCAGGGAGATACGCGAAGGTTTCGTTATTGTTGCTAAGGTACAGACCGTGTTTGATGTTTGACGACTGTAGGCACTGATAAAACGGCCGCGGCTTCTTCTGGAGAAGCGCATCCCACTGTTCACCCGTGCCCCGGATGACGATCTTGCACATCTCGTCGTCGTAGGCGGCTTCTTCGACCTTCACCATCTTGCCGTCTTCGAAGTGGAGTGCGACGCTGCGGGTCGGAAAATCGCATTTGATAATGCCGTTGAGATAACGGGTTTCGCGCTTGAACTCGAAGTCCTCCAGCGCCAGTTTTTTGAACTTCTCGAGATCGATGGCCAAGTTCGGCTCCTCCCTAGTTAAAACGGCGCGGCCGATCCACGCCCTTCAAAATTTTCCGCCACGCCCAGCGGCGGCGACTTCAGATGCCCATTTCGTTGAAGACCTCCTGGGCGTTTCGGAAGCTGTCGATGCCCGCCGGTACGCCGGCGTAGATCGCGACCTGCAGGAAAATCTCCTGGATTTCCTCCTTGGTAAGGCCGTTGTTGATCGCGCCGCGCACGTGGCCCTTGAGCTCATGCGGACGATTGAGAACAGAGATCATGCCAAGGTTCAGAATGGACCGCGCGCGCCTGTCGAGGCCTGGTCGATTCCAGATCTCGTTCCAGCAATACTCAGTGACGAGCTGCTGCATAGGCCAGGTGAAGTCGGTCGCCTTACCGAGTGCTGCGTCGACATAGGCATCGCCCATGACTTCACGACGCGTCGCCAGCCCTTGAGCGAACTGTTCCGAAGGGACAGGCCGCTCCTTGCCGTGTGTTTTCACTTTCGTTTCTTTCGTGGCGGTCATTCGACAACGCTCCTAGCTTTACTGTCTACGACAAGATCAACTGATTATCAGACAATCTGTCTGTTTCGCCCGAATTCGCGAGTTTCCGAGGCTAATTGTGATCTTCGACGTATCGGATGATGCGGGTGTGGTCCTCGGATGGGCCTAGCGCCTTCTGTGCAGCATCCCAGGCGTCTGCCGTGCTGGCGAGAGCATCGAGGCGAAGACCAAGCGTCTTGGCGAGATCGGCGGCGATGCGGATATCCTTGGCCATCAGGCCAATGGCAAATCCCGACCCGAACGTCTCAGAGAGGATGAACTGCTTCATCTTCACTTCGGTGGCGTTGTTCTTTCCAGACGACGAGTTGAGAATATCGACGATCGTCGCCGGCTCCAGGCCGAAGGCACGTCCAAGAAGGACACCCTCGATCGCCGCCAGCACACCTGCACCGGATACGAAGTTGTTAATCGCTTTCATCGCGTGACCCGAGCCAACTGGCCCCGTCCGGAACACCTGTTGTCCCACTGCCTTCAGCAGCGGCTCGGCCTCCTCGATATCAGCATCCTCCCCACCGGCCATAATTGTCAAGGTGCCAGAAACGGCGCGCTTGACGCCTCCGGAAACCGGGGCGTCAACCAGCCGAAGGCCACGAGAAGCAAGTTCGAGACCGAGTTCCCTTGTGTCGTTTGGAGCAGACGAACTCATGTCTATGACGACGGCATTCTGCTTCAGGCCGCCACAGGCGTTTTCGCCCAGCAGCGCCTCGCGCACGATCTTGCCGTTCGGAAGCATGGTGATCACGAAACTGGCCCCGACCATGGCGTCAGAAATCGTTTCGGCGGCTCGCCCGCCCGCATCAGCGAGCTTTGTCTTGGCGTCTTTCGAGAGGTCGAAACCGACGACATCGAAGCCCGCCGAAATGAGATGTTGAGCCATAGGTTGGCCCATCGCGCCCAGCCCTATAAAGGCCACGCGCGTTGCGTTGAGTGTCGATGACATTTTTTCCTCCGGACGCGTGCGAGCAATGAAACCCGCCTTCCTTCAGAGAGGATTAAAAAGATTATCAGACAATCTGTCAATCGAAATTTTAAGTTTCTAGCGCTGCGTTCTTCCGGAGGTATTCAAGTGCGACCTTGGCAGCCTGGTCGATATGGAATTTGCAGGCCGCCGCCGCCAACGGCCCGTTGCGATTCTGGATTGCGTTCGCAATATCCTTGATTTCGGCAATGCTGTGCGCAAGGCGTCCCGGTTGCGTCATGGTTGTCATTCGAAGGAGATTGATCCGATTGTGCAGAGCTGTCAGCATTTGCCTTACGAACACGTTTTTGCTGCCGTCCATCAAACAGTTGTAAAATGCGTTTTTCGCATCTATGAGGCGCGCACCGACGCCACTTTCGGCGGCGGCTTCGAATTCGACCACCGCGGCTAGAAGTGTCGCTATGTCGGCGGCAGTGCCATGCTCAGCGAACTGCTGGCCCGCGAATCCTTCAAGAAGAGCCCGAACGGTATAGAGTTGCTGCGCTTCCTCGTAGGTGATCGTACTGACGACCGGTCCCTTATGGGGATAGCTTGTGATAATGCCTTCAGCTTCGAGCTGTCGCATGGCCTCGCGAACCGAGGTCCTGCCGACGCCCAGCATTTCGCAAAGTTCTCGCTCTACCAGTCGCTGGCCGGGCTTAAATCGCCCACTGGCTATCGCCTGACGTAGAGTCTCCTCAACTTTTACGCGCAACGTCGCACTTTGTCTGGATATCTGTAGGTCTGTCTGCATCGCCCGCCAACACCTGTAATCGGCTCACGCCGCGCTAAATCATTCTCTACATATGGAGGCATTCGCTCTTAATATCAATCCAGATTGTCTGAGAGCTGCCAGTCTCGGTTGATCTCTTCGCGACAGCTTTGCCTGCTCGTCGTGTCTGACAGCCATAGACTTGCGGGCTCTTAAGTCGCGGATAGCGCCGCCCGGAGCGCGATCTGACACGGTCCTACAGCTATGGCCTTGAAGTTGTCAGCGCATAGACTGGTGAGAAGGACAGAAGACGGCGCATATCGCGCTCGGTGGCCGCTCCCCTCGCAATCGCAAAAACTTCAAAAAATCTCGAGGCATGGCTAAGAGAAGGTTGGGCATCACGCATATTGCTGTCTCAGCGTTTCAAAGAACGCCGGACGATCTTGCTGCCCGTCAGAGGTTCGATCAGCCTCGCGCCCGCATTTCAGCCGAGGCAGCGTCTTCAAGCCATACGTTTTCCAGCCATTGCTTGAACGCGTTGACCTTTTCTGATCTGAGCCGCGAGCGGACATATGTGAGCGTGTGGCAACGAAGGTTGGGGCCTGTCATCCCGAACGGAAGGACGAGGTTACCTCTTTCCACATCCCGTTCAAGAAGCCGGTAGCTCTCCAGGCACACGCCGCGTCCTTCGACAGCGGTCGCGATCGCCATAAACGCATCGCGAAATCGAGCGCCGCGATTGACGTCAATCGCCAAGCCGTGGTCCTTCGCCCATTGTTGCCAGCTGTAAAGCGTCTGCTCCGACTTGATTAAGGTGTGGCCCACCAGATCCGATGGCTTGCGTATGGGCCGCTCGCCATTCGCCACCTCGGGAGAGCAGGCTACGACGATTGTCTCAAGGGGGAACTCCTCCGCCGCGATAGAGCCCAGTCGAGGAGCGCTGCCGTAGCAGATATCGACATCGACCGAGCCATCGGACAACTTTGCAGGATCCGATGTCGACAGAAGCCTGATTTCGATCGAGGGATACAATTCTTCGAACCGAGGCAATCTTGGCATAAGCCATAGCGAAGCCAGACTTGAAGCACAGCCGACGCTCAGGACGTCGACGCTGTTGCGCCGGCACACCTCATCGGTCGCCTGCTCAATCATTGAAAGCGCTTCTGAAAGATCACGGTGGTATCGCTCGCCAATCTCGGTGAGCGACACGTTCCTTCCAATGCGGTGAAAGAGTTTTTCCCCAAGGTCGTCTTCCATCAGCCTGATTTGGTGGCTGATCGCCGACGGAGTAAGCTGCAGCTGGGCAGCAGCCTCGAGAAATGAACCCTTTCTGCCGGCTGCGACGAACGACTGTATTGCACGAATGGATGGAAGTGACGTCATCACGTTCTCGATCCATAGACATCTGATCTAAGAGCACAGCGGGTCATAGCAATGCTACCTTGCGCGCGGCACGGTGGCCAAACTCGGACCGAATACTCTCACCTGCAGCAATCCGCTTGATGTCTCCGAGAACTTGCGAGAAGTCTGCGAGGCTCGAGGTGCCAAAGCCCATATAGACCTGCTTGAACAGCTGATAGAGGGTCTCATAACGTCCGCGCGTGCTCGGATCAGGCTCAAACTTTCTGTAGCCCACGCACATGGCTGCCTGAGCGCTCTCGATTGATCCATGATCTTTGGATGCAAGAGCGGCGAATATTCCCGAACCGAGACCGGTCGGAATACCGTCGGGGACCAATATGGGCTTGCCTATAACATTGGCGTAGATCTGGTTGAGGATGTCGTTCCTTTGCGGGATACCTCCCCCATTAATGACGCGGTTCACTGGAACGCCGTGCTGCTCCATCCGCTCCAGGACAACCCGTGTGTGGAAAGCCGTACCTTCAATCGCGGCATACAGTTCGTCCTGCGCTGTATGGCCGAGATGCCAGCCAAGCGTCATTCCACCAAGGTCGGAGCGGACGAGAACCGTCCGGTCCCCGTTGTCCCAGGGGAGACGCATCAGACCGGTCTTTCCGCCTTCGATGCTTTCCAGGCCTTCAGCGAGCCTGGACACCGTCGTGCCGGCACGTCGTGCTATTGCATCGAACAGGTCGCCTGTCGCAGACAGGCCTGCCTCAACTCCCACAAGGTCTGGATGTGCACTCCCTGGGACGACGCCGCAAACACCGGGGATTAGCTTCACACGTTCACTAACGGCAATGATACAGGTCGACGTCCCGATCACATTGACGACGTCCCCCAGACGGCAGCCAGCGCCAATTGCATCCCAATGGGCATCAAACGCACCCGTGGGAACTGGTATCCCGGGGGTCAGGCCGAGTCGTTCGCCCCAGTATGTGCTGAGCCCACCTGCGATCGAAGCAGAGGTCTGATATGTTCCGCCAATCTTCTCGCGCACGCCGTCGAAAAGCGGATCGACGCGGGACAAGAAAGCCTGCGAGGGCAAGCCACCCCATTTCGGGTTCCACATCCACTTGTGTCCCATGGCGCAGACGCTGCGCACCATGCGAGCCGTGTCGGTCACTCCGGTGAGTACCGCGGCCGCCATGTCGCAATGTTCCACGGCGGTCCCAAAGCGCTCGCGCTGGTCGGGATTGTGGCGCATCCAGTGGAGAAGCTTGGCAAAGCCCCACTCGTGGGAATAGGTTCCGCCGCACCATTCAATTGCTTCAATGTGCATGTCGTGCGCCATCGCCGTTATCTCTTCGGCTTCCGCTTTGGCGCGGTGATCACACCAGAGGTAGTAGTCCCCCAAAGGCTGCATATTTTTGTCGACAGGCAACACCGAGGACCCCGTCGTGTCGACCGCAATCGCACGGATCTCCTTGGAATCTACGCCGCATTCGTCGATCACTCGATGCATCGCCAGCACAAGCGCTTCCATATGATCTACGTGGGACTGCGTTGCCAGGTCGGGATCGGAACGACGCCGCTCGAGAGGATATTCCGCGACGCAGGTTCCAAGGGAACCCTTCTTGGAATCAGCCAGCGTTACCCGCACGCTCAAAGTTCCGAAATCAACTCCTGCTACAATCGACATGATAATCCTACTTGGAACTGTCTGGCTGGCCGTAGGTCGCCGACTGGCCGTGCTTGCGTTGATAGTGGAGGTCCAGCAAAGCGTCGGAAATTTCTGGATCGTCCTGGTTCAGTTGCCGGGCGTGGAAGGCAATCTTGGCGACAGCCTCGAGCATCTCCGCGTTATGAACGGCGTCGGCTGCGTCCTTGCCCCAGCAGAAGGGACCGTGATCGTTAACCAGGGCTGCGGGGACGGAGAGCGGCGCATTATTTCCGAGTGCCTCGACGATGACCTTGCCCGTGTTGCGGACGTAACCGTCTATGATTTCGTCGTCGCGCAGCTTGCGAGTAACGGGGATCGTTCCGTTGAAATAGTCGGCATGGGTTGTTCCCATGGCAGGGATACCCCGGCCGGATTGGGCCCACACCGTCGCGAAGAACGAGTGCGTGTGGACCACGGCACCGATAGACTTGAAGCTTTTGTAGAGTTCCAGGTGCGTATCGAGATCAGACGACGGTCGCAGCGTGCCCTCTAGGATATTGCCATCGAGGTCGGTTACAACGATATCTGCGACCAGCATTGCCTTATAGGAAAAGCCACTCGGTTTGATGGCGACAACACGCTTCTCGCGGTCGATAGCGCTGACGTTACCGAACGTCGAGATGACAAGGCCGCTATCGTAGAGCGCGGCATTTGCATCAAGAACGGACTTGCGGAGCTCGGAATATTTCATCATCGTCTCCTCAGGCCTTTTGGCGGCGACTGAAACGATCGGCTGCCACGGCGATCAGGATGATCGTGCCGATGACGACCTGGTGCCAGAAGGTGTTCACGTTGAGCAGGTTGAGCGCGTTGCGGACGACCGCCATCAAAACGGCACCTACGGCGGTTCCAAAAAGAGTGGCGCGCCCGCCGGACAAACCCGTTCCGCCGATAACCACGGCAGCTATGACATCCAGCTCGTACCCCTGGCCGGCTTCAGGCATGGCGGCTTCAAGGCGCGAGGTGAGCAGAACGCCCGCGAAGGCCGACAGGACCCCGACCAGCACGTAAACGGCGATCTTGACCTTGTCCGTGGGGATGCCGACCAGCCGGGCAGCGTCCGGATTGCTGCCGATCGAGAGAACGAAACGGCCGAAACGCGTGTAATAGAGAAGGTAGAAGGCGATCGCGAAGACGATGGCGGTCAGAATGACCGGAACAGGAACACCGCCGGCATAGCTCTGGCCGATCATTCGGAAGGCGGGGTCGGAGGCTCCGACGATCGGAATACCCTGAGTGTAGACCATCACGATACCGCGGCTGATGACCATGATGGCCATTGTGGCGATAAAGTCCGTGATCCCGACCTTGGTGATCAGGATGCCGTTCACCAGTCCGATCACCGCACCGACCGCAATCCCGCCTGCGCATGCCAGAGGAACGGGATAGCCAAGCACAATCAGGTTTGCGGTCACAAGACCGCTCAGCGCAAGTGTCGAACCGACGGAGAGGTCGATGCCCCGCATCCCGATCACAAAGGTCGCTCCAAACGCGATTACGGCAATGGGGACCGCCTGACGAAGGACGTCAGTCAAGTTGCCGAAGGTGAAAAACCGCGGAGCGGCAAAGCCGAGCGCCACCAGAAGAACGACGAAGGCCAGATAAACGCCGGCATTGCCGCCGCTGCGTGCGAGCGTAAGGGGCGAGCGCGGGCGTGTAGCTGCAATATCAGCCATGGATACCTCCCTGAAGATGATGGCCTTGCGGCGGCCTCACCGAATGAAGAGCGAGTGTTTCTTCCTTGGAGGTCGCCGCATCGACGACCGCCGAGATCCGTCCTTCGAACATGACCGCGACCCGGTGACACAGTCCAAGCAGTTCCGCGTTGTCGGCGGACACCACGATGACAGCACAGCCGTCTTTCGCAGCAGCCTGGATGAGGGTGTAGACCTCGGCCTTGGCACGCACGTCGACGCCACGCGTTGGCTCCTCAAGCATGAGCACCTTTGGCTGGGTGAGCAGCCAGCGAGCAAGCATGACTTTTTGCTGGTTACCGCCGCTCAGCGATGTGATGTCGGCACCGGGGCCGTCGCATTTCACGCCGAGCTTGGCGATGTAGCCGGAGGCAATCTCGCGCTCCTTTTTCGGCATCAACGTGATTTTGCCGAGCGTTCGAAGGTTGGCGATAGAGAGGTTCCAGCCGACATTGTGTTGTGGAAAAATCCCCTCGGTTTTACGTTCGGCGGGCAAGAAGGCGACGTGTTGACGAATAGCGTCCGTCGGGTCCCAAATCGCCGCTTGCTTTCCGTCGATCAGAATCGAGCCGGTCTCATGCGGGATCTGCCCAAAGATCGCCCGCAGGAGCGCGCTCTTGCCTGATCCTTCGAGACCCGTCACGCCGAGGATTTCACCCTGGGCTACCGAGAAGGTGATGTCTTCGAAGACACCCCTTTTCGTCAAACCGCGAACGTCCAACGAGGGTTCGGACCTTGCCGGGACGCGGGGAGGAAACTGTTTTGCGAGAGAGCCGCCGATCATCGCACTGACGACCTTGTCTACGTCGAGCTCCGATACGGGCAGGTCTGCGACCGCGCTGCCATCGCGCAAGACCATCACGCGGCTGACGATGCCGAGGAGTTCCTGGATCCGGTGAGACACATATATGAGAGCTTTACCGGCCTGCTGAAGCTTCTTGATGATGGCGAACAGCTGTTTGCGTTCGACCTCCTCGAGCGCTTCGGTCGGCTCGTCCATGATGATGATGTCGGCGTTGCTGCTAATGGCTTTGGCGATCTCGATCATCTGCCGATGCGAGAGGCTAAGCTCTCGAACTGGCCTGTCGAGAGGTACGTCGACGCCTAACTCGCCCTTCAGGATACGCGAGGCGGCTGCCCGCATGGCCGAATGGTCAAGCGGTGATGCACTTGCACGCCCGTGGCGCAGCTCCCTGCCCGCGAATATATTTTCGGCGGCGTCAAAGTCCGGAAACAGGCTCAGCTCCTGGTAGATGATCGCGATGCCGGCCCTGGACCCGTCTTTGGGATTGTTCAGATCGACCACCTTACCTCTGACAGCAATGGTGCCTTCGTCGCGTGCATATGCACCAGAGAGGATTTTCATGAGCGTCGACTTGCCTGCGCCGTTCTCACCGACCAGGCCGAGAACCTCGCCGGGATTGAGTACGAGCTCGATGCCATCAAGCGCCTTCGTGTTGCCGAAGCGTTTGGCAATGCCTTTCATCTCGAGCAGCGGAGCGTTTGTCATTCAGGTCGCCCTTCTTGAGTGGGCGGCCCCGCGCGAGGCGGGGCCGCGTACTGTCACATCTACTTCTGCTGGACGTAGACGTAGTCGTTCTGATCGAAGGTCTTGATGTTCTTCGCGTCGTAGGTTTTGGGCGCCACGAAGATCTTCTTCGGCAGGGCGGTGCCCTTCATCACGAACTCATCCACCGCTCGAATGATGTTGCGACCTTCTTCCTTGGCCCCGGTGTCGACCGTTGCTGCAAAGTCGCCGGTGAGGATCGCGTCGTTGGCTTCCTTCATATTTTCGTAGCCGACGATTGCCACCTTGCCGTTCAGCCCCTTAGCCTTGAGAGCCTGCAGACCGCCAAGGGCCATCTCGTCGTAGAGCGCGACGAGGACTTCGATATCGGGGTTGGCGGTGAACATGTTTTCAGTCACCGACAGGCCTTGGGCACGCACCCAGCCAGCCGGCTGCTGAGCGACGATTTTGAAGTTGGGGTGCTTCGAGATGACCTCGTTGAAACCCTTCATGCGCTGGCTCGTATGCGGACCGGGCAGGCCCTCCAGGATCCCGAGCTTGACTTCCTTGTCGCCATAGGTGTCAACCAGCCATTGCGCCTGCGCACGACCACCGTCACTCTGGTCGTAGCCGATGTCGCTGACATAATATGGGTTGTCGGCGACGGGTGAATTGAAGAGGAAGATCGGAATGCCCGCCTCGGTGGCGCGCCGGATGGAGGGCAGCAACGCGCCTTCGTTGTATAAGGCAACCGCGATCGCATCTACACCGTCGTTGATCCAGGCTTCCATGGTCCTGATCTGGTCGTCCGTGGCAGACTGGCTGCTCGGAGCTTGCACGAGAAGCTGGATAGTGCCGTCGCCACCGCGCTTATCGATTTCTTCTTTCACGCCAGCCAGAACACGCTGATAGTAGGTGTCCATCGCCGTCGGCAGGAAGCCGACCTTGAGCGGGCGGTTATCCTTCTTAGCGGGTTTGACTTCCTGGCCTGTGGGCTTGATGTCCTTGTCCATCAAGATGCCAGGAAACACCTTCGAATAATCCAACTGCTGTGCAAGCGCTGGGCTGAAGGAAAGCGAAGCGGTGAGCCCGAGAGCAGCACCGAAGATTAACGTCCGTCTGAAAATTGTCACATGATCCTCCCTGGTGGTGACAAGACAAAGTTTTCCCAACCGCGGAACGGGTCCGCGGCGAAGCTTGGCAATCTGAAATTCAAATCTTCGGCTTACAGTCCCGGTGCGATCGTGAAGACCATCCGGATCGGGTTGGAGCCGTAGTTTAGGCACTGGTAGCTGATGCCGCCGGGCAGGAAGAAAGACTCGCCGTCACGGATGTGAAAGGTTTCGTCGGTATCCGCCAAATAGAAGGTTGCGGGGCCTTGCAGAACGTAGAAGACTGCGTCCCCTCCATGGCTGTCGGGTTCGCTCGCGCGCGGTCCAACGCCACCCACAGGGATAGTCAGCTCTCCGACGTGCATGTAATCGTTGCTGACGCAGAACTGGATGAGAACGGGATGATCGCGGCCGGAGACGATGTTCAGACGATCGCTTTTTGCGACCTTCACCAGGTCGCCCCTCTTGCGCGCCTGAGCGCCGTCTACTGGATAGGCTCCGAGTTTCTCAAGGCTCATCACGCTCTCCCTTCGTGCTTATAGAGGCGCGTCGGCCCGTCATAGCCGGTCGGAGGGCCATTCTCGTCCCAGATACGCGGTGCGATGCAAAACAGGATAACTGCAGCCTTGTCGCTGAAGTTATAGCCGCGATGCGGAGCGCCCTTGGGGATAAGCACCGCGTCACCGGGTCCGAGTTCCTCTGTCTGCCCGGTTTCGGGGTTTAGGAGATGCACAACACCTTCGAGGACATAGTACACCTCGTCACCCGCGTGAATGTCGGCCGGGTAGAAGTTGCTTCCCGGCGCGAGCTGATAGATGCCAGTGGTCTGCTGGTCCGTGCTGGCGAGCAGGTAGTTGAGGTCGCTCGAGTACGGCTTCGTCCCCGTATAGATGAACATCTTGTAGCTATCGCGCGTCAGATGGACCGGCTTCTTTTCGCTGGGCGGATGTGGGAAATTGCCGAAGTAGCTTGGCAGTTTTGGCATTTTAGTACCTTAGGTCCGGAGTTCGCGGAGCAGCGACTTGAGAAGCCGCCAGGTCGGATCGACTGTCGTGTGGTTGAGGCGCTCGCGCGTGGTGTGGACGTCGAACGCTTCCGGTCCGATCGACAGCATGTCAATGTCAGGAACCTTCTTTCGAAAAAGGCCGAGCTCGAGACTGGAGTGAGAGACTTCCACATGTGGCTGCTCGCCGAACTCGCGCTCGTAAGCGGCTTTGGCGGCGTTGAGCATTCGCGAATGAGGATTGTATGGCCATTCCGGGCAATCCGCGAATGTCTCCACGCTCGCGCCGTTGCCGATGAGTTCTGACAGCTGCCGGATTTTGTCGACGATGTTGTAGCGACGGGAGCTGACGGCGCTTGGGACCGTATTGACGATTTCGATGGCCTCTTTATCGCTTGAAAGCAACGCCACGGTGTTGGAGCTCTCGACGAGGCCCTCGACTTGAAGGCTTTTGCTCTGGACGCCGTTGGGAAGCAGGTTCAGGGCATCGACCAGCGCCCGGGCGGACTGAGCCGAGAAGACTTCAGTAATCTGCCTCCCTGACTCGCTGACTGTGACCTTGAGGTTGGGATCGCTTGCTTTGTACTCAAGCGCAATCGAAGCCGCTTCCGCTTCAATTCTCTGTCTGAGATCGACAATCCGCGAGGCATCGATCGAAATGATCGCCTCCGCCTCACCCGGGATAACGTAACGGTTCACGCCACCCTTGACTTCGGCTACGCTGGCCCCAGCATCCCGGATGGCAATCCGGAGCAGCCGTCCGAGCTGGACGATGGCGTTAGCGCGTTCAAGATGGATGTCGAATTCGGAATGACCGCTGCTCAGGCCGGAGATCCGCAGCGAAAGGGCGGCCTGCCCCGAAACGCGCGGTTCGCACTGAACCGGAATCTTGAAGCGCACTGAAATATCGCCAGCGCAACCTGCGAAAAGCGACTTGGGATCGTGCCAGTTCATGTCGAGAAGGCGCTTACCGCTAAGCTTTGTGCCGTCGAAGTGTTGTGCGCCGCCCTTGCCGACTTCTTCTTGAACCGTCAGGACGACTTCAAGCGGCGGATGCGGGATATCGTCGGATGCCAGCAACGACATTGCGAAAGCCACACCAACGGTGTTGTCCGCCCCAAGGGTTGTCCCCGTCCCATGGATGAAATCGCCGATAACCTGAAGTTTGATGCCTTCGTTCTCAAAGTCGTGGTCAACACCCTCGTCGCTCTCGCAGACGATGTCGGTATGCCCATGAAGAATGACGGTCGGCGAGTTTTCGTAGCCGGGTGTGCCCGGCTTCTTGATGAGGAGATTGTAGATCTCGTCCTGGTAAACCTCGAAGCCGCGTGCCCGGGCAAAATCGGCGATGTGATCGCTGACCTGCTTCTCGTTGTAAGAACCGCGCGGAATCGCACTCAGCTCTTCGAAAAAGCCAAAGAAGATCGCCGGTTCGAGACCAGCAAGAATAGAATTGTCGCGTTTATCTACAGTTTTTCCAGCGGGGAAACTCATTCGGCCCTCCTCCTAATACGGCATCTGCGCAATACTTCTTCCCTCGCCGAACATAGTCCGGCGACCTCGTAAACCGTATTGCATCTCATCTTACGCGCTAAGGCGATCCAGGTTCAGATGCCCTCCACGCATCGAACCATCTCTGCTTTCAGCTTGTATTTCAAACGCAATATTTCATAAAATAGATGAGCTTTTTTCATCTGAATTCGTTATAGTATAAGCTAACGCATCCATTGAAGCGCAGGCCGAGACCTCTACGAGTTTCGGATACCATGTAGGCATCTGCGTAATTTGGAGCTGGCTCGCGAGGTCCCTTCAATCGTCCGGAAGCGGCGCCTTAAGGTGGTCGAGAAACGTCCGGAGCGCGGACGGCACCTGTCGGTGCGAAACGTAGTATGCATGAAAACCCGGCCCAGTAGACGACCAGTCCGGCAGCACCACTTCGAGCAGACCAGCCGCCAGTTTGTCCTCGACGCGTGCGCGCAGGCAGTAAAAGAGACCGCCCCCCTCCTGCGCCATGCGGATGGACAGTTCTGAATCCCCGAGCGTGAGCAGTCCAGGGACGTCTAGGGTAACCATGCGGTCTCCGTCGCCAAGTTCCCATTTGCAGACGTGGTCTGTACCGGTTCGGATCCGGATGCACTCGTGCGTCAAGAGATCTTCCGGCCGCTCCGGCCGCCCTCGTTCGTTGAGATAGGTTGGAGAGCCGACGACGATCCATTCAAGTTCGGCAGTCAGACGCGACGCGATCATCCCCTCGGGAACTGTTCCTCCATAGCGGATGCCCGCGTCGAAACCCTCGGCGACCATATCGATAAAGCGATCCTCGACGCTGACTTCGATCTCGACATCTGGGTAGTTGCTGCGAAAACTGTGCAGTCGAGGAGCGATCAACAGCTCGGCGGCGTCACGCAGCGTGGTCACTCTCACCCTGCCCGTAGGACCGCTCCTGAAACTGTCCAGGAGATCCATCGCAGCCTGGATGCCGAGGAAACGGGGCTCTAGTTCGGCAAGCAGTACTTCGCCGGCGGCGGTGAGACTGATGCTCCTGCTTGTCCGATGAAACAGACGGACGCCGAGACGGGCCTCCAAACCCCTGATCGAGTGGCTGAGAGCGGAGCCGGAAACGCCGCGAAGCGCGGCCGCCTTTCGGAACCCCCCCGCCCTCGCGATCGCGACGAAAGTTTCAAGGTCGGCCAGATCGGCCCGCGTGGATACCATGAGTTATGGATACTCCCACTTCGACTGAATAAGATCGCCCTGGCCGACGCCGACCTTGCTTCAGACGGCTGGTATCTTCAATCCTTATTCATCTAACCTGGCTTTGGTATGTGATGACCACGGAAGCAGTCAAAAATCTGACATTAGTTGATCCATGTCGGATCCGGGGAGCTACGACGGGAGATGGGCCGGGTCGCTGAATAATAGCACCTCCGGGATTAATCGTCATGCAATGAAGATCATCTTGTCCACAGCCACGAGAGACGGCACCGGTTGGAACGGATACCACCTCCGCGCGGGCGGCCTGACGGTCCCGGAGGTTCAAGTTCTGAGCTTTCGAAAACGCCGGCTACCAGTCCTGCCGGGTTGGATGGACGACAATGTCGTTGATCGTGATCTCCGGGGGCTGATCTAGGGCATAGACCACGGCTTCAGCCACCGACGACGGCGGAATACCTTGCTTGTTGAGCTCTCCGGCGATCTTTCTGCCCGTCTCGTCATGAACCTTGTCGGCCCAGCCGGTATCGATCACGCCAGGGCTGATCATAGACACCTGGATCCCACTTCCCACGCCCACCTCCTTTCTGAGGCTTTCGGTGATACCGCGTATAAAGAACTTCGTGGCTCCATAAACGCCTGCCGCCTCGCCGACATGAACGCCGGCGATAGAGCTCATATTCAGGATGCGGCCGGACCGGCGCTCCAACATCGACGGCAGCACGGCGGCAATCGCATGTAGATAGCCACGCAGGTTGGTATCGATCATCTTGTTCCAATCGCCGACCGCGGCATCCTTCCAATAGGAAAAGAGCATGAGGCCCGCATTGTTGACCAATATATCGACCGGGCCGTACGTCGTCGTGGCGAACGGGACGAGGGCCTTGGTACTCTCAAAATCCGTGGCATCGGCAACCTTGTAGCTGGCAATACCTCCGGAACCGGCGATGTCTTCGACAATCTGACTGAGGCGTTCCTCATTGCGGCCGGCAAGGACGACGCGCGCACCTTTTTCCGCCAATCCTTTGGCGGTCGCTGCTCCAATGCCCGAGGAAGCTCCCGTGACGATTGCGACCTTGTCTTTCAGATGTGCCATGATGTGCTCCTTCACTGCGGTTGGGTCAGTTCGGCTTGCCGGGCGGCTTTAACAGGCTCCGGGGTCGTCCGGTTTTCCAACACCTGCCGCTTGGTTTTCTGGTCTCCGCCGACGACATGGTCGATGTCGTTCATGAGGGCCTCGAAGCCCTGCTTGGCGACGAGCGTCTTGTCGTTTTTCTGCTGGCCACCGAGCTTAGTATCGCCCATCCCAGCGTTCGCGTGGAAGTCGCTGTTGGTGGCGCCCGGAAGGAGTGCCGTCACCGTGACCCCGGTCGAGCGCAACTCCTCGCGCAGAGATTCCGCGAACATGTAACCGAATGCCTTCGACGGGCCGTAGACGGTTTCGTATGGCGTGGGCAGGGTCGCCGAAACCGAGGAGGTGATGAGGATCCTGCCGCGGCCGTTCTTGACCATATGTTGGACGACGCGTTTGGCCATATGGACGGTCCCAGTGACATTGATTGCAAGCAGGCGAAACTCATCCTCGAGATCGTTATCGACGAAGGCGCCGCCGATACCGATACCCACGTTCAGAGCCGCGGCTTCCAGTGGGCGCCCCAGCCCCTCCGTGAAGGTCCAGAACCCCTCAACGCCATCGTATGTCGAGGCATCCGCTTTGAACGGATACGCTTCGGCGTCAAGGCTTCGTAGCGCATCGGCGGCCTCGTTTACCTTGTCGCTTGAGCCTGAAATAGCGACGTCAAATCCATTCTTGGCGAATTGTTTGGCAAGCTCGAAGCCTATTCCAGATGAGCCGCCCGTGACCATTGCGAGTGGTTTATTACCAGTCATGATTTCACTCCTTTGGTTTTATCAGCACCTCGATCGCCTCGAGGCGCTGGTGACCTAATGCCCGTGGAGCCGGTTGGTTACATGAGCAAAATCGATCGGGGCGGTGAGCAAAAATCAACCACCGATCTGGCAGACACCAGAAGTGAGGGACCTTTTGGTCGCGTCCGCAGCCAAATTGACGAGGCATTCCCGACGTCACGAAGGCACCCAAGAGTGAACACGGCTCATCGGTGCGTGCGATCCAGCTCACTTCAAGTGGTCGGCGGAGTGCCCTATGTTGTTAGGAGGTTGAGCTGTCGTTCGCAGCCAGCAGATATGGTCCGAGCACACAAGCGCCCGCGTAGCGCTGACGCACTTCTTGCGATGGTGCCGTCGGCCGAGAAAATCCACGCGACGGCGTGTCCGGCCCACCTTCCAGCGGGGACGGCCAATGACGGGAAGACAATGATGAGCGAGAGAATGAACAGCATCGTTGCTCCTGGCCGCGTTGCGGTCATCACGGGAGCTGCGAAGGGCATCGGCTTGGCGATCGCGAGGGCTCTCGCGGCCCGCGGCATGAAGCTCGCATTGCTGGATCTCGACGCCGACGCACTTGAGGATGTTGCCTCGGCACTCGATACGGACATCCTGATCGTGAGCGGCGACGTATCAGATCTGTCGGCACTAACCAGGTTGCGGGACAAAACGATTTCGCGGTTTGCTGACGTCGCCGTCCTTGTCAACAACGCGGGCATTACGCAAGGAGCCGGCCCCTGGGATGATCCTGCAAAGTGGCGACGCCAAATCGATGTAAACTTCGGAGGTGTTTTAGCCGCACAACACGTCTTCGTGCCCCACATGATCAAGGCAGCCCGACCATCGGCGGTCGTCAACCTCGGCTCCAAGGAAGGAATTACAACTCCTCCGGGCAATGCCGCCTATTCGGTGGCAAAGGCAGCTGTCAAGGTACTGACCGAACAGCTGTCGCACGCGCTTTTGAAGGAGACGGGAGGTCGTGTATCGGCTCATCTCCTCGTCCCTGGATACACGTGGACGCCCATGAACATCGCACTCAAGCCGCATGGCGCTGCCAAACCCGATGAGGCATGGACCGCTGAGCAGTTGGTGGAATACTTCCTGGCCCGTCTGCTCGAGGAGGACTTTTACATCATTTGTCCCGATAATGCGGTTACGTCGGAGATAGATGCCAGACGGATCCGCTGGGCGGCCGACGACATGATCCTGAACCGGCCGGCGCTTTCACGTTGGCACCCCGACTGGATGGATAAATTCGCAACCTGGTTGAAGGCAGACCACTGACGGTGGAATGTTTGTAGAGGAGTAATCCAATGCCCAGACCCCATGTAATCTGTCACATGATGTCGCCACTGGACGGTCGATTGATCGTCAATGATTGGGCTGAGGCGACCGGCCATTCGGTGGAGGAACTCGTGAAGGTCTATGACGACCTGGATGAGAAGATTGGTGCCGACGCCTGGCTTTCGGGAAGAGCGACAGGCGAGGAATTCGCAGACGCCGTCGACCGTCCCTATGAAACAACCGGCACAGCACCGCGGCCGATCCATAACGCCAACCCGGATGCCAACGAGTTCGCTGTTATCGTTGATAAGGACGGTCGGCTACGCTGGGACAAGAACGACATTGAGGATGCTCAACTTATCGTCCTGACAGGATCTGACGTGGATGATGCTTACCTGGCGGGCCTCGCCCAGGCTGGCGTTTCCTATATCGTATCCGAGAAAGATGGCGTCGATCTGAAAAACGCGCTCGATGTTCTCGGCACCGAATTCGGTGTGAAGCGCTTGATGCTGGAAGGCGGGGCGCAAACCAATGGCCATTTCTTGAATGAGGGTCTTGTTGACGAGGTCAGCCTAGTCATCTTCCCTGCGATCGGAGGCAAGTCGAATACACCGGCCATATTTGAGGGCGGCGAGGATGGGCTTGCCGGCGGGGCGAGGCTCACGTTTATGAGCGCCGAAGCCGCTGGCCTCGGCTCCGTCCATCTGAGATATCGCGTTGAACGTCCATAGGAGAAGCCCACAGGAGAAGATTGTGGAAGGGCTCCCCCCATCAAGGGCCGAACTTGAGATTCGGGGACGGGTGCCGCCTTGCGCGGCATCTACCCGAAGGATCGTTGGCCATATTCACTTCCTCTCCTGCGATGCCACTCTAAGCTGCACATTGGATCCTTCCAAAGCCGCGCGGACGTCGATTGTCGGTTCCTGGTCGGTGATGATAACTTCGAACTCGTCAATGGTGGCCAGGACATGAAGAGCAGTATGATTGAAGCGCTTATGGTTTAAGAGCAAGCAGCGACGCGCGGCGCTTGCAATCATCGCTCGCTTCGAGCGGACAACGTCATCATCCATATGGTAGACGCGCAATCCAGAAACTGCCGGCGTTGAGATAAAGGCGATGTCGGCGCTGAGACGCGACAATGCCTGTTCGGCGACGACGCCGAAAAAACCATTGAACTTCATCGAATAGCGTCCACCGACCGCAATCAGGTTGATCCCTGATTCCGTCTTGAGCCGATCGATGACCGCCGCATTGTTGGTGATCACCGTCAGCGGCCTCCTCTGTGGCAGCAATTCCCCGAGCACCGACGCCATAGATCCGTCGTTGACCATCACCGTCATGCCGGGCTCGACGAGTTCAAGGGCGGCCTCTGCCATCCGGCGCTTGGCCTCGCCCTCCTGCTGCTGGCGAAACCGGAAATCGCTTTCGAAATGGCCTCCTGCCTCGATCGTTGCCCCGCCGCGGACCTTGCGAAGCATCCCTGCCTGCTCAAGATCATCCAGATCCCGGTGGATGGTCATCTTGGATACAGCGAACCGATCGGATAGGTCGTCCAGATCCACCACCCTCTGCGCGACCAACAGGTCCATAATGGCCTGCCTCCGATCATCTCTCTTCATATTCTAGTCCTCCGGCGCACTAATCCGATCCTTTAACATCAAGATCCGACGCTACAAATCACATGCAAACATCATTTGTCGTTAGTTTGTGTTGCTCTATTCGACAACGCCCCTGACGCTGCTGGTATGATGGGACATGTGAAGACGCATGATGGTGCGATTGCACCGCTCCATGCATGGCCGAGGCGCTCATTTTCTAACGAAACAAGGATGGTTTGGAGGTTCAAGCGCAAATGTCATCGCCATGGAGATGGAGGCCTTGTCCTCCATGGCAAACATCGCGGACTACCGGGCCGTCATCAAAGCGGGCGCGAATATAGGGCTTCTTCACCGGGCAGATCACCGCAGCGGGCAAGGTGTTTGGAAAAGGCCGGAGTCACTGTGAACTGACACCCGGCCTTTTCTCTGCTTATCGCCTTGGGAGGACGATTGTGAACGATGCAGCTTGGCGTTCGCGCTGCTTCAAATCGATCAAACTCTTGATACGTCTCCGTCGGCCACACAAATCTCGACGAGCATGAGCTGGCGAGCCGTCAGACGCGAGGGATAGATTTTTGAAAGCTGCTCCTCGTGCATGGGAACAATTCGTCGTTCGTCCATACCAACGATTTTGAGCATCTCCTCGGCGGACTCGATCAGACGTGTCTGGCTGCCATTGGCAAGGCCCGGCGGCACAAAGCAGGGATCGGTGGCGTCCTCACCCGTGAGGTTGCTGTAGGTGTAGATGACGTCGCCGGACAGGATAAACTTGCCGTCTCCACCGCCGGTCTCCACCACCACATATTGCGATCCTGCGGTATGGGTGTCGAATGCCGGATAGACATGAACGCCTGGCACCAGGTTTTCCCGCTCTCCCTCCACCAGTTCCAGGCGGCCTTCGATATTTGCCTGGGTCAGATAGAGGATATCCGCCGGATTCAGTCCGGCCTGCAATGAACGGAAGCGCCGACCCTTTGCCAGAATCCACATCCAGGATTCCAATTCTTTCTTCTGAATGAAAATCTTAGCATTTGGGAAGAACTTTAGGCCGCCAATGTGATCGAAGTGCGCGTGCGTGAGGATGACATGCGTGACGTCCTGGGGCCTGATCCCGCATTCCCCGAGAACGATTTCCGGAGGCGTCCAACCGGTAACGCCAATCGAATTGGCGATCTGGCCTCCGAAATCGGCGGCGTCGTGACCGGCATCAACCAGAACGACTGCATCTCCTGTCTTGATGAGAATGTATGCGAACGGCAGGTTCATCGTGCCCTGATTATGGGCGCCGTAAAAAACCCCGCTGACCGGGTGGACCGGGCTTCGAGAGTATTCAAGCACCCAGATCGAATGCGTTCCCATGGTCTTCCTCCCCATGTCCAAGGGACCCTCCACAGCATGCTGTCGTGTCGAAGGTCGACGTGCCTAAGATGGCGGCCGATCGTTTCAGCTGGATCGCCGCATTTGAAAGCAGCCCCAGCAGGGATGCATCTGAAACCAGGACACCGCGCTGCAGGTGCTCCTCCGCCTCGACAAGCAGGCCATCTGCCCGTCCAAGATGGTAGACTGCGTGGCCCTGTCCTGCGAGAAAGCGCGAGCCCGCAAGCGAGGAACGGACGGATCGCTTTATCTCTGTGGCGCGATCGGCGAGTTCTCCAATCAAGAGGCGCATGCTCTTCTCCCTCAATGCCATATGCATGAAGGAGTAGATCGCGAGAAGCTCGCCATAAGTCCTGACGAGCGCCTCGAGGCATGCGCGCGCCTCCGGCGATGGAACCGAACCCACGAGCGCTTCGCAGCGGAAGCCGCCGAAAACGGTGCCTCCGCGGGCCATCATCGTATAGCCGTCGGCAGCGGAGCGTTTGACGGAAGAAGGCTCGCTTCAATCAAAGCGTCCCAAAATGCAGGGGGTATTGTCTCGTTGATCGCCTTGACGTTCTGCTCGACTTCCAATGCGCTCTTTGCACCCATGACCAGCGTGGCCACTGCCGGATGCGCATAGACGAATTGCATCGCCGCTGCAGACAAGCTCACCGCAAATCTCGAGCAAATGCTCTCGATGGCCTTGACCTTTTCGACGACGGCCGCAGGAACCTTGCCGTAATCGTAAGTGGCCGCGGGACCGCCGACGCCTGTCGCCAGAATTCCGGAATTGAAGATCCCGCCAGCGATCACGGAGACGTTCCGCTGGAGCAACTCGTCGAACGCGGCCTCAAGCGGGGCATGATTCAAAAGGGTGTAGCGGCCGGCGATCAACGAGCAGTCGATCGGAAATTCACGAGCGACACCGACCACGGAGTCGGTTTCGTTGACCCCCAAGCCGATGGCTGAGACGGCTCCGCTGGAGCGAAGCTCGTCCAGTGCCTTATAACCGGAGGCCCGCAGCTGATTCCAATAGAACTCGCTTTGGTCGCCGTGCCATGCCCGACCAACGTCATGCACGAGAAGAACGTCGATATAGTCCAATCCGAGGCGCTGCTGGCTGTCTTCGAAT
Organism: Rhizobium esperanzae; assembly: GCF_002204185.1. GTDB lineage: Bacteria > Pseudomonadota > Alphaproteobacteria > Rhizobiales > Rhizobiaceae > Rhizobium > Rhizobium esperanzae. The sequence continues at coordinate 37,721 of NZ_MXPU01000014.1, read as the reverse complement.
GCGCGCATCACGCCATCATAGGTGTAATCGTAGGTATCGAGAAACGGAAGCGGGTCGATCCACTCGATGCCGTAGACGGTTTCAAGCTTCTTTGTCCTGCTGGCGGGCTTCAATACACGACCAACCTTGGTGCTCACCACCACGTTTTCGCGCAGCTTGTTCGCCCTGAGGGCATGGCCAAGATAATGCTCCGATTTCCCAAAGCCATACATTGGCGCGCAATCGAAGTAGCGGATTCCGGCCGCGTAGCCAGCGAGGATCGTCGCTTCGAATTCGCCGTAGGAGACATCGGCGTTGAAGCCAGAGAGCGGCACCGTGCCTAGCCCCAGCGAAGTTGCCCGCACTTTGCTTTTTCCGAGCGGTCTAGTTTCAAGTTCGGTCATGTGATCATCCCTAGATGTCGGTAGGAGGCGTCGAAGCGATGTAGCTTCCGCCATGCCGTCATTGTTTGATTAAAGCCCGTGCCCCAATGCGTGCCAGGTCGCGCCGGCGTCTGCCGCCAATCTCACCAGAAATGCTTGATGGACCTCCGTGGCCTGACTCCTCAATCAGCGAGGTGTAAGGTATAAGGTCATACCTATAGAGGCAAGCGTTTTTTGCATGCCGCCATCCGCATTTTGCGAATTGCTTAAAAATGCCGTCTACGCGCAACGGGGCGCGGCAGCTCGTCTCAGCCGATCGTTGATTGCCCTGCCAAGGCCAATCAGAGGCACAGGGGCGAATGCAACCACGTCACTCGCGCCGGCCAAGGCGTCGGCTTCACTCATGGCGGTGTAGAGGTTGCGGGCAGCTTCCTGAAGGTCACCGGAAGAAGACAGCGTCAATTGACAGCCCTCGCACTCCGGTCCGAAACCGACCCAGACCATATTGGCGGCAGGACGGTCGACATTCATCTGAACGGCGGCTTCCGGAGCATAATGGCTCTTTAGCTGGCCTGGTGCCGAGACTTTTTGGGGCCCAGTGTCCTCGTCAATCGGGCCGAGTAAAGCTTCCAGTGCCTCCCGCGGAACTGACCCGTGGCGTAGAATGATCGGAGATCCGACCAAAGACAGAATAGTCGATTCCAGGCCGTGATCACATATGTCTTCTTCCACGATTCCCGAAATCCGTCCGTCCAACTGGCGGACAACTTCCACGAAGCGGGTCGAGGTGACCTTCCCGGAACGATTGGCTGAAGGCGCTGCCACCGGAAATCCGACGGCCCGGATCAGCCGTTGGGCGACACTCGACGAGGGAAATCGGATTGCGACATTTTTCATGCCCGCGGTAACTGCGGTTGCGAGCCCCGCGTCTTCCCGCTTTGGCAGGAGCAATGTCAGAGGTCCCGGCCAAAAGCTGGCAGCAGCCAACTCTGCCTCCGGATTGAAATGTGCCATCCTGCGCGCCATTTCCACGTCCGAAACGTGGATAATCAGGGGATTATGCCGCGGGCGTCCTTTGGCTTCATAGATGCGCTCGATTCCGGCGGGGCTGCTGGCGTCCGCGCCGAGCCCGTAAACCGTCTCCGTCGGAAACGCGACAACTTCGCCATTTCGCATGAGCCGGGCGGCAGCTTCAATCGCGCTGTCGCTGACGTCAAAATGACGGGTGGTGGTCATCTTTTTTCCTCGCGCTGGTTCTGGAAGGGAGCAGAGATCGATACGACCAAAGCCATTGGCTCAGGAGGCCCGGTTCGGCGTGCCTCCTGACAGCCTCAACGTCGTCCCCGCTGAGCCAAACTCAGTTCAAGCCGACTACGCTATGCGGCACGTATGGCTCCTCGAGTTCGCGGACCTCGTCGTCGCTTAGCTTGACGGCCAAGGAAGCGACGGCATCCTTCAGATGCTGTAGCTTCGTTGCGCCGATTATAGGAGCCGTCACGCCCGCCTTTGTGTTAAGCCACGCCATCGCAACGAGGGATCGCGGGACGTTCTTGTCGTCTGCAATCTTTGCGACGACGTCTACGACGCGGCGATCCGCCTCGTCCGCGTGACCGTAGAACCGAGCGGTGACATTGTCGGTCTCGGACCTCAAACTGCTTTCCTCCCAAGGCCGGCTGAGGCGCCCGCGAGCCAGCGGACTGAACGCGATGATCCCCACCCCTTCAGCTTTACAGAGCGGCAACATCTCCCGCTCTTCCTCGCGATAAAGGAGGTTCATCTGAGCTTGCATCGAAACGAAACGCGACCATCCGGCAGCGTCCGACTTGTAGAGCGCGCGCGCAAATTGCCATGCGTAACAATTGCTGGCTCCGATGTAGCGAACCTTGCCGCTTCGAACGAGATCGGTCAGCGCTTCCAGCGTCTCTTCGATCGGGGTCGAATTGTCCCAGAAATGAATTTGGTAGAGGTCGATGTAGTCGGTCGCCAGCCGCTTGAGGCTGGCCTCAGCCTCCGCGATGATTGCCTTGCGGGAAAGTCCGACCGCATTCGCTCCGTTGCGCATCTTGCCGTAGACCTTGGTGGCAATGACAACCTCATCACGCTGCACCATCTCCCTGAGCAGCTTGCCGATGATCTCCTCGCTGGTGCCGTCCGAGTAGGCATTGGCCGTGTCGAAGCAGTTTATGCCCTGTTCGAGTGCCTCTTTGATAAATGGCCTACTGTCGTCTTCGGACAATGTCCAAGCATGGTTGCCGCGATCGGCGACGCCGAAACTCATGCAACCAAGAACCAGTTGCGAAATTTTGAGACCTGACCGGCCAAGCTGACGATATTCCATCTGTCATCTTCCTTCTGATACGGTTTTAGAGCCGAACTTGGCGAGCGACTGCGCCAGCTCTGGATGAGATTTGGCATATTCATGGAGATCGATTCCGGCGACCGCGGCATCCCAGGCCGCACGAACCGCTCTGACACCCGCCGACGGCCCGCCGGGATGGCTGACGACGCCACCACCACAAAGGTAAAGGTGGTCAAGCGTCTGCTCCGTCCTTCGATAGGTCTCAGGCGCCTGTCCACCCCATTGACCCGAACAAACGACCGGTAACGGGCGGTCGGCATCACTGAAGATCGGTTTCTGGAGATCATGGAACGACTGAACGAAAGACGCGTCCGGCTCCCAGTATTTGGCGGCAATGCCGTTGATCTGGAATTGGTCGACGCCGAGAAGTCGCCAAAGCTGTTGGTAGACCGAGAAATCGAACCCAAGACCAGGATGTCGGGTGAGAAGATCCCAGCCGTTGCGATGGGCGTGCAAGACAAGGGACGACCGCCGACGCAGGAACAGAAAAGCGCCCATGCCGATCGAATTGATGTTGATGACGGCGGCGTTTCCACCCTCGCGCACGACCAGGTCGTGCTTGCGAACCATCTCGTCGGGATCGACGTCGGAAATGCCGAAGGCATACATCACCTTCTTGCCGGTGCGCTGCTCCTGATCCCGGATGATCGGCATGATCGCTTTCACCCGCGCCTCCAACGAGGAGTACGGTGGCGACATCAGTTTCTCGTCGTCCTTGATGAAGTCGACACCGGACGCGACGAGTTCAGCAACCACCTGCGCCGTTTCGTCCGGGGTGAGGCCGAGCGCGGGCTTGATGATCGTGCCGATGATTGGCCTATTGTAGACGCCGGTCAGACGCCGGGAGCCTTCGATCCCAAATTGAGGCCCCGGGTAGACGCCTTCAAACTCTGGAGGCAGCTGCAGGCCAATGACCCTCAGCCCGGTGAATTCCTTGATCGACCAGACCCCGCCCAATGCAACCGTGGTGACTGCCGCGAGGTCAGTTCCGACGGCCTCCAGGGGATAGGCGATTGTTGTCTCCGCTCGGTTGAAGACTTCGCCCGCTGCAGGGAGCGAGGGAACCTCGACAGAGTCCAGTTTCTCGAAAGCGACCACGCGCGCGGCCGCGCGCGCCTTCAGTTGCGGCGTCTCTCCGGGCAGGTCAACAAATGTACCCGTCGACTGGTCGCTTCCGATCTTGACCGTCAAGGCCTCAGCGCTCCCGGCGGTCTCAATCCGATAGGTGACCAGAATGTCCGAGGGCCTGCGCTGAGCCAGATCCATCGCGATCATGCCTCCGGAACTGGCGCGGCTTCAGGGATGAGGCCGGACGACTTCAGGTCGGCCCAGAACGCAGCCGGAACCGGCGTCGAGATCGCGGCGACGTTTGCGGCGACGTGTTCGGGCGCCAGCGCTCCCTGTACCACCGCGGTCACTGCAGGATGTGCGTAGACAAATTGTGTCGCTGCAGTCGCAAGCGAGACGCCATGGCGCTCGCAGACGGCTTCGAGCGCCTCGACCTTGCGGACGATCGCTTCAGGCGCGGGCTGGCAATCGTAGGTGCGGGTGGTTGTCATCGACTTGCTACCCTCGGCGAGGATGCCGGAGTTGTAGATGCCAGCCGCAATGATACCGATGCCGCGACGCTGCATTTCTGGATAGAAATGGTCGAGAGCGCCGTGGTTGAGCAGGGTGTAGCGCCCGGCGACCATGGAGCAGTCGAGATCAAATTCCTCTGCCACCTGCAGGACCGACGCGGTTTCATTGACGCCGAGGCCGATGGCCTTCACGGAGCCTGTGCTGCGCAGCTCGTCACACGCCTTGTAACCGCTCGATCTCAGCGCCGAAAGGTGGGTGCTATACGCCTCGCGGTGCCATTCGCCGCTCACGTCGTGGAGATAGAGGATGTCAATGTGGTCCATACCCAGGCGCTGCTGGCTATCTTCGAAAGCGCGCATGATGCCGTCATAGGAATAGTCGTAGTCATCGACGAATGGCAGCGCCTTCACCCAGTCGATGCCGTAAAGGCTCTCGGCGCGCTTTGCGCGGCTTTCCGGCTTGAGTATCCGCCCCGCCTTGGTGCTGACCACGACCTTGCCGATGAGATCGTTGTTGCGAAGGACATGGCCGAGGGAATGCTCGGACTTTCCAAGGCCGTAAAGGGGCGCGGTGTCGAAATAGCGGACACCCAAGTCGTATGCCTTGAGGACGACCGCCTCGAAAGTCTGGAAGCTCACATCGACATTGCACCCACCGAGCGGCGAGGTACCCAGCCCTAGCGAGGTCAGCGTCACATCGGTCTTTCCAACTTTTCTCTTCAACATGATGGTCGATCCTATTTCCCTGGTGTAAGGCGGACGGCCGTATGGGCCGTCCGCCGTTGTCCGATTACATGTACTTCTCGACATTGGTGGAATCGAGCACGAGCCACGGCACGACGTAGTCCTTCTCGGTGCCGCCCTTCCATTCCATCAGCGAGCCCCAGATTTCGGACTGCGGCTTGTAGCTCTCGCCCTTGATCGCCCGCAGTGCGAGGTCGACCGCGCCCTGGCCTTCGGCGCGGGCGTACTTGTAGAGGCTGACCGCCATCTCGCCCTTCTTCACGGCGCGCTTTGCGTCCGGAATGCCGTCGATCGCAAGAACGGGAACGGTCTTGAGATCGATGCCGGCGCTCTTCATGGCTTCGATCGCGCCAAGCGCCATCTCGTCGTTTTCCGCAAGGACGCCGTTGATCTCACCCGGGTGTGCGAGCAACCAGTTCTCCATGAGCGCCTGACCCTCGGCGCGGCTCCAGTTGCCTGTCTTGTCTTCGATGAGCTTGAGGTTCGGGAACTTGGCGAGACCAGCGTCTATGCCTGCGCGGCGCTCGATCTGGGCCGACTGGCCGATCGGACCCTCCATGAGGACGACGTTGCCGCCGTTCGGAAGGCGCTTGGCGAGTTCCTCAGCGATGATCCGGCCGCCTTCGGTATCGTTAACGATGATGGACGCGGTGTATTTCGTCGACTTGGTCTTGAGCGCCGACACGATAAGCGGGATTTTCGCTTCGGCGGCCTTTTCGATCGGCGGCGCCGAGGCCTCGAGGTCGAAGGGTGACATGATGATCGCGTTGAATTGTTGGGTGATCGCTGTGTCGATCTGGTTCGCCTGTGTCAGTGGATCATACTTGCCGTCGAAAACGGTGATCTCGACCTCGCCCGATTTGACGGCGGGATGGTTCTGGATTTCCGTCGACCAAGCCTTCATGTACTCGCCGGACTCACCGAACGAGAGAGCCGCGATCCGAATTTTGTCCTGCGCGAAGGCGAAGTTCCCGCCAGCCAACGTCGCTACGGCGATTGCCATACCCACACCCGCATTGAGCAGGTTCCTCCTAGACATCTGCATTTCATATTCTCCTCTGGTTTAAGATACGTCCGGACGCGACACGCTGGGCCGGACATTGTCGCCGGCCTTCCCCGGCGGCAATTTCGGGATTGGTCTTATTTGCGGATTTGGTCGGCGATGACCGCGACCACGATGATCGTGCCCTTGAGGACCTGCTGGTAGTATGAAGACACGCCCATGAGGTCCATGCCGTTGTTGATCGTGCCGATGATGAGCGCGCCGATCAGTGTGCCGAGCAGCGATCCGCGGCCGCCCGCAAGGCTCGTCCCGCCGATCACGACGGCGGCGATCGCGTCAAGCTCATAACCGATGCCCGCTTGCGGCAGCGCAGCGGTGGTGCGAGCCGTCAGGACAAGCCCCGCAAGACCAGCCAGGAGGCCCGAGATCACATAGGTCGCACCGACGATCACCTTGGTGGAAATGCCGCTCGTGCGAGCCGCCTTCTCGTTGCCGCCAACTGCGTACACATAACGGCCGAAAGTCGTATAGTTTAAAACGGTCCATCCAATCAGGAAGACGACGAACAGGATGACGATCGGTACCGGGATATACATGATCTGCCCGGAGCCGATCCACTTGAAGGGATCCGACAGATTCGGGATGGGGCGTCCTTCCGAAAAGATCAAGGTGAGACCGCGGGCCACGCTCAACATGCCAAGCGTCACTACGAACGGCGGGACCTTGACCGCGGCAACAAGCACGCCGTTCACCAAGCCGAGGCCGGCTCCCGCCGCGAGGCCCGCAAAGATACCGAAAAGCACGAACTGCTCGTTGGTCTCCGTTACGAGGCTGGCGGCGATCATGCCCGCGAGCGCCATTACGGAGCCGACCGATAGGTCGATGCCCTTAGTAAGGATGACGAAGGTCACTCCGATCGCCAGAATGCCGTTGATCGACGACTGGCGAACGAGATTCAGCCAATTCAACCATGTCATGAAGTACTGGTTCGCGAACGCGAAGAACGCGACGATCAGGAAAAACACGAGAACGATGCTGAACTGCCTGATCATTTCCCCGGCGCGGAAGTTTCCGGGCTTCGCCGCAGCGATGGTATTCATTACTCAAGTCCTCCCGTGAATGGGGCTATGACCGCTCATCAGCTCGCCATGTCCATAAGCGTCTGTTGCGTTGCTTCGGCACCGTCGATGATGCTGAGGAGCTGCCCCTGTTTGAAAATCGCGATCCTGTCGCTGAGCTGCATGATCTCCGGTGCCTCCGAGGAGACCACGAGGACGCCGTTGCCCTTTGCCGCGAAGTCTCGCAGGAACGCGTAGATCTCCTGCTTGGAACCTTCGTCGATGCCACGCGTCGGTTCGTCGCAAATGAGAAGCTTTGGATTTGTCAGAAGGCACCGGGCCAGCACGACTTTTTGTTGGTTGCCCCCTGACAGAGTTTCGACGGCAACATCTGGCGACGCCGACTTGATCCTCTGTGAGACGATCATGTCTTGAACTGCGCTGCGCTCTTTGTCCCCGCGGATGAAACCGCTGATGGCCATCAAGGCCAGCGATGAAAGCGTGATGTTGTGGGCGATCGATGCCGAGAGCACGAGACCACTGTCCTTGCGATCCTCGGTCACCATCGCCATTCCACGTTGAATTGCGTCCTTAGGACTGCCTGGCTTGACCTTACCGCCGTTGAAGACAACTTCGCCTCCCGTTGGTGAGTGCAGCCCGAATATTGTCTCGAGGAACTCGGTTCGTCCGGACCCAAGCAGCCCGTAGATTCCGACCACTTCGCCGGACGCCACGTCTAGCGAGATGTCTCGGAAATGAGGCCCGCGCGCCAAGTTCGAGACCGAAAGCAGGATTGGCGCGTCTTCGAGAGGCTTGCCCTTCTCGACCAGCTTGACTTCACGGCCGACGATCTGTGTCACAAGATGACGGCGGTCGATGTCTTTGATGTTTCCAGTCTCGATGAAACGGCCGTCGCGGAAGACTGTGTACTCATCCGCGATCTCGAAGATTTCGGTGAGTTTGTGAGACACGTAGATAATTGCGGAACCGCGCGCGGTGATCTTGCGGAGCGCGTTGAACAAGACATGGACTTCGTGTTCGCCGATAGCAGATGTCGGCTCGTCCATGATGACGATATGTGCCCGATAGCTGAGAGCCTTCGCAATTTCGACGAGCTGAATCTGGGCGAGGCTCAGCTCCCCCATCTTCTTGGCAGCGTCGACTTCAAAGCCGAGTTCATCGAGGAATGCCTGGGCGTCCCTGCGCATCTGGCTAAAATCGACGAGCACGCCAAGTCGCTTCGGCTCGCGGCCAAGGTAAAGGTTCTCGGCGACGGTCATCTCGGGGACGGGGGAAAGCTCCTGCGTGATGATCGCGATGCCGTGACGCAAGGCGTCAGCGGCGCTTTTGAAGTCGACCTGCTCGCCATCGATCTCCACTATCCCTCCATCGCGGCGGAGCAGTCCCATCGTGATGTTGAGGAATGTCGACTTGCCGGCGCCGTTACCGCCGCACAAGGCATGGACGGTCCCGGCCTTTAGAGTTAGTCGGCCATCAACGAGCGCTGGGACGCCGTTGAACGACTTTTCCACGCCCTCGGCCCGCAGAAGCACGCGTGCCGAAGACGACTGCGCGGTTCCCTGAACTGTTATCTTCTCAGTTGCGTTGACCATGATATGACGTCATACCTCGTAAAAATCCAAATCTATGCCTCGTGTGTGCGGATCGCATGCCTTATTGGATCTACGCGGCGTCCAGTTCGAGGATCGCGCGTGCCTCCTGGGGTGTAGCGGGCTCACGTCCGACCTTTTGGGCAATCTCAACAGCGCGCGATATGACTTCCGCGTTCGTGGGTGTGCCGAACTCGCGATAGGGATAGTCGCCTATTCCAATAGCCATGTGGCCGCCCAGACGGCAGATCGCAGGAGCAATGTTCAACAGATTGCCCCCAAGGCAATTGACCGTCCATTCGATCGGCCGGTCGTCGGGCAGAAATGCAAGATGCGCCATGAGACCCGCCTCGGTCGGCGGATGCCCGGTAATGTATCGCCCTCCCGTTAGGTGCAGGAGAAAGTAGGCGGGCCCCCTCACAAGGCCCGCGTCCATCAGAGCGATCGCGCGGCGCGTGAACCCGACAGACCAGGAAACCAGCTTCGGCTTTACGCCCTTTTCGGCCAAGGTACGCGCGTAGTGCGCGAGACTTTCGGTCGTGTTGAGATACAAACGTTCTGGATTTTCGAACCTGCGCGTCTCGGCATCCCAAAGCTCGAGATTGGCCGAACCGGTATCGATGGGCGCAATATCGGGCTTCGTAGCAGGGTCCAATGCCAGGGTTGCGACCGTGTCGATGCGCTTCATGGCGTCGGCATCATTCGAGATAAAGCCGAGCGTGGGAAGGATGAGTAGATCGGTCGCCTGCCTGACTTCGCGGATGATTTCGGCGTTTGCCTCAACGGTGTTTGTCGCACCGCCGTCGGCTGTCCTGGCATGATAGTGGAGAATCGCCGCTCCCGCCTTGCGGGCTGCAACGGCGGCCTCAACGATCTCGTCGGCGGTGTATGGGATATTAGGGTTGGATGTGCGCGGCGCGTACTCGTTGACCCTGGCTTCGAGGATGATTTTCTTTTGCATCTTTCGCTCCTTACGCCGCCAGATAACCCGAGGTGCCCGCCTTTGCCCGCAGGAAGAAGTCATCGGCACCAATCTGCCCGCCCTTCAGCATGACTTCGAGGCCATCGACTTCGGCGTCGCCCGGCGCATCCAGGCGGCAGACATGGCAATTTTGAACTTCGTCAAAAACGGCGATCTCGAGCGCTTCGGCGCCGATTGTCCGCACCGCATAGCTCGAACTGTCACCGCCCGAAAACACGATCCGCGGCAAGGAAACCGCGCGGCGCACGGCACGCGCAACGTCACAGTAGATGGCGCCCAAGCGTTCCGCGGGAACATCGCCGCCGGCCAGACGGCCGGTTTCCCCGCGAGCCGTGTAGATGATTGTAGATCGACCGCGCACAAGGCTCTCGATCGCCTTCAAAGCAGCCTCCCGCGCAACTGCCTCAGCATCATCATCGGACCGGACTGTCGAGACATCCAAGTGGACAAGGTTCCACCCGGAAGCTTCGGCCACCGCAATCTGGCGCCCGGTTTGCAGGGCGCAACTACCTGATAAGACGAGTAGATTTTCGACGCCGGCAATCTCCGTCTTGACGGGCTCCGCCGACGATAGCAGGCCCAAGCGGGCCCAAAGAGCGCCGAGTTGTTGCGCCAAGCCTTGAGCTGCTAGCGCGAACATCGGACGTGTCGGATACCGCGCCCAGAGCAGATCGGCGACAGCCGCAAGATCCGCATTTTCGAGCCCATCGAAAATGACCCCTGCCCCCTCTTGGAAGGCCTTGAAGACACGCTCCTCCATTGCCGAGCGGTTCCGGATTGCGGGAAGCGTGACGTTGACGAATTCCTTATCTGTCTGCCCAGCCAGATGCATGCGCAGATCCGCCTCGTGCATCGGCGTCCTGGGGTGGCGCGACATGCTCGGGTGCCGGTCGAGCCGCTCAATCCTGTCGGCAAAGCGCGCGAAATGATTTCCGAAACAGGTGTAGCGCCCGAAGTCCGGGGTCGCGGCGAGGACTGGAACGTCCCTCTTGCCGAAGTGAGCCGCAGCGCGCGCCAGAACAGCACCATAGCTTCCAACGGTGGGCGACGAGTCGAACGTCGAACAGATCTTGTATTGGATAAGCGGACTGTTGAGGGTGCGCATGATCGAAAACGCGCTGTCAAGCTCCTCGTCGAGCTCGACGCCGGACAACGCCCTTGCGGTACCGGCGAAGCCAAGCACATCATAAGACAGAGCATCTGTTGACGCCGTCTGTGCTGAAGGGCGTGCGAGATAGAGTTTTCCCTTCACACCACTGCGATGGAACTGCGCCAGGTTTTCGGAAGAACCCGTGAAGTCGTCGCCGTAAAACACGGCCTTGAGCTTGCCAGCTGATGTCATCGGATCCTCCCAATATCCCGGCCGAGGATATCTTCCTCCATACATCAGCCGGGCTTCACTCTTGACAATACTCATAGAAGCAGCTCATAACTCTGTCAAGGTCATACCTTATACCTTATACCTCATATCGAGAAAATTGGAGGACGACGAGATGAGACTTTCTGGACGCACTGCCGTGGTGACGGGCGCTGGCCGGGGCATCGGACTGGCAATCGCTGAAGCCTATGTTCGCGAAGGCGCGAATGTCGTTATCGTCGACCGCGATCTGGAAGTGGCGAACGAAGCCGCCGAGCGGCTTGGGGAGCGGGCTTTGGCCGTCCGCGCCGATATTTCCGTCAACGAAGACGTTGAGACGATCGTTAAGGAAACGATTGGCCGATTCGGCACGGTCGACATACTCGTGAACAACGCGGGCGTGGGCGCAACCACTCTGTTTCTCGAAAGCTCACGGGAGGAATTCGAACGCGTCGTCCGGATCAATCTGACCGGAACATTCCTCGTGGCGCAAGCCTTTGCTCGGATCATGGCCGCCAAAGGCTATGGGCGGATCATCAATATCGCTTCGCTGTCCGGTCAGAAGGGAGGTGTCGGGCGTTCGGCCTATGGAGCCTCAAAGGCCGGCGTCGAACTCCTCACGAAGGTTATGGCGGTCGAACTCGCGGAATCGGGAATCAATGTGAATAACATCGCACCGGGCCCGATATTGACCGAGGTCTCGAAAGTCATGCACACGGTCGAAACGCGTGACGCCTATCATCGGCTCGTTCCGCAACGCCGTTATGGCGAACCATCGGAAATCGCTGATGCCGCGGTGTTCCTGGCGAGCGACGATGCTGCCTATATTACGGGGCACACCCTGAACGTCGACGGCGGCTTCCTGGCCGCTGGCCTCATGTTCCCATTCGATCCAAAAGCCTCGAAGCGGCTGGGACAAATCAGCGAATAACCTGGAGAGGTGGCCAGTTCGACGTTCGGCATTTGTCGCAAGCGGGAAAACGCGGTATGACCTCGTACCTTTTCGATTTCTGATTGGAGCGTGACCAGGAATGCTGTCTGTTGACCCAAAGAAAATCCCAAGCCGGCTGGACATAGCGCTCGACTACATTACGGGCGAAATTGCCAAAGGCAACCTCGGGCCTGGTGACAAACTTCCCAATGAAAAAGAGCTGGCCCAGCTTCTCGGGATCAGTCGCACTCCAATCAGAGAGGCGATCAAAACGCTCGCGGTCTCGGGTCTTGTCGAGACGCGTCATGGCTTTGGAAATTACATCCGTAAGGACGAAGGCCTTCCGGCGATGCCGCTCGCGATGTTTCAGCTCTATCTTCAGAGCTCGACGCCTGAGATGCTGATGGAACTGCGATACATTTTCGACCGCAACTGTTCAGAACTCGCGTCGCTGCGGCGTACGGACGAAGACCTCGCCACGATGAGAGAGTGCATCGACCGACTAAAAAGGCTGTCGGAGGATGCGAACTCCGCGATCGAAGATCTCCTCAAGGCCGATCTCGATTTCCACCGAGCAATATACAAAGCCGCCGGAAACCCGTTGATCGTCGTGATCGCCGACTTCGTGCTGACGATGGTCGCGCCTTGGGTGCAAAAATCGCTAGAGGTCAGTGGCAAATGGCGCGCAGTCGATCTCCACGAACACATGTTTCAGATGATCCGGGACAGAAAGACCGGTGACCTCAGCCGCGAGAGCGTCGAGGAAAACATGGAACACTTCCGCACATCCCTGCTGAAATGACAGCCAGGGCATCACGTCAAGGCGTGGCGCATCTTACATTTCCCGCAGGTCGCACTGCGATCATCACCGGCGGCATCTGAAGGCGGACGCGAAGCCCGGATACCGTATGCCGCCCGGCCTATTCGCCGGGTTCTGAAAATTGCCAGAAAACGATAATGCGCCAGGCTGATTGCGCCTGGCGCATCGACCGCGAGCAATGCATGCCCAGCCTTCCAACTAGCGGGCGTGGTATTTCGTATCGACCTCGTCGATGGCGGCAACATTGCTGGCCGAGCGACCGTTCTCGTCGAACCTCTGGGCGAGGAATGAGTCGACGATCGTCTTCGCAAGTTCCGATCCAATGACGCGGGCGCCCATGGTAATGATCTGGGCGTTGTTCGACAACGCCGCCCGCTCGGCGGAATAAGTATCGTGTGTGAGGGCTGCCCTAATACCCGGCACCTTGTTTGCCGAAATGCAGACGCCGATCCCGGTGCCGCACACCAGGATGGCCTTGTCATAGGTGCCGTCGAGCACGCCGTTGGCGACCCTGTCGGAGAGGTTCGCATAGAAATCGTCGAGACCGGCGTCCGTCCGGGAGACCTCGAACACCTCAAAACGGTCCTTGAGATAATCGGCGAGGACCTTGGCGAGGCCCTCGCCCGCGCTGTCGCCTGCTACTGCAATTTTCATCTTCATCACTCCTCAGATTTTGGCCGCGCACTTTTCGAGGATGTCGAGGTAGCCCTCGATCTTCCAGGCCGAGCGGCCGATGAACAGCCCATCGACATGAGGGCAGGATATGAGCTCTTCGCAGTTGTCTGCGTTGACCGAACCGCCGTAGAGGCAGGGAATGCGCCGGCCGAGCACGGCTTCCGCGAACGCGATGATCTCGGCCTGGCGGGCGTCGGCGTAGTCCGCTGTCGCGGGGATCCCATCGACGCCAATGGCCCAAACAGGCTCGTAGGCAAGCAGTATCGGTTTGTGCTTCTGGTCGGTAGAAAGGCTTCCCAACGCGCCACGAACCTGGCGCTCGAGGACGTCGCGGGCTCGCCCGGCCTCGCGTTCGGAAAGTGTCTCCCCTATGCAGATGAGCGGGATCAAGCCGTGGCGAACCGCCGCCTCGACTTTCAGTCCTACCGTCACGTCCGTCTCACCGAAATGTTCACGCCTCTCGGAGTGACCAAGCTCGACGATGTCGAGGTTGCAGTCTGTAAGCATCAAGGCCGAAATCTCGCCCGTCCAGGCGCCCTCCTCGTCCCAGTGCATGTTCTGCGCGCCGACCTTTACCGACGTGCCCGCCAATGTGGTCTTCACTTCCCGGACAACAGTGAAAGGAGGGATGACAAAGCGCTGGATGCGCGGATGGGACGTGATGTCTGCGGCCCTGAGACCGTGCGCAAATTGCGCGGCATCGGCAAGCGTCTTGTTCATCTTCCAGCTGGTGCCAATCCAGAGGGTTTTCTTCTCGGTCATGTCCCGCTTCACCACGTTTGCGTTCGAACTGCTGTGACCTACCTAGAGCGAGCCGGCTCGATACCGCTTCGCCATTTCCGCGAGTGGCACGACGTTGATAGAGCTTGCGCGCCCTGCCGTTCCGAAAGCTTCGAATCTTTCGCGACAAAGCTTCGAAAGCGCCGTCATTGCGGGCTTCAAATATTTGCGAGGGTCGAATTCTGTCGGATCTTCGGACAGCACTCGGCGCACCTGCCCGGTCATTGCCATGCGGCAATCCGTGTCGATGTTGACCTTTCGCACACCATGCCGAATGCCGCGCAGGATTTCCTCGAGCGGCACGCCCCAGGTGGGCTTCATCCGCCCGCCGAAGCGATTGAAGATTTCCTGCAACTCCTCCGGCACGCTTGACGAACCGTGCATGACGAGATGGGTATTCGGAAGTTTCCGGTGGATCGCCTCGATAACATCCATTGCCAGCACGTCACCGTCCGGCCGGCGTGAGAACTTGTAGGCGCCATGGCTGGTGCCCATTGCGACGGCAAGCGCATCCACCTTGGTCTCCGCGACAAATTTCGCCGCCTCCTCCGGATCGGTCAGAAGCTGATGCGGATCGAGCTTGCCTTCGACGCCGTGACCGTCTTCCGCCTCGCCCGCACCGGTCTCAAGCGAGCCCAGAACGCCAAGCTCCCCTTCCACCGAAACCCCTGCCCAATGGGCCGTGTCGCTGACGCTTCTCGTGACCTTGACGTTGTAGTCCCAATCCGCCGCGGTTTTCCCGTCAGCAAGGATCGATCCGTCCATCATTACGGACGTAAAACCATGCTGGATCGCGGTGACGCAGGTGCTCGGTTCGTTTCCGTGGTCAAGATGGACGCAAACGGGGATATGCGGATAGATTTCCGTCACCGCCTCCATCATGTGCTTGAGCATGATGTCGTTGACATAGGCTCGCGCCCCACGGCTCGCCTGGAGGATGACAGGCGAATCCGTTCCGTCGGCCGCTTCCATGATGGCAAGCGCCTGTTCCATGTTGTTAATGTTGAACGCCGGGACGCCGTAGCCGTGTTCGGCGGCATCATCCAGCAGCTGGCGGAGAGTAATCCTGGCCATGACATGTTACTCGCTGGTTGGATTGGAATTGAGATAGCTTGCGATCACGTCGACCTCCGTCGCCGAACCGAAAACCAGCGGCGTGCGGCAATGGTGAGAGGTCGGGATCTTGTCCAGGATGGCGGTCGTGCCGTCGGTGGCCCGCCCCCCGGCCTGCTCCATCAGGAACGCGATCGGATTCGCTTCATACACCAGTCGAAGGCGCCCATTTTCAAAGCCGGGTCGCTTGTCGCCGGCGTAGAAGAACACACCGCCCCTGATCAGGATCCGGTGGAGCTCTCCGACTGCCGATCCGAGCCAACGCATGTTGAAATCACGGCCGCGCGTTCCCTCCTTGCCGGTCAGACAATCCTGAAGATACAGGCTCATGGCAGGGTGAAGGTGACGGTGGTTGGAAGCGTTATATGCAAGCTCGGACGTGTCGCAAGGTATCAGAACCTGCCTTTTGACGATCAGGAACTCGCCGGTTTGGGGATGCATCGTCGCCAGCAGCACACCCTCACCGACCGAAAAGCCCAAATCGACGGTGTTGCCGAATGAGACATAACCGGCCGCGGCCTGGCGCTTTCCAGGGGTTAAAAAGGGATCTTCAGCTTCGCAGAAAGGCATGATCGAGAAGATCGTGCCGACGGGCGTGCCCAGCCCGACATTGCCTGAACCGTCGATCGGATCGATTGCGACCGCAAAATGCTGGCCATTGAGCATAACTGGCGCGTCGGCCTCCTCGGACAGGACCCTGGCAGCGCCTGCGCGTGCGAGTATTTCGATGAACAACTCGTGCGACGCGATGTCGATTGCCTTTTGCGCATCACCGTCGGTATTTGATCCGACAAGGTGGGCCAGATCGCCCTCCAGGGAACCGGCTGCGATGCGTGCGGATAAAAGACAGGCGGCATCCAACACACCGTTGATTAGAGCCGCCACCCCCTGACGGGACAAATCTTCACCAGCCCAGGTCGAGAGGTACTCATCGACAGAACCATACTGGACGCCCGCTTCGTCATTTCCGGGTGTCGCCGGCGCGCTCATTGCTTGCCCCTTATCCTTGCTAGGGCGCGCGTGACGATTGCGTCACGCGTGATCCCAAATTGCTCGTACAGCGTCTCGGCCGGCGCAGACGCTCCGAAGCCGGACATCCCGATCACGTCGTCTTCGCTGTCGACATACCTAGTCCAGCCGAACTTCGAGAGCGCTTCCACGGCAATGCGCGGCGCGTTGCCGAGGACCGAGCTGCGGTAATCCTTGGGCTGCTTTTCGAAGAGATCCCAGCTCGGCATCGAGACGACAGCGGCGGGAACGTTTCTCGCCTCAAGCTCGTCGGCAGCCTGGATCGCAAGCGCGACTTCCGTTCCAGTGGCGATGATTGTGACGGCACGTTCGCTGCTCGCTTCCCGCAGCACATAGGCTCCCCGTGCGCAGCGATTGATGCCGTCACGCTGGGCGCGCAGTTGCGGGACATTCTGCCGCGAGAGCGCCAAAACCGACGGCGTGTTCTTGCTGGTTATTGCAAGATCCCAGCATTCCAGCGTCTCGATGGTGTCGGCGGGCCGGAATACATGCAAGTTCGGCATTGCCCTGAGGCTGGCAAGATGCTCGACCGGCTGGTGCGTCGGACCGTCTTCGCCAAGACCGATCGAGTCATGCGTCATCACGAAGATAGAGCGGACGCCCATCAGAGCCGCCACACGAATGGCATTGCGGCAATAATCCGAGAAGACGAGGAACGTGCCACCATAGGGTATGACGCCGCCGTGAGCCGCCATACCGTTCATCGCGGCGGCCATGGCAAACTCTCTAACGCCATAGCTGACATACCGCCCGCTTGCAGCGGCGGTGAAATCGCTGTCGACGGCCGGAACCCGGGTCAAGTTTGAGTGGGTGAGGTCAGCGGACCCGCCGATCATTTCCGGAAGCAGCTCCGTCAGCGCTTCCAGTGCGATCTGGCTTGCCTTACGCGTTGCCACTGATTGCGGCTTGTCGAGCAGCTTTGCCTTGGCGGCGTTGACCGCTTCCTCATATCGCGCTGGCAATGAGCCGGCGGTGCGGCGTTCAAACTCACTTCTGACATCTGCGCCCGCTGCTTCGAGCCGCGCTTGCCAGTCCTTGCGCGCCTTGGCGCCCTTCGCGCCGACTTCGCGCCAAGTTTTGAGGATTGGAGCAGGAATCTCGAAAGTGTCCGCCGTCCAGCCATAGACTGCCTTCGTCGCGGCGGCTTCGCTGGCGCCGAGCGGTGCACCATGTACGGAGCTTGTTCCTGCCCTTGACGGAGAGCCGTATCCAATGATGGTTTTCAGGGCTATGAGGGATGGTCTGGATGCTTCCGCCTTCGCCTGCGAGATCGCCGCGTCGATCGCATCCGGATCATGACCGTCAACGCGCTGCGTGTGCCATCCGTACGCGTCGAACCTCGCGAGCACATCTTCTGAAAACGCGATTGCGGTCGAGCCGTCGATGGTGATGGAGTTGTCGTCGTAAAGGACGATCAACTTGCCGAGCTGCAGGTGGCCGGCCAGCGAAGCAGCTTCCTGACCAACACCTTCCATGAGACACCCATCTCCACAGAAAACGTACGTCCGGTGATCGACAAGCGCTGCGCCAAATTCGGTTGATAGGCGCCGCTCCGCAATAGCCATTCCGACAGCCGACGCGATCCCCTGTCCGAGCGGCCCGGTGGTCGTCTCGACGCCAGCGGTGTGCCCATATTCGGGATGACCTGGCGTTTTGGAGCCCCATTGGCGGAAGTTGCGAACCTGCTCAATGGTCATGTCTTTGTACCCGGTGAGGTGCAGAAGGCTGTAGAGCAGCATCGAGCCATGGCCGTTCGACAGGACGAAACGATCGCGGTCCGGCCAGCCAGGTTCGCTTGAATCGAACTTGAGGTGCCGGCCGAACAGCACCGCCGCCGCATCAGCCATGCCCATGGGCATTCCGGGGTGCCCGGACTTTGCGGCCTCAACCGCGTCGATCGACAGGACACGGATAGCGTTCGCGAGATCGCGGATCGAAACTGCTGCTGTCAATTCTTCCTCCCCATAAACCGCGACCAATGTGGCGCATTTTTCTGGACATCACAATATCAGAACACAAAATAACGCAATACACACGATAAACATAACAATATCACATTCCGCTGCGACTGCGAAGAGTCTGCCCATCGACATCATACCTCATACCTTATACCTCTGTATTTGCGCAATAGCTTTTATTTGGCTACCGCGTCCATCGGGAGCCGGAAGGATCGTCCCGGGTCGCTTTCACGGGGGCGGTCTGCCTCGATCCGTTTGGTGGCAAACGGACAAGACGACCACCGTGATGACTACCGCGTTGGGCACTCACGGGTGGTTGAAACCATTCCAAATGCGGAATGCTCGATGCGGCTCGCCGATGTTTCCCGACATTTCTTCAGTTGACAGCTTTTACAAATGCATTAACGTATACGTTATTGAACTCAATAGGCCTTAAAGGGAGGAACCGAAATGCCTTTGACGATGCGCAAGTCCTTACAGATGATCGCCCTTGCCACTGCCCTCGGCGGTAGCGCTGCCTATGCGCCGAGCGCCTTCGCGGTCGATATCGATAAACAGATCAAGGATATTGAAAGTCACCCGGCAAGCGGGCCCAACGGCGAAAAAGCGACCCTCGCGAGCGACCTGAAGCTATCCGCCGAAGAGATCGAAAAGATCAAGGCGAAGCATGCCAAAGCGGCCATTGTGATGCACTACACGGCGTCTGACTGGGCCAAGGCCCAGATGGCCGGGCAAAAGAAGGCCCTGGAAGAGCTCGGCGTCGAAATCGTTGCGACGACTGATGCTGGATATCGCGCGGAGCAGCAAGTTTCAGACATCGAAAGCGTCATGGCGCTCAAACCTGACGTCATGATTACCGTTCCCGCCGAGCAGTCAGCCACGGCCGCAGCATACAAGAAAGCTGCTGCCGCTGGCATTAAGATCATCTTCCTTGACCAGACCGGCGCCGGGATGAAGGCTGGCAAAGACTATGTGAGCCTCGTCTCTTCCGACAACCGCGGGATGGGAAAGGTCGCCGCACTGCTCATGGCCAAGGCGCTCGACGGCAAGGGCGAAATTGGTCTCATCCCGCATGCGTCCGACCTTTTTGCCACCAAAGAACGCGTGGTCGGCTTCAAGGAAGCGATCAAGGATTATCCGGATATTAAGGTCGTCCAGGAGACCGGTGTCGGAGGCCCTGATTTCTCAAGCGAATCCGAGCGCGTCGCCTCCGCAATGCTGACGGCCCACCCCAACCTCAATGGCATCTGGGCCGTGTGGGACGTGCCAACAGAAGGCGTCCTGTCAGCGGCGCGCGCAGCGGGCGCGTCCAAGAGCCTCGTCATCACCACTTGCGACCTTGGCGTCAACATCTCGATCGACATGGCTAAGAAGGGTTACGTCAAGGGAACCGGATCCCAGCGTCCGTACGGCGCCGGTTATGCCGAGGGCATCCTTGCCGGATACGCCCTTCTCGGAAAGGACGCACCTCCCTACGTCGTGCTCCCGGCCCTTGCGGTGACCCGCGATAACCTGATCGAGGCGTGGCCGCAGTCGAACGGCGACCAGGCACCGAAGATTCTCACCGACGCAATGAACTAACGGTGCGCGGGAGCGGCTCCGACCGCTCCCCGTGCCCCAGCGGCGGACAACGACCATGAACACTCAAGCAGTCACCGAAACCCTCGCCGCCGTCAGGATGAGCAACGTGAGGAAATCGTTTGGCGGCGTGCACGCATTGCGCGGTGTCAGCCTGACGATCCAACCCGGGACAATCCATGCGCTGGTCGGCGAAAATGGCGCCGGCAAGTCTACGCTGTTGAAGATCCTGCAGGGCGTGGTCACACCCACGGAGGGATCCATCGAGGTTTTTGGCGAGCACATGTCGTCCAGCTCTCCGGAGAATTCCCGCAGGCTCGGCATTGAGATGATCTTCCAGGACCTCAGCCTGATCCCCACCCTCTCGGTCGCCCAGAACATTTTCCTGAACCGGGAGCCCCGCCGCCTGTCGATCTTGGTCGACGAACGCAGGGAAATCGCACAGGCAGCCGAGATCATCGGCCAGCTCAACCTCAGGGTTGATCCGAGGACGCCTGTTTTTGAACTCAGCCCCGGCCAGGCCCAGCTGACCGAGATCGCCAAGGCCATCCACCAAGACGCCAGGATCCTTATCCTTGACGAACCAACCTCGTCGCTGAGCGCACAGGAAGCCGACACTCTGTTCGGCATGTTGAAGAAGCTCACTGCGGCGGGAACAGCCGTGATCTACGTTTCCCATCGCATGACCGAGATCATGACGATCGCCGACGAGATTACAATTCTCCGCGACGGTCAGAACGTGACCTCCGGGAAGACATCCGAATTCACGCTCGACTCGATCGTGCAGCACATGGTCGGCAAGCGTGTCACCGGCTTCCAATACCAGGCGCGCGCCATTGATCGCAGCGGCAAACCCGCGCTGAGCGTACGTGGCCTTTCGGGCCCTTCGGGAAAACCCAGCGATGTCAGCTTCGACGTCCACAAGGGCGAGATTGTGGGAATAGCAGGCCTCATGGGCGCTGGCCGGAGCGAGCTTGCCCGCCTTCTTTTCGGCGTCGATAAGAAAACTGCGGGAACCGTAGAACTCGGCGACACTGCCGTTGAGTTCAAGTCACCTTCGGATGCGATCAAGGCAGGCATCGTCCTTGTTCCGGAGAGCCGCCACGAGGAAGGTCTGGTTGTCGAGCACAGCGTCGGCGACAATCTTGGACTGCCGCAGATCGGTCAGCTCGTCCGCGGTCCCTTCATCGATCGTCGACGCGAGGGAACACTGACCTCCGATCTCATCAAGCAACTGAGGATCAAGACGCCGTCCGCTGACAACAAGGTCAGGAACCTTTCCGGCGGCAACCAGCAGAAGATCGTTATTGCCAAATGGCTAGCGATTGATCCTTCGGTTGTCATTCTCGACGAACCGACAGCAGGCGTAGACATCGGTTCAAAGGCCGAGATCGTAGAACTCATTCGGAGCGTCGCCTCCTCCGGAAAGTCCGTCATCGTCATCTCGTCGGAACCAGCCGAGCTTCTGGCAACGAGCGACCGCATCCTGGTCATGAACAACGGACGTCTCGCGCGCGAAATCGAGCGCGACGAAATCGAAAGCTGGGCCACGATTGCCGGCGACGAAACTCAATCTCCGCTGATCCGCACCGAACTCGGTCTGCAGGTCGCGATTCAGAAGGCAACCCAAAATGTCCACTGAAGCCAAGACATTGAACACAGAGACGGATGCAACCCACATGCGGCCGTGGCACAGCAACTGGCGCGACTACGTCGTCTACATCGGCTTCGTCGTCATCTTCATCGTCTTCGCGATCTTGCTGCAGGATCGCGGATTCCTATCTTCAAACAACCTGCTCAACATCCTGCGGCAGACTGCGATCGTCGCCATCGTTTCCATGGCAATGTCGTTCGTACTCTCGGCGGGCGAGATCGACCTCTCGGTCGGAGCCATTGCCGGACTGTCGTCGGTGGTCGCTGGCCTGGTGCTGAGCAAGTACGGTCTATTCCCCGGCATTCTCGCGGGCTTGACCCTCGGGCTGCTGGTAGGCGCCATAAACGGCGGCCTGGCTGCCTATCTCAACATCCCGTCGTTCTTGGTGACGCTCGGCATGATGGGGATCGCGCGAGGGGTCGGAATGTGGGTAAGCGGCACTTCGCCTGTTCCAATTATCAACGATACGTTCATTTTCGTCTTTGGTTCCGGTAACATCGGCCCTGTTCCTGTCCTCGTTGTCTGGGTCGCCGTTCTGGGCACGATCGCCCATATCGCGCTTCGAAAGACACCGTTCGGCCGCAAGGTCATGTCGGCAGGCGGAAACTCGGTCGCAGCTCGCTACAGCGGCGTCGATGTCCGGAAAATCAAGTTCCAGGTGCTGCTACTGACGGGGATGGCCGCTGCGATCGCTGGCATGCTCTATGCTGGACGCCTGCAGTCTGGACGCTTCCAGCTTGGCGAAGGCGATGAGCTGTCTGTCATTGCAGCCGTGGTTCTCGGCGGTACCAGCCTATTCGGCGGACGCGGCACCGTGATCGGTTCCATCGTCGGTGCCCTGCTCATCGGTGTCATCAACAACGGTCTTATTCTTGGCGGCCTTGACTACAGCCAGCAGCTCATCGCGCGCGGAATGCTCATCATCCTGGCTGTGGCGGTCGGCCGAAGCCGCTAACCTGGAAGGTTCTACGGAGGTATTACGATATGAGAGTTTTAGTAACAGGCGGCAGCGGCAAACTGGGTAGAGCCACGATCAAGCATCTGGTTGAGAGCGGCCACGACGTCATCAACGCGGATACGATCGCTCCGCCAGAAAACCTCTGCCCCTTCGTCAAGGTCGATTTCGAGGATATGCGCGCCACGATCGAGGCGATCAGTGGCTTTGATTGGGACCACAATCGCAACACTGAAGCCGTCGTCCATCTGGCCGCTGTGCCTATGCCGGGGCGCGTTGCTCCTGCGGATGTTTTCCGGGTCAACACCATCTCGACGTTCAATGTTTTCGAGTCATGCCGCTTGCTCGGCATCAAGAACATCGTGTGGGCGTCGAGCGAGACCCTGCTCGGCATTCCTTACGAGATCAAGCCTGACTATCTGCCGGCGGACGAGAATTATCAGTCGCGCCCGGAAACCTCCTATTCCCTCTCGAAGCATCTCGGCGAGGAGATGGCAAAGCAGTATTGCCGCTGGGACAGCGAGCTCAAGATCGTTTGCCTACGCTTCTCCAACGTTATGGACGAGAGCGAGTATGCCGACTTCCCGGCCTTCGAGCAGAACCCGGGCAGCAGACGCTTCAACCTTTGGACCTATATCGACGCCCGCGACGGGGCACAGGCGATCCGTCGCTCGCTCGAGTGGAGCGGCAAAGGTGCCGAGGTGTTCATCATCGCAAACGACGATGGGGTCATGACCACCTCCAACGAGGAACTCGTCAGGAGGTGGTATCCGGGGGTCCCGTTCAAGAAGCAGATCGGGAACAACGAAACCTTGCTGTCCATCGACAAAGCAAAGAGCGTTCTCGGATACCAGCCTGAACATAGCTGGCGAAAATATGTAGGCTCCTGAGAAATCAGCCAGCTTGAAGGGAAAGAAAATGCCGACCAGGAAACAGACAGCACCGGTCTCAGAGATCAAAGAGGACGCCTTCGCGAAAACAATGACCGCGACAGCGCACCTTCGGTTGCGCCAGCTCATCCTGGATAACAAGTGGGCGCCCGGTTACCAGGCGACCGAACAGGAAGTCGCCTCCCAGTTGGGAATGAGTCGGACGCCCGTGAGGGAGGCGCTCATGCGCCTCCAGCAGGACGGACTTGTTTCGGTTATCCCGAGGCATGGAATGCGGGTCCTGCCGATTTCTATTTCTGACATGAAGGAAATTTACGAAATCCTGACGTCGCTGGAGAGTACGGCTGCAGAGCTGGCCGCCAGCCGCCAGCTTTCCGAGGATCAACTCCGGGGTCTCGAAAAGGCTACCGCCGATATGGACCATGCGCTTTCGCAAGATGACTTGGAGCGCTGGGCGCAGGCGGACGCGAGATTTCATGAGCAACTGCTCGAACTTGGCGGCAACCAGATGCTCAAGTCGGTCGTCCTCAATTTCATCGACCGCGCACATCGCGTCAGGATGGTGACGCTGAAGATGCGTCCTAAGCCCGTCAACTCAACCCGCGAACATGCAGAACTCGTGCAAGCAATCCGCGAAGGCGATCGCGAAAAGGCACGAAACATTCACAAGGCGCACCGGGAGCGGGCAGGCAAGGAACTGCTCGACCTCCTCGAGCGCCTCGGCCTCAACCACCTCTAGGACAGGTTTCAAATGTCATCGTTGAACAACACTCTCAAGATCGCAGTCCTTCCCGGCGACGGGATCGGCAGGGAAGTCATGCCTGCCTGCATGGAATTGATCGACGCCGCCGTCGGCCAGGCGGGCGCGCCACCGCTCGTGTTTGAGACGCATCAGGCCGGTGCGCAGCACTACGCGGAGACCGGCCAGGCCCTGCCCGCCGCCGCGCTCGAGGCCTGCCGGACATCCGACGCAATCCTCTTCGGCGCGATGGGCTGGCCCGACATCCGCTTCCCGGACGGGACGGAAATCATTCCGCAGCTCGACCTGCGCATGGAGTTCGGCCTGTTTGCAGGTGTCCGTCCGATCCGGTGGTTTCCGGGCCTTCCGAAAGTGCTGTCCGATCCTCGCGCCGAAGGAATCGACTTCGTGCTGGTCCGCGAGCAGACAGAAGGCCTGTTTTATGCGCGCGGGCGCGGCGAGGTCCTGAACAACCAGGAGGCCTACGACACGATGCAGATCACGCGGGCCGGCACCGAGCGCGTTACCGAATTCGCTTTCCAGCTCGCCGCCCAGCGCAAACGTCGCGGCAAGCCCGGCACGGTGACCTGCGTCGACAAGGCGAATGTCTTCAGTTCGATGGCTTTCTTCCGCAAGGTCTTCGATGAGATCGCTGCAAAGCACCCTGAGTTGCACAGGGACTATGCCTACGTCGACGCGCTAGCGCTCAACATGGTGAAGAAGCCCTGGACGCTCGACGTGCTGGTGACAGAGAACATGTTCGGCGACATCCTTTCCGACCTTGCGGCCGGCCTGATCGGCGGCATGGGGATGGCCCCTTCGGCGGACATCGGTGATACCCACGGCCTCTTCCAGCCGGCACACGGGACCGCTCCCGATATCGCGGGTAAGGGCGTCGCCAATCCGGGCGCAATGTTCCTGTCAGGAGCGATGATGCTCGACTGGCTAGCGGTAAAGCACGGCGATCAGCGGCTTGCTGACGCCGCCGGGCTGATCGAGGCGGCGGTCGAGCACACCTTGTCGACAAAGATCGCGGTTCCAATGGAGTATGGCGGAAGCGCCAATTGCGCGGAGATGACGCGCAGCGTGATCGGCGCTCTGGGTGCCGTCCGCGAGGAGGTCGCATGAGTTCGGCATCCACAGGCTTCGTCGTGGTCGTTGAGTTCGTCGTTCGGAGCCAGTTCGCCGATAATTTCCATGCGGCGATAATCGAGAATGCGGCGACGTCGCTGCGCGACGAACCAAACTGCGAAGTGTTCGATGTCTGCCGCGATCCTGAGCGGCCGGAGCGCACCTACCTCTATGAAGTCTACGGCTCAAAAGCCGATTTCGACTTCCACCTGAAGACGCCGCACTTCCTGAGCTTTGATGCGATGGTTCGAGACTGGGTGGCCGAAAAGCGAGTGGAAACGTTCGAGCGCGTTTCGTCCCACAAGAAGGAGGGCGCTAGATGACCAATAGCGTCAAGGCCATTGTCTTCGACACGTTCGGCACGGTCGTCGACTGGCGGGGTTCAATCATCCGCGATCTCACCGGCTGGGGCGCGACGGAAGGCGTGGAGATCGACTGGCCCGGCCTCGTCGACCGCTGGCGAGACCGTTACAATCCCCAGAAAGCGCGGGTGCGCAGCGGCGAGTTGCCGTGGACGAACCTGGACGAACTTCACCTCGATGCCTTGAAGGCAGTGTTCGCAGAGATGGGGCTGGCCGAACTAGACCACGACCGGATGATGCACGTCAACAAGGTCTGGCATCGCCTGGACGGCTGGCCCGACGCATCGCGCGGGCTACACCGGCTGAAGTCGAAGTTTATCATCGGCCCGCTGTCCAACGCCAATGTCGCGATTCTCGTCAACATGGCAAAGCTTGCCGACTTGCCGTGGGACAACGTGTTCTCCTGCGAGCTTTTCCAGCACTACAAGCCCGATCCGGAGACCTACCTCGGGGTCTGCAAACTCCTTTATCTGGAGCCCGGGGCCGTCATGATGTGCGCTGCCCACAACTACGATCTTGCCGCCGCGCGCAGCCTTGGCCTTAAAACCGCATTCATCGCACGACCCACCGAATACGGCGAGGGTCAGACGACCGACCTCACAGCCGAGCAGCGCTGGGATTACGTCGCCGACGATCTCGAAGACCTCGCCCGACAACTCGGATGCTAGAAGAGAGAAAGACAATGCAGACATACAAGATGTTCATCGACGGCAAGTGGGAAGACGCTGCCAATGGAGATACGTTCGAGACGAAGAACCCTTTCAACGGGCAGACCTGGGCCGCTATTCCGAAGGGCGGCAGGGAAGATGCGGAACGAGCAGTCGAGGCTGCGCACCGCGCCTTCACGAGCGGTCCGTGGCCGAAGCTCACCGCGAGCGCCCGCGGACACCTTCTTCGGCGTCTTGGCGACCTGATCGCCGAGAAAGCGGAGCATCTCGCGACGATCGAGGTTACGGACAACGGCAAGCTCATCAACGAGATGCTGTTTCAGCTCAAGTACATCCCGCAGTGGTACTACTACTTCGGCGGGCTGGCGGACAAGATCGAAGGAGCGGTCATCCCGATCGATAAGGCGGACACCTTCAACTTCACTCGTAATGAGCCGCTCGGCGTCTGCGTTGGGATTACGCCGTGGAACTCCCCTCTCCTGCTGCTCGCCTACAAGCTGGCACCGGCACTCGCCGCAGGGAACACCTTCGTGGCAAAGCCCTCGGAGTTCACGTCTGCTTCGACCCTTGAGTTCGCAAAGCTCGTCGAACAGGCTGGCTTTCCCGCGGGCGTCTTCAACGTCGTCACAGGGTTCGGCGCGGATGTCGGCGAGACGCTGACGACCCACAAGTACGTCGCCAAGATCGCTTTCACGGGAAGTGAAGGCACCGGGCGCAAGATCGGCGAGCTTGCAGCGCGCAACTTCAAGAAGGTTACGCTTGAACTCGGCGGCAAGAGCCCGCACATCGTCTTCGACGATGCGGAGATCGACAATGCCGTCAACGGGGTGATCTCCGGCATCTTCGCTGCCACCGGTCAGACATGTATCGCGGGCTCACGGTTGCTCGTGCAGCGAAAGATCCACGACCAGTTTCTCGAGAAGATCGTCAACCTCGCAAAAACGGCGAGAATGGGCGATCCGCTATTGACGTCGACGCAGGTTGGCCCCGTGACGACGCCGCCGCAACTCGAGAAGATCCTCGGCTATATCGACATCGCAAAAGGCGAGGGCGCCGAATGCGTTCTCGGTGGGGGGCGGCCGGACAATGCCGAGCTCTCCAGGGGCTGGTTCGTCGAACCTACGATTTTCTCCGGGGTCCGAAACGACATGCGCATCGCGCAGGAGGAGGTCTTCGGCCCGGTTCTGGCGGTCATCCCCTTCGACAGCGATGAGGAAGCCGTGCATATTGCCAATGACACCAATTACGGGCTGGCCGCGGGCTTCTGGACCCAGGACATGCGTCGTATCCTGAAAGTTTCGGCCGCCATCCAGGCTGGCACGGTCTGGGTCAACACTTACCGCGTCATCAGCTATATGTCGCCTCTTGGAGGCTACAAGCACTCCGGCATCGGTCGCGAGAATGGCATCGCGTCGATCCAGAACTACATGCAGACGAAGAGCGTGATGATCTCGACCGCTGACGACGTCGCCAACCCCTTCATCATGAGGTGATCCGTGGTGGCCGCCGGAAAGTTGCTGGTCGGCTGCGTGGCCGACGATTTCACGGGAGCGACCGACGTCGCGAACATCTTCGCGCGCGCCGGCCTCAAAACGACGGTGCTGATCGGCGTTCCTGAAGACGACCGGGACATTGACGCCGACGTGAGCTCGGCTCTAATGGGCTCGCCCGGGCTACGGCACGCTTTGAAGCCGGCGAACGCTGCGAGACATTGTCACTGGATTCCCAGTCTCGCTCGGGCCCCAAGCTCTGATACGGAAACTGAAAGGACGTCTCCCTTTTCCGCGATACGCACCAATAGCGTCATCGCAGAAGCCACCCGAACAACGTCAATCCCGATCCGCGGCGCGGCTGACCGCTTCTCGCTTCGCGATCTCCTGACGGACCTGCTCGAGTTTATTGAGAATGCCGTCATAGCTGATATTGCCAAGCGGCAGTCGCAGAGGCTTGTCCTCGTCATGAGCGACATTGACAATCGCCACGGCCGCCTTTGCCGGATCCCCTGGCTCGTTGCCGACGTTCTGTCGGAAGGACGCGCGCTGGCCACCCGCCGTATTGCCGTAATCGGCGATTTCACCGTCCGGTGGTACTTCATGTGCTGAGTTGCCAGCCCAATCCGTCGCAAACGGGCCGGGCTCGATGAGGACGATGTCAATACCGAGCGGCTGCAATTCCTGCGAGAGCGATTCAGAAATAGCTTCCACAGCGAACTTGGACGCGCAGTACCATCCGACAGCCGGAAAAGCTCGGATGCCTCCGACGGACGAGACGTTTATGATGGTACCTGAGCGCCGCGCCCGCATGGCAGGAAGAAACGCATTGGTGACGTTGACAAGACCAAAAACGTTTATCTCCATCATTCGTCGAATTTCCGCCTCCTGGCTTTCCTCGACCGCAGCGAAATAGCCAATCCCAGCGTTGTTGAAGAGGAGGTCGATGTGGCCAAAGCGTGCTTGGGCAGCGGCTACGCTGTGCTTGATCTCTTCGGGGTTGGTGACGTCGAGTTGAATCGCCGCGACGCCTTCGGGAGAAAGTGCCACAAGGTCTTGAAGCGCTTCGACGGAACGAGCGGTTGCGGCGACTTTATCACCGCGGCGAATGGCTTCCTCGGCGACAGCGCGACCGAAACCGCGGGATGCACCTGTGATGAACCATGTTTTCATTTGCTAATACTCCACATTGCTGAGGTGGTGCCGCTACCAGCGACGCATCAGCGATATGGGTTGGATTTCGATTTGGTTGAGATCACATGACATCATCACTGCGTTGAGCTAAGCTCATCTGCAATCCACAAAAGCCGCGCGACGCGTGCGTTGGCCGGCGACAATTCCGCAGACAAGGCAGTCGTCGCACGGCTCTATGACCAGTTCGGCTTCAATAGGAAATGATGTAGATCTTTGGACAATGCGGAACTGTCCGCTGGCGCGCCATATGTTCTACCGCCGGAGTCGGTTATTATGTGCAAATGTCCGTGGATCTGACTGAATCCTGTTGCCCTGTCTGTGGGCTTTTGTGGCCTCTTCTTAATGAATTCCAAAATCGAGAGCAATCCAATGTCCCGACCTCTTTCGCTTCCGCGCGACCGGATTTCCGTACTTCTGCTTGAAGGGATCAGTCAGAGCGCGGTGGACTACTTTTCGTCATCAGGCTACGTCAATCTCACGCATCTGCCGAAGGCTCTGGATGACAAGGATCTTAAAAGTCATATAGCCGAAGCACATATTGTGGGAATTCGCTCACGCACATATCTGACAGAGGAAATCTTCAGATCGGCTAAGAAGCTCATGGCCGTCGGCTGTTTTTCTGTGGGGACAAATCAGGTCGATCTGGATGCGGCCCGCCGACGCGGGATACCCGTGTTCAACGCTCCCTATTCAAATACGCGCTCGGTCGCCGAGCTTGTGATCGGTGAGATCATCATGCTGACCAGGCGGATCTTCCCGCGTTCGGCTTCGGCTCATGAAGGCGGATGGGAAAAATCTGCCGTCGGCAGTCGTGAGGTTCGCGGGAAAACGCTGGGCATCGTTGGCTATGGCAATATCGGTTCGCAGCTTGGCGTTCTTGCGGAAAGTATGGGCATGAACGTGCGCTATTTCGATCCCTCGGACAAGCTTCGCCACGGCAATACAGAATCGATGGCGACGCTCGGGGCACTGCTCGAAATCTCAGATTATGTGACGATGCATGTTCCAGAGACCAGTTCAACGCGAAACATGATCACTGAGGCTGAACTGCGCCGAATGAAAAAGGGAGCCGTTTTTATCAACAATTCCCGCGGGACCGTGGTCGATCTTGAGGCGCTTGCGACGGTTTTGAAAGAAGGGCATCTCGCAGGCGCGGCTGTGGACGTGTTCCCGAAAGAGCCGGCATCCAATAAAGAACTTTTCAAGACGCCGCTACAGGGTTTGGACAATGTAATTCTGACGCCACATATCGGCGGCTCAACCGAAGAAGCGCAGGAGCGCATCGGAGGGGAAGTCTCAAGGAAGCTCGTCGAATATTCGGACGTCGGTTCGACGCTGGGCGCGGTCAATTTTCCCCAGGTTCAACTGCCTCCGCGACCGAACGGCACACGTTTCATCCATGTTCATGAAAATCGCCCTGGCATCTTGAACAGTTTGAATATGATTTTTTCGTCCCGCGGACTAAATATCGTCGGCGAATTCCTGCAGACCTACGGCGAGATGGGTTATGTGGTGATTGAGGCCGAGAGCATTGGCCAGAGAGCGGGTGACATCCTTGATGAAATTCGCCAGATTCCGGGAACGATACGCGCTCGATTGCTTTACTAACCCGGTGGATTGCGCGTCATTTCGCTTTGGCCTAAACGTTTGCGAATTTGCGACTTATGCTGGCGCTATGTCCGTTGTCGATTCATTGGTCCGCGATCTCTGGAGGCGGACCGGTGGTCGAAGAAGAACTGGCCGTAAGCAGCGTCCCCTGGCACGTTGGCTGAAACTCGTTGATTGTCGTCGGAGATTTCGGCCATCAACACATCGCAAGTTGCGCCACATGTCATCGTCGCCTTTACATGCACTCCCAGCATCTAGCCCACTATGCAAGTTGACCAGGGTCGAACGCCCATTCAAATGCGTAGAGCAAAATCAACTCGGCCCCACGTTCACCGTTCAAATCGCTCCAGCATTTTTCTTAACTGCGCGTTTTGCAGCGTTAGCTTTCTCGCCAGCTGCCCCCTGAGCACCCTGATCTCTTCATCGAGCCTTATCTCCTCTGCAATGTGTGCGATCTGGGATACGGGCGAAACGTTCGCAACCGCTACCGCTTCCTTGCTGCGACGTCTTTGCTTTCGCGGTGCCACTTTGACAGTTCGCCTGATCTGCGTAGTATCATCATGTGCAGCGGTGACGTCGATACCAGTACCGCCGGATAAAGCCTGATTAGCGGCCTGCCCAATTTTTGCTGCACCGCGTTCGACCCTATCGCGGGCACCGTTTTTGGCTTCATCCGAATGCACCGGCTCTACGGAAATTGCAGCGGCTTGACCATGACGAGGTAGCTCCTCGCTAACCGGTCGATCAGCGCCATTCACGCTCTCCTCGGCAGGCGCTTCAGTCGGACCGGAAATAGGCAACGCCACCGACGTAACCTTCTCGTTCGAGCCGCTTTCTCTTTTTTGTTGGCGTCCAGGTGAGATCAGACGGGCAAGAAATTTCCAGGGAGACGCCATCTATCCGACCTCGCGATTTATCCCGCAAGCAGGCAGTGAGTTTTAGTTCCGGCAACAGCATTCACCGTTGCCAAATTGTATCTCTCGATAAGCATGGAAATGCGGCCGGCGATTGACCAGCCGCTTTTGTCAATCGAGCTTGAGCCGTTTGCGCAGATCGGCATTTTCAGCGCGAAGTTTTTCAGCCAGAAGCTTGCGCAGTCGCTGATTTTCCTCTTCCAACTGCAGGAGATCCGCCATCTCATCGATCGCCGTCATCGGCGCGACCGGCGCTGTCTGCACAGCCTTTGGAGTGCGGCGCACAGGTGCGCGTTTGGCGCTCGCCGTAACTTCGATCACCTTTGCCTTGCGCCTTCTCCTTTTCACACCACCGGCGGCGACCAGAGCAACTGCTGGCTCTGCCGCAGCGTCAGCTGACGGCGTCTCAAGTGCCGCGGTTTTCTTGGCCCGGAGTTTGCGCTGTTTCTTCGGCGCAATAGGCGTTTCGACAACGGTCGGCACATCGGCACTGGTTGCAGTATCAGTCTCGTCGGCCATGCTTATCTCCTGTGTGTCTGATGCAGTTGTCGACGGCCCGAGAGGCGCTGTCAACAACGGCTCGACCTGATCTGCTTTTGGTAAAGACATTTCGCAGTCGGATTTGCCACTCTGAGAGCTACCCGACAGAAACGGCATTGCCTCTTCCTCCAGGTCGCGAGCGACGGATTTCAAATCAACGTTGCCCCAGATCGAGTTTGACCTATCGAGTTTTCGCCTGCCGGTTTTGTACTCGACGGCAAAACTGCGTTGCACTTTTTTCAATACAAGAGGCCTTGGAGAATCCACGGGATGGTTTGCTGATATGTTGGTACATCACGAATAGCGCCTACCGGACCACGCGTCTATACCTACCGTCATAACCGGTCCACCCCACCATTTCGGGAGCAGAATATGTGGCCAATCGAATGGGGCTGATGGCGGTCCATACTGAAAGGAAGCGGCGACCTGTAGTTTGTCCGAGACATACATAGGTTCCCGACGATCCATTATGCGATCCTAGACGCACAAATCGGAAACAAACACAGCACAACGCTCGTGTCAGCTGCAATGCCGAACTTCCTTAAGGGATGAACCCCACCCAACTCCATCCAATTGCGCTCAGACTCCAGCCGCAGCCGATTCCGACGGTTCGGCTCACCATTCTGAAGCTTCAAGTCTGCGCGCCCATTGGCTTGCCGCATTCGCGGCCACCCAGCAAGCGAGCGTGCGAGGGGACGCGTGCCTCAGGGCGAAATTTGGCTCCCTCGGCGGGTCCAAGGTGGCTTGCGTGTCGCCCTCAAAGAACGGAACCAGCCAAGGTAGGCGCCCTTGAGAGGCTATTTTGCCAGGCGATGTCGATTGAGCGGATGGGCGGCAATCAAATCCAAAGACTTCACATGTAAGGCCTTGGTTCTGAGTGTGGGACTTGGGCCGTCGCTTGACGCCGGCTTAGCTTTTGGGGGGAATGATGAAGGTCGCGCTGCTTAACGCCGGAACAATGCCAGCCCTGCTGAATCGCCTTATTGGCGACCATGATGAAATCCAGATCGCAGTAGCTTGGGGATACAATGGGAAACTGGCCGATCGATTGATGGAAAACAAGGCGAAATTTCGCTCCGTCACCTTCGGTTTAAACGGCTTTGCGACCTCACCCGATCTTGTTGAGCGGCTAATCGGCACCAAGAATGCCTTCATCGCCAAAGCAGACAAGCGGATCTTCCATCCCAAGCTCTATTTGTTTCGAACCGGAAGTGAAGCTGAAGCCATCGTCGGAAGTGCCAATTTCACGAAGGGCGGCCTCGGCCTGAATCACGAGGCTTGCCTGCACATCGAAGGCTCTGCCAACAATGAGATTTTCGACCAGATACAGAGTGAGCTTTCCGGCTATGATGCACTGAAACAGCCTGTCACCAAGATACTTGCGGATAGCTATCGTCGACAATTCGAGGCCGCTCGAAAGCGGCGCGGCCAGCGCGACCCAATCCTTCCCGACGACAAGAAGAGCGGGAAGGGGCTCATCTCGTCCTTGGCCATGATGAGTTGGGACGAATTCGCGCGGACCGCAAAACTCGACCCTCACCATCATTTCAAGCGCCGCATGAGACTACTTCGCGAAATTCAGCGCCTTTTCGCAAGTGCCGGCCGGTTCTCTGACCTTTCAGTGACAGAATGTAAGGGGATCGCCGGCACGCTCGGCAACGCCGAGAAGGAAGCCGTAGGCCTTGGGGGCCATGATTGGGGCTGGTTCGGCTCGATGGGCGGTAACGGCGACTTCGCCGGTCTAATAGCGAAGCAAGACCGCCAGCTTGGCGCGGCCTTGGACTGCATCCCCCGGAAAGACCCGGTAATGCTGGAGGATTTCACGGAATATTGTCGCAGATTCCGCAAAGCGTTTGTGGATGCCAAAGCCCATCACATCGGCGAATACCCTACCGCGACGCGGCTTCTCGCCATGAAACGTCCGGACACGTTCGTTTGCGCGAACGGGAAGAACAAGGCCAATTTGGCGAAAGCCTTAAATTTCGCCCCGACAACACTTGCGTTGGAAAATTACTGGGATCGAGTCATTGTGCCGATCCAGTCATCGCCTTGGTATAACGCACCGCGCCCAGACGGGGATGATAGCGAGTTGTGGGATTATCGAGTCGCCATGCTTGACACGATCTATTACGACGAACATGCCTGACCACGCTTACCTCAGCATCCTGACGGCCATGCCGGACATCGATGGCCACCCCGCCCCAAGTCACCTGTGGGGTTGATGTGAGTCGCTTCACCTCCTCCTTCGCAATCTCGACACCGGTCGAACAGGGCTTCGCTCAGTCCGACTGCAATCGGGAAACTGATTGCACCCACAAAATACCGCGCCGTCACGATTGCGGATTTCGATGATCTGGCCCACTAGGCAGGTAGGACACTGGCGTAAAACAGCCCCCTCGG
Source organism: Rhizobium esperanzae (assembly GCF_002204185.1). GTDB lineage: Bacteria > Pseudomonadota > Alphaproteobacteria > Rhizobiales > Rhizobiaceae > Rhizobium > Rhizobium esperanzae. The sequence continues at coordinate 3,237 of NZ_MXPU01000014.1, read as the reverse complement.
TCGTCTCGAAGCGGACCTCAGCGCCCGCGATCTCGCAAAGTTCGCGGATGTATCGTGACGGCTGGCGGCTGTTGGTGACGATGTACACGCCGCGGCTGGCGCGTGTCAGCGCAACGTAGAACAGGCGCCTTTCTTCGGCGTAGGCAAACGTTTCGGGGCGGGGTATCACCAGATTAAGAAGTTCGTCGTCTTCGACCCGGCTCGGCACACCGTAATCGCCTTCGCTGACATCAAGCAGGATCGTATAGTCTGCTTCGAGTCCCTTCGCCCGATGAAACGATTGGCCGGAAACCTCGATGTTTGCAAAGGACGGTAGGGTTCCTTGAAACGGGTCAACGTGATTGTATCGCCACAGCACCAAAACCTTGAGCGTGGTGCCTGGTGCACTCCGCCATTGCGACGCAATATCTTCCAAGAACGCATCAAGCCGCTCGAGAATGCGATGACAGGCCAACCCGAAGTCTGGCCTGCCACCTTTGCCATCGATGGGTATCACCCGTATCGAGCGAGGTACCGCAGCACGTATCGAATGCACCGATTTCGTGATCTGTTCCGGATTCCGTTGGACGAACTTCGCGGCCGTCTCCGCAATGAGCTGGTTGCACCGATAGGTCTGCTCAAGGCGCCCCTGCCAACTGGCTCCGAAATTCGCCTCGAACTGCATGAAGATCGTGATGTCAGAGCCAGCGAAGCGATAGATCGACTGCCAGTCGTCTCCGACCGCGAACACCTTGCTGAACGCCTTCTGCTGCTTGAGCGCCTTGATAAGGTTGGCCCGCGGCTCGGAAATGTCCTGGAACTCGTCAACAAGGATCAGAGAATACGGGCTTTGATATCGGCCGGTCCGGACCAGACTTACAGCATCGGCGATCATCGAGTCGAAATCGATCCGCTGGGATTCTTCGAGTCTCCGGGAATACCCTTGCGTGATCGTCCACACGACGCGCGCATAGAGCTTGCCACGCTCCTTGTCGTGCAGGGTCTTGGCGCGCTCGAGCAGCATTTCGAGCGTCAGATGACTGGCGCGGATATGCTTGATGCAGGTGGATATAAGCTTGTGATAATGCTTGATCACGACCGGCTCGAGGGCCTTAGTGATTTCTTTATAGCTCTTGCGCTCGAAGGGCATGGCGCGCCGTGCCAGTTCCGCTTCAAGAGTGCTGAGCATCGTCTCGCTGCTGGCCTGCGCCGAGGTGGTCTCGAAAAAATCGATCTCTTTCCGGCGATACGCCTGCCGTTTGCTGTCGGCGTGTTGGACATAATCTGCGAAGGGCGAGGTGCCGTCGGCGTTGAGCGCAAAGTGCTCATGCACCGTGTCGGTCAGCGGATAGTAGAAATCGGGATGCAGGTGTCGAAAGGTGCCGTCCTCATTTTCGATCTTGATCTGCCGCTCGTATTCGAACGCGACGGAGTGCAGCCATAACCAGTTGGCGATCTTCTGTTCCTGCAACGATTTGACGGTCACTCCGGAAAGCGAACCTATCGTAGCGGCGCCCTTCCTGATGCGATCCGACACGTAGCGGCGAAAATCCATCTCGACGTCGAAAACCGCGGCCGGCATGTCTGCTTTGGGATGGACCACAAGCAGGTCGCTCCACAATCTGGCAAACTCCAGATCTGTCTCGACAAGGCCTCGGATGATCTCTTCTATTACCTTGGTCTCGCCGCCAGGATGATCTACCCAGTTGGCAAGCTGGGGCGGGCGTCCCTCCACGTCTTCTATTATACCGCGTCCAAGCGCGTGAAACGTCGTGACGCGGCACTCCAGCGCGCTTTCCTCGACCCCGAGCTGTCTCGCAATCCTGGTCCTGAGTTCATCGGCGGCGCTTTTATTGAAGGCGAGAAGCAGAATCTCGTCTGGTCGATAGAGCTTCTTTTCCAACACATAGGCTACCTTGCCGACCATGGTCGCCGATTTGCCGGAACCGGCGGAGGCAACCAGCAGATTATTGTCGTCCAGCCGGATACAAGCCTCGCGTTGCTGATCGGATAGCGATCGCCCATCGAGATGGTCGAAGAAATGCTGGAATTCAAGCAGCTCAGACCTGACGAACGCTTCATTATAGGCGTGGCGAACGCTCGGGTCGGTCAGCATTGCGAACGAAGCCGGTAAAGACTTCTTGAGCCCGACCGGCATGAGTTGTGGATCGAGAAGCGGATGAGCGAGCGCCGCGGCGGCATTGCCGGGCACGCTCGTGATAGCCTGTCCAAGATCGGCTTGCGCGAGATATTGCCGGTTGCCTGCTGTGATTTCTCGAAGTTTGGCATCGACATCGAGCAAGCGCTCTCTCTCGTTGCCGATGAGGCCAAAGAGGTAGGCGTTGATGAATGCATGAACGTCTGCGACTAGTTGTGCCGCAGATTCACCCGTTAGCCCTGACAGGGTTTCCGTTCTGTTGCGTGTGCGGACCTCGACGGCATGCCAGAGGAGAGCCTTGCTAGTGGAAACGGATACGATCTCGAGGCAGCGGAACTCTTCGTCGCCATCCTGACGCAGCCGGACGCTTTCAGGTCGCCCCGAGTCCAAGGTCAGCTTCCAGTTTCTTGAAGAGAACAATCTCGCAAGCAAACTGGGGCGATATGTACGCGCCCGGCCAGAGAACAAGTTACTTAGAGCCACATCCGATATGCCCAGAACAGCGATCCTCGGAACCGTGTAGCATCAACATATTGAGATGTTCCAAATCATCGCGAGGGCGGCAACGAAATGGGCGCCGGCCCGATCCTGCGGCTAGCGAGCAATGAGGGGCGGCACATGCCAACTTCAGCCTGCGAGGAATGTGTACGGAGCCTGCCGTCGCTCCAAGTCGAACGGTAAAACATGCAACAGCAAATTATCTGACAGTTTGAACGGCGCCCGCATCATGGGGAAATCCGACACCGCCGGGTAGACGAGGTACATTTCACCAGTACCACCGAGGTATTTTTGCCCGTACGCAAAGAGCTGATAAAAATCAGCTTGGCTCAGCTCGTAGTTTTTGTCGCGATCATTGCTGAGCCGTTGTAAGCGCTGTCCTGCTCCCACCTTCCGGATCATCGCTTGATCATTGATGTTCAACCTCGAAAGAGGGCTTGGACATATGTCGATTTCAGAACTTACGCTTAAAACTAAGGATGAGCCGATACGCCGGTTTGAGGTTTTCACAGGCAATGGCCGTCGTCGCGAATGGAGCGACGATCAGAAGGCGCAGATTATTGCGGAGAGTTGCGAGCCCGGCGTCACGGTGTGCTCTGTGG
>NZ_MXPU01000013.1 GCF_002204185.1 Rhizobium esperanzae | reverse complement strand
CAATCTACAAGCGGCGAAAGGAGACGGTCGAACGCTCCTTCGCGGATGCCAAACAGCTTCACGGACATCGCTATGCCCGCTTCCGAAGTCAAATCCGCGTCGCATGCCAGTGCCTGCTGGCAGCCGCAGCGCAGAACATCAAGAAGATCGCGATGGCCCTCACAACGGCACCAAAACCAACGCCCGCATGAGGCGATGACGCCTCCGAAAGCCCGCCATCGCAAGTCGTTCAAGCCACCAATATCAATACAAAACAAAACCCCGCCAAAAAATGACGGGGTTTGTCAGCAGCCTGAGGCCGGGGAAACCCGGCCTTTTTGTTTTGGCGTTCGATGAATCCCGGCATCGCCTCGCCGGTCGCCATTGCCGCACTTCGGTTCTGCTGGTAGAAATCCGACAAACCGCTTCACGAACGAGCGGAGCCGCAATCAAGGTCGCATCATGGGAACAACCAAGTCCGCAGACAACTAGGCCGCAACAACTTTGCGCTGTTGTTGCGGCATCTGTCCCAGCAAATCCGATACTGATGAATGACAGATCGCCGCCGAATGAAAATCATTTGAGCGGATCTTACCCATGTCTTACCCGAAAATTCCATCGTGGAATTACTCCGTGCCGGCAAGCTTGTTGCTGATGGCTCCTTTCGACATCCTGGCGTCGCTTGCCATGGACATCTATCTACCGGTCGTACCGACGATGCCCCAGGCGCTCGGCACCTCGCCTGAAGTCATCCAGTTGACCCTCAGCCTCTACATGCTTGTGCTCGGCGTCGGCCAGATTGTCTTTGGTCCGATCTCCGATATCGTCGGGCGACGGCCCGTGCTGCTCGGCGGGGCGGCACTCTTTGCCTTTGCGTCCTTTCTGCTCGCCGGGGCCTCATCCGCCCTCCTCTTTGTGGCCTTGCGATTGTTGCAGGCGATTGGCGCCTCGGCGGCTCTTGTCGCCACCTTCGCAACAGTGCGCGACGTCTACGCCGAACGGCCGGAAAGCAGCGTGATCTATAGCCTGCTCGGGTCCCTGCTATCGCTTGTGCCTGCGTTCGGGCCAATCGTCGGCGCGGTGATTGCCGACCATTATGGGTGGCGAGCCATCTTTCTCGTCATCGGCCTGCTGTCGACCGTCGCAAGTTTCAATGCCGGCATGCGGTGGCATGAAACCTGCCCCGCTACGACGGCGACAAGCATCGCCATACGCCCGATCCTCGCGAGCTTTTCCTTCTGGATCTACACGACCGGCTTCAGCGCGGCGATGGGAGCCTTCTTCGTCTTCTTCTCGACCGCACCCCGCATCCTGATCGATCGGGCCGGCTTTTCCGGCATCACCTTCAGCTTCATCTTTGCCTCGGTGGCCTTGGTGATGATCGTGACAGCGCGCTTTGCCAGCCGCTTCGTCACACGCTGGGGCATCGCAGGCAGTCTCGCAAGAGGCATGGCGATGCTGCTTGTCGGCGCGGTCATGCTTGGCACAGGAGAGATGTTTCTGCAGGCACCGCTTATCGGCCTCATCCTGCCGATGTGGATCATCGCGATCGGCATTGTATTTGCGACAGCCGTCACCGCCAATGGTGCGCTTGCTGCTTTCGGCGATACCGCGGGAACAGCCGTGGCGCTCTACTTCTGCGTCGAAAGCCTGCTGGTCGCTGTTGCAGGCACATTGTTCGTGGTTCTGCTCGACGGGAACACGGCCTGGCCGCTCGCAGCCTATACCGGCGCGGCAGCGCTGATAACGCTGGCCGGATTGCGCCAGCTGGCGCGGACGGCGGTCTGAGAATTTGCCACGGAATGGCGGCAGCTTAAAACGCAGAGCGGCCGTCAAGCGAGGCATCGCTTGAAATCTCGGCGCACCTCGCCTACCCCTTACCTGCCCCGAAAGGAAACATCAGTTCCTTTCGGGGCAGGATCAGGCAGACGCCATCAGGCGGTTTGGTCGTGACCGGTGGCCTGGCAATATAAGGTCGACATCGAACGCGACTACGTTAGCGCCCACAGAGAAGGAGCCCCCCTTGGCGAACAAGACCATCGATCATGCCTTCATGGCGACCAGCCTCACTTCGGCCGCCAGCGATCCCACCTTTGCCGGTGCGCTGTCCTTCATGCGCCGCCGCTTCACCAAAGAACTTACCGGCGTCGATGTCGCCGTCTGGGGCATCCCCTTCGACGCCGCCACATCGAACAGGCCGGGCACGCGCTTCGGCCCGCAGGCGATCCGACGCGCCTCGGCGATCTTCGACAATGATGCGCAATATCCCTTCAACCGCGAACTGTTTGCCGACATGGCGGTGATCGACTATGGCGATTGTCTGCTCGACTACGGCAATCATCAGGACACACCTGGTGCCATCGAACACCAGGCGAACGCGATCCTCGACAGTGGCGCCTTTCTGCTGACGCTCGGCGGCGATCACTACGTCACATGGCCGCTGCTGAAAGCCCATGCGGCAAAACACGGGCCTCTCGCACTCGTGCAGTTCGACGCTCACCAGGACACCTGGTTCGACGAAGAGCGGCGTATCGACCACGGCTCCTTCGTGGCGCGGGCCGTGCGCGAGGGCATTATCGATCCTGACCGCTCGATCCAGATCGGCATCCGCACCCATGCGCCGGCGGATTGCGGCCTCAATATTCTCTATGGTCATCAGGTCGAAGACATGAATGCCGGCGACATCGCCTCGGCAATCATCTCCCATACGCGCGGCGCCCCTGCCTATCTCACCTTCGATATCGATTGCCTGGATCCGGCCTTTGCCCCGGGTACCGGCACGCCGGTTGCCGGCGGACCATCGAGCGCCAAGATCCTCTCGGTGCTGCAGCGTCTGCACCAACTCGATATCCGCGGCGCCGACGTGGTCGAAGTGTCGCCGCCCTACGATCATGCCGATATCACCGCCATTGCGGGGGCAACGGTGGCAATGTATATGCTTGGCCTTCATGCCGAGCGACGCGCTATTGCGGTGTCACAAGGCTGATTTATCATCGTTCAAATTGAATCCGGGAATCCTCAGAACCCATTGAAAGCGCAGGTCTAACATGGCACCGAAAATCTTCATCGATGGCGAACACGGCACAACGGGTCTGCAGATCCGCACGCGCATGGCCGGCCGCCGCGATGTCGAGCTTCTGTCCATTCCCGAGGCCGAGCGGCGCAATGCCGCCATGCGCGAAGATATGCTGAACGGCGCCGATATTGCCATCCTGTGCCTGCCCGACGACGCGTCGAAGGAAGCAGTTCAGATGGTTTCGGCCAACAACAACGTCCGCGTTATCGACACCTCGACGGCCTTTCGCGTCAATCCCGGCTGGGCCTACGGCTTCGCCGAAATGGACAAGGAGCAGGCCGAGAAAATCGCTTCCGCCCGTTTCGTCTCGAATCCCGGCTGCTATCCCACGGGCGCGATCGGCCTCATCCGGCCGCTTCGCGCCGCCGGCATTCTGCCGGATGGATATCCGGTGACGGTTAACGCGGTCTCCGGTTATACCGGCGGCGGCAAGCAGATGATCGCGCAGATGGAAAACCCGGATCATCCGGACGCGATCACCGCGCCGCATTTCCTCTATGGCCTGCCGCTCACTCACAAACATGTGCCCGAAATGACCGTGCACGGCCTGCTCAACCGCGCACCGATCTTCTCGCCGTCGGTCGGCAAGTTCGCGCAGGGCATGATCGTGCAGGTGCCGCTGCATCTCGACGATCTCGCCGAGGGCGCGACGATGGAAAACATTCACGCGGCACTGGTTGCCCATTATGCCGGACAGGACATCGTCACCGTCGTGCCGCTTTCCGAAAGCAAGGCGCTCCCCCGCGTCAACGCCGTCGAACTCGAGGGCAAGGACACGATGAAGCTCTTCGTCTTCGGTACGCCGGGTGGTTCCCAGGTCAATCTGGTGGCGCTGCTCGACAACCTCGGCAAGGGCGCCTCGGGTGCCGCCGTGCAGAACATGGACCTGATGCTCGCCAGCTGAGGCCATGATGCTGGATGGGCTTGTCGCCGATATGCAGGCGTGGTTTGCCGCCGCCCTATCCGGCCACGGCATTTATGCGCTGATGGCGTTTGCCTTCATCGCCGGGCTCGCTCGCGGCTTTTCCGGTTTCGGCGCAGCGTTGATCTTCGTCCCGCTCGGCGGCGCCATCGTCGGGCCGAAGCTGGTCTCGCCGATCCTGCTCGTCATCGACGGCATCGCCACACTGGGGATGATCCCACCCGCCTGGCGCGACGCCAACCGGTCCGAGGTCTTCGTCATGGCGGCCGGTGCGGCAATCGGCGTCCCGGTGGGCACGGCGCTGCTAGCGCTGCTCGACCCGACGCTATTGCGCTGGAGCATCACGATCATCGCCATCTCTCTGCTCGCGCTTCTCGTATCGGGATGGCGCTACCACGGCGCGCCGTCAGCGCCGCTCAGCAGCGGCGTCGGCCTGATCGCCGGACTTTTCAGCGGCGCCGCGCAGCTCGGCGGGCCACCTGTCGTCGCCTATTGGCTCGGCGGCAAGACCGACTTCGCGCGTGTCAGAGCGAATGTCGTGCTGTATTTCTCGATCTCGTCGGTGTTCAGCGCCATCAGCTATTATATCGGCGGACTATTCGTGCCCGCCGTCTTCGCGCTCACCGTCGTCGTCCTGCCGAGTTATGCGCTGGGTCTCTATGGCGGCTCGAAATTGTTCGGGCTTGCCGAGGAACGGACCTTCCGGATCGCCTGCTATGCGCTGATCGCGGCGGCTGCCATTATCGGCATGCCGCTGCTCGACGGCGTGCTGCGTTAGAACAAATGACAGCCTCCCGCCTTCAATCGCGTTCGGTGATCATCGTCTCGTGCGGGTATTCGCCGTAAAAGCCACGCCAGTTGGCGACGGCGAAACCGAATACAACAAGCGCGCCGGCCTGATGCAGCAGCCCCCAGTGAAGCGGCACCTGCATCAGCAGCGTGGCAATGCCGATCGCCGCCTGAACGATCACCAGCGCGAAAAGCAGGACGGCGCGGCGGGCATGGGTGGTCCAGGGTGCGGCGCGAAGGGCGATCACCATGTTGATCAACGTCAGCAGGAAGAGCGTATAGGCGCCGATGCGGTGGATGAACTGCACTGTCTTCGGGTTCTCGAAGGCATTGATCCAGAAGGGCTGCTGAATGAGCAGATCGGAGGGAATGACGGCGCCATCCATCAGTGGCCAGGTATTATAGGAAAAACCGGCATCGAGTCCCGCCACCAGGGCACCGAGATAGATCTGGAACAGCGCGAAAACAGCGATGGCGGCAGCGAAGCCGCGCGAGCTGCGTGCCGGCGCCGGATCGTTGGAGTGCGGCGACAGCCCGCGCATGATCCACATGCAGCCGGCAAAGATCAAGCAGGCCATGACGAGATGCGTTGCCAGCCGGTACTGACTGACGTCGGTGCGAGCCGACAGCCCTGACGATACCATCCACCAGCCGATGAAACCCTGCAGACCGCCGAGCGCCAGGATGCCGACAAGCGGCCAGCGCAGGCGTTTCTCAATCCGCCCCGTCAGCCAGAAAAAAAGGAGCGGCAGCGCGAAGATCACGCCGATGCCGCGGGCGATCAGCCGGTGCGCCCATTCCCACCAGAAGATGCCCTTGAACTCGTCGACGGTCATGGAACTGTTCAATTGCTGAAATTCGGGAATGCGCTGGTAGAGCCGGAACTCCTCTTCCCATTCCGCGGCCGACAGCGGCGGAATGACGCCATGGATCGGCTTCCACTCGGTGATCGACAGGCCGGAATTGGTCAGCCGCGTGGCGCCTCCGACGAGCACGAGACAGAAGAGCGCCAAAAGCACGACGCCGAGCCATAGCCGCAAGGCGCGGCGGTTGCGGTTCTGCTTGCGTACTTCGATCAGGATCGCCTGTTCCATGGTGGGGTTCGCGACGGCCATGATGTCTCCTTCTGTCCGGCAGTTGATTTGCCCCACCGGCTCATGCAAAACAAGCCCCGAAGCTTTGCGGCATGCCGTCGCGCCGCTCCGCGCTACCTCAGACAAGAGATAAACAATGCCCGTCCGTCTCCGCAAATTCATCGGCACGATCCTTATCATCGTGCTTGTGCTCGTCTATGCGCTGGTGGCGAACACGATCGCGGTGGCGACGCTCGGCAACGCCCCCTGGTGGGGGCACCTGCTCTACTTCCTGCTGACCGGCCTGCTTTGGGTATTCCCGGCAATGGTGATCATCAAGTGGATGGCCGGACCGCGGCAGCAATAGGCCATTAACGGCCGAATAACCGTGATCGGCGGAAAACCTCGCTGAGGAGCTGCGCTTAAACCAAATATACGTCCCGCACACCTACCTTCCCGTTCAGCATTTTGACCGGAGAGTTCCCGTGCAGACGCAAAAGCTTGATGTTGATGAACAGCCGTCAGGCGATGACGCGCTGGCCGATGTGGCGATTTCACGCCTACGCCAGGTGAGCATGAAACTTGCCATGGCAAAAATCGACATCTCGGTATTCGACGCGATGCAGCCGCTGGAGGATGATTGGCGGGCTCTGGAGACCGACGATCTCCACTCGCTTCATCAGAGCTATGATTGGTGCGCCGCCTGGGTCAACGCCTTTCGGCGGCCGCTGGCGATCCTCAAAGGCACCTATGCCGGGGAGACGGCCTTCATTCTGCCGATCGAGATCGTCAGATCCCGCGGATTGGCCGTCGCCAAGTTCATCGCTGCCGATCACAGCAATATCAACACAGGCCTGTTTTCCGGCAATTTTGCCGAAAGCGGCGGCAGCATCGACGCGGAGAAGTTCGCGGGGCAGCTTCGGCAGGCCTTGAAGGGCCATGCCGATCTGCTGCTGCTGCAAAACCTTCCGCTGGAATGGCGCGGGCGGCCGACCCCGCTCACCGGACTGCCGATGGTGCAGAACCAGAACCACGCCTATCAATTGCCGCTCCTCTCCAATTTCGAGGAGACGCTGAAGCAGCTCAACGCCAAGAGCCGGCGTAAGAAATTCCGCGTTCAATCAAGGCGCCTGGAGGCGGCAGGCGGCGTCGAATATGTCATCCCGGAAACATCGGAAGAACAGCACCGCCTGCTCGATATCTTCTTCCACCTGAAGAGTATCCGCTTCGCGAGCCTTGGCCTGCCCGACGTCTTCGCCGATCGGGAAACGCAGACCTTCCTGCACGGCCTCATCGACAAGCGGGATGATGCAAGACAGTATTTCGGCCTGCAGATGCATGCGCTGCGGCTGAAGGGCGAGAACAAGGACCGTATCGCTGCCATCTCGGGCATTTCGCGCAAGGGCGATCACGTCATCTGCCAGTTCGGGGCGATCGATGAAGATCTTGTGCCCGATACGAGCCCCGGCGAATTCCTCTATTGGCAAATCATTTGGGGACTGCACGGCAGCGGCGTCGCGCTATTCGATTTTGGCCTCGGCGATCAGACCTACAAACGATCCTGGGCGCCGGTCGAGACTGCTCATTACGACGTGGTGCTGCCGGTCTCGCCATTTGGCCTTGCCGCCGGCGCGGCACACCGGATCGTTACGCGGGGCAAGGCGCATATCAAGGCGCGTCCGAAGCTTTATAAACTCGCCCAGAACATCCGCGCACGGATCGGCTGAGCGTTCTTTGTCTTGCGCATGTCGTTCTTCGCAAAAACGCTGCACACTTTTGCGCGACATGTTTCAAGCGGCCTGGCCGAGCGTCTGCTCGGCCCCTTCGCCGCCCGACATCAGCACGACGCGCTCATAGCCCGCAGCCTGGAATTCCGTCATCAAGGTCACAAAGATGGTCTCCTCCATCTCCGGAAGGGAAAGGACGATCTCGACATCCCGGCTGCGCGTCAGCCGCGAGACGCCGGCAACATCGGCCGCACCGCATTCGACCACCACGAGGTCATAAGCGGCGGCGAGCGCATCGAGCAGCAGCGACAGCCGGTCGACACCGCGCATGGCGCGGCGCACTTCGCTCTGACCTTGCGGGATCAGATGAGCATCGGAAAGACGATCGCTATGGATCGTGTCGCCGAAGGCGGCCTCGCCGCACAGCAGATCGGTGATGCCAGCCGCGACCTGGTTCTCGGCCATCAGTTCTGTGGGATAGCCGGAGCCGGTCATATCAATCAGAATGACGCGGCGGCCGGTATCGGCGAGCATGCGCGTCAACGCAACCGTCGCCGCCGAGCCATTGTCGCCAGTTGGAGATATGGCGATTGCCAGCGGCGCGCGGCTGCCCGTGAGGTAGTCCGCAACGGAGGCAATGGAAAATTCATTGTCGTCCTCCGGCGTCTCTTCGGCAGCCGCCGTTTCTTCGATCACGTCCTTTCCGTCATCCTCCGTGACAACGGCGAGCATGCTCGGCTGGGCGGGCCTTCTGACGGCAGCGACGACCGAGGCGGCCTGCGGCACATTCTTGTCTTCGGCGACCGTTTCAGCCTTGACCGTGTCACGGGACGCGTCGACGGCACGAAGCGCCCGGCCGCTGAAGAGTTCGGCGAGCATGGTGACGATAGCGCTCAGGATCAGCGTCGCGACGGCGGCGACGACAACGATCGGCACAACCTTCGGGAAATAGGGGTCGACTGGCTCGATGGCCCGGGAAACGATACGGGCGTCCGCCGGGCTGGAATTGCTGTCGGCGCGCGAGGCAGCCTCGCGATAGCGTACCAGATAGGTTTCGAGCAGCTGGCGCTGGGCGTTTGCCTCGCGCTCCAGCGCGTTGAGGCCAACCTCGTCTTCGCCGGCGCGGGCGCTGTTGGCCTGAACCGCGTCCTTCTGGCGCTCGAGTTCGCTCGCGCGGAGATCGGCAACTTTCGCCTCGTTTTCGATGCTTGCCAGGATCTTCTGCGTCTCCTGGCGGATTTGGCCGCGAATATCGGAGAGCTGGGCGCGCAGGCTCTTCAGCCTCGGATGACTGTTGAGAAGGCTGGTCTGCAGATCTGATATTTGCGACTGCAGGCCCGATTCCGTCGCCTTCAGCCGCTGGATCGCCTGGGAAGACATGATGTCAGGCAGCGTATCGGAGGCTTCGCCCGATGACAACGCATTGCGCACCGCCTGCGCCCTCGCCTCGGCATTGGCCCTGTCGCCCCGCACGCGGGTGAGTTCTGCGGAGATGTCATTAAGCTGCTGGGCGGGGAATGTGGTCGTGCCGTTCGTTTGCAGCAGACCGTAGCTGGTGCGATATTCGGCAACCTTCTTCTCGGCCTCACTGACCTTCTGCCGCAGGTTTTCGATCTCCGGCTCAAGCCAGCGCGTCGCTTCCGAATTGGAGGCAAGCTTGGCACCGCTCTGGGTGGAAAGGTAAACATTCGCCATAGCGTTCGGGATGGCGGCTGCGAGCTTCGGATCCTTCGACGTGAAATTGATGCCGATGACGCGCGAACCCGGCACCTGATAGACCTGTAGCCGCTCGACGAAAGCGTCGATCACCCGCTCTTCCGGCGGGTTCTCCATCGGGTTCTTCTTTAGATGCAGCTTCACCAGAATGCTGCTCATCGCCGAGCCGCTGGCGGCATCGTCGAACTCCGGCAGATTGTAGAGCTTCAGGTCGTTGATCACCTTCTTGAGGAGATCGGCCGATTGCAGGAGCTGCACCTGGCTTGCGATATTCAGCTCGTCCATCAGCGGCCCGGCGCCGGCTTCGTTCGCCTGCTGGGTGTTGGCGAAGGCTGGCGCGCGGGGTTCGATGAGGATGCGTGTTTCGCTGCGATATTGCGGCGAGATGACCTTGGCGCCGGCAAAGGCGGCGCCGGCCGCCACGAGCGTGATCGTCAAAATCCTGAGCCGGCGCGCCCAGACGGCGCGAGCCAGCTGGCCGAGGTCGATGTCCACATCCTGATCACGCACTACGCCGGACATGCTCTTACTCCACAACAAACGTGCCGCAAGCGTAAACGACCATGGTAACTCAACGGTTAATGCTGATCTTGCCAAGAAATAGCAGGGATCGGCAAAGAACTGGGGAATTGTTATGCGCCTTTTACCGGGTATTAACCCTAACGGATCGATAACGGCTGCACCGAGTTCATTTTCTGTGAGCACCAGCGGATGTCTGTCGCCCCGCCCAAGATCCTTTTGGCCCTGAGCCTTGCAGCCATCACGGCAGCATTGGGCGGCTGCACGACGTACAAACCCGCGCCGAAAACCTTCAACGAGGCGACCATCCAGCCCTATACGCTCGATAGCGGCGATCGGCTTCGCATCACCGTCTTTGACCAGCAGAGCCTGACCAATACCTACACGGTCGATCAGGCCGGCTATATCGCCTTCCCCCTCATCGGCCAGGTCCCTGCCCGCGGCCGAACCCTGCAGCAACTGTCAGGGCAGATCGCCCAGAAACTGCAGCAAGGCTATCTTCGCGATCCCGATGTCACCATCGACGTCGACCGCTACCGCTCGATCTTCATCATGGGCGAGGTCGGCCAGCCCGGCCAATATGCCTATGTTCCGGGCATGACCGTGCAGAACGCCATCGCAGTTGCCGGCGGCTTCACCAGCCGCGCCAACCAGAGCATGGTCGATGTCACCCGCAAGATAAACGGACAGGTGCTGACCGGCCGCATCAACATATCCGGCCCGATCATCGCCGGCGACACGATCTATGTTCGCGAACGGCTCTTCTGAGCAATGACAAGAGAGAGGCCGCTCCGCATTCTTCACTGCTTCAGATCGCCGGTCGGCGGAATTTTCCGCCATGTCCGCGACCTGGTCGAGGAACACAGCAAGGCCGGTCATCACATCGGCATTCTCTGCGACAGCTCGACCGGCGGCGAGCACGAGGACAGATTGTTCGACGATATCCGCCCATATTTGTCGCTCGGCCTGACGCGCGTGCCGATCCGCCGCTCCGTCAGCCCGTCCGATATCGCGACAATGTGGGATACGTACAAGAAGATCAAAAGTTTGCGGCCGGATGTGCTGCACGGGCATGGCGCCAAGGGCGGCGTGCTCGCGCGACTTGCCGGCTCAGCCCTGCGGGTGAACAGGTATCGCGTAGCCCGCCTCTATACCGCGCATGGCGGAAGCCTGCATTATTCGCGCTCTTCGTTCACAGGACAGTTCGTCCTCAGGATGGAGCGCCTGCAGGAATATTTCACCGATGCGCTGGTCTTCATCTGCGAATACGAGCGCGACACCTATGCCCGCAAGGTGGGCAAGCCGCGGACGAAGACGAAACTGATCTACAACGGCATCGGAGAGCGTGAATTCGAGCCGATCCACACCCGGTCGGATGCCGTGCATTTCATCTATGTCGGGATGCTTCGGGACCTTAAGGGTCCCGATCTGTTTGTCGATGCCTTCGCCAAGACCGAGCGGCTGCTCGGCAGGCCGCTTTCGGCGCTGATGATCGGCGACGGACCTGACCGCGACCGCTACCGCGAGATGATGATCGAACGCGGCCTCGGCAAACGGATCGGCATGCTGCCGGCAATGCGGATCCACGAAGCCTTTGCCATGGCGCAAAATCTCGTCGTCCCCTCTCGCGCCGAAGCCATGCCCTATATCGTGCTCGAAGGGCTGGGGGCCGGCAAGACGATCATAGCCAGCCGTGTCGGCGGCATTCCTGAGGTGCTCGGCAAGGACAGTCCGGCTCTTGTAGAGCCCGGCAATTCCGACGATCTCGCCCGCGTCATGGCGGAAGCGCTCAGCACGCCCGGCTGGCACGCCAGAACAATGCCGTCGCATGCGGCGGTAAAGGCGGTGTTTTCCTCGACCGTGATGGCGCAGGATGTGCTGACGTTGTACCATGAACTCGTCGATCCCGCCGGACAAGCAATGTTCGGCGCGCCGTAAATATTTCTTAGGGGCTTTCTGGTATTTCGCTTGCTGACAACGAGCGACAAAACCCCATGAACAAGCTGGAAAAAAGCGATCCGTTCGACGTAGAAGCGCTGCGCAAGCAGGTCTCCGACATCGAGGCGCGACGCAATGCAAGTCGGGAGCAGGCCTCCGAGCCGACTGAAATCAATGCCTATGCCCGGCAGATCGCCGAACAGTTCCGCGACGGCACTCGTTCGCCTGCCATTATTATCGGCCAATTGCGGCTCCTGGAATTCCTGGCGCTCTTTTCGATTGCCCTGATCGTCCACTACTTCTGGCCGGGCGACGGCAGCGATCCTCTGCTGCTGCGGGCCGGCATGGCAGCGATCGCTTCGGCCGCGACCGTCATCGCCCTGCAGCTTGCCGACACCTACACCATTCCCGCGCTCCGGGCGAAGCTACGGCTGATGCCCCGCATTCTCGCCTCCTGGACGATCGCGCTTGTCCTCACGATCTGCCTGTTTGCGCTCATTCGTGGCGCCACATGGGCGATGGTCGATGCCTATGCCCCGTGGTTCGCCGCCGGCGTGCTCTTTCTCTCGGCAGAGCGTTTCCTTGTCGCCTACGGCATCCGCAACTGGGCGCGCAACGGCATCATGGAGCGACGCGCCGTCATCGTCGGCGGCGGCGAACCGGCAAAGGAGCTGATCCGCATCCTCGAACAGCAGGCCGATAACGACATCCGCATCTGCGGCATTTTCGACGACCGCGGCGAGAAACGCTCACCGATCATGGTCGCCGGTTACCCGAAGCTCGGCACCGTGGCGGAACTCGTCGAATTCGTGCGGCTGACGCGCATCGACATGCTGATCATCGCCCTGCCGCTTTCGGCTGAGGCGCGCATCTTCGATCTCCTGAAGAAGCTCTGGGTCCTGCCGGTCGATATCCGGCTTGCGGCGCACGCCAACCGGCTGCGCTTCCGGCCACGCGCCTATTCGCATGTCGGCGCTGTGCCGATGCTCGATATTTTCAAGATGCCGATCCGCGACTGGGATTCCGTCGCCAAACGCGGCTTCGACATCTTTTTCACCCTGGTCGCGCTTGCGCTGCTCTGGCCGCTGATGACCGCAACCGCGATCGCCATCAAAGCGACCTCGGAAGGTCCTGTCTTCTTCATGCAGAAGCGTCACGGCTTCAACAACGAAGTCATCAACGTCTTCAAGTTCCGCTCGATGTACACCAACATGGCCGACCCCACAGGGAAGGCCGCGGTGACCAAGGGCGATCCACGCGTCACCCGTGTCGGAAGGTTCATTCGCAAGACCTCGATCGACGAGCTGCCGCAGCTTTTCAATGTGCTGCGGGGAGACCTCTCGCTGGTCGGTCCGCGTCCGCATGCGGTTCTCGCTCAAGCGCGCGACCGCGCCTTTGCGGATGTCGTCGAAGGTTATTTCGCCCGCCACCGCGTCAAGCCTGGTGTGACCGGCTGGGCGCAGATCAACGGCTGGCGCGGCGAAGTGGACAATGACGAGAAGATCAAGTTCCGCACGGCCTACGACCTCTATTATATCGAGAACTGGTCGCTCTGGTTCGATCTCAAAATCCTGTTCCTGACGCCGGTCCGGCTGTTCAACACGGAAAACGCCTATTGAGCACGATCGAGGCGACATATTCGCGTGTCGCCCAGCCGCAGCGGGCAACGCTGCGGCTGATCGGTTCCGCCTTCGTGGCTTTCGGTGTTTTCCTCTCCGGCTTCGTCATCGATGAGCCGGCGCCCTATGAACTCTGGATGGCGGGACTGATCGGCCTCTGGTTCATCCTGGGGCTCAGGATTTCGCGCAGCGTCGCGCCGTTACTTGCGCTGCTGCTCACTTTCAATATCGGCGGCATGCTGTCGCTGACGCAGATGAATGACCTTGCGACGGCGCCGATGTATATCGCCGTCTCGACCTTCCTGGCGCTGACCGCGGTATTCTACGGGGCGATCATCGAGGACAGCCATAAGCGGCTGCCGCTGATCTTCAACGCCTGGACCCTGGCTGCCGTCGTCACGTCGGCGCTTGGCGTGCTCGGCTATTTCCACGCCTTTCCCGGCTCGGAAGTGTTCACTCTCTATGACCGCGCCAAAGGCGCGTTCCAGGATCCGAACGTCTTCGGCCCCTTCCTGGTGCCGCCGTCGCTCCATCTCATCCACGGCATTCTGGTCGGCGACCTGAAGAAATCGCCATTGAAGGCAGCCGCCCTTCTCGTGATTGCCCTCGGCATCTTCCTCTCCTTTTCCCGGGCTGCCTGGGGCCTCTTTGCGCTCGGCGTGGTGCTGCTGATTTTCATCATGCTGCTGAAGGAGCGCAGCGGCGCCTTCCGCTTGCGCGTGCTGATCCTGTCACTGGCGGCGATCATCATGCTGGTCGCATCGCTGCTCGTGGCGCTGCAGATTCCGAAGGTCGCAGAGTTGTTTTCGACACGCGCCCAGCTCGTGCAGCAGTATGACGGCGAACATCTCGGCCGCTTCGAGCGCCACAGGATCGGTTTCACCATGATGATGGAGCGCCCGCTCGGCATCGGTCCGCTCGTGTTCGGCACCATGTTTCCCGAGGACGAGCATAATATCTGGCTGAAGTCGCTCACCTCCTATGGCTGGCTCGGCTTCGTCAGCTATGTCGGAATGCTCCTCTGGACGCTCGTCCTGGGTTTCCGGAACCTGCTTCACGACCGGCCGTGGCAACCCTTCCTGATGATTGCCTGGATCTCCGTTCTCGGCCATGCGGCGATCGGCAACGTCATCGACATCGACCACTGGCGGCATGTCTATCTGCTCTTCGGTACGGTCTGGGGCTGCGCGGCGCTGGAAGCGCGTCACAGGCGCGGCCGAAATCTCGCCGCAGCGGCTTGAAGCCTTGCCGCCAATGGCTTGGGCTGCCTATTTCGTCGTCCCGGCCGTCAAGCCGGCGATGAACCGCCGCTGGAAAATGAGATAGGTCAGGATGAGCGGGGCAATGACGATCACCGCCCCGGCGGTCAGAACCGGCGTGTTGACGGTGTAGCGCCCCTGGAAAAACAGCATGCCGAGGGGCAGCGTCCGATAGGCATCGTCGTTCACCAGAATGAAGGGAATCAGAAACTCGTTCCAGGTCCAGATGAACAGGAACAACGCCAGTGTCGACATTGCCGGCACCATCAGGGGTACGATAATCTTGCGAAGGATATAGAAGCGCCCGGCGCCGTCGAGGACTGCCGCTTCGAGAATCTCTTCGGGCAATTGCTGCATCGCGCTGGCGAGGAAGATCGTCGAGAATGGGATCGACATCGCGATCTGCGGCACGATCACGGCGGCATAGGTATTGATCCACCCGAGATACCGCATTTCATAATAAAGCGGAATGATGAAAGCCTCTGCCGGCACCATCATGCCGAGCGTCAGGACGGCGAACAGCATACGCCGGAGCGGGAAAGACAGAAAAGCGAAGGCGAAACCCGTCAGCAGGCCCAGAAACACGCTCGCGGCGACAACGGGTATGACGACAATGATCGAATTCCAGAAGTAGATATTGAAATGCCCGGCATTCCAGGCATCGAGGTAATTTTCGAAGTGCGGATATGCCGGCAAGGCGAACGCACCCTTCAGGACGTCGGCCTTGCTCTTTATTGACGTCAGAAGCAGAAGCAGGAATGGCGTGATCGTGACGAATGCGAGAAGCCAGAGGAGAATGCGAAGAGGGAGTGTGGTAGCGGGGATATTGGACGAACGGCTCATCACGCCCCCCCTTTGTTCTGCGAGCCGACAAACCGGTGAATTGCATAGTTGATGATGAATGTCAGGGCCGCGCCGACAATGGCGATGGCCGCCGCCGCGCCGAACCGGTTGAGCTCGAAACCGAGCTGGTACATGTAGATATTCGGTACGAGCGTCGCGTTGGCGGGACCGCCGCGGGTCATTGTGAAAATCAGGTCGAAGCTCTTGATCGACGCGATGACCGTCAGCAGCAAAACCACCCTGATTTCCGGCATGAGAAGCGGCAGCGTTATCCAGAAAAACGTCTTTCGCGCCGAAGCGCCATCGACCTTCGCAGCATCAAAGAGCGACGGGTCGATGCGCTGAATTCCCGTGAGGAAGATGACCATGCAAAAACCGAAGAAATACCAGGTGGCAACGATCCCGACCGCGGGAAGCACGAAGTTGAAATCTCCCAGCCAGGGGAGTGCGAACATGCCCAAGCCCACTGCTCTCAGAAACTGGTTGAACGGACCGAATGCAGGATTGTAGAGCCATGCCCAGATGATGCCCAACACGGCAGTCGGCATGATATATGGCAGGAACAGGAACGTCCGCAGAGCGAGTTGTTCGCGTTGCTTCAGATTCCAGACGCAGGCGGCAAGACCTATGCCGAGCCCGAGCGGCAGGACGCAGTAAAAAATCATCAGCTCGGCATTGTTGCGCAAGGCGATGTAAAAACGATCATCGGAAAAGAGATCGACGTAGTTGCCGAGGCCAACCCACCTGGGCACGGTCAAGCCGTCCCAACTGGTCAGGCTCAACCCCAAAGCCGCGACAATCGGCCCGAAGACAAAGGCCGCGTAAAGCAGCAATCCGGGGAATAGATAGATCCAGTTGGTATGTTCGGAGCCATCAAGTGGGGAGCGCTTCATTCCGGTACTCCATGAAGCCAAAACGATCGTCGTCGTGCAGCAAGCCTGAGATCGCAGCGCTGTTTTTTAAGGTGATGTCGACCAGACGCAGGCCGCGGACGGTCGCGGCCTGCGTCCGCGCCATTTATTTCTGGCCCTTCAGGTAGGCCTGATAATCCTTGTCCATAGCGTCGACAAAGGCTTCAGGCGTGATCTTGCCGGACAGGAGAAGCGGCGTGTTATCGTCGATTGTCTTCAGCATCGTCGGGCTAGACCAATCGGGATAGTGGCCGAGAGCGTCGTTGGCGTTGAGCGTCTTCCACATCTCGATGCCGGAGCTCAGCAGCGGCGTGAGCTTTGGCTTCGCATCCGCCGCAAGCGACGTTGCCGGAAGATAGCTGGCATTGGCCCAGGCTTCGGCAGCTTTTTCCGAAACCATGTAGTCGATATATTCACCGGCCAGGTCCTTCGTTTTCTGGTCTTTGGCAAGGCTTGTTATTGCCCAGGCAAGATCCACGCCTCCGACGCTCAGCGGCTTGGTAATGCCTTTTGGGGCAGGAATGGCCATGAAGCCGATATCCTGGTTGTGCTGCATATCACCGAAATACCAGGTTCCCGAGATCAGGAAAGCGCCCTGCCCCGATATGAAAAGCTGAACGGCGTCGTCACCCGAAATGCCTTCGAAACCGGGATAGAAATAGCCGCCTTGCGCCCACTTCTGCACCAGCTTTGCGGATTCGATGTTGCCTTTGGTATTCCAGGAGCCGCCCCTGCCGTAGATCAGATCGTCAAGTTCGGCGCGATTGCTCGCGTCGATATGGGCTTGATCGATGGCACCGATCATGTGCAGGGCGAGATGCTGCTTTGCGCTGCCCATCATGAAGGGCGCCACGCCTTTTTCCTTCAGCTTGTCGAGATCGGTCAAAAGCTCCTCGAAGGATTGCGGCAGTGCGATGCCGGCGTCGTCAAGGATCTTCTTGTTGTAATAGAGGCCGACGATCTCGGCGAGGCCCGATATGCCGTAGGTCTTGCCGACCCCGAACTTTGGCCCATCCCAGCGATCTCGCGCCAGCACGGAATCGGACTGGCGCTTATCCCAGCTGTATTTCTTGATGTAGTCGTCAACCGGCAGAAGCAGTCCTTCCTTGACCATTGCGCCCATATCGCCGGCGCCCTGGTTGAC
This sequence comes from Rhizobium esperanzae, assembly GCF_002204185.1. Classification (GTDB taxonomy): domain Bacteria; phylum Pseudomonadota; class Alphaproteobacteria; order Rhizobiales; family Rhizobiaceae; genus Rhizobium; species Rhizobium esperanzae. The sequence goes on along the minus strand of NZ_MXPU01000013.1, from coordinate 178,758 downwards.
TTTCGTGACGACCGGGCCGTTTCCTGCCGAAACCGCAAGCTTTAGCGTCAACTTCATGTCATCGAAGGTGCGGGCGGTCCGCTTGATCGTCACGCCGGGATGCGCAGCCTCGAACTCCTTGTTCAGCTGCTCTATGACCGCACTCTGACCTTCGTAGGTCTGGTCATCCCAAACAGCCAGATCGTCAGCCCGGGCAGCTGCCGAAAGGCCAAAATTCATAAGCGCTGCACCAGCAAGCGCGACGGCCGTTTTCATTTGAAATACCGGCAGTATGTTGATCGATTTCACGCTTCTTTTCATCTGCTCCACCTCACTTGGTTTATTCTCCACTCCCCGTTCGAGCGTTGCGCCAGGCGCCGCCGAACGTTTTCTTCCCCCAGAGCTTTGCCTGACCGGCGAATCTGAGGTAATCGTCAGTGCATCAGCTCCTCTCGCGACCCAAAACGACAAAGCGCCACGCAGGAGGTGGCACAGTGATGGACACCAGCTGCTTCATCCGTCCCGCGATTGAAGCGGATATCGAAGCCTTTTTTGAAATCTGCCTGAAAACCGCGAATGGCGGTCACGATGCAAGCGCTCTCTATAGTGAGCCGCGTCTGCCCGGTTACATCTGGTCGGTGCCATATCTCAAGTTCGCCAAAGACTTTGCCTTTGTTCTTGTCCAGCATGACCGTCCGGTCGGCTATGTCGTGGGCGCCCCCGACACCAGCCAGTTCGATCAGGACCTGGCGGCAAGCTGGTGGCCGCTTGTGCGCCGAGAGATCGCCGGACTGGCGCCGACCCGTCCGCGCGACGCCGACGTCTTGGAACGAATCCAAAATCCGCGCAGCGGGACGGCCTGGCTTCAGCACCAGTACCCGGCGCATCTCCACATCAACATCCTTCCCGGGCTTCAGGCAAGCGGCTGGGGACGAAAGATGATCGACACCGAGCTGCAGGCGCTTCGAAATCATGGAGTCACGGCCGTGCACCTCGGGGTCGACCCCACAAACGAACGCGCCAAAGGCTTCTATCGTCACCTTGGCTTTTCCGAATTCGAACGCGATGGCGCCGTCGCCTTTGCAATGCGGATCGATCAGGGATCCCGCTGAAACCGCCGGCGCCCGACCGCTCATGACATCGGCTCCGAATTTGCAGCGTCGAGCCCATATTTCAAAGCGACGGCTGCCGGCATGGCGCTCCAGCCCTGAAGCAGGGAGCCGCGTCCATAGGGCGGCGAGAAATATTCCACCGCGCCGATCCAGCCATTGTCGAGGCAGGTTTCCCACCAGCGGGTCAGCGCGTAGCGGGCGCCTCCAAGTCCGTGGCGAAGGCGTTCTTCGGCATAGGCGCCGTCCCAATAAGGCCAGTCCGAGCCGTTATGGTAGCGGTAGGGAAAGGCGGTCTTGGATCGCAAATCGCTTTGCCGCTTGAATGGTGGATAGGCGCACATCACACCCCAACTGCCATAGGGCTGTTCCTGATTGTTGCGCGTTTCCAGCCTGGTTTCAAACGCCCTCAGGAGGCCGACAGCCCTCTCCTCTGAAATAGCACTAAATCGCGATAAGGTCAGACTGTCGAGAGCCAGATGATCTTCGACAAAAGTGCCGGGTGTCCCATAGTCGAGATATCCTCCCGTTGCCGGCACGAAGAGCCTGGCTTCGATTTCCCGGCGGGCAAGAATTGCGGTCTTGCGTGCATGTTCGGCAAGGGTCGGATCGTATCCTTCGCCCAGCCTCGCGACAGCATCCAGCGCGCCGACGAAGAGACCGAGGTCATAGGAGACAAGGCCGTCACGGAAGACATTGTCGGCCCAATCCCGGTCGTTGCGCGGTTTCAGCGGCAGAACGCTGTCGGGACCGGCTAGGCTGACATAGCGATCCATGATCGCCCGCACTGTCGGCCAATGAAGCTGCACCTCGGCCGCGTCTTTCGTAACGCCGAAATAGTCATCCAGAAAAAGAATGAAGAAAAGCGGACTGTCGAAGTGGTCGCTCCACCAATCCTGCGGACGATTATGATACTCCGGAACTGCTCTTTTGTGGGTTTTGGGATTGGCTTTGCTGTCGGCGACGAAGCGCTGCCAGGCATCCGATTGCGCCGGTCCCGTCAGGATAACGCCGCTCGGGGCCTCTCCGTCGGGCTGTATTCCCTTGGCGAGCAGTCGGATCTCGTCGCGCACCGCCTCCGGAGCAAGCGTCAACAGCGGCTGCATGGTCCAATAGCCGTCGCGGTAATAGGTCCGCGCCGGAGCGCTATAGGCCTGTCCGGCGGCAAGGCCGGCGAAGGCGCCATTTTCGTCGCGCCTTATGCTGGAAAGGGCCGCATGTATCCCCTGACTGACCATGCTGCGCATTAGCGGGTCGGCGTCAGGCATCATGTCGCAACGCGCCACATATTCTGCAGCTTCGGTGATAATGGCTTCGCTGCTGAGATCGAGGGCTCTCTCGGCTTCGTCTCTCGAGGCGCCGCCGGCAATCCGCAGATCGGAATCTCGAGCTTCCGCGATAAGGACGCCCCAGCCCATTTCGAAAATCTGCCGATGAGCGCTGCGGGACACCTTCGCCCTCGCGTCTCGCCCATCCGGCTCGTGCCACCAGGCGCAACGGCGCGCTGGATAGACGCCCTGCAGGCTCACTCCATTGATCAGCATCACCGGCAGCGACTGCGCGACGAAAACGCCCCCCTGTTTCGAGACGAGCCGGTTCGGAGCGCAGGTATAGGGGCCGGTGATCGGAGAAAACCGCACACGCCCCAGGCTGCCGGCACCCCAAAGGGCAAGATCGGCATATCCGTCCGGATGAACATCCGCCTGAAGGCGTGGCGCCATTATGGGCAGCAAGACGCCGGCGTCGGCTGAAAGCTGCCCGTCGGTCGAGGGTTTTATCATAGACAGGTCCCCGACAGCCGCGTGGAGGAACCCGCAGAATTCGAAACGAAGAAACAGCTGAACCGGCCTGAGCCGGTGCCTCTTTGGGCGATCTTGGCGCGTGCGCGCCGACCCAGACAATATGTACGGTGCATACTTGTCCTCGACCCTCTTTCATTCGCGTTTTGATTACGCGTTGATCCCAGCCTACAGGCGGCTCCCCTTTTGTCAAGGACGTAGACAAATTGTCGGCTTCCGTGTACTGAACTGGGCTATGGAGATGAGGGTTGAGGACTGAACCCATCATTTCGCGACGGTTGAGAACCGGACTGACCTTGCATTAGGGATATACCTCGAACTAATTGGAACGATTAGCCGGATGGCAACGACGTCGTCTATCGTACAGACTCCCATCGCACGAAAAATCTCGACCAATACGGTGATCCGAACCGTGTTAGCCAAGGGGAAGATCTCCCGCGCCGATATTGCCAAGCTGACCGGCCTGTCGAAACAGACGATTTCCGATGTCGTGCGCGATCTTGAGGACGATGGGTGGCTGAAACCTGTCGGACAGACCGATGGTCGTCCCGGCCGGAATGCGATCATCTATGAAATCAACGCAAGCGCGGGCCTGGCGGTCTCCATCGATCTCGGAGGTACCAAGATCGCTGCGGCTATCTGCGATCTGTTGGGTAATGTCGTTGCGGAAACCAAAGTGCCCACCGACCCACGCGGCGGACCGCATCTCGTCAACCAGTTCAGCGACCTGATCACTCAACTCGCGCTTGCGGCGGGGACGACTGCCGACAAGCTGCGTCTCGTCGTGCTTGGCAGTCCCGGCGTCCTCGATCCGGCTACCGGACATATCAACGTCGCGCCGAACATTCCCGGCGTGGACGCAATGGATCTGCGGCAAGCGTTCAGCGACAAGATGGGCATACCGGTGATCATCGAAAATGACGTCAACCTCGCCGCGCAAGGGGAGAGATGGCGGGGACACGGCGTCAAGGTCGGCAGTTTTGTTTTCGTGGCGCTTGGGACGGGCGTCGGCATGGGCATTATCGCCAATGGCGCGCTGTTGCGCGGTGCCCGCGGCGCGGCCGGCGAAATTGCCTATCTTCCACTCGGCGGCGATGCTTTTGATCCAGGCGGTTTTACACTGGGAACCTTCGAGACCGCGGTCGGCAGCGTCGCCATGCTGCGGCGCTACACCGGATTCGGCGGGCGCAACGCCTCTAGCGTGGCCGACCTCTTCGCTGCGTTCAATGCAGGCGAAACGAGCGCCATCGCCGCAATCGAAGAAACAGCGAGACTGGTGGCGATGGCTATTGCCGCCATCGGAGCAACTCTCGACCCGGAACTGGTGATCACCGGCGGCAGTATCGGTGCAAGGCCGGAGCTCGTAAACGCCATCCGCGCTTTTCTGCCGCGTTGCACCCCCTACCCGCCACGCATCGAGATCAGCCGCTTCGGCAACCGCGCCGCTCTCATGGGAGGCATGGGGATCGCCGTCGAGCGCATGCATGACGATCTGTTCGGTGTAAAATTGCAGGACGCTTGACGATCGCAGCGGCTCGCAATCGGCCGCTGCGCCACTTGCGAAGCGCGGCAAATGCGCTAGATTTTGCGTCATGATAACAGCAACGCAGATACGCGGCGCGCGCGCCATGATCGGAATGAGCATCGAAGAGCTCGCCGCCGCAAGCGGCCTGCCGGTCGAGACCGTGACGGCCTTGGAACAGGGCGAGTTTGAGGGCGAGCCGCATGCGCTGTTCGACGTGCGCAGCACGCTCGAGGCGCATGGCATCATCTTCCTGTCGAGTGGCAATCAAGATGAAGGCGGCCCCGGCATCCGGTTGCGGGCACGCATATCAACCGATGACGGCATCCGGCCGGAAAATCTCAATGCCGCCAATGACGACTGACCAGATCCGTCTGTCAGGTTTCGCGGTCCCATCCTTTATTGCGGGAACCGCGTGTCAGAGATAGGTCTTGGCAAGGTCGGCGAGTTTGCCGCCGTCTCTCACGCCCTGCCTGTAAAGCTGAATGATAACCGCACCGATCCTCTCGGCTTCCGGCGTCGTTCTGACCAGGCCGCGTTCGTCGCAGACCTTGTCGAGCACTTGCGAAAGCAGATCGAGATCTTCCGAAAAGAGCGGTAAATCATGCGGATGAATTGATGACCGTAACATCACGCCGCACTTCCCTCCGAGGACAAACGCCTACACGCTTGCATCGCCGGCCGCCCTCCGCAACCGGCAATGAAGTTATTATGCGTGAGGGTCCGAACTTTAGCAACTGCGCAAATTCCTGCAGAACATAATTTCCTCGCGCACGTCTGACGCGCTTTGCAGCAGGGATCCGAACCGGCTCAGGCGTGTTGCGATTTTGCAGATTCGCTGTTCGCGGCTTCATCCTGATCCTGGCGTTACCGCAACTGCTTCAGCCGCCAGCGGCGATGAACGGCGGATCGATGAAGCCTTCCATGATCACCTTGGCGGTCAGCTCGATCACTCGTTCCTCGGCAAGTTCGGCAAGCGCGAGGGCAACGTCGCCCTCTGGCCAGCCGGCCTTGACCGCCTCGTCCGACAGAGCTTGGAAAGCATCGGCAAGGGCCTGCCTGCAAGTTGGGTTCTGGTTCATATCCGCCATGCGCTCGCACCAGGCCATCTCTGAGAGGAACAATCCCAATCTACACATATTCGCAAAAATGCGAAACGCCAAAAGGTTCTCTGAAATTTAAAATCAGACTATTCAGCGTAAAATTCTGTATAGCCTTAACGAAACAAACAAATGTCAGTCCATACTATTGATGGATTCACAAAAATAACTAGAAGAGCTATTTTTCAACCGCTCCCGTTAAGAGAGTATTTCATTGGATGATTTACTTCAAATGATCAAAATCGAATTCGATACACCGACCATTTTCTCTGCCCAATGGCATAGACCCGAAATCCGGCCGTTTTCAGCATCTTCGCGCCACCCTGTCAATCAGCTTCGGGATATTCCCGGCGCGAGCATGACCATCAATCGCGTCGTGGTGAAGAGGAGCTTAAAGCGGTTCGGCCGTTGGGCATCGGAGGATGGCGGCGAATGCCGACCGGCGTGATCACCTTATTACCATAACGGCACCACACTGCCGTCAAAGTCCGCCGTACCATTGCCTCGGCGCGTTCAATTTTTTCAGGAGGTAAAATGTCTATCGAACTGGACGCTACTACCTATGTTCACGCCAAGCCAACGACCGCTCATTCTTATATCCTGCCGGCCGTTGTCGACGTTCTTGAAAACAGTTTCCACGAGGCAAACGAAACGGCGGTCTTTGATCTCGGCTGCGGCACCGGCGGCGCTGCCTCGGTGCTTGTGGAGAAAGGCTACGACGTCGTCGGCGTCGATCCGTCGGAGGACGGCATTGCGAAAGCGAAAGCGGTCCATCCCGATCTTCCGCTGGAAATCGGGTCCGGCTACGACGATCTTTCCAGCCGCTACGGGACCTTCGATGCGGTGATCAGCATAGAAGTCGTGGAGCATGTTTACGACCCGAAGGCTTTCTCGGCGACCATGTACGATCTGGTGAAACCGGGAGGCATCGCGGTCGTATCGACGCCTTTTCACGGTTATTGGAAAAACCTGGCTTTGGCGGTAAGCGGAAAGATGGATGACCATTTCATGCCGCTCAAAGACCACGGCCACATCAAATTCTGGTCCCCGGGGACACTCAGCACGCTGCTGCTCGACACAGGCTTCCAAGACGTCGACTTCGAATATGTCGGGAGAATTCCGCTTCTGGCAAAGTCGATGATAGCAATCGCGCAGAAACCACACTGACGGCCCGTTCTCTACCGCGGCCACGCACGCGCGGGATTCACCATAAACGCAATGTTCTGACTGGGATTTCAAGGGGATAAATGGTCGGGGCGACTGGACTCGAACCAGCGACCCCTTGACCCCCAGTCAAGTGCGCTACCGGGCTGCGCTACGCCCCGACCTGCCGAAACGGCTTGATTGCTTTATGAAATCGGCCTTCATAGCGCAAGGGGAAAATGATGGTCGTGGAATAAAAATAGAACGGAAGGCGTCGAAAAGCACAGATCGGCGCAAACAGGCCCACGAAAGTGCCACGCGATGTTTCCGATGCGTTTCCGAGAGCGAATTCGGTTGACCATCCTTTCCATTTGAATCGCAAGGCGTGCTCAGCCTTAAATGACCGGAGTCTCGTCGTCTGCAGTAGAAGCGTTCTCATTTGCAATCTGCGCCCGACCTTTGGCGATTGCAGCTTTCTTTTCATCAGCGATGGCTTTGACTATCGCCATCTTTGCGCTTCCGCCTCTCCCAAGATCCTGATCGCCAACAGACACTTGATGTTGAAAGCAATCGCGAAACAGAGACTGAAGTCCGATGTCACCACAAGCGGACATGGCTCGGTTGTTGGATTCACCGCAGGCAGACTACCATTTGCTTTTGGTCTCACCGCTCTACCTCAATCGACAGAGACAGTGGAGGAAGTCGCAGTGCGTAAGCCGATCATATTATTTGCCTTTGCCGCGTTCGCCCTACCCGCTGATGCGATGGCGCAGTCGCCTGAGCTCGAGGATACCTGCAAATCCGTGGCAAAGAGCTTCTTCATGACCGATCAGCTCGCTATCGGCACCGTGCAATCCTTTCCCGAGTTGAAGCCGCCGGGTGTCCGCATGTCGTATTCGACCCGGAAGGGAACCGCGCCGGCCGAAATGACCGACATATTCGAATGCGAGTTCGACAAGGCGGATAAACCGCACAACCTGGCGCGCTTCTGCGTGTCGAGCACGTGCTATTCACCGAATGCCGATGACGGTGACCGCAAGCGCCGCTTCGACGAAATGCGCATTCTCCTCAACCGCGCTGAGAAATAGGATGGCGCCGTGGTCGGCATGATGGGTGGAGATGAAGCGTTTCGCGAAGGAAGCAGTGCGCCCGGTAACGTTCAGATTGCGACGACCTTCAGCCGATCTTCGGCGGTCTGGCGGGGCTGCCACGCCCGATAGTTGGCAATCGAAAAATGCGGAGTTTCGAAAGGCGTGGCGTGGGTTTCGGTGATGACGGTGACGTCGGCGCCGGCGGCCTCGCCGGCAAGGATGCCGGCAACGGCATCTTCGAAGACCAGGCAGTTTGCCGGGTCGACTCCGAGGCGGCTTGCACCGAGCAGATAACCCTCGGGGCTGGGCTTGCCGGCCACGACCTCCCGACCGCTGACCATCACCTTCGGCGTCGGAATGCCGGCTGCAGCCATGCGGCGCCTGGCGAGTTCGATCGGCGCCGAGGTGACGATCGCCCATCTGCCATCGGGGATGGCGTTGAGGAAGCGGACGGCATCTGGAATTTCGATGATGCCGGAGACGTCCTCCATCTCCTCGGCCAGCAGCAGATCCGCCTCGTACACCGGATCGACACCCGGCAGGCCGAGGCCGCGGATCACGTCGGAGGCACGAATGCCGTGGATCGTTTTAAGGAAAACCTCCGGCTCAAAACCATGTCGTCTTGCCCATTCGCTCCAGACGCGCTCGACGACGGCAATGGAATTCAGCAGCGTTCCATCCATATCGAAGAGGAAGGCGTCATAGGATCTGTCGAGGACGTCGTGGTGACCGGGCACGGGTGTTTCCTTGCGAGCACGAGGCAGTGGGCCTCTCCGGCAGGCGAGTAGCCGGGAGCGGCGACGGCGTCAACGTCAGTCGTTGACATCAGGATGCGTGACGTTGCGAACATCGGCCAGACCACGTGCGGCGTCGCGATTGCCGGTCGCGGCGGCGGCTTCGAAGATTCGCATCGCGTCATCGTACATTTTCAAATTGAGATAGCAGTAGCCGCGCAGAACCATCAGATCGATCCGCTCCTGCTGCAACTGGGCGCGCTGATCGAGATAGATCAGGGTTTCACGGTAATGCCCCGCGTCGAAGGCCGACAAGGCGCGATCGGCGAGGATCGCCACCTGCAGTTCTGCAGCGCGCTGGCGGCTCTGCGGCGCCTTGGTCGCCGCAACGGCGGCATTGCTGGAGAGACCGGCGCGCAGATAGGCGAGGCTCTGACCATAGGCTGCGTCTTCGCGGATCTTGCGGACAGGGCTCTGCAACGCCGTCTCGAAGGCCGAGACCGCCTCCATTGGCCGGTTGATATCCATCAGGCACCAGCCGCGCGACAGCGCCTCGCCCGGCCCGAGTCGTCCCGCGTCGATGGTCGTCGAGCAGTCCCGCGCCTGGCGCGGACCGCGCTCGACAGTCACCGTCTGCATCGCCGGCCTTGCGGCGCGGATGGCGACGTCCGGTCCCGGCTGCCGCACAGTCGGCGGCTCGGCCGGAAGCGGCGCCATTGAAGCGGCCGGACGCTGCCGCGGCTCTACCGGCTGGCCCGGCTGCTGCGGCGCGAGCGGCGCCTTTGAGGACTGGGTATCGGCGCTCGACGCCGGCAAGGAAGTGTCCTGAAGATCGGCGATTCGCGCCGACCGGCCGGCCCACACGCGCTGGAGGTCGAGGACACCCTTGCGGTCGTTCAGCTGCTCACGCGTAACGGCAAGGCCGTAGGCGGACGGTTCGTCATCCGGTTTCCATGCCAGCGCGGTTTCGAACCAGCGCGCGGCGGTCTGGAACTGGTTGAGAGAGCGGGCATACCAGCCGAACTGCTGCGCCGTCGGCACATATTTCCGGGCGATGACTTCGGCTGCGATCCGATGAAGCACGTCCTCGGTCAGATCGGCCGGCGGTTGCAGCGCCATCAGGTTGGCGGTGGCGGCAAGATAGGTCGCGCTCGCATCATCGGAATCGGCCCGCCAGCGGAACATCACGTCCTCGGCTTCCTGAGGCGCCTTGCGGGCGATCAGCGCCAGCGCCAACCCCTGCGAGGCGGCCGCCGTATCCTCCCTGTCGCGGGCGGTACGAAACCACTTTTCGGCATCGGCAGGATTGTTGCGGCGAAGCTGGTGCCAGCCGAGCAGCAGCGCATCGGAGGCTAACCCCTGGCTTTCGGCGAGCTTTTCGAGGTGAGAGACATAGTTCGGCGCGATGGCGAGCTTCGGATCGTCATTGCTTTCAGCGACGAAGCGTCGGGCAAGGTTGTCGCGGATTGCGTCGAATTCCCTGCTGCCATCGACAGCGGGCTTTTCCAGCGCCAGCAGCGCCTGCATCGGCTGGTAGTCAAGCAGCGTCGAGGCTTTTTCGACCGTCGCCTGCCGTTCGGCAGCGTCAGTGCAGTTCTTCAGGATATAGGCATAAGCATCCTGCCCGCGCTGCGCCCTCTCCGTCCGGATGAAGGCCTCGGCGACACGCCAGAGCACGTCGACCTCGCTGCAGGTGAGCAGGCTCGGCGTCGCGGCGGCGATATCGACCACGGTCGCATATTGCTTGAGATCCGAAGCGTTGATGAGGCGGGAGCGGGCCTCGGCGACACCAAGCCGCTCAAGCAGATCAGCCGGCGGCTGCCATCCGGCGTCGGCGGCCTGACGGTCGGCGATCGCTTTGCGCAACTCCGCATAGCGGCCATCGGAATAAAGCTTCCACATGGCCTCGAGCTGCTTGTCGCCGTTTTGCGGAACGGCGAGTGGATCGGCCGGCGGAACCCAGTTTGGATAAAGCGCCTGAAGCCGGGAGATTTCGGCCTGCAGGCGCACTTTGTCGCCGCGGCTGGCAAAATAGCGAAGCGCGCTTTCATCGACGGCAGGCGGCGCGGGCGCCGCGGCCTTTTGAGGCGCCGGCGGGTCGGAAACGATCGGCGGCGCGACCGGGGCCGGCTCCGCAGCCGTCTGCGGCGCATCGGATTGCGGTGCTGCCGGCTGCTCTGCAGCGGCATTCGGCTCATCGCTGCTCCGTGCCGGTGGCGGCGACGAAGTGATCGCTTCGATCCTGTCGGCGACGGTCTCGGCATTGAATGCGGAATTGCCCGCGGGAGCGTCGTCCGGCTTGATGCGGCCCATCATCAACAGCTCCGGCGCCGGCCTGTCTGCGGAGCCAAGGCCGAGCTTTTGCTGCAGAGCGGCACGATCCTTCAGTCCGGTGACGAGGGTCGCCACCACGACTGCCGCTGACATCGCCACGAGAGAAGCTTTCACAGACACTCCGGATGCTTCTCCCCGATATAGGCCAGCCCCAGCAGTTGAAGCGTGGACGGATAATAGAGCGTGGGTGCGAATTGCAGAGCCGAGACCGGCAGCCTCGTCCCGTCGGTTACACAGGCCACAACATCGTTAACAATTCTATAACCCGGGTCCGGCAACACGGTCTTCGGCCGGCCGGTGGTCAGATCGATCGTGGCCGGAATGCCATTCTGCGACATGCCCGTTCGCAGGCGGTTCAACAGCGCCTTGTCTCTGATGCCGCCGCGCGCGAGATAAAGCGGGATGCGAAGAGCATTATAGGCAAATTCGGCGTCGAAACCCTCTGCCGGTCGCGGGGGGCCGCTGAGGCTGACCCATTCGGCAGGAAGCTTCCGCGGACCGAACTGCATCGTCTTCAACAGCGCCACGCCGTCGTCCGAAAGCTTTTTCCAGGCATCGGAGGGAGCAAGCGCTGCCATGACGGGCATTGCCTCGTAAATCCAGTAGGAAGGATTGACGACAGGGCCGTCGTCACGATCGGCGGCGCCAAAACCTTCGCTGCCCGGCATCAGCAGCGTCCGGCCTGCCGAGCGGACGACGGCTTTCGCAAGCAGCGCCTGCGCCATGCGGGAGGCGGCGAGGATATAGTCGTTGCGCTTCCATGCGGTGCCGGCTAGCGCCAGGGCATAGGCGATCAGCATGTCGCCATCTGTGGCATTATTAGTGTCGGTCACGTGCGGCTTGACGTTGGGATCCCATTTCCAGACGGCCAGGCCATCGTCGCGCAACAGCAGTTCGGTACGGGTAAAATACCAGATCTGCTCGAAATCCGCAGGGCTCGCCGAGAGATAAGCGAGCAGCATGCCATAGCCCTGCCCTTCGCTATGGCTGATATTGCCGTTGCCGTTATCGATGATCCGGCCGCTCGCATCGAGAAATTTCGCCTTGTAAGCGGACCACGCATCGGCATTGATCATCGCCGGCTGCGCGGCGGCGGACGGGCTTGCCGGGGCAAACGCAGCCATCGCCGCAAGCAGAAGCGCGCGCCACCGCCTCATTTGGACCGCCCCAGCGTTTTGAGCATGCGCGAGGTGGCGACGCCGATCAGCAACACGAAGACGACGAGTAGCGAAGCATAGGAGAGGATATTCGTCGACAACCAGTTGGCGGCGATCAAGCGGTAATTGGCGATAGACCAGGGCGTGGACGGAACGAAATCGAAGCGGGTCACGGGCACTGTATCGATCTTGCCGGTCTTGCTCGAATAGGTGGTGATATGGCCTGATATCTGCGGCCAGTTCAGCTGACCGTCAGCACCTCGAGCCCTTCGCGCAGATCCTTTGCCGAGGGTGCCGCCACCACGGTCCATGAACCCTCTCCCAGGGGGCTGGAGCCTTGCGCAACCATGAGCGTGTCGGCGTTGGAGGGAGTGAAGACCGTCTCGGCGCCGGGGATGAACTGCAGCGAACTGCGGGTGATATCGAAATTGCGCCCCAGCCATTCACGGAAGGCGGTGATGCGGCTGCGCAAGATACCGCCGCTGACCTTGGAATTCCACGTCTCGAAGGCCGTGCCGGTATCGACGACACCTTGCTCCGTGTCGGCCACCGGACGCCACGAGGCTTGGCTCGCCGTCGAGATATTGGCTTGCGTCAGCGCGGTTGCCGGCATCTGCGAAATCGAGCCGATGAAGATGGCGTCCCGATCGCCGATCGTATTCGGCGAAGCGACGGTTTCGACGGCGATCGGATGGCCGGCCATCACCGCCATCTGACCGAGCAGCGTAGCCGCGGCCGAAAGCGTATCGGCATCGACGCGATCGATGAAGAGCGGCGTCGGTTCCGTCGCCCGGCCATAGGGATAGGCCGTGCCGGAAATGGCGGCCAGGTTCGGACGCTGCCCAACACGGGCAAAATCCGGAATGTGCACTTCGGAGGTATCGAACAGGGCAAAACGGGGATTGGCAGCGGCGGTAGCACCCGGAGCGCAAACGGCATCGTCCTTCGTCATCAGGATCGTCTCGATCCCAATCGTATTGAGGCCCGGTTTGAAGTGGCGCATCGTCACGCGGATCGGCAGATGACGGAGAATGCCTCCGGTGGTCGAGGTAAGCGGCACTGTGGAGGCAATGTTGTCGTTGACGTAAATATCGATATGGCTGCCCGGCAGCACATTGTCGGTATAGGCGGCATCGAGCAGCACCTTCGCCTCGCCATAGGCATTGGCATAAAAATCGGCCGGCACGGCGACATTGAAGCTGGTGCGGAACCGTCGGCCGGAAAATTCCGTGGTCTTCACGCCGAGTTGCGAGAGGGCAATGCTGGTGTCGGAAAAGACCAGCGGCGCATTCGGCGCACTCCAGCGCTCGGTGGTCAGCGCATCGCGGCGGACATCCGCGGACCTGTCCGTCGGCGAAACGATGGTATCGATCGCCGAGGACACGGCTTGCCAGGAGGGGCCGCTGATCAGAAGCACCGGCGAGCCGCTGCGCTGATCGGTCACGAAAGCCGCGAGCGGCGCGCTTTCGGCCGCGGGCGGCAGGCCGGGAAAGAACGGCCGCAGCTCCGTGGCAGTCCCGACGAGCACCCCGAGCTTGCCAGGACCGGCGGCTGGGAGGGAGGCAGTGCTGAAGGCAAATATCTGGTTCGGCATGCTGCTCAGCACCGACAGACCCTGTGCCAGTCGCAACAACGGCTTGGTCGTCCCCGGCTGCTCCAGCGCCGGGACGACGATATCGAACTCCGTCCTGCCGGCGCCATCGACGCCGATGGCGCGGATCGCGTCGGCACTCGAAAGCTCCGCGGCATTGCCGCCGGCAAAGCTCAGAAAGGTTCCGGCCGGATCGATATTCGACCACAATTCATAGGTGGACTGGATGCTGCAATCGGTGCGATGGCGTTGCTCTGCCTGGAAGGTCACAAGATTGGCGCCCGGCTGCAGCAGGCCGGAGGGAACTTCGAAAGTGACGGCGGAAACGCCGTCCGCCGAGCTGACCCGCTGCTGACCGATCGGACGATTGTTGAGATAGACGGTCAGCGCGGAGGCTTCCGGCGCGACGACGATCGAATTCTGATAGGCGAAGGTGAAACTCGCCTTGGCGGCCGCCTGCTCGGAAGTCAGATAGACAGACCATGACCGGCGGTCGTGTTCGCCGCTGAGGCTGAATTTCGAAAAGGGCACTAGATACCGCCTCATATCGCGGTGGCGCGGCTGCGAAGCGGCATTCGCCGCCGCGCCAGGCTGAGGCGCCGGCGTCGTCGGTTGCGGCACGGCAGTGATCGGCGCAGGAACGGGCGTGGGCGTTACGGAAATGGGTGGCGTGACAGGTACCGGCGCCGTCGCTGCGGGCGGAGCGGGCGGCGTCAATCTCGGGGCGGTGGACGCGCCGGGCGGCCGCTCGCCGGACATATCGAAGGGCGCCGTCTGCGCCTGGGTGACAGCGGGGGCATGCAACAGGAGAAGCGCGGCGGCGACGATCTTTCTCATCCGGCATTGACCTTTGCCGCCCGCTGCTGCGCCTCCCGCTCCGGCCGCATGCTGCGGAAGAGGTAAACCAGGCCGCGGCTGGTCTGATAGAACGACAGGCCAAGAAACCAGATGGTGCCGCGGATGAGGCCCGGATTGCGGCGGCGCGATTCCTGGAACTGGGTCCACTGATCGGAATTGGCAAACATCAGATCGGCGATCAGGCGATGATCAAGCGCGCTTTTCGGCACGTATTGGCAGCCGACATTACTGATATCGCCTGATGGCTCGATGTTGCGAACGATCAGCGGCAGGGTTTCCAGATCTGCGCCGCTATAAGGCCGGAAGCGCATCTCTCCGGGGGCGCCGACGAGCAGTTCATCGAGATGCTTGTTGAAGATATGCAGCCTTGCACCGTGGACGGAGACGTCCTCGATCGAGGCCGCATACCACTTGCCGTTGGCGTAAAACTCGCAGCGCCGGTTGACGCGGACGCGGCGGGACAAAGCGCGCTCGCCACGTTCCGACACGACGCCGAGCGCGCAGCCGGCCATAATCAGGTTGATGATGTTCCACCCGCCGACGACAAGTGTGACGTCGGCCTTATAGGGCTCGGCATAAATCCTGTAGAAAGTGATGAGGAGCGCGATGATCTGTACCGCAAAGATCACGAAGAAGGGACGGCTGATCTCAGACAGGCGGCTGACGGCGATCGATTCGTCCTTGGCGGTGACCTTGAACGTCGGCTTCCTCGGGTTGAGCATGACCGAGACGACGGCCGGCAGCAGATGCACGGTCTGGACATATTCGTAAAGCTCGGAAATCCAGGGCCAGCGGAAGGATCCGTAGAGGTAGTTCTGCATCATCAGATTCACGAGCATATAGGCAAGCGTATAAGCAAGGAATTCGCCACCGGAGGCCGTGAAGATTTCCAGGTCGAAGAACAGGTAGAAGAGCGGCGCAAACAGGAAGATCGTGCGCGGGAACGGGAAGAGCCAGAAAAGCGTGGATGACATGTAGCACAGGCGCTGCGGGATCGATAGGCCGCGCTTCAGAAGCGGGAAGCGGAAGCGCAGGATCTGCATCATGCCCTGCGCCCAGCGGCTGCGCTGGCCAATGAAGCTTGCGAAAGTGGCCGGTTGCAGCCCCGCGATCAGCGGCTTGTCGACATAGATGCTGTTCCAGCCGCTGCCATGGAGAGCCAGCGCCGTCTCGCAATCCTCGGTAATGCTGATACCGGAAAAGCCGTTCTGGGATTCGAGCGCCTTGCGGCTCAAGACTGCAGCCGAGCCGCAGAAGAAGGCGGCGTTCCATTTGTCGAGGCCGCGCTGGATGATGCCGTAGAACATCTCATTCTCGCTAGGCATTTTTTCGAAAGTGCGAAGATTGCGTTCGAGCGGATCGGGATTGATGAAGAAATGCGGGGTCTGGACGAGAAAGAGCTTCGGGTCGTCTTCGAAGTAGCCGACCGTCTCGAGCAGGAAATCGCGAGCCGGCGCGTGGTCCGCGTCGAAGACGGCAATGAGTTCGCCGGTCGAATGTTTCATGCCATTGTTGAGATTGCCGGCCTTGGCATGCTCGTTGCGGTCGCGCGTGAGATAGGTGACGTCAAGATCCTGGCAGAGCTGCTTGAGCTCAATATGGCGGGCCGCCGCCGCCTGGGCCTCGAGCAACTTGCCGGAATTGCGCTTCTGCAGGGTGCCGCCGTCGTCGAGCAGCCAGACATGCAGCTTGTCGGCCGGATAGTCCATCGCCTTGGCGGCAGCCAGCGTGTTTCCGAGAAGGCCGGCATCCTCGTTATAGGATGGCACGAACACGTCGACATGGGGCAAGCGCCCGGGATTGGCGGCTCGCGATGGGCGCGACGGAAGCGGTGTGGCAACGATGAAAAGGCTGAGCGCCAGCATCGCGACGCTGTACATTTCGGCAAGATAGAGCAGCAAGCCGGGAATGAAATTCTCAGGCTGGTTCAGCGGCGGCAGGGTGTTGGTGGTGCGCCAATAGACGTAGCGCAGCACGATCGACGTTCCGAAGGCAAGCGCCACCAGGCGCCATGTCCCCTCGCCCTTCAGAATCTTAATGAGCGCCATCACCGTGACGACCGTAATGCTGGTGATGAGCTGGGTCTGCAGATTAACCGGCAGAGTGATCAGCACGATCATGCAGAGCGAAACAACGGCCCATATGAAGACACTGCGGGCTTTGCGCATCGACGTTCCTTCGAAATTGCGCCGGGGCACCGTCTGTTACCCCGGGGCATACTCTATCTCCGGCAGACGGCCGTCATGGCCGCGTCGCCTATGCAGTCCGGCGAGGGCACCTTGACGCCGATCGCTCTTGCCGATTGTTCCAACGGCGCCGCGGCCGGATCCGGCGCGGCACTCGTCTGTGGCGCCTCGCTCGGCAGCGGCACGCGCGGGCCGATGGGCGTCGGCAAGGGCGCGGCGCCCTGCGCCGGTTGCTGGCTTGGGGCGCTGCGAACCGGAGCTGTCCGCGGCAGGCGGACTATGGCAGGCGCCGGCTCGTAGCCGATCGGCATCGGGCTGGCGCGATATCCGCTCTCATCGGGATAGATCGGTTCACCGGTACGACCGAGCGCCGCGCTGGCGGGGGGAGGGTTACCGTACGGATTCCAGGTCGGGCCGTCGAAGGTGCCGGTGATGGTATAGCCGTAGACGATGCCAAGCAGTTGGCGCTCGGTGGTGCGGGCATCGCACAGGCGCAGGCGCACCTGGATCATGCCGAAATTGCGCGCCTGGGTATTGGCGGCCGCGCTCGAGCGGATCTGCTGCCAGGCATAGATGCAGGTATCGCCGGCGCGGCTGCGGCCGGAAGCATAGCCGAAGGGGCCATAGGCGTTCTGCAGGAAGGTCGCCGATGTCGCCATCGGCACGCCGGGAGCCGAACGGGCCACCTCGCGGGCAATGCCGCTCTCGTTGATCATCCTGAAGCTGGCATTGCCCATCCCGGGATTGGCCCCGGAAGCGCCGAAGAACTCGGCTTTCAGAAAATTCTGGCCGGGTACGGAAGATGAGGTGAACAGCGAGATCGTCTGCTCGACGCCATTGCCGCGCTTGCGCTCGACGACGTTGACAATCGACGGTCCGCCCGGCGGCGGCAGGACCAGCGCCTTTTCAGGCGCCACCGTCTCCGGTCCGGAAGGCTGTCGCACACCGCCTGTCGACGTGCAGCCGGCCATCAGACCCGCCACGGCCAACAGCGATATCGTCTTCCCCAAGCGCATGTCTCGAGCCGCCGTAATCGTCTTTCCAGATATCCATTCGCAGACCGAAACGCGACGGACCGTCGAATCAACAGCCACCCGGCCGTTCACCTGACATAAATCGCCGACATGGTTAACGAAGAGTAAAGAGCCCGACCCTGATGCCACCAGACGACTCGCGTTGAACGTGATTCGGACAGATCAACCGTATGGTGCATATACCGGTTTAGCAACAAACAATCGGCGCGCCGGCCTCTCCCACGACGCCAAGGCGGTAGCGGAACTATGCGGTATGGCCGGCGTTGCCTTGATGTCCAGAGTTCAAAAAGGAGATCATCCCATGCGCAAGATCATGCTGGCTACAGCCACCATGCTGACCATCTGCTCGGCCGCCTTCGCACAGAGCACGGTGATTGTCACCGATCCCGCACCAACCGGCTCCGTCGTCCTGCCCGGCGAGGTGCGCACCTATGTCATGGAGCAAAACACGCCATCCGTCGTCTATGATGGCGAAATCACGGTCGGCGCGACGCTACCGGATACGATTGAAGTCCATACCGTGCCCAATGTCGACGGCTATGCCTACACCGTCGTCAACGAGCGGCGCGTGATCGTCGAGCCGAAGACGCACCGCGTGATCCAGATTCTCGAATAAGGGATTGGGGGGTGGAAACGCGAGCCTGTACGACTTACGTCCCCTCATCTCCCGCGCTCACCGGCACGTTCAAGAGTTCACGGATCTTATGAGCGAGTTGCTCCAGGCTGAATGGCTTGGCGAGCAGCGAGACGCCGTGGTCGAGCACGCCATTGTGGACGATGGCATTGCGTGTGTAACCCGTGGTGTAAAGAATCCGGATCGCCGGCCATTTTTCTTGAACGGCATCAGCAAGCTGACGTCCGCTCATCTGCGGCATCACGATATCGGTGAAGATCAGATCGACGTCGGGGTTCTCCTCCAAAAGGAGAAGCGCCTCCACGCCGCTTGCCGCCTGCAACACGCTGTAGCCGAGTTCGTGGAGGCTTTCGGCAGTCATGGTGCGGACATGTTCATCGTCCTCTACCACCAGGATAGTATCGTTGACGCTTCCCTGAGGAATCGGCAGGGCGCCGGCGGCGGCCAGCCGGGCATCCGCCTTGCCAACATGACGCGGCAGATAGATCTTGACCGTCGTTCCCCGGTCGATCTCCGAATAGATCTTGATATGGCCGCCGCTCTGTTTGATGTAGCCATAGACTTGGCTCAGCCCAAGACCGGTTCCCTTGCCGGGTCCTTTGGTGGTGTAAAACGGATCGAAGGCGCGGTCGATTACATCGGGCGACATGCCGATGCCGGTGTCAGTGATGCTGATCATCACATACTGGCCCGCCTCGACCTCCGAATGCATGCGCGAATATCGCTCGTCAAGTTCGGTATTGGCGGTCTCGATCGTCAGATGACCACCGCCGGGCATGGCGTCGCGCGCATTGACGGCAAGGTTCAGCATCGCGTTTTCGAGTTGGCTGAGATCGGCGAAAGTCGGCCAGAGGCCACCGGCAAGCACGGTCTCGATTCGGATATGTTCGCCGAGCGTGCGCCGCAGCAACTCCGACATGCCGCCGACCAGCTTGTTGACGTCAATCACCTCCGGGGCCAACGGCTGCTGACGAGAGAAAGCGAGAAGACGTGCGGTCAATACCGCGGCTCGCTGGGCTCCGTCTCTGGCATTCTGAAGGGAGTTCAGCAGGCGGGGATCCTCGCGTCCGGTCATCCGCCGCTGGGCGAGATCGAGATTGCCGATGATGATTGCCAGCATATTGTTGAAGTCATGGGCGACGCCGCCAGTGAGCTGACCGATCGTCTCCATCTTCTGCAGCTGGCGCACCTGCGCCTGGGCCGCGGCATTCTCTTCCATCTCATGCCTGAGTTCGGCAGTGCGCTGCACCACCGTTTCTTCAAGGCGCGCATTAAAGCTGTTGAGTTCGCTGCGAAGGCGGCTCTGCCTGCGATGGGCGACAATAATCGTCTCCATCAGACCGATGATGATCGCCGCATTGATGAGAAAGGTCGCAAGGCCGATCCATTGGCCGGCGCTCACCGGCCAGAAGGCATCGTGCGGCTCGACGAAAAACTGCTGGACGAGGAAACCGGCGAGCATGGCCGCCACGAGGCCCGGCCCGGCGCCGCCCATGAAACTTGCGAGCAAGATCGCCGGAAGGAAGCTCAGGAAGGGAAATCCGGAGAGATAATCACTGGCGGCCAGTCTTAGAAGAAAGGTCAGACCGACGAAGGCAACGGCCAGCGGATAGGTATAGCCCGGCCTGTGACGCAGCCAATCCGTGGCACTCAACAAATCCATTCCACTCCCCTTCTCGGCCGTCGCGGAAACGGCACCTCAGCTTTTGCACATCGAATTTCGCCGGGCAATATGCTGTTTCCAAAGCGCGGCGCGATCTTTCAGATTCGCTTGCCGCGCCTTAGGCTTTTATGTTTACACATATTGGCGTCTCAAAACCGCGGCACTGTTTTGAGCGACAAGTTTTACCACCGCTGCGCGTGGCGTCTTGACGAGCTTCGCAAGCGGTCCACATAAATCTTCGTGCCCGGCAGGGGAATGGGTGGTGGACGGGATCATGAAAGACATATTCATCGTCGAGGACGATGCGCTGATCGCCATGTTGCTGGAGGACATGCTCAGCGATCTCGGCTATCGGGTTTGTGCGAGCGCGCCGGATCTGGAAAGAGCGCTCGCAACCGCCAGGGACGCGGAATTCGACGCTGCAATCCTCGACGTGTCCCTCGCCGGCCGGAGCTCGCTGCCGGTCGCAAAGCTGCTCGACGGACGCGGCAAGCCCTATCTCTATGCAACGGGATATGGCAGCGCCCCGGAAGGCAGCAGCCCCAGCGCGCTCCCGGTGCTGCGAAAGCCGTTCCAGCTCAGCGAGCTCGAACAGGCGATGAAGCAGCTTTGCGGAATCTAATCAGCGCACCTGATCGAGCAGACGCTTGCATTCCAGGAGGTCGTAGAGGGCCTCCTGAAGCAACGCCCTGTCTTCCTTGCCGACGCTCGATTTGCCGATCGAGACTTCCGGCTGCTCGTCGTCTCCGGCGACGAAATTGAAGAACCGGCGGGTGATCGGCGGCTTGGCACGGCCGACAATCTGATCCTCCTCCGCCATGGCGACACGCGGTTCCCCGGCGCCCGCCTCCTGCGCACCCGAGGCAAGCGCCTCGACGCTGGCGAGATCGCCATGGCCGACCGAGATGACAAACTTGTTGCCGTTGGTCTTCAGAAGCTTCTGCACGCCCTTGATCGTATAGCCGTGATCATAGAGCAAATGCCGGATGCCCTTGAGGAGGTCGACGTCCTCCGGCCGGTAGTAGCGACGGCCACCGCCGCGCTTCATGGGCTTTATCTGGGGAAACCGTGTCTCCCAAAAGCGCAGCACATGCTGCGGCAGATCAAGATCGTCTGCGACTTCGCTGATGGTGCGAAAGGCATCGGGGCTCTTGTCCAACGTCATATGCTACGCAACCTCGCAGGCTCGATCCAACGGCGACTCACCATATTTCAAAGGTTTGGCGTCGACAATTCAAGTCATGTCTCGACGTTGCGCACAGGGGATCGACCAGTGCCAGGAAAAAATGTCGCTTCGAAGGGGAGGAAGCCCGATATCAGGGAGCCGGGTTCTGCGGCTTCAGCTTGATCTTGCGGGCGACATGCGCCTTGAGGATGCGCGTCTTCAGCACGTTCGAAGCCTTGAAGGTCATCACCCGGCGGGGAGAGATCGGAACCTCCTCGCCGGTCTTCGGATTGCGGCCGATCCGCTCGTTCTTGTCGCGAACCTGGAAGGTCGCGAAGGAGGAAAGCTTGACGGTTTCGCCACGCACAATGGCGTTGCAGATTTCGTCGATGACGGTTTCCACAAGTTCAGCGGATTCGGTCCGGGAAAGACCAACCTTGCGGAAAACGGATTCCGCCAGATCTGCTCGCGTCACTGTTTTTCCCGTCATGGTTTCCCCGCCCATTACAAAATATTTTTTGAAAGCGAACGAAGAGTATTTGTCTTGCGCCTCACGGTCAAGCTCTTGTTCGCCGCCGTTTTTTTTGGATTCGTGCTTACCAGCGCAAGAGAACAGCGCCCCAGGTGAAGCCGCCGCCCATCGCTTCGAGCATCACGAGGTCGCCCTTCTTGATGCGGCCGTCGCCGGCAGCGGTCGCAAGCGCGAGCGGGATCGAGGCGGCCGAGGTATTGCCGTGCAGGTCGACGGTGACGACGACCTTGTCCGCATCGATGTTCAGCTTCTTCGCCGAACCGTCGATAATGCGTCGATTGGCCTGGTGCGGCACCAGCCAGTCAAGGTCTTCGGCAGTTGTCCCGGTCGAATCGAAAGCGGCCTGAATGACATCGGTAATCATGCCGACGGCATATTTGAAGACTTCGCGGCCTTCCATGCGCAGCTTGCCGACGCTGCCCGTCGTCGACGGTCCGCCATCGACATAAAGCTTGTCCTTGTGCGAACCGTCGGAGCGCAGATGCGCGGTCAGCACGCCGCGATCGGCAGACGTCCCCTCACCTTCTGCCGCCTCGAGCACGATCGCGCCGGCGCCATCGCCGAAAAGCACGCAGGTGGTGCGATCGTTCCAATCGAGAATGCGCGAAAAAGTTTCGGCGCCGATGACGAGAACGCGCTTTGCAAGGCCGCCGCGGATATAGGCGTCGGCGGTCGTGACCGCATAGACGAAGCCGGTGCAGACGGCCTGGACGTCGAAGGCGAAACCGTGGCTCATGCCGAGACGGTTCTGGATGTTGACCGAGGTTGCCGGAAAGGTGTTGTCCGGCGTCGAGGTGGCACAGATGATGAGATCGATATCGGCGGGCGTCAGGCCGCCATTGGCAAGCGCCGCACGCGCGGCTGCCTCGCCGAGCGAAGCTGTCGTCTCGTCATCGCCGGCCACGTGCCGCTGGCGGATGCCGGTGCGCTGGACGATCCATTCGTCCGACGTGTCGACGATGGCCTCCATATCACGATTGGTCATCACGCGCTTCGGAAGTGCGGCTCCGAATCCGCGAACCACTGAACGGATCATATTCGATTGAACCCCATAACTCATGCCGCTTCCGGGCCTATGGGAGGCAGCCGCTTGGCATGATATTTCTTAAGATCGTTTTCTATTTTCTGATTGAGGCCGTTCTTAGCCATGTCGTAGCCGACCTCGATGGCAGCAGCGATGCCTTCGGCATTGGCGCCGCCATGGCTCTTGATGACGATGCCATTCAGGCCGAGAAACACGCCGCCATTGACCTTGCTTGGATCGAGCTTCTCGCGAAGCATATCGAAGGCGCTCTTGGCGAAGAGATAGCCGATACGGGCGAGCAGCGTGCGTGACATGGCGGCACGCAGATATTCGGCGATCTGCTTGGCGGTGCCTTCGGCAGTCTTCAGCGCGATATTGCCGGAGAAACCTTCGGTGACGACGACGTCGACCGTGCCCTTGCCGAGATCGTTGCCCTCGACGAAGCCAGAATATTCCAGCGAATCGATATTCGCCTCGCGCAACAGGCGGCCGGCCTCCTTGACCTCTTCCTGGCCTTTCACCTCTTCGACACCGACATTCAGAAGGCCGATCGTCGGGCGTTCGATTTCGAAGAGCGCGCGCGCCATGGCGCCGCCCATCAGGGCAAAATCCATCAGTTGCTGCGCATCGGCGCCGATCGTCGCGCCGACATCGAGCACGATGCTCTCGCCCTTCAGCGTCGGCCAGATCGCCGCGATCGCCGGGCGCTCGATATTGGCCATCGTGCGAAGACAGAATTTCGCCATCGCCATCAGCGCGCCGGTGTTGCCAGCCGAGACGGCGACATCGGCATCGCCCGTCTTCACCGCCTCGATCGAGCGCCACATGGTGGATACATAGCGGCCGCGGCGCAGCGCCTGGCTCGGCTTCTCTTCCATGCTGACAGCAAGCTCACAGTCGTGAAAGACCGATTTTTCCTTGAGTTTCGGGAATTTGGCAAGAACGGGATCGCACTGTTCCTTAAGACCGTAGAAAACGAAGGAAATATCCGGATGCCGGTCCAGCGCCTTGGCGGCGCCGGGGATGACAACCTGGGGACCAAAGTCGCCACCCATGAGGTCGAGAGATATTCTGATCACGCGTCCCTGATCCTTCTTTTCGCCGAGGGGCGAAATTTCGGCCAAAATACCGGTTTTGGCGTCGCATACAACTGAATTATGTCAAATGCCAGAGGTGCTTCAGTCCTTTTTCCAGTCCTTGAGGACCGCGAAAGCGGAGGGCTTTTTGTCGTTCTCGCCGCTATCCTCGATATGGCCCTTGAACTCGACACCCTCCTTGCGGGGATAGGGATCGATCGCGAGAGCAGCGAATTCGGCAACCACCTCGCCGGCATCGATCGTGTCGCCGACAAAGGTCTCGGGCAGATCAGGACCATCGGGATCGAGCAGCATCTCGCCGGCGTCGTTACCCGGCTGGCGGGCAAGCTTGGAACCCTCAGGCACGAAGATCTGCTCGAAGCTTTCGTCGATCACGGCTTCGACCGGTTCCAGCGTCACGACGCAGTACTGGACGATCTTCGCCTGTACGCGGCCCTTGACACGCACGCCGTCGCGTTTCCAGCGGGCGATCTGCAGATCGGCGCTGAGATCGTCGACGGAGACGACGCTCCAGGCCTCGGCAAGCGCCTTCAACTCGCTGGCATCGGCCTCGATATGGACCTCGACGGGATTGGCCGAGATGTGGCCGACCTTGACGTGATAGGAGAAGGGAACATCCCGATCGTTCTTCATCGTTTTCTCCTTCAGGCAACCGGCGGCAGCGTTGCCGAACCGCTGGCGATCAGCTCTTCCGGAACGGCGGACAGATGGGATTCTGCGGCCATCATCCAGCTGGCCAGGCCGGACATATCGGCCGGTGTCTCGGTTTCCGGGTGGATGTTGCGCGTTAATGCAAGCGCCAGCGCTTCGCCATCTGCGGCGTCCATCGCCTTCGAATAGGTTTCGAGCCGGCCGTAGAACATGCCGGCGAGCTTCTTCATGCGTTTCGGCACGCTGTTGTCGCCGATGCCGAGCTCGCGGATCGAGTAGTCGATATCCTGAAAGAAGGCATCGACGATCTCCTGGGCAATCTCCTGGCCGCTGACGGCCGAGGCGCGCGTGCGGCGAAAAAACAGAATCATCACGATCGACAGCATTTCGAAGCGGCCCATGACCGTATCCGGTACATTGAGGCGCTCGTAGAGATCGGGCATGCGCGCGGCTGCGGTCAGCGCCGCATATTGCCTGTCGACGATCACCTGATTGTTGTTTTTCTTGCGGAAGAGCCCGAGGATCATTGTTTTTTCCGGAAATGCCTCATTCTTCACGCCGGCTGGCGTCCGGCCTTGTTGCATGATTTCGAAAGCTGGTTTACCGAAGCAGGCGCGAATTGCAATGCCGTTCGTGGCCAGCTTTGGGACGACGCCCTTCGAGGCGCCAGCGAAGCGAATTCGGGAAACTCGACCCGGAATGGCCACAATGGTTTTGCAGGAGGAAAGCGTGCAAGGCCCAAAATGGCTGCTATCGACACCCAAGGGAGTAGATGTCGTTGAAGAAACGGTATTTCAAGTCTGACATGAAATTCTTCAGCAGCGCGGCCATTGCCTTCATAATCGCCTCCACATCAGCTCTTTCAGGGTGCCAGACCGGCACCGTGCTCAACGGCGGCTATGTCGTCGATCAGCAGTCGCTCAATCTCGTTCCGGAAGGTTCCAGCCGCGAACAGGTCCTGCTTTCGCTCGGCACGCCATCGACGACGGCGACCTTCGACGGCGAGGTCTTCTATTATATCTCGCAGCGGCGCACGCGCGCCGTCGCATTCCAGAAGCTGAAGGTCGTCGACCAGAGCGTTCTGGCCATCTATTTCGACAAGGACGGCGTCGTCACCCGCCGCGCCAACTACACACTGCAGGACGGCAAGGTCTTCGATACGATCTCGCGCGTCACGCCGACCGGCGGCAAGGAACTCACCTTCCTGCAGCAGATGCTCTCCGGCGGCAGCGCGGCAAGTGCTGCCCGCAGCCTGTTCGGCGGCGGTGCCGGCGGCACACCGCAAAATCCGAGCAGCCTGCGCTGATTGGGACATGCATTCAACGAAAAACCCGCCGGAGCGATCCGGCGGGTTTTTTGTTGATAAACCTCGTTTTTTACCCGGTATCCCGCCAAGGAGGTTGCCGACACCGGCCCCTCATCCGCCTGCCGGCACCGACCGGGGTCGAGCCACGGGTCTCGACCCGTCCTTCGGACCCCCGTAAACGGGGTGAAGGGCGATAGTCGCACTCTTTCCGTCCCTTACCAACGTCTCGCATGGCACGTCCCCTCTCCCCGTTCTTACGGGGAGAGGGTTAGGATGAGAGGCTGCCAGCTGTTGCAACCATCAACCGGCGAGGACTGCGAGTAGCAGCAGCGCGACAATGTTGGTAATCTTGATCGCCGGGTTGACGGCCGGGCCGGCGGTATCCTTGTAGGGATCGCCGACGGTATCACCGGTGACGGAGGCCTTGTGCGCATCCGAGCCCTTCATGTGACGCACGCCGTCCTTGTCGACGAAACCGTCCTCGAAGCTCTTCTTGGCATTGTCCCAGGCGCCGCCGCCCGAGGTCATCGAGATGGCGACGAAGAGGCCGTTGATGATGACGCCGAGCAGCGAGGCGCCGAGGGCTGCAAAGGCCGAGGCCTTGGACCCGGAGATCAGAAGCACGCCGAAATAGACGACGACGGGGGCAAGCACCGGCAGCAGCGAAGGCACGATCATCTCGCGGATGGCGGCCTTGGTCAGCAGGTCGACGGCCTTGCCGTAATCCGGCTTTTCCGTGCCCTGCATGATGCCGGGCTTCATCTTGAACTGCCGGCGAACCTCCTCGACGATCGAGCCGGCGGCGCGGCCGACGGCTGTCATGGCGATGCCGCCGAACAGATAGGGAATCAGGCCGCCGAAAAGCAGGCCGGCGACAACATAAGGGTTCGACAGCTCGAACGAGATCGTGCCGATATTGGCGAAGTAGGGATATTGGTCGCCGTGCGCCGCAAAATACTGCAGGTCGTTGGCATAGGCGGCAAAGAGCACCAGCGCGCCGAGACCGGCAGAACCGATCGCGTAACCCTTGGTGACCGCTTTGGTGGTGTTGCCGACGGCGTCGAGCGCATCGGTCGACTTGCGCACCTCGGGCGGCAGATGCGACATTTCGGCGATGCCGCCGGCATTGTCGGTGACCGGGCCGAAAGCATCCAGCGCAACGATCATGCCGGCAAGGCCGAGCATGGCGGTGACGGCGATGCCGGTGCCGAAGAGGCCGCCGAGTTGATAGGTGGCGAGAATGCCGCCGACGATGACGATGGCCGGCAGGGCGGTCGATTCCAGCGAGACCGCAAGTCCCTGGATGACGTTGGTGCCGTGGCCGGTCACCGAAGACTGGGCGATCGAAACGACCGGACGTTTGCCGGTGCCGGTATAGTATTCGGTAATGACGACGATCAGCGCGGTAACGACGAGGCCGACGAGACCGCAGACGAATAGGTTCGTACCGGTGACGTCGGCGCCCGCAACCGTGCCGAGCGAGCCCCAGCCGACGGTCAGCGAGGTGGCGGCGCCAAGACCGACAATCGACAGCAGGCCGGTGACGATCAGGCCCTTGTAGAGAGCGCCCATGATCGAGCCGTTCGAGCCGAGCTTGACGAAGAAGGTGCCGATGATTGAGGTGATGATGCAGGCGCCGCAGATCGCCAGCGGATAGATCATCGCAGACTGGAGGATCGGCGCGCCGGCAAAGAAGATCGCTGCGAGAACCATGGTGGCGACGACGGAGACCGCATAGGTCTCGAAAAGGTCGGCGGCCATGCCGGCGCAGTCGCCGACATTGTCGCCGACGTTATCGGCGATCGTCGCCGGGTTGCGCGGATCGTCTTCGGGGATACCGGCTTCCACCTTGCCGACGAGGTCGCCGCCGACATCGGCGCCCTTTGTGAAGATGCCGCCGCCGAGACGGGCGAAGATCGAGATCAGCGAGGCGCCGAAGCCGAGCGCCACCAGCGCGTCGATGACTTCGCGCGAGCCGCTCTCATGTCCGAGCCCGATGGTCAATATCGTGTAGTAGATGGAGACGCCGAGCAGCGCGAGGCCCGCCACCAGCATGCCGGTGATCGCACCCGACTTGAAGGCGATGTCGAGGCCGGCGGAAAGGCTGGCGGACGCCGCCTGGGCAGTGCGCACATTGGCGCGGACGGAGACGTGCATGCCGATGAAACCGGCAGCACCTGATAGTACGGCGCCGATCAGGAAACCGATGGCGGCGGTGGCGGAGAGAAGCAGCCAGGCAGCGATGAAAACAACGACGCCGACAAGCGCAATGGTTCTGTACTGGCGGGTCAGATAGGCCTGAGCGCCTTCGCGGATATAACCCGCGATCTCCTGCATCCGGCTATTGCCCTGATCGGCGGCAAGCACCGACCGGGTTGCCCAGGCGGCATAGACCACCGAGAGCAGACCGCATGCGATTACGCATAAAAGAATGGTCATTTCGCTCTTTCCTCCCATAGGCCGGAGCTCACTCCTTCTCCGGCAGATACGCCGCCGACTCGCCTTCCTCTCCACAGAAGTGCACAGCTAAGCGGTGCGGAGATTGCGTGGTCGATCACGTGGCGTCAAGCCCGCAAAGGCCGAAAACCATTGCGGTACGAAGAAAGACGTAGGGAGATTGTTCGGCGGCTAAAGGGTTACTTCTTCGCCTCGCCGCGGACCTGCTTGGCGATGCGGTCGAGCACGGCATTGACGAGCTTCGGCTCGTCGTCATCGAAAAAGGCTCGAGCGATCTCGACATATTCGGTGACGATGACCGCCACCGGGACGTCTTTGCGATCGAGGAGTTCGAATACGCCGGCACGCAGGATGGCGCGCACCGTGCTATCGAGGCGCGACAGCGCCCAATCATCCTGCAGCGCTGCGGCAATCAGCGGATCGAGGCGGACTTGATCACGCACGACGCCGGAGACGATGGAGCGGAACCAGGCGGCATCGGCCTTCAGATAGGTCGCGCCGTCGATTTCCTGGCCGAGGCGGTGCGCCTCGTATTCGGCGACGATTTCCAGAACGCCGGTGCCGCCGACATCCATCTGATAAAGCGCCTGAACGGCCGCCAGGCGGGCAGCGCCCCGCTGGTTCGCAGTTTTGACCGGCCGTTCCGTCTTGTCGTCGTTCATTCGTTATGCACCCAGTTTCTGCTTCAGCGCGATCATCGTCAGAGCCGCGCGAGCGGCAAACCCGCCCTTGTCCTTGTCCGAACGGCGGGCGCGCGCCCAAGCCTGTTCGTCATTTTCCACGGTCAGGATGCCGTTGCCGATGGCAAGGGATTCGCTGACTGCCAGATCCATCAGAGCGCGCGAGGATTCGTTCGATACGATATCGAAATGGTAGGTCTCGCCGCGAATGACCATGCCGAGAGCGACATAGCCGTCATAATGCGTGCCGCCATTGTCGTCCCCATCGAGTGCCATGGCAATCGCTGCCGGAATTTCCAACGCGCCGGGAACGGTGACGACCTCATAGGTGGCCCCGGCTTGCTCGAGCGCAAAGGTCGCGCCTTCGAGCAGCGCGTCGGCCATGTCGTCATAGAAGCGGGCCTCGACGATCAAAATATGGGGAGCGGTCTCTCTCGACATTGTTTACCTTCGGTTTGCGGGACTTTTTCCACTCGACAGCCCGCGGTCAAAACATGCCTTCATCGGAATGGCAAGCACTTTCGGCCGGTGCCGCAAATGCGAAAGAGGAAATATCGACAAGGGGATAGCCGAAACATCACTGCCGAGCCGGCGAAGCCTTCGAAATCCGCTTTTCCGGAAGCGCGGAAAACGGCAATTCGAAGGCTGTTTTCATGAAGAATTTTTAATGCGTTTTCAGTGGCTTAACCTATTGAATGGCGAAAACGGCACCGCCAATTCCTTATCGTGACGCAGACGATCCCCTGCACGACAGCCGACCGTCAAAGCAGATGAAAGGATTAAATCATGAACCGCATTGTCACAATCACCATCGCCGCAGCCCTCTCCTCCCTCGCATTTGCCGGCGTCAGCCGGGCCGAGAGCTTCGGAATGAACTCCGCCCAGGGCATCGAGCAGACGCTCAGGACCTTCCGGGGCAATGACTTCAATGTCGAGCAGGTTCGCAACTGGCACAATCTCGACGACGAAAAGACAGGTCCGCGCTCGGCCCCGGAACGCTCCAGCCAGGCGATACGCGGCATCCAGGCCTCGATCGACGCCAACAGATCACTTGCACACCGTCTGAACAATGAGGGCGTCGATGTCCGCAATATCGTCAATGCCGAACAGGCGGCGGATGGAAGCCTGACCTTCTACGTCCGCTGAGGTCACAACCTGCTGCAAGCAACAGAGCGTCCGGCGCGTCCATCCGAAGCGCGGCGTTCGAGGCATGGGCGGTGTCTCCTCTCCGCCCATGCCGAGGATTTTCCCGGGTCAACGCGCCATCGCCATTGAATTTTCCGGCAAGATGATAGCTTCTCTTCCTGCAACAGGAGGACACCATGGCGGCGGAATCGAAAGCGGTCATCAATATCACTGATCTCAAGCTCGACCACTGGAAACAGGGCGAGTTCTACGAAGGCGCTGACGTCTCGTTCGGCGTGCTGCTCGGTCTTGCGGGCCTCGGCATCAGCTACAATGAGGTGCCATCGGGCAAATCGAGCTGCCCCTTCCACAATCACCACGTCGAAGACGAGCTATTCTACGTGATCGCAGGCACCGGCGAATACCGCTTCGGCAGCGAGCGCCATCCGGTCCGGGCCGGTGACGTGCTCGGCGCACCGGCGGGCGGGCCGGAAACGGCGCACCAGCTCATCAATACCGGTACAACCACGCTCGTCTATCTCGGCATTTCGACGACGGCGAAGACCGAGATCGTCGAATATCCCGATTCCGGAAAATTCCTCGCCAAGACCAACAGGGACGCGACAGCAACCGGTCGCTTCCGCCATATCGGAAGGACCGAAGGCGATCTTGACTACTGGGACGGCGAGCCCGGCGCCTGAACGCGACTTCCACAAGGACCCATCGTGATCGACATACCCACCCTAGAAACGGAGCGGCTGACGCTTCGCCCTCACCGCCTCGACGATTTCGAGGCGCATGCGGCGCTGTGGGCGGATGAAACCGTCGTTCGCTTCATTACCGGTGCGCCGTCGACGCGCGAGCAGAGCTGGAGCCGCATGCTGCGCATCGCCGGCATGTGGCACCATATGGGTTTCGGCTTTCTGGCGATCGTGGAAAGGGAAAGCGGCAGGTTCATCGGCGAAGCTGGTTTTCTCGAAGCCCGGCGCGATATGGAACCGTCGATCGAAGGAACGATGGAGATCGGCTGGGCGCTGATGCCCGCAGCCCATGGTCGCGGTTATGCCACAGAGGCGCTGACGGCTCTGATCGGCTGGGCGGAAGCGCATTTTCCGGGAACGCCGATGAGCTGCATCATCTGTCCCGAGAACCACGCCTCGCTGCGGGTCGCAGCCAAACTCGGTTTCCGCGAGATGGTGCGCACGCAGTATAATGGCGAGGTCATTCAGTTTTCCCGTTAGGAAATTCCGCCAGCCGGGCAGCGTAACGCGCCATGGTGTCAACTTCGAAATTGACGAAATCGCCGGCCTTGCGCTCACCCCAGGTGGTGACGTCGAGCGTATGGCGGATGAGCAGGACGTCGAAATCGGAGTCGTCGACCGCGTTGACGGTCAGCGAAGTGCCGTCGAGTGCGATCGACCCCTTGGGGGCGACGAATTTCGCCAGATGTTCGGGCGCACGCAGGCGATAGCGGGTGGCGTCACCCTCCGATGTCACCGAGAGGATTTCCGCCTTGCCGTCGACATGGCCGGAAACGATGTGGCCGCCGAGTTCGTCGCCGATCTTCAACGACCGTTCGAGATTGATGCGGCTGCCTTCCCGCCAAGTGCCGATCGTCGTCAACCGCAGCGCCTCTTCCCAGGCTTCCACCTCGAACCAACGGCCATTGCTGCCTTCATCAGGCAGGCCGGTCACGGTGAGGCAGATGCCGGAATGGGAGATGGACGCGCCCATATCGATGGTCGCAGGATCGTAACTTGTTGCGATGCGGAGCTTGATGCCCTCCTTCAGCGGGGAAACGGATTCGACTGTGCCGACATCGGTGACTATTCCGGTGAACATCAAAGCTCTCTCTCGTATTCGTCCAGGCGATCGTCGCCAAACGTTCGCGTGTCCATATGCATGAAACCGGATGGTATGTCGGTTGCCTGCAACGGGGATTCAATACCGCCCTTACCGATGACGATAGGTGACTGGTAAAGCTGGATGCGGTCGACAAGGCCGGCGTCAAGGAAAAGCCGGGCAGTCTTGGCGCCGCCCTCGACCAGAAGCGAGGAAATGCCGCGCGTGGCAAGCGCCGGCAGCAGGACCTCGGGGTGATAGGGATTGCAGTAGACGATTTCGACACCGGCGGCTTCGAGCGCAGCGCGGCGGGAGTTTATGTCGGAGGGGTCAGTGGGTGGGATGCCCCCCTCTGCCCTGCCGGGCATCTCCCCCACAAGGGGGCAGATTGGCTGGGGGTTAGCTCCCTGCCCTACATCTTCTGTTGCTGGTGATGATGAATCTGCTTGGGACGTCGAATCGCGCTCCTTGCCAATCTCCCCCTTTGTGGGGGAGATGTCCGGCAGGACAGAGGGGGGTAATCCCTCCGCATCCGCCGCCAACGGCGAAACTTCCTCGCTCGCCACCACGATGACCGGCACCTCCCGCGCCGTCTGAACCAGCTTGCTCGTCAGGGGCAATGCCAGCGCGGGATCGAGCAAGATGCGGATCGGCGACTGGGCTTCGAGCCCCGGGGTCCGCACCGTCAGCAGCGGGTCATCTGCTACAGCGGTGCCGATGCCGACCAGGATCGCATCGGTTTCGGCGCGCAGCGCCTGCACCTCGGCGCGAGCCTCCGGACCGGTGATCGCCACCTGCCCGCCCCCCTCACGGCCGATCATGCCATCGGCGGAAACGGCAAGCTTGAGAGTCACATAGGGGCGGTTCTTCGTTTGGCGGGTGAGATAGGCGGCCAGCGAACGCCGGCCCTCCGTCTCCAATACGCCGGCATCCACCTCGATGCCGGCTTGGCGCAGCATGGCGATGCCGCGGCCGGAGACGCGCGGATCGGGATCGGTGACGCTGATGACGACGCGGGCCACGCCATAGGCGATCAGCGCCTCGGCGCAGGGCGGCGTCTTGCCGTGATGCGAGCAGGGTTCGAGCGTGACATAGGCAGTGGCGCCGCAGGCGAGATCGCCGGCCTCGGCGAGCGCCTGCGGCTCGGCATGCGGACGGCCGCCAAGCGCGGTCACAGCTTGACCGACGACGACACCATCTTTGACGATCAGGCAGCCGACGGATGGGTTCGTGCCGGTGCGGCCGAGATGCCGGCGCGACAGGCGGATCGCTTCCGCCATGAAACCTTCGTCATCCGGCGTGACGCTCATGGCTCATCTGTCCAGCGGGTCGCGGGCGATCTTGGCGTTGATTTCGGAAATGACCTTCTCGAAATCCTCGGCAAGCGAGAAATCCCGGTAGACCGAGGCGTAGCGCACGAAGCCGACATCGTCGAGGCTCTTCATGGCTTCAAGCACCTGCAGGCCGATCTGCTCGGAGGAGATTTCCGTCTCGCCGGAGCTTTCGAGCCGGCGGACGATACCGGAGACGGCGCGCTCAATACGATCCCGCTCAACGGGGCGCTTGCGCAGCGCCACTTCGAAGGAGCGCACCAGTTTGTCGCGATCGAAGGGCACCTTGCGGCCGGTCTTCTTGATGACCATCAGCTCGCGCAGTTGCACACGCTCGAAGGTGGTGAAGCGGCCGCCGCAATCCGGACAGATACGCCGCCGGCGGATGGACGTATTGTCCTCCGCCGGACGCGAATCCTTGACCTGGGTATCTTCCGAACCGCAATAGGGGCAGCGCATCGCTACTCCTTACCCCATGTAGTCATACATGGGGAAGCGGTCTGTGAGGTTGACCACCTTGCCGCGCACGGCGGCTTCGACGGCAGCGTTGCCGTCATCGGAATTGGCGACCTTGAGGCCGTCGAGCACTTCGACGATCAGGTTTCCGATTTCGCGGAATTCGGCCTCCTTGAAGCCGCGCGTCGTGCCAGCCGGTGCACCCAAGCGCACGCCCGAGGTGACGAAGGGCTTTTCCGGGTCGAAGGGAATGCCGTTCTTGTTGCAGGTGATATAGGCGCGGCCGAGCGCTGCCTCTGCGCGCTTGCCGGTGGCATTCTTCTTGCGCAGGTCGACCAGCATGAGATGGTTGTCGGTGCCGCCGGAGACGACGTCGAGGCCGCCTGCGATCAGCGTTTCGGCCAACGCCCGGGCGTTCTTGACGATCTGAGCAGCGTAATCCTTGAATTCCGGCTGCAGCGCCTCGCCGAAGGCGACGGCCTTCGCAGCGATGATGTGCATCAGCGGACCACCCTGGAGGCCCGGGAAGACGGCCGAATTGAACTTCTTGGCCAGATCCTCTTCATTGGTGAGGATGACGCCGCCGCGTGGGCCGCGCAGAGACTTGTGGGTTGTCGTCGTTGCGACATGGCAGTGCGGGAACGGCGACGGATGCTGGCCGCCGGCGACAAGACCGGCGATGTGGGCCATGTCGACCATCAGATAGGCGCCGACCGAGTCGGCGATCTCGCGGAAGCGCTTCCAGTCCCAGATGCGGGAATAGGCGGTGCCGCCGGCGATGATCAGCTTCGGCTTGTGCTCTTCGGCTTTGCGGGCGACTTCATCCATGTCGAGCAGGTTGTCGCCTTCACGCACGCCGTAGGAAACGACGTTGAACCACTTGCCGGACATGTTGACCGGCGAACCATGCGTGAGGTGGCCGCCCGAATTCAGGTCGAGACCCATGAAGGTGTCGCCCGGCTGCAGCAGCGCCAGGAACACGGCCTGGTTCATCTGCGAGCCGGAATTCGGCTGAACGTTGGCGAAATTGACGCCGAACAGCTTCTTGGCGCGCTCGATCGCCAGTTCCTCGGCAATGTCGACGAACTGGCAGCCGCCGTAATAACGCTTGCCGGGGTAACCCTCGGCATATTTGTTGGTCATGATGGAGCCCTGGGCTTCCAGCACGGCGCGGGAGACGATGTTCTCGGAAGCGATCAGTTCGATCTCGTGCCGTTGGCGACCGAGTTCCTTTCCGATCGCGCCGAAGATTTCCGGATCGACGTCCGCAAGCGAGCGATTGAAGAAGGATTCGGTGGAAGCATTGGTCATGGGCGGGCTCCTCAACTGGAATGCGCTGAGGTATTAGCCTTCCGCTGTGGCAAGGGCAATACGAAGAACGACATTTGCTGAGCAAAGCGCGCGCTCCAGTCATTTTGCGACAGCGCGGCGCCGAGTGAACGATGGCGACGGGACGAGCGCCCCCGCCGATATAAAAAAACCGCGCCGGGAGGGCGCGGTTCGAGGGTGCGATGCAGAGGTCGCCGCTTATTGCACCGGCTGTTCCATGCCAGCCGTGGTATCGAGCGCCAATTCGGCATTGCCATCCATCTGATAGATGTCGTCGCGGAACTGGACGATGCCGTCGGGCATGCCCCAGGCGGAGATGTAGACGAAATAGACCGGAACTTCGGTGGCGAGCTTGATTGGCGTGTTGACGCCGCTTGCGATCACCTGCTCCATCTGCTGGCGGCTCCAGCCCGGCGTCTCGCGCAACAGCCAGGTCGACAGGTCGCGCACGTTCTGAACGCGGACGCAGCCCGACGACTCGAAACGCATGAGCTTGTTGAACAAGCCCTGCTGCGGCGTGTCGTGCATGTATTCGCCGTTCTTGTTGTAGAAGTTGATCTTCGTCGACGCCATGGCGTTGATCTTGCCCGGGTCCTGGCGGAACATCAGGTTCGGCGCCTCGCCGTTCCAGTCGACAGTCTCCGGAGAAACCTCGTTGCCCTTGCCGTCGATCAGGCGGATCGCGTTCTTTTCGAGATAGGTCGGATCCTTGCGCATCAGCGGCATGATGTCCTTTTCGACGATCGAGCGCGGCGCGGTCCAGTATGGGTTGAGGATGACTTCGTAGATCTTCGAGTTGACGAGATGCGTCGGGCGGCTCAGACGGCCGACGACCGCGGTGTGGCGGGTGGCAACGCTGCCGTCTTCGACAGCCTCGACATAGGCGGCCGGAATGTTGACCATCAGATGGCGGCGGCCGAGATCTTCCGGGAAGGTCTGCAGGCGGACCAGGTTGGTGTTGAGCTGCTGCAGGCGGACATCGGCCGGAATGTTCATCGCCTTCAGCGTGAACTCGCCGAGAACGCCGTCGGACGGCAGGCCGTGACGCGCCTGGAAGCGCTTGACAGCGCCGTCGACATAAGAATCGAAGGCGTTCGACATGCCTGCCTCGCGCGGTAGGTCGCCGGTGATCGCAAGGCGCTGGCGCAGCGCCTGGACGGCGGGAGAGGAAACGCCGAGCTGCAGGCGCTGATCACCGGGATTGACTTCAGGCCAGCCGCCGGCGGCCGCAATCTGCTGATACTGCATGATCGCCTGCTGGGCACTCGCGACCGACTGGGGACCGAGGATCGGCGTGTTGGAAACGACGGCGGTCGCCGTGCGCGAAGCCGCCTTGGCATCGAACTGGTCGTCCCAGTTGCCGCGGCGCGGCGCGTTGATCAGCGTATCGAGCGCCGACTGCGCCAATGCCGGCGCGGCCATCGCGCTGGCGCCAATCGTTGCCGCGGACGCAAGGAAAGCGCGGCGCGAGAGAGCTTCATTTCCGTTTTTCTTCGACATAGTCCCAACCACTGAATGCCGCATGCAAGGAAGCGCGGCGCTTTGCGATATCACTGCGCCGTAACGCAGATCCCTATCCATTCGTTCTCCCGGCACATCGGAATATTCCGCCCGTCGCATCACAAGATTGCGATGCGAAAGTCTGAACGTTCCTGGTCCATTGAAAGCGCCGGTTGCTAACCTTCCGCTGCCACACCAATATGGCCAATTCGTGTTGCCTAGACCGCAGATGTCAGCCTATGGCCGAGTCATCACGCAACGAACCATGTGACGAGGTAAATCGTGCCGGTTAATAACGGCTAAAAAACGGCTTGAATACCGGCCCTTACGCTTGGCCGCCGTGCGTTGCAAAGATGCCACGCGGAGCGCAAACGGCAAAACCGGACGCGCAGGGAACGCATCCGGTTTTCTTCAACCCTGAAAGGAGGTCGAGGGTCTTAGAGGCGATACATGATCGAGTCGTTCCAGAAGCGATCCAGGCGCTGGAGCAGCTTGTTCATCTGGGTGAACTCGTCGGTGCCGATGCCGCCGACCTTGTCGATCGAGGCGATGTGGCGTTCGTAGAGCTTGGCGACCGTTTCGGCGATGTCCTGGCCGGTTTCGGTCAGGCTGATGCGGACGGAACGGCGGTCGATGCGGGAGCGCTGGTGGTTGATGAAGCCGAGATCGACCAGCTTCTTGACGTTGTAGGAAACGTTGGAGCCGAGATAGTAGCCGCGGGAGCGCAGCTCGCCGGCGGTCAGCTCGGAATTGCCGATGTTGAAAAGGAGCAGCGCCTGGATGGCGTTGACGTCGCTGCGACCCTGACGGTCGAACTCGTCCTTGATGACGTCGAGAAGACGGCGGTGAAGACGTTCGACAAGATGAAGGGATTCCATGTAAAGATCACGGATGCCCTGATCCTGTTGGTCACGGAAGTTGGATACCGCCTGCGGCTTGATTTTCGTGTTCATATTGACTGCCTCACTGTTTGTTTGGCGGTGTCGTTTTCTTCCCGCCTTGAGTGAGACCCTATCGAATACATATAAAATTCGACTTAAACCGCAGGCTTAATGGAGCCTTACCGGTAACTCCACGTTGTCTCAGGGTAAATCAACACTTACCTGGCGGCGGTGCCGGCGCTTTTCCAGCCACAGCAACAGGCGGAAAATGCAGTAGACCGCGGCGACCATGAGATGCAGCAGGATGATCAGCTTGTTGGGCCCGAAAATGTCAGGCAGCAGACCATACATCAGGATCTGCCCGCCTGCGGCCAGCACCCAGATAACCGGCCCCCAGGAGACGGTGAGCCAGAGGCCGAGCGAGGCGACGGGAAAAAGCACGGCAAGGCTGGTGCTCGCCACCTTCCACGGCAGGCTCAATAGATCGAAGCGGCCGGCGCCGACCAAGGAATAGCCGACGAGCATCGCCCAATATTGCAGCCCGAACCAGAAGCAGGATACGGCCACCAACCTCAGGAAGAGGATGAAGAGAAGATCCGCCAGAGTGCGTTTCGGTATTGTCGGGGAATCGGTTTCCATGGCGCAAACATCGGTTCGGGATCGGATCGTTACAAGCAGTCTTTCCGCCGCGGCCAATCGTCCGGTTTGGATTTTCCGGGCGCCATGATAATGAGCGCTCCGATAAATGGAATGGGCCAGGGATAGATATCATGCAGGATAAGACGCATCTCGTCGACGACATCACCGGCCATCGCCGCATGCGGCGCAATCGCAAGGCAGACTGGACGCGCCGGCTGGTGCAGGAGAACCGGCTGACGGTCGACGACCTGATCTGGCCGATCTTCATCGTGCCGGGCTCCGGTATCATTGATCCGATCCCCGCCATGCCCGGCGTCAACCGCATGAGCATCGACAAAGCCGTCGAGGCCGCGCGTGAAGCGGCCGACCTCGGCATACCGGCGCTGGCGACCTTTCCCAACATCGAGATGGAGTTGCGCGACGAGACCGGCTCGAACAGCCTCGAGGCCAACAATCTGATCAATCAGGCAACAGTGGCGATCAAGAAGGCGGTGCCCAATATTGGCGTCATCACCGACGTCGCGCTCGACCCCTTCACCAGCCATGGCCATGACGGCATTCTGAGAGACGGCGAGATCGTCAACGACGAGACGGTCGATCAGGTGTCCCGCGCCGCCGTGATGCAGGCCGATGCCGGCGCCGACATCATCGCACCATCGGAGATGATGGACGGGCGCATCGGCGCCATCCGCATGGCGCTCGATGCGGCCGGCCACCAGGGCGTCGGCATCATGAGCTATGCGACGAAATTCGCGTCCGCCTTCTACGGTCCCTATCGCGAGGCGATCTCCACGGGCGGGCTGCTGAAAGGCGACAAGAAGACCTATTATATCGACCCCGCCAACGGCACCGAGGCGATCCGCGATGCGGCCCTCGACGTCGAAGAAGGCGCCGACATGCTGATGGTAAAGCCCGGCCTGCCCTATCTCGATATCTGCTGGCGGATGAAGGAGGCCTTCGGCCTGCCGACCTTCGCCTACCAGGTGTCCGGCGAATATTCGCAGATCAAGGCAGCGGCGATGAACGGCTGGATCGACGGCGAGCGCGCGATGCTCGAAACGCTACTGTCGTTCAAGCGGGCGGGATGCGACGGCATCCTCACCTATTTCGCGGTCGAGGTGGCGAAAATTCTCGCAAAGAAGTGATTTCGGGGCGAATGATTGTATTTCGCCCCGCCAACACCATATCAGCGGTGTCGCGTTGCGAGAGGAGATTGAGATGAGCTACAACCCCAATCCGCTTTATGCCGCACCGGAGGACTGGCGCGCCTATAGCGGCGTGTTGAGCCGCCGTGTCTTTGCCTTCATCCTCGATTACCTCATCGTGGCGCTGCTCTGCATTCCCGCCGCGATCGTTCTGTTCTTCCTGTCGATCGTCACGCTCGGCCTCGGCTTCTTCCTTTACCCTGCCCTCTTCGTCATCGTCGCCGGCCTTTACTTCGGCCTGACAGTCGGCGGGCCGAGCCAGGCTTCGCTCGGCATGCGGGCAATTGGGATCGCGATCGTGCGCGTCGATGGACGGCCGATGGATTTCCTGACGGCGATCGTGCATCTGGCGCTGTTCTGGATCCTCAACTCGGTGCTGACGCCGCTCATCCTGCTTGCCGGCCTGTTTATCGAGCGCAGCCGTCTCATCCACGACCTCCTGGTCGGCACGGTGACGGTGCGCACTGCCTGAAACCTGCCTGCCTGAGATCCTGGCGGAGACGAAAAAGTCTCCGCCTTCCCCTGTACCGGGGGTGACGACGCTCCATATCCAAGATTAGAAGGCTGAAATGTACAGCGAAGGCCGCCGCGCTGTTGACGTTTTCTATTCTTAGGTCATGCTGTCAGAAAACGGCACTGTCTCGACAAGGAAATTTCCGCGACACATGAATACGCAGACGACGCCATCCCCGCAGTTTTATCTGACGGCTCCGGCTGCGTGTCCGTATCTGCCGCATGAGATGGAGCGCAAGGTCTTCACCCATCTGGTCGGCCCGCGGGCCGCCGAAATGAACGACATCCTCACCCAGGGCGGGTTCCGCCGCTCGCAGAACATCGCTTACCGTCCGGCCTGCGAATCCTGTCGCGCCTGCGTTTCCGTGCGGATTCTCGCTCAGGAATTCGAACCGACGAAATCGATGAAACGGGCGCTTGCCGCCAATTCCGACGTCATAGCCACCGAATTCGCAGCCCAGCCTTCCAGCGAGCAATATTCACTGTTCCGGCGCTATCTCGATTTCCGCCACCAGCAGGGCGGCATGTCCGACATGACCGTGCTTGATTATGCGATCATGGTGGAAGACACGCATGTGAACACGCGAATCATCGAATACCGCCGGCGCGAGGAAGGCTCCGGGCTGGAGGAGCGGCCGAAGGGCGAGCTGCTTGCCGCCGCGCTGACCGATACGATGAGCGATGGGCTGTCGATGGTCTATTCCTACTTCAATCCGGCGCTCGAGCGGCGTTCGCTCGGCACATTCATGATTCTCGACCATGTCAGGCGCACGAAAGCGCTCGGCCTGCCGCATGTCTACCTCGGCTATTGGGTTCAGGGATCACGGAAAATGGACTATAAGACCCGTTTCCAGCCGCAGGAGCATCTGACCCCGCGCGGCTGGGAGCGTTTCGACCCCTCCTCCATGCCCGAAAGCACCCACGACTGAATGTTCCCCACCGCTCTTTCCGATCATCGGAAAGGCCTGCTGCTGACGGCGATCGGCGGGCTGGCGCTTTCCATGGATATCCCGCTCGTCCGTCTTGGCGACGGTGACATCTGGTCAATTCTCGGAATGCGGAGCGCGGCAACGGTTGTCGCCACACTCGTCATCCTCGGAGCAATGCGCCTTGTTTCGGGCAAGTCGCCGGTGCTCGTTCCAGGGCGACCGGGTCTGATCGCCGGTCTGCTCTACGGTCTTTCCTCCCTCACCTTCGTGCTGGCCGTCTTCAACACGGCCACAGCCAATGTCGTCTTCATCGTGGCCTTCAACCCGATGTTCGGGGCTCTTCTTTCCTGGATTTTCCTCAAAGAGAAGCCCCCGGCCGCAACGCTGATCGCCATGCTGTTCATGATATCAGGCGTCGGATTGATCGTGAGCGAAGGACTTTCCAGCGGCCATGTTTTTGGCGACGCCATGGCGCTTCTCAGTGCGCTCATTCTTGCCGCAGCCATTACGGTCGGGCGTGCCTCGCGCCGGCAAATGGGCTTCGTGCCGCTGCTAGCCGCCATCCTGCCGGCTGTACTCGGCCTCACACAGGCTCTGTCCTCAGGGCTTGCTATCGCCCATCCCGGCTGGATCCTCTTCAACGGCGCCATCGTGATGCCGGTCGCCTTCTGGTGCCTGGCGACCGGGCCACGTTATCTGTCCGCGCCTGAAGTCGGCATGTTCTATCTGCTGGAAACCGTGCTCGCGCCGATCTGGGTCTGGCTGATCTTTGCCGAAATGCCCGCGACGATGACACTCGTCGGCGGCGGCATCCTGACGGCAACGATCGCCGTGCATTCCCTCTGGATGGCCCGACGCCAGAGCGTCAGGCAAGTCTCTTGATGTGACCTTGTCGCCTGCTCGACGCAGGCACCTTCCCTCGGCCGGCCGATGCATAAGGCCAATTACGGCTGCGACGATGTCATCGGACTCGCCGCAGCGCATCTTTTCGGCCTTGCCCGCAACCACGCATTCGTCGACGGCAACAAACGCATCGCGATCGTCACCGCCGGTGTATTCCTTCTCGAAAATGGCTATGAGATCGAGACCACCGACGCCAATCTCTACGCTTTCGTCCTTGCCATCGCCGCCGGCGAGATTGACGAGGAAGGTGCGACGCGCTTTCTGCGTGACTTCAGCGTGCCGCTCAACCGGTAGCCTTCAACTGCTGCTGTTCCAGTTCCCTGCCGAGCGCTTCGACGACATGCGCCCAGCCTTTCCGTGTTTTCTCCTCGTGTGCGGCCCATTCGGCGCACATTTCATGGGTCAACGTAAGGCGGCTGCCGCCGCCGAGAGGCTCGATGTCGATTTCGACGCGATCGCAATTGTGGTCGTGCTCCTCGACGGAAAAGCTGAAGACCATGCGTTGCGGGCGCTTCAATTCCAGGAAGACGCCCTGATGAAAGGCGTCGCCGGTCGGGCGGCGGTCGACGACGAAGAAACGTCCACCGACGCGCGGATCGATGTCGGCACGGATGACGTGACCATCATCGGTTGCAAACAGGAAGCGGCGGGCAATTTCGGGGTTGAGCCAGGCGTCGTAGACCACAGCGGGCGGGGCCTTGTAGGTCTGGCTGACATGCAATTTGATGGTGCTGGCGGGCATCGATTTTCCTCCGGTAGGGGCACGCGCGCCTTCCCGAAGCGCAACGAACCACAGCCGTTCCGTCCGCCCACGCAACCGGCCTTCTCTTCTTTTTGTTAACAGGAATGAGATAGAGACGTTGCCGCGCCCGCCAAGAGCCGAGCGCAGAATTTATTTCCGCCTGAAATAATGAGTTACAACCCCGCACCTCAGGTGAAC
This sequence comes from Rhizobium esperanzae, assembly GCF_002204185.1. Lineage (GTDB taxonomy): Bacteria > Pseudomonadota > Alphaproteobacteria > Rhizobiales > Rhizobiaceae > Rhizobium > Rhizobium esperanzae. Next base: position 136,319 of record NZ_MXPU01000013.1, on the reverse strand, counting down.
GCGGCAGTATGAACTCAGCCAGCGAATTTGCCGCTGCGCGGAAAACCCTTTGGCACGGTGCGGCCAGCGCTGGCGCGGTCGCCCAGCCATTCGGCGAGCTCGTCCTTGTTCTTCGTGAAGGTGCGGCCGGCGCTGTCTTCCCAGACGAGGCCGTCCGATATCGCGAAGCAGCGGACGTCGGAAATGCCACCATCCTTGTAGCGCTGCAGGCGCACACCCTTGCCGCGCGACATTTCCGGCACCTGCGCGAGCGGAAATACCAGCAGCTTGCGGTTTTCGCCGACGACGGCGACATGGTCGCCGCTGACGGGCACCAGCAGTTGCGTTTCCTCCGGCAGCGCGACATTCATGATCTGCTTGCCTTTGCGCGTATTGGCGACCAGCTCCGCCTCTGGAACGACGAAGCCGTTGCCCGCCGTCGAGACGATCAGCTGCTTGCGCGTGGGATCGTGGACAAAGGCGGTCAGCACCGCCTGGTCGTTGTCCATGTCGACCATAATGCGCAATGGTTCGCCGTGGCCGCGACCGCCCGGCAGCTTATCGCCGCCGAGTGTGAAGGCCTTGCCGCCTGTCGTGACGATCAGGATCTTGTCCGTCGTCTGCGCCGGGAAGGCCACTTTCAAGCCGTCCCCTTCCTTGAAGGTCAGCGTCGCCGTGTCAGAGATGTGGCCCTTCAGGGCGCGGATCCAACCCTTTTCTGATATGACGACGGTGATCGGCTCCTTCTCGATCATCGCCTGCTGGATCGCCTCTTCATCGGCCTCAGGCGCTTCGGCGAACTCGGTGCGGCGGCGGCCGACCTCGGTCGCCTTGGCGAATTTCTTCTTCACTTCGCCGATTTCCCAGGCGACCGTCTGCCACTGCTTGTCGTCGGAGGCAAGCAGCGCCTCGATCTCGCTCTTTTCCTTGGTGAGTTCGTCGAACTCCTTGCGGATCTCGAATTCTTCCAGCTTGCGCAGGGCGCGCAGCCGCATGTTGAGGATCGCTTCGACCTGGTTATCAGTCAGATCCCATCGCGCCATCATCACGGGCTTCGGCTCGTCTTCCTCGCGGATGATCCGGATCACCTCATCGATGTTGAGGTAGGCGATCAGAAGACCGCCGAGGATTTCGAGACGCTTGTCGATTGCGGCCAAACGGAAGCGTGACCGGCGCTGCAAGACCTCGCGACGGTGGTCCAGCCACTCCTTCAGCACCTCGTTCAGCGCCATGACCTTGGGAATGCGCCCCATGGACAGGACGTTCATGTTGAGCGGGAAGCGGCTTTCGAGCTCCGTCAGCTTGAACATCGATTCCATTAGGATCGTCGGATCGACGCTGCGGGACTTTGGCACCAAGACGATGCGGATGTCCTCGGCCGATTCATCGCGGATGTCTTCCAACAGCGGCAGCTTGCGGGCGATCAGCAGTTCAGCGATCTTTTCGATCAGCCGCGATTTCTGCACCTGGAAAGGAATTTCGGTGACGACGATCTGGTAACCGCCACGGCCCAAATCCTCCGTCTGCCATTTCGCCCGCACGCGGAAACCACCGCGGCCGGTGCGATAGCTCTCGATGATGCTGTCGCGGCTGTCGATGATGATGCCGCCTGTGGGGAAATCCGGGCCGGGAATGAATTCGACGAGCTTTTCGACGGTCGCATCGGGATGCTTGATCAGATGCAGGGCGGCGTCGCAAAGCTCGTGGGCATTGTGCGACGGGATCGAGGTCGCCATGCCGACGGCGATGCCGGAGGAGCCGTTGGCAAGCAGGTTCGGGAAGGCGCCGGGAAGGACAACCGGCTCGGAATTCGATTCGTCATAGGTGTCGCGGAAATCGACGGCGTCCTGATCGATGCCTTCGAGCAGCAGTTCGGACACCGCCGTCATCTTCGATTCGGTGTAACGCATGGCGGCGGGGCTGTCGCCGTCGATATTGCCGAAATTGCCCTGGCCGTTGACCAGCGTGTAGCGCTGCGAGAAATCCTGGGCGAGACGGGCAAGCGCGTCATAGATCGACTGGTCGCCGTGCGGATGGTAGTTACCCATCACCTCGCCGACGATCTTGGCGCATTTTCTGAAGGCTGAAGTCGGCCTCAGACCCATCTCGTTCATGGCATAGACGATGCGGCGATGGACGGGCTTCAGCCCGTCGCGCACGTCAGGCAAGGCGCGATGCATGATGGTCGACAGCGCATAAGCGAGATAGCGCTGCTCGAGCGCCGCCTTGAGGTCGACCGGCTGGATGTTGTCGTCGTCTCCGCCGGAAGGCGGCAAAATCTCTTGTCCCATGGGTCCTGACTAGCCCAGAAGTGGCCGGCGGGCAAGGAATCCGGGCCATTGCAGCTGTGGATGAAGTCTTGGCACCGACATCAAAGGATGAGACAAACGTTCCACCGCAATTTGGACTTCGTTTGCCGTTCCTTTCAACAGAAATTTAGAAGTCCGTAAATATAAAGCGGGCCCAATCCGTAGTAGCGTAACTGCAGATTTTAGAACCGCCACACGCCACCAGAGGAATCACCCCATGAACTTTTACCGGACAACGCGGCTGATGCTGTCGAGCGCAGCCTTTTTCTCGCTCGCCGGCTCGGCCTTCGCTCTCGATGGCACCGATCTGCTGAACAAGATCAATGCCGCTTATGCCGCACAGGGCGGGACGATTGCAGCTGAGAACATCGACATCGACGGCACGACCGTGACGTTGAAGAATGTCACCCTCAAGCCGACCGGCGGCGAAAGCCTGCCCATCGGCGAAATCACCCTTTCCGGCGTCGAAGAAGACGAGGACGGCGGCTATTACATCGAAGAAGCTGCCTTCCCCGACATCAACAAGACCCAAGACGGCGTGACTGTGACGGCGCAGGAACTGACGCTCGGCGGCATCTCCGTGCCGGCAACGGCTGGCGGCGACTCGCTCGATACGATGATGCTCTACGAAACCGCCCATACCGGCCCGCTGAAGGTGGTCAAGGACGGTGCGGAAGTGTTCTCGCTGCTGCAAACCGACATGAACCTGACGCTGCGCGAAGACGAATCCGGCTTCGATTTCGAGGGCGCCTTCAAAAGCATGAAGGCCGATCTCAGCAAGGCCGAAGACGCGCAGAGCAAGGACGCGATCGAGAAGCTCGCCCTGCAGCACGTCCAGGGCGACATTACAATGAAGGGCGCCTGGGAACTCGCGCCCGGCACGATCGATATTTCGGAATTCGCCTTCGACTTCACCAATATCGGCAAGCTGAATCTTGGCTTCAAGATCTCGGGTTACACGATGGCCTTCATGAAATCGATGCAGGACGCCATGAAGGAATCCGAAGCCAATCCGAACAAGGAACAGTCGCAGCAGGCGCTCGGCCTTGCCATGCTCGGCCTGATGCAGCAGCTGTCCTTCGAGGCCGCACAGGTGCGTTTCGAAGATGCGTCGATCACCAAGCGCGCGCTTGATTACGCCGGTTCGCAGCAGAACATGTCCGGCAAGCAGATGGCGGATTCGCTGAAGGCGATGACGCCGATCATGCTGGCGCAGCTCAATATCCCGGAACTGCAGAACGCCGTTTCGGCCGCGGTCAACACCTTCCTCGACGACCCGAAGAGCCTGACCGTCAAGGCCGCTCCCGAAAAGCCGGTGCCGTTCCCAACGATTGTCGGTGCTGCCATGGGCGCTCCGAACACGCTGCCGCAGGTGCTCGGCGTCAAGGTTTCGGCCAACGACTGATCGCCTGGCTTTCTTCACGAGAGCAGGCTCGGCAGTTCCGCCGCCGAGCCTTAGGAATGTGCAGGCATCGGCACAAATGAAAAGCCCGGCGATTGCGATCGCCGGGCTTTCTCATTCGAAAAACGAACCGAACTCAGTCCTTCTTGACCGGCGGGATCGGCCGGATCGCGAGTTCGCGCAACTGCGTCGGCGTTGCCGGGCTCGGTGCGCCCATCAGCAAGTCCTGAGCCTGCTGGTTCATCGGGAAGAGCGAGATTTCGCGCAGGTTCTTCGCGCCGACGAGCAGCATGATGATGCGGTCGATGCCAAAGGCAGCGCCGCCATGCGGGGGCGCGCCATACTGGAAGGCGCGGTAGAGGCCGCCGAAGCGGTCCTCGACGTCCTGCTGGCTGAGGCCGATCTTCTCGAAGGCGGCAACCATGGTTTCCGGCGACTGGTTACGGATCGAACCGGAGGCGATCTCGAAGCCGTTGCAGACGGCGTCATACTGGAAGGCCTTGATCGTCAAAGGATCCTGGTTCTGCAGCGCGTCGAGACCACCCTGCGGCATCGAGAACGGGTTGTGGGCGAAATCGACTTTCTTCTCCTCGTCGTTCCATTCGAAGAAGGGGAAATCGACGATCCAGCAGAGTTCGAAGCGATCGCGGTCGACGAGGTTCAGTTCTTCGCCGGCCTTGGTGCGGGCCTCACCGGCAAACTTGTAGAACTTTTCCGGCTCGCCGGCGACGAAGAAGCAGGCGTCGCCGTCACCGAGACCGAGCTGGGTCCGGATCGCATCGGTGCGCTCCTCGCCGATGTTCTTGGCAAGCGGTCCGGCGCCTTCGACCTTCTCACCTTCATTGCGCCAGAAGATGTAGCCGAGGCCCGGCTGGCCCTGGCTCTGCGCCCAGGCGTTCATGCGGTCGCAGAAAGCGCGCGAGCCGCCGGTTTTGGCCGGGATCGCCCAGATCTGGACCTTCGGGTTGGAGGCGATCATGCCGGCGAAGACCTTGAAGCCGGAACCGGCGAAATGCTCGGTCACCGCTTCCATGACGATCGGGTTGCGCAGATCCGGCTTGTCCGTACCATATTTGCGGATCGCCTCGTCATAGGGGATGCGCGGCCATTCCTTGGTGACCGGCTTGCCTTCGGCAAACTCCTCGAACACCTTGGTCATCAGCGGACCCATCGTGTTCCAGACGTCTTCCTGGGTGACGAAGCTCATTTCGAGGTCGAGCTGGTAGAATTCGCCCGGCAGGCGATCGGCGCGCGGGTCTTCGTCACGGAAGCACGGCGCAATCTGGAAGTAACGGTCGAAACCTGCGACCATCAAGAGCTGCTTGTATTGCTGCGGCGCCTGCGGCAGAGCGTAGAAGGTGCCGGGATGAATACGGCTCGGCACGAGGAAGTCGCGCGCGCCTTCCGGCGAGGAGGCCGTCAGGATCGGCGTGCTATACTCGGTGAAGCCCGCGCCGCCCATTTCACGGCGCATGGCCGAAATCACCTGGGTGCGCTTGACGATGTTCTTGTGCAGGGTCTCGCGGCGAAGATCGAGGAAGCGATACTTGAGGCGAACGTCTTCCGGATAATCGGGCTCGCCGAAGACCGGCAGCGGCAATTCCTTGGCGGCGGAGAGCACTTCGATCTCCTGCGCATAGAGCTCGATCTCGCCGGTCGCCATGGTCTTGTTGACGGTGTCTTCGGTACGGGCCTTGACGAGGCCGTCGATGCGGATGACCCATTCGCCACGCACGGTCTCCGCCGTCCTGAAGGCGGGGCTATCCGGGTCGGCGACGACCTGGGTGATGCCGTAATGGTCGCGAAGGTCGATGAAAAGAACGCCACCATGATCGCGAACGCGATGGACCCAGCCGGCGATGCGGACGGTCGAGCCGACATCCGTCTTGCGGAGGGCGGCACATGTGTGGCTGCGGTAGCGATGCATGATCTCAAATCCTGGCATGTGGCTGAAGACGGCAGCAGGGGTTCGAAGACCCTCCCGCGCCGACAAGAAAATCGGGCGGAAAAGCGCATGGACGCTCCGATTTGTCAAGGCTTAGCGCGCCCCGCCCCTGGGTTTGGCATGCGTTTATGGCGAGGCTGCGACCCCAGGCTGCGGCAGTTTGGCCGCGTTTCCCATATTGATGAAGATGCGGCTCAACTTTAAAAGGATCGACATTCTCGTCCTGGAGCCTCTGCATGCCTTTGCTGACCCGCCGCAACCTTCTGAAGGCATCCGCCGTCGCCGGCGCCTATGGCGCCGGCATCGCCGTTGCCGGCAAATTCGGGCTTGCCGAGGCGGCGCCGGAGCCGCAGCTGCTGACTGCTGTGAAAACCGAGGCCTTGCTGATCGAGGCGGGTCCGACCAGGGATGTCATGAGCTGGGGCCATGACGGCATGCCGCCGGTTCTGAGGATGACCAAGGGGCGGCCCTACGCGGCAAGGCTGAAAAACGGGCTCGATGAGCCGACGACGATCCATTGGCACGGGCTTCGCATCGACAACCGCATGGATGGCGTGCCCTTCGTGACGCAGCCCTATATCTATACCGGCGACAGCTTCGATTATGCCTTCACGCCGCCCGATGCCGGCACCTTCTGGTATCATCCGCATTGCAACACGCTCACGCAGATGGGACACGGCATGACCGGCATGCTCGTCGTCGAGGATCCGGCCGATCCGGAATTCGATGCCGAGGTGCTGCTGAACCTGCGCGACTGGCGCCTTGGCGGCGACGGGCAGTTCATCGCGCCCTTCCGGCCGCGCGACGCTGCCAAGAGCGGTACCTACGGCACGGTGCGCACGGCCAACTGGCGCCAGGAGCCGCAATATGATGCGCCGGCCGGCGGGCTGGTGCGGCTGCGCATTGCCATCACCGACGTGACGCGCATCTTCTCGCTGAAGATGGCGGGAGCCGATGCGACCGTCATCGCAATCGACGGCAATCCGGTGCCCAAACGCTTCCCCCTCGACCTCCTGCAGATCGGGCCGGGCCAGCGGCTCGATCTTGCCGTACGCATGCCGGATGGCGAAGGCGCCGTCGCGACGCTGGAAGACATTCGCGGCACGGCGCCGAAGACGATCGCCAGCCTGCGTGCGGTCGGAGCATCGCTGAAGCGGCATATCGGCGATCTCGGACCTCTTGGCCGAAATCCTGTTCCGAAGGCCGATCTTTCCGCTGCCGAACAGATCCCGCTCGTGTTGAGCGCCACAGCGGAAAATGCCGCCGTGGAAAGTATCTGCGGCACGCTCGGCTACAGCTTCTGGGCCATCAACAAGGTGCCGTGGCCCGGAGACACCCCCGATCCGACGGCGCCGCTGGCGGAACTGAAGCTCGGCAAGAGCTATGTCTTCAACCTCGAGAACACCACGCCACACGCGCATCCGATCCACCTGCACGGAATGAGCTTTACGGTGATCTCCTCCTCGACGCGCGAGGTGATGCCGCTGGTGTCCGACACCTACCTCGTCCAACCGGATGAGAAGGTACAATTGGCCCTTGTCGCCGACAATCCCGGCGACTGGGTGCTGCATTGCCATATCATCGAACATCAGAAGACGGGAATGACCAGCTATATCAGAGTGAGCTGAAGCACTCGCCTTGCCTCAGTTTGGACGTGATTCTTCTTCAGCAATGCGCGAAGCCTGTGCTGTTGTATTGACATATCGAAGCGAAAGGAGAAGGAAGGTTCAACCAACCTTTTCCTTGCGAATGAATTGATATGATCGAAACCACCGCCGATTTGGCGGCCGCCTGCAAAGAGCTGGCCAAGTCCGACTTCATTACCATCGACACCGAATTCCTGCGTGAGACGACCTTCTGGCCGGAGCTCTGCCTGATCCAGATGGCAAGCCCGACACTGGAAGTTCTCGTCGATCCACTGGCCAAGGGCATCGACCTCGCCCCCTTCTTCGAGCTGATGGCCGACACGAAGGTGTTGAAGGTCTTTCACGCGGCGCGCCAGGACATCGAAATCATATTCAATCGCGGCAATCTCATTCCGCATCCGATCTTCGACACGCAGGTCGCAGCCATGGTCTGCGGTTTCGGCGACAGCGTCTCCTATGACCAGCTGGTCGGCCGCATCAAGAACGTCCATATCGACAAGTCGTCGCGCTTCACCGACTGGAGCCGCCGGCCACTCTCCGAAAAGCAGCTGGAATATGCGCTGGCCGACGTCACGCATCTGCGCGATGTCTATCTGTCGCTGAAGGCCGAACTCGATCGTGAAGGCCGCACATCGTGGCTGCGCGAGGAAATGGACATTCTCGAAGCGCGTGAAACCTATGACATGCATCCTGACGACGCCTGGCAGCGGCTGAAGATGCGTCTGCGCAAGCCGCAGGAGCTTGCAATCCTGAAATATGTCGCCGCCTGGCGTGAGCGCGAAGCGCGGGCGCGCAATGTGCCGCGTTCGCGCGTATTGAAGGACGATGCGATCTACGAGCTCGCCCAGCAGCAGCCGAAGGATGCCGAAGCGCTGGGCCGCTTGCGCACCATTCCGAAAGGCTGGGAACGTTCGGCCGCCGGGACGGCGGTCGTCGAGGCGGTCAATGCGGCGCTCGCCCTTCCGAAAGCCGAGATGCCGCATGTGCCTCGTCAGGCACAGGCCCCGGAAGGCGCAGCTGCCGCCGTCGAACTCTTGAAGGTGCTGCTGAAGCTGATCTCGGAGAAACATGGCGTGGCGCCGAAAGTGATCGCCAACAGCGAGGATCTCGATAAGATTGCCGCCGATGGCGAGAAGGCCGACGTCGCTGCCCTGCACGGCTGGCGGCGTGATCTTTTCGGCGAGCCGGCGCTCCAGCTGATCCAGGGCCAGATCGGGCTGCGTTTCGCCGGCCGAAAGGTTGAAACCGTCAGCCTCTGAAACCAAATCGAATTCGCTTGACGCTTTTTTCCCAGCTGAAACAATGACTGGAGGAAACCTCAGGCGAAGAGGCGGCATGCGGGAAATATCTCCAACGCAGAACTGGATCTTGATCGCGATCGTGCTGGCTGCCAGCGGCGTCGTTTACGATCTGATGTTCTACTCCAATCAGACGCCCGTCATCGGGGCGATCTTCGCGCTCTTCATCGGCATGCCGATTCTCGCCTTCGAGCGCAAAGTTCTGTTTCGCACCCTCTACAGACGCATCCAGAGGCTGCCGACCTTCGTGTTCATCATCACGGAACTGGTGGTCTACGAGATCCTGATGAGCATCGGCTTCGCTTGCGCCGGCCTCCTGCTCTGGTCGCTCGGCATGCTGAAGCCGTCGTCGTTCCTCGACCTCGTCATCATGCCGTTCGAGGTCTTCCTCTATGCGCTTGCCGTCTGCTCGGCACTGATCTTCATCCTGCGCGTACGGGAATTGCTTGGCCGCGAAGTATTCGTCAGCATGCTCATCAGCCGCTATCGCAATCCGGTCAAGGAAGAGCGTGTCTTCCTCTTCATCGATCTCGTCGATTCGACAGCTTTCGCCGAAAATCATGGCGACCTCAGAGCACAGCAGCTGCTGAGCTCACTGTTTGCGACCTTCGCGGAACCAGTCCGGCGCCACAAGGGCATGATCAACGACTATGTCGGCGATGCGGCGATCATTACCTGGCCACTTGCCCGCGGCGTCAAGGATGCGCGCTGCGTTCGCTGCATCTTCGATATCCTCGCCGATATCGAAGCCAATGCCGCCGGCTGGCGAAAAAATTACGGCCAGGTGCCGAAGCTTCGCGTTGCCCTTCATGGCGGCGAGATCATCACGGCGGAAGTCGGCGTCGACCACCACAAGATCAGCTATTTCGGCGATACGGTGAATACGACCGCCCGGCTGGAGACGCTCTGCCGCAGTCTGAACCGGCAGGTGCTGATTTCCGCGGAGCTGGCCCGGCGCATGACTTTTCCCGACGACATTTCCTGCGAAGATCTCGGGATCCATGCCGTCAAGGGACGCGGCCAGGCACTCGGCGTCATGGCACTTTCCTCGCGTGCGGTGACGGTGCTGAACACGCCCGCGGTCGTTCTGCACGGCTGAGCAACGCTCTTACCACCGCGTCACTAAAGCTTCACCCAACCGTCAATTCGCTGATACGGAAGCCCTGTTAAGCGGAAGCCATTCGCATCCGTTTCATGGGGATATTATGAAGAACCTCCTTTTTGCGTCCGTATCGCTTTTCATCCTGATTGCCGGCCCCGTTTCGGCCGATCAGCAGCGATTCCCGGCCAAGCTCGCCGGCCAGGCGATCCTGCCTGCCAGCACCATGGTGCCGGCTCCGGCCGACGCGCCTGACTTCCTCAAGCATTCCGGCAAGTTCACGACGCCGGACCGCAAGCGCACCGAAGCTCTCGGCACCGTTCCCGGCAAAGACGGCGCCCGCGTGACCGATCTGAAGCTTCCGTTCGACGGCCAACCGATCCAGGGTTTCTCGGGCATCAAGACGATGGCCGATGGCACCTTCTGGACGCTCTCCGATAATGGCTTCGGTTCCAAGGCCAACTCGTCCGACTCCATGCTGTTCCTGCACCAGATGAAGTTCGATTGGACTGCCAACAAGGCTGAGGTCGTCAAGAACCTCTTCCTCTCCGATCCGAACAAGATCGCACCCTTCCCGATCGTGCTCGAAGGCACGGATACGCGCTACCTCACCGGCGCCGACTTCGACATCGAGTCGATTCAGCCGGTTGCCGACGGCTTCTGGCTCGGCGATGAATTCGGTCCCTATATCCTCAAGGTCGATACCGAAGGTCGCCTGACGGACGTGATCCCGACCACGCTCGACGGCAAGCCGGTGCTCTCGCCCGACAATCCGCTGATCCAGCTGCCGGGCAATCCGGCCGCCAAGATGCCGGTCTTCAACCTGAAGCGCTCCGGCGGCTTCGAAGGCCTTGCCATGTCGAAGGACGGATCCAAGCTCTACGGCCTGCTGGAGGGCGCCATCTACGGGGATGACGGCATGATGGAAACAGCCGACGGCCACACCGCCATCCGCGTCATCGAATTCGACGCCGCCGCGAAGAAGTGGACCGGCCGCAGCTGGCTTTATCCGTTCGAGGACAAGGGCGTGTCGATCGGCGATTTCAACATGCTCGACGACACCACCGCTCTCGTCATCGAGCGCGACAGCGGCGCCGGCACCAGCGACAAGGCCTGCGCCGACCCGAAGCAGCCGAAGCCGGATTGCTTCGAAGCGCCGGCCGTGCTGAAGCGCGTCTACAAGATCGAATTCAACGATGCCAATGTCGGCAAGGCGGTCCGCAAGATCGGTTATATCGACCTCCTTGATATTCAGGACCCCGACAACAAAAAGAAGGCGGGCAGCAGGGATGGCGTCTATGACATGCCGTTCGTCACCATCGAAAACGTCGACCGCGTCGATGCCACGCACATCATCATCGGTAACGACAATAATCTGCCCTTCTCGGCCGGCCGCTCTGTCGACAAGGCTGATGACAACGAGTTTAGCCTGCTCGAGGTTGGCGAGTTTTTGAACGCGAAGTAATTGGGGGTTCTAGTGTGAGATTGAGAGGGCGGTGCGTCAGTGCCGCCCTTGTTGCGGCGGTTGTGCCGTGCGGGCCCCCCTCTGCCCTGCCGGGCATCCCCCACAGGTGGGGAGATTGGCTGGGCACAACGATTCCGCCAAACTATACTGCTTAGCATCAGTAGATTGCTGGAAAGGGACCGAGCGATCACCTCCTGCCAATCTCCACCCTTGCGGGGAGGTACCCGGCAGGGCAGAGGGGGTGCCCCATGGCACAACCGCCGCAAATCAACCTACTCGAACCGAAACGCCAGCCTCTTGTTCGTCAACCGCGACAACTGCTGCAGGCGGCCGTCCAGGCGCTCGCCGGCGAAGTCCCGGTATTCCGGCGGCACCACGAATTCGAGGTCGAAGTCCGGGTTTGACGATTTGCGGAAGGTCAGGTTCTTGACGATGCCGGGCATGGAGGCCGAGAAGAGATAGACGACCCGCAGCATGCCGCCGAGCAGTTTGGCGCGGTCGATGAACTGAGGGGTGGCGATCTGCGCCAGCGGACCGGTGGCGCCGTCGTCGTGCAGGCCCTCGAAACGGTAGTAGTTGGTGAGCGCGATGAAGGCGCGGCCGGGATGGCTGATGCCGACGAAGGAGGAGTGGGCGATGACGTTCAGCGCCTGCAGGCCACGATAGTCGGGATGGGCGCGCCAACTGATATCGGCAAGCAGACAGGCGGCCTGACGATAGCGGCTTTCCTCTTCGGTTTCCTGGACGCCGAACAAGGGCATCATCCGACCAGTCCATTCCGCCAGTTCGCGGGCATGCTCGGGCGAACGGGCACGCAGAATCGCCAATTCACCGGCAGCCGCCAGCAACGGATCGAGGCGGCGCTCACCTTCCGACAGCAGTGAGTAGAGATACCCTTCGCGCACGCCCTGTGCCGAGAAGGAAATCACCGACGGCTTCATGACGCTCAAGACTTCCTTCATGGCGATGGCGCCGAAAGGCAGCAGCGAACGGCGATGCTTGGAGACGGCCTGAAGGGCCGGCTCCTTGGAATCGCGCGCGGTGGCCACCTGATCGAGGAACAGCATCATCGCTTCGAGCGATACCTCATAGCCCTGCATCATATGCAGCGGATAATTGGTAATCTCCATGTGCAGCTTGGCGATGTTTCGCCAGGTGCCGCCGACGGCATAGAAGGTGCGCCCCTCACCTTTCGCCAGGAGCTTTGCCGTCTTCACCTGCTTGCGGGCAAAGGTGCGTGCCTTGGAGAGCGAGCCGCCGGAATATTCCGACAAGCGCAAACCGCCGAGCGGCAGGGTGATGCCCTTGCCGACTTCCTTGCCCTTGATGTCGATCAGTTCAAGGGAACCGCCGCCGAGGTCGCCGGCAATGCCGTCAGGATTGAAGAAGCCGCTAATGATGCCGAGCGAGGCGAAGCGAGCCTCCTCCTCACCTGAAAGCACCCGGACGTGGCGCTGCAGGATCGTCTCCGCCTGATGGATGAAGTTGGGACCGTTGCTCGCCTCGCGGGCGGCGGCAGTCGCCAGCACATACATGGTGGCGGCCCGCGCCTGATCGGACAGGGCCTTGAAACGGTGCAGCGCCGCCAGAGCCCGGGCGACGCTCTCTTCATCCATCTTGCCGGTGACGGCTATGCCTTTGCCGAGGCCGCAGAGGACCTTTTCGTTAAAGAGGATCGTAGGCGAACGGGACAGGCCTTCGTAGACGACAAGACGAATGGAATTCGATCCGATGTCGACGACGGAGACCGGGGCGATCCCTGGAAGGCGCCCCTGGGCTTCAGATTCAACCATATGGTCCAGTTTTACTTGTTGTTGCGGCCTTCGAGCAGACCGGCGATCAGTTTCGGCGCGCTTGATTTCAGAGCTTCACCACGGCCCGACAGGCTCGGATTGGTCATGAAATACTGCTGCGCATTGAACGGTTCCTCGCCCCTGCGCACTTCCATGCGCCGCGACGTACCGTCGGGCAATATCTCGTAGCTTTGTTGATTGTCAATCACGTTGCCGAGCATAATCTGTGACAAGACCTGCTCATGAACAGTCGGATTCGTCAGCGGAACCATGGTCTCGACGCGGCGGTCGAGATTTCTCGGCATCATGTCGGCCGAGCCGATATAGACCAGCGCCTTATCCGACGGCAGGCCATGGCCGTTGCCGAAGCAGAAGATGCGGCTGTGTTCGAGGAAGCGGCCGACGATCGACTTGACGCGGATCTTCTCCGAGAGACCGGGCACCTGCGGACGCAGGCAGCAGATGCCGCGCACAACGAGATCGATTTCGACACCGGCATGGCTGGCGCGATAGAGCGCATCGATGATGTCGGGGTCGACAAGCGAGTTCATCTTCATCCAGATCGCCGCCGGCGTGCCGTTCCTGGCATGCTGAATCTCTTCCTCGATGTGACGCAGGATACGCGAGCGCAACGTATAGGGCGAGACGGCGAGCTGCATGCCCTCTTCAGGTTCGCCATAGCCGGTGATGAAGTTGAAGATATTCGCCATGTCGTGGGCGATGACGGGATTGCAGGTGAAATAGGAGAGATCCGTATAGATCTTGGCGGTGATCGGGTGGTAGTTGCCGGTTCCCAGGTGACAATAGGTCCTGAGCTTCCCTTCCTCGCGGCGGACGACCATCGACATCTTGGCGTGGGTCTTGAGCTCGATGAAACCGAATACGACCTGCACGCCGGCGCGTTCGAGATCGCGCGCCCAGCGGATATTCGCCTCTTCGTCGAAGCGGGCCTTGAGCTCCACCAACGCCGTCACCGACTTGCCGGCTTCAGCGGCGTCGATCAATGCACGCACGATCGGGCTGTCGTTCGAGGTGCGGTAAAGCGTCTGCTTTATCGCCAGAACGTCAGGATCGCGCGCAGCCTGGAGAAGGAACTGGACCACCACGTCGAAGGATTCGTAGGGGTGATGGACGACCATGTCCTTCTCGCGGATGGCGGCGAAGCAGTCGCCGGCATGTTCGCGGACGCGCTCGGGAAATCGCGCATTGTAGGGCTGAAACCTGAGATCGTCGCGCGGCGCCTTGGTGATCTCCGACAGAGTGTTCAGCGCCAGGAGCCCCGGCAGAACGGCGACGCGATTGTCGGGGATGCTGAGTGCCTGCACGACGAACTGACGTAGCGAGGCCGGCATTTCCGAATCGGTCTCGATGCGGATGACTTTGCCGCGGCGGCGCCGCTTCAGTGCCGTCTCGAAAAAGCGCACGAGATCCTCGGCCTCTTCCTCGACTTCGATATCACTGTCGCGTATGACGCGGAACGTACCGGAACCCTGCACCTCGTAGCCCGGATAGAGACGGTGGATGAAGATGTTGGCGACATCTTCCAGCGTGATGTAGCGGATTGTGTTCGCGTCATCCGGCAGGCGGACGAAGCGGTCGAGCGCCGGCGGCAGGCGCAGCAGCGCCGTCATCGGTTCGCGGCCATTCTTGCTGACGAGCTGCAGCCCGATCGAAAAACCGAGATTGGGAATAAAGGGGAACGGATGGGCCGGATCGATGGACAGCGGCGTCAGCACCGGGAAGATCGCCTGTTCGAATTCGGCGGCGAGCCATTGGCGGTCTGCATCGCTTAAGGCGCCCGGGCGCACGATCAGAATGTCTTCCTTGGCGAGATACTGCTGCAGCACGGCGAGCGAAGCCTGCTGCTCCATCTGCAGATGGTCGATCTCCTGCAGGATCGAATCGAGCTGTTCGGCCGGTGTCTTGCCGTCGGGGCTGCGGATGGCGATGTTCTGGCGCACCTGACCTTCGAGGCCGGCGACGCGTACCATGAAGAACTCGTCGAGGTTGGCGGCCGAAATCGACAGGAAGCGGACGCGCTCGAGCAGCGGATGTTCGGTATTCAGCGTCTCTTCCAGGACACGGCGGTTGAACTGCAGCCAGGAGAATTCGCGGTTGATGAAGCGCTCGGGGCTTGCCAGCAACTCTTCCAGCGGGGGCACGTTGTCGTTGGTTTCCGGAGTGAGTTCCTGATGTTCTGCGACTGCGCTGTCCATGGTCGGCTTACCCCGTTTTCAATCGCGACGGCAATTATATCAGTTTCACGACGGAACTGTGACAGTCAATCGGCCGGTTCCGAATTTCCCAATTCATTCAATACTTCGGCAGCAAGAGCTCGGGTGATTTTCGTGCCCCGCGACAGGGCCAGCCGGTCGAGCCTTTCGACGATCATCTGGGCCGCGTTCAGCGACCGCTCCATCCGGTTGACGATATAGAGCACGAGTTTGTCATCTATATAAAGCTGCCGGTCGGCGAAGAGCTTGACGATCACCTGCGACAGCAAGGCCTCGTCGGGTTCGCCGATCTCGACGACGGTCGCAGCTTTCAGACGCGAGCGCAGATCGGGCAGCGAAACCGGCCAGGAGATCGGCCAGAGACGGCTGGTCATTAACAGGCTGGTGCCATGTTCGCGAACGCTGTTAATGACGTGGAAAAGCGCGTTGTCGTCAAAGCCGAGGCGGTCGGCATCCTCGAACAGCACCGGGCCGGCGGCGGCGGCGACAGCGGCATCCGAGCCAAGCTCGGGGTGAATGCTGACGGCGCCGCTCAATTCCCGCCAGATGCGGGCGAGATGCGATTTTCCCGAGCCGACCGGACCGGCAAGCACGACGACCGGCGACGGCCATGCCGGCCAGGCATCGACGATCGACACGGCGGCGGCCAGGCGCTCCGAAATCAGAAGATCGTCGCGGCCGCTTGCGGCATCGTGCGAAAAGGCCAATGGCAACTGCTCTCCGGCCTTGCGCTTCGGATCAGCGTTCTTCACGTCACTCATTGGGAACTGATTTCGTCTTCTGAGCACGGGCGCTCGGCGACCCGCCAAAATAAAGATCGCTCTGAAGGTAGCGCGAAAGCGCGAAGCGAACAAGGACACCGACGGCGGCGGCAGCCGGCACGGCGACCAGAAGACCGACGAAGCCGAAGAGCGCGCCAAAAGCAAACAGCGCAAACATCAGCCAGACCGGATGCAGGCCGACGCTGGAGCCGACGAGCTTCGGCTGCAGGATATTGCCTTCGAGGAACTGGCCGCTGAAGAAGACGACCAGCACCAGGCCGATCCAGGGATAATCCGGCCAGAACTGCACGATCGCCACGCCGACGGCGAGAACGAGGCCGACAAGCGAGCCGACATAGGGAATGAAGCTGATCATACCGGCGAAGAGGCCGATCAGCAGGCCGAAGTTCAGCCCGACGAGGGAAAGGCCGGCGGCATAATAAATGCCGAGAATGAGGCAGAGCGAGCCCTGGCCGCGGATGAAGCCCGCGATTGCCTGATCGATCTCGCTGGCGATCTGGCGAACATCATTCACGTAATCGCGCGGAATCCATTGATCGACCTTGGCGACCATGCGGTCCCAATCGAGCAGGATATAGAAAGCGACGACGGGGGTGACGATGAGCAGCGAGATGACGTCGACGATCGCCTTGCCGGAATTCCAGATCTGCGCGAAGAGCCCGGTCAGAAAGCCCATGCCTTCGGAGAGGATGCCGGAGAAATTATCCTTGATCGTGCCGACTTGGCTCCTGATCCACGGCGGCAGCAGCGAATGCTGCGACTGGGCGATGAATTTCTGCAACTGGCTGATATAACTCGGCAGGCGCTCGGCGAAATCGTTGAACTGGCTGATCAGCACGGGAATGAGGATCATCAGCGCCAGCGCAAAGACGATGACAAAGGCGATCAGAATGCCGACCGTCGCCATCATGCGGCTGAGGCCCAGGCGCTCCAGCCGGTCGGCGACGGGATCGAGGAAATAGGCGATCGCCATGCCGGCGATGAATGGCAGGAGGATCGAGCTGAAGACATAGAGAAAGGCGATGAAGAAGACGAGCACGGCCAGCCAGAAGAAGATCTGGCGCTTCAGACTGTTGCCGCTGACATGCTGTGGCATTGCTTCCCCGTTTCGTTCGCCGCCGCCGAACGCCGCCTCTTGTCCGACGCGGCCATTCAGCACATAGGATGCAGGCGCAAAGATGGTCAACCCTGTCACGCCAAATCCCCGAAAGGCCGGTTAAAGACACGGGAAATTGGGGGCTTTTCCCATGCAGCGCTTGCATAAACGCCCCTGTCATGCAATTGCGACCGGCAGATGACGCGGCGCATCTGCCGCCTGAAATAGCCATCGGAGACCAGCATGAGCCAGTCTGGGAAAAACGGCCTGACCTACAGCGACGCGGGCGTCGACATCGATGCCGGCAACCTCCTCGTCGAGAAGATCAAACCGGCGGTGCGCTCGACCAGGCGTCCCGGCGCCGACGGCGAGATCGGCGGCTTCGGCGGGCTCTTCGATCTCAAGGCCGCAGGCTTTACCGATCCGGTCCTCGTCGCCGCCAATGACGGCGTCGGCACCAAGCTGAAGATCGCCATCGACGCGGATTACCACGACACTGTCGGCATCGACCTGGTCGCCATGTGCGTCAACGACCTCGTGGTCCAGGGCGCCGAGCCGCTGTTCTTCCTCGATTATTTCGCGACCGGCAAACTCGATCCCGACCAGGGTGCGGCGATCGTCGGCGGCATCGCAACGGGCTGCCGGCAGGCCGGCTGCGCGCTGATCGGCGGCGAGACCGCCGAGATGCCCGGCATGTATTCCTCCGGCGATTACGATCTCGCCGGCTTTGCCGTCGGTGCGGCCGAACGCGGCAAGCTGCTGCCGTCAGGCGATATCGCCGAGGGCGACGTGATCCTCGGCCTCGCCTCCTCCGGCGTCCATTCCAACGGCTTCTCGCTGGTGCGCAAGATCGTCGAACTCTCCGGCCTCGGCTGGGATGCGCCGGCGCCCTTCGCCGAAGGCAGGAAGCTCGGCGAAGCGCTGCTCGAACCGACCCGCATCTATGTGAAGCCGCTTCTGAAGGCGATCCGCGAGACCGGTGCGCTGAAGGCGCTGGCGCATATCACAGGCGGCGGCTTCCCGGAGAATATTCCGCGCGTGCTGCCGAAACATCTGGCGGCCGAGATCGATCTTGACGCCGTCAAGGCGCCGCCGGTCTTCTCATGGCTCGCCAAATCCGGCGGCGTCGAGGCCAAAGAAATGCTGCGCACCTTCAACTGTGGCATCGGCATGATCGTCGTCGTCGCTGAAGAGAATGTCGCGGCGGTTTCCGCAGCACTGGAAGCCGAAGGCGAAAAGGTCATCACGCTCGGCCGGATGATTGCCCGCGACGAAGGTGCTGCCGGCACGGTCTATAAGGGCACGCTTGCCCTATGAGCACGCCGCGCAAACGCGTCGTCGTCTTCATATCAGGCAGCGGCTCCAACATGATGGCGCTGATCGCAGCGGCGAAGGCCGCCGACTATCCGGCCGCAATCGTCGGCGTCATTTCCGACAAGCCGGACGCCGGCGGGCTTGCCAAGGCCGCCGCCGAAGGTATCGCCACCTTCGCTTTCCCGCGCAAGGATTACGCCAGCAAGGATGCGCATGAGGCGGCGATCTTTTCCGCGCTCGACACGCTTTCGCCCGATATCCTCTGTCTCGCCGGCTACATGCGGCTGCTGACGGCGACCTTCATCCAGCGTTACGAAGGCCGGATGCTCAACATCCACCCTTCCCTGCTGCCGCTGTTTCCCGGCCTGCATACGCATCAGCGCGCCATCGACGCCGGCATGCGCATCGCCGGCTGCACCGTGCATTTCGTCACCGAAGCCATGGATGAGGGGCCGACGATCGGGCAGGCCGCCGTTCCGATCCTTTCCGGCGACACCGCCGAAAGCCTGGCCGCCCGGGTGCTCACCGTTGAACACCAGATCTATCCGCAGGCGCTGCGGCTCCTTGCCGAAGGCCGGGTGACGATGGAAGGCGGCAAGGCGATCGGTGCTGAGGCTTTGGCCGCTGTGCCCAAGGCCCAACTGATTTCGCTGATCGGCGACCGCGCCTAAGCCGCCAACGCCCGCAGCGGATGCAGCGTGCCGTCGCTGTAGACGAAGCGGCCGGCGCGGAAGGTGGCGCGGATGCGATTGATGTCGCCCGGCTCGACCGCCAGCAGATCGGCGCGCTGGCCGATGGCGATTTCGCCGCGGTCCGACAGGCCGGCGGAGCGGGCGGCATTGCCGGTCGCCATAGCGACGGCGGCCGGCAGGCCGCCTTCTACCGCGTCGGCGAGCTTGAAGATGCCGGGTACGAAGGCAGCCGGGTGATAATCGGCGGCGATAACGCTGAGCAGGCCGGCCTTTGCGGCATCGAGCGCGCTGAGATTGCCCGACATCGACTGGCCGCGCAGGGCGTTCGGCGCGCCCATCAGCGTCCAGAGGCCGCGGCGTCGCGCTTCTTCGGCCGCGGGTCCGGTGACCGGAAACTCGCTGATGGTGACGCCAAGATCGTGCATTTCGGCGACCTTCTCGATGCTGTCGTCGTCATGCGAGGCGAGCGACAGCTTGTGCTTCAGCGACAGCGCGACGATCTCCCTCAGCTTGGCCTCGATCTCAGGATTGCTGCGCATGGCGATGCGCTTGGCGACGATCTCGGCGGCCATTTCCTCGGAGATGGCGCGGCGCTCGGAAATGCTGAGGATGTAGCTCTGCAGATTGTTGTACTGACCCTGGCCGGGCGTGTGGTCGGTCAGCGACACCATGTCGATCTGGTCGGCATTGAGTAAGCGCTCGAGCGCCGGCGCGGCGCCGACATTGGTGATTTCGTAGCGGGCATGGACGCGGTGGTCGATCAGCAGATTGTCGCGCAGGCGGTTGATGCCCTCGATCACCGCCGATGTCGTCTCCAGCGAGCGCACATGGCCGTAGACGCTTTCGGTGGCGAACGAGACGGCGGCAAAGGCGGTGGTGACACCGGCTGCGGCAAGTTTCTTGTCGAGTTCGTGGATGCCGAAGTCGATCGGCATGGTCGCATTCGGCCGCGGCGCGATCTCGCGCTCGATCATGTCGCCATGCAGATCGACGAATCCCGGCATCAGCAGCCGCCCGCCACCATCGATGGCGGCGCCGGCGACCGGCTCCGGCCGGATTTCGGCGATGGCGCCGTCCTCAACGCGCACGGAACCTTCGCTCACCACCTCGTTCGGGAGAACGAGGGTGAAATTGCTGAGCCACATGGGCTTTCTCCTGACCGCATCGATGATTGACAGACCGCAGCGGATAGAACCGCTTCGTGACAAACGTATGAATTTCCGAACGCCATAACCGCGATAATGAAACCTTGAGTCCAACCCGGCGGGTTGCTCGAGACCACTCATCCGCTATCGAAGTTTATTCCTGTTCAACAGAGCCCATTGCAGCAGCATGATCGTCTTGGCATCGAAGATCTCGCCGTTTTCGATCATTTGGGCGGCCTCATCGAGGGGGACTTCGAGAACCTCGATATCCTCATGCTCCTCGTCCAGGCCGCCGCCTTCCGCCACGCGGTCGGTTATGTCGATCAGCGAGACGAAGAAGTGGACGACTTCGGTGATGGCGCCGGGCGACGGGTAGCACTTGAAGAGGAAACGCGCGTCGCGCAGGTGGTAACCAGTTTCTTCCATCGCCTCACGGCGGATCGCCTGTTCGGGATGGTCGTCGTCAAGAAGGCCGGCCGGCACCTCGATCATCCATGCGGGATCGCCGTTCAGATGAACGGCGAGACGGAACTGGCGGACGAGAACGACGAGATCGCGTTTCGGATCATAAAGCAGGATGCAAGCGGCCGGCGTGCGGTGGTAGACCTCCCGCTTCAGCCGCTGTGTCGCGCCCTTTCGGTCGATATAGTCGAGCAGATAGCTGCTCAGCCGCGTCCACCCATTCGACAGGATTTCCTGGCCGACGATCTTCACCCGCGATTTCGGCTGCATCATACCGTTTCCTTGCGAAGCCAGACCTTGTTGTCGTGCACGGCCGCGCCGCCATAAGGCGCGACCGGATCGGCGCCGGTCAGAACGTTGATGCCCTCGCCGTCCACATGCGCCTTGTTCGGCCAGAGGCCCTCGGCGATCAGCACGCCCGGCCTGACCTCGATGGTGATGCGGGCATGGATGCGCAGATCGCCGCGGCTATTGCCGATGCGAATGAGCTCGCCATGCGCAATGCCATTGGCCTCGGCATCAACAGGATTGATCATCACCTCCGGGCGACCTTCCTTTTGACGCGAGGTCTTGGTCTCGGAAAAACTGGAATTCAGGAAGTTGCGCGCCGGCGACGTGGCGAGACGGAAGGGATGCTCTGGATCGGCAACTTCGATGACATCGACCTGATCGGGGAAGGCCGGCAGTTCGGCATGCGGGCCGAGCGCGCCGATGGCGGCCGGCGGCTTGTTCGGCGCCGGCTGGTTGATCCAGTCCGGCCGGAAGTGGAACTTGCCGTCCGGATGGGCAAAACCGTTCAGAAAATGCGCCTCCTCGAAAGGCGGCTGACGATCGAACCATTTATGTTCGAGGAAATGGTCGTAGTCCGGCAGGTCGCTCGATAGGAGGATGCGGTCGATCATCTCGCGGGCGGTAAAGCCGAAACCGGGGCGATCGGCGACGCCGAGGCGTTTTGCCAGTTCCTCGATCACGAACAGATTGGTGCGCACGGTCGGTGGCGGCTCGACCAGCTTCGGTCCCAGCAGAATGTGATTCTGGCCGCCGGCGCGATAAATATCATCATGCTCGACGAACATGGTCGCAGGCAGCACGATGTCGGCAATCTCCGCCGTTTCGGTCATGAACTGCTCATGGACGGCGACGAAAAGGTCGTCGCGGGCAAAGCCGCGTCTGACGAGGCGCTGTTCGGGAGCGATGTTGGCCGGATTGGTGTTCTGGATCAGCATCGCCGTCACCGGACCGCGATGGCGCAGCGCCACCGGATCTCCGGTCAGCACGCGACCGATCTGCGATTGGTCGAGCATGCGGATATCGCCATCCTTCATCGATCGGCCGGTCAATTCCGCATTATTCATGCGGAAGATATCGCTGTTCGAATGGAAGGCGCCGCCGCCCTCATATTGCCAGGAGCCGAGAACGGTGGCAATCGAGGCGGCCGCATGCATGGCGACCGCGCCGTTGCGCTGGCGGGTGAAACCGTAACCGAGGCGGAAGAAGGTCTTCTTCGTCGTGCCGACGAGGCGGGCAAAGGCCTCGATCTCCTCGACCGAAAGGCCGGTGATGGCAGCGGCCCATTGCGGCGTCTTCGTCTTCAGGTGCGCTTCGAGACCGCCCGGATCATCCGCATATCTCGCCATATAGTCGCGGTCGGCATAGCCGTCGCGGAAGGCGATGTGCATGGTGGCGCAGGCGAGTGCAGCGTCGGTGCCAGGCCTGACGATCAGCGCCATATCGGCCTGCTTCATCGTCGGATTGTCGTAGATATCGATGACGACGATCTTGGCGCCGCGTTCCTTGCGCGACCTGATGGCATGGGTCATCACATTGACCTGGGTCGAGACCGCATTGGTGCCCCAGATGACGACGCAATCGGTGCGGCCCATCTCACGCGGATCAGGCCCGCGGAGCACGCCGGTCGCCATGGTGAAGCCGGTCCAGGCCGGGTTGGTGCAGATCGACGAGAAAAAGCCGGAATAGCGCTTGGCGTGACGCAGGCGATCGATGGAATCGCGCTGCACCCAGCCCATGGTGCCGGCATAGAAATAGGGCCAGACCGCCTCGCTGCCGTCCCTCGCCTCGGCCTTTATGAAGGCTTCGGCAATTTCATCCAGCGCATCGTCCCAGGAAATCTGCTGCCATTGCCCTGCCCCCTTGGAGCCGGCGCGGCGCAAGGGGTGCATCAGGCGGTCGGGATGGTAGAGCCGCTCGGCATACCGTGCGACCTTGGCGCAGATGACGCCCGACGTATAGGAATGGTCGCCGGCGCCGCGCACGCGGCCGATGCGGCCGTTGTCCGATATCTCAACCTCCAGCGCGCAAGTGGAGGGGCAGTCGTGCGGACAGGCCGTGTGGCCGATCTTGCTGTCCAGCTTCGAGGATTTGGCGTCGATGGGGGTCGCAATATTCATGGCATTTGTATATGCCAAGGCCTGCATGGCCAAAAGCCAGAAAAACTCCCCATGATACGAATTCATACGGACATCAGCGAAAATGAACTACCGCCATATCTACCACGCGGGCAATTTTGCCGATGTGCTGAAACATGCCGTGCTGGCGCGGCTGATCCGCTACATGCAGAAGAAGGAGGGTGCCTTCCGCGTGCTCGACACGCATGCCGGCATCGGCCTCTATGACCTCTCCTCCGAGGAAGCGCAGAAAACCGGTGAGTGGCAGGCTGGCATCGGCAAATTGATGGAGGCCGAACTGGGGCCTCAGGTCTCCGAGCTGCTGGAGCCCTACCTCTCGGCAGTCCGTGAACTCAATCCCGAGGGTGGCATCCGTTTCTATCCCGGATCGCCGAAACTTGCGCGCATGCTGTTCCGGCCGCAAGACCGGCTGTCGGCCATGGAACTGCATCCGGAGGATTACGCCCGGCTGCACCGACTGTTCGAGGGCGATCACCATGCCCGCATCACCGAGCTCGACGGCTGGCTGGCGCTCGGCGCGCACCTGCCACCGAAGGAGAAGCGCGGCATCGTCCTCGTCGATCCGCCTTTCGAGGAAGAGGACGAGTATGAACGCCTGGCCAAAGGACTGGAAAAGGCCTATCGCCGCTTTCCCGGCGGCACCTATTGCCTTTGGTACCCGCTGAAGAAGGGCGCGCCGATCAAGGAATTCCACGAGGCTCTGCAGGCGCTCGACATCCCGAAGATGCTTTGCGCCGAACTCACCGTGCGCAGCGATCGCGGCATGACCGGACTGACCGGCTCCGGCCTCGTCGTCGTCAATCCGCCTTTCACATTAAAGGACGAGTTGCACCAGATGCTTCCGGCGCTGAAGGACCATCTCGCCCAGGACCGCTTCGCCTCGCACCGCGCCTTCTGGCTGCGCGGCGAGAACAAGACGGTCAAGGGCGATTGACCGGGTTATCCGCATCGGGGATAGTCCGTCCCACAGCCCCACAGCCTCACCAGGTGTCCCATGAAGCTCCTCTGCTCACCCGCCTCGCCCTATTCCAGCAAGGTGCGGATGGCCGCGCACTTTCTGGATATCGAGATCGACGCCATCCGGGTCGATACCAATACCGGACCGGCGATCCTGGTGGACAACAATCCGCTCGGCAAGATTCCGACGCTTCTGACCGATGACGGAGCCTCGATCTTCGACAGCGTCGCGATCATGCATTATTTCGACAGGCTGACGAAGGGCCGGCTCTACCCCTCCAAAAAGGGCAAGCGCACGGATGCGGAAGTTCTCGAAGCGCTCTGCGACGGTATCTGCGACTGCCTGCTGACGATCGTCTACGAGCGCCGCTTCCGCGAGGAAGAAAAGGTTCACCAGCCCTGGATCGACCGGCAATGGAAGAAGGTGACGGCCGGGCTCGCCCATCTCGGCGCCAAGCCGCCGAAATTCGGCAAGAAGCTCAATGGCGGGCATTTCGCGCTGGCCGCCACGCTCGACTATCTCGACCTGCGCTTCAAGGACCAGTGGGAAGCCGATCACGCGCCGCTTGTCGACTGGCTGGCGCAGTTCGAAAAGAAATTCCCTGCTCATCGTGAGCTCAAAGCCAGCGCCTGAGCCTGATCCGGAGCTGAAACGGAGCGCCGGATAGCAAAAAGCCGGGCGATGAGCCCGGCTTCTGCATATTGGGATGTTCAATCGGCTTAGAACTTCACGCCGATACCGAGCTTGACGCTGTTCTCGTCGTAACCGCGCGAAAAGCTGCCGGAGTCGAGGTCGTAGTCCTTGCTCTGGTAGTCGGTGTAGCGATATTCGAGGCGCGTCGTGATGTTGTTGGTCACGAAGGCTTCGACACCGGCGCCGACCGTATAACCGTAGTTCGTCTTGCTTTCGTCCGAGGTGCCGTCGGAAACCTTGACGTTGCCGAGGGCAAGACCGGCTGTACCGTAGAGCAGGAAGGGGTTCATGTCGTAGCCGACGCGGCCACGGACGGAGCCGTTCCAGCCATACTTATTCTTGACGCCGCCCGAGGAGACGTCATCGCCGCTGTAGCCGAGATCGGATTCAACGCCGTAAACGATCTGGCCTGCTTGCCAGTTGTAACCGGTGAAGACCTGGCCGCCGAAACCGTAGGTGTGGCGGTCGGAACCGAAATCACCCATGTTGTAGGTGCCGGCGCCGCCGAGGTAGAAGCCCTCCCAGTTGCCGGCCGGCTTGACCGGGGCTTCCTGAGCAACCGGTGCTTCCGGAACCTGGTCGACGGCATCAGCCGCCTGAGCTACCGAAACGCCCGCAATCGCAAAAGTGGAGGCCATGAGGCCAGCAATGAGTACACGCATACTTTTCTCCTTTCAGTCCCGCGCCGCTTATCATCTGTCTCTCAGCGAAGCATTGGCGGGGAAATTGCCAGATGTCCCTTCCGGATCGAGACTGAAATTGGAACTGAATTGCGGATTTGAAAGAGCCAAATTGTGATATCATTGTGGCTGCCGGATGGCGGAAATTCGATGTTGCTTGCGAGCAACATAGGTTTCATTAACCCTACCGAATGGTTAAACTTAAAATACATATTTTAGGAAATAACATTATTAAATAATACATAGAATATCTCGGCCATGGATGCAACCGTGGCCGCCTATTTATATAATCTCCGCCCGCCCTTATATAGGTTGCACACAGACTCGCGGGATCAGAAGGCAAGATTTTGAACCACAAAAGACTTCGCTCAGCCCTGATAACAGGGGCGGCCAAGAGAATAGGCAGGGCAATCGCCGAAGACCTTGCTGCAAATGGCTTTTCCGTCGCGATCCACGCCAACAGCTCCCTGCGCGAAGCGGAAGAGCTGGCGGCGGAATTGCGGCGAAAGGGACAAAGAGCGGTCGCGTTGCAGGCCGATCTTACCGATATCGGCGAGGCGGGCGAACTGGTCGCGAAGGCGTCGGAAGCGCTTGGGCCTCTCGATCTGCTCGTCAACAATGCCTCGGTCTTCCAGCATGATTCCGCGCGTAGTTTCAACGCCGACACATGGGCTCTGCACTTCGACCTGCATGTGCGTGCGCCGTCGATCCTTGCGGCAGCCTTCGCGCAGCAGGTGCCCGCCGAGGCAGCGGGGATGATCGTCAACATCATTGATCAGCGGGTCTGGGCACTGAGGCCCAGCTTCTACTCCTATACGCTCTCCAAGTCCGCGCTATGGACGTCAACGCAGACGCTCGCCCAGGCATTGGCGCCGCGCATTCGCGTCAATGCGATCGGCCCCGGCCCCTCGATGCCGAGCGAGCGGCAAGCATTGGAGGACTTCCAAGCGCAGGTCTCAGCCCTTATCTTGCAGCGAGGGCCGGCACTGGAAGAATTCGGACAAACGATTCGCTTCCTTTACGACACGCCCTCGATCACCGGCCAGATGATTGCCCTCGACGGCGGCCAGCACCTTGCCTGGCAGACGCCCGACGTGGCGGAGATTACGGAATGAACGGACGAAAGCTGCCGGATGGCGGCGTTCTCTACGACGATACGGATGAGAGCGAAGACGATATCGAGGTGGAAGGCGAGGTTTCCGCCGCCCCTCTGGCGGCTGCGGTCGACTGGAATGCGGGCAGCCTCAACGAGACCGGGCTTGTCGGCGCCGAACTGATCGCCGAATTCGTCAAGCGGCTACCGAACAGCCCCGGTGTCTACCGCATGTTCAATGCCGAGGGAGACGTGCTCTATGTCGGCAAGGCGCGCAGCCTGAAGAAGCGTGTCGGCAACTACGCCGTCGGCCGCGTCCATTCCAACCGCATCGCCCAGATGGTGCGACAGACGGCGAACATGGAGTTCGTGACGACGCGCACGGAAACCGAAGCGCTGCTTCTGGAAGCGAATCTGATCAAGCGCTTGCGGCCGCGCTTTAACGTGCTGCTGCGCGACGACAAGTCCTTTCCCTACATCCTCATCACCGGTGATCACCGGGCGCCGGCTATTTTCAAGCATCGCGGCGCCAGGGCGCGAAAGGGCGACTATTTCGGGCCTTTCGCTTCGGCCGGCGCGGTCGGGCGTACGATCAATTCGTTGCAGCGCGCCTTCCTGATCCGCACCTGCACCGATAGCGTCTTCGAAACACGCACGCGACCCTGCCTGCTCTACCAGATCAAGCGCTGTTCCGGGCCTTGCACGCGCGAGGTCAGCGACGAGGGCTATGCCGAGCTCGTACAGGAGGCGAAAGATTTCCTGTCCGGCAAGAGCCAGAAGGTGAAGTCGCATATGGCGGAAGCCATGAACCAGGCGGCCGAGGATCTCGATTTCGAGCGGGCGGCGATCTATCGTGACCGCCTGGCAGCACTGTCGCATGTGCAGAGCCACCAGGGCATCAACCCGGCCGGCGTAGATGAGGCTGACGTTTTCGCCATCCACCACGAAGGCGGCGTCTCCTGCATCCAGGTGTTCTTCTTCCGCACCGGCCAGAACTGGGGCAATCGCGCCTATTTCCCGAAGGCCGACCCGCAACTATCAAGCGCCGAAGTTCTGAATGCCTTCCTCGCGCAATTCTACGACGACAAGCCGGTGCCGAAACAGATCATGCTGTCGGAAACGGTCGAGGAACTGGAATTGCTCGCCGCAGCGCTCGGCGAAAAAGCCGGTCACAAGGTCTCTATCCTCGTGCCGCAGCGCGGCGAGAAGCGCGATCTCGTGGAGCACGTGATCGGCAATGCGCGCGAAGCGCATGGGCGAAAGCTTGCCGAGACGGCGTCGCAGTCGCGGCTGCTCGAAGGCTTCAAGGAAACCTTCGGGCTCCCCTATGCGCCGCAGCGCATCGAGATCTACGACAACTCGCATATCATGGGCACCAATGCCGTCGGCGGCATGGTGGTGGCGGGGCCGGAAGGCTTCGTGAAGAACCAGTACCGCAAGTTCAACATCAAATCGACCGACATCACTCCCGGCGACGACTTCGGAATGATGAAGGAGGTGATGACGCGGCGCTTCTCGCGGCTGATCAAGGAGGAAGGCATTCCCGACCGGACGGCGCAGGCAGCAGCTGCCGACTCCGCCGACATGCCCTTCCCTGCCTGGCCGGATGTGATCCTCATCGACGGCGGCCAGGGGCAGATGACGGCGGTGCGCGCCATCCTGGCCGAACTCGGTATCACTGACAGCGTGACGGCAATCGGCGTCGCCAAGGGTGTCGACCGCGACGCCGGGCGGGAGCGCTTCTTTCCGCCCGGGCGCGAAAGCTTCACACTGCCGCCGCGCGATCCGGTGCTCTATTTCATCCAGCGCATGCGCGACGAAGCGCATCGTTTTGCGATCGGCTCGCACCGGGCGCGGCGCAAGAAGGAAATGGTCAAGAATCCGCTCGACGAGATCGGCGGTATCGGCCCGTCGCGCAAACGCGCGCTGCTCCAGCATTTCGGCACGGCAAAGGCGGTTTCTCGTGCCGCTTTGTCCGACCTGATGGCGGTGGAAGGCATTTCGGAAGCGGTGGCAAAGCAGGTCTATAACCATTTCCACGACGACGCCGCGAAATAAGCGGCGGCCGTCGCAAATTCCACGCAATGGCGGTGAAAAGACAGAAAGAATGTTGACGGTTCCTGGCCAAAGCCGTCATCTACATCGACCCGAAAATCGGAATCGGTTTTCGTAAAGACGCGGCGCTGCAGCGGCGCATCAAATCAGAGAAACGATCCATGGCATCGCGTGCGTACAGCCTTCCCAACCTTTTGACTTACGGCCGCATCCTCGCCGTGCCGCTGATCGTTCTCTGCTTCTTCGTCGAGGGCAGACTGTCGATCAGCAATACGGCGCGCTGGGTGGCGCTGTGGATCTTCATCATCGCCTCGATCACCGATTTTCTCGACGGCTATCTCGCGCGGATCTGGAACCAAACGTCGAATATCGGCCGGATGCTCGATCCGATCGCCGACAAACTGCTGGTCGCCTCGATCCTTCTCCTGGTCGCGGCCGACCAGACCATCGCCGGCTGGTCGATCTGGGCGGCAATCATCATTCTCTGCCGTGAGATCCTGGTTTCCGGCCTGCGCGAATATCTGGCGGCGCTGAAGGTCAGCGTGCCGGTGACGCGGATCGCCAAGTGGAAGACGACGCTGCAGCTCGTTGCCATCGCCTTCCTGCTCGCCGGCCCGGCCGGCGACGAGATTTTCCCTTATACGACGCAGACCGGCATCGCGCTCTTGTGGATCGCGGCACTGCTGACCATCTATACCGGCTATGACTATTTCCGTGCCGGGCTGAAACATATCGTGGATGACGAGGAATGACGCGGCTTGTCTATTTCGCCTGGGTGCGCGAGCGCATCGGCAAGGGCGAGGAGGAGATCGACCTCCCCTCCTCCGTCGTCAGCGTTGCCGATCTTCTGAATCATTTGAAGACGCTGGGCGAGGAATATGAAGCCGCACTTCAATATCCCGAGGTCATTCGTGTGGCGCTGGATATGGAGCATGTCGAGCATGATGAGCCGATTGGAGCTCCCCGTGAGATCGGGATCTTTCCGCCGATGACGGGGGGATGAGACGGTGACGGTGGTGCCATGTCGCTACCCCCCTCTGCCCTGCCGGGCATCTCCCCCACAAGGAGGGAGATTGGCTGGGCGCACCGGTCTCTCCAAACAATCAACGTTTCAGCCCAACGAAACGGTAATCGGGTGGGAAGAGCACCCCACTTGTAATCTCCCCACCTGTGGGGGAGATGGCCGGCAGGCCAGAGGGGGGCGGACACGGCACAGCCTTTCCGCATTCTTCACAGCGGCATCAAAGCAGCGGAGGATTTCGCTGTGACCCCCACCATCCGTGTCCAGCGCGAGGACTTCGACCTGCAAGCCGAGGTCGATCGCCTCTCCAAGGGCAACCCCGACGTCGGCGCCGTCGTCACCTTTTCCGGCCTCTGCCGTGACGAAGGCGGCACGCTGGTGGCGCTTGAACTCGAGCATTATCCCGGCATGGCCGAAGCCGAGATGACCCGCATCGGCGAACTCGCCATCACCCGTTTCGGGCTGCTCGGGCTGACCGCCATCCACCGCTATGGCAAGATCGCTCCCGGCGAGAATATCGTGCTCGTCGTCGCAGCCGCCCCGCACCGACAGGCGGCCTTCGACGGCGCCAATTTCGTCATGGATTTCCTCAAGACCGCAGCTCCCTTCTGGAAGAAGGAGCACGGCAAGGACGGCGCCGAGGGCGACTGGGTCGCGGCGAAAGACGCCGACGATGCGGCGCGCGACAAGTGGAAGTGATCAGAGCATGATGCCGAAAAGTGTGCGCGGTTTTCGGATAACATTATGCGCCATTTCTAAAGCACGACGCGCTCCCTGCGGCTCATAACCAGCAGCAGGACGAGCAGTGAGAAGATGACGAGATCCCGCCAGACAAAGGGACCATAGGCGCCCCACAGGGTTTCGACGATGGCAAGCCCTGCGGCGCCGCCAGCCGAGCGCAGCGGATCGGAATAGCCGCCCACGGCTGCGATCAGCAGCACCTTGAGCCCGAACATCAGACCCGCGCCGAAATCCATCGAACCGTAATAGAAGGTGGCGAGGATGCCGCAGAGGGTGGCGACGAGCGCGGCTGCCGCATAGGCGACAAGGAAAACGCGACTGGCGCTGGTGCCGCAGAGCTCGGCGGCCAGCGGATCGTCGGTGACGGCGCGCCAGAGGCGGCCCCAGGCCGTACGCCTGAGGATCAGCGCACCGACCGCGACGATGGCTGACATCAGCGCCGTGTCGATCAGTTGGATGTAAGTGAGCGTCACCTTGAACGAACCGTCGTTCCAGAAGACGACGACATCGTTCAGGAACGGCGGCAGCCAGATGGCGCGCGTATCGGCGGCGAGTCTGGCGGTCTCCATCAGCACGATCATAATGCCGAGGGCGGCAACGATCACCGTATTCGGCGATTTGCTGGCGAGCGGCAGCATGATCGAGCGGCCGATCCAGATGCCCGCGGCCAGCGAATAGATAAGCGCAGCGCAGGCGCCGATGGCAAGGGCGGCCGGCAGCACCAGCCAGAACCTGATATAGGCGAATTCGGTAAAAAGCAGCAGGATCTGGCCCGAGAAGGCGAAGATCGCCCCATAGGTGATATCGGCCCGCTTGGTCACGCCGAAGGCAACGGCATAACCGAAGGCGAGCGCGGCATAGAGGGCGGCAAGCGGCACCGCATTCGCCAGTTGCTGCAGAAGATAAGCCATTCCGAGGACTCCGCGTCAGCAAATTATAACTGGTAAAACCTATTTCGCCAGTTATAATTTCATCATGAGCTTTTCCTGGACCCCTCACCGTTTTGCCGGCGGCGCGCTGGCGCTCGATGTCGCCAACAGCGTCGTGCTGCGCGACGACCCAAAGCGGCGGATCGACCGCTTCGCGAGCCGCGAGCAGATGCGGAACTTCCCGCGCGCCGCCGCCGAATTCTGCGCCGAACGCGCCTTGTTCGGCGAGATCGCACCGCTGGCAGCACAAGACGAGGCGGATTTCTTCGCGCTGAGGGAAGCGATCGACCTCTATTTCCGCAAGCGTATACTGGACGGCAGCGACAACCAATTGCTGGCCGGGCTACTGGAAGCGGTGGCCAAGATCTTGCGTGGAGCCAGTCCTGGCAATCTGGCCGCGGCGACCGCCCATTCGGTGCTCAGGCTGATCGCCATGCCGGATCCCGAACGCATGAAGATCTGCGGCAATTGCGGCTGGCTGTTCATCGACCGCAGCAAGAACAAGAGCCGCGCCTGGTGTGACATGGCGGTCTGCGGCAACCGCGCCAAGGCGAACCGTCACTATCGCCGCAAGAAGGAGGAGACGCCATGAGAAGACATCTGATCGTCACAGCGGCGGCAATCGGTGTTGCGCTATCCGCCTGCCAGCGTCAGGCTGAAAACCTGGTCGAGGTCACCGGCCATCTCTTCGTCTTCAACTATCGGGTGGCGAGCGCCACCTATCTGCTGACGCTGAAGAAGACGGGACCTATTCCTGATGGCTCGGTCATCATCGCCGAATTTGAAAACCCTGTGGGCGGCGCGCCGCTCATATTGAACCAGAAAATCTACCCGATTGACGACAAGATCGCGCTGCAGAGCGAAAACCTGCACTGCGTGCGCAAGGACCACCCCTATTCTGTGAATGTCCGGCTGGTCGACAAGGACGGCAAGGTGCTGCAGCAATTGAAGACTGAGTTCCGCTCCGACCTCGACCAGACGGTGCTGCCGAGCAAGCCGCTCGTCGTCGGCGCGCTTTATGACAAGAACCCGGAAGTCTTCAAGCCTGACGGCAGCGTCGATTTCTCGAACACCGACAAGTGCCCATCATAGAAAAAGCCGGGGCGAGGCCCCGGCTTTCGAGAGTCAATTCAAGGTATTGCGAGGCAATGCCGAAGCGCGGCCTCAGCCGACGATTTCGGTGTCGGAGAACCAGTACTTGATTTCCTGGGCAGCCGTTTCCGGAGCGTCAGAGCCGTGCACGGAGTTTTCGCCGATCGACAGCGCATGGACCTTGCGGATCGTGCCCTCGTCAGCGTTTGCCGGGTTGGTCGCGCCCATGATTTCGCGATTCTTGAGGATCGCGCCTTCGCCTTCCAGAACCTGGACGACAGTCGGGCCGGAGGTCATGCCTTCGACGAGTTCGCCGAAGAAGGGACGATCCTTGTGAACAGCGTAGAAACCTTCGGCTTCGCGGCGGCTCATCCAGACGCGCTTGGAGGCGACGACGCGCAGGCCGGCATCTTCGAGCATCTTGGTGATGGCGCCCGTCAGGTTGCGCTTGGTTGCATCAGGCTTGATCATCGAGAAGGTGCGTTCAATCGCCATAGTCAAATCCTCTGTTTTCTCGGGAAAAGTGGGCGGTCTTTACCCGCCCCAACGCCCGAAAACAAGGGGTCGACGGCAATTTCACGCCGCTGTCACAGTCCGGCCGCGGCTTTCGTGAAGATCGAGGCAGCGTTCGAACCAGGCTATGACGGGATCATCGGCGGCCAGCATGGCCAGCCCTGCGGACACGCGCAGCCATTGCAGCGCGCCGAAGACAATATAATCGGCAAAGAGCGGCGATTGCCCGCCGATGAAGGTCTGGAATTTCAGCATGTGACGGAGCGGCTCCAGCTTGGCGCCGAAGGCAGCCTTCTCCGCCTCGCTGTCGGCGGCAAAAACTTCCAGCGGCTTGCCGAGCCTGACCTCGCGGCTCTGACGAAAGTAAGCCTTGTCGCCTTCGTCCAGGATCGCGTGGATATCGAGAAGGGCGATCCGCATGATCGCCGGGTGGATGATCATCTGCGAATAGCCCTCCACCATGCGCGACAGCGCCTTGCCGCCCTCGCCATTGAACAGCGACGGCCGCTCCGGATAGGCCTCTTCGAGATAGAGGGCGATGGCAAAACTGTCCGAGATCAGCCGGCCATTATCGTCGAGCACGGGCAGGGTCGACGAGACGCCGCCGCCGATTTCACGGATGCGGGCATAGGTTGTCGGGATCTCCTCGAAATCGAGCCCCTTATGCGCGAGCGCCATCACCGCTTTCCAGCAATGGGGCGAAAAGAAGCGCCCTTCGTCGGCGCCGCAGAGGGAATAGAGGGCTCTGGTCATGATAATCCTTTCGAGGTCTGATCTGCCTGTATTCGACGACAGAAAGCGAGCGTGATCAAATCAGGAAATTTCATGGCGCCATCACTCGGACTTCTTGGGAAACAGGCTAGACTGCGCCAGCAACGTCAGGGGAAACATATGCTTAGACATTTCAGGATGTTCGCGGCCTATAACCGCTGGGCCAATGCCCAAGTCTATGCGGCTGCGGCCGAACTCAGCGAGGCGGAGTTCCGCAGCGACCGCGGCGCTTTCTTCGGCTCGCTGCATCGCACGCTCAATCACCTGCTCGTCGCCGACCGCATCTGGATGAAGCGCTTCACCGGCATCGGCGAAGCGCCGGTGACCCTCGATGCCGTGCTTTTCGAAGAGCTGGACGCGCTTGCCGCCGCGCGCAAGGCGGAGGACGAGCGCATCATTGCCTGGACAAGTGCGCTCGATGAGGCGAGCCTTGCCGGGGACTTCACCTATGCCCCGGTGACGCAGCCGATCCGGATCACTCAGCCACTGTCGAGCGCGCTCGCGCACCTCTTCAATCACCAGACGCATCACCGCGGCCAGTGCCATATGACCCTGACGGCACTTGGCAGACCGAGCCTCGGGCTGGACCTTATCTATTTTCTGCGCAGCGAAGGCCGCGAGTGGATGTGAGGCAGCGGCCTTCATCAAGACTGAATTAACCGCCTTCGCCGGTTCCCATCGCTGATCCGCCGCTTCCCTTCGCAAATTCAGCCTCTTTTAAAAGCTTGCGAGCATAGCAGAAGGCGAGAAATGAGACCGCGCCGCGAGGGATCCATGCAGAATGCAAGCACAAACGCATTGGTGGCGCGCGAGGCCGTGCGCCGGGGGCCAATGTCCGATATCCAGAAGATTGCCCAGCACATGGCGCGGCTCAACGTCGCCGCGCTGCCGCGCAACTACGAACTCTTTCATGAGGCCATCATCGGGCACAATTCTGGTCTTGCGCAGGATATCGCCGCGCTCGGGTCGCAGCCGCAACAGGCGATGCTCGACGAACTCGGGCTGAAATACCGCCTCGTCGGCCACTGCGGGCTGGCGGGCGAGACGTCGCGCAACGAGGCCAGCCGAACGCTGCGCGCGGTGGCGGAAAGGCTTGCCGAAGGATTGCGGCACAGAGACGCCTTTGCCCGCGCCTGCGGCACGATCCTGAGATCTGTCGCCGGTCATGAGGACCAGAGCCTTGCCGCCTTCATCGGCGAGGTCGATTACCTCTCCGCCTCGCTTGCCACGGTGATGTCGGCGGAGATGGAAATCGGCGCCAGACTGCAGGACGACATCGACAGGCTGGAAACGTTGGAGCGCGGCATTTCGGCGATGCAATCGGCCACCGTCGCCGACAAGATCACCGGCCTTGCGAACCGGATCGCGCTGAACCGGCAGATCACCGAACTCTACGAACGTGAAGAGGGCGCCGCCGGCAGCGCGCTGATCATGGTCGATATCGACGATTTCACCGAGCTCAACGACAGATACGGCACCCAGGCCGGCAACAAGCTCTTGAAGAAGCTTGCCGTCTTGTTTCGAAAATCGGTGAAGAAGAACGATTTCGTCGCCCGCACCGAGGCCGACGAATTCGCCTTGCTGTTTGCCAATGTCGGTATGCAGGACGCGATTGCTATCGGCGAGCGCCTGCGCGCCTCCGTCGAGGAAAATCTCGTCTTCGCGACCTCCGACAAGGGTGACAGCGGCAGGCTGACCATCTCGGTCGGCCTGGCGCTCAGCGCCGATGCGGCAACACCGGGACAGCTCCAGGCCAATGCCCGGGTAGCGCTGCTCGCCGCGCAATCGAACCGCCGCCTGCCGGTGCAGGCTTTCGGCCGCTGAGGCGCATGACCGCTGTCGGCGCGGGCGAGCTCGCTGAGGGACGAGCAAGCTCGCGGCCGGACGAGCAAGCTCGCGGCCGGACGAGCAAGCTCGCCGGGGGATAAGCGGTCTTGCCTTGGCGGGCAGTTTCGGCCAAAACGCCGGCCATGATCACGATTACCGATATTTCCGCCCGCATCGCCGGACGCCTGCTTCTCGACAATGCCAGCCTCACGCTGCCTTCGGGCGCCAAGGCCGGTCTCGTCGGGCGCAATGGCGCCGGCAAATCCACGCTGTTTCGCGTCATCACCGGCGATCTCGGCTGGGAGACCGGAGCAGTGTCGATCCCGAAGGCGGCGCGCATCGGTCAGGTGGCCCAGGAAGCGCCGGGAACCGAGGATTCCCTGATCGAGATCGTGCTTGCCGCCGACAAGGAACGTGCGGCTCTGCTTGCCGAAGCGGAAACGGCAAGCGACCCGCATCGCATCGCGGAAATCCAGATGCGCCTCGTCGATATCGATGCGCATTCGGCCGAAGCGAGGGCTGCGAGCATCCTCGCCGGCCTCGGCTTCGACCAGGCGGCGCAAGCCCGCCCCGCCTCCTCCTTCTCCGGCGGCTGGCGCATGCGTGTGGCACTCGCCGCCGTGCTGTTTGCCGAGCCGGACCTGCTTCTGCTTGACGAGCCGACCAACTATCTCGACCTCGAAGGCACGATGTGGCTGGAGGACTATATCCGCCGTTATCCGCACACGGTCATCATCATCAGCCATGACCGCGATCTCCTGAACAACGCGGTCAATTCCATCGTCCATCTCGACCAGAAGAAGCTCACCTTCTACCGCGGCAATTATGACCAGTTCGAGCGGCAGAAGGCGGAGGCCGAAGAGCTGCAGACGAAGGCCAGGGCCAAGAACGAGGCAGCGCGCAAACATCTGCAGAGCTTCATCGACCGCTTCAAGGCCAAGGCCTCCAAGGCGCGTCAGGCACAGTCGCGCGTCAAGGCGCTCGAGCGCATGGGAACGGTCGCTGCCGTGATCGAGGACCATGTGCAGCCGATCACCTTCCCCGAGCCGGAGAAGCAGCCGGCCTCGCCGATCGTCGTAATCCAGGGCGGCGCCGTCGGCTACGAACCCGGCAGGCCCATCCTGAAGAATCTCAACCTGCGCATCGACAACGACGATCGCATCGCCCTGCTCGGCTCGAACGGCAACGGCAAGTCGACCTTCGCCAAATTTATCTCAGGGCGGCTGTCGCCGGAGAGTGGCGAAGTAAAGCTTGCCCCCAGCCTGAAGATCGGTTTCTTCGCGCAACATCAGCTCGACGACCTGATCCCCGAGCAGTCCGCCGTGGAGCATGTGCGCCGGCTGATGCCGGCCGAACCGGAGGCCAAGGTGCGCGCCCGCGTTGCGCAGATGGGGCTGGCGACCGAGAAGATGGCAACGGCCGCCAAAGACCTTTCCGGCGGCGAGAAGGCACGCCTACTGATGGGGCTTGCCGCCTTCCATGCGCCCAACCTGCTGATCCTCGACGAGCCGACCAACCATCTCGACATCGACAGCCGCCGTGCTCTGATCGAGGCGCTGAACGATTACAACGGCGCCGTGATCCTGATCTCGCACGACCGCCACCTGATTGAGGCGACCGTCGACCGGCTGTGGCTGGTCAACGGCGGCACTGTCACCACCTTCGAAGGCGATATGGATGAGTATCGCGACCTCATCGTCAGTTCCGGCAAGAAAAAGGAAGAGAGGCCGCAGACCAGCGACGATACGACCTCGAAGGCCGACCAGCGCAAGCTCAATGCGGAACGACGCGCCTCGCTGACGCCGCTGAAGAGAAAGATCAACGAAATCGAGTCCTTGACGGCGAAACTGGAGAAACAGATTCAAGCTCTTGATGCGGAGCTTGCGGATCCGGCCCTTTACGAGAAGACGCCCGCAAAGGCCGCCGAAAAGGCAAAACAGCGCGGCGAGGCTGCGGCAAAACTCGCTGCCGCCGAGGAAGAATGGCTAATGCTGTCGTCCGAATATGAAGAGGCAATGGCAGGATAGCCACAGTCTTTTAGGAAACGCGGCGGAGTGCGCGGCGTCACCCACAATTCCTGCCGATCTCAACCGATCGTTAACCATAATTCGAAAGGTTGTCTCAACATTCATTACTGATTTGTTGAGCCCTTTCCATGCATCGATTTTTCGTTCTTTCCTGCATCGCCCTTGCGGCCGCCCTCTCCGCCTGCAGCACGACCAGACAAGCTCCCGACACCTCGATCAAAACCGCCTCGGTTGTTGCGCCCGAGGGGCGGACGCCTTCAGGCAAGCCCGCCGAGGATGATGATGCAACGCCGCTCTTCGTCGGCCCGCATCACCTTTCCGGTAGGACGCTGGAGATCTCCTCGCTCGCCGATCTCAAGCTCAACGACAAGGAAGTGATCCTGAGCTTCGACGATGGCCCGATCCCCGGCCGGACGGACAAAGTACTGGCGATCCTCGACCAGTTCGGTGTCAAGGGCGCCTTCATGATGGTCGGCGAGATGGCCGAGATGCATCCGGCGCTGGCCCGCAAGGTGGCGATGGAGGGCAATGCGATCGGCAGTCACACCTATGACCATGCCAATTTGACTGCGCTGAGCTTCGATGCGGCAATGGACGAGGTGGTGAAGGGCGAACTGGCGGTGACCAAGGCGACGGGAACAGACGTCTCGTTCTTCCGCTTCCCCTATCTCGCCGAGAGCCAGAGGCTGCGCGCCGCCATCGCCATGCGCGACATGGTCGTCATGGATGTCGACATCGACAGCAAGGACTATTTCACCAGCACACCCATGTCCGTGACGCAGCGGACGATGAATCTGCTGCACAAGCGCGGCCGCGGCATCGTTCTGATGCACGACATCCACAAGCGCACCGCGACGATGCTGCCGACCCTGCTTTCGAAACTCGAAGCCGAAGGTTACAAAGTCGTGACACTGAGGTTCAAGAAGCAGCAGGCGCCGAACAATCTCGTCGCTTCGGCCGGTTTCGTGATGACCCGCTAAGGCGCTCGCAATCTGCCAATTCACTGTGGCTCGCGCGGAGGATTTTTCAACGCACCGGCAAATTTAAAAAAATAAAATCTATGAAAATGATGGTTTAGGTGATCTTTTCGAGAAAGAACGTTCCTTCTCTCTCTGGTCACCGATGCCTTTCAAAACTGCCCAATTGTCGACCCGCGGAAGAATAATCGATGCGATCAGCGACCTTTTCTACCGGCGCGGCACCTATCTGGTCGGCATCGACGAAATCGTACGAGAGCTAAAAATTGCTCGAGCCACTCTCTACCGTCATTTCGATGGCAAGGAGGGTCTCATCGTCACCTATCTCAGCCATCGCCATGCCTTGGTCAGTGATCAGTTGGAGAAGCTTGTCGCGGGCAAAGGCGGTGCGTCGGCGATTTTTGCGATCTTCGACAGCCTGGCCGACAAGACGCGTAGCGAAAGCTTCCGGGGCTGCGCCTTCCTCATTGCGGTGACGGAAAACCCCGGCTCGGCAGCGATCCAGGACGTGGCCCGCACGCATAAGGTATTTCTTCGCGAACTTTTCGGCCGGCTTGTCCCACAAGGCCCGGCTCACGAGGAGGTCAGCGAGCAGTTGCTGGTCGTCTACGAAGGCGTGCTTGCCGCATCTGTCCTGCGACCGGAAGCGGGGCCGGCGGAGATTGCCCGAAAGGCAGTCGCAGCTCTTCTTCAGGCCGGCGGTTTCAACGTGTCCGGAGACGATTCATGAGCGAGATCATGCCCGCAGCGCCACCCCCATTGCCGGCTTTTTCGATGTCATCCGGACTTCTCTTTTCCATCCCTGTCTTTCCTTCCTTCGTTTCGAAATGGAGCTCAAACATGTCACGTAAGGTTCTGCCAAAGGCGCTTTTCGCCATGTCGATTTCGCTGCTGGCGGCCACGCAGGCCTTTGCCGATGCGACGCTCGATCGCATCAAGGCCCGCGGCACCCTCACCGTCGGCGTCATCCTGTCCGGCGCGCCCTTCGGCTATATCGATCCGACGTCGCAAACGCAGAAGGGATACAATCTCGATATCGCCAAAGCGCTGGCCGACGATCTCGGCGTCAAACTCGAAACGATCACCGTCACGCCGCCGAACCGGGTTCAATTCCTCCAGCAGGGCAAGGTCGATATCCTCATTGCCAACATGCAATATACCGAGGATCGCGCCAAAGTCCTCGACTGGGTGCCGACGCCATACGACCGCAGCGGCGGCGCAGCCGTCGGACGCAAGGACAGCGGCCTGAAGGACTGGGCGGATCTCAAGGGAAAGCCGGTCTGCGTTTCGCAAGGGTCGAATTTCACTCAGCCGCTGATCGAAAAGTACGGCGCCGAGGTAAAGGGCCTGCCAAGCCAGCCGGAGTCCCTGCTGGCGCTGCAGGGCGGCAATTGCGTGGTTGCGGTACATGTCGGCGCAACCCTTGGCCTGCTGCTGCAGGATCGCCCTGAGGACTGGAAGGACTACGCCATTCTCTTTCCGACGGAACTGATCCCTTCGGATTCCGTCATCTGGGTTCGCAAAGGCGAAAAGGAAACGGCCGAGGCACTCGATAAGACGATCCGCCAGCTTCATACGTCGGGAAAGCTGCTGGAGTTTGCCAAGGCGAACAGGCTCAGCAACACCGAATATCTCGAGCAGGAGCGCAAAACCCTGTCAGCCAGCAAATAAGACGGTTCGCACTGGTAGATCGACATGTGGGATAGCGGCATAACCAGCCTGTTCGTCGACGTGACGAACAGGCTCGGCCTGAACTACGAGTTTCTGGCAACGGGCTACGAGGCGCAGATTTGGCGTGACGGTTTCATAACCACGCTCTATCTGATCGCCTTGTTGATCCCGGTCAGCCTGATAGCCGGACTGGTGTTTGCCGCCTGCCTGACATCAGGCAGGCTCTGGCTCTCGGCGCCGGTGCGCGCCTTCGTCGAAATCACCCGAAACACCCCGACGCTGGTGCAACTGATGTTCAGCTTCCTCGTCCTCAATACCGTCGTGTCAAACCTGGTCGGCGGCGCGCAGAACAATCCGCTGACACCGTTCTTCTGGGTGGTGGCGGTGGTCGGGCTGCACATCGCCGCCTTGCATGCCGAGGCGATCCGCGCCGGCATCGAAGCGGTTCCGGCCTCGACCGTGGAGGCGGCGCGCGGCATCGGCTTCAGCAAGCTGCAGATCCTTCGTTACGTCGAAATTCCCCTGGCGTTCCGGGCGTCGCTGCCGGCGATCGTCAACAACCTCATCAACCTCGTGAAACTGACGACGGTGGGCAATGCGATTGCAGTGAGCGAGATTACCTATGCCTCGATCATGGTGTGGACGCAGCGCGACAACGTGGTGTCGTTGATGATCGTCATCCTGCTGTTCTTCAGCATCATCAATCTCGTCGTCGCCCGCGTCGGCCTGTGGGTGGAGCGCAAGCTCGCCGTTCCGGGATATGGCCTATGACGGCAGTGGCGCTTTCCGAGCCGCGCAACAGCGGCCACCTGCTGCGCAATATCGGCTTCGCAGCACTCCCTGCCGTCATTCTCCTCTGGTCGCTGGCCGATCTCACCCTTGGGCGCGAACTGGTGGAGTGGCTCCCGTATCTCGCCTCCGGCTTCCTGATGAATGTCGTCATCAGCCTCAGTGCGATGACGCTGGGAACGGTGATCGGAACCCTATTCGGCATTCTTCAACTGGTGCCCTACAGGGCGGTGCGCTACCCGGTCGTTGCCTATGTGCAGGCCTTCCGCAATGCCCCGCATCTCGTGCTGATTTTCGCCACGACGTATATCTTTCCCTTCGAGATCGTCGTGTTCGGCAACTACCTGCCCTTCCCCGATTGGGTGAAAGCTGTGATCGGACTTGCCATACCGGCCAGCGCCTATGTGGCCGAGATCACCCGCGGCGCCATCCTTTCGATCCCGACCACGCAATGGGAAGCGGCAAAGGGGCTCGGTTTTTCCCGCAGCCAGGCGCTGCGCTGGATTATCCTGCCGCAATGCCTGCGGCGCTCGCTGCCGCCTTGGATGAACATATTAGCCTCCATCACGATGGGCACCTCGCTTGCCTCGCTGGTCGGCGTGCATGAATTATTGCATGCGGCGACCGATGCCAGCACGGCCGTGCGCCGGCTCGATTTCACGATCATCGCCTACATCGCGGTGATGGCCGCCTTCTTCACGCTTTGCTACCCGATCGCCCGCCTGACCCGACGCCTTGAGCGGCGCTTCAACGCGGGCTCCAGGATGAGACAATGAACACAAAAAGCGACGACGCGATCGTACGACTGGAAGACGTACACCTTTCCTTCGGCCAGACCGAGGTGCTGAGGGGTATCGACCTGACCGTCAACAGGGGCAATGCGGTTTCCATCATCGGCCCGTCCGGCTCGGGAAAGTCGACGATTCTGCGCTGCATCAACGCACTGGTGACGCCGCAGCGCGGCCGCATCACGGTCGGTGGTACCCAAGTCGACCGGTTGACCGCGGAAAGCGAACGTATTGCGTTGCGCAAGCGCGTCGGCATCGTCTTCCAGCAATATAATCTCTTTCCGCACCTGACGGTTCTGGACAATATCGTGCTGGCTCCAACCCGCATTCTGGGCGTCGGGCAGGACGAAGCGGAAAAATTGGCGCGCGACCTGCTCGAAAAGGTGAGGCTGTCGGAAAAGGCAGGCGCTTATCCCGGCCAGCTTTCCGGCGGCCAGCAGCAGCGCGTCGCGATTGCCCGCGCGCTGGCGATGAGGCCGGAACTGGTGCTGTTCGACGAAGTGACCTCGGCGCTCGATCCAGAGACGGTGGGCGAAGTGCTGGCGGTGATCCGTGACCTCATCCGCGACGGCATGACCAGCATCCTGGTGACGCATGAAATGCGCTTCGCCGAAGAGATCAGCGATACAGTCGTCTTCACGGAGAACGGGCGGATCGTCGCCCAAGGCTCCCCCGAGGAGATATTCCATGCGTTCGACAATCCTCGCATCCGTCAATTCGTCGGCGGCCTTTCCGGCGGACGCGGAACGGTTCGCAGCGAAGCTGTCCGGGAACTGTCATGACCAGACCGTCGGCTCCACTGACCTCGGCATTCGCCGAAGCAATCGTCTCATCGGATCCGCTGAAGGATTCCGCAGCGATGGACGCTGCCCGTCTGGCGATCATCGATTTTCTCGCCTGCGCGATTGCCGGCGCCCGAGACGACACGACTGGCCTCCTGACCGAGGCGGTCGGCGCCAATCTGCCAGGTGACGCGATCCTGATTGGATGTGCGCGCCGAACCGATCCGCTGGCGGCGTCAATTGTCAACGGCTATGCCGGCCATGTGCTCGATTATGACGACGTGCATGCAAGCGTGCGTGGCCATCCGACAACGGTGATCCTTCCAGCTCTGCTGGCGCTCGCTGCCGAGCGGAGTTTTTCCGCGGAGGCGCTGGTCGCCTCCTATATCGTCGGGCTCGAAGCCATGGCGCGCTTGGGATTGTCGCTCGGCTCGAAGCACTACGAGACGGGGTTTCATGCCACGGCAACGCTTGGCACCTTAGGCGCGGCAGCCGCAATTGCCCATCTGACGCGCGCCTCTGTAGGCGAGACCGCTGTCGCACTGGGCCTTGCGGCAACGCAATCGTCGGGCCTGCGGCTGCAGTTCGGCAATGACGCCAAAGCTTATCACGCCGGCATGGCGGCCCGATCCGGGCTCCTGTCGGCACGTCTGGCGGCTGCGGGTTTTAGCGGCGCATCCGATTTCCTCGATAATGCGGTCGGCTTCCATTCGGTCTTTGCCTTCGGAGCGGAACGCCTGTCCGCCTTGACCGAGAACTGGGGCTCGCCCTGGCAGATCGTCGCGCCAGGGCTGACGCTGAAGGCCTATCCCTGTTGC
This sequence comes from Rhizobium esperanzae, assembly GCF_002204185.1. Taxonomy (GTDB): domain Bacteria; phylum Pseudomonadota; class Alphaproteobacteria; order Rhizobiales; family Rhizobiaceae; genus Rhizobium; species Rhizobium esperanzae. Next base: position 93,007 of record NZ_MXPU01000013.1, on the reverse strand, counting down.
ACAGCCAGCCATCCGGTCGCGTCTCTCGGCATCGATCTCAACCGGGAAGGCCTGCGCGCAGAGGCAATCGCGCGCATCACCTTTACCTATCCGCCCGGTGCCGACGCAGCCTTGGTGGTGAGCAGGCCCACCAACGGCATCGAGGCGCGCTTCAGCCCGGAATATGTGTTCGCCGCAGCCCTCATCGACGGGAGCTTGCGGCTTGATCATTTCGACGGGAGGCCGGTCGAGCCGCGCCTGATGGCGCTTGCCGAGCGCGCCGGCCGGCGCCATGACGAGACCGCGCCGCGCATGTCGAGCGATCCGCAGACACGGTTCGTCATTGTCGATATTACGCTTTCCGACGGCAGCACGATGCAGCGCCGTTTTGACGGCCTGCCGGGGCTGACCGATCCGACGGAAAAATTTCGTGACGCGACCGGTCGCCATCCGGCCTTCGCCGACATCCCCTCACTCGTCCGGACCATGCACAGCGCCGCCGACCTTCGCCAGCTGCTGGCCCTGCTCAACCAGGACGGCACCCGAAACCACGTTTGACGAAAGATTTTCCCATGACCCGCAAGAGAGAAATCCATCTGGGCCTGTTCCTGCAAGGGGCCGGCCACCACGTATCCGGCTGGCGTCATCCTCACGCCGAGGCGGGCAGCGAGAATTTCGACTTGCTGAGACGCGTGTCCGCGATGGCCGAGGCGGCGAAGTTCGATATGGTCTTCCTGGCCGACGGACTGACCAGCGGCGCCGATGCGCATCCATCGACGATCGCACGCTTCGAACCGCTGACGCTGCTTTCGGCGCTGGCCATGGTGACCGACAAGATCGGGCTGGCGGCAACGACGTCGACGACCTACGGAGAGCCTTACCACACCGCCCGCGCCTTCGCCTCGATCGACCACCTGAGCCACGGCCGCGCCGCCTGGAATATCGTCACGACCTCCTATGCCCGCACGGCGAACAATTTCTCTAAGGCCCATCCCGAGCATGACGAGCGGTACGCCGTGGCCGAGGAATTCGTCGACGTCGTGCGCGGGCTCTGGGACAGCTGGGACGACGATGCCTTCGTCAAGGACAAGCAGAGCGGCGTCTACGCCGACCCGGCCAAGCTCCGTGTCCTCGATCACAAGGGTAAGTATTTCTCCGTCAAGGGACCGCTGAATATTCCGCGCCCACCGCAGGCCCACCCGATCCTGATCCAGGCCGGCTCGTCCGGGCCGGGCCAGGATCTTGCCGCCCGCACCGCCGACGTGGTGTTCACCGCACAGCAGAGCCTCGAAGAGGCGCAGGCTTTTTACAGAAGCCTCAAGGAGCGTGTCGCTCGCTTCGGGCGGCGGCCGGACGACGTCGCCGTCATGCCGGGCTTCCTGCCGGTGATCGGCCGCACGACCAGGGAGGCCGCGGACAAGCTTGCAGAACTCGACAGGTGGACGGACATCAAAAGCGCCATGCCGCTTCTGGAAGAACGCATCGGCCACAGCCTTGCCGAATACGATCTCGATGGCCCGCTGCCCGATCTGCCGATCTCCGACCAATTGCGCAGCCGCGCCGAACTGCTGACCGCGCTGGCAAGGCGCGAGAACCTGACGGTCCGACAACTCGCGCTGCGGGTTGCCGCCGGCCGCGGCCACCATATCGTCCTTGGCACGCCGGTCGAGATTGCCGACAGGATGCAGCAATGGTTTGACAGCCGCGCCGCCGACGGCTTCAACGTCATGCCGCCGTTTTTCCCCGGAGGCCTGGAAGACTTCACGCAACTGGTCGTGCCGATCCTGCAGGAACGCGGCCTGTTTCGCAGGGAATATGGTGGCTCAACTCTTCGCGAACATCTCGGCCTTACGCGGCCGGCAGCAATTTCGCCCTAACTCTACGAAATATTGGCTCCTGGACAAATCAAAGTGCTACAGCGTCTTTCGGCGTCTTAAAGGACGCCGTCACTTCACCATCAACAGGAGCCGGCCGGTCGAACATGAACCTTCATCTCGAAACGGACGAAGACCCACGCACGCGCCAGTTCGTCACCGAGCGCAACGCGCTCTCCGATGCGGCGCTGAGAACACCGGAATTCGCCAGGGATCGCGACGCGATCAAAGCGCTGATTGAGCGGCAGGACAGGCTGATCGTACCGATGCGCCGTGGCGGATGGCTGTTCGATTTTCGCCAGTCCAAGGACAATCCTCTCGGCGTCTGGCTGCGCCTGACAGCCAGCCAGCAGCCGTTGCCGGAGGCCGATTGGGAGCCGGTCTTCGATCTCGACGCCTTCTGCCTCGCCGAAGGCAAGCGTTGGAGCTGGCGCGGCGCCGTCACCTGCCCGTGGGAGCCGACGCGCGTGCTGCTCACGCTTTCGGACGGCGGCTCAGACCTCGTCCGCCTTCTCGAATTCGACGCCGAGCGCAAACGGATCGTCGAGGGCGGTTTCGACACGCCTGCGGCACGATCGCACGCCAATTGGCTGAGCCGCGACGAGATCTGCTATTTCGGTTCGATAGACCGATTTTCGGCGACCCGCTCCGGATGGCCGCGGGTCGGGCGGCGGCTGAAGCGCGGGCAGCGGCCGGAAGATGCCGCCGTGATGTTCGAAGCCGCCAACGAGGACGTCTACGGCTACAATCTCATCATCGACCCTGCCCTGTCGGGCGCTTCGCCGGATGCCGGATTGATCGACATCTTCGTCGCTGCCCATGAGATCGGCGTTGCCAGCGCCTTCCTGACTGCCGACGACGGCACGCAGCGGCGCATCGATCTGCCCAGGGAGGTGGACTTCCAGTTCAATCACGATCACTGCCTCTGGAGGGCAAAGACCGATGAGCGCGTTGCGACAGGCAGCCTGGTGCTGCAGCGCTTCGATCCCAGCTCGGCGACATGTCCGCTCGGGCCGGAACGGATCCTGTTTCAGCCTGGCGAGGGCCAGTCCGTTTCGCAGATGATGCTGATGCGCGAGTGGTGCGTGTTCATTATCTCCGATCGGCTGCGCCCGCGTCTCATGGTGCTCGATCTGACGAGGCCCGATGCCGAACAGCGCGAGATCGCGTTGCCGGCGGATATGCAGACGGCGCATTTCAGGCCGCTCTATGCGGATCTGCATCTTGGCGACGATACGCTCTGCATCATCGGCCAGGGTTTCCTGCAACCTCCGGCGTGTTACCGCCTCGAGCTGTCGGACCGCAGCAAGGAGGCCGAGCCGATTTTCGTCGCCGCAGCTCCGAGCTATTTCGATGCCAACGGCATGTCATCCGAGCTGCTCGAGGCGATTTCCGAAGACGGGACCAGGGTTGCCTACCGGCTGGTGCTGCCGCGACAGTGGACCAAGGGCGCGTTGCCGGTGCTGATCTACGGCTATGGCGGCTTCGACGTTTCGCTGTCGCCGAATTATTCCGGCGTGACAGGCCGCTGGCTTGAACAAGGCGGCGCCTATGTACAGGCCTATATCCGCGGCGGCGGCGAATTCGGACCCGACTGGTATCGCAGCGCCAAGCGGCAGGGACGAGACAAAGCCTTTGCCGATTTCGTCGCCATTGCCCGCGATCTCGTCGCCCGCGGCTACACCGTGCCCGCGCGGATCGCCTGCCAGGGAGGCAGCAATGGCGGCCTGCTGACCGGCGTGATGCTGACGCGCTATCCGCATGATTTCGGCGCGATCTGGTGCCAGGTGCCGGTGCTCGATATGACGCGCTTCCATCTGTTCAGCGCAGGGCAGGCATGGATGGACGAATATGGCGATCCCGAGGTCCCGGTGGATCGGGACTTCATGCTCGGTTATTCGCCGCTCCACAATATAAGGCCGGCAAGCGAGATCGCCTATCCGCCGATCTATATCGAAAGCTCAACCAATGACGACCGCGTTCATCCCTCGCATGCGCGCCGCTTTGCCGCCCGGCTGGAGGAGGAAGGACACAAGCCGCTCTTCCATGAATTCGGCCTTGGCGGGCATGGTGGCGACGGCAATTCCGAAGAGCGCGCCGCCCGCGCGGCGATGGGCTACAGCTTCCTTCGCCAGACCATCATGGCGTAGGATGATGCAATAGAATGGAAGGGAGAGCTTGTCGGCGCTCCTCTTTCTGCTACAAGAAGCGCAATAAATCATACTTTTCACAGGTTCGAGCGAAACACCATGTCCCCTATCAATCTCGCCATCGTCGGCGTCGGCAAGATCGTCCGCGACCAGCACCTCCCCTCCATCGCCAAGAACGCCGATTTCAAACTCGTCGCCACAGCCAGCCGCCATGGCACGGTCGAAGGCATCAACAGCTATACGACGATCGAGGCGATGCTCGATGCCGAGCCTTCGATCGACGCCGTTTCGCTCTGCATGCCGCCGCAATACCGCTACGAGGCCGCCTATAAGGCGCTCGTCGCCGGCAAGCATGTCTTCCTGGAAAAGCCGCCCGGCGCCACGCTGAGCGAAGTGGCCGACCTCGAGGCGCTGGCGAACAAGCAGGGCGCGTCGCTTTTTGCCAGCTGGCATTCGCGTTATGCGCCGGCCGTCGAAGCCGCCAAGGCGTTTCTTGCCTCGACGACGATCAAAAGCGTGCATGTGATGTGGAAAGAGGATGTCCGCCACTGGCATCCGAACCAGGACTGGATCTGGCAGGCTGGCGGCCTCGGCGTTTTCGATCCCGGCATCAATGCGCTGTCGATCGTCACCCATATCCTGCCGCGGCCGGTCTTCATCACCGGGGCTGTGCTGGAATTCCCGGAAAATCGCGATGCGCCGATTGCCGCCGACATTCACTTCCGCGATGCAGACGGCCTGCCGGTTCATGCCGAATTCGACTGGCGCCAGACCGGCAAGCAGAGCTGGGACATCGTCGCGGAAACGGCAGCCGGCCAAATGGTCCTCTCCGAGGGCGGCGCCAAGCTTTCCATCGACGGTAAGCTGACATTCGCCGAACCGGAACAGGAATATCCCTCGCTCTATCGCCGCTTCGCCGAGATCATCAAGGCAGGGAAATCGGATGTCGATCTCGCCCCTCTGCGCCACGTCGCCGACGCCTTCATGCTCGGCAAGCGGAAGTTTGTCGAGGCCTTCCACGACTGAGTCATTTGGGGTCCTTGCCGGTCGGCTCGGATGGCAAGGACCCGCTCAAGCCTTCTTTTCCCACCGCCCTTCCGGCGTCTGCTGCCAATAGGTGAGGTTATGCCCCTCGCCTTTCAGCTTCTTCCATTGGTCGCGGGCAGCTTCCAACTGCTCCTGATCGTGGCCGTCGAACATGAAGACGACGCGCTCATAGCCATCGGCCGGCGGCGGCTCGGCGCCGTCGACAATGAAACGAACCGTCGCCGCATTGGCATTGTCCGACGTGACCGTCAAAAGCACCGGCTGGTTTTGAGCGAAATCAGCCGTGTCGATCCCATGCGGCAGGAAACTTTCCTCGCGAAACGTCCAAAGATGCGCATCGAGTGCATCGCGCCGCGCGGCCTCGCTCGTCTGGACGACGACGCGCCAGCCGCGCTCAATGCTTTTGTCGAGGAGCGGCGGAAGCGCGTCTTCCAGCCTAGTTTCGGTCAGATGATAGAAGAGAATGTCGGTCATCGGGATTCATGATGGGCGCGAACGAGCTCGTCGAGCAGGCGCACCCCGAAACCGGAACCCCAGGACTGGTTGATCTCATCCTGCGGCGAACCCATCGCCGTGCCGGCAATGTCGAGGTGCGCCCAGGGCGTGTCCTGAACGAAACGCTTGAGGAAATGCGCCGCAGTGATCGAGCCGGCCTGACGACCGCCGGTGTTCTTCATGTCGGCGAATTTGCTGTCGATCAGCTTGTCATAATCCTTGCCGAGCGGCATGCGCCAGAGTTTCTCGTTTGTCGAAAGGCCGGCCGCCGTCAGCTGGGCGGAAAGCTGGTCGTCATTGGAGAACAGACCGGCGTGCACATTGCCAAGTGCCACGACGATTGCACCAGTCAGGGTGGCGAGATTGATCATGAACTGTGGCTTGAATCGATCATTGCAATACCAGAGCGCATCGCAGAGCACGAGGCGGCCTTCGGCATCGGTGTTGATCACCTCGATCGTCTGGCCGGACATGGAGGTGACGATGTCGCCCGGACGCTGGGCGTTGCCATCCGGCATGTTCTCGACCAGGCCGATGATGCCGACGGCGTTGACGGCGGCCTTGCGGGCGGCGAGCACGTGCATCAGGCCGGTCACGGCGGCGGCACCGCCCATATCCCCCTTCATATCCTCCATGCCGGCGGCCGGTTTGATCGAAATGCCGCCGGTGTCGAAGACGACGCCCTTGCCGACGAAGGCGACGGGACGGTCCTTGCTCTTGCCGCCCTTCCACTGCATGACCGCCAGACGCGGCGGGCGCACGGATCCCTGCGCGACGCCGAGCAGCGCGCCCATGCCGAGACGGCGCATCTCCTTCTCGGTCAGAATTTCCACCTCGACGCCGAGATTTTCCAGTTCCTTTGCCCTGGCGGCGAATTCGACGGGTCCCAGCGCGTTCGGCGGTTCATTGACGAGGTCACGGGCGAGATTGACGCCGCCGGCGATCGCTTCGGATTCGGAAAATGCCTTCCTGGCGCCGGTCGCATCGGCGGCGACGATCGTCACCTTGACGGATTTTGCCGGCTTCTCCTCGTCATCATTCTTCTTTGTTTTATAGGCATCGAAGCTGTAGGCGCGCAGCAGCATGCCGAGCGCGAAATCAGCGGCGGCGCGTGCGTTCGTCTCAAGGCCGGGCACGTCGATGAAGATGGCGGCCTTGTCAGTATTCTTGATTTTCGACGCCGCAGCGCCGCCGGCCTTCAGCCAATCATGGGCGGCGAGTTCGCCGACCTTGCCAAGCCCGATGACGACGATGCGATCGACGGGGGCGCCTTCCGGGGCGACAATATCGAGCGCGGCCATTGATTTAGCGGAGAATCGAGCGATCTTGGCAGCCTTGGCGATCACGCCTGCGGGATCAGCCGTTTCGGTGCCTGCGGCGCTGTCGGCCTCGGCAGTCTTCAACAGGATCGCCAGCCCGCCATTGAGCTTTACCGACTTCGAGAATGAAATTTCGAACTTTACTGACATATCTTCTCCGCTGGGATTCTTGAAATCCGTCCCTGGCGGATAATTTCGCGTTTGGCGGGTCTGTCAATGGCTCGCGACACTTGTTATGGTCGCCCGCGTCCGTCCAGGCTCTCGTGTTTCGTCACTTTCGTAGATATTCGCGTTGACAGTTTTTTCGAAAAATCGATGGCAGGGCCCTGTGATCCGCCTGCCGAAAACGACTTTCGGTGCATTCCTGTTTCTGTTCTGGGTGTGGTGGGCGCTGCTTGCCATCTTTCGCGCCTTCCCTGGAATAGACATTTATTTTTCCCAGCTTTTTTTCGCCGGTGCAGATTGTGACGCGACTGCCGCTGCCGGAAGCATTTGCGGCGGCTTTCCCTATCGCGACTCGGGGAATTTCGACCTGCTGCGAACCATCTTCTTCCGCCTGCCCTATGTCGTGGCGATCGTCATGGTGTGGAAGCTGATCGAATGCTATCAGCAGCACGGCGCGACCTTCAACGCCGAGCGGGCGCGCAAGCTCAAAGTCGCACTCGGAACCATGCTGATCGGGCCGGTGCTGCTCGTCAATGTTATCCTGAAGGAACATTGGGGTCGGCCGCGGCCGGTGCAGACGGATATTTTCGGCGGGAGCCTGCATTTTGTCGAGGCCGGCTCGCTTGCCGGCAAATGCGTGTCGAACTGCTCCTTCGTCTCCGGCGAGGCCGCGAGCGCTGGATGGCTGTTCTGCCTTCTGCTCTTCGTGCCGAAATCGATGCGTTATGCGCTGGTGCCGCCCGTCGCCGCGATCTCGATCCTGACGCCGGCCATGCGGCTATCCTTCGGCGCGCATTATCTTTCCGATGTGACGCTCGGATGGCTCTCCTCGCTTGTCGTCTTCGCGGCGCTGCTGGCGCTAACTGAGTCGCAACAGGGCCAAAAAAATTCTGAAATTTGAATGAATTTTTGACACCTGCTTGTCGCAAAAGCGCGACAAAGAGCGTAGAGGGATTCTCCTGCAAGCCGTTTGGGCGTGCAGGTGCTTTCAAGGGCCGGCATGAAACTACTCGAGACATACATATTGCGGCGCGTCGGCCAGATGTTTCTCGTGGCGCTCCTGCCCGTGCTGGCGATCATCTGGACGACACAGGTTTTGCAGCGCATCAACCTCGTCACCGACAGCGGCCAGTCGATCGGCTCGTTCGCCAAGCTCGCGACGATGATCCTGCCGTCGATCATTCCCGTGGTGCTGCCCTTCGCCCTCGTCATCGCCATCACCCAGACGCTGACGACGATGAACAACGATTCCGAGCTGACCGTCATCGACGCGGCCGGGGCACGGCGCACCATTCTGGTCCGGCCGATCCTGCTGCTTGCCGCCGTCATCAGCGTCTTTTCCTTTTTCGTCGACAACATCGTCGAGCCGCGGGCAAAGACCGTGGCGCGTCAGATGATCGCCGAAACCTATGCCGATCTCCTCTCCTCGGTCATCGAGGAAAAGACCTTCCGCAAGCTCGACGAGGGTCTCTATGTGCAGATCTCGCAGCGCCTGGCGGGGCGCATGCTGAAGGGCCTGTTCGTAGCCGACGAGCGGGACCCGGCCTACGAGCTCATCTATTACGCCAAGGAAGGCGCCGTCGACGATACCGGCACGACGCTGATCATGCACGACGGCGAGGTGCATCGCAAAACACCCGACGGCAACGTCTCGGTCATCAATTTCGATTCCTATTCCTTCGATCTCTCCGACATGACGGAGAGCCGCGGTCAGGCAACGCTGAAAGCCAGCGACCGTGACCTGTGGTTCCTGTTCAATCCGGATCCGAACGACAAGGACTATACGATCCGCCCGCAGAGCTACCGCGCCGAACTGCATCGACGGCTGACGGACTGGATCCTTCCTGTTGTCTTTGCCCTGTTCTCGCTGGCGATCGCCGGCGACGCCCGCTCGCACCGCGAAGCGCGGCTGCATCCGATGGTGAGCGCGCTCGGCTATGCTTTCGCATTACGGTGGGCTGCATTTTACGCGGCAAACCAAATCGACACCGATCCGGAATATATCGCGGTTCTCTACGCTCTCCCGATCGTCAGCAGCATCGTCTCGATCATCTTCCTCGGCTTGCACAAGCGACTGGTCATGCCTTCGTTCGTCTGGGACCGGATATCGGTTTCCTGGAGACGCATGCAGGAAAGACTGCTTACCGCGACCAGCAGGTCCGGCGGGGGCGCGGCCCAATGATGTTCGGGACATTGTCGCGTTATTTCTTTCGCCGCTACCTGGCGACGACGGGCTGGTTTCTGATCGGCGCGTCGGCGATCGCCTTTCTTCTTGATTTCAGCGAGACTGCGGGACGTATGTCCGGCCTCCCCGGCTACACGATCGGGGGCGGCATCGTGATGACCGCCGTACGGCTGCCCCTCATCCTGCAGCAGACAATCCCCTTCGTTGCGCTCTTCGTCGGCATGACGGTGCTGATCGGGCTCAATCGCAAATATGAGCTCGTCGTCACCCGCGCCGCCGGCATTTCGGTCTGGCAGTTCATGTTTCCCTTCATCGCCGGCTCATTGGTGCTCGGCGTACTGACGACGACGGCGCTTAACCCGCTTGCCGCCTGGGGACAGCGCCAGGCGCTGCTGGTCGAGTCCGACTGGCGCGGCGAAAACGCGGTTCTGCGCAAGGCGCCACAGATTCCGTGGCTGCGCCAGATCAGCGGCCGCGACGATGTCATCATCGGCGCCCAGACGGTCCAGGAGAACGGCACCAAGCTGATCGACGCCGTGTTGATCCATTTCGATTCAAGCGGTCGAGTCATTCTGAGACAGGATGCCGCCACGGCTAAGTTGGAAGATGGTTACTGGCAGCTTAACGGTGTCGTCGAGCGCAAGCCTGGCGAAATCCCGTTGCGCAAAGCTTCGGTCCAACTTCGCACCAATCTGAAACAGGATTTCGTCCAGGAGCGGCTGACAGCGCCGGAAACAATTGGTTTCTTTGACCTTTCCAATCGCATTGCGGCGGCCAAGTCCTTCGGCATCTCGACCAAGGCCTTGGAGACGCAATTCAACTCTCTGTTGTCTCAGCCATTGCTGCTGGTGGCCATGACTCTCATTGCTGCAACAGTGTCCCTAAAATTTAGCCGGTTCAACCAATCCCGCTCCGTGATTCTGGGTGGAATCCTGTCAGGCTTCATGCTTTATGTCATCACCGTGCTTGTAAAAGCATTCGGAAGCAGTGGAGTCGTGCCTCCCTTCGTGGCGACCTGGATACCGGTTGTTGTCGCGCTGGCCTTGGGCGCGACTATTTTGCTTCATCAGGAGGACGGCTAGTGGCGGTAGGCGACCGCAAGTATTTTAGTAAACAATCGGTTGCCCTGCTTGTCGGTGCGGCTCTATGTTCCTATTTCGGCAGCGTCCCGGCCTCCCACGGCCAGGCCAGCACGCCTGAGCAAAATATTCAGAACAAGATTCCCGAAGGCGCCAAATTGCTGCTTTCGGCCAATGAACTCGTCTATAATCGTGACGCCGACCTCGTCTCGGCGGTCGGCGGCGTGCAGATCAACTATGGCGGCTACAAAATGGTCGCGCAGAAGGTCGAGTACAATCAGAAGACCGGCCGGATGATGGCGATGGGCAATGTCGAGCTCGTCAGCCCGGACGGCAACCGCATCTATGCCGACAACCTTGACGTGACCGACAATTTTGCCGACGGGTTCCTGAACTCGCTGCGCGTCGAAACCTCCGACAATACGCGTATCGTCGCCGAAAGTGGCGAGCGTGTCGGCGGCACCAAGATGATTCTCAATAAGGGCGTCTACACCGCCTGCCTTCCCTGCGCCGAAGATCCGAAACGTGCGCCCTTCTGGCAGGTCAAGGCCAAACGCGTGATCCAGAACGGCGAGACCCATACGATCCGTCTGGAACGAGCCCGCTTCGAGCTGCTCGGCTACCCGATTGCCTTCGTGCCGTTTATCGAAGTTCCCGACAATACGGTGAAGCGCAAGTCCGGCTTCCTGTTCCCGACGATGAGCCTGTCGCAAAATCTCGGCTTCGGTCTTTCCATTCCTTATTATTACGTGATCTCGCCGAGCATGGATGCGACGGTCACCACAACCGGCTATACGGCCCAGGGCTTCCTCGTCGAAGGCGAATTCCGTCAGCGCTTCGAGAACGGGACGCATATCCTGCGCGTCGCCGGTATCGACCAGGCAAAGCCGGGTAATTTCAGCTCGGGCACCAGCGATGCGGAAGCCGAACAGCGCGGTATGGTGGCGTCAAAGGCAGAGTTCCGCATTAATCCGCGCTGGACGTTCGGCTGGGACGTCATGGTGCAGAGCGACAATAATTTCTCGAAGACCTATAAACTCCGCGGCTTGAGCGGCACTGATCGCACGAACCAGATCTACCTGACGGGGCTTGGGAAACGGAATTATTTCGACATGCGGGCGTTTTATTTCGACGTCCAGGATGCCGATCGGACGAACACGGCCGAAAAGCAGCAGGCCATCGTCTACCCCGCGCTTGATTATCACTATGTCGCGCCTCAGCCGCTTGCAGGAGGCGAGCTTTCTGCGGACGTCAACCTGACGAATATTTCGCGCACACACGACGACTTCTATACCGTCGATGGATTCGACCGCTTCCGCGGGCTGAAAGGTCAGACGTCGCGCCTGACGGCCGAACTTCAATGGAAACGCACCTATGTCACGCCGACCGGTCTAGTGATCACGCCGCTTCTGGCCGCGCGCGGCGACGCTTTCGCGCTTAATATGAATGACCCAACAGGTTACGCCGGCAATTATCTTGACGACGAATCCGCCACCCGCTCGATGCTCACCGCCGGGCTGGAGATTCGGTATCCGATCCTGATGACGACTGATAACAGCACGCATATCCTGGAGCCGATCGTCCAGATCTATGCGCGCCCCGACGAGCAGCTCGCCGGCCGGCTGCCGAACGAGGATGCACAAAGCTTCGTCTTCGATGCCACGTCGCTTTTCGACCGCGACAAGTTCTCAGGCTACGACCGTATTGAAGGCGGCACTCGCGCCAATGTCGGCTTCCAGTATACCGGGACGTTCGACAGCGGTTACAAGCTGCACGGCATTTTCGGTCAGTCTTATCAGATCGCCGGCCAGAACTCGTTCGCGACCGATGACCTCGTCAATGTCGGCGCGGATTCGGGCCTCGAAACCGACCGCTCCGATTATGTCGGCCTCGGCGGCATCGAAACGCCCTACGGTGTTTCCGTTGCGGCCTCCTACCGGCTCGACGAGAAGGATTTCGAGTTTCGTCGTGGCGACCTGACGACAGGCTACCAGAACGACACCTTCCAGACGCAGGTGACCTACACGCATCTGAGCGCCCAGCCGGCCTATGGCTTCGCCGAGGACAATGACGAGATCCAGACCAGCAGCAAGGTCAAGTTCAAGGACTATTGGTCGATCTTCGGCGGCATCGCCTGGGATCTGAACAACGATGTGATCAGCCGCCGGACCCTCGGCCTTTCCTATGAGGACGAATGCACGATCTTCACGATCGCCTATACGGATAGCAGGGATTCCGACGACGAATCGGCAAGCGACTGGACGATCGGCGCGCGGCTGACGTTCCGCACGCTCGGCGACATCAAAATTGGCTCCGACACTCTCTCCAACTAGCGGGCGGACGGCGTAAACATGGCCTCAAGTCATTCTTTCGCCGTAAGCCTGTGCAGGACATTGCGGCCAGTCGATATCCGAGGCATAGGAGTTTCGCGCCGGTGGAAGCGATTTCCGCGTGTCTCGCACTGTGGTAAGGACGCCGCGATCAACGTCTCGCGGCGCTATTGGGAGGTCAACAGATGATTGACGCAAAAAAAGCCATAACCACCTTTCTCGCCGGCGCAGCGATTGCCTTGCTGACGGGCCTTGCCGGCCCGGCGATTGCAGCAAGCGGAGTCCAGGCTGTGGTGAACGGCACGGCCATCACCAGCGGCGATGTCGCCAAGCGTCAGGCCTTCCTGCGCCTGCAGCATACCAAGGCCGACGCCAAGACCGCTACGGAGCAATTGATCGACGAGACGCTCAAGCGCCAGGAGGTCGCCCGAGTCCATATGTCGGTTTCGCAGCAGGATGTCGATGCATCTTTCGCGCGCTTTTCGGCCGGCAACAAACTTTCCGTCGAACAGATGTCGCAGATTCTCGATCGCGCCGGCGTTGGCGTCGACCATTTCAAAGGCTTCATCGCTGTGCAGATGAGCTGGCCGCGCGTCGTCAATGCGCGTTACGGGTCGACCTCGCGGCTGTCGAACTATGATCTCGTCTCGCGCATGATGCAGAACAACAAGCAAAAGCCGGTGACGACGGAATATATGCTGCAGCAGATCATCTTCGTCATTCCTGAGGCCAAGCGCGGCGCCATCACCGGCAAGCGCAAGGGCGAGGCCGAGGCATCGCGCTCGAAATTCCCCGGCTGTGATCAGGCAAAGACCTTTGCCGCAACGATGCGCGATGTTTCCGTGCGCGATCTCGGCCGCATGCTTGCTCCGGAGATCCCGCCGGACTGGAAGCCTCTGGTCGAGCAGGCCAAGGGCAACACGACAGGCACCCGCGTCACCGACAAGGGGGTCGAATATCTGGCGATCTGCAGCCAGCGCCAGGTCTCCGACGACCAGGCAGCCGAAATGGTCTTCCGCCAGGAGGATCTCGACAAGTCCAAAGCCGGCAAGAATGGCCCGCCGGAAAACGAAAACAGCAAGAAATACCTGGACGAACTGCGCAAGAAGGCGCAGATCGCCTATCGCTGACCGACGATGGCGATACCCTTTTCACGACCGCTTGCGCTGAGCCAGGGCGATCCCGCCGGCATCGGACCGGATATCACCCTGATGGCATGGCTGCGGCGGCGTGAACTCGGGCTTCCGCCCTTTTTCCTGATTGGCGATCCGGATGTCCTGGCTCTGCGGGCCCGCCAGCTCAATCTGGCGGCTTCCATTCGTGAGATCGACACGGCCGGCGAGGCTACCGGCATATTTGCCGATGCGCTGCCCGTCATGAGCGTCCCGGCCGGCATTGAGGTCGTGGCCGGCGAGCCGCATGTGGCAACGGCGAAGGGCACGATCGCGGCGATCGAAAAAGCCGTCTCGCTTGTCATCGGCGGCGAGGCACTCGCGGTCGTTACCAATCCGATCGCCAAGGCCGTGCTCTATGAAGCGGGCTTCCGCTTTCCCGGCCATACCGAGTTTCTCGCCGATCTCGCCGCCAGGGCAACCGGCAGGCCGGTGACCCCTGTCATGATGCTGTCCGGACCGAAGCTCAGGGCCATTCCCGTCACCATTCACATTCCGCTCCGGGACGTGCCGCAGGCGCTGACGGACGAATTGGTCATGGAAACCTGCCGGATCGCTCACGAAGATCTGAGGCAGCGCTTCGGCATCGATGCGCCGCGGCTCGCGGTTGCCGGCCTCAATCCGCATGCCGGCGAAACCGGAACGCTCGGCAGGGAAGACGAGGACATCATCCGCCCGGCGATCGAGCGCCTGCGCGACGAGGGCATCGATGCGATCGGCCCCCTGCCCGCCGACACCATGTTCCATGACGAGGCGCGGGCGCGATACGACGTCGCCATCTGCATGTATCACGATCAGGCGCTGATCCCCGCCAAGGCGCTCGGTTTCGACGACAGCGTCAACGTCACGCTCGGACTTCCCTTCGTGCGAACCTCGCCGGATCACGGCACCGCTTTCGGCATCGCCGGCAAGGGACTGGCGCGTGAGCAGAGCCTGGTTGCAGCACTGAAGCTAGCCGCCCAGCTCGGCCGCACTTGGGAAAGCCGCCGCTGATGGCAGCACTCGATGGCCTGCCGCCGCTTCGCGACGTCATTCAGCGTCACGGCCTCGATGCGCGCAAGGCGCTCGGGCAGAACTTCCTGCTCGACCTCAACCTCACGCAGAAGGTCGCCCGCACCGCAGGCGCTCTTGAAGAGACCACCGTTTTCGAGGTCGGCCCCGGCCCCGGCGGGCTGACCCGCGCGATTCTGGCGCTCGGCGCCAAGAAGGTCATTGCCGTCGAGCGGGACGCGCGCTGCCTGCCGGCGCTTGCCGAGATCGCCGATCACTATCCCGGCCGCCTGGAGGTCATCGAAGGCGATGCGCTGAAGACGGATTTCGAAGCATTGGCGCCGGAAGGCCCGGTCAAGATTATCGCCAACCTGCCTTATAATGTCGGCACGCAATTGCTGGTCAACTGGCTGCTGCCTAAAGCCTGGCCGCCGTTTTGGCAGTCACTGACGCTGATGTTTCAGAAAGAAGTCGGCGAGCGTATCGTCGCGGGCGAGGATGACGACCATTACGGGCGCCTCGGCGTTCTCTGCGGCTGGCGGACGGACGCACGCATGGCCTTCGACGTGCCGCCGCAGGCATTTACGCCGCCGCCGAAGGTGACCTCAACGGTCGTGCACTTGCTTCCTCGTGAAAACCCCGTTCAGTGCGCCGTCGCCAATTTGGAGAAGGTCACGCAAGCCGCCTTCGGCCAGCGTCGCAAGATGCTGCGTCAAAGCTTGAAACCGCTCGGCGGCGAAAGCCTTCTCGTCAAGGCGGGGATCGATCCGGCGCGTCGGGCAGAGACCTTGTCCGTCGAGGAATTCTGCCTTCTCGCGAACAATCTTTAGAGAGACGGCGTCTCTTCCAGCAGCTCGCGAACGAAATCGAACATGCCGTGGCGGCGGTCGCGGCGCAGGCGTTCGGCCTTGACGATCGACTGGACGGCGTCGAAGGCGGTGTTGAGATCGTCATTGACGATGACATAATCATATTCGCGCCAGTGGGCGATCTCGGCGCGGCTGTTGGCCAGACGCGTCTGAATGACCTCCTCGGAATCCTCGGCACGGCGGTGCAGACGCGACTGGAGCTCCGTCATGGTCGGCGGCAGCACGAAGATCGAGACGACGTCGGCCGACATCTTCTCCTGCAACTGCTGGGCGCCCTGCCAGTCGATATCGAAGAGCATATCGCGGCCTTCGGCCATGGCCTGCTCGACCGGCTCGCGCGGCGTGCCGTAGAAATTGCCATGCACTTCGGCCCATTCGAGCAGTGCGTCGCTATCGCGCAGCCGCTCGAACTCGCGCACGCTCTTGAAGTGGTAATGCACGCCCTCGACCTCGCTCGGGCGGCGCTGGCGCGTGGTGACGCTGACGGAAAGGCCGATATGCTTGTCGGTCTCCAGCAGCGTGCGCGCGATGGTGGACTTGCCGGCGCCAGACGGCGACGAAATGACAAGCATCAGACCGCGGCGGGCGATCTGCACGGGCGAGGATTTCGCCGGTTTCATGTCCTACTCCAAATTCTGGACCTGCTCGCGGAACTGGTCGATCACGACTTTCAACTCGATGCCGGCGGCCGTAACCGCCGAGGCATTCGACTTGGAGCAGATGGTATTCGATTCGCGGTTAAATTCCTGTGCAAGGAAGTCCAGCCGGCGCCCGGCAGGCCCGCCTTTCACCAGGAGATCGCGCGCGGCGGCGACATGCGCCTTCAGGCGATCGATTTCCTCGCGCAGATCCGCCTTGGTCGCCAACAGCGCGGCTTCGGCATGCAACCGGTCGCGGTCGAGCGCGGCCATGCCGTCCATCAGCAAGGCGACCTGCGCCACGAGCCGGGAGGCGATCTCCTGCGGCGAGCGCGAAGGATCCATCTCGATCGTCCGTGTCAGGCCCTCGATCGTTGCGACGTGATCGAGAAGAATGCGGGAGAGCGCCGCCCCTTCCTGTTCGCGCATCGCCCGGAGATCGGCAAGCGCGGCCATGAGTCCGGCGGCAATATCGGCATCCCGGGCAGCCAGCGCCTCCTCAGCGTCCTCGCCCTCACGGAACTCCACGATGCCGCGCACCAGAAGCAGCGTGTCGAGCTTCAGCGGCGCCGGATCGATCACGCCCGCCAATTGCTCGCGCATGGCAAGCACGGCGGCAAGCGCTTCCCTGTTCAGCACCGCCTCGAAACGGTTCTCGTCGGCAGTGACCGAAAGCGAAGCCTGCAGGTTGCCGCGGCTGAAGCTTTCGCCGGCAAGGCGGCGGACCTCCGCCTCCATGCGTTCGAGGCCGGGCGGCAGGCGCAGGCGCAGGTCGAAACCCTTGCCGTTGACCGAGCGCAGCTCCCATGCCCAACGCCAGCGGCCGCTTGTTCCCTCGCGCCGCGCAAAACCGGTCATGGACTGCAAAGCCATGCGAGCCTCCCGAAAACTGTCAGTTGATCTTCTTTTTCTTCGGCGGCACGACAGTCGCGCCACTATCGCCCGGCTGCTCTTCCGGCTGGCCGTCGACTGCGATGTTCGGGTCCGAGCCCTTGTCGGCCTCGAGCTTGCGCCAGCGCTTGACGTTGGCATTGTGCTCCTCGAGCGTAGCGGCAAAAACGTGGCCGCCGGTGCCGTCGGCGACGAAATAGAGATCCTGGGTTTTCCAAGGGTTGGCAACGGCTTCCAGCGCGTCCTTGCCAGGATTGGCTATCGGTGTCGGCGGCAGGCCCTTGATGACATAGGTATTGTAAGGCGTGTCTCGTTTCAGATCCGACTGGTAGATCGGCCGGTCCGCCGGTTTTCCCTCGCCACCGAAGAGCCCGTAGATGATCGTCGGATCGGACTGCAGGCGCATGCCCTTGCCAAGCCGGTTCAAGAACACGGAAGCGACATGGGCGCGTTCGTCGGGAATGCCGGTCTCCTTTTCGACGATCGAAGCGAGCGTTACAAATTCCTCTTTGGATCGCAGCGGCAGCGAGGAATCGCGCTTATCCCAGATCTGATTGACCAGCTTCTGCTGTGCGGCCGCCATCTGTTCGATGATTTCCGAGCGCTTGGTACCGCGCGAGAATTTGTATGTGTCCGGACGCAGGCTGCCTTCGGCCGGCAGTGCGGCCGGCAAGTCGCCTTCCAGCACCGGATCCTGCAGCATGCGGTCGAACATCTGGCGGACCGTCAGGCCTTCCGGAAAGGACACCGAATAGAGGATCGACTTGCCCGATTTCAGCAGTTCCATGATATCGCTCATGGAGGCTCTCGCCTTGATCTCATATTCGCCGGCCTTCAGGCTCTCGCCGCCGGCAAGATGCGTCGCGGTGAGATAACGGAAGATACGGGCATCGGAGATGATCGCGTTGCGCTCGAGGTTCGAGGCGATTTCGGCGAGACCCGCGCCGTTGCGGACGATGAAATTAGTGTTGGTCTGCAGCGGGCCTGGGCTCTGATAAGTCGAGGTCGCGTAATAGAAGCCGATGACGGCAAGGACGCAGACCAGCACCGTCATCGTCATGATGAAGTTCAGGAAAAGGACGATCTGGCTGCGAGCGTTCCTGGAGCGTTTCGGCGGCTCCGGAACACGTTCCGGACGCAGGGCTTCGCTCGGCGACTTCGGGATGATCGGCCCCTTCTGCGCCTGGCTGTCGTTGCTCTGGTTCGTCGTATCGCTCACCGGCAATCCTCTAAAACTTGGCCCTCATTCCGCTATTTCGCGAAGCAATGCGGCAAAAACAGGTTCCGCCACAGTTCAACGAAGCCGCTGCCGATCGTTCAACTCCAGCACGCTGCTCCGGCGGGCCTCTTACTGCGCGTAACGGCGCAGCACGAGCGATGCGTTCGTGCCGCCGAACCCGAACGAATTGGACAGAGCCACGTCGATTTCTCGCTCACGAGCCTTGTGCGGAACAAGATCGATCGCCGTCTCGCGTTCGGGATTGTCAAGATTGAGCGTCGGCGGCGCAACATTGTCACGGATGGCAAGTGTCGCGAAGATCGCCTCGATCGCGCCGGCAGCACCGAGAAGGTGTCCGGTTGCCGACTTGGTCGAGGACATCGAGATCTTCGACGCCGCGTTGCCGACCAAGCGCTCGACTGCCCCGAGCTCGATCGTGTCGGCCATGGTCGAAGTACCATGAGCGTTGATGTAGTCGATGTCGGCCGGTGTCAGCCCGGCGCGCTTCAGCGCCATCGCCATGCAGCGGCCGGCACCCTCGCCGTCTTCGGATGGCGCGGTAATGTGATAGGCGTCGCCCGACAGGCCGTAGCCGACGATCTCGGCGTAGATCTTGGCGCCGCGGGCCTTCGCATGCTCTAGCTCTTCGAGCACGACGATGCCGGCGCCCTCGCCCATGACGAAGCCGTCACGGTCGCGGTCATAAGGGCGCGAAGCCTTCTGCGGATCGTCGTTGTGCCGGGTCGACAGCGCTTTGCAGGCGGCAAAGCCTGCCAGCGAAATACGGCTGACGGGGGATTCCGTGCCGCCGGCGACCATGACGTCGGCGTCACCAAGCGCGATCAGCCGCGCGGCATCGCCGATCGCATGTGCGCCCGTCGAGCAGGCGGTGACGACCGAATGATTGGGTCCGCGCAGCTTGTGGCGGATCGAGACCTGCCCGGAGACGAGATTGATCAGGCGGCCGGGGATGAAGAAGGGGGAGATACGGCGCGGACCCTTGTCGCGCAAGGTGTAACCTGCCTCGACGATGCCTTCGATGCCGCCAATGCCCGAGCCGATCAGCACGCCGGTGGCGATTTGATCCTCATCGCTCTCGGGATGCCAGCCGGCGTCGGCAAGCGCCATGTCGGCAGCGGCCATGCCATAGATGATAAAGGGATCGACCTTGCGCTGCTCCTTCGGCTCCATCCATTGGTCGGCGCTGAAGGTGCCGTCAGTGCCGTCACCGAGCGGGATACGGCAGGCAATCTTGGCGGGAAGGTCGTCGACCTCGAATTCGGTGACGAGGCGGGCGCCGTTCTGGCCGGCGAGCAGCCGCGACCACGTCACCTCAGTTCCGCATCCCAAGGGTGATACCATGCCGGTACCAGTGATGACGACACGTCTCATCGCGTGCTTTCCCCCGTCTCTTATGTTCTATGGAGAAATAGGCCGAAAAGAAAAGGGCGGACTCCAGGCCCGCCCTTTCTCAAATATATAGGATCAGGCCTGGGCCTTCTCAATGAACTTCACTGCATCGCCGACCGTCAGGATCGAGTCAGCTGCGTCGTCGGGGATTTCAACGCCGAATTCTTCTTCGAAAGCCATGACAAGTTCGACCGTGTCGAGCGAGTCAGCGCCCAGATCGTCGATAAAGCTGGCGCTCTCGACGACCTTGTCGGCATCGACGCCAAGATGATCAATAACAATTTTCTTTACGCGTTCTGCGATATCGCTCATGTCGGTTTCCTCGACCTTATGTCCTGATCGGAATGCCGTTGCGGCACCCCTACCCTGTTTCAGCCTGCGATGTTTTCAGACATCCTCGGCAAACTCGTTTACCCGGCTTCAGAGATTTCCGAGGCTTGCGAAAAGCCCGCCGGTCCGTCTGCTTTCTCGGGACGACTGTTCACAGTCATGGCCCGCTTAACATGGTTTAAGTCTGCCGCAAAGCCAGAAAATCAACGCTTCGTGATTGCTCAACATGCTATTGGCGGAATTATCCCCATGCCGACGGTTTGTCCTTTCAGATCATCGCCATGCCGCCGTTTACGTGCAGCGTCTGGCCGGTCATGTAGGCAGCCTCGGAGGACGCAAGGTAGGCAACCGCCGAAGCGACTTCGCCGCCCGTCCCCATCCTCTTCATCGGGATAGCCCCCATGATCGCTTCCTTCTGCTTGTCATTCAGCTTGCCGGTCATGGCGCTTTCGATGAAGCCGGGGGCGACGCAGTTGACGGTCACATTGCGGGTGGCGATTTCCTGCGCCAAGGACTTGGTGAAGCCGATCATGCCAGCCTTGGAGGCGCAGTAATTGGCCTGGCCCGGATTGCCGGTGACGCCGACGACGGAGGTGATGTTGATGATACGGCCATAGCGGCGGCGCATCATCGGATGCGTCAACTCGCGCGTCAGGCGGAAGGTCGCCGTCAGATTGACCTCGAGGACCGCATCCCAGTCTTCGTCGCTCATGCGCACGAACAGGCCGTCCTTGGTGATGCCGGCATTGTTGACGAGGATATCGACACCCTCGAGATCGGCCTCGGCCTTCTGGCCGAGCGCCTTCACCTCGTCGCGGTCCGACAAGTTGGCCGG
The DNA here is from genome assembly GCF_002204185.1 of Rhizobium esperanzae. Classification (GTDB taxonomy): domain Bacteria; phylum Pseudomonadota; class Alphaproteobacteria; order Rhizobiales; family Rhizobiaceae; genus Rhizobium; species Rhizobium esperanzae. The sequence continues at coordinate 72,030 of NZ_MXPU01000013.1, read as the reverse complement.
GAAGATCTTCACGCGCTCGCCGAGCTCGGCCGCCAGCGCTTCCAGCTTCTCGACGCGCGTGCCGTGCAGACCGACGATGGCGCCCTGCTTATGAAGAAGGCGGGCGATTTCCTCGCCGATACCGCCCGATGCGCCGGTGACGAGAGCCTTGCGGCCGGAGAGATCGAACATGGAAAGGTTCCTTATATCTGGAGATATCAATCAGGCCATCAGGGCGGCGACAGCCGCGTCAATGTCCGCCGGGCCGCCGATGGAGATGCCGTTGACTGTTTTGTCGATGCGACGGGCAAGGCCGGTCAGCACCTTGCCGGAACCGAGTTCGTAAAGCGTCGTGACGCCGTTTGCGGCAAACCATTCCACCGTCTCGCGCCAGCGGACCTGACCGGTCACCTGCTCGACCAGGAGGTTGGCGATCTCGTCGGCGCCGGTCACCGGGGCGGCGCGGACATTGGCGATCAGGGGCACGACGGGATCGGACTTCGCGACCGTCGCCAGCGCCGCGCGCATGGCCTCGGCCGCAGGCGCCATCAGCTTGGAATGAAAGGGAGCCGAGACCGGCAGCAGGATGGCGCGCTTGGCGCCCTTGTCGGTTGCGAGGCCGGCGGCCTTTTCGACAGCAGCCTTCTCGCCCGAGATGACGATTTGGCCGCCGCCATTGTCGTTGGCGATCTGGCAGGCGCCGGTGGCGGCAGCCTCTTCGCAGACGGCGACGACGTCGGCATGTTCGAGGCCGATGATCGCAGCCATGGCGCCGACGCCGACGGGAACGGCCGCCTGCATGGCATTGCCGCGAATACGCAGCAGCCGCGCCGTATCGGCGAGCGAAAAGGTGCCGGCGGCGCAGAGTGCCGAATATTCGCCAAGCGAGTGGCCGGCGACGTAAGCGACCTTCGACTGCAGATCCAGCCCCTTGGCCCGGAGAACACGGACGACGGCGATCGATACCGCCATCAGCGCCGGCTGGGCGTTCGCAGTCAGGGTCAGGGTGTCCTCGGGACCGTTGAATATAACGTCCGAAAGTTTTTCACCGAGCGCCTCGTCGACTTCTTCGAAAACGGCGCGGGCTTCCGCGAAATTCTCGGCCAGATCCTTGCCCATGCCGACGGCCTGGCTGCCCTGGCCGGGAAAAGTAAAAGCAATGGTCATGCTCATGTCCCTGATTGCGCCCCTCGAGGCTGTTTTGCCTCCAATTGACATTCTTTCCGGCAGAGTCAAGTGGCGGCGCCTTCTGCGCAAAGCCTTCTGCACCGCTGCAAAAGTCCGGTTTTTGCTCTTGCGCTCCGCCAAATCCGGCCTAGATTTGCCCGGTCCTTCCCCAAGGCTTCCATCTCCAGATTGCTCCCAGGGTTTTCTCCATGAAGTACAAGTCACTCGGCCGCACAGACATTTCCGTTTCAGAAATCTGCCTTGGCACCATGACCTGGGGCTCGCAGAACAGCGAAAGCGATGCGCATGCGCAGATGGATTACGCCGTCGAAAAGGGCGTCAATTTCTTCGATACCGCCGAGCTCTACCCGACGACGCCGGTTTCGCCCGAAACGCAGGGCTGGACCGAGGACTATATCGGCAGTTGGTTCGAAAAGACCGGCAAGCGGAGCGAGATCGTGCTCGCCACCAAGGTCGCCGGCCGCGGCCGCGATTATCTGCGTGGCGGTGAAGGAGCGGATGCGAGGAATATCCGCCTGGCGCTCGAGGCCAGCCTGAAGCGGCTGAAGACGGATTATGTCGATCTCTATCAGGTGCACTGGCCGAACCGTGGCCATTTTCACTTCCGGCAGAACTGGAGCTACAACCCCTTCAACCAGGATCGCGACAAGGCCGCCGCCAACATGCTCGACATCCTGGAAACGCTGGGGGCCCTGGTCAAGGAAGGCAAGATCCGGGCGATCGGCCTTTCCAACGAAACCACCTGGGGCATCCAGAAATATCTGACGCTCTCCGAACAGAGGGGCCTGCCGCGCGTCGCCAGCGTCCAGAACGAGTACAATCTGCTCTACCGCCATTTCGACCTCGATCTCGCCGAACTCTCTCATCACGAGGACGTCGGGCTGCTTGCCTATTCGCCGCTCGCCGGCGGCATCCTGACCGGCAAATATGTCGATGGTCTGAGGCCGAAGGGTTCGCGCGCTTCGATCAATCCCGATATCGGCGGCCGGTTGCAGCCGCTGCAGGAGCCGGCGACCAAGGCCTATCTGGCGCTCGCAGCCCGATACGGTCTCAATCCGGCAATCATGGCGCTCGCCTTCTGCCGATCGAGGCCCTTCATGACCTCGGTCCTCATCGGCGCGACCTCGATGGAACAGCTGAAGCTCGATATCGGCGCGGCCGACCTGACGCTTTCGGATGAGATCCTGGCGGAGATCGCCAAGGTGCACCGGCAGTATCCGCTGACGCTCTGATCTATCCCGCATCGCCCCGACGCTGCCGATTGGTCTGCGTCGGGCTCGAATGCCGGATTGGGGTTGCCTTTCCTCGAAAAATCCGTATAAGCCGCGCTGTTCGTTAACCCGGTCTTCTGGCTGGTGGCTGAACGGAGGGCCGGTTTCCTCTGCGGAAATCGTTCGGAACGGAAGCGTTCCAGCCTCCCGTGTCTCCGCTCTCGACCGTCTCGGAAACGCTTTTCTTGCCTGGGTCCGCCCAATCAGGAGCAGTCGTTGAGGCTTAGCCGCCGAATATCGGGTTGAACCAAACGCAAGAAAGGCAAAGCTGTCATGGCTCTTTATGAACATGTATTCCTTGCCCGACAGGATATTTCCGCTCAGCAGGTCGATGCCCTCGTAGAACAGTACAAGGGCGTGATCGAAGCTAACGGCGGCAAGGTCGGGCGCATCGAGAACTGGGGCCTCAAGTCCCTCACCTATCGCATCAAGAAGAACCGCAAGGCGCACTACGCGCTGATGGACATCGATGCACCGCCGGCTGCGATCCAGGAAATGGAACGCCAGATGCGCATCAGCGAAGACGTTCTTCGCTACATGACCATCGCCGTCGAAAAGCACGAAGAAGGCCCGTCTGCCATGCTGCAGAAGCGCGACCGCGACGACCGCGGCCCGCGTGAAGGCGGCGACCGTGGCCCGCGCCGCGAATTCGGTGACCGTCCGCCGCGCCGTGACGGCGATTTCCAGCGTGGCCCGCGTCCGGATCGCGCTCCCCGCGAAGACCGTGCATAAGGAGATATAAGAATGTCTGAAGCTTCCTCCGCACCGGTCCGCCGTCCGTTCCATCGCCGTCGCAAGACCTGCCCGTTCTCCGGCGCAAACGCACCGCGGATCGACTACAAGGACGTCCGTCTGCTGCAGCGCTACATTTCCGAGCGCGGCAAGATCGTTCCGTCCCGCATCACGGCCGTTTCCCAGAAGAAGCAGCGCGAACTCGCCCAGGCGATCAAGCGCGCCCGTTTCCTCGGCCTGCTGCCCTACGTCGTCGCTTAATCGGCCGACGCAATCAGATTTGAGGGAAGGCATTCGTGCCTTCCCTTCTCCCTTTCGCGATGGGCGCGGATCGGAATTCTTAAAACCCATGTTGAGACGTTTCTGAATTCGATTCAGCAACAGCCTCTAACTGCTTGATGAAGCAGGACAGCGACCTTGAAACGACCGGATCTTAAAACGCTGCTGATCGGCGCACTCGCCGGATTGACCGCCGCCCTGCTTGTGCTGGGCGCGAGCATGCAGCCGTCGTTTTTCAGCGCGCTCCTTTATACGGCCTCGGCGCTGCCAATCCTGATCGTCGGACTCGGCTGGGGCAATGCCGCCGCGATTTCGGCCGTCGTCACGGGAGCGGCGCTCGGTGCGGTCCTCATCTCCCCGTCTTTCGCGCTCATCATGACGCTGGTGACGCTGCTGCCGGCCGGCTGGCTCAGCCATCTTGCCAATCTCGCGCGTCCAGCTTCCGAACTCGGCGGCCCCGACCATCTGCTTGCCTGGTATCCGCTCTCCGATATCCTGCTGCATCTGTGCGGGCTGGTGACGCTTGCCGTCATCGTCATCGGCGTGATGATCGGCTATGGGCCTGAGATCACCGACCCGATCGTCGATCTGCTGATCACCTCGGTCAGGCAGCAGCAGCCGGAATTCATGCCCGATCCGGCGGCAACCGCGCAGACCAAATCGCTGATCCTGCTGATGCTGCCGGCCGTGCAGGGCGGCATGTGGGTCAGCATGCTGTTTGCCGCCTATTATTTCGCCGTGCGCATCGTCGCCGCATCCGGCCGGGGCCTTCGGCCGCGCGAGGATATTCCCTCATCGCTGCGGATGAACCGCAATTCGATCTTCATCTTCCTGGCCGGGCTTGCTGCCTGCTTCTTCGGCGGCGTTCCGGCGCTCGTCGGCGCGACCGCGATCGGCACCTTCGGCGCCGGTTTCATGCTCTCCGGCTTCGCCTCGCTGCATTTCCGCACACGTGGAAAGGACTGGCGCATACCGGCCCTCATCCTCTGCTACCTGGCTTCGATACTCATGCTGCTGCCAGCTCTCCTCATCCTCGTCCTGGGCCTCAGCGATACGCGCAAAGCGATCGCGCTCACCCCGGCGAAAGATGCCGATACCTCCAAACAACCCGACACCAAAATCTGAGACACAAGAAAGGAACAAGAAAATGGAAGTCATCCTTCTCGAACGCATCTCCAAGCTCGGCCAGATGGGCGAAACCGTAAAGGTTCGCGACGGCTTTGCCCGCAACTACCTGCTGCCGCTCGGCAAGGCGCTGCGCGCCAACGCCGCCAACAAGGCCCGTTTCGAATCCGAGCGCGCGACGCTCGAAGCCCGCAACCTCGAGCGCAAGTCGGAAGCCCAGAAGGTCGCCGACGTTCTCGACGGCAAGTCCTTCATCGTCGTGCGCTCCGCCGGCGAAACCGGGCAGCTCTACGGCTCGGTCGCTGCCCGTGACGTCGTCGAGGTTCTCGCCGCCGAAGGCTTCAACATCGGCCGCAACCAGGTTCACCTGAACACGCCGATCAAGGCGATCGGCCTGCACAAGGTCGAGCTGCAGCTGCATGCCGAAGTCGAAATCAACATCGAACTGAACGTTGCCCGTTCTGCCGAAGAAGCCGAGCGCCAGGCCAAGGGTGAAGAACTCACCTCGGTCGACGCGATCTATGGCGTCGACGAAGACGCGCTGCGGCCGGAAGATTTCTTCGATCCGGAAGCCGACGGCCTCGACGAAGACGAAGCATAATTCTCGACGGACAGTCCGCGAGAGGAAGAGCCCGGCCACCGCGCCGGGCTTTTTCTTTTCCGTGCGTTCCGGGTTCGCGCAGCGGGTCGCTTTTTTAGCGGGGATTACCCGGATGTTTTTGCTGCGTGCCCGATGTCATCGGGCTAACATATCCTTCTCCGGAACGGATGAGCTGAGTCGGCTCCGTACCGTGTCGTGCGGGTGACACTGCCAGTATTTCGCATTTGTGGCGCCCGGGACTGTGGAGAAGTCGAACAATGGGCACAGCGTTCAGGATTTAGGCGAGACGAGCCCCGCTCCTTTCGCAGCCCCTTGATTTTCTCCATCCGGAATTGCAAATCCGGAGTTGGAAAAAGACAGAACGGATGATGATGAACGACGCCGCTCGAAAGATTGCAGCCGTTGCTCCGTCGGAGCAGCATTACCGCGAAGCACCCAACAATATCGAAGCCGAGCAGGCGCTTCTCGGCGCCATCCTGATGAACAACGACGCCTATTACCGGGTGTCGGACTTCCTGAAGCCGATCCATCTCTACGAACCGCTGCACCGGAAGATCTTCGAGGTCGCCGGCGACATCATCCGCATGGGCAAGATCGCCAATCCGGTGACGATCAAGACCTTCCTGAAAGCCGACGAGAAAGTCGGCGACATGACGGTTTCGCAATATCTGGCAAGCCTTGTCAGCAATGCGGTCACGGTCATCAACGCCGAGGATTACGGCCGGGCGATCTACGATCTCGCGCTGCGCCGGGCGCTGATCACCATCGGCGAGGATGTCGTCAACATCGCCTATGACGCGCCGCTCGATATGCCGCCGCAGTCGCAAATCGAGGATACCGAACGCCGGCTGTTCGAGCTCGCCGAAAATGGCCGTTACGATGGCGGCTTCCAGTCTTTCAACGACGCCGTGGCGCTGGCGATCGACATGGCGGCCGTCGCCAAGGAACGCGACGGCGGCCTTTCCGGCATTTCCACCGGCATCCATTCGCTCGATGCCAAGATGGGCGGTCTGCAGCGTTCGGACTTGATCATCCTCGCCGGGCGTCCCGGCATGGGCAAGACCTCGCTTGCCACCAACATTGCCTATAACATCGCCGCCGCCTATGAGGGCGAAGTTCAGGCGGATGGCAGCATGAAGGCGAAGAACGGCGGCGTCGTCGGCTTCTATTCACTCGAAATGTCGTCGGAACAGCTCGCCACCCGTATCATCTCGGAGCAGACGGAAGTCTCGTCCTCGAAGATCCGCCGCGGCGACATCAACGATGCCGATTTCGAAAAGCTCGTCGCCTGCTCGATGATGATGCAGAAAGTGCCGCTCTATATCGACCAGACCGGCGGCATCTCGATCGCCCAGCTTTCAGCGCGCGCGCGCCGGCTCAAGCGCCAGCGCGGCCTCGATGTGCTTGTGGTCGACTACGTGCAGCTGATGACCGGCTCGGGCAAGTCAAGCGACAATCGCGTCCAGGAAATCACCCAGATCACCACCGGCCTGAAGGCACTCGGCAAGGAGCTCAATGTTCCGATCATCGCGCTGTCGCAGCTCTCGCGTCAGGTCGAAAGCCGCGACGACAAGCGCCCGCAGCTCTCCGACCTTCGCGAATCCGGTTCGATCGAGCAGGACGCCGACGTCGTGCTCTTCGTGTTCCGCGAGGAATATTACGTCAAGAACCAGGAGCCGCGCGATCCTCACGATCCCAAATATCCGGAATGGGAAGCACTGTTCGACAAAGTGAAGGGCACCGCCGACGTGATCATCGCCAAGCAGCGTCACGGACCGACGGGCACGGTGAAGCTTGCCTTCCAGGCGGAATTCACGCGCTTCGCCGATCTCGCAGATCCTTCCTTCATACAATACGAGGAACATTGACGCGGTTTCCCGCGTCGATTTTCCTCAGAGACCTGCAGCCCGCAACAGTGCAACCGTCGCGACGCCGACCACGACGCTTGCAAGCATCGGCAGGCGGCGCGCGGCGATTGCGGTTGCTGCGCATGCCAGCGTCTCCGCCCAGCCGGTCGCAAAGGCGGTTGGGGCGATGACGGCCATCAGCACGGCCGGCGGAATGGCTTCGATCGCCGTTCTCCGGCGCTCATCGATCTCGACATGCCGGATCAGGACGAGACCGCTGACGCGGGTGAAGACAGTTGCGGCAGCCATCGCGAGGATGGCGAAAAAGATATCGCTGTCCAGCGTCATGCAGCCTGCTCCCGCGCCCTGCCCTGCCAGAGGGCCATCGCCAGCCCTGCCAGCGCACCGGCGGCGATATACCAGACCCCCGGCACGAAATGGTGGATTGCAACGGAGGCGGTACCGCTTGCGGCAAGCACGGCGCCGGTTTCCGGCCCCTTCCAGAAGCCCATGACCAGCACGACGAAGACAGCCGGAAAGGCGAAGTCAAGGCCGATGACGGCAGGATTGCCGAGGAAAGCGCCGAGCAGTGCGCCTGTCAGCGAGGAACCGACCCAGGTGAGGTAGAAGGGCGTGACGATGCCGGCATACCAGGCGGGTGTCAGCCTTGTGCTGCCGGCTCGGAATTCCGCCATGGCCCAAAGCTCATCGGCCAGGAAGAGCATGGCGATATAACGTTTGACGCCGGGGAAGGACTGCATCTTCGTGCCGATCGACGCGCTCATGAGCACGTGGCGAATATTGACCAGCAGCGCCGCGAAGCCGACGCCGATCCAGCTTGCCGGATGCGTCCAGATGTCCATCGCCACGAATTGCGAACCACCCGCAAAGACCAGCGCGCTCATCAGTGTCGTTTCCAGCGGCGAAAGGCCCTTGGTGGCGGCGACCGCGCCGAAGACCAGGCCGATGGGCAAGACGGCGACGACGAGCGGAAAGATGGTGCGCATACCGGCGAGAAATTCGCCAAGACGAAATTCGCCGGATGGCCGGCTGTGCTGCAACATGGCAACCTCCTAATCAAGATCGCGGAGGAGTAGCCCAGCACGCCACGGCCGTATTGAACGAAAGTGATCAGCCCGTGCGGAATTGACCGGGGGTCACGCCCGTGCGCGCCTTGAAATGCCGGGTGAAATGCGCCTGATCGGCAAAACCACATTCGAGCGCGATATCGGCCGGCATGTGCCCCTGTCGCAGCAGCCGGCGGGCCACCTGCACGCGCCGGTCCGTCAGGAAGGCATGGGGCGTGATGTGATATTCCTTGCGGAAAGCCCGGATGAGGTGAGCGCGGCTCAATCCCGCCACCCCGGCCAGTTCCTCAAGGCCGACATCGATGTCGAAGTTCTCGATCAGGTATTCGCGGGCGCGGGCGACCGCGCTTCGTTCCCGCGTATCGACAGGAACGACGATGGCGCTGCCGTGACGCGCAAAGATCGCCGCCAGCACCGAGAACATGCCTTCATCGGACTCCAGCGCGCCTGCGCCGATTTCGAGCGTGCGATGAGCGGCGTGAAAGGCATTGGCGAGCTCAGGATCGCGCGGAAGCCCGCCGGCGAAAGACGGTGTCGCATGGAAGGCCTTGCCGGTGACATCCTCCAGAATGTCGACGAACAGCTTCATGTCAGGATAGATCATGCGGTAACGATAGCCCTCGCCGCCCGGAGCACCGTCATGAACGACGCCGGGATCTATCAGATAGAGATCGCCCGGGCCGGTTTCCTCCCGCCTGCCGCTGAGGGTGGCGATCTGGGTGCCGCTTTCTATCGCGCCGATGCTGAATGTATCGTGCGCGTGCGGTGCGTATTCATGCGTCAGGAAGGTGGCGCTCAGGCATTCCATGTCGCGGAAGCGGCTATCCCGCCAGAAGCGGGCCGATTCCACATTGGCCAGCGGCATGGCCTCCGCGGCCTCTTTTTGCGATACGTTGTGCATCCAATAGAATTAGCGCGGAAGCCGGCATCCGTCTTGAACAAAAGTGATCGGACGACAGGCAAAGGGTGATATGTGACCGCCTGCGCTTTTCCTTGGCCACAATGCTCTCTAGACTGGGCGGCACGGCTCCTTCATTTCTTCACGGCGATTCATGACAGATTTTCCCATCCTCTCCGAAGACGACGATCTCTTCACTTCCGCAGGCCTGCGGCTGACCGTCGACCTGAGCGCGCTCACGGAAAATTGGCGCGACATGGCGCGCCGCTCAGGTGCAGCGCGCGCCGCAGCCGTCGTCAAGGCGGACGCCTACGGCACAGGCATCGAGGATGCCGGCGAAGCGCTCTACCTCGCAGGCGCCCGGGATTTCTTCGTCGCTACCGTCGATGAGGGCGTCACCCTTCGCCTCTATGCGCCCGAGGCGCGCATCTTCGTGCTCTCGGGCATATGGCCGGGCACGGAACGGCGGTTCTTCGACAATGATCTGGTGCCGGTGATTTCCTCCGACGAGCAGCTCGCCTTCTGGATGGCGGTGCTTGCCGATTATGGCGATTATCCCTGCGCGCTGCATGTCGATACCGGCTTCAACCGGCTGGGATTGCACATCGACGACGCGGTGGCTCTCGCCAATGACGTCTCGCGGCCTGCAAGCTTCGCGCCGGTGCTGGTCATGAGCCACCTCGCCTGCGGCGACGATCCCAGCCATGCCATGAACCGGCAGCAACTCGAATCGTTCCGTAGGGTTACGGCCGCCTATGAAGGCATCGATTCAAGTCTTGCCGCCTCGGCCGGCATCTTTCTCGGCGAGGATTATCATTTCGACCTGACCCGGCCGGGCATCGCGCTCTATGGCGGCGAGGCGGTCAGCGGCATGGCGAACCCGATGCGGCCGGTCGCGACCGCGGAAGCGCGCGTCATCCAGGTTCGGACCGTCGGGGCCGGCGAGACCGTCAGCTATGGACGGGCGCTGCAGCTTGGCCGTGAAAGTCGGCTGGCGATCGTCTCAGCCGGCTACGCCGACGGTTATATGCGCAGCCAATCAAGCGGCGGCGTGCCTCTGCGCCAGGCTGTGCCGCAAGGCGGACAAGGTTTCATCGCCGGGCATAAGGTACCGGTTGCCGGCCGGATCACGATGGACCTGACGATCTTCGATATCACCGACCTGCCAGAGAACGCAGTGCGCGCCGGCGATTATGTCGAGCTGTTCGGAAAGAACATGCCTCTCGACGACGTAGCGCGGGCAGCGGGCACGATCGGATACGAGATCCTCACCAGCATGGGGCTGCGTCACGAACGGCGCTATGTGGCCGAGGAGTAGGCCTCGTTATCATCGACTGCTCAGGGCAAGACGCACACCGATCGCCACAAAAAGCGCGCCGAGGCTGCGATCGAGCCATCGTCCGATTTTCCCATTCCGCCTGAGCGCATCGGCAAGGCGTCCTCCGAGAAGCACGAGCGGCGGTTCGATGAAGGCGGCGACGGCGATGATGAGCCCGCCATGCAGCATCAGCTGGGCCCATGCCGGCCCTGCCCCCTCGACAACGAATTGCGGCAGGAATGCCAGGAAAAATATCGCCACTTTCGGATTGAGCAGCGACACCAGGATTCCTTGCCGGTAGATCCTTGCGGCTGGGATTTCCTCACCAGTGGCGTTGATCCGGCCACCGTCGCCGCTGGTGCGCAGAGCTTGAATGCCCAGCCAGACGAGATAAGCGGCACCGAGCCATTTGACCGTAGAGAATGCCAAGGCAGAAGCGGCAAGCACGGCGGAAAGGCCCAATGCCGCCATCAGAACATGCAGGCAGGCGCCTGACCAGACGCCGAACAATGCGGAAAAACCGGCGCGTTTCCCGCCTTTCATTGTATGGCCGAGGATGTAGGCGATGTCTGGACCTGGCGAGAGGTTGAGCAAAACCGCCGCCGACAGAAATGCAAGCCAGTGCGCGAGCGAATAGTCGAACATCTTCCACCGTTTCTGATGATCAGAGGCGAAAAGCATAGGCACGGCGACGGCTGATGGGGAAATCATTAGTTTTGATCCATCGCAATAGCCATTATCTCGAGCACGACAATGATTCGGTGAAGCCTTCACGGCTTCAGTGGAACGCGACTGAAAGAAACATTTGATGGCGAAGGCCAAGACACAGTTCATCTGCCAGAATTGCGGCGCGGTTCATAACCGATGGGCCGGCAAATGCGACAATTGCGGCGAGTGGAACACCATCGTCGAGGAAGACCCGATGGGCGGCATCGGCTCCGGCCCCGGCAAGACGCCGAAGAAGGGCCGGCCGGTGACGCTGACGGCGCTGTCGGGCGAGATCGAGGAGGCACCGCGCATCCATACGGCCATGTCGGAGCTCGACCGGGCGCTCGGCGGCGGTTTCGTGCGCGGCTCGGCGGTACTGATCGGCGGCGATCCCGGCATCGGCAAATCGACGCTGCTGATGCAGGCCGCGGCCGCCCTGGCGCGGCGCGGCCACAAGATCATCTATGTCTCCGGCGAGGAGGCGGTGGCGCAAGTCCGGCTGCGGGCGCAACGTCTTGCCGCAGCCGATACCGACGTGATGCTGGCGGCCGAAACCAATGTCGAGGATATTCTGGCGACGCTCGCCGAGGGCAAACGGCCCGATCTCGTCATCATCGATTCGATCCAGACGCTGTGGAGTGAGCTTGCCGAATCCGCGCCGGGAACGGTGACGCAGGTGCGCACCGGCGTGCAGGCGATGATCCGCTTCGCCAAGCAGACGGGAGCGGCGATGGTGCTCGTCGGGCATGTTACCAAGGACGGGCAGATCGCCGGCCCGCGCGTCGTCGAACACATGGTCGATGCCGTGCTCTATTTCGAGGGCGATCGCGGCCATCACTACCGCATCCTGCGCACGGTCAAGAACCGCTTCGGCCCGACCGACGAGATCGGCGTCTTCGAAATGTCCGACAGAGGCTTGCGCGAGGTCGCCAACCCATCCGAACTCTTTCTCGGCGAGCGCAATGAAAAATCGCCGGGCGCTGCCGTCTTCGCCGGCATGGAAGGCACGCGGCCCGTGCTCGTCGAAGTGCAGGCGCTGGTGGCGCCGACCTCGCTCGGCACGCCGCGGCGCGCCGTGGTCGGCTGGGATTCAGCCCGGCTGTCGATGATCCTGGCGGTGCTGGAGGCCCATTGCGGCGTCAGGCTCGGCCAGCACGACGTCTATCTCAACGTCGCCGGCGGCTACCGCATCTCCGAACCGGCGGCCGATCTCGCCGTCGCCTCGGCGCTGGTTTCGTCGCTCGCCGGTATTGCCCTTCCCGCCGATTGCGTCTATTTCGGCGAAGTCAGCCTGTCGGGCGCCATCCGGCCGGTTGCGCACACCGCCCAGCGCCTCAAGGAAGCCGAGAAGCTGGGCTTTTCCGCTGCGCTGCTTCCTTCCGCCTCCGCCGAGCTGCCAAAGGGCTCCGGCGGGCGATGGAGCGAGGTCGAAAGCCTGCCGGATTTGGTGGCGCGCATCGCCGGGTCGAAGGGAGCGCTGCGTGTGGAAGACGAGGTTTGATCCTTTCATTGCCGGGAATGGTGATGATATAGGAGGCACACGATAAGGCGCGACACGGCCGCCGAGCGGCAGTCCTGGAGTTGAATTTACATGCCCATTACGATTTTCGACGGTATTGTCATCGGCGTCGTGCTCTTCTCCGCCGTGCTGGCGATGGTCCGCGGCTTTTCGCGCGAGATCCTTTCGATCGCGAGCTGGGGCGGTTCGGCCGCCGCTGCCTACTATCTCTATCCCTACCTGCTGCCGTATGCGAAAAAATATACCGATGACGACCGCATCGCGATCGCCGGTTCGGCAGCCGTCGTCTTCCTGATCGCGCTCATCGTCATCTCCTTCATCACCATGAAGATCGCCGATTTTATCATCGACAGCCGCATCGGCGCCCTCGACCGCACCCTCGGCTTCCTGTTCGGCGCGGCCCGTGGCCTGCTGCTGATGGTTGTCGCCGTCGCCTTCTGGAACTGGCTTGTCGATGTCGAACACCGGCCGGCCTGGGTCAACGAGGCCAAGTCGAAGCCCTTTCTGGATTCGATGGTCGTGAAGCTGAAGGCGGTGCTGCCGGAACAATTCGCCCAGATGATACAGGCGAGCTTCCGTGATAAGATGCAGTCGCCGGCACAGGGCAGCGAAGGCGCCACGCCGCCGGCGGCCGATCAAGCGCCGGCGGAAGACGCGCCTGCAGGCAACGCGCAGCAGCCGGCGAATTGACGCAGTGTTCAAGAGCTTGACCCGCCGTCCGGCAATTGCCATTTGAGCGGGACGTGAAATAAAGGTCCGGCCGGGCATTCCAGCTCCGCCGGGCCTCAGCCGTTTCAGAGCCGGCGAGCGGGCTTTGACAGCGGATGTCGTTCAGCATGACGTTATCGGAAAGCTGCCAGGTTTCCGGTATATGATACTGGAAATGCCGATCCATTCTTGTGAGAGCAGAGGCCCGCAGAAATGAACCAGTCCCATTCCTTCCCAATCGACGATCCGCTCGACGGAGATACACTGCATGAGGAATGCGGCGTTTTCGGAATTCTGGGACATCCCGATGCCGCGGCTCTTACGGCTCTCGGGCTGCATGCCCTGCAGCATCGTGGGCAGGAAGCGGCCGGCATCGTCTCCTTCGACGGCAAACGCTTCTATCAGGAGCGCCATATGGGGCTCGTCGGCGACCACTATACCAATCCGATGACACTGGCCCGCCTGCCCGGCAGCATCTCAATCGGCCATACTCGCTATTCGACGACCGGCGAAGTGGCGATGCGCAACGTGCAGCCGCTGTTCGCCGAGCTGGAGGAAGGCGGCATCGCCATTGCCCATAACGGCAATTTCACCAATGGCCTGACGCTGCGCCGCCAGATCATCGCAACCGGCGCCATCTGTCAGTCGACCTCCGATACCGAAGTCGTCCTGCATCTCATCGCCCGCTCGCGCCACGCTTCCACGTCCGACCGGTTCATCGACGCCATCCGCCAGATGGAAGGCGGCTATTCGATGCTCGCCATGACCCGCACCAAGCTGATTGCCGCGCGCGATCCCACCGGCATCCGCCCGCTTGTCATGGGCGAACTCGACGGCAAGCCGATCTTCTGCTCCGAAACCTGTGCGCTCGACATCATTGGCGCCAAATTCATCCGCGACGTGGAAAACGGCGAGGTCATCATCTGCGAAATCCAGCCCGACGGCTCGATCAGCATCGATGCCCGCAAGCCCAGCAAGCCACAGCCGGAGCGTCTCTGCCTGTTCGAATATGTCTACTTCGCCCGTCCGGATTCGGTCGTCGGCGGCCGCAACGTCTACACGACGCGTAAGAACATGGGCATGAACCTCGCCAAGGAATCGCCTGTCGATGCCGATGTCGTCGTGCCGGTGCCGGATGGCGGCACGCCTGCGGCGCTAGGCTATGCGCAGGAGAGCGGCATCCCCTTCGAATACGGAATCATCCGCAACCATTATGTCGGACGCACCTTCATCGAGCCGACGCAGCAGATCCGCGCCTTCGGCGTCAAGCTGAAGCATTCCGCCAACCGGGCGATGATCGAAGGCAAGCGCGTGGTGCTGGTCGACGATTCCATCGTGCGCGGCACGACGTCGCTGAAGATCGTACAGATGATCCGCGAGGCTGGTGCGCGCGAAGTCCATATCCGCGTCGCAAGCCCGATGATCTTCTTCCCGGATTTCTACGGGATCGATACGCCCGACGCCGACAAGCTGCTCGCCAACCAATATGCCGACGTCGAAGCCATGGCCAAATATATCGGCGCGGATTCGCTTGCCTTCCTGTCGATCAACGGACTTTACCGCGCCGTCGGCGGCGAGGACCGCAATCCGGCCCGCCCGCAGTTCACCGACCACTACTTCACCGGCGACTATCCAACCCGCCTGCTCGACAAGAACGGCGAGTCGATGGGCAACAAGCTTTCGATGCTTGCCAGCAACGGCTGAGCCGCTGCCGCTTTGACTTTCGTTCCCGAGGGGCCTATTGCGCCCCTCACCTTCGCAAGCAATTCCGGAACCGGACAGATGAACATCAATCTTGAGGGCAGGATCGCACTCGTCACCGGTGCGTCGCGCGGCATCGGCTACTTCACGGCCCTGGAACTTGCCAAAGCCGGCGCCCATGTGATCGCCTGCGCACGCACGGTCGGCGGGCTCGAGGATCTCGACGATGCGATCAGGGCCGTCGGCGGCAGCGCGACCCTCGTGCCCTTCGACCTTGCCGATATGAACGCGATAGACGCGCTCGGTGGCTCGATCTTCGAGCGCTGGGGCAAGCTCGATATCCTCGTCGCCAATGCCGGTGTGCTCGGCGTCATCTCACCAATCGGCCACATCGAGGCGAAGGTATTCGAAAAGGTGATGACCATCAACGTCACCGCGACATGGCGGCTGATCCGCTCGGTCGACCCGCTGCTCGCCCGCTCGGACGCCGGCCGCGCCGTCATCCTGTCGTCAGGGGCCGCGCATAAGTGCCGCCCCTTCTGGAGCGCCTATTCCGCCTCAAAAGCTGCCGTCGAGGCGCTCGCCCGCACATGGGCCGGCGAAACCCAATCGACGCCGCTGCGCATCACCAGCGTCGATCCCGGCGCAACGCGCACGGCCATGCGGGCGCAGGCCGTGCCGGGCGAAGACCCGCTGACGCTACCCCACCCTTCCGAGGTCGCCAAGGCGATCCTGCCGCTGCTCGGCCCCGGCGTGACCGAAACGGGTAAATTGTTCATCGTCCGCGAGAACAAGCTCGCCGATTACCGGCTGCCGGAATAGGCCGGCGCCTCAATTGGCAGCAACGGCTGGAAACAAATGGGTAAAACCCGTTTCCGATGGGCAGAGCGCATTGAGATCCACCGCCCCCTGAATGCCGTCCATTGTGCCGTTATCGGCAAATTGCCAGATTGACCAACGGCTGCAGGCATCCTGCGTCGGCTCGTTGAATACGCTGCGCAGCCAAAGGTAATGCTCTGGGAAGCGGGCCTTGTTGCCTTTCAGATATTGGTCGAAGAATTCCTGTGTGACGTAGAAGATCGGCTTTTCCGGAAAGGTGCCTTTCAACTCCGTGACGAAGGCATTCACTTCCGTCGCCATTTCCTCGACCGTCGGGACCTTGTTGCAATTGCCGACAAACTCCAGATCAACGGCGATCGGCAGTGTTCCGGGCGTCTTCGGTACCGTCGCCAGGACATTCTGCGCCTGATCCCTGCCCGGGCGGCAGAATGTGAAGAAATGATAGGCGCCCCTGACCAGCCCGGCATCTCCGGCACGCTGCCAGTTCTCGGCAAACTTTGAATCCCTGTGATCGCCGCCTTCGGTCGCCTTCACGATTGCAAAACGCACGTTCGGCTGGGCGGCTACCGTCTTCCAATCGATGTCGCCCTGGTGATGGCTGACATCGATGCCTTGTATAGGATAGCGCGACAAGGGCGGATTGTTGAAGCGAAGCATGCTGAAATCATATGCGAAATATGAGGCGGATGCGACCAACAGAATTGCAGCCGCTCCGATCGCCCACCGAACAACGCTCCCCACTCATTCCTCCCGTATTTTCAACATCTTCCGAACCGGCTATACGCGATTTGCGCCACGAAAATGGCAGACGAGCCTCAGGGGACGCAGCGCACCGGATAGGTCGCTCCAGTTGTCGCCGCTCCTACCTCGCCCCCTCTTGACCAAACGTCATTCCCGCGCCATAAAACGCGGCATGAAAACGGTTATCTGCATTGTCTGCGGAAAGATTATTCGCTAGCGCACGCGCTGGCCTGGCCGTTTTCGTCTCCCAAATAGTCAAGATGCGAAACGCCCCGGCCTGCCGGTCGCGATATTTTTCTGATCGTGCATTTGGGAGAGTGAAATGGGCCGCACGCCGGAACTGAAGCTGCACAACACGCTGACGCGGGAAAAGTCGGTCTTTGCGCCGATCGACCCCGACAATGTCCGCATGTATGTCTGCGGCCCGACCGTCTATGATTTCGCCCATATCGGCAATGCCCGGCCGGTCATCGTCTTCGACGTGCTGTTCCGGCTGCTGCGCCATGTCTACGGCGAAGATCACGTGACCTACGCCCGCAACATCACCGACGTCGACGACAAGATCAATGCGCGGGCGCTGAGAGATCATCCCGGCCTGCCGCTGAATGAAGCGATCCGCGCGGTCACCGAAAAGACCGAGACGCAGTTTCACGCCGATGTCGCCGAGCTCGGCTGCCTCGAGCCGAATGTCGAGCCGCGCGCCACCGACAATATCGCAGAGATGATCCAGATCATCGACAAGCTGATTGCCAACGGGCATGCCTATGTGGCGGCAGGCGAAGTGCTGTTCGACACCAAATCCATGGCCGATTACGGCCAGCTTTCGAAGCGGCCGCTCGACGAGCAGCAGGCCGGCGCCCGCGTCGCCGTCGATGCCCACAAGAAGAACCCAGGCGATTTCGTGCTGTGGAAACTGTCGAGCCATAACGAGCCCGGCTGGGAGAGCCCCTGGGGCCGCGGCCGGCCCGGCTGGCACATCGAGTGCTCGGCGATGAGCCGCCGCTATCTCGGCGATATCTTCGACATTCACGGCGGCGGACTGGATCTGATCTTCCCGCATCATGAAAACGAAATCGCCCAGTCGCGCTGCGCCCACGGGACCGAGGTGATGGCGAATGTCTGGATGCATAACGGCTTCGTGCAGGTCGAGGGCCGCAAGATGTCGAAGTCCGAGGGCAATTTTGTCACCATCCACGAGCTGCTGCACACGGAAACCTTCGGCGGCCGCAAATGGTCGGGCGCGGTGCTGCGCCTTGCGATGCTGATGACGCATTACCGCGAGCCGATCGATTTCTCGATCAAGCGGCTGGAAGAGGCCGAACGGCTGCTTGCCAAGTGGCCGGCGACGGAACCAGGCGACGCCAAGCCGGACGAGGCCGTCCTGAACGCGCTGGCCGACGATCTCAACACGGTCGCGGCCGTGCAAGCCCTGCATGCGCTGGCGCAGGCTGCCCATACCGATGCCGCCGCGGGCGCCACCTTCGCCGCAACGGCTTCCCTCCTCGGGGTGCTGCCGAAGAAGGCCGAAATCGATGAAGCCGTCGCCGCGGCGGTCGATGCGCTGGTCGCCATGCGTTTGGAAATGCTGAAGGCGAAGAATTTCGCCGAGGCCGACAAGATCCGCGACGAGCTGACGGCGAAAGGGATCCAGCTGAAGGACGGCAAGGATGCGGCGACGGGCGAGCGGGTGACGACGTGGGAGGTGAAGCGGTAGGATGGGTTGGGCGGCTAGAGATACCCCCCTCTGCCCTGCCGGGCATCTCCCCCACAAGGGGGGAGATCGGCAAGACGCGCCCACTTGCCACGATATCGACCGCGCATCACGTGGCTTCGGCCAACTGAAGCGTTTGATTAGGGTGAGCGGCCGCTCCTATCCGATCTCCCCCCTTGTGGGGGAGATGCCCGGCAGGGCAGAGGGGGGTGCCGCCGCAGCCCCGTCACGTCATCGCGAGAGGCAAGCCATGCCGCATGCACCAGTTCCGCCCCAACGGCGGGCGAACGCCCGGCGCATGCGCAAAGCTCTGACCGAGGCTGAGCTGAAACTCTGGAACGAGCTTCGCGCCCATCGTCTGATGGGCCTCAGCTTCCGTCGACAGATGCCGATCGCCGGTTATATCGTTGATTTCGCATGCCCTAGCCATCGCCTTATCGTAGAGATAGACGGCTCGCAGCACGCCCTCGCCCCGAACGTCTCCTACGATCATATCAGGACCCAACGTCTTCAGGCGGACGGCTGGACCGTTCTGCGCTTCTGGAACGAAGATATCCTGCGGGATATCAACAACGTGTGCAGCCATATCATCCGCATCATCGGAAAGGACCTGCCATGACCGAGACCTATATCGGCGGGTGCCAGTGCGGCGCGATCCGTTTCCGCGTCAGCGGCGAGCTCAGGGATTCATCGATCTGTCATTGCCGCATGTGCCAGAAGGCGTTTGGGGCCTACTATGCGCCGCTGGTCTCGGTGCGCGACGCCGATTTCGAGTGGACGCGCGGAGAGCGAAAAAAGTTCCGCTCCTCCAATTTTGTCGAGCGCGGTTTCTGCGGTGACTGCGGCACGCCGTTGACCTACGAGGCGCCCGACGGAATGGCGGTTGCCGCCGGCGCGTTCGACGATCCGTCGCTGCTGCCACCGACCATCCAGTGGGGCGTGGAAGGCAAGATCGCCTTCGTCGATCATTTACATGAACTGCCTGCAGAAAGAACCGAGGCGGATTTAACGGCAGGCTCCTTTTTGCATGAACTCGTTTCTTATCAACATCCTGACCATGATACGCCCGTCTGGCCACCGGAGGATCGCGCTTGAGCGTAGTGACAGAACAGACCGGCGGATGCCAGTGCGGGATGGTTCGTTATCGCGTGCGCGGCGAACTCGGCTATCCCCATATCTGCCACTGCCGCATGTGCCAGAAGGCGGCCGGCAATTATTTCCTGCCGCTCGCAGCGGCCAAGCGCGAACATTTCGAGCTGACGCGCGGTGAACCGA
Source organism: Rhizobium esperanzae (assembly GCF_002204185.1). Classification (GTDB taxonomy): domain Bacteria; phylum Pseudomonadota; class Alphaproteobacteria; order Rhizobiales; family Rhizobiaceae; genus Rhizobium; species Rhizobium esperanzae. The sequence goes on along the minus strand of NZ_MXPU01000013.1, from coordinate 52,501 downwards.
AGTGGTTCCGCTCCTCCGACCTCGTGCGGCGTGGCTTTTGCGGTGATTGCGGCACGCCGATATTTTACGATATTCCGGAAGCGGACTTCATCAACATCGCGCTCGGCTCGCTTGATGATCCCAGTTCGGTCAAGCCCGTGATGCAATCGAACACCGGGCGCAAGATGTCCTGGTTCCACGAACTCGATGGCCTGCCGGTGGAAGCAGAGCCTGAAACGCCCGACCGCGAGGCCGCGATCGCGGCAAGCAACCATCAGCACCCGGATCACGACACTTCCCAATGGCCACTCGGAGAAACACATGACGGATAAGATCAGAACAGGCGGATGCCAATGCGGCGCCGTGCGCTTCCGCATATCAGGCCAATTGGGGCGGCCGTCGATCTGCCATTGCCGCATGTGCCAGAAGCAGTTCGGCGGCTTCTTCTCCGCGCTGGTCACAGCACCGGAGGAAGGGATGGAATGGACGCGCGGCGAGCCGAGCTATTTTCAATCCTCGGTCAATATCGATCGCGGCTTCTGCAGCCATTGCGGCACGCCGATGACCTACCGGCATCCAGGTGGGCTGGAGCTTGCGATCGGCACCTTCGACGACCGCAGCGATCTCGCGCCGCAGATCCAGGTCAATTACGACGCCCGCCTGCCCTGGGTCGAGGAAATCTTCGACGCCCCTGTTCATAAGGACCCGGATTTCTACGCCCGACAGGAGGCGATCATCTCCTTTCAGCATCCCGACCACGACACCCAAGCCTGGCCTGCGAAAGGCGTGAAAATATGACCGAGATACTGCGCACGCTCTATCCCGAGATCGAAGCCTATGCCTCCGGCCATCTCGATGTCGGCGACGGCCATGTGATCTATTGGGAGCGCTCGGGAACGCCTGGCGCCAAACCCGCCGTCTTCCTGCATGGCGGCCCGGGCGGCGGCTTCTCGCCGGCGCACCGCCGGCTCTTCGATCCCCATCTCTACGACGTCATGCTGTTCGACCAGCGCGGCTGCGGCAGGTCGACGCCGCATGCGGAACTGAATGCCAACACGACCTGGCACCTCGTCGCCGATATCGAGCGGCTGCGCGAAATGGCCGGAGTCGACAGATGGCAGGTGTTCGGCGGCTCCTGGGGCTCGACGCTGGCGCTCGCCTATGCCGAAACGCATCCGGAGCGCGTCTCGGAGCTCATCCTGCGCGGCATCTACACACTGACCAAGGCCGAGCTCGATTGGTACTACCAGTTCGGCGTCTCGGAAATGTTCCCGGATAAATGGGAACGCTTCATCGCTCCCATCCCGCCGGAAGAGCGGCACGAGATGATGCATGCCTATCAACGCCGCCTGACGCACGAGGACAGAACCGTGCGCCTTCAAGCCGCGCAGGCCTGGAGCATCTGGGAAGGCGAAACGATCACGCTGCTGCCCGAACCGTCGACCAGCGGCAAATTCGAGGAGCCGGAATTCGCCTATGCCTTTGCCCGCATCGAGAACCATTTCTTCGTCAATTCCGGCTGGATGGACGAGGGACAATTGATCCGCGATGCCGGCCGGCTCAAGGACATTCCAGGCGTGATCGTGCATGGGCGCTACGACATGCCCTGCCCGGCAAAATATGCCTGGCAGTTGCACAAGGCCTGGCCGAAGGCGGAATTCCACCTGATCGAGGGTGCCGGCCATGCCTATTCGGAGCCGGGCATTCTCGACCAGTTGATCCGGGCGACGGATAGGTTCGCCGGGAAACCGGACTGATCATTTGGGGCAGCACCTCACCCTAGTCCTCTCCCCGCTCGCGGGGAGAGGGGACGTGCCCTGCGAGACGGTGCGGCATATCCCTTCTCTCCGTCAGGCCCGGAGAAGGTGGCGGCAGCCGGATGAGAGCAGCATCCGCAGTACAACAACACCCGCCCGGCGGGAGGAAACGACATGAAAGAACGCATCTACCTATTCGACACGACGCTCCGGGACGGGCAGCAGACGCCCGGCATCGACTTTTCCGTCGAGGACAAGATTGCGATCGCCGCCATGCTGGATGAATTCGGCCTCGATTACGTCGAAGGCGGATATCCCGGCGCCAATCCGACCGACACCGCCTTCTTCAGCGAGAAGCGCACGAACCGCGCGACCTTCGTCGCCTTCGGCATGACGAAGCGGGCGGGCGTTTCTGTCTCGAACGATCCAGGCATCGCCGGGCTGCTGCAGGCGAAAAGCGACGCCATTTGTTTCGTCGCCAAGAGCTGGGACTATCATGTCGCTGTCGCCCTCGGCTGCACCAACGAGGAAAATCTCGAATGCATCGCCGAAAGCGTCAAGGCGGCGGTCGGCGCCGGCAAAGAGGCGATCGTCGACTGCGAACATTTCTTCGACGGCTTCAAGGCCAATCCGGCCTATGCGATCGCCTGCGCGAAGACCGCCTATGAAAGCGGCGCCCGCTGGGTCGTGCTCTGCGACACCAATGGCGGGACGCAGCCGCCGGAGGTCCGCGCTATCGTCGAAGCGGTGATCGCGTCAGGTGTTCCCGGCCGCTGTCTCGGCATTCACGCCCATAACGACACCGGCCAGGCCGTCGCCAATTCCTTGGCCGCGGTCGAAGCTGGCGTCCGGCAGATCCAGGGCACTTTGAACGGTATCGGCGAGCGCTGCGGCAACGCCAATCTGGTGACGCTGATCCCGACCCTGGCACTGAAGAGCGCTTACAACACACGCTTCGAAACGGCGATCGATGAGGAGCGGCTGCTGAACCTCACCCGCCTCTCGCATGCCTTCGACGAACTGCTCAACCGCTCACCTGACCACCAGATGCCCTATGTCGGCGCGTCCGCCTTCGCCACCAAGGCCGGCATTCACGCATCGGCGCTGCTGAAGGATCCGAAGACCTATGAACATGTGCCGCCGGAAAGCGTCGGCAACTTCCGAAAGGTCATGGTCTCCGACCAGGGCGGCAAGGCGAACTTCATCAATGCGCTGAAGCGGCGCGGCATCACCGTCGCCAAGGACGATCCGAAGCTCGACCTGTTGATCTTGATCGTCAAGGAACGGGAATCCATCGGCTATGCCTATGAGGGCGCCGATGCGAGCTTCGAACTCCTGGCGCATCGCACACTCGGCACCATCCCGGAATTCTTCACCATCGAAGGCTTCCGGGTGATGATCGAGCGCCGCTTCGACAGTCTCGGGCGGGTGAAAATCGTCTCGGAAGCGGTGGTCAAGATCACCATCGACGGACAGACGCTGATGTCGGTTGCCGACGCCGAAGGTCCGGTCAACGCGCTCGACCTGGCGCTACGCAAGGATTTCGGCAAGTACCAGCACGAGATCGACGATCTGGTGCTCGCCGATTTCAAGGTGCGCATCCTCAATGGCGGCACGGAGGCGATCACCCGCGTGCTGATCGAATCCACCGACAGCGACGGTGTGCGCTGGTGGACGGTCGGCGTTTCGGAAAACATCATCGACGCCTCGTTCCAGGCGCTGATGGATTCGGTCATCTACAAGCTGATGAAGAACCGGCAGCTCGCCGGCAAGATCGCGGCGGAATAAATCTCTGCCGTCGTCATTCGTCTATCGCTCGGGTTTTCGCTTCAAATCCTCTCAGCCTTCATTCAACGAAATGAATTGGCCTATTCACGGCGCTTAAGCTAGGCCGGATCAGAAGAAGAACAAAGATGGAAACACCCGATGTCGACCGATGCATCCGTTCCGTTGATCAAGAACGAAGATAGTCCGCGTGGTTTCGCCTTCGCGCTGACAGCCTATCTGCTCTGGGGCTTCCTGCCCTTCTATATGAAGGCGGTCGCACATATTCCGCCGGCCGAAGTCATCGCCCACCGCATCGTCTGGTCGCTGCCGCTGGCGGGGATCGTGTTGGTCCTGCTCGGGCGCACAGCGGATATCCGCGCGGCACTGCGCTCGCCGCGCATGCTGGCGATGGGGGCACTGACGGCGTCGCTGATCACTGTCAACTGGGGCACGTATGTCTGGGCGATCGGCGCCGGCCATTCGCTTGATGCAGCACTTGGCTATTTCATCAATCCGCTGTTCAGCATCTTCCTCGGCGCGGTGCTTCTGAAAGAGAAGCTGCAGCCGCTGCAGATCGCGGCGATCGCGCTTGCGGCCCTTGCCGTCGCCATTCTCGCCATCGATAGCGGCGGCATTCCATGGGTTGCGCTAACGCTGGCCGTCAGCTGGGGTTTTTATGCCTTGCTGCGCAAGACGCTGCCACTCGGGCCGAACCAGGGCTTCTTCCTCGAGGTTCTTATTCTGAGCGGGCCGGCCCTCGTCTACATTCTCTATCTCGAATATGGCAGCGGCCTGGGCCATTTCTACCGTACCGGCCTCGCCGATACGACCTTGCTGCTCGGCTGCGGTGTCATCACCGCGGTGCCGCTGATGATCTATGCCAACGGCGCCAAACTCCTGAAGCTGTCGACGATCGGCATCATGCAGTATATCGCGCCGACGATGATCTTCCTGATCGCCGTCTTCGCCTTTCACGAGCCGCTCGGCACGGCGCGCATGATCGCCTTCCCACTGATCTGGGCGGGGTTGTTCCTCTATAGCTGGTCTATGCTGAAGGGAAGCCGCGGGCGCTAAAGGCGCCCGCCCGGCCTACATCTTCGAAATTACCTCGTCCTCGCCGCCGCGATCGGCGGCGAGCTGGGCGGCCTGGGCCATGATCGCGGGAATGATGCCGGCGACGTCGTCGACGACGAGCGGCTGCACCCGGTGGGCGGTGTGCAGAAAACCTTCTTCGGTCATATGGCGCATCAGCTCCATCATCGGATCCCAGAAACCGTTGATATTGGCAAAGACCATTGGCTTTTCATGACGGCCGAGCTGCGCCCAGGTCATGATCTCGACGATTTCCTCCAGCGTGCCGATGCCGCCGGGCAGCGCGACGAAGGCATCGGAACGCTCGAACATCGTGTGTTTGCGTGCGTGCATGTCAGGGGTTACAATGAGTTCGTTGAGCTGACCGAGCGAATGGCGAGTCGCTTCCATATCGATCAGAAATTCCGGGATGATGCCCGTGACCTGACCGCCGCCTGAAAGCACCCCGCTCGCAACCGCGCCCATGATGCCTTTGGTACCTCCGCCATAGACGAGGCGCAGGCCGTATTCGGCGATCTCTCTTCCGAGAGCACGCCCGGCCGCCATGTGAGAAGGATCGCGTCCCGGCCTTGAGCCGCAGTAAACGCAGATGGATCGAATCGATACAGATTGTTCGGTCATAGGGCAAAACAACTATTCCATTTCAATGCAGTCAAGAAAATTGACTGAAAAGCAGCGTGCCGAGCTTGCGAAATTGCGTTGAATGCTTGTGAAAAGCATCGGAAATCGCTAGCAATTTCGGTTACTACGGCAAATTGCCGCCTTGGGAGACATAATGATGAAGAACCGTGCCGGCTTGCTGGCCCTTGCAGTGCTCGTAATCGCAATCCTACTGATGGTATTCTTCGTCATGCCGCGCATCGGCGGCGATGCATCCAAAGTCGGCGACGCCATCAACCAGGCGGGCACGGAGCTCAAGAGCACGGTTAACGAAGCGGCAAAGACATCACGCTCTGCCGTGGCCGACTCGGCTGCGGTCGTCGATCAGGTCAGACACCTTTCGACCGACGCCGGCGTGGCGCTCGGCGAGCTGAAGGCGTTGTTTGCCGACGGCAAAGGACCGGCCATCGATGTCTTCACCGCCGCCAAGACCAAGGCCATCAATGCGCTCACCGCACTTGTCGGCTTCACCGTTCCCGAGGGCATCGATCCCGCAACACAAGCCATTGCCGTCAAGGTTAAGGAAGGCGGCGCCAAGGCGCTCGCCATCGTGCAGTCGCTGCCGGAGAACATGGCGGATGCGCCTGCCGCGATTGCCAGGGCCGAAGCTGCGCTGACCGGTGCGCCCGAACCAGCCTCCGCCGCGACAACGGCAGCCGCGAATGCCGGCCCGAAGCTTCCGGCCTTCGACGTCCTGCGGGTCGAGCCTGATGGATCGACCGTCATCGCCGGCTCCGCCGAGCCGAACGGCAAGCTCGAAGTACTCGACGGCGAAAAGGTGGTGACGACGGCCGATATTGGCCCGAGCGGCGATTTCGCCGCCGTCCTCGACGATCCGCTTCCCGCCGGCGACCACCAGCTCGTGCTCAAGGTGACGGGCAAGGATGGCAAGACCGCGCTTTCCGAAGAAGTCGCCACCGTTTCCGTGCCGAAGGACGGCAATGCCGCAAACCTGCTCGCGATGGTCTCCAAGCCTGGCGCGGCGAGCCGCATCATCACTGCACCGACAGGGGACACCGAAGTCGCCGATGCCTCCAATCCGTTGGCGCCGGCTGCGGACAAGCCGGCAACTGGCGAGGCCGCGACTGCTCCCGCTGCAGCCGACGCGCCTGCCGCAACAGCAGCACCGACCGGCGAGCTGGCGCTGCAGACGCCTGGCCTGCCCGACGCCTCCGTCGGTGGGACAGATGCGGCGCCGGCCGTACCCGGTGCTGGCCAATCCGACAAGGCCACTGCGCCCGATGTGATGGTCAACGCCGTCGAGATCGAGGGCAACAAGATCTTCATTGCCGGCACGGCGCGGGCCAACGCCAAGGTCCTCGGTTATGCCGACGACAGCCTTGTCGGCCAGGACACGGCCGGATCCGACGGCCATTTCGTCATCGACGGTGTCGCGGCGCTTTCGGTCGGCGATCATAAGATTCGCGTCGACGTCGTCGATCCAGCGGGCAAGGTGATCGTGCGGGCCGCAGTGAACTTCAACCGCCCGGCGGGCGACCAGGTGCGGGTTGCTGCTCAAGCCGGCCCCGCTGATGCAAATGGCGCTTCCTCGATGGTACCCCTCGACGAAGGCGAACTCGGCAAGCTCAAGGCCGAAGCCGGCAAGGCGTTCGGGCTTTTAAAGGGGCTGTTTGCCGATGGTAAGCTGCCAGGTGCCGAACAGCTGGCGGCGGCGCGCTCGGCAACGGAATTCGCGCTGCGCTCTGTCGCCGACTTCCGCCCGGCGGCGGATGCGTCCGACAGCTTCAAGCAGGCCTCCGGCGCCTCCTCGCAAACCGCCGCCAAGGCGCTGAAGGTGCTGCAGGATCTGCCGAAGGATGCAAAATCGGTCGGCGCCGGTCTCGACGGGCTGGGCGCAATCATCGGTGAACTGACCGACACGCCCGCACCGGCCGCGCCCGCCGCAAACGATGCTGCGAGCAATCAGCCGAAGACGATCGAACAGGCGCCGCTGACGGCAAATAATGCGGCGGTCATCATCCGCCGCGGCGATACGCTGTGGCAGATATCGCGCCGAACCTATGGCCTCGGCGTGCGCTATACGACGATCTACATCGCCAACGAGGACAAAATCGTCGACCCGGATCGCATTCGTCCCGGCCAGATTTTCGGCCTGCCGAAGGACGCGCTGCCGAACGCCGAGGAACTGCACCGTAAACGGCTCTCCAAGCAGCACCTCTGAAAAGGCGGCAGCTTAAGCGCAACGCGACATGATGAAGCCAGGCGGGAGAAACGCCTGGCCTCACTTTTCCCGGCTACTGCACGTGTTGCATTCCTCGGCCCGACGCCCTATCTGCCGGTGGCGTTCGGGATTCAGGTAAGCGCGCCAGATGCGCCCCTGCCCCACGCCTTGCCGGACATCGAAGCAAATCATCCGGACTGGAGATACGGCATGGCAAACGGCAAGACAGTCTCGGAATCACACCTGCTGCGGACGCTTTTCAACCTCTGGCCCTATATGTGGCCGGCCGGGCGAACCGACCTCAAGATGCGTGTCGTCTGGGCGTCGGTCTATCTGCTGATCTCCAAGTTCGTGCTGCTGCTGGTCCCCTATTTCTTCAAGTGGTCCACCGATGCGCTGAACGGCAGAATGGACCTCGCCGGCACGGTACCGCCGCTCCTTGCCGGAGCCATCGCCCTTGTCATCGCCTATAACGTCACCCGGCTGATCCAGCTCGGTCTCAACCAGCTGCGCGACGCGCTCTTTGCCAGCGTCGGGCAACATGCCGTGCGCCAGCTCGCCTACAAGACCTTCGTGCATATGCACGAGCTTTCGCTGCGTTTCCATCTGGAGCGAAAGACCGGCGGGCTGTCGCGCATCATCGAGCGCGGCACCAAGGGCATCGAAACGATCGTGCGCTTCACGATCCTCAATTCCGTTCCGACCGTCATCGAATTCCTGCTGACGGCGGTGATCTTCTGGTGGGGCTACGGCTTTTCCTATCTTGCCGTCACCGCCTTCACCGTCTGGGCCTATATCTGGTTCACGATCCGCGCATCCGACTGGCGCATCGCGATTCGCCGGTCGATGAACGACAGCGACACCGACGCCAATACCAAGGCGATCGACTCTCTTCTCAATTTCGAAACCGTCAAATATTTCGGCAACGAGGAGATGGAGGCCAAACGCTTCGACAAATCGATGGAGCGCTACGAGAAAGCGGCGACCGACGTCTGGACGTCGCTCGGCTGGCTGAACTTCGGCCAGGGCGTCATTTTCGGTATCGGCACGACGATCATGCTGGTGCTGTCGGCGCTGGCGGTGCAGCGCGGCGAGCAGACGGTCGGCGATTTCGTCTTCGTCAATTCGATGCTGCTGCAGCTTTCCGTGCCGCTCAATTTCATCGGTTTCGTCTACCGCGAAATCCGCCAGGGTCTGACCGATATCGAGCAGATGTTCGACCTGCTTGAGGTGAAGGCCGAGGTCAAGGACGCCCCCGACGCTGCCGAGCTTCGGATCCGCCAGGGCGCGATCTCTTTCAAGGATGTGCACTTCGCTTACGATCCGGCCCGTCCTATCCTGAAGGGCATTTCCTTCGAGGTGCCGGCCGGCAAGACGGTCGCGGTGGTCGGGCCGTCGGGCGCCGGCAAATCGACGCTGTCGCGGCTGCTCTACCGTTTCTACGATATCCAGAGCGGCACCATCACGGTCGACGGCCAGGACATCCGCACCGTGACGCAGAAGAGCCTGCGCTCTGTGATCGGCATGGTGCCGCAGGATACCGTGCTGTTCAATGACACGGTCGCCTACAATATCCGCTACGGCCGCACGTCGGCCAGCGACGGCGAGGTGTTTGCAGCGGCCGAGGTGGCGCAGATCGCCCATTTCATCGAGGCGCTCCCCGAAGGCTTCGAGACCAAGGTCGGCGAGCGCGGGCTCAAGCTTTCCGGCGGCGAGAAACAGCGTGTGGCGATCGCCCGCACCATCCTCAAGGCGCCGCCGATCCTGATCCTCGACGAGGCGACGTCGGCTCTCGACACGACGACGGAACGGGAGATCCAGACCGCTCTCGACGTGGTTTCAAAGAATAGGACGACCTTGGTCATCGCCCACCGGCTTTCGACCGTCATCGGCGCCGACGAGATCATCGTGCTCAAAAGCGGCGAGATCGCCGAGCGCGGCACCCATGCCGCCCTCCTCGAAAGGAACGGCCTCTATGCCTCGATGTGGAACCGCCAGCGCGAGGCGACGCAGGCGGAGGAGCATCTGAAGCAGGTGCGCGACAGCGACGAGATGGGCGTGATCACGCGGCTTGCCCCGGCAAGCTGAAGCGGCAGGCGGTAGCGTTACCTCGCCACGAACGCAAATGTGGAATCGTTGGAACGATCTTCAGCAATCGGGTTTTTTGCGGCAAGGCTTATAGGCTGCTCGTGTCTTCCCGAACCTTCAGAATACGGTCTATAAGACCCCATTCAAGCGCTTCCTCCGCCGTCATGAAGCGGTCGCGATCCATCCCGCGCTCAAAGTCTTCGTAGGAACGTCCGCAATGCTCCGCGTAGAGCCGCGTCATGCGTTGCTTGGTCTTTAGAATTTCCTCGGCATGAATCAGCATGTCGGAAGCCTGCCCTTGAAAGCCGCCGGAGGGCTGATGAATGAGGATACTGGCATTGGGCAATGCGGCTCTTTCGCCGGGTTCGCCTGCCATCAGCAGGAACGACCCCATTGAACGGGCCGTCCCCATGCAAAGTGTATGGACCGGCGCACGGATGAAGCGCATGGTGTCGTACATGGCCAGGCCGCTGGTCACGGCGCCGCCCGGCGAATTGATATAGAGGTTGATGGGCTTTTTTGGGTTTTCCGCTTCCAGAAACAGCAGTTGCGCACAGACGAGGGCCGAAACGGTATCGTTCACCTCGCCATTGAGAAAGATAATCCGCTCGCGCAGAAGCCGGGAATAGATATCGAAGGATCGCTCCCCCCGGCTGGACTGTTCGACCACCATAGGGACGAGTTGCATCGCTTCGCGCATCGGCGACCTCCAGACTTTCAGAATTTAAGGGGAAGGCTCGCCGTGTTAGGCGGCGAGCATGAGGGGCGGGCTGTTGCTGTTCGCCGGCGCTCTTGCCATTCCATCGAATCTTGCGTCCGTCAGTTCGTGGACGATCCGAAGGCAGGTGCCGCCAGTGGCATTCGGGGTGATCGTGAACGTCACGGTGCTTTCAAGGAAAGGCGGGTTATCGTCACGCAGCTTGTAGCGAACTTCCTGGCCGGGGGTGACGGTGATCGCATCGGGATCAGCCAATGCTTCCTTCGGCAACCACCTTTCCCGAAGTTCGGGAATGGTGACGGCACGCCAGACCTTTTGCGGCGGATCGCCTAAGTCAAACTCCAACTCGACGCCGCTATCCTGCTCCTTGGTCTTCCCTTCGTTCATTGATCCATGTCCTTCAGCAAGACTTTGAGTGCTGCGATCCGCTCCGGCCAGTAGGCCCGGTATTTTGCGAGCCACTGGGCGATGAGAGCCAACCCATCGGGGTCGACTTCATAATTCACGAAACGCCCCTGTCGTTCTTCCCTCACGAGCTTTGCACTGCGCAGAACTGCGAGGTGTTGCGACATCGCCGGCTGGCTAATCTCCATGCCCTCGCGCAAGGCACTAGCGTTCATCCTCCCTGACGCCAGCTTCTCAAAGATCGCACGGCGGGTCGGGTCTGCCAAAGCTCGGAAAAAGTCATTCTCGATCATGCGAACACATAAGCACGTACTTATGCGATTCGCAAGCTATTTCGAGGCAGCTTTCTGTTGCTGCGGAAATCTAGACGATGTCCGCATCGGGCCGAAGGCGATCAAAAGCTACAAAGTGGGATCATAAAACCTTAGCGATTCCACATTTACGCTAGCGGCTGGGTAGCGTTACCGGCTTTTGTTGTTCAGAACCACGACAGCGGAACCAGGGCCAGGGTCGCAGCATTGCTCAGGAGCTGGTTTTTCGCTAACCAGCAAAAACCGAAAAGCAAGGAGACCGGCAGCCATGAGCCTGTTCAACACGGTTCGCAACACGATCGTGCCCGTGCACAAGGAGGGTTATCCCTTCGTCGCCGCCTTCTTCGTCGCATCGCTGGTGCTGGGCTGGATCTTCAAGCCGCTCTTCTGGATCGGCATGATCTTCACGCTCTGGTGCGCCTATTTCTTCCGTGATCCCGAGCGGGTGACCCCGCAGGACGACGATCTCGTGATCTCTCCCGCCGACGGCAAGGTCTCGGCGATCCAGATGGTGACCCCGCCGGCAGAGCTCGACCTCGGCTCCGAGCCGATGCTGCGCATCTCCGTCTTCATGAACGTCTTCAACTGCCATGTGAACCGGGCGCCGATGCGCGGGCGCATCGTCAGCATCAACTACCGCTCCGGTAGCTTCGTCAACGCCGAACTCGACAAGGCAAGCGAGGACAACGAGCGCAACGGACTGGTGATCGAAACGCGGCACGGCCAGATCGGCGTCGTACAGATTGCCGGCCTCGTGGCGCGGCGTATCCTGTGCTGGGCAAACACCAACGAGCCGCTGGACGCCGGCGAACGCTTCGGGCTGATCCGCTTCGGCTCGCGGCTCGACGTGTTCCTGCCCGCCGGTGCGGCGCCCCGCGTCTCGCTCGGCCAGACGGCGATTGCGGGGGAAACGGTCATTGCCGAATTCGCCTCGGCCAAGGGTTCGGTCATCAGCCGCCGCAGCTAAGGCGCGGAACCTCCGAGCCCTTGCCGGAATTGCTCTAGGAACGATTGGAACGCGACATGGAAACACCCTTTCCGCCTTTCGAACCAAACGGGCCGGATGATTCCGCCCGCGGCCCACGCCTGCGCGAGATTCCGTTCCGCCTCGTCTTTCCGAACCTCATCACCATTCTGGCGATCTGCGCCGGGCTGACCGGCATCCGGCTCGCTTTCGAGAACCGTTACGAGCTCGCTGTCGCGATGGTGCTGCTCGCCGCCTTCCTCGACGGCATCGACGGGCGCGTAGCGCGGCTGATGAAGGCGACTTCGAAGTTCGGCGCGCAGATGGATTCGCTTGCCGATATCGTCAATTTCGGCGTCGCGCCCGCGCTCGTCGTTTACGTTTTTGCCCTCGATCAGGCTCGTTCGCTGGGCTGGATCGCCGCCTTGATCTATGCGATCGCCGCCGGGCTTCGCCTTGCCCGCTTCAACGTCATGGCCGAGCGCGAAAACAAGGCGAGCTGGCAATCGGAATATTTCGTCGGAGTGCCAGCGCCGGCCGGCGCCATGCTGGTGCTGCTGCCGGTCTATCTCGGCTTCCTCGGTCTGGCGACGGACCGCACCTTCGCCTATCTCTCTTCGGTCTATACGGTCGCCATCGCCTTCCTGCTGATCAGCCGGCTGCCGGTCTGGTCGGGCAAATCGGAAGGCAACCGCTTGCGGCGCGATCTGGTGCTGCCGATGATGCTCGGCGTCGTGCTCTATGTGGCGCTGCTGATGAGCTACACCTGGGAGGTGATGGTCTTTACCGTTGCCGCCTATCTCGTCTCCCTTCCCTTCGGCGCACGCAGATGGCGGCGCAAATATGGTACGCTGACGATCGAGGAACCCGGCGTCGGCGACGACGATATTGGCCGGCACATCTGACCTCCGCGCGCTCCCGGATTCTCCCGGGCCACGGAATTGCTTCTCTCCCTGTTGTCACCTCCCGGATACATGCCCACGCGTTTTCCCGGGGAAAACCGCTTTGCGTTTTTTTTGGAACCGCTCCCTTCAGTAAGTATTAACCAACGTAGGCTTCAGTTAAGCCTCGCGAATTATGGTGGGCGTTCACAAATCCTGATAAGCGACGCCGCCGTTTTGTCGCTATTTCCGACGAAAAGCAAAATACAAAATACCCAGGGAAGCAACACGCAAGGAGAGTATCGTGACTTCGAAGAAGAGCAGTACCGGCGAACAACAGGCGGCCAAGCCAGACCTCGCCGCGAACTATCGCCCGGTCGGCTTGAAGGCCGTTGCCGCGGCATCGCTGATGACAAAGAACAAGCCGGACAGTGTCAAGAAATCCGCTTGAAGCGCCGAGCTTCGAACAGTAGCCATCCGGTTTCCGGCATGCCGCCATCCTAAGACTGCGGCATGGCTCTCGTGACATGCCTTCAGCATCGCAGCTGAGCCGAACAGGCGGCCGTGCCGGAAGCGGCCGATCCCGTTTTTAGAAAAAGCTGAGCTGGCCGTGATCCGGCTTTTGTTTCGCAGGCGCCTCGAGCGGTCTTTCGATGACGACCGGCTCCTGCAGGTCCGGTCCCATATTGGCAACCTTGTTGACCTTGTCGGAAATCGGTATGCCCTCGAAGAAATCACCCTGAGCAGGCTGCATCAGGTCGACCACCTCGCGCGGTTCCTGCGTCTTGCAATCGAGCCAACGCGAGAAGTCCGCCGGCTTTATGACGACAGGCATGCGATCGTGGATCGCGGAGATGCCCTCATTGGCTGACGTCGTCAGGATCGCACCGGTATCGACCTCCGAACCGTCGGCCGAGGACCATGTCTCGATCAGTCCGGCGAAGGCGACGACCCCGCCCTGGCGCGGCCTGATCCAATACGCCTGCGGCTTGCCGCCACTCTCCTTTGACGGGCGATGCCATTCGTAAAAACCTGAGGCCGGAATAAGCACACGGCGATGACGCATCGCCGCCCGAAACGAAGCCTTGCCGATCGCCGTCTCGGCGCGTGCATTGATCAGCAGCGGGAAATCCTTCGGGTCCTTGACCCAGCCCGGCGTGAAGCCCCAGCGCACGAGCACGGCGCGCCGGTCGGGCAGGTTGCTGCCCCGCTCCCTGCCCTCGCCCGCGATGACGACGAGGATCGGCTGCGTCGGGGCGATGTTGTAGCGCGCCGGGAAATCGTCGAGATCGAGACCGGAGAAGAAGTTGCGCAGGTCGGCGCTGGAACTTGTCAGGGCGAAACGTCCACACATCGGCCCGTCTTTGCACCCGGCCCGAGTCGGGTCAAGGCGCACTGCATGCTTGTGCATGACGTGTTTCAGGCTCGCGGCGCAAAGAGAATGACGCTCGCGCCGGCAAGGCAGATCAGCCCACCGCCGATATCATAACGATCGGGCACACGGCCTTCGATCAGCCACAGCCAGAAGAGCGAGGCAAGAATGTAGATGCCGCCATAGGCTGCGAAGGTTCGACCAGCGGCATCGCTCGGCACCAGCGTCAGAAGCCAGGCGAAAAGCGCGAGCGAGATCATGCCCGGCGCCAGCCACCAGATGGGCTTTTCAAGCTTCAGCCACACCCAGAAGGCGAAGCAGCCGACGATCTCGAAAACGGCGGCAAAGGCGTAAATGAGATAGGTCACGCAAAGCCCTTTCGAATATTTTGACTCCTTGTTGCACAGATGTCGTTATCTCGGGAGCCGCTGCGCAGATTTTGGGACTTGTCTCGGGAGCTATCCCACACGAAAATCGGGCAGGCCCGCTGCTGCGGCCCGCAATCATCAGCCCGTCGGATCGAATAGCCGTCACAGCAAGAGCAGCCATGACCTCCACCGCCAAAGCCGCCTCCTCCGCCATTCTCGAACGCGACGGACGATTCCTTCTGGTGTTGCGGCGCAACCCGCCCTCCGCCGACATGTATGCCTTTCCCGGCGGGCGCGCCGAGCCGGGCGAAACGCCGGAGCAGACGGCGCTGCGGGAGTTCCGCGAGGAAACCGGCATCGCGGCGCATAATCCGCGGCTGTTTTCGACCTATGACCTCAAGACGCACGGGCCGGATGGCAGCATCAGGAGCCATTTCTTCCTCTCGGTCTTTTGTGTCGACGCCGACCGGGAAATGGTGGCGGAAGCCGCCGACGATGCGGCGGCGCTCGGCTGGTATACGGTGGAGGAGATCCGGCGGCTGCCTGTGCCGCAAAGCGTGCTCGAATGCGCGGAACGACTGGCGGGCGGTGAATAGAAGTGGAAACTTTCAGGCGCGCCTTGTTGCCGTCACGCTCAACGTATCAACTGACAGCATGATTCCCGTTCGACGCGTTGTCCTGTCCCTGCTCGTGCTTGCCGGCCCCGCCATGGCTCAGGGCAAGCATACGGCGCCTGCGCAGGAGGAGACTGCGCCGCCGGTCGCGACCGTGCCCTATGACGACAAGCTGGCGCGACTCGCCGAAGTGCTGGGTTCGGTGCATTATCTGAGAACGCTCTGCAAGGCGCCGGGCGGGGATGAGTGGCGGGAAGGCATGAAGCAGCTGCTCGATTCGGAGACCGGCAACGAGCCGCAACGCAAGGAAAGGCTCACCGCCGCCTTCAATCGCGGCTACCGGGCCTTCGCTTCCGTCTATACGGATTGCACCCCGGCGGCCATCGTGGCAGAAGAGCGCTACCGTAACGAAGGTGCAACACTCGCCACAGAAATTACCTCGCGCTTTGGAAATTGACGATTAATTAACCTGTTTTCGCATGCGGGCGTGTCGTTTTGGGAAAAGGCTGTTAGTGTTATTAACGGTGCAGTAAGACATGAGAAGTTCTGAGGAAAAGACAATGGAAGCAAGCCTCAACGACATCGACGACATGATCGTCCACGAAAAGATGCAGGCGGCTCTGGAGTACCAGAACGAGGCTTGGGCCGACGGCATGGCCGACGGGATCGAGCCGGAGATCATAGCTGATGCCGCCATCGCGCATGCCCTGCGCGAAACCATCCGATTGCACGGGGAAAACAGCGCCGAAGCTCTGCTCGATTCGCTGCGCGACCGTATGCTTGCCGGCGAATTTTCCGCCAACCGCACCCTGCAATAATTATCTCAGAGAGTTCGATGCGCATCGGTAAAGAGAAAGTTCCGCGAATTCGGCTCGCGCCGGTGCTGCTTGCGTTCAGCCTTGCCGCCGGCAACGTCCTCCTCGCGCCCTCGGCCTACGCACTTTCCGAACTCCACAAAATCCCCGGCCAGGCCCCTAGCGACGCGCCGCCCGCACAGGGGAGTGCTGAGGGGCAGAACCAGACCCAGGGTACCACTCCTGGCGTTCCCATGGCCGAGCCGCTGGTCAACAGCCAGAACAATCAGGGCGTCGACAAGACGCCTGGCGCCCAGGACGCATCCAAGCCGGTCGAGGTGATTTACGACATAAACAAGGCGCCCGAGCCGGTTCGCAAAATGCGCCAACAGATCGTCGAGGCCGCCGCCTCCGGCGATCTCGAACGGTTGCGGCCGCTGATGGGCACCGGAAAAGACCAGACGCAGGTGACGGTGGGTGAAGCGACCGACGACCCGATCGGCACACTGAAAGACCTCTCCGGCGATCCCGACGGAGATGAAATTCTCGCCATCATGCTCGATATCGTCTCAACCGGTTTCGTCCATGTCGGCCAGGGCACATCAGACGACATGTATGTCTGGCCCTATTTCGCCGAGAAGGATCTGAAGTCGCTGACGCCGCCGGAGCGAGTTGAGTTGCTGCGCATCGTGACCGCCGGCGACCTTTCCGACATGCAGGAATTCGGCGGCTATAATTTCTACCGCCTCGGCATTACGCCGGACGGCAAGTGGAAGTTCTTCACGGCGGGCGACTGACTCCGCCTCGCATGCGTCTTCCGCATGTCGCATGGCGCTTGCGATCCACTTCACGAAGTCATACCTCTGAGCGACGACCAACGCGACAGGTTTCGCCATGCCAGCCGTATTCCTGAAAGACCGCTCCCTGCTCTCCGTCGGCGGTGCGGACGCCCAATCCTTCCTGCAGAACCTGATCACCACCGATATCGTCTCGCTGGCGCCCGACGAGGCACGCCCGGGAGCCCTGCTGACGCCGCAGGGCAAGATCCTGTTCGACTTCATGGTCTCGCAGGGCGGCGACGGCTACCTGATCGAAACGGATGTCGGCCAGAACGACGGGCTGCTGAAGCGCCTGACGATGTACAGGCTGCGGGCCGCCATTACGCTTACGCTCCTCGCTGAGAATGGCGTTACCGTTTGCTGGGCCGAAGATGCCGATCGCATCGGGGGTGCCCGAGACAGCCGCTTCGCCAAGGCGGGTGTCCTGCTCAGCCGCCGGGCAGGAAGGCATGGCGATGACGCGTCCGCGCTCTACGAGGCGCTGCGCATCCGCCACGGTATTGTCACCTCCGGATCGGACTTCGCCTTGCAGGATGCCTTCCCGCATGACGTGCTGATGGATCTGAACGACGGCCTCTCGTTCAAGAAAGGCTGCTATGTCGGCCAGGAGGTCGTCTCGCGGATGCAGCACCGCGGCACGGCGCGCCGGCGCGTCGTCACCGTGTCCGCCGCCACGGACTTGCCTCAAGCGGGCACGGAGATCACGGCCGCTGGCAAGCCTGTGGGGACACTCGGTTCGGTCGAGGGCGGCAGCGGGCTTGCGATCGTGCGAATCGACCGCGCCGGTGCTGCGATGGCGGAAGGCACGCCGCTGCTGGCCGGCCAAACGCCGGTTTCTCTCGCCCTGCCGCAATGGTCCGGCCTTGTCTTCCCCACCAGCGGCGACGAGGCCAGCACGTGACGGCCAAAGCTCCGCGTGCCTGGCAACGCATGCTGTCGGGGCGCAGGCTCGACTTGCTCGACCCCTCGCCGCTCGATGTCGAACTCGCCGATATCGCCCATGGTCTCGCGCGCGTGGCACGCTGGAACGGTCAGACATCAGGCGATCATGCCTTTTCGGTGGCGCAGCACAGCCTCGTCGTCGAAGATATTTTCCGTCGCACCAACAATGCGCGGCCGGAGGAATGTCTGATGGCGCTGCTCCATGACGCGCCCGAATATGTGATCGGCGACATGATCTCGCCGTTCAAATCCGTGGTCGGCGGCGGCTATAAGGCGGTGGAAATGCGGCTGGAGGCCGCCGTGCACCTGCGCTTCGGCCTGCCGCCTCATCCATCGCGCGATCTCAAGGACCGGATCAAGAAGGCCGACACGATCGCGGCCTATTTCGAGGCGACGGTACTTGCCGGCTTCACGCCCGCCGAGGCGCAGAAATTCTTCGGCCAGCCACGCGGCATCAGCAAGGAGATGTTGCTGATCGAACCCTTGCCGGCGATTGAGGCACAGCGGTTGTTCTGTCAACGCTTTGCGGCGATTGAAGCCGAGCGGGGGATAGTATCGTGAGCTTCATCGTCGTCTCGCCGCTGTCACGTATCGCCGAAATGGCGGTGCGCCACAAGGCGCGCGACATGATCAGCCTGATCGCCAAAGAACAGAGCTTTCATCGGCCGGGTGTGATCGCGCCCGATCGTCACCTGACGCTTTCGATAAACGACATCACCTTCAAGGGCACGGGCGGTCTGGTGGCGCCTGACGAAACGCATGTGCAGGCGATCATCGAGTTTGCTGCATCGTGGCGACAGGAGACACCGCTGCTCATCCATTGCTGGATGGGCGTGTCGCGATCGCCGGCCGCCGCACTCATCGCAGCGCTATCGATCGCGCCGGATCAGGACGAGGAAGGACTTGCCCGTCGGTTGCGCGCCGCCTCGCCTTTCGCGACGCCGAACGCCCGGCTGATCGAGATCGGCGACACATTGCTTGACCGCGGCGGCCGGCTGGTTGCCGCCGTACGGGCAATCGGGCGCGGCGCCGATGCCGATGGCAATGCGCCCTTCCTGCTTGGGCTCCGCGACGACGCCTGCGGTTGACGCTGCTGCCGTCTGCTCCATCTTGGCCTCGACCTACGAACAATTCTCAAGGCCTGATCATGGAACAACAAGCAGCCGACGTCCTCCTCGCCACCCGCACGGCACTCAGCCAGGCAAGCGCGCTTGCAGTCCAATATTCCTTCTCCCTCCTCGGCGCTTTGATCCTGCTCGTCATCGGCTGGACGCTGGCCGGCTTTGTCAGCCGCTGGGCCTATGAGGGCCTGTCGCGCATCCATGGCATCGACGAGACACTGGCGCGCTTCTTCACCAATGTGGTGCGTTATGCGCTGCTGATTCTGGTGTTTATCACCGTGCTCGGCCAATTCGGCGTCCAGACCGCCTCGATCATTGCCGCCCTCGGCGCAGCCGGCCTGGCGATCGGGCTGGCGCTGCAAGGGACACTGCAGAATATCGCGGCCGGCATCATGCTCCTGATCCTCAGGCCGTTCCGGGTCGGCGAATATATCGAAACCAGCAGCGTCGCCGGCACGGTGCGCGAGGTCGGATTGTTTGCGACAGAACTCAGAACCGGCGACGGGCTCTATCGCCTGGCGCCAAATTCAACGCTGTGGAACACGCCGATCACCAACTTCAGCCGTGAACCTACGCGGCAGAACGACCTGAAAATCAACATTTCTCGTGAGGATGACCTCGATCTGTCGATGGAGACCTTGATGGGCATCGCCAGAGGCAACCCAAGGGTGCTGCAGTCACCGGTACCCAGCGTTTTCATCGACACCCTGGGTGACAGCACGATATCGCTAACGCTGCGCTACTGGGCAAAGACCGGCGACTGGTGGCAGGTCAGCCGCGACATGGTGAAGCGAGTAAAACTTGCCTTCGACGAAAAGGGCGATCCGGCCGCTGTGCGGGACGGTGGAAATTCCGCACTGGGACAAAGGTCCAACGGGACCGCGAGGGAAAAGCCGACCCGGCAGTGAAACATTGCAGCGCGGGGCCATCGTCGACCTATTGAACCACTCCGCAGGCAAGTCTTTCCCCGGCGTCACCGGAAGGCTGGCTGCGATAATCATCCGAATTGGCGTGCACCATCAATGCGCGGCCGCGAATGCCATCTTTCTTGCCGTCGAGCGTGACCATGCCATCGAAGATCTGGGCTCTGAGCACACCGTCCTGTCCAACATACTGGTTAGGCATGTCGCCGGCATGCGGCCCCTTGGCGGCAAGGATGCCGTGCTCGGCCGAGCCCGGGTTGAAATGGCCGCCTGCTGACTCGTAATGGGCCGCCGCGTCGCAGCGGCCGGTTTCATGAACATGAAAGGCCACCCATTTATTCGCCGGCAGCCCCGATATCTCCACTTCGATCAGGACGCCGCCATTGGCAGCGGCCGTCAATTGGGCCCGACCGTTTTCCTTGCCGTCCTTGCCGACGAAATTGGCGACCGCCGTCTGCTTGTCCTGGGCGCTTGCCGGCAAGGCAAGGGCCAGCAGGCTCAGGGCGGCGATGATGTGCATGGCTTTCATGGAGATCTCCTTCCGTCCGGTTGTCCTTCTGAACGTCTTAGCCCGAAAGCTGTTCCTCTGGGGAGCATCCAAAGAGAAAAGCCGGCCAAAGGGCCGGCTTCAGATCACGTGAACCATGACATCGTCAGGCGACGGCGTCGAAATCGAACTGGCCGTAGGTGTTGCGGTAGAGATCATCGGATTGGCTGCCGGTCGCAGACGCGCTCTGCTGCAGCGGATAGGGCACTGCGATGCTATTTGTCGTGCCGCTATCGTGGGTATCCATCATCAGCGCAATCAGGCTGCCGGAAAATTTGGGCTGAGTCTCGCTGCCCATGTTTTCCTCCAGGAGTTCCTTGATGATGCCGGGCTTCTCATCGGCGGCACGCTCGCCGCGGCTCAATACGCCGTCGCCGTTTAGATCAAGCCGCGAAAGCGTCGCAAGATACGCATATGAAGTGTCTGAAACGGATGTGGTGCGGGTCATACAAACCTCCATTCACCGCCTTTTGCCGGTGGTGTTTGTACGCAATACGAGGTGGGATATCACTGTTGACTCGGTGGTTAAACTGATTTGCGCAGTGCGTCAATAAGTTGTTAACTACTCATTAACAGTGGTTGACAGAAATTAACGGAGCGCGCTCGGACCCGGATTCCGCCGCTGCCCGCCTTGGTATTTTTTTCAATATAGAAAGCAACCTGTATGACGACGTGCACCTCTGCTGCACTGCAACTGAATATTAATCCGGCCGCTTCGTCTTCCCAATCGGATGTATTTCCGCGAGCAGGTCGATGCGACGCTCGCCGAGCGCAAGCCGCACGAGCAGATCGCCCTCGTCCATCTCAATCTCGACCGGTTCAAATCGATCAACAACACGATCGGGGTGTCGGTCGGCGACAAGATCCTGCAGCAGGTCGCGGAGCGGATCCGAGCCTCGGCCGGGTCGGAAAACATGCTGGCGCGGCTTGGTTCGGACGAGTTCGCCATCCTGCAGACGGGCAAGCAGCAGCCGAGAAACGTGACGGCGCTGGCCGACCAGATCCGCCGCGAGCTTTCCGAGCCATTTCTGAACGGCGAGAAACGGGTGACGCTCAGCGTCTCCATGGGTATTGCGATCGCTCCCGAGAACGGCGGGGAAACCGATATCCTGTTGAAAAATGCCGGCGTGGCGCTGTCGCATGCCAAGGCGGACGGACGCAAACGCGAGCGCTTCTTCACCGGAGAAATGGAGGCGCAGATGCAGTTGCGCCATGCGCTGGAGGCAGATCTACGAGCCGCGGTCGAGAATGAGGAATTCGAACTGCATTACCAGCCGCTCTACGATCTTGCCGAGCGGCGAACCTGCGGTTTCGAAGCATTGATCCGCTGGAACCATCCGGTGCGAGGCCGCGTGCCGCCGATGGATTTCATTCCGCTTGCCGAGGAGGTCGGCCTTGTCGTCGATATCGGCCGCTGGGTTTTGCGCCGGGCCTGCAGGGATGCGGCCCAATGGCCGGAGAGCATCAAGGTCGCAGTCAATGTTTCGGCGATCCAGTTCCGCAGCGGCAACCTGATGCAGGACGTCAGCGAAGCGCTTGCCGCCGCCGGGCTGTCGCCATCCCGGCTCGAACTGGAAATCACCGAGAGCGTGCTGATGGAGAACCTCAACGAGGTGCTGCCGATCCTGCATGCCCTGAGGGACAGCGGCATCCGCATCTCGATGGATGATTTCGGCACCGGATACTCCTCGCTGAGCTATCTCTCGAGCTTTCCCTTCGACAAGATCAAGATCGACAAATCCTTCGTCAACGACATCGTCGACAACAAGGAAGCACATGCGATCATGCGCGCGATCATCCTGCTCGGCGATGCGCTCGGCATGCGCGTCACAGTCGAAGGCGTCGAGACGGCCGCCCAGCTGACGCTGCTCGAATTCGAGGAATGCGACGAGATTCAGGGCTATCACATCAGTCCGCCGCGCCCGGTCCGTGACGTGCCCCATCTTCTCTCCCTGCCGCCGAAGAGCAGCGGCGCGACGGCTTTTCCGACGCTCGAGCGCTGACCTCCCTCGATTGCGACTCGCACGGTAAGCCGCTACAAACCGGCTTCGAGATCCCTGTGTTTCGTTGCGGAGTTGCTTCCTTTGAGCTCCCTTCGCTTTCGGCCGGCGCTCTTCGACGTTTTTCTTCTGACAAGAGGTGGCGCAATGTTCCAGGCCGAAGCCTTCTCCCCTCATGAAACGCTCGCAGCGGCGCTGATCGCACACGCGGCCGAAGGCGACGACGGCTCACACGATCTTGCTCATATCCTGCGCGTCTTCAGGAATGCCATGCGCATCCATGCGGGAGAAGGCGGAGATGGGCGGATCCTTGCCGCCGCGGTGCTGCTGCACGACTGCGTTGCCGTCGAGAAGAACTCACCCTTGCGGGCAAAAGCCTCGGCCTTGGCGGCGGAAAAGGCTTCGGTGATCCTTTCCGAATTCGGCTGGAGCGAAGCGGATATCGAAGCCGCCGCCCACGCCATCACCGCTCATAGTTTTTCCGCCGGGGTGGCGCCGCAGACGCTCGAGGCGAAGATCCTGCAGGATGCCGACCGGCTGGACGCGATCGGCATGGTCGGCGTCGCACGCTGCTTTTATATCGGTGGGCGAATGGGATCGGGGCTCTACGATCCGTTCGACCCCGCGGGCGCGAACCGGCCCCTCGACGACAAACGTTATGCCATTGACCACTTCCAGACGAAGCTGTTCAAACTGGCGGAAGGATTTCAGACCGAGACCGGCCGCCGGATCGCGGCCGCGCGCGATAAGCGCCTGCGCGACTTCCTTTCGGCCTTCATGGATGAGATCTAGTTTAGGGAACGAGATCCAGGAGAACGGCATGCGTATCAGCGACCTCTTCATCTACCCGCTCAAGAGCGCCCGCGGCATTGCATTGCCTTCCGCCGAGGTCGACGCCTATGGGCTTGCCGGCGACCGGCGGGTGATGATCACCGACCCGCAGGGTCACTTCATCACTCAGCGCGAATTGCCGGATCTCGCGCGCATCGCAGTACGACCGGAACCAGGTACCTTTCGGCTGCTGATGGAAGGAAAGACTGAACTGTCGGTGCCGCCGCCTCGGCCCGGATTCCGTATGGATGTGACCGTTTGGAAATCGACCGTCAACGCTGCCGTCGCCGATCCCGACAGCAACAGGCAGATTTCCGAATGGCTTGGCCGCGAGGTGCGGCTGGTCTTCTTCGACGGGCAGTCACGGCGGACGGCGAGCGCCGAATGGGCCGGCGAAGGCTCGCCCGTCACCTTTACCGACGGCTACCAGACCCTGGTAACGACGACGGGCTCGTTGAAGGCACTGAATGCCGATCTCGCCGCGCATGGCGAAGGCAGCGTCGGCATGGAGCGTTTCCGTCCGAACATCGTCATCGACACCGATGAGGCCTGGCCGGAAGACCGCTGGGCGGCGATCGAAATATCGGGCGTCCGTTTCGATCTCGTCAAACCTTGCTCCCGCTGCATCATGACCACGCAGGACCAGTGGACCGGTTCACGCGAGGGGCCGAACCCGATGCCGGCCATGGGCCGCATCCGCATGTCTGCCGACCGGCGTGTGCCCGGGCCACTCTTCGGCTGGAATGTCACGCCACGCGGCAGCGGACGGATTACGATCGGCGACGAGGTGAGGATCATCGAGGCTCGGCCGGAGGGCTGGGCGATGAAGGTTCGCACACGAGGGTAGGTCGGGCTGAGGGCGCTTTGTCCCTTATATATCGCAACATTCTCCCTCATTCCAGAGTTTCACCGGCTCTCACCCATGTCCGAGTGCGGCGTCGATCGCGGCCATGATCTCGGTCGAGAGCGGTCCCTTTTCCAGCGCACCGGCATTTTCCTCGACTTGGGCGACGGTGCGGAAACCCGGAATGGGGAAAGTGCGCGGCGACCTCGCCAGGAGCCAGGCGAGCGCCCCCTGCGTCAACGTGCGACCACCCGACGTCAGGAGATCGCGGACGGCATCGAGCCTTGCGGCAAATTCCGGGGCCATGCGCCCGTCCTTGAAATAGACCATCCAGGGGAGTGCCGCGCCACGGACATCCTTGGCGCCCACTGCCTTGTCGGCGGTGAACTTGCCGGTGAGCAGCCCCATGGCCAGCGGACCGCGATTGATGGAGATCAGGCCCTTCCCTTCGATCACCGAGATCATCTCCGGCACCGGATCGAAGACGTTCATCGTATGCTGGACCGAGACAAAGCCGGCGCGTCCGGCATGGCGGGCGGCGCGATCGGGATAATCGGTGCTCCAGCCGAACGCGTCGATCTTGCCTTCGGCCCGCAGCGCCTCCAGCGTATCGAAGACGGCATCCGACTCTTCCAGCGGAAAGTCATTGATGTGAAACTGCAGGAGATCAAGTCGGTCGCGCTTGAGACGGCGCAGCGATGTCTCGACCGAGCGGCGAATGAAAGCCTCATCGGCAAAGGCGCCGATTGCCTGCTTCGTCTCCGGATCGGTCGCGAAGCCGAATTTGGTCGCCACGACGATGTCGCCACGATTGCCGACCGCCCGGCCGAGCACATCTTCCGAATGGCCGGCGCCGTAGTTCGAGGCGGTGTCGAAGAAGCGGATGCCGAGGGCGATGGCGCGATTGATCGCTTCGACGGATTCATTGTCGTCGACTTCGCCCCAGCCAAGCGGCGTGTCACCGGCGTAGAAAGGGCCGCCGATTGCCCAGCATCCCATGCCGAGGCGCGGAATTTCACGGCCGTTCCAGAGCGTAATCGTCGTCGGTGATGCGGTCTTGGTCAGCATGTGATCCTCCTTGATTGGCATTTTTCAAGAAATAGGTGCCGCCCATCGGCGGGTAAACCGCCAAATCCGGAGGATGTTTTGCAGCAGTAAAAAACGAGGTCAGGCGGGGACGCCGTTCGGACCGGAAAGCGTCCGCGAGGCTGGATCAAGCGCCCTGAGCGCGGCCCGCACGAAACCGTCACGGGTTGCCGCAGCCTCGATGCCGCGCGGCTCGTAAACATGGCGATGCAGAAAGAACCCGGTCAGACGGAACGCGGCTGTAAGGCTGTCGAAGTCCGCCGCGTGATTGCCTTCGACGCCGAGGAAGGGCGGCAGGATCAGCATCTTGTCGGCCCACGGCGCGCCGGCGCTACGACTGACGGCGCGGCCGGATTTCGGGGAGACATAGGCGAGATCGGAACGGGCGCCCGTCGCCGCGCATTCGGCAAGATCGAGACCGAAGCCGAGATCATTCAGCACCGCCAGTTCGAAACGTACGAAAAGCTCACCGGCATCGGCCGGGTTATGCAGGTGATCGAGGATCACCTGCAGCGCGTCGAAGAGGTGCGGATGCGGGTCTCGTTCCGGCAGCAGCCGCAGCAGAGCGCCCATCGCCTGGACGCCATAGACGGCGGTCGCCGTTTCCATCAGACGGGCGGCGCGCAGCGTCACAGGCTCGACGCGGAATTCGCCGAGATGTTCGTCGAGTCGGGCGCGCCAGACGACCTCGACGGCATTGCCCGGCTGCAGCACCGGCTGCATGGCGCGCGAACGGCCGGAACGCACCAGGCCGAGGTGACGGCCGCGCTCACGCGTCATCACCTCGGCGATGACGCTCGTCTCGCCGTGGCGTTTGACACCCAGAATGATTGCGTGGTCCTGCCACTGCATAAAAAAGTCCCTGCGGCCGATTGGCTCATCTTAGCCGATCGGCCCGAAAATCGGAATCGATATCAGAAGAGCACGATGTCGATTGAGAGTGCTCAAGCAGGTCAGGCCGCAGCCTGCAGAAGCCTCTGCAGGAAGTCGCTCATCGCCTTTTCGTCGAACGGCTTCACCAGGAGCGGTATGTGCTGAAGGTCGCACGGGAAGTCCCGTATGTCGGAATAGCCGCTGACGAAACCGAAGGGGATCCCGACATCGAGGAGATGACGGGCAAATCCGAAACTCGTGCCTTCGCCCAGGTTGACGTCGAGAAGGGCGAAATCGTATTTCTCCGCGGCGATGGCAGCTCTCGCCTGTTCGAGACTGCCGACGATATCGATGCTCTCGACGCCGGCCAGCCGCAGGATATCCTCCGCCTCCATCGCAATGATCAGACTGTCCTCGAGAACCAAAACACGCAACGCGTTCATGATTCCATGCCCCTCGTGGTGCGCCTTTCGCAGCGCCCCGGTCGTTTCGCCAACATCATTGCCCTCCGGTGCCCCGCATGGCACGCTATCGGTGAATTCCGCCACCAGTTCTGAATAAACCATTTTTCTGCCCGGTCGATAAGAATCAAAATCGGAGGAAAGATGACGACCGACCTTATTTTCCCAAATGCTAAACTGCATTTAAAAAAGACATAGACGCTTCTGCTAAATGAAGGGACGCTTGCCCTCTCCAAGCCCCTCCCAGCCGGCGATCGCCATCAACTCCTCACCGTTTTGAACTTCGCAGCCGCGTTCCTGCCAGCGGATCAGACCACGTTCCCCAAGCTTTCTCAGGGTCTTGTTGGTGTGAACGATGGAAAGACCGAGAGTGTCGGCGATATGCTGTTGAGTGATGGGGATGAATTTGCGGCCGTTGAAGAGATCGAGCTTCCTGCCGCGCTCAAACAGGAATGCGAGCAAATAGGCCGCTCTTTCCAGTGCGGTGCGTCGGCCGACACTGAGGAGATGCTCATCCAATATTCGTTCTTCGCGCGCGGCAATCCAGGTAATGTCGAAGGCGAGCGAAGGATGTTTGTTGTAGAGCGTCATCAAACGATCACGCTCGAAGACACAAAGGGAAACGGGTGAAAGCGCTTCAATGGAATGCTGCATTTCGCCGGCGATCGTTCCCTGTAGACCGATCAGGTCACCAGGCATGATGTAATTCAGAATCTGGCGGCGACCGTCCTCCAGCATCTTATAGCGGAAGCCCCAACCGGACAGCACGGTGAAAAGATGAGCGCTGTGGGCGCCTTCGACGAGGATGGTGGAGCCGGCATCGACGGCAAGTTCGCCGCGCTTGAAACGCGAAACGAATTCCAGCTCGTCGCGGCTAAACTCCCTGAAGTGCGGCAGAGGCCGCAATGGACATAGCTCGCAAGGAGTTTTGAAAGAATGGATGCGTTTCGACGTTGCCATGCCTGCCCTGCAGTCGCGCAAACGACGACGCGTTCGGCGCGCGCCGTCAACCGAGGAATGCGCAAGTCTCGGATTCGTTCCGCAACGACACGGATTTTTTCCTAAGAAACAAGGGATTGGAGGCCGCCCGGTAAAATCGTTGCCATCCTTATTTAGGGAATTCGAGGCCCATTTCGCGGAACCGCTCGGGATCATCGCCCCAGTTTTCGCGAACCTTGACGAACAGGAAGAGATGGACCGGCTGCTCTAATATTTCCGACAATTCCTTACGGGAGGCGGTCGAGATTGCCTTGATGGTTTCGCCACCTTTGCCGAGGGCGATCTTCTTCTGGCTGTCACGCTCGACATAGATCACCTGCTCGATCCGCACCGAGCCGTCCTTGCGCTCCTCCCACTTTTCCGTTTCGACATGCGAGGAGTAGGGAAGCTCCTGGTGCAGGCGCAGGAACAGCTTTTCGCGGGTAATCTCGGCGGCGAGCTGACGCATGGGAAGATCGGAGATCTGGTCTTCCGGATAGTACCACGGCCCCTCCGGCAAGGTGGTGGCGAGATAGTCCATGACGTCGTCGCAGCCGGAACCGGTTTCGGCTGAGATCATGAAAGTGCGCTCGAAAACAATCTTCTCGTTGGCGGCCGCCGCCAGCGCCAGCAGATCCTCGCGGTTGACGCGGTCGATCTTGTTGAGCACCAGGATCTTCGGCTGCTGAACTTCCTTCAGGCCCTCGAGGATGGCTTCGGCGTCACCGCGCAAACCGCGCTCGCTGTCGATCAGCAGCATGATCAGATCGGCATCCTTGGCGCCGCCCCAGGCAGAGGTTACCATGGCTCGGTCGAGCCGGCGGCGCGGCTTGAAGATGCCGGGCGTATCCATGAAGACGATCTGGGCATTGTCGTGAATGGCAATGCCGCGGACAATCGCGCGCGTCGTCTGCACCTTGTGACTGACGATCGAGACCTTGGCGCCGACGAGGCGGTTCACCAGTGTCGACTTGCCGGCATTGGTCGGCCCGATCAGCGCGACAAAGCCCGAATGCGTCGGGCCATGGGTTTCTGCAGCAGCGTCGGCCGCGATATCTTCTTCTTGTGTCATTGTCCCGTCAGTTTCCGGCAGACGATTGCTGCCAAATGCCTTCACGCTCGAGCATCTTGGTCGCCGCAACCTGTTCGGCGGCACGCTTCGACCGCTCTACGCCGGTTTCCGGCTTTATGCCAGCAACTTCCACCGTCACCTTGAAGCGCGGATCATGATCCGGTCCACTGCGTTCATCAACCCGGTAGATCGGCGTGACGCCGAATTTCGCGTGTGACCATTCCTGCAGCTCGGTCTTGGCGTCGCGCTTGGCGCCGTCGGCCCTGACCGCCCTGCCCTGCCAATAGCGCAGGATGAACCGCCGGGCGACTTCGAGACCACCATCGAGATAGATCGCGGCGATCAGGCTCTCGACGACATCGGCGCGCACGTTCATCATGCGCTTGCCGGTCAATTTCTTCACATCGGCGCCGGTGCGGATATAAAGGTGGAGATTGAGTTCGTCGGCCACCGCGGCACAGGTTTCGGCGCTGACGAGTTGGTTGAGACGAACCGAGAGCTCGCCTTCACCCGCCGTGCCGAAGGTGCGGAACAAAAGCTCGGCGATACAGAGCCCGAGGACCCTGTCGCCGAGAAACTCCAGCCGTTCGTAATTGCCGCCCTTTTCGGTACGCGCGCTGGCATGGGTCAGCGCCCGGTCCAGGCGTGCCTTTTCGGCGAAGTCATGGCCGATCAGGCTTTCGAGCTTTGCGCGGTCCGCCGCAGAAAGCGTCTGCGCCTTGCTCATTCAACGACCTTGAAAAGGCGGTCCCAGCGCATGTTGGTCGGCCACTTCCAGATTTCGCGGAAAGACGTGTCGTTGCCGAGCGAGAAGAAGATGACACTGGCACGACCGACAAGATTTTCAGCCGGCACGAACCCAACGTCGAAGCGGCTGTCGAGCGAGTTGTCGCGGTTGTCGCCCATCATGAAATAATGGCCTTCCGGCACGATGAATTCGCGGGTGTTATCGCCGCGCGACACCGGCGACTGGTCGAGCGTGTCGTAGGTCTTGCCGTTATCAAGCGTTTCGCGGAATACCGGCACGTCCTCGCCCGGATCGAGCTTGTAGTCCGAGGTGAAGCTGCCATCCGCCACCTTCGGAACAGGCTTGCCGTTGACGTAGAGGACGCCGTCGGTGACCTGGATATGATCGCCGGGCAGGCCGATGCAGCGCTTGATATAATCGACATCGGGATTCGGCGGGAAGCGGAAGACGACGATGTCGCCGCGCTTCGGATCCGAGCCGAAGATGCGGCCGCTGAAGAGATCAGGCGAGAAGGGCAGCGAATACTTCGAATAGCCGTAAGCGAACTTATTGACGAAGATATAATCGCCGACGAGCAGCGTCGGCATCATTGACCCGGACGGAATGGTAAAGGGCTGGAACAGCACGGTTCGGATCACCATCGCCAAAATCAGCGCCTGAATGATGACCTTGATATTTTCCCAGAGGGCGTTCGGCTTGGTATCGACTTTTTCGGACACGCAGTCTCATTCCTTCAAGACGCCGTAAAGGCGCAATTCTTTCTGCCGTTCTCTCTAGCGGCTTCGGCCGGTTGCGGCAATGGCGACAACATGAAAAGCGACGAGAGGTCGCGATCAAACGAGGTCACGATCAACGCTCCCGAGGTCGCGATCAACGCTCCCGAGGTCACGATCAGAGGCTCTCGGGCAACGCCTCGATGATGACGAAGGCCTGCGCCAAGGGATAATCATCGGTTATTGTCAAATGAATGGCGGCTCGATGGTTCGCGGGCAGCATCGATTTGAGGAGTACGGCGGCGGCACCGGTCAACTGCATGGTCGGCTTGCCGCTCGGCAGGTTAACGACGCCCATATCCTTCCAGAAGACGCCCTGGGCTATGCCGGTGCCGAGCGCCTTGGAACAGGCCTCCTTGGCGGCGAAACGCTTGGCATAGGATGCGGCGCGGTTTGCCCGGTGGTCGGAACGGGCACGCTCGATCTCGGTGAAGCAGCGATGGGTGAAGCGCTCGCCGAAGCGCTCGATCGATTTCTCGACACGCCGAATGTCGATCAGATCGCTGCCAATGCCGATGATCATGCCGGAACCTTCCGTCGCCTGAGAATTCTGCACCGGTTCATACGCTCGGCATGTCGTCGGCCGGAGCCAGACGCAGGCGCGCCCGCTCCATCAGCCGCGTGCGGCGGCGCGCCTGAAAACCCTTGACGGTGTAGAACGTCAGCGCATAGAGCGCAACGGCGGTCACGGTTCCCGGCGGAATGGCACCGATCAGCATCGGCTCCAGCACCGGCCTCCACAATTCGGTGAAGTTCAGCTTGTGAAAGAGTGCGGCGAGATCCACCGTCTGACCGGCCAGATGATCCTCACGGCTCAACAGCAGATGGCCGATCTCCCACGTGATGCCCCAAATGAAAGGATAGGTCAGCGGATTGCCGAAGGCGGCGCAGCCGAGAGCCGCGGCCACCATATTGCCGGAGAGGAAATAGGTGATGACGAAAGCCATGACGAAATGCACGCCGATGAACGGCGTCCACGAGACAAAGACGCCAGCGGCGACGCCGGCCGCAACCGCATGCGGCGAAGCGCTCAGGCGCAGGATGCGCATTGTCAGGTAACGGATCGGGCGAAGGAAACCTTTTCGGGGCCATAGAAGCTCCCGCATCTTTTCCTTGAAACCCGCAGGCTTGCGACGGCGAAACAACATGGTCGCTATTTAGTGCAGTGCACCGGACCGTGACAAGAGCGGCAAATGGTACCGCCGGAACAGCCCCTTATCTTTCTTGCAAAGGAGCATCTTCATGCCGAGGGGCGCTCGTTGTACATAACGTCCCTCACTCGACCAAGTATAAAGGCGGTATCAGCGATTGCGGAACAGACCGCGGTCGACCTGACGCTGACGAAACTCGAGATCGATACGATCCAGCGAGCCGTTCAGATAGGCCATTTCACGTTCCTGCGTAGTCGGAGCGCGAAAGGCGCGAGCGATTTTCCTGATAGGATCAAACATTACCTTGTCTCATCTTCTGTTTACGTTTTCGATGACCAGAAGATAGTCCTGCCAAAGGTTGATTACCACCGCTGCAACATGGACGCAGCTATGCGCTCAACGCATTCCTTGCCTTATTGCTGCGCCGTCACGATTATCAACCGATCATAAAATGTGCATTTTTGTCGATTCAGGCCCGTGGCAGGCTTAACAAAAGCCTACTCATAGAGCCGCCGGACCGTGGCGATGCAATCCAGGTCCTTCATCTGGGCGAGCAACTGGTTGAGCTGGCGCAGATCCCACACCTCGACTTCCAGCATCATCTCGGTGAAATCGGCTGCCACACGCACCGTATTCAGCATACGAATATTGACGTCGAGCCCGGCGACGGTCTGGGCCACCTTGGCAAGCGTGCCGGGCTCATTCAATGCATTCACCATGATACGCGCCATGAAACGCGACTTGTTGGCCTCGTCGAGATCCCAGCGGACGTCGATCCAGCGATCGGGTTGATCATCGAAACGCTGCAGGATCGGTGACTGGATCGGATAGATGGTGATACCCTTGCTCTGATCCATAATGCCGACGATGCGGTCGCCGGGCACGGCGCCGGTCGAGGCGAACTTGACGTCGACATTGCCGGACAGGCCGCGGATCGGGCCGACATCGACATCGGCATCAAGTTCCGAATGGCCGCCTTCGGCCCCTGCCTTGGCCTTGCCGGGAATCTTGAAGAT
Organism: Rhizobium esperanzae; assembly: GCF_002204185.1. Taxonomy (GTDB): domain Bacteria; phylum Pseudomonadota; class Alphaproteobacteria; order Rhizobiales; family Rhizobiaceae; genus Rhizobium; species Rhizobium esperanzae. Next base: position 20,344 of record NZ_MXPU01000013.1, on the reverse strand, counting down.
CATGCCCGCGGCGCTGCGGACATTGAACCAGCCGTCATCGCCGGAGGGTTTGACGGTGACGCGCTCGTCCTGATGGTCGGGATAGACGGCGCGTAGCACGTCGAGCGAGGACATCTCGCCGCGGCCGACGGCGGCGATCGCATCCTCGACATCCTTCTGGCCCAGACGGTGCAGTGCCGGCTTCATCGCCTCACGCGAGAAAATCTTGCCGGCTCGGTTGAAGGTGCGCTCGAGAATGCGGTGGCCGAGGCCGGCATATTGCTTGCGGATCGCCATGCGGGTGGCGCGGCGGATGGCTGCCCGCGCCTTGCCGGTGACGACGATCTCCTCCCAGGCGGCCGGCGGAACCTGCACGCCGGAGCGGATGATCTCGACCTCGTCGCCATTCGCCAGCCGCGTCACCAGCGGCATGATGCGGCCGTTGATCTTGGCGCCCACCGTGGTATCGCCGATATTGGTATGCACCGCATAGGCGAAATCGATCGGGGTGGCGCCGCGCGGCAGGGCAATCAGCTTGCCCTTCGGCGTGAAGCAGAAGACCTGATCCTGGAAGAGTTCGAGCTTGGTGTGCTCGAGGAATTCCTCCGGGCTGTCACCTTCGGCGAGCGCCTCGATCGTATGGCGCAGCCAGGAATAGGCATTGGATTCGCGCGAAAGAATGTCGCCATCGGCATTGGTGGCGCCGTCCTTGTAGAGCGTGTGCGCGGCAATGCCGAATTCGGCGATTTCGTGCATGCGCTTGGTGCGGATCTGCAGCTCGATGCGCTGACTGGAGGGACCGACGATGGTGGTGTGGAGCGAGCGGTAATCGTTCTGCTTCGGCGTCGAGATATAATCCTTGAATCGCCCGGGCACGACGCGCCAGCGCGTATGGACGATGCCGAGCGCCCGGTAACAGGACGGGATGTCCTCGACGATCAGACGGAAGCCGTAGACATCGGAAAGCTGCTCGAAGGAGAGCGACTTCGACTGCATCTTGCGAAAGACCGAATAGGGCTTCTTCTGCCGGCCCTTGACATAGGCGCTCGTCAGGCCGCTCGCGACCAGGAGGTCGCGCAATTCGGCCTCGATCTTCTTGACGATGCCTTCGTTGCGCTTGGAGAGCTCTTCCAGCCTTTTCGTGACGGTCTCATAGGCCTCCGGATTCATGTGCCGGAAGGAAAGCTCCTCGAGTTCCTCGCGCATGTCCTGCATGCCCATGCGGCCGGCGAGCGGCGCATAGATTTCCATCGTCTCCTCGGAGATGCGGGCACGCTTATCGGCCGACATGTGATCGAGGGTGCGCATATTGTGCAGGCGGTCGGCGAGCTTGACGAGCAGCACCCGCACGTCATCTGATATGGCGAGGAGCAGCTTGCGCAGGTTCTCCGCCTGCTTGGCCTTTTTGGTGACGAGATCGAGCTTCTTGATCTTCGTCAGCCCCTCAACCAAGCGGCCGATGTCCTCGCCGAAGAGTTCGTCGATCTCGGCGCGCGTCGCCGTCGTGTCCTCGATCGTATCGTGCAGAAGAGCGACCGCGATCGTCGATTCATCGAGATGCATATCGGTCAGGATGGCGGCGACCTCGAGCGGATGGGAAATATACGGGTCGCCGCTCGCGCGTTTCTGCTGGCCATGTTTCTGCATGGCGTAAACATAGGCCTTGTTCAGCAGTGCTTCATTGGCATCGGGCTTGTATTGCTGAACCCGCTCCACGAGTTCGTACTGCCGCATCATTCCAAAGCCACTCCGACAAAAATAAAAGCGCGCCAATCAACGATTGGCGCACACATGGGCAATAATATGCCTAAGCAATAAAGGCGCAAGATTGACGATTGGTAATCGTCGCTATTTTCCGAATCAGATCCGGTCGAGACGCTTAATAATCGTCGCTCTTTTCCGGCGGCACGAGGCCCTCGATACCGGCAAGCAGCTCTTCTTCCGACATCTGGTCGAAAGTGATCGTCTCCGGCAGGTCGTCCTGCTCCTCGCTGTCAGCGGCAGCAGCGCCGCCGGCGGCGATCATGCTGGCCGGATCGGGCTCGGGCTCGTCGACTTCGACATGCTTCTGCAGCGAATGGATCAGATCTTCCTTGAGATCATCGGGCGAAAGCGTCTCGTCGGCGATTTCGCGCAGCGCCACGACAGGATTCTTGTCGTTGTCGCGATCGATGGTGATCGAGGCACCCTGGGAAATCAGCCGGGCGCGGTGGCTGGCGAGCAGAACCAGCTCGAAGCGGTTCTCCACCTTGTCAATGCAATCTTCAACTGTGACACGGGCCATTGCCTGTCCTTTACGGTCGTCATTTCGGGATTAGCACGCCCGATACAATTAAAACCGGGCAAATACAAGTTTTTCGTTCCGGCTCCCCTCGTCTTTATCCGCGGCCGAGCTAAATTTCCATGGAGAATGTGACAATTCCACCAAAGGTTGCTTGGAATATGCGGAACCGTGCCCTAAATCTCTCTTATATGAACAGATGGTAAAGTAAGCATCAGATCAAAAATCACAATAAGCCATTGTATTTATTGCAATTTGATGCCACGCGAATTTCGATTTCTCTCATTGGAATTGGTAAGCGATGTTTGACCCACGCGAAAAAATTGCACTCTTCATTGACGGCGCCAACCTCTACGCTGCATCCAAGAGCCTCGGTTTCGACATAGATTACCGCAAGCTGTTGAAGGCATTCCAGAAACGCGGCTACCTCCTGCGCGCCTACTATTATACGGCGTTGATCGAGGACCAGGAATATTCATCGATCCGTCCCCTGATCGACTGGCTCGACTATAACGGCTACAAGGTCGTCACCAAGCCTGCCAAGGAATTCACCGACTCCATGGGCCGGCGGAAGATCAAGGGCAACATGGACATCGAGCTTGCGATCGACGCCATGGAGCAGTCGGAAACCGTCGACCATCTCGTCATCTTCTCCGGCGACGGCGACTTCACGAACCTCGTCGAGGCGCTGCAGCGCAGAGGCCGCAAGGTCTCGGTGATCTCGACTATGGCGACGCAGCCGCCGATGATCGCCGACGACCTGCGCCGGCAGGCCGATCATTTCATCGATCTCTTGTCGCTGAAGGCTGAAATCGGTCGCGATCCCGCGGAGCGGGCGCCGCGCCCGGTCGAAGTCGCCCCGGCCAGCGATTTCGGCGAGTAATCGAAAGCGCCGCGAGCCGATCGGCTGCGGCGCGATGGGTTAGCCGTTATCCTTCAACAAGCGGCTCTTTTGCCGGTTCCAATCGCGCTCCTTCTCGGATTCGCGCTTATCGTGCAATTTCTTGCCCTTGGCGAGCGCCAGCTCCATCTTCGCCCGACCCCGATCATTGAAATAGATCTTCAGCGGAACCAGCGTCATGCCTTCGCGGTTGACAGCTGAACGCAGGCGATGGATCTCACGGCCCGACAGCAAGAGCTTGCGGCGTCGGCGCGGTTCGTGATTGAAGCGGTTCGCCTGCAGATATTCCGGCAGGTAGGAATTGATCAGCCAGATCTCGCCATCCTCATCCGACGCATAGGATTCGGCGATATTGGCCTTGCCTTCGCGCAACGACTTGACCTCCGTGCCCTTCAGCACGAGACCTGCCTCATAAGTATCGATGATCTCGTAGTTGAAGCGGGCCTTGCGGTTTTCGGCCACGACCTTGTTCACCACACGCTGGCTGCCTTTGGGGGCCATGACGATATTCCCTTCGGGGCGCGAAAAGCCGCGCCCTCATTGCCTGTCCTTATGTAAGGGAACGACCCGGCCTTGTGAAGGTGGCCGGTCTCCTCAGTTCAGCAATCCTGCATGACGCATGGCGGCGTCGATCGCTGCTTCGGTTGCCGGCTCCAGGGTCGAAAGCAGCGGCGAGCGGACATTGCGGCTCATCCGGCCGAGCTTGGAGAGGCCGTATTTGGCGCCGCAGAGACCAGGCTCAAGGAAGATCGCCTTGTGCAGCGGCATCAGCCGGTCCTGATATTCGAGCGCGCGGGCGTATTCACCGGCCAGCGTCGCGGCCTGAAAATCGGCGCAGAGGCGCGGGGCGACATTGGCCGTCACCGAAATGCAGCCGACGCCGCCATGGGCGTTGAAACCGAGGGCTGTCGCGTCCTCGCCGGACAATTGTCTGAAGTCCTTGCCGCAGGTGATGCGCTGCTCGGAGACACGCTCGATCTTGCCCGTCGCGTCCTTGACGCCGACGATATTGCTGTGCGCCTTGGCGAGAGCACCCATCGTTTCCGGCGTCATGTCGATCACCGAACGGCCGGGAATATTGTAGATATAGATCGGCAGGGCGACGGCCTCGGCGATCGCGGAAAAATGCGCGATCAGACCCTTCTGCGTCGGCTTGTTGTAATAGGGCGTGACGACGAGCACGGCGTCGGCGCCGACCTTTTCGGCATGCTGGGCGAGTTCGACCGCCTCACGCGTATTGTTCGAACCGGCGCCGGCCATGACCGGAACGCGTTTTGCCGCCACTTCGATGCAGAGTTCCACGACCCGCTTGTGCTCGGCATGCGACAGCGTCGGCGATTCGCCGGTCGTGCCGACCGGAACGAGACCGCTGCTGCCTTCCTTGATCTGCCAGTCGACATGGGCGGCGAAGCTCGCTTCGTCGATCAGTCCGGCATCGGTGAAGGGGGTGACGAGGGCGGGAATGGACCCATTGAACATGCAAAGCTCCTCACGACCAAATCCTTGCTTCGGCCGCATTCCATGAATATTTTGCGCACCATAGAGCGCCGAAATCATCGCGACAAGCGCGGAGAGTTCGGTTTAGGGCAAATTCCGATAGCAGATGTGAATGAATTTTACGTGGTACGGTAAGGTTTCGTTAAGATGCCTCTAGCCAAATGGGCGGGGCGTGTTTTCGTTGCGAGATCCCGGATGAAGAAATCTGTGCTGATTCTGACCGCCTTCGGCTTTGTTGCCGCCGCGTGGGGCAGCCTCGCGTCGCCGCTTCCCGGCGAAAGCGTTCCGGCGCCTGGCATCAAGCCGATCGGCTTCGTTCCCGAGACCTCGATACCGGAAGCGCTGACCACCGGCGCCATCCCGCGCAATCCGGCCGTCGCGCCGGTCGCCAATGATCTGAAAAGCGGCCTCGACGCGCTTTCCGCCAAGAATCCGCAACTGGCCATCTCGATCCGCGACAGCCTGCGCGACGATACGCTCGACCGCCATATCCTCACCTGGGCGATTGCCGTCTCCGGCTTGAAGGGCGTTCCCTCCTATGAAATCGCCAGTGCCGCGCAGGAGCTCAAGGGGTGGCCCGGCCTTTCCAGGCTGCGCGCCTATTCCGAACGTGCGCTCTACGACGAAAACCCCGCCCCGTCAGCCGTGCTCGCCGCTTTCGGCGATACCGCGCCGGAGACGATGCAGGGCGCCGTCATTCTCGGGCGGGCGCTGACTGCGTTAGGCAAGCAGGCGCAGGCCGCAAAATATATCCGCAAGATCTGGCGCACCGAGGCGCTCGACAAGGCGAGCGAAGACAAGATCCTCCTGGAGTTTTCCGCCCTGCTGACGCCAGCCGATCACAAGGCGCGTATGGACTATCTGATGTATCGTGGCCGGGTGGCGCAGGCCAAGCGCTTCGGCGATATGGGCGAGGCGCAGTCCCTCTACAAGGCCTGGGCCGCCGTCGACGCCAAAGCTGCCAATGCCGACGCGCTGCTCAATAGCGTCGAGCCGAAATGGCATGGCGATGCCGGCCTGCTGTTCGCGCGCATCGAATATCTGCGCAAGCAGGACAGGTATGCCGAAGCGGCGGCGCTTCTGGAAAAGATGCCGCGCGAGCCGGGCGAACTGGTCAATTCCGGAGAATGGTGGAACGAGCAGCGGATCGTCAGCCGCGGCCTCGTCGATCAGGGACAATTCAGACCGGCCTACCGCGTCGTCGCAAGTTCCGCGGCAACCAGCCCGACTGATATCGTCGAGGCCGAGTTCCATGCCGGATGGTATGCGCTGCGCGGTCTGCAGGATCCGACAACGGCAGAAAAGCATTTCCGCAAGATTCTGGCGACTTCGAACGGTCCCATCTCGGTGTCGCGCGCCTGGTATTGGCTCGGGCGGGCAGCCGAGGCCGGCTGCCCCGGCAACTCCAGCGAATTCTATGGCAAGGCCGCGAATTTTCCCGGCACCTTCTATGGGCAGCTCGCGGCCGAAAGGCTTGGACGCAAGACGCTCAACGTCAGCTATCCCACCCCGAGCGCAGCCGACCGCCAGAATTTCCAGGCGCGCGAAGCCGTGCAGGCAATCGCCCGGCTCGAGGCAGCCGGCCATGGATGGCGGGCCGACATCCTCTATCTCGCGCTCGCCGATCAGCTGCAAAGTCCCGGTGAACTGGCGATCCTTGCGGCGCAAGCCGAGCAATCAGGCAATCATCATCTGTCACTGCAGGTCGGCAAGATCGCCTATGGCCGCGGCATCGACGTCGCCGCGCTCGCCTTTCCCGTCGGCGTAATCCCGGCGAATGCCAATATCTCCGGCTCCGGCAAGGCGCTCGCCTATGCGATTGCCCGGCAGGAAAGCGCCTTTAACCCGGCCGCCGTTTCGGCGGCGAATGCTCGCGGCCTGCTGCAGCTTCTGCCCGGCACAGCCCAGGCGGTGGCCAAGCGCCACAACATCACCTTTTCGAAGGACAAGCTGACGGCCGATGCCGGTTATAATGCGACGCTCGGCGCGCATTATCTCGGCGAACAGATCGAAGCCTTCGGCGGCTCCTACATCCTCACCTTCATCGCCTATAATGCCGGGCCGAAGCGGGTGCCGGAATGGATCGGACGCTACGGCGACCCACGCGGCAGGCCGGTCGACGAGATCGTCGACTGGATCGAGCGCATCCCCTTCCCCGAAACGCGCAACTACGTTCAGCGGGTGATGGAGAATTACGAAGTCTACAAAGCCCGACTCGGCCAGCCGGCGGATATCGAGCGCGACCTGATCGGCGGACGCAGCGCCTCCTGAACCTGTTTGGCGCGGCTTGCTTTGTTTTTGCGCATGTCTTTATCGCAAAACCGCTGCACACTTTTGCGAGACATGCTCTACACCTTCTGGATCAGACAGGTCTCGAGGATGCGATGCCGGATATGGATGCAGGCGGTTTCCAGGAACGATTTTACTTTTCCCCCGATGGGCTGAGGCTTTATGCACGCGACTACCGGCCGGAGGAGGCGGCAGCCGCCGAACGGCTGCCGGTGATCTGCCTGCCCGGCCTGAGCCGCAATGCCCGGGACTTTCATCCGCTTGCGCTGCTTCTCAGCCGCGACAGAACAGGGCCGCGCAGGGTGATTGCGCTCGATTCGCGCGGGCGCGGAAATTCCGCATGGGATGAGAACAAGGCCAATTACAATCTTGCCGTCGAGACCGGCGACATCATTGCCGCCTGCGCGGCATTCGGCATCGAGCGGGCATTTTTCATCGGCACCTCGCGTGGCGGCCTGATCCTGCATTTGATCGCGGCGACACGGCCGGATCTTCTCGAAGCCGTGGTCCTGAACGACATCGGACCGGCGATCGAGGCGAGAGGGCTGGCGCTCATTCGCGACTACCTCAACAGCGGCAAGGCGCCGGCCGACTGGAAAGAGGCGGCCGATCTATTGCGGGAAAATCACGGCGCCTCGTTTACCGCGCTTACAGGCGAGGACTGGCGCGAAATGGCGCTTGCGCTATATCGCGACGTCGCAGGAAGGCCGGTCGCCGACTTCGATCCAGCGATCGCCGAGGCGCTGAGATCGATCGATTTCAGCCAGCCGCTGCCCGATCTCTGGGCACAATTCGAAAGCCTGAGCCGCTTTCCGCTGATGCTGATCCGCGGCGAAAATTCACCGCTGCTGTCGCAGGAAACCGCGGGCGAAATGGCCCGACTGCATCCCGGATTGATCCTTCATACCGCCGGAGGGCAAGGACATGCGCCCCTCCTCCATCTCGGCAATATCCCTGCAGCAATTCGCGCTTTTCTCGCCACTTTCCCCGTAGGCTGATTAATCGGAATCGAATGCGGCTCCCGCTGTTACCCAAACGCTTTGGGGGCGGCTGCCTGGAATCCTGGCGCTCACCCCCATCCCCCGGCGTGTGTCGGAGGCCCCTCGCCTCCGCCTCGTCTGCGGCTTTCTCAGTTCGGTTCCCGGATGGCATCATCCAGGCCTCGCAGCAGCGGGTAGAGGAAATACGAGATCACCGTCCTTTTGCCCACCTTGATTTCTGTGGAGACGGTCATGCCCGGCAGCAGTCTGACCGGCACGTCCGAGACGTTCAGTCTCGTATCGGAAAGCAGGATGCGAGCCTTGAAGAAGGGGGCGGCCGGCTGGCTCGGGGTAGCGGTCTGTTCCGGCTGCTGGCCGGTGATAAACGTGTCCTGGCTAATAGTGCGAACTTCGCCCGCTGCGGTGCCGTATTTCTGGAAGGGATAGGCGTCTAGCTTGATGCGGGCCTCCTTACCCACGGCGATGCGGCCGATGTCGCGGGTGTTGATCGAGACTTCCGCTTCGAGCGGCACGTTGATCGGCACCAGTGTGACGATCGGTTCGGCTTCGCGCACGACGGAGCCGATGGAGCGTTGGGCGAGATCGAGCACGACCGCGTCGGCAGGTGCTGTCAGCGACACCATGTTGCGGCGCAGCTCCATCTTCTTCAACTCTTCATCCGCCATGTCGCGCTGGCCGCGCAGCTCTACCAGCTGTTCCATCGCGGCACGGCGGAAATCCTCGATGAAGGCCTGCCGGTCGGCTTTCAGCTTGGCAAAGGCATGCGCGGCCTCGTCGGCCTTGCCGCGCACGGCAGTCAGATCGGACTCGACGTCGAGGCGGGCGTCGCGCGAGCCGAGCATGGTGATCAGCGAGCCGCTCTGTGTGTTAAAGAGCCGCTCACGCGCGCCTTCGATCTGCGAGAGCGTGTCGCGTCGGTCGGTAAGCACGGCCTCCTGGTTCTTGGCCGCGGCAAGCGCTGCCGACTGGCCGGCGATCTGCTGCTCGAAATTCTGCAGCTGCGCCGTGTAGAAGGCCCGCCGCTGGCCGAAGAGCTGCACCTGCAGCATCTCGTCGGGCGTCGTTCCCGCCATCATCGTGTAGTCGTCTCCGGCAAGTTCCGCCTCGATGCGCTTCACCTGGGCGTCGAGTGCCGAGAACTTCGCCTGCTGCTGGTCGACATCGGCCTGGCTGAAGGTGGCGTCGAGCGTTGCGAGCGTCTGTCCGGCATGCACCACCTCGCCGGCCTTCACATCGATCGTGCGGATGATCGAGGTTTCGAGCGGCTGGACGACGATGGTGGGCTGGGTGGTGACGAGCTTGCCGGGCGCAATCACCACCTCGTCGATATCAGAAACGGAGGCCCAGATGATGGTCGCAGCAATCAGCGCCGTCACGCAATAGAGCGTCATGCGCGCAACGCGCGGCGGAGCACGCTCCTCGAGCTCGACGGCGTCGGACTGGAATTCCGCAATTGCCGGCGGCAGCGGCAGGCGGGCGACGAGCTGCCCACCTCTGCCTGGCGGCCCCTTGTCTGAGGGACCATGGTCTGGGGCTACGGGTAGGTTCTCGCCGGATTTTCTGACACGCGCGTTCATGCGACCTGCCTCATTTGCTGTGCCCACAGGTGGCGATAGGTCATGCAGCGCGACACCAGCTGGTCGTGCCGGCCGATATCGGCGACCTTGCCCCGATCGATGACGAGAATGGCATCGGCATCGACGAGCGTCGAAAGCCGGTGCGAGACGATGACGACGGTGCGCCCGGCAGCGATACGGCTCAGATTCTCGCGGATGATCGCCTCGCTGTCGGGGTCGAGCGCGCTCGTCGCCTCGTCGAAGATCAGGAGCTTCGGATCGGTGATCAGCGCCCGCGCAATGGCAAGCCGCTGCCTCTGGCCGCCGGAGAGGTTGGCGGCGTTTTCTTCCAGCATCGTGTCGAAGCCGCGCGGCAGGCGCTCGATGAATTCTTCCGCGCCGGCGATGCGGGCGACCTCCATGATTTCCTCGATGCTGGCATCGGGTTTGGCGGCGGCGATATTGTCGCGCACCGTGCCGCGAAAGAGGAAATTATCCTGCAGCACGACGCCGATGCTGGTTCTCAGATGCACGAGGTCGATCTCGCGGCTGTCATAGCCGTCCATGCGCACCAGCCCTTCCTGGCTCTGATAGAGCCCCTGGATGAGCCGCGTGATGGTCGTCTTGCCCGAGCCGCTCTTGCCGACCACGCCGAAAACGCAGCCCGCCGGAATGGCGAAGGACACATTGTCGAGCGCCGGCGGCCCATCCGGACCGTAGCGGAAAGTAACCCTGTCGAATTCGATACGTCCGTGCAGCTGCGGCCGCACCCCTCGCCCGCGGCCTGCCTGTTCCGGCCGCTGGTTCATAATCTCGCCGAGCATGCGCACCGACAGAGCCACTTCCTGATATTCGTGCACCATGGTGACGATCTGCACCAGCGGTCCCGAGACGCGGCCGGCCAGCATGTTGAAGGCGACCAGCGCGCCGATCGTCATGGAACCGCTGAAGACATCGAGCGCACCGAGCCCGATGATCGCCACGCTCATCAGCTTCTCCAGAAGCCCGGTCATCGACTGGGCGATGGTGGAGATTTTTTCGACCCGGAAACGCACCGAGATCGACTGCGCCGAATAATCGTCCCACACCTTGCGCTGGCGCGGCTCCAGCGCCAGTGACTTGACGGTGCGCATGCCATGCACGGTTTCCACCAGCAGGGCCTGCCGGTCGCCTTCGGCCTGATAAAGAGCCTGCAGGCGACGCTGGAACGGCCCGACGAGCAGCATCACCACGAGCCCGACGAGCGCCGCAAAACCCAACACCACGAGCGTCAGCTTGACGCTGTAGAGAAGCAGGATCGGCAAGAAGACGAAGAGTGAAACACCGTCGAGAAGTGTCAGGAACAGTCGGCCGGTCAGGAATTCGCGGATGCGCCCCGTCTGTTGCATATGCTTGACGAGAACACCGGCTGAGGCCTGTTCGAAGAGCGCGATCGGCAGGTTGAGCAGATGGGCGAAGGTGCGTGTCGCCACCCGGATGTCGATCCTGTTGGTGGCGTAGAGCAGCAGATAGCGGCGCAGGAAGCTGAAGGTCGCGTCGAAGACGAGCGCCACCGCGATGCCGACCGTCAGAACCGTCAATGTCGCGTAGCTCTGATGCACGAGCACCTTGTCTATGACGAGCTGAAAAAACATCGGCGTGGTCAGCCCCAGGCCGTAAAGCACGAAGGCTGCGAGCGCCACGTCGCGGAAGAAGCTGCGCTGGCGGATGATTTCGGGGACGAACCAGCGGAAGCCGAAGGGCCGGTCCTCATCCGACATGCGATAGTTGCGCTTCATCAGCACCACCGATCCGAGCCAGGCCTTGGCGAATTGCTCCTCGCTCAGCAGCATGACTTCGGGGCGCGTGGCGAGCGGGTCGAGAACGCGGATCCGCTCATCCTCGCCCTCCCCGAGAGCGCCGGCGATGACCACCCAGTTGCCGTTCGAAAGTTCGGCAAGCACCGGGAAAGCCTCGCCGAGCTGGAACAGGCTTCGCCAGTCGAGGGTCAGATGCCTGGCCCTGAGGCCGGCATCCTTGGCCATTCTGAGCATTTGCCGCACGGCCACCGGATCGTTGCCGACGGAATAATCGTGCTGCAATCGCTCAGGAGAAAGATCGACGCCGTGATGACGCGCGACGAGCGCAAGACAATGCAGGTTGGTATGCAGAAAACCACTCATGGCCCACCCGAAACGCTACGAGACCGAGGCTGTCCCTGTTGTCAGTTGAAATTCGGCGAGGCGTTCGAAGCGCCGCCCTGCACCGACTGGATATCGGTGGCGGCTGCAGCCGACATGTCACCGATGCGACGGACCGCGCCCGCCTCGACCAAGCCGCCAAGCGCCTTCTGCATGAGGTCGACCGCATTGGCGAAGGCGTCGACAGGCATGATGATGCGCTGGCGGAAAACCGGCTTCGGATTGTTGTTGGCGTCACGATCGGTGGCCGAGAGCGACATCAGGTCGATGCGCACGATCGTTCCCGTGACGGTGATTTCGCTGATACCGTCGGCATAAAGTTCGCTGCTCATTGTTCTCTCCTCTGGTTGATAATCAAAACCTGTTCACCTTTGAGTCGACGTATCGGATTATCCGAAAATCGCTTCACACTTTTCGGTCCGATGCGTGGGTATCGTGCCGCCATGCCGGAAAGGGATCGCGAAGGCCGACGGCGGTCTGTGGATCGAAACCCGTCTCCTCCCCGGTCAGGCAATCGTCGAGCGCGGTGCGGATGGCGCCCTCGGCAAAGCCGGAGCCGATGAAGACCAGCTCCTGGCGGCGGTCGCCCCAGACATCGTCCCAATGCCGGTCGAGCAACTGGCGGAATTGCGGATGGCGCGGCCAGTGCGCCCGCGGCACCGAGGCCCACCAGAACCCTCTGGTATCGATGCGGCATTGCATGCCGGCAATCGACAGCAAGCCGATCTCGTCCGGCCGGGTCGCCAGCCAGAAATGGCCTTTCGCCCTGATGATGCCGGGCAATGGCTGCTCGAGCATGCGGCCCAGCCGCGCCGGATCGAAGGGCCGGCGGCTGCGATAGACGAAGCTTGTTATGCCGTATTCCTCGGTCTCCGGCACATGATCGCCCCAGCCGTAAAGCTCCTTGTGCCAGAGTGGATGGCGGGCGGCCTTGGCTTCGCTGAAAAAGCCGGTATCCAGGATCGCGCCGAGCGGCACCTGGCCGAAAACCGCCTCGATGACGCGGGCATCCGGATTGAGTGCTGCGACGACCCGGCGAACCTCGGCAAGGTCGGCGCAGGGCACGTCGCCCGCCTTGTTGATGATGACGACATCAGAAAATTCGATCTGCTCGACGAGCAGTTCCACGAGCTTGCGCTCATCGTCCCCGTCACGCCTTTCGCCGCGATCGGCCAGGAACTCGTCGCTACGGTAATCGGCAAGCAGATTGACCGCGTCGACGACGCAGACCATGGTGTCGAGCCGCGCCACATCGCCAAGGGCCGCTCCGCTCTCGTCACGGAAGGAGAAGGTCGCCGCTATCGGCAGGGGCTCGGCGATCCCCGTGCCCTCGATCAGCAGATAGTCGAAGCGGCCGGCGGCGGCGAGCCCGCGGACCTCGCTCAGGAGATCGTCGCGCAATGTGCAGCAGATGCAGCCGTTGGTAAGCTCGACCAGGGTTTCGTCCGTCCTCGAGAGGTTGGCGCCGCCGTCACGGACGAGATCGGCATCGATGTTCACCTCGCTCATGTCGTTGACGATCACGGCGATCCGACGTCCCTCGCGATTGTTCAGGACATGATTGAGGACCGTCGTCTTGCCGGCGCCGAGAAACCCCGCCAGGACCGTTACCGGAAGTCGATTGTCTGCACCCGTCATCGATACCCCCGCTCGCCTTTACGCCGCGAGCTGCGGTTTGAACGCCACGTCCACATAGTAGTTTGTGCTGTTGTAACTGCTGGTCGGGAACAACCCACTCGATCCATAGGCGTAGACGCCGTTGTCACCGCCGAGCGCCCTGAGGTCGCCGCTCGTCTTCTCGGTGCTGAAATAATTGCCCGTCGCCGAGTAGTTGCCGTTCGTGCTGTAGGAAACCACGTAGGTCGTATCCGCTTGGACCGCGACCTGCTGGGTGAGCGCGGCAGTCTGCCAGCCGCTTGCTGTTTCGTTGCTGAAGGTGATGCTTGCAAGCAGCGTGCCCGAGGCGGTCCAGAGATAACCGTTATGCGGGCCGGTATTGTCGGCGCTCTTATAGAAGCGGATGCCCGTGACCCAGCCTGCCGTGTCCGCCTGAAATTTCATGCCGAGATTGACCGGGTGATTGTCGTTCACCGAGACGACTGCGGGCGTTTCATTGGCGCTGAAGAGGTTCTGCTCGCTCCCCTGGGCGTTGACGGTAAGCGCAACCTGGGCCGATGCCGTGCCGCCCTGACCGTCGGTGATGGAATAGCTGAAGCTCGCCGGCCCGCTATATCCTGCCGTCGGCGTGAAGGTGACGGTCTGCGTCTGGCTGTTGTAGGACACCGAACCGTTGACCGCGCCGCTGACGCCGGTGATGACAAGCGGGTCGCCATCGGCGTCGCTGTCATTTGCGAGCAGGTTTGCAGCGGCGATCGACAGAGCCGTATTGGTATAGGTCGTATAGCCATTGTCGTTGGCCGCGACCGGCACGGTATTGCCCGTCGACTGGTTGAAGACGACGTCGACCCAATAATTCGTCGACTGGTAGCTTGACGTCGGGAAGGTCGAGCCCGATCCGACCGCGTAGACGCCGTTGCTGCCTGCAAGCGCCGTCAGCGAGCCGTTGGTATGAGCCGTGTTGAAATAGTTCGAGGTCGCCACATAGGTGCCGGTCGTGTGGTAGGAGGCGACATAGGTCGCACCCGCCGTGATCTGCAGCGGCGTGGCGAAGTTCGCGGTCTGCCAGCCGGAAAGCGACTCGTTGGTGAAGGTGACTGCGGCGACGAGCGTGCCGTCGGCCCTCCAGATGGAACCGGTATGCACACTGGTATCGCCGGCAGCCTTGTAATAGCGGATGCCCGAGATCGTGCCGGTCGAGGAAGCGACGAACTTCATGCCGAGTTCCAACGCGGTATTGTCGTTGAAGCTGCCGCCGGTCGGTCCCTCACTTGCCGTAAACAGCGTCTCGCCAGCCGAACCTGTCTGGACGGTCAGGCTGACATTGCCCTGATCCGTGCCGCCGCGTCCATCCGACAGCGTATAGGTGAAGCTCGCCGGGCCTGAATAGTCGTTGGCCGGCGTGAAGGTGATGGTGCCGGTCTGCTTGTTGAGAGCGACCGCGCCGTTGACGGCATTGCCGACGGCGGTGATGGTCATCGCATCGCCATTGGGATCGGAATCGTTTGCGAGGAGCGAGGCAATGGAGATGACAAGCGTTCCGTTGTGGCCGATGATCAGCCCACTGTCGTCGGTCGCGACCGGTTGGCTGTTGGGGCCGGCATCGAAGATCACGTCCACCCAGTAATTGCTGCCGCCGGGGTTCTGGCCGGGGAATGTGCTGGGCGTGGTGCCGTAGGCGAAGACGCCGCCGCCATCGACGGCCTTCAGCTGGCCGCTGGCATAGGGCTCGTTGAAATAGTTCTGGGTGAGCGAGTAGTAGCCATTGCTGTGATAGGAGGCCACATAGGTCGTGCCGGCCGCGATCTGGATCGGGCTGGAGAACATCACCGTCTGCCAGCCGGAGAGCGACTCCCCTGTCGCTACGCCGGTCGCCAGCAGCGTTCCGGTGCTGCTCCAGAGGCTGACGACGTGTTCGCCGATGTTATAGAAGCCCTTGTAGAAGCGGATGCCCTCCACCGAGCCTGCCGTCGTCGCCTGGAAGCGCAGGCCGAGCTCGACGGAATCGCGATCGACCGCTACTTCGGTCGCGGGCTTTTCGGCGAGCGTCCACAGGCCCTGCGTGCCCGGCAGCGTGACGGTGACCTGCTTGCCGGCGGATGGCGCCTCCAGATTGACGCTGTCGTCGACGGCGCGTGACAGGATCGTATAGGTGCCGCTCGCCTGGACGACCCAGTTATAGCTCCAGTTCTCGCGACCCGTGGCCTTGAACCAGTGCTGGCCGCCATCGGTGGAGACCTCGACGCCGGCAATGATGCCGCCGCCGAAATCCTGCGCCGTTCCTGATATCGTCACATGCTGCCCTTCGAGAAAGCTTGCGCCTGATATCGACGAGGTGATCAACGAGGTGGGCTTCAGCGTGTCGGTCGATTGGGTCGCGAGGATGAGGCTCGCGTCGAGCGTCGTCGGCTGGATGCCCATGTCCGCGAACATGTTGACCATCGCCTGCTGCACGTTGCGATCGGTTGGCGTTGCCGGCCCCTGATGCTGATCGTTCAGCCCCCAGGACCAGAAGACGGTGCCGGCGCCGAAGACGAGCGCGCCGCTTGCCGCCCGGTACATCGTCAGGCTGTGGGTCGCCACCGCATCGCCGATCGTCGAGCCGTAATCGCGGAGATAGGTGTTGACCGCGACCGAGGAGAGCGACAGGTCGATCAGTCCAGCCGGACGGAATCCATTCTCGACATCCGAGTCCCATTCATAGCCGAGCAGGTTCTGCACCAGATTGTAGGTTTCGCCCGGTTGCAGCTCTGCCACATCGGTATTGCGCCAGAAGCGAAGGTTCGAATAGTCGTAGGGGATGGAGATCGTATCCTGGCGGTAGCCGTCCACCTGAAACATCGTGCCCGTCAGCGAATTTTCCGGCTCCTGCCCCGGATCGGCGTAACGCGGATCGCGCCAGGTGCCGGTGCCGATATTACTCGGGTCCGTGCTCGTGCCGTAGGTCTCCTTGTAGCAGACCATGGTGCGGTAGGCCTGGCCGCTGCCGTCGATGCTGCTTTCCCAGCGAACCTTCCAATAGACTTCGTTGCCGCTCCAGAAGGCGAGGTTCACGCCGGCATCGCGGGCGGCCTCCACGTTGGTGCGCTGCTCGGCCGACCAGTATTCGTCATGGCCGACCGACAGGAAGGCCTGATGGTTGAGCAGCAGATTGCCGCTGCGCGTCGCATCGACGCCGGAAATATAGGAAACGTCGTAGCCGTTCTGCTCCAGCCACTGGATGGCTGAATGCTCGACGCCAAAGATGAAATCGTGCGAGCCGCCGACCGGGCTCGTATTGGTGATGATCGGCCTGTTATAGCTGATCGCCGAGGCGCGACCGATTGCGGTCAGGCCGCAGCTGCAGTTCGGCGGCAGGTAGCCGATCATGTCGGCGGGATCGACGGGGACATCGCCGTAATAGAGGCTGGCGCCCCCCCAGGCATTATAGGCCTGCCAGGTCGTGTCCGAGGTCTGGAAAACGATATTGCTGTGCGAGGAGTCGTCGCGCACGACGAAGGGGATGATGCTGGCATCCTCGGTGCCGTCCTCACGCACCAGCTTGGCGAAATAGACGCCGGAGACGGCATCGGTCGGAATCTGCCAGCTCGCCGAGACCGACCAGTTGCCGCAGTCGATGAGACCGAGCGACATGTCGACGATCGGATGCGGCTGGATCTGCGCCGTGGTCAGCTGCTGCTCGATCGAGTCGACCTTGCGCGCACCGGCCCCGCCGTAATAACCCATTCGGTAGATATCGATGCGGTAATGCGTGGAATCGGTGGCGATCTTGAAATCGACCGTCTGGCCGATATTCGTGCTGATTTCAGTGGCGAAGCCCTGGATAGTGCCCTTACCATCGCCCTCCAGGCCCCACTCGCTGATCGGGTTGCCCTGTTTCAGATTTTCCAGTGCGATCTTGTTGAGTGTCACCGCAGCCGGAGCCGCCGCCGGTGCGGCCAGCGCTGAGACCGCGGTCGTCTCAGTCGAAACATCCTGGCTCGGTTCCACCGAAAGGGATGCTATCGAGGCCTGAAGGCGCAACGAAGTCGTGTCGAGACTGCTGGAAGACGTCACCGGCGCCGCCGTCTTGGCGCTTCCGGTGTTGGCATCGCTGGTAATACCCATCAGCGCAGGAGCGGCAGGCAGTGTCGCAGCCTCTTCGTACGGATCCGGGCCAAGTACGGTGTCTTGCGATGTCGAGGAGGTCGTGTCGAAGACCGTCGCAGCCGACGCCGTCTTCGTGGATGTGTCCTGCGCGCCGCCATCGGCGGCAGGCGTTGGCATCGGCGTCGACGACTGCATGTCGCCTGATGATATCAATGAAGATGTAACCGTGCCGATGAAGGAGGATTGAACGGTTGCGTTGCTTTGATTGGCAAAGCCGGAAGAACCCTGAGTGCTCGAAGACACCACGGTTGGAGTTCCAAGCAGTGCGGCCCAGGCAGAGGTTGCGTGACTGACGCAAGGCGTGCCGCCGGCAGCAGTCAGGTATTTGCGATTCCTCACATGAAATCTCAGCAAGAGCGGCGTCCCCATTTCCCGTCGACCAGCATTGAATGGCTTCATCCTGCCAGCTTTCGGAGCGGAACGTACGACAGCAATCTTGGGTATGTGGGTGGTACTCCATACGCCGATATGATGATCCTCACCGCATGTCCGACCGACAGGTTCTGGAGCTGTCTGGTGCTTCCGCTAAGCCGCAGATGCTGGGTGAAAGGAAACTGGTCGGCCTTTGTTTTGCCGGTCCGGCTGGTCGAGCCGGTAAACTCCTGCGCCGCTCCGTGCTACCAGGTCGGAAAGGGATCTTCGAGGGCCGACCAGTCCCGAGGATCCGAGCTGGCCAGGCAGTCGTCCAACGCGCTGCGGACGCCTGTCTCATCCATATCAACACCAATGAACACGAGTTCCTGCCGACGATCGCCCCAGGCGCTGTCCCATCGACGCTCGATATGCTGGCGAAACTGGTGGTGGCTCGGCCAGTCCTGCCGGGGAACGGCCGCCCACCAGAGCCCCATGGGTTCACAGCGCCGCTGCGCTCCGGCCGCCGACATCAGACCCACGTGACGCGGTCGCGTGGCTAGCCAGAAATGACCTTTGGCGCGGATGACCCCCGGCCAGGGCTCGTCCAGGAACGCCCGAAACCGCGTCGGGTCGAAGGGACGCCTGGTGCGATAGACAAAGCTCGATACCCCATATTCCTCCGTCTCCGGAACATGAGCACCCGGGCTGTACAGTTCCTTGTGCCATAACGGGTGAGCGGCGGCCTTTGCTTCGTCGAAGAGGCCCGTATTGAGAATGCTTGCAAGAGAAACCTTGCCGAAGTCCGTCTCCACCTGGTGGGCATCCGGGTTGAGCGCAGCCACTGTCTTGCGGACTTCTGCGCGAATCTCGTCGGTCGCGTCCGAGATCTTGTTGATGACGACAACGTCGGCAAACTCGATCTGGTCCACCAACAGGTCGATGAGTGTCCGCCGGTCCTCGCCGTCCCGCTGCAGGCCGCGATCGCGAAGCAGATCGGCGCTGCTGTAATCAGCCAGAAGACTGGCGGCGTCGACAACAGTCACCATCGTGTCAAGTCTGGCAAAATCGGAGAGCGAAACACCGTTCTCGTCGCGGAAGGAAAAGGTGGCAGCGATGGGGCGCGGCTCGGCAATACCGGTTCCCTCAATCAGCAGATAGTCGTATCGCCCCTCTTCGGCCAGTCGCCGCACTTCCGTCAGGAGGTCATCGCGCAGGGTACAGCATATGCAGCCATTGCTGAGCTCAACCAATGCCTCCGTCGTATGCGACAAGTTGCAGCCGCCGTCGCGAATGAGACTGGCGTCTATGTTCACGTCACTCATATCGTTGACGATGACGGCGACCCTGAGGCCCTGACGATTGGTCAGCACGTGGCTGAGAAGCGTCGTCTTGCCGGCGCCGAGAAAGCCGGCGAGCACTGTCACCGGGAGCCGCTCGCCCTTGTTCATCGCTGTCGCTTGACTGGGAGCGGAGGCGGCGTCCCTCTCTGCGATCCGCATTTGCGTCGTGTCAGCCTCATTCGAAACCGATCCTAACCTTATCCTTTGCATCACGCGGCCAGTTGCGGCCGGAAGACGACGTCCGCGTAGTAATTGGTTGAATTGTAGCTGTTGGTCGGGAAAAGACCTGCGGTGGCGGAACCGCCATAAGCATAGACGCCATTGCCGCTGGCCGGGGCCGTCAGCGGCCCGCTGGTGACGGGGGTGGTATAGAAATTGCTGGTCGCCACATAAGCGCCGGTCGTGTGATAGGAGGCGACATAGGTGGTATTGGCGGCGATGGTGACGGGGTTTGTGAAGTTCGCCGTCTGCCAGCCGCTCGCGGTGGTGGTGGTGAAGGTGGCGGTAGCAAGTTTGGTGCCTGTCGCGGTCCAAAGGTCGACGACATTCTGGCCGTTGTCATTGGCGCTGCGATAGAACCTGATGCCGGTGACATCTCCGGCAACGTTCGACGTGAACTTGACGCCAAGTTCGAGCTGCTGACCATCGTTGAAGGTCCGGCTCGGCGTGCTGGAAGCAGAGAACAGGCTGTAGGTCGTCGGCGCCGTCGACACGGCAATGTTGAAGGTCTCGTTGGCGGCAAGGCCGCCAAGATCGGTTGCTGTCACCTTGATGCCGTAAGTGCCCGACGTCGTCGGCGTGCCGGAGAAGGTGCGCGTCGAGGCGTTGAAGCTCAGCCAGGACGGCAGCGCCGTGCCGTCGGCGGCCGTTGCCGCATAGGCCAACGTGTCGCCGCTGTCGACATCGGTGAAGGTGGTCGTCGGCAGCGAGAAGGAGAAGGCAGAGCCGACGGTGGCATTCTGGGTCGTCGTCTGGACGGCCAGCACCGGTGCATCGTTGGCGCCATGGATGGTGATCGTCAGGTTCGCCGTGGCCGTGGCGCCGGCGCTGTCGCGCATCGTGTAGCTGAAGACATCGCTCAGCGTGTTGGTCGACTGTCGCAGCGCCTGAACGGTCGCATTGTTCTCGTTGACCGCATAGCTATAGGTACCCGATGCATTGAGCACGAGACTGCCATAGGTGCCGTTCAGCGCCGAGCCG